>NZ_FOKR01000007.1:55583-200598 GCF_900112195.1 Butyrivibrio sp. YAB3001
AAAGCCTTTATCTCCGCTTCATCGGTTTAAATTATTAACTTGATAAAAATTTTACGGTCTCAAGAGCAACTTGTCAACCACTTTTATTTCAAAGATTCAATATCCATATAGTAATTTTTCACTTCAGTTCTTTGACATTATAACGAAATTCTCAAAAATAATTGTTGACAGCCAAAATAAATCTCTTTATGAAAAGAATCAAGAAATGTTTTTTTTACTGAGTAAGGTCTTCGGGCTGGAAAAGGTTGCTCGTTTCTTTTTTGTTTTGCTTTGCTTTGGAGTTCTCTTTGGTAGCTGTTTTAATAAGTTCTGGCAGCCCCTGTGCTGCATTAGTTTTTGCTTTTTCATTCGCCCCCTTTAAGATAAGCGTATATTCGGAATGTGCATATTCGTCAGGTAGATTTAAACCAATGCATATTAGACACTGATATCGATAATAATCCAAAATTTATAGTGTAATCTTTTAAGGGTCACTGGGTCATAGGAACAAATATCTTATACCTTCATTATGATGATGAAAATTTCTTCATTTTATTTGATTTTTTCTAATAGTTGTTTAGCTTCTTCCACTCCCTGTGATGCAGATGCAGCAAGCCATTCTTTTGCCTTGTTTATGTTTTTTTCTCCAGTAAGACCACAATAGTAAAATCTACCAACATTATACTCAGCGTATTTATTTCCCTGCATTGCTGCCTTTAAATAATAATCAAATGCCAAGGAAAGATCCTTGTTTACGCCTTTACCCATTTCAAATAACTCACCTAGTTGAAGCTGCGAACGCTTATTGTTGCGTTCGTCTCCGTTTTTATACCACTTAATTGCTTCCTCTATATTATTCCTTTCTTCATATATTCCGCCTAAAATATTTGGCGCAAAAGCATCACCTGCCTCATACGCTATTTCAAACCACTTAATAGCTTCTTCAAAATTATTATTCTTATTATAAATATCCCCCATCCATAATGCAGCTCCACTATTTCCTTCCTCATAGGCCTTTTCAAAGCAAGCCATTGCAGATTCATAGTTTATCTGAGTTCCATGACCTTCCATATACATGATTCCCAAAAGCACTAATGCTTCACTATCTCCTCTTTCAGCTCCGATATTATACCATTTAAATGCCTCATCATAATTCACTGGTACTATGCCATTTCCCCATTCGCCATCATAAAAAGCCCCCACTTCAATTGGCGCATAAATATCCCCTAGTTCGCTTGCTCTAACATAACAGTCAAATGCCATTTTATACAAAGACTTGGTGTCTTTATAGATATCCCCTAATTTATGATATGATGCCGCATCATCTCTCTCTGCGCCTTTTTTATACCACTTAATTGCTTCCTCTAAATTATTCCTTTCTTCATATAATACGCCTAATATATAAGGTACATCAGCCTCACCTGCACCTGCCTCATACGCTATTTCGAACCACTTAATAGCTTCTTCAAAATTCTTATTCTCATAATAGATATGCCCCACGAGAATTGCAGCTTCACTCTCTCCTTCCTCATAGGCCTTTTCGTACCACTTAATAGCTTCTTCAAAATTCTTATTCTCATTATAAATATCCCCCATCCATAATGCAGCTTCGCTCTCTCCTTCTTCATAGGCCTTTTCAAAGCAAGCCATTGCAGATTCATAGTTTATCTGAGTTCCATGACCTTCCATATACATGGTTCCCAAAAGCACTAATGCTTCGCTATCTCCTCTTTCAGCTCCGATATTATACCATTTAAATGCCTCATCATAATTCATTGGTACTATGCCATTTCCCCATTCGCCATCATAAAAAGCCCCCACTTCAATTGGCGCATAAATATCCCCTAGTTCACTTGCTCTAACATAACAGTCAAATGCCATTTTATACAAAGACTTGGTGTCTTTATAGATATCCCCTAATCTATGATATGATGCCGCATCCTCTCTCTCTGCGCCTTTTTTATACCAAATAATGGCGGTATCAATATCATTTTTATTGATATAATATCCCCCCAACTTTTCAATAGCCCGAAAACACCCTCCATTTGCGGATTTTTTTAACCACTCAAGCCGTATATGTTCATTTTTTTCAACCACCTCACCGTTTTTATATAACTCCGACAATTCATTTTGTGCAAATAAGTCACCTTCATTTGCCATGAAATGAACCTCATTGATTACCTCTGTAATAATACTAATACGTTTATCAGAATTCTTTTTATAAGTGTATGCTGTGTTCAATTTGCATAAAGGATCACCTAGTGCAGTTCCCTTTTTTCGCCAATGTATAGCTTTTTCTCGATCCTTTAAATTCACAGCGGATCCATGAGTATATAGTTCTTCAAGATGATACATTGCTCTTGGATTTCCGGATTCTGCAAGTTTGTTAAACATCACAAGCGCTTCGATTATTTTACAATCAAGAAGTTTTTGCTCAGCATCTTTAATATCATAATCATCTACTGAATGATTTATGATAGACTCTTTTTCTTCCAATTCAATGACAAAATCCGTATCCAATACACCACTGTTGTTTTTTGTATATTTGACAAGAAGATAATCAACTCCTGCAATTTCGACTTCACGCTTTACGGATTCTTTTATCTCCAATTTAGTATTATTACTAAGTTCAAAATCATCAATGTCCTGATATATTTTGTCAGACCACTCCTGTGTGTCTATTGTTCCATCTACAGCGCATTGTTCCATAAAGCATCTATAAACTACTTTAGGAGCCTTCAATTTACTAATCTGATGATTCTCTAATGATCCGGATGGAATTTTCTGGTTTAACGCGATCAGAACACCCCTGTTATAATCCCGGACCTTACTTGGAACATTTCCATTTTCATTTCTGTATTCACCTAAAAACAAGGCAAGAATCTCACCATCATAGTCATCTATTTGTTCTAGAGCACTTTGTTCCTCTAAATCTAAGACGCACATCCTATATAGATTTTTTATAGCATTACTATTCTTCGTAACCGCATCTATAACAGCATCTAGTTGCTCGTGAGATTTCCGATAGTTCTTAACATAAACAGACATAAAAAGCTGTTGTAACTTAGCCAATGATTTAATGCCCCTAACTAAATACTTCTTTCCGTCTTGATTTAAGGTAATAGCATGAAAGAACGTCTTATACCATTTTTCTGTCTTTATTTTCTCAAAATCTTTCTCTTGAGCGGAAAAAACTTCATTTGCAGCTTCTATTAAATCCTTATCTGACATCAGTTCAGCATTGTACTCAATCATTTTTACCACCTTTCAGAATTTTAGTTTACTAACATCTGCCATAGTAGCCTTCTTTTTCTCTATTATAAAAGGGCAAGATAAGAATCCGAGCCTATGCTTACCTCTTTTTGTGGTTTTTGGTACCAATGAGTCATTATACTAAAAACCAAATTTGTTTGTTATCCATAATAATATGTCCCTTTATAATCTATTCAGAAAGTACTAAGCTTATTATCATGAATAAAAAGGCTGTCACATGCCGCATAAAACTATTCCATAGTATTCTTTCAATGAAACCAGATAGTTTAGTGAACACATATCTTATCATTTCATCCTTCAATTACTGTTGCATTGTTACATATATCGCGGTAAAATAACATATGATATATAAAAACATAATTCTTCATGCTAAAAAACCATTACGCTCTAACAATTATCATCAGACAAAGAGATTATATTCTAAATCTATGAAGTAGGCACTTTGAAAGCATTTTTGCCTAAAAAAGCTAATAGATATCTAAAGCTATCCCTTTTTCTCCACTGCAAATTTTTCATCAGGAAAGGAGGCATTTACCATATGGAAAAAGATGTTGCTTCATTTATCGACTTGTTTAAGCACTTAGATAAAGAATCCGAGCAAGGAACTCTTAAAAAATCGGATGTTCAACAAGCATTTAACAAGTTTAGATTGTTAACAAACGATAGCACTCTCCAAAAGTACTTTAGTGATCAAGAAGTAAAGTCAATTGGAGCTAGATTATCAACAATGCTTTCAAAATTTAGTTGATATTGTAAACATCCTGAAAGTCTCATGCTCAAACAACTACTCTAGAGGGCGGTGGTTTTTACCGCCGCCTTTTCAAAGTGTATCGTACAGATGCCACCCGCTATCTCTCTTATCCATTCAGAATTTCATATACGACAACTTAAATAACATAGTACCTACGAGTTTACAATTAAATAACTGAAACTTCGCAGTTAAATAACACATTGAATTTCTTGGATCATTTTTATCCAAGCCACATTTCTAGATTCCTCTAATGGAATCAGTATTTTTGTATCATTATTCTTTCTTTCAGAGAAGAAACCACGCATTGTTAGATTTTTCGTCTTAGGGTCATAAGTCATTTGTTCTATTTCCCCATAATAAACAAATACTTTTTCAAATGCATAATTAAATGACATCCCCTCAGTTGTGAACACATATCCTGCACTCCCATTTTGACGAATAGAAGTATCAATAAAGCCAATTACATCTTTTTCGCGCACTTTAACAGCATATTTTGCCAAAGCATTTTTCAGTTTCTTATGTTTAATCTCATAATCGGTTCCAAAGTCCTTAACCATATAAGCTGAATCAGACCCACGACGTATCTCATCAATATATTCTCCGATTATTCTCTCAATTTCATATTCTGTTGATGTATTATAGCCCCCTAACTCATTAATAAAGTTCTCCAAGCCTTTTCTAAACGCTCGAATACAGTGTTTATTTTTATCAATCCGCTTTATTTTGACATTATCGTCACCGTTTACCTTATTTCCAGCTTCATTAAACCATTCGACATTGTATGCACATATTTCTAATCCAAATTCATTCTCGGTAGCGAATTTTACTTTGTCAATAGGAACAACTGCAATTAATCCATCGATAAATACAAAATATGCATCATTTGTTAAAATAAGAAAATACTCACTGTGTTCTTCACCATTGTCATACATTTCTTCGATTTTAATACCAATGACAAATCCGTTCTCTCTAGATTTAGAATGTAGCACACTTCCATGTAAAAGTTTGTTTGATATAGTCATGAAATCAGTATCATCTGTAATTTCTTTATTTAATATTTGAATTGTTACAAGGTTGGCTAAGAAGCCATAGTTCCATGCCTGCATCACTGTATAGGAAGCATCTATGAAAAAACGATCAAATTCAACTGCTGCCATATACAATGAGTGTTCATCACATGGTTTACCAACTTGAGAATTTTGTATTTTAGGCTGGTAGTCTTGATTATTGCCTTCAATTTGAATAATAAAATCTGAATCAGTTATTCCATCATCTTTATTGTATTTTTCAAGAAGATAATCTACTCCCGCAGTTTCAACCTCACGCTTTACAGATTCTTTAATCTCACGTTTCGAATTGTCACTCAATTCAAAATCTCTAATATCTTCATATATCTTGTCACACCATTCTTGTGTATCTATAGTTCCATCTACAGCGCATTGTTCCATAAAACATCTATATACTACCTTCGGTGCATTTAACTTACTAAGCTGATGGTTATCCAGCGCTCCAGATGGAACTTTTTGATTTAATGCAAGCAAAACTCCTTTATTGTACCCCTGAACTGATTGGGGAACCAATCCATTTTCATCCCTATATTCGCCCAAAAACAAAGCTAATATTTTCGCATCAAAATCATCAAGTTGCTCTAAGGAGCTTTGTTCCTCAAGACACAAGACACATTTTCCATACAGTTTTTTTATAGCCTCACTGTTTTTGGTTACAGCAGCTATAACATCATCAAGCTGCTCATGAGATTTTCTATAGTTCTTAACATAAACATTCATGAAAAGTTGCTGCAATTTTGCCAACGACTTAATGCCTCGAACTGCATACTTCGTCCCATCCTGATTTAAAGTAATTGCATGAAAGAATGTATGGTACCATTTTTCCGTTTTAATCTTCTCAAAATCCTTCTCTTGAGCTGAAAAAACTATATTTGCAGCTTCTATTAAATCCTTATCAGACATCAATTCGGCATTGTACTCAACCATAACGTTTCCACCTTTCAGAATTTTAGATTGCTAACATCTGCAGTAGCAGCCTTCATTTTCTCAATTTTTGTATCTGTGTTGTCATTAATTTCGGCGACTTCTTGTATGATTTTCTTTTCCAATAAAGCTGTATTAGCAACTTCTCCACTGGCAATCGCTAATTCCATTCTACCTTTTCTTGCTGCCATATATAAATCAGCTCCCACAGCAATAGTGAACCGGCCAATACCGACAAAATTTACCCTTAAAATAAACTTCCCTCCAAAAGCAGCAACATTCCCACATGACTCAATTCCTGCTCTAATAGCAGCATCCCCTATATCAACTGCGCAAAATGTTCCGGAAGCCACCGTCATCATTCTAACAATTGTGCGATTGTTAACTGGTAAAAGGCGTTTCCACTCTATTTCCATAAGAGACCGCTTAACACGCATTTGCTCTATGAATCTGCGTATAAAAAAGAAAGCCCTAACAACAATTTCATTAATTACTACTGGAATCGCCTGACGTTTAAGTTCCTTCTTTATGGCCAACTCAGTCCTCATGTCAAATTTACTGCTCGCTCCATCAAATAGATTATTGAACACCCCTAAATCCAATTGGCTCTTCCCCGAACCAATTCCGTTCTGAAAAGCTTTTCTCAAGTTTTCTGCAAATGCAGTGTCTTGAAAGCAAGGCAGTGCAGATAATTCCTTTAGTGTTGACATAACCGTACCAGGAATGCCAGCACCATCATTTCCCACCTTTACGGAAGATATGCTCCCCGCCATATCGCTTATCAAATGTCCTTTTCGATTCTTTAGGGTCTTCGCAACATTAAAAAACCAATTTATAATTCCTGCAAAAACCTTCCCAAAGGCTTTATCACTTACAAAGTTTCCATATTTATTAACCGTAACTGGTAATGTGATTATTTCCCCAGATGAAGGATGATACTTTGCAGTTCCAGTAAACTGAACAATAATGCAACTAATCATTCCTACAAGCGTAGGGTGATGGCAAAAATCATCCAAGCGATGAGAAGTTGGACTCACCCCGGACCCTGCAAAATTCCAGCCAGTATCTCCTGGTAACACATATAATTCTTCAAGGAATTCAACAGCGGAAATATGGCTGTCGGGCTTTCTTTTTATCCACTTTCCTGTCTTATCCACACCATCACACCACTTAGCATAACCTGAATGTTTTTTTGCGTATGCAACTATCTTTTTGGCTATCTCTTCGCTTGCTTTTCCTTTAGCCTTTCGAAAATCCCATTCCCCAACCCAAAAAGAATCTATGAGACCAGCGATTATTCCGCTACTAACAGCAAGTGCATAATCATATCCATCTGCTTGATTTGTCAAATTCTCAATTTCATCATATGCGTCATTAAGATCGTCTAAAAATTTCTGTTCTTTCTCAGTAAGTGGATTTTTAGCTTCTGCATCATCAGGTATTACTAAAGTATACTTCACCCTAAAATCATCAACCGAATTCTGATATTTATATTCCATAACCACCTCTTAAGCCAAGTGCATTGTTCCATAAAAGGTCTACTACACATACTAAGAAGATTATTCAGTGATAGCAATTCATATTCTATATCTTGTTAGTTAGAGTACTTTTATCCTGTCTCCCTGGCTTCTCAACCACATATCAATTCCATCGCCAAATACTTCTGCCTCAATGACATACTTCCCTTCGTCTTCACTAATGATTTTTGCTGTAGGTAGCCGATCAAGCACTGCCTCGACTGCATAACCGGTATATTCAAACTTTACTTTTCTCAGCTTACCGCCATACATGAACTGAATGCGTTTCCTATATTCGCCTTCCTCAAACTTATTTCTGTAAGGAGTGCTAAAATGCTCGTCTGTTATGCTGAGTTTACGGATTCTATCAATCCTATATATTGTAGGAAAAGCATCGTTTGGATCTGCAAAAGCTTCTTCCCTATTGATGTTCCTGATTCGGCCTGCAAGATAGAAATAAAATTCGGAGAACATGATTGCCAATGGCTCTACTTCCCTATGCTTTGGTGTATGCCCTTGAACTCCTTGATAATCAAACTCAATTACATATTGGGAAGATATTGCATTTCCAAGGAGCATCATCTTATCCAGAACCTTTTGTTTATTGGTCAGCTCAACATAATGGAACCGCTCATTCCTCATGAGATCAGTTACTTGTTTTTGATTCTTTATTGGAACGCAGCACTCTATTAGTCGATCCAGGATGTTACCCATTTCTTTTTTTGAAAAAGCTCTACTGCTCAGGATAATTTTACATATTGCAATAATTTCATCATTTGTTAGTTTAAGGTTGTCCGCCTGTTCTATCCGGTATCCTTTTATGGAATAGTCATAAATCAGATTGTTCGGAATACCATCTGTCACAGCCTGGTTATCGAGAAACAGCCTAATCTGTTCGATGTCTCTTTGAATGCTCTTTTCTGACACTCCAAAGCGTGCTGCTTCTTCTGCTTTATAGATAATTCTTCCATTCATGAGCCTTGAATAGATTGACAAAGCTCTACTGCTTTTTCCCTCTCGTTCTTCTAGCATTTCCACACCTGTTTTTGTTTTAATAGTAGCAACTACATTGGACACATGTTGACCTTTATTGCAAATGTCATAAGATATAAAAAAACGGGAATTCCACAAGGAATCCCCACTTCTTATTATACCACCGTCGGTCCTATATATTATATAATCACGGATGTTATTTATTAAATTAACATTATTATCCATATGGTTATTCGTCATCGCAACAGTCCTTAGAACTTTCTCAAAATCACTGTCAAATCCCCTGAATTAGTCCGAAACTATCTGATTTTGATGCTTTTCAGATTGAATCCCTGTGATGTAAGCACCGAAGGTTTGTTTGTATTTTCGGCGATTTCACATTCAACGATCCCAGCTAATGATTCCACGGGATATAAAATAAAATGTACGCAAGTCTTCTTTTAGCTGATTTGCTTTCTTTCCGGTTTCTGCATCTGCTCCACTTTCTATAATGCTGTCGCATATTTTCATACAGGTTGAATAACGCTTTATATAACCAAAATACTCTGCAATTTCCAATAACCTCTTATCACATCCTTTTCCTGGTTCCAATACTTTTATTTCCTCATACAACTCCTTCATAAGCTCAATTGTTCCAACCCGTTTGCCATTTTCAAAATTTATCTCCACCTGGTCTCTTAATCTATCGTGAAATCCTTTGTAAAACTCTTCAATAGAATGATCTAGAGGATATTCCCAGGGATTTGGCATATTAAAGCTCTGTTCACCAAATGCTTTGCTTTTCTTACCGATCACAACAAGGTTATAAAAATCAAAATCCTTTCGTGTAACCTCGCGTTGTTCAATAAGGTTTTCTTTTACAGAGGCTCTAATTTCTTCTGGAATCTCATATATAGCTTCAGCTAATGCTCCTGCCATGCAAGCAATCGTATCACTGTCCCCACCCAAAGAAACTGCGTTTCTGATAACATCCTCAAAAGACTCTCCTTCTAAAAATGCAATAATTGCTTCCGGAACAGATTTCTCACATGATACATGGAATGAATAATCTGGCCGAATATCATCAAGTTTCCTGTCAAGGTTATAGCCAAATGTATCAGTTATGTACTTTTTAAACTCATCCTTACTACTTCCCGTCCGTAAAAGATAAATCCCTGCCGCAATGGCCTGAGCTCCCTTGATGCCTTCTTCATGATTATGTGAGGGAGAAGCGGTTATCACTGCAATACGGAGAGTATCCTCAAGGGAATCACAAAACCATCCCACTGGTGAAACTCTCATAGCTGAGCCATTTCCATAGCTGCCATATGGTTTTCTGCTTTCATCTTTTAGCCACTTAGCAAAACGACTGCCGTATCCGGCATCTGGAAACCTTCTGCCATAATATACCATGTATTCTATGCACTTATCATATAACTTCTGCTCATAACCATCCCGTTTTTCTTTAATATCCTCATCACAATCAAGAAGCGCCCTTGAAATCGCCATTGTCATAAAACTATCATCTGTAATAGTGCTGCATTTAGTAAGGAGAAAAAAACGTTTATCTTTGATATTATTAAATTCATATATACTTCCTACCATGTCACCAATAATCGCACCTATCATCCAAGACCCTCCATACAGACAATCACGCCAAATAAATGTCCTTATATATTACTTATAAGATATGACATAGCCACCATCTGACCATATGTGCCCACTACATGTAAAACACTTTGATAAAGATCAGTGCTATCAACATTATCAGCATAGGTACATAGTGTCATTTTTCTCATTCTCTTCACCTCGTTAAAGGCTTAAGTGTTCTTTCAAAAATCTGATAATTATTATTTCCTCTGCTATATATCGCGTACTCAATGAATTTAAAGTTACTAAGATAGTCTTTCAGTACATTCTTGGCAGCAAGTGCCACTACCTCAGGCTTGTTTTTAAAAGCTCCGCAACCAAATGCACCAAGAATAATGACTTCAATCTGGTTTGCTTTTGCCACATCCAGTATTCTACGTAACCGATTTTCATGAAGCGCTAATAGATCCACATCTGAAATTGTTACAGGTGCAGCTCCGTCTTCCGGATTGAAAAAGTTTGTAGGATTTGTCTTCAGGTTCGGAGCGGCACATGTAATGACATCTACGTTATACCAGTCTGCTTCCGGCATAGTTTCAGGCCTATCAGTATCCTTCTTAAATACTGTAACATCAGGAGTATAAATAATGTCATCATTATGAATTGGATCCTGTGCTTTACGATGTGGAGTATAAAAGCCATTCCACATCTCTGGCGTATCTAGGCAAAAGTACAAGGTAGAACATCTGCAAAGGCACTCTTCCTGCGCTGATGAGCCATGAACTACTCCGCCACCTGGATTTGATGCAGATGCAAAGTTAAGAACAGCCGTCTTGTAGTCCTTATAATAAGATGCCGCCTCTAAGGTCCTCTTTTTTGACACGATGACTTTTGCATATTTTTCATATACAGTAGCATTACGACAATCAGGTCTATCAGTTTCTAGAACAATTGCCTGTTTGCGTCTGGATCTTGCAATATTCGCCGATAATTTCAGATTTGTTTTACACATTAATTCAGTATCTTCAAAGATACTGATATTCTCTTTTCTTCCCATATTTCTCCTTATCATTTAGCGCGAAGAAGCCACTCAATAAAAGCATAAATCAACAATCTTAATTGCATCCATTCTACACTGATTATAGTACGGACAATTATCACAGAAAGATTTGCTTCCTCGATCATCATCCAAAGTACAATTCTTTATCCAAAATACCGATCTTTTCATAATGTCTACCATCCTTTCACAACTGGTACATTTGGATTTTATTCCCCCCACTAATTTGACTAATTTGAGCATATATCCTGTTTATATTTTCATATTACAAAACAGTTTGGACATTTATTGTCCTTTACAATAATAGGTATCAAAAAACTGGCACTAGACCATATTTTAATTGTAGTTTTTTAACATCTAGAGTCCGTTGTATACTATTTATGCACCTTTATAGGACGCATATCCATGGTAATGGTATTATTTTTTTCTTATATCGTTTCACAACTTCCTGGCAGTCACGTTTGCCTAGTTCTTCGCCACATCCCACAGCTGCGGGAAGTCCATAAGAGATTATTAGGAGCATCTTGGATGTTGCAATGTGACGTTTGAAAGTTTTACATACTCCTTCGATAATGCTTTCAAAGTGCTGTTTCATTACCTTTGAAGTAAAGAAATCCTCATCTGTCATTTTGGCTTTTGCTTCGTTAAGAAGCCTTCTTAATACTTTTGCCATACTGGTTTTCCTCCAGTTTACTTTGAAATGATTTAAAGTCGCTATTTGTAAATATTGTATGTTTTGTAAAGTTTATATATACGAAAAGAGCCAAGGCCGATAATATGAGCCTTGACTCTGCTAAGAAAAAAAGCCCTGGAAAAATCCAAGTCTCTACAAGCAATAATACAGTTTAAAAACTACAGATAACAGTAATAATATACCATTATAATAATACTTTATAAAATATGAACAGCTAAGTGCTATGACTGCATAAATTATCACCAAGTATGGGCGTTGTTCGATAAATAGCTGCATGTCAGTCACCATTTCCTTAAATGAATCAAGTCTGCATAGGCAAATAAGACCGGAAAGAGCAGTAATGCCTGATGCAAAAGTCTCATTAGCCCCTCAACAACTGTAAACACCACTTTTTAACAATATTTTTTTACATATTCTCCAAAGAATGGCAGGGCAATCTCAGCTGTTCCGTATGATTCGTCACTGTCTTTCAGTATACCCATTTTCTTAAGAGCGGTGCTGTATACCTGATAACTTCCACCGTTCTTCATCTGAGAGACAATTTCCTTTCTTTTCTTTGGGCCATTGCATACAATCCTTAATATTTCCCGTCCGCCTTCCGGTATTTCTTTCCAGATCTTTTCATAACACTGAGCGAACAGTTCTGACTTTGCCTGCTTTATGACATAATCCATCCCTTTTTCCTTATGAATGAAGTATGCACTTCCAAGGACCTGGTATGCATACGCAAATCCCTTCGTATCCTGTGCAAAACGGATAGCATCTTCTTCCTGCATATCGAGTTTATCTTCATATACTCTAGCCATGGCTGGTGTCGCAAAGGGTTCTGTTTTTATTTCATATGCCCTCTTAAAGAATGTAAGATTGTCTACTTCTCCCAGTTCATAAAAATTCTGATACACACCGGAACAGATAAGAAATACGGGCCAGGGTATGCCATCTTCTGTTTCATTTCGGATCAGTTTTGCATATACTGAACAGAACTGTGTCATCGCTTCTGTTTTAGCTATATCATCAATGCCTATCATTATTTTCTTTTTATTATTTATAAGTATGCCTATGAGCTGTTCAAGCCTTACTTCTGCGTCATAATTTATTTCTGCATTGTAGCTTGCATTTATCCCGATTATGGGCACAGAAGCGCTGAATTTTGTTTTTTCCGAGATAAGTGCCCTCTTTATTTCTGTTTCTAGCTCCAAATAAGAAAGTATTGTGTTTATAGGGTTCCTTGCAGAAGAAAGGTCATATACAAGCCATCCTCCATCTTTTTTCTCTTGCTCTCTGTAATGTCGCAGGATGTTACCATATAATACTGTCTTTCCAGAGCCTCTGACACCAATGATTTTAAATACATGCTCAGAAGGCGGATTATATCTGAAGTTTTCATATACCTGCTCTTCTAACCCAGTTGGAATATTTGCATCTCCTGACCTTCCCGGAGTATGTGTAAATGGATTTTTCATTTTGCGCTTCCTCCATTACAAGTATTTACACGTTTTACATATTTTACAACTTCTTACAGGTATTTACAACTAATTATACCCTTATATTTGATTTACAACTATTTACAGTTTTGGCAATATTCGCTCATAACATTATATGCTTTCTCTCTATCGAAACCTCTGTGTAACCGGCTAATGAAACAGCCTCTTTTAATGAGCTGAATACATACACTTTATTAGAAATTGTTTCCATTCCATCCCCAATCATCTGATCCGAAGTAACGGATGTACATATGGTCCGGAGCAATTCCAAGAATGTCCCCATATATTCCTGTCAGTTCTTTTGTCATCCTGCCGTATACATCAGAAGATGCATTACCATAGATCTTAACTTCAATGAATGCTGTAGGCTGAGAATCATCACCTCTGAAATACATAGGAATGTCACCCTCGATTGCCAGCATGAGCCAATTCTCACTCTTTCCAGGTATAATTGAAATAGCCTGGCCAAGACGCTCTTTAAGCTGTGTCTCTTTTTCCTTTGATAATGTAACGTTTGTCTTTGTTGAAATAAATGGCATAGTCCTTCTCCTTTATAATATTTTCTACTTCATCAGTATATATACTCTGCATCGTCTTCACAGAACTGCTTTGCTATCCTCAGATTCATAAGTCAGGGATTGCATCTTTTGCAAGGATCATACCCCTGTTGTATTAGCGCAGCCCTTGTACCTTCATAATACATTTTATTCTTTTCTTTCATATCTTTCACGCTGTCGCAGGAAGGATTATGAAATTTCTTGGAATTCTTGTTAACAACATATGTTGTTCCAGCAGGAACAGTAGTATCACTCTGCGCAGGAGCAGATCTGTCTACAGATGTTCCGATATTATCGCCTGTAACTACAAATTCATCTGCACTTACACTCTTCTTATAGTTCGGATCTGCCTTGTTACTGCCATTGGTATAATTGATGATTACTCCTGGCTGCACGTTGTAGCAGTATACGTTAAAAGAAATCCCTTTTCCCTTATCCTCTACCGAATAGCCTTCTATCTGAACACCGCTGCAAAGAAGGTTTTTGTCTTCAAACACAGGAATAACTCTGTACATTACATGGTTGCCAGTGCTGCGAACATAATCAGCAACCTCATTTTCATAAGGCAGCATGCCTTCTACATTCATGTAGCGAGTGCCTGTAATTAGATTCTGCTCATTAGCATTCTCTCCTGTAAGCTGAAATCCAATCATGTGGCATCTGTTATAGAGATACGGAGGATCTGAATCTACCAGGCCAGGGTACTTGTTCTGTTTCCATCCGGTAGGCTTTACCATGCTGATTGACTGACGTTCCTTAGTAGGCATAAGGTCTTTTCCAAGACAAGCCATTGCAAGTGTACAGCGCCCTTTATCATCCAAATCACCATAATACTCATAGGAATTTGTTGTGATTTCATCAGCTGTAAACTCCGGTACATTCTCATTTAACTCCACTGAAGCGCTACCGCTATATGAGGGGATTTCTTCCTCTGCATGAGTCTTAACATTGCAGAACAAAAAAGAAGACATCCCTAAAGAAAGCGCCAACAGTAGAGCAAATATTGTATTTGCAAAACCAACCTTTCCCAAGCATGTCCTCATATTTGTATCCTCTTTATAATGAAAACTAAAACTCATCATCAAAAAAATCGGGATCAAAGCCCGCTTCCTCAATAACTTCTCTTCGTTCATGTGCATCCATAAATTCTATATCATCAAGGAGTTCCTCTTCCTCATCAGTTTTCAGCTCATCCTCACCATGTATTTTATCATATAAAATCCTATCATATGCCATTCTGGAGCTCTCTTCCAAAAAATCTAAATCTCCATCGTGGTCACGATCCCAGTTCTCTGCTCCACCATCTGTATGTTCCATTCCAAAATAATGATATTTATCATATGAAATACCCATAATTTATTGCTCCTTCACACTTTCTTCAAGTGAACCTTCTTCCTTTAATTTAAACTTTTCATAAACCATAATAACAACATTTACAGCAATCAAGGCTCTTTTATTCATTATTTTTTCCCTGATTTATTCACGTGATATATAACCCAATATGCAGAGTTCCCGCCATTTGTCATTCTAAATGCCTCTTCCTTCATCTGCCTGTACAACTCCGGATTCTTCTTTTTAACTGCCGAACAACTCAGATCAAATCTTAAAAAACCTGCTATTATTTCGATGGTCTTTACAAAGCACCAACCTAAAAATAGTATAGGTGCAAAACAAATGGCTAAAAAGATCATATCATCTTCCTCTTTCTTCTTTTGCTTCATCCTTCTTAAGCAAAAGAGCTCCTAAGCCAAGCAATGCAGCTACAGAACCTAACAAAGCAATCTTTCCGGTTGCAATTACAACACCAATACATACTACAGCCAAAACCAACACAATAAATGTTTCTAATTTGATATTTTTCATACCTTCTCCATTTCTGTAAGAACTATGTCTTACAAAAATAGAATAATACACGCCGGATTTGGGTTATAGGCTAATAACAGAAAGATAAACACTCTTAATTTACATTTTTTCGCACCAAAATGGTACTTAGACGTTATTTCAAATGCCATATCTCTCCGTTTGGCATCTGCATTATATCCCCAGGAAGAATCTCTAAAACATCTCCGGTAAGATTCCTGACAATAGTTTCCTCCCAATACTTATAAATAAACTCTCGGAATCTCTAAGCCAGTAACAATGCGGCTTTCAGATTCTTTTTTTATTAAAATCCCCCACTTTTTTATCAAAAAACACTTGACATTTTCCTCCAAAAATGCGGCGCTTCGCGCCCTTGTTAACAAGAAAATGTCGTTACGGCGCGACGTAAGTTTTTTTGATTGGAGGGCGATTTTATGTTACCTGTTAATTGTGGCAGTCATACTGACTACCAAACCTTTGTTGTTGATAATCTTCGCAAATATTACCCTAATCCTGACTCTATATCACAAAATACCTGGGATATCATTGACCGTTTTTGGAATCTTGATCTTTCCTACACCGCCCAAAGCATGATCGATAAGTATTCTAAATTTGATCATGCTCCTAGAACTCCTTCCTGCATGCAACGTTCTTATCTTCTTAGCATTGACTTCAAAGTTAATTCTATTACCGAATGGGTTTCTCAATTGAAGCTCAATCCACTCTATGCCTTTCTCAGCGGTTTTGAAGTAGGTGATACTCCAGGAATTGGAACTTTCTATGATTTCTTTTCCAGACTGTGGGATTCGGATGATAATAACCCGTCTTCCCATCTGCATAAATTAAAATCTACTGTAAAAAAGCCAGTTAAAAAGGGTTCTAAAGCCAAACCCATTGATAAAGTTACTGTAGAAGAACTCTTTAAGCATCTCGAAGGAACTACGTTCTCAATCAAGGATCAGCCTTATGGCTCTCTCTTTGAACTCTTTAAGAAAGAATTTCTGGAAAAATCTGTTCAGAAAGGCCTGATAAACAATTCTCATCTGTCTATTGCCGGCGATGGGACTCCTGTTGTTACCTCAGCAAGAGAGCGCAAGCATCGTGTCTGTGACTGCGCAGAAAAAGGCATTACTGACTGTGATTGTGAAAGGTACTTTTCTCAGCCTGATTGTGACATCGGATGGGATTCATCCAGAGATTGCTTCTATCACGGATATGACCTTTATATGATGGTTGCGTCAGACTCAGAAAGTGATCTTCCTGTATTCCCGCTCTTTAATCCCGCATCAATGCATGATTCCCATGGCTTTCTTCATTCCTTCTTCAGGATGAAATCATTTCTCCCAGATTATAACGTCCGTAAACTATTGCTGGATTCTGCTCATGATGCCATGCCTTACTATGAATACTGTAAAAAGGAACACATAACTCCTTTTATTGATCTAAATGAAAAGCGTGGCATAAAGGTTCAATACAAGAATGATTTCACTATTGGAAAAGATGGTGTTCCTGTCTGCAGGGCAGGAAGAAAAATGAACCATGATGGTGTTGAAAGATCCAAATACCGCATTAAATTCAGGTGTCCCTTAGCAAGCAGAAAACATGAATGTTCCTGTGATGAACCATGCTCGAACTCTAAATATGGACGTTCTGTCCATTTGGCAATGAAAGATAACCCACGCCTTATAAACATACCTCCAAGAGATAGCGAAGAATGGAAAACCGAGTATAATGCAAGAACCTCTGTAGAACGCTCAAACAAGCGTGAGAAAATAGACTTCATGCTAGAAAGCGGCAGACACCGCTCAACAAAGATGTGGTACTGCCGCCTCTATCACATCCTCATGTTACAACATTTGGATGCATGGGATCTGCCTTACGAATCCGCCATGAGAAAGTTGGTTTGTAATGTAGCATGATCTCGTAAATATCATACAGCATTCTCAGGCATAGGAACAGTGCTATGTCTATTTGTCATACTCATCTTTAGCATCTTGGGTAATATTTACTTGTCAAAGTTCAATTGCCAGAGTTTAGCTAGCATGATCACTCAAGATTCCGAGAGATCATAAATCAGAATGTCATTCAAATGTGCATCATTAGCGAAACTCTTTTCAAAACGAAAAAACGTCCCGGACAGAATTTCTTCTGTCAAGGACGAATAATAATCTTATCCGCGGTGCCACCTTGCATTCATAGCTTACACTACGCTCTCTACAGGATACCAACATATCCCTGACTGCTTACGGGAGTCTTCCGTCACAGAATACTCTGTTCCTATGAACATTTAACTGTGCCCTCAGCGGTCCATTTGACAATCTGTTTCTTATCCGGCTCTCACCACCCCGGACTCTCTGTGAAGGCATAAAAGCCTTTATCTCCGCTTCATCGGTTTAAATTATTAACTTGATAAAAATTTTACGGTCTCAAGAGCAACTTGTCAACCACTTTTATTTCAAAGAGATTTCAAAGATGCAATAAAAAAATTGAAAACAATCTTAAAATATGCTATATATTTCTTCTGTTAAGGAGTAGTAATTCGATGAAAAACAACTTAAAAGGAATTATATATACGCTACTTGGGGCAACATGCTGGGGTTTATCCGGATCAATGGGGCAATACCTGTTCACCGTACAGCAGATGGATAGTAAATGGTTGGTGCCGATAAGACTTGGTCTTGCTGGCATTCTTATCCTCTTATATTGCCTCATCAAACATCCGGACCCTGTATTTAAGCCCTGGAAATCAGCTAAGCTTGCCAAATGGATACTCATATACGGAATCGCCGGAGTGAGCACATGCCAGTTCCTGTATTTTCTTACGATCGAGCTTTCAAATGCTGCAATGGGAACAATACTGCAGGATCTTGCTCCAATATTTATACTGGCTTTTACTTGCATAACTGCAAAGAGATTACCAAGATCATTTGAGATCATATCCATTCTTTTAGCAATATCCGGAGTCTTCCTATTAACAACGCATGGTGATTTTAGGCATATCTCACTACCTCTTCCAGCTCTTGTCGCAGGTATCGGTAGTGCATTCTGTGTAATGGTCTACAATGTGCTCGCTCCAAAGATTACTGCTATTGTTCCCGTCATAGTAGCTCAGGGCTGGTCTTTTTTACTCGGAGGTATTTTCTTGGGAATAGCTTTTAGAAGCTGGAAAATTCACTATGTTCCAAATCTTATGGGTACATTGGGAATACTCTTTGTAGTCGTTATCGGCAATATTTGTGCCTTTACTTTATACATAAGCGGCGTATCAAAGATTGGACCTCAAAAGGCAATTCTTTATAGTTTTGCTGAACCAATAACCGCTGCCCTCATCTCAACATTTGTCTTAAAAAGTGCCTTCACCATCTATGACGCAATAGGTTTCGGGCTCATCTTTATGATGTTATTCTTCATTACCTTTGGTTCAAAAGATAATAATTCAGATCAAAAGACCGTGGATAATGCCGCATGAGCATTTCCACAGTCTTTCATTAAATACATAAACAATCATTATTTTTTCTAATCATTCTCTATCTTCTTTCTTAGTACACAGACACTGTACACTCATACCTACAGTCACCTGTCAAAAGTAAATCTGTCAAAACTAAAGCTTTCTTCTACGTCTTCCGCCAAAAACTCAAAATACACTGCATGCTTTCCAACAATGCCAGTAGTAAGTGGTGCTACCATCTCCTTGCTATCACCAATAAAGGAAAGATCAGCTACAACACGGCCTCTGTAAGAATCAATTCGAACCTTCACTATTACTTTCTTTGCAGCTTCAAGGCAAACAGTAACTGTTTTAGGAGTATTCTCTCCAAACTGAACATAACGGAATCCGACCGTTGTACCATCCGTGATATCAACAACAGGTGTCGAGATATCTTCCTTTTGTTCATAACAAGGTCTTATATAAGCACGTTTTTTGCTTCCAAAAATATGGCATGAATACCCTGCTGAAATCCATGAATAGGCATCAAGTCCATTTATCTGAGCTCCCTGCGAAGTCATTTCAACCGGTTTTGATGAAACAGGCTCGCCATTTAAGTACTTTATATCTCCGATATACAGCTTCCCATCCATACCAAATGCAACATCAACAGGCTCTATCATTGCCTGTCTCGAGTATTCGTTTAAACCTGTCTGACGGTGGTAAAATACATACCACATGCCATCAACTTCCATAATTGAGCCGTGATTATTGCCCCACTGGTAAGTCATAGTACCTACACCTTCGGAGTCATGCAAAATTTCCCCTCCATTAAAGCTTATATCTCCACCATCATGAAACGGTCCAAATGGAGAATCACTGAACCTATAGGAAAGAAAACCATTATTCGGCGTAAAAACACCAAGCTCAGGCACTGGTTTTTCGTATCTCTTGGAGTAAATATAGACGTATTTACCATGTACCTTTCTCGGGCTTGAAGCTTCAAAGAAACCATCTATAAGCGATATATGGCCATCATCAACCGGATTCCATGGACAGGTAGAATGCCCCAATGGGTTCTCAACAAGCGTACCTTCCTTTATAGTTGCCATGTCATCTTTAAGTTCAGCTATATAGCAAGGTGCCGCACAGCCACCCCAGTATGCATAGACTTTATCGTCATCATCAACAAGAATACCAGGATCAAAACCAAGCTTTGTCGGAACTGGATTCTCAAATGGTCCCCAGGGAGTCTTTGAACTTGCAACCACGATAAGGCTTCCACAGCATTCTGCAGCATACATGTAATAAGTATCACCACGCTTTACAACATCAGGCGCATACAAAACAGAGTCATAATGTGTCTCATAGGCTACACCATGGCAATGCCAGTCAGCAAGATCATTCACGGGAGCCGACCACACAACGTAGTTTCTGCCACAGTATTTATCTCTTTCAATATCGTGTGACCCATATACATACACTCGCTTTTCTCCATCATGCTCGAACACCCTAGGTTCTCCATCCGGAACATGCTCCCAAAGTGGCATATATGGATTTGCACCTTTTATATATGTCTTCATAAATTCCCTCCATCAGTCTTATTTTTCCTTGGTTTATTCAAGTGATGTGTCAGTTCTTTTGTCATCCTGCCGTATTATTCTATTTCAAAACAGACTAAGCTGTTCATAATCACTGTGCCTATCCAGCTCCGGCATAGGCTCTGTTACCATTTTCATCGCTGCAGATGGATCTTTGAGATACTCCCTGATATTACCTCTATCTATCATTACAGGCATTCTGTCGTGAACAGGCTTCATTGAATCATTTGCCACAGTTGTAAGTATCACAAAAGAGTCCCTGTTCTCACTCAAATCATAAAATCCAGCGAGATAAATAGGCTTATCATCAGTTCTTTTAAACATGAACTTTGTCTTACGTGCATCCCACTCATAAAAACCCGCTGCAGGGAGGATGCATCTTCTATTCATAATACTCTCAGCAAACATCGATTTTTCTGTTACTGATTCAGCTCTGGCATTTATAATGAGCTTTTTATTTCTGGATGTTATGCCCCAGAATAGATCTGACAGCACAAAATCTTTATTGGTACTTTTATTCCATATAATCCCTGGAGTTATCATCCCAGGAGTGATATCTCCTGCCCTGGTAACAAATGCTCCCCTGGAAAGATTTAAGTCATCCTCTACTTCATATGCAGTTTTGTCGCTGAAATAGTATCTACCGCACAAGTCTCACTCACCCTCCTGATTCCATGGACTTATATCATACTCAGCCCAATCTTTATCATCATTACTCACTACCAATTGCAATACTTATTCTTAAGCCATGTGCAAGCAAGATCAATCCACACCTCACACGAAGGAACATTTTCTTTTTCTGAAGGTCCTTCTGTTAGATGGTTAGCCAACGAAAGTCCGTGACCACCTTCACAGAAAACATGAAGTTCCGTGTTGATGTTTTGCTTTTTTAGAGCCAAAGCAAATAGAAGAGAATTCTCTACAGGTACGGATTCATCTGTATATGTTGCCCAGATGAAGGTGGCAGGGACATTATCGTTCACTGCATTTTCAAGCGACATTTTTTCTTTAAGTTCATTAAGCTCATCTCCGAGAAGATTTACAAAAGAATCCTTGTGCGCATATTCTCCGGAAGTAATAACGGGATAGCTAAGTATTAGGCCATTAGGTCTTAGCATCTCTTTACATGAAGCGGTATTATTTATCATGAGTTTTTCTGTTAGGAAGTCATCATGCCAAAAGCATGCGAAACTAGCCGCCAGATGCCCGCCTGCTGAAGAACCTTGTATAATAATAGCATCACTATCAATGTACCATTCATCAGCATGTTTTCTTACTATCAAAACTGACCTTGCCAGCTCAATAAGTGCAGTAGGATAATGCGCTGGGAAACACGAGTATCTCAGAACCGCAACATGAAATCCCTTTGCCAGAAAAGAAAGTGCTAATGGTTCCGCTTCCCTGTCGGAAGTATATCTATACCCTCCACCAGGACATACAATAACCAACGGCCTTTTCTTAATTTTCATTTTCGGAGATGAAGTCTCCTGTATATATACTGTTAGGCTACTTTCTTCAAGTGAACCTTCTTCCTTTAATTCATATTTTTCATAAATCATAAATCTTATTCCTTTTCAAACAACAGACTGCTTCCTTCGAGTAAACTACTTCTTTTAGGTGTATATATGATCAAAAGCAGCTCTATTTATTTTTTTAGTATAACAAATGATTGTTGACAAAACCAACATTAAAGGAGCTACTTTAAAAGGATATTTTCCGGATTCTGATATTATCTTCGTTATAATACGCAAAATGGCAGAGAAATACCTCTGCCATTTCAAAGCCAGAACGAACTGATTGCCAAAGTGTGCCTCCCACATTTGAGCAATCACCGATTACATATGTCTTTGGAATGATATCCTTTAATCCATCTACCACAGTAACATCTTTACCTGCAAGTAAGTTTTCATTAGGTTCTGATAGAAATTACTATCTCGTCTTGATCAAAACATGCTTCCCGGAAAAAGCCATTCCAAATTTTATAATGTCAGTTATTCCGTCATCACGCATTTCAGTCTCATAATTCTTATCGTCAATCTGCTCCAAAGCCTTTTCTGCAAGTTTATCTAACGCTTTGTCATCAAGGTCATTATCCCATTTGACCTCAATAATAATTCCTGGGAGTTCCTTCTTTTTTGGAAACATGCTGACATCATATCTTCCGTCGCCGGATTCACGATTGGATCTTATTTTGTATTGATTATCCATTAATACGATAAGACCAAGAAACAGACCATGATAGAAGCCCTCCGCACCTGCATCGTAAAAACTCATGGACTTCATCATATATTCACTGATTGCTTTTTGAAGCTTCGCTGTATCATTAGAATATAAACTCTCTGCTATTTTATTGGCAGTCGCATTGGTGATTGCACCTACTTCCATCAAATACGACAGGATCTCGGTCTTGTATACAGCGGCTATTTCCTTATTCGGTATAGCAACTTCACAGAGAAAACTTCCATCATCCTGCAATGTTTTCTTATTTGCTTTCAAATAGCCTGCTACCATAAGAAGACTATATATGTTTGCCGGATCATCCGTAAGAACGCGGTATACCGTGTTCTGCTCGATTTTGGCGATAACTATTTCCCCCTGTAAAAGAGAATATAATTTTTCGACAATATCTTCTGATGCAATCCTAATTACATCTGCAATAATTTCGTTTCTTCCGGTATTAACCCAATATGCCTGGGGCAGACATTGATTTGCAACATAATTGATCACCGACCACGGATTATATATTTCTTCGTTGCCAAAACGATATCCGTCATACCATTCTTTTAACTCTTCCTTCTTATCCAGAACGCCATAATATGATAATAATTGTTTTATTTCAGGATAAGTAAACCCAAAGAAATTATCATATTTCTCATTTAAGATGGTATTTACAGAAAGATTATTTAACCCACTGAAGATGCTTTCCTGCGCAATTCTGAGGATACCAGTAAGAAATCCATATGACAGATTCTTGTTATCCTTAAAACCGCCGGAAAAGAAATTTCGCATAAATCCTATAATTTCATCATAGAAATTCTGCGAATAACCTTCCTGAATGGGAGTATCATATTCATCTATGATAATAATAGGCTTTACCCCATGATGGAAATATAACATTCTTGAAAGATTCTCTAACGCTGATGAAAGATCCACTTCTGTAGGATTGCCATTTATAACCTTTTTATAATATTCTTTTTCGAAAGCTGGTAGTTTAGGACTGTTTTCAAGTTCACTATGCCTTCCAAACTCAATACGCAATAGTGCTGCAATCTTAGACAATGTAGCTTCCCACGATTCATACTTAACATCCTTAAAAGTCAAGAAAATAACAGGATACTTTCCTTGATGCTTTGTATACTTTTCACCGCATTTCCAAATCGCTTTATCTTTGAAATAAGCACTTGTATCTTGATCCGACAACTCAAAAAACACCCTAAGCATATCCATATTCAGGGTTTTTCCAAATCTCCTTGGTCTCGTAAACAATGATACCATCGGCTTGTTATCAAGAAATTCTTTAATTAGGAGAGTTTTATCAACATAATAGTATTCAGATTGGGCGCGCACATACTCTGATATACCTACAGGAAGAGATTTCTTATCTTCTCGTGATGTAATCTTTATATATTTCCCAGTCACAATACGACCATCGACCGGTCTTTTGGCATCATCAGGTATTTGCCACTGTTTGCCAACTTTCATAGCCCCCTGGATTTTACCTGTTTTACACATATTGACTATAGTGCGTTCAGCAATTCCCCACTCAGCAGCTAACTCTTTGCATGTTTTCATAGCACACTCCTGTTCCGCATTAATTACGTATATTATAAGAAGAATTCCGCAAATTATCAATATGCAATCGATAATTTGCGGAATACTTTCAGGTGTTTTGCTTTCCCTATTGCACTTCTAGCATACAGAAAACAATTATGAAAACAAAAATGAAGGACTCAGCAATGCTGCAGCCCTCATATCAATTGACAGAAAAACGCCATTTCATATCGCTATCTTCAAGAATCCCATACCTTTTCAAACTCACCCACTGGCATCGGCTTGTAGAAATAGTACCCCTGCATCTCCCGGCAACCTCTTTCTTTTAAGAAATCAGCCTGAGCTTTGGTCTCAACACCTTCCGCAATCATCTTCATTCCAAGCAGTTCTACCAGTTTTATTACCTGAGTGATTATGATTCGCCCCTTTTCCATGTCACCGGCTCCTGTAAGGAAATGGAGATCCATCTTAATACGATCAACAGGAACTTCTTTAAGCATATGAAGTGATGAATATCCACTACCAAAATCATCCATTTCTACCTGGAAGCCATACTCCCGAAGTTCAGAAGTAGTTTTGATCAGATAGTCGGTTTTTTCAACGTATGCCGTTTCTGTTATTTCAATCCTAAGTTGGTCAGGATTAATATCATATTTTTGAATAAGGTCATAGAAAATACCTACTATATTACGGTCTTCTCTTATATCTGAACGTGAAAGATTCACTGAAACAGATCGGCGTTTTCCTTCCTGATTCCATCTATGAAGGTCCTGACACACTTTATCCCATACGAAGCTATCCAGATCAAAAATCAATCCTGTTTCTTCTAATACAGGGATAAAAACCCCAGGAGAAATCCAGCCACGTGTTGCGTGTTTCCAACGGCAAAGGGCTTCTGCTCCACTAATTATACCCGTCACGTAATCCACCTGTGGCTGATACCATACTTGTATTTCATCTGCCTGAAGAGCCGCTTGCAAATGCCCGCTTATATCAAGTATCTGCTTGCCTTTTTCCCACTGTTCAGGGTTGTAAAACTCATATCCTGTCTTTAATGTTTCCCTTACTTTCTTCTCAGCCATTCTGGCATAATCAAGCATCCTGTCGACATCAATATTTTTGCAATCTTCTGAAGTAATCGCATAAACACCTGTGCAGATTTGAAGCTGGATTTCTTTACCTCTATCTATAAAGTAATTTTTCAGAGGCTCGAATACCTCTTTTTCATCTCTGCTCATCTGCTCCAAATCTGTAAACTTACGAAGTACTGCAAATCTGTCCCCTGTGATTCGTCCCATTGCTTCCTCATCAGAGAAAGTTGCAGTTGACCTCTGAACGAAGAAACGCAGAAGTTCATCCCCGGTTTCTCTGCCCATACTTTCATTTATGAACTTAAAATTCTTGATATTACTGAATGAAATAAGATACTGATTCTCCGGATGTGTAAGAAGCAGTTCCTCTACACGCTTTTTAAAGCCTTCCAGATTCAACACTCCGGTAAGCGGATCCCGTTCTTTAAGCTCACGTATCTTTTCTTCCTGTTTCCTATGCATTGCCCTCTGCTTGTGTACAATGCCTATAATGAACAGAACAAAGAACAAAGTTCCAGCAATCAGAATAAATCTATACTCATAGACGTAATCCCAAAAATCAAATTGATACAGACGTCTTGATGTATAATCCAGGACAATCGCCTGCTTACGAGTATCACTAAGCTTCTCAATTCCAGAATTCAGCCTATCTACAAGTTCTTTTCCTTCAGGTGTATCCAGTGTCCCTGCCCGAAAATCCATTGAAAACATGGTAGTTGGCTGTACCTTCAGATCAGAATAAGATGGCTTCTGTAAAACATAACTCCACACATATGAATTATGCATAAGCGCATCTACTTCACCATATCTGAGAGCCTTAACACATTCCGACATCGAATCATAAAGAGTAATAGTAATTCCGGGATATAGTTGCTTTACAGTTTCTGCACCTCCCGCAAGGGAACTGAGCATTCCAATATGTATTTCATTAATAGCCGGAATCTGCTTATTGTCCTTAGTCACCATAGTAAATGGTGTCTGAATAAGATTTTCTGTAACTATAGACTCCTTCCCAGACGAACTCTTTATAGCGCTGCCAAAGGGCATGATGATATCATATTCCTGATTATCAAGTGCTTCTTTATTTGTTTTTTCTGTAATAACCTTAAAAGACGCACTATAACCAGCTTCTTCCGCTGCAGCGCGCATAAGATCAACGCCTATTCCCACTGTTTCTTTTGTATCAGGATCCAGATAGAACACAGGGCATCTGTCTGAAGGGACACCAATTACCAAAACATCCGTGCCCTCATTTCCTGTTTCAGCCCCAGACGTTATTCCCCAAAACACAAGCGTGAATATGCATACAAAAAAGACTGTATAAAACTTAATATTCTTCATCACTGTCATGCAGTGCACCATCCTTCAATAAATTCAGAAACAAGAACGTATGTCGCTCGCGCGAGTGCACATCCATAGCGGAGCGTTTTTTATTTCATAGGAATGCGGAGCAATTTCTATGAAATAAAAAAGAGCATGGAGATAGAGTATATCCCCATGCACGTTCATTATATCATTATTTGCCATTATAAATGTGCGTTTTATAACATTTTTATAAATGCCGAAAAGGGCTATTTTATGCGTTTTTTTGCAGATTTCTGCCACAGTATTTATCTCTTTCGATATCGTGTGACCCATATACGTACACTCGATTTTCTCCATCGTGTTCGAATACCCTTGGTTCTCCCAAATAAATATGCTGTGGAAGGCCTCCCACAAAGATAGGGGTAAGCTCTGCCTGGATCAGAGGATGCGCATATTCAATGAACTCCTGCTTCATCTGGGTGTGGTCTTCACTGACCCACTCAAGAGGAACTTTTTTCTCAAGATTAGCTATATCTGATATAGGGTGAAGCTCAGTTGTGCACTGGTAAGGTGAGTTAGATACCCTCTTTAAAGCAACCATTTCTCCGGTGTGACCTTCAAAGGCAGCCTTAACAGCAGCTCCTCCAACCTGATAAGCCTCAGTTATGTCAGTACGGCTTGTGAGGTGTCCTGCACAGCGCTGGAGAGTTGAAAGCTCAATGCATCTTGTCTTGGTATCAAGATTTCTTGCTATGACATTAGCCAAAAATCTTGATGTACCGGTAAGGGCCTTATGTCCGAAGGCATCAACCGTATGAACATCATCTGACAGTTCGCATACATATCTACCATCCTCGAGCTTAACGCCTTCTGAAACAGCAATAACAATGCTGCTCTTCTTCTCCTGCATTTTGCGGACCTTCTCTACAAATCTGTCCACATTAAATGGAACCTCCGGAAGGCAGATCATATCAACGCCCTCGCAGTCATAATCCTTAGCCAGCGCAGCAGCCGCTGTAAGCCATCCGGCATTCCGTCCCATTATCTCAACGACAGTCACGTATTTGGTGCCATAAACAGTTGCATCTCTTATAATCTCTTTCATGACTACGCCTATGTACTTGGCTGCAGATCCATAGCCAGGAGTATGATCTGTCACTGTAAGATCATTATCAATAGTCTTTGGAACTCCGATGAATCGTATATCACTTCCCACCTTTTCTCCATAGGCAGCAAGCTTACCAATAGTATCCATGCTGTCATTTCCACCAATATAAAAGAAATATCCGATGTCAAGGTCGCCAAGTATCTTCATGATCTTCTCATAATCTTCCCCTGCTCCCTCAGCTGAAAGCTCCGGAAGCTTATATCGGCAGCTCCCAAGGTAGCTTGACGGAGTCCTTTTAAGAAGCTCAATATCAATTGGTTTCTCGAAGACTTCTGTAAGATCAACATATCTTCCCTCTAATAATCCCTGGATTCCATTGCACATACCGTATACATGCTCTGCTCCACGACTGACCGCAGCCTCATATACCCCGGCAAGACTTGAATTGATGACTGCTGTCGGTCCGCCCGACTGACCCACTATCGCATTCTTCATACGTCTTTTCCCTCCTTGTGATTTGCGTCTTCCGAACAATGTTTTGTAATTATCACCTAATTGAATCGTAGCACGTGGAGTATATTCATTGTAAGCCCTTACATTTTTACTTTTATTGAAAATATTGAACCATGAATCTCACAGAATAATTATGTCTAGGTTGAAAATATAATCCTCCGCTTACTCAGAATATCCAGAACGCCATAATATGATAATAATTGTTTTACTTCAGGATATGTAAACCCAAAGAAATTATCATATTTCTCATCTAAGATGGTATTTACAGAAAGATTATTTAACCCACTGAAGATACTTTCCTTGATGCTTTGTATACTTTTCACCGCATTTCCAAATCACTTTATCTTTGAAATAAGCACTTGTATCTTGATCCGACAACTCAAAAAAAGACATCCCTAAAGAAAGCAATATCAGAGCATCGTCATCTTTACGAACTCTTCAAATCTTGGTAAAGCGAGCCGCACAATTCCATGACTGGTACCATCTACAATGCCTTTTTTAACCAACCTGTCTCTTTGTACAGAAAAAACCTTATCTGTAGAACCAGTCTTGGCAATAATATCCCTTGTTTTCATCTCTCCTTTTTCTGCAAGAAGCGTTATTATCTCCTTCTCTTTTTCAGAAAGATCATCCCAGACTTTCTCATAACAATAACCTGCCATTTTTTCGTCAAAAAACGGAATTGCCTCTTCTAAAGAGCAATCCTTATCCCACATGATATAGCCAAGTACCTGGAATGCATAAGAATATCCCTTCGTGAAGGCAGCCATCTTAAGAGCTTCTTTCTCACTACACTGGAAAGTCTGCATATACTGATTCTTCATGCCGATAAGGCTGAGCGGTCCAATATTCACTTTTTCTGCGCGCAAAAGAAATGAACAACGTTTATCCCTCTGAAGATTGTAAATATTTTCGTACAAACCTGTCATAAGCAGATAAAGCTGCATTCTCCTCCCAATAAGATCCTGAAATGCACATGCAAAACTTATAACGTCTTTGCTCTTGGTTACGTCATCTATAGTAATCAGAATTCGCATTCCCTTATCATTAACAATCTTCACCATTTTCTCAATAGCAATCTGAATATCAGAAATCGGTGGATTCTTTTTTATGTTTAATCCAATTCCAAACTTGGACAGATTTAAAGAAGCCTCCACAAAGTATTTCTGGAGCTTCGCATCCTCATATAGTCCTGCAGCAAGCATCTCCAGCAGGTTTCGACCAGAATTCAAAGAGACAACAACCCAATCTTTATCTTCCCTGAAATCATTGGATATTGTCGATAAAAGTACTGTTTTCCCAATCCCTCTTACTCCCATAATGCAATAGCAGTTGCTTGATGGAGATATGCTGTTGAAGGTTTCTGCTATTTTAGAATATGCGTCTGCACGTTCTACATATCTGTCTGGTTCTTTACCAAAACTAAGACAAAAAGGATTATTCTTTGACATAAATCACTCCTGTAAATCTGTGTTAGCATTTTTTAGCTGTGTTAGTTTGTGTTAGATTTTAATAATCGTGTTAGATTGCGTTAGATTTCGTCATTATTTTATCCCGTTTAACATTTTTTGTCTATATATCTTATCCGCCCACAATCTCTGGCACAACGAAGTAACCCCTCAAATACTTCACTAAAAATAACTCCATGTTTTCTAGCCTTGCTGCAATCCATCCAAAGATTGTGAAGTGGGGCGATTTCCTCAACACAAAGATCCAATCCAAGCGCTTTTGAAAAATCACTTGTCACTTCAAACATGCTCTTATTGGTTTCACTGCCGAAGTTATAAATGCCACCAGGTAGTGCAATAACCTTCTCCATGTTTTCAGCAACTTCTTTAACGTATGTCAGACCTCTGAAATATCAATGAAACGCCTGACCTCTTCCTCTGTTACATTTCTAAGTGAGGGTGCCGCAACTGTATCCTTACATAGCTCCATTATTTTGCCACCAACAAATCCTGTAGCGCCTGTTACAAGTATCATGTTCTTATACCTCTTTATAAAAAACTCAATGGAAAAATCCTGTTCCCCAGAACCCAGTTTTTGTTTCTTTTACTATCATTATATGATGCTAATTGAAAAAATAGGAACTGTAAAAAAATGATATCTCATATCGCTAACTTCCAGGATACCTTTTCCTTGTCAAAATAAAGGCGTATGGTCCTGTACATATCAAGAATCATTACCCTGCACTCAAACACAAGGTCCTTGCTACAGACATAGACTCCATCCGGTGTAGTATAGGTTTCTTTATTGTATAACTGCCTATAGCCCTTTATGGTGTACACCTCATACATACCATCTTCATTCATGAGACGGAACCTCATTGGAATCACATTCCCATCTGACTTATGCTCACATATCACATCCACTTTATCTACTATTCTGCTCATAACACACCCTCACATGGTCCATTTTCATGAGCTCATAATCAACGACCCCAGCAAAACTGAGCGTTACGTCAAAATCAACTGCCAATACCATACAAATGTCCTCTCTTTCATATGTACAATGCAACTTACATTTAAGTTTACATTTAAGTTATGTACAATGCATCTCATCATGCAAACAGCTGTTCGATATACTTACATTATATGAACAGCTGTTCGATTTTGCAACCGCAAGATATGGACTTTCTAGAACATGAGTTTGGTATATTTTGTATTAAGATTTCTTTCTATCATAGAAAAACTAAAACACATATTTTCGTTTCCACTGTTCATTGCCAGATTACCCTATTATGAGTAAACTACTTGACGGTAAAAACTGTACCGTATCAATTTTTTAGAATACAAAAGGAAATTCATATACATCGTTAACGCTGACAATGGAATCACCTGTAACTTCTGTTACTTTGAAGGTTGCTCCATCCCAGCCATAAGTTATGATTCCTTTTACATTTCCGTCTTCAGAAACAAATAGTTTATTTCCGGATTCATCATCTTCAATAGTTCCATGGAGTTCTCCGATTCTGTACAGTGATATGTCTGCATCAGTTCCAGACTCCCAGCCCGATTTCATATAAAGAGAGCTGTATATATCACCTGTTCCCTGATTATCCAAATATAATCCGAGCAGAGATTTTTCCGGCATTTCAAATGAATCGCCGGTAACTGCCGCAAGTTCTTTTGCAAGATAATAGCAACGCCTCTTTGTACTCTCCTCAAGAAGGGAATGCACTTCCGACGTATATATACTGCCTCCCTCTTCCCTTGGTCCAAGAGCCTCAAGCACGGCTTCATCTTTCATAGCAATCCAGTTTCGCTGATCTGTAAGATATTTTTCCTTGGTCTGCATATCAACCTTTTCCGTAAATCGCTTCCACAGGTTATTAAGCTCACAGTCCCAGACTTTGTAATAGTAATATGATGCAATGTTCATTTCAGTCTGTGTCTGATCCTGACTTCTGCGTAATGTAATATGATCCTGGATATCATCCATCTTGGAAAACTCTTCTGCAAAAGAATTTGACTCAGCAACCGCTCTTTCGACTGCGACTCTGATCTCATCATCATAGTTATGATCATAATCGAGTTCTGTTGTTTCATCGCAGATGCTTACTCCATCAATCTGTGATGAAGATTCTGAAACCTCATTCTGACTATCTGCATTTTCAGTCTCTACGACCGAATTATCATCGGCATTCTCAGATGCCTTAATATCCGGCTGTGTCTCAAAAATAGAACTGCTCTTGTCATCGTCAGCACCACTTGTGCACCCTGTAAGTACCATAACAGCTGCTGTAATGGCAAGTCCACGTGTTATCAACTTTTTCATAATAGTATTGCTCCTCATCATAATTCATACTTACCAATGATATTTTAATCCCCATAGTACGTCAATGAAGATTTTTACAAAACATACAGCCACCCTTCACAGTTTACATAACTGCAAAAAGTGGCTGCTTCTCTCATGTCTCTGAAATCAGACTTTCCTACACCTACTTTAAAGTCCATATTAAACACCTTTGTCATATGCGAATACCATAATAAATAACAAACGCAACATCATTACATGTTATTATACTATTCCCAATCACTTCTTTCCTATCTTTTTGCCCTTTTTGCCAATATGGGTAAGGATCACATCTGCTCGTTATTATCCTGCTGACCGAAGTATATTCAACTTACTACAGTAAGCTGCTCCAACGATGTTCCGTTCCTGTGTGCTCTGCTGTAGATTTCCGTACACTTCTTATACTTATCAAACGTCCTGAGTGCCGAATCCATATCTCCATATACTTTCCAAAAGCCTGTGTACTTCACGCCTTCCTCGGGGCTTTTCATGAATCCCAGTACATCTACGACAGGATACCCCAGGAAAAGACCTATCTCATGAGGGAAGGATTTATCCTTCGCCAAATGTCTTGCGAGCTCAGCAACACATAAATCGAAATTTCTGTATGAGTACCCCTTTTCCTTGAGGATCCGACAAGCTTCTTCATTTGCAAGATCTCTTTTCAAAAATTCAGGCCTGTACAGGTAAATAAGCACATGTCCATCGGAATACTTGATTGGAATCATCCGTATTCCTTTTCCTGACAACCGACAATTGAACTCTCTTACTTCAATAGTAAATTTCGCACGATCCTCAATATCAACAGTGAAAAGGTTCCCTGTCTTTATCCCAGCCAACGTTGGCGAGCATAATCTTATCAGCATTTGGTCTCCCATTTTTATTCTCCTCATTTTTGCATGTTAGGCTTTGCTAACATTGTTTCAAAAGTAAAACCTGCAAAAGCGATACCGAGCGAAGCCCCGCCATATGCAAAGAAGTCCATGATGATAATGGAGTTTAGCTGCATGGTAAGGACTTTCATGGTGATCCGCCGGAAGTTCTCAGACTCTGCATTCATCTGCTCGTTCTTATACGCGTCAGCTTTGTATGTCTTAAGAGTTGTCATACCCTGAAGGTTCTCAAGGAAGGTGCTTCCAAGCTTTGCATACTGGTCCCAATACTTGGAAAGAAGTTTCTTGGCAATTTTCTGAACCATCATGATGGCTCCGGGGATAAGCGGAACGCAGATAAGGAGTACACCTGCAACCTTGAAACTCCCTGCTATGCCAAACAATACAAACAACGTGATCGGAGCTATAAATGCGTAGAAGAACTGCGGTACATACTGTCCAAAATAGCTCTCCAGCTGTTCCACTCCTTCCACTGATTCCTGCACAAGTTCAGCGGTTGTCGCATGCTCCCTGTAGGTATTTCCAAGTCTCAGTATCTTTTTGTAGATTTGCTCCCTCATGACACGTTTTACAGTCTTCGATGCAAGATAGCTCATCTCTGTCGTTTTCTTTGTCATGAAAAATCTGACTACGAGAACTCCTGCAAGTATCGCAATAGAAATAAGCATCTCATTTGCAGTCATCTCTTTCCTGTACAGTTTTCCGACTGCGTTTGCGATGATAAAGATCATCAAAGCGTTCATCATAAGCTCTGTCCATTGGCAGATGATGTTCCCCACTATAAATCTTTTGCTTTCCGGGCACATGGCCATCAGCCGTTTATCAAACATTTAAAACACATCCTTCACGTTGTTATTTATCATGCGATATACAGTAGCTACTCCCACAGAGGGATCTTTGCCTCGAACAATGCAACAGATATCCTTACAGCTGGCCCCATCATTTTCAGCAATAACATCTGCAACTATCATTCTCTGTCTGGTTATTCTCATACCGCTCTCTTTTAAAGCCTCAACAATCTGCTCATTATTCATCATGCCATCACTTCCAGCCAAACATTATCGTGTTAGTTTTAGCTAACCAATCCTCAAAAGAAAAATCCGCACTAACCGAGCTTTTAATAGATATTTAATATCATGAAAATCATTATCAGTTATCTCAAATGTTAGCATACACTAACTCTATTTTCAATAGTGCTGCTGTATTTTTCTGTTTCATCTCCAATACCAAGATGCCTGAGGCATTCAACGATAGCTTCTGTATCCATCTCTTTATTCCCTGTTTGTGTTGTGTTTTCATCTGACATCCTCACTATAATCCATGTACAATCTCTTCGCTAATGGTTATAATGAATATCATGCTATTCGCATTTGGCATATCACTTTATTTAAGGGGATTCTTATGGAAATAAGGAATTTAAGATATTTTCTTGCCGTCGCAAGAGAAGAGAACATGTCACGAGCCGCAGAATTACTCCATGTCACACAGCCTACTCTTTCCAAGGCATTAAAGAGTCTTGAGGAAGAACTTGGAAAAAAACTATTCACAAGGCATAGTTTTTCCATCAAACTCACAGATGAAGGAATGCTACTGCGTGACCGTGCTGAGGATCTTGTTTTAATGGCAGATAAGATCGAGCAGGAATTTGTCTCCTTGGATGATATCACAGGTGGAGACATATACTTTGGTCTGGCGGAATCCTATCAGATCTGTCATCTTGCCCGAGAGATTAAAAAGCTAAAAGACAGATTTCCTTCCTTCATCTACCACATCACCAGCGGTGATACTGAGCAGGTAACAGAAAAGCTTGATAAGGGGTTACTGGATTTTGGCGTAATCTGCGAAACACCTAACAAAGATAAATATGACTATGTCACATTCCCTGATACTGACCGCTGGGGTGCTATTATCTTAAAGAGTCATCCCCTGGCAAAGAAAAAGAGCATAAAAGTAGCCGACCTTATAGGACAGCCACTCTTCTGCTCTGAACAAAGCTGGAATATCGAGATCCCGGAATGGGCCGGGGAGAATTTTTCCAAGCTCCACCTGGAAGGTTCCTTCCGTCTTTCTTATAATGCATCAATGTTTGCCAAGGAAGGCCTGGGTATACTTCTGACCTTTGAGCATCTGATAGACTGCTCCGAAGAAAGCGACCTTGTATTCCGTCCACTTTCTCCCAAGCAGGAAACAAAGCTATATCTTATCTGGAACAAGTACCAGACCTTCACACCTATTGCAGAAAAATTTCTGGCACAGGTAAGGGCGACGTTTTAAATTCAAATATCATTCTCTGCGGCCCTCTGCAGTCCTCCGCAGCATGGAACTTCCATCCTTACCATAGTGATTATGTAATAGTATTCATCCACTTCTTACTTCTAAACATAAATATAGTAATAACCAGCCTGAACAGCTCTTCCTGTGACAAAATAAAATATGTCCACACAATAGGCAGCTTAAGCACCAGTCCGGCATACAAACCAAGTGGAACTCCAACAAGCCAGGTTCCCAACATGTCGATTATCATAATATACTTGGTACGTCCTCCGCTTCGAATAATCCCACCGCCAAGGATCATATTCATAACTTTCACCGGAGCAAGGATTGCAAAAGCCAAAAGAAGCTGCCCACCAATTCCCCTGACATCTAAGTCCACCTTGAACAATCCGATATACAGACTCCTTGAAATAACCAAAAGAGTCGACAATATCACCGCACCAGCAAAGCCATATAGACATAGCTGTTGGGATTCACTATAAGCTTTGTCATATTCCTTCTCACCAAGTCTTTTTCCTATAAGGATTCCTGCCGCCTGTGCAAGTCCGGAAAGCGCCCCGATAAGAAGCCCCTGAATATCTAAGAAAAAGATAAACTGTTACTGCTTCACAGCACCATCAGATACTCCTGCCACAAGAAATCCTGACAAAGAAAAATATAAGATAACAATTGGTACCGCAATAAAAATAGCTCCTGCCGCAAATCTTGAGAACTCAGTTTCCCCTAAATGAGTAAGCCCAACAGCAACAGTCCATAGATCACGATTTTTTAACAGCAAATTAGGAAGAATGAAATCACTCCAGGGCCAGGCAAAAGAAGTCAGCGCAGTATATACCAGTATCGGCTTGGACAATGGCATTGTGACTTTCCAGAAAATCACAGGGTTGGAAGCGCCGTCAATTCTAGCAGCTTCATAGATTGAATTGCTTATGGTGTCAAAATATCCCTTCTGAACCAGATATCCCATAGGTGCCCCTGCTGAATAGACCAGTATAAGGCTCCACAGATTGTTTATCAGATTGAAATTGATCATTATAAGATACACAGCCGTCATTCCCATAAAGCTAGGGAACATACTAAGTACCAAGGTGGTCTTCATAAGCGGTTTTCTCATTTTGAATCTGAATCTGCTCATGGTATATGCTGTCAGAATTACCAGTACTGTAGACAGTACACAGGAGAAAACAGCCACAAAAAGAGTATTCCTAAGCCAGCTTGGATAGTCATACATCTGTGTATCCGTAAACAATTTGAGATAGGTCCCAAGGCTATAGCTTTTTGGAAAAAATCCGTCATAATCATAAATTGATCCAGAGGCTGAAAATGAAGCCAATACAAGCCACAACACCGGAAAAAAGAATATGAAGGATACTAAGATAAGTACTATATGTGTAACGACAGCTTCTGAAAGTCGTTCTTTTTTCATCTGAAAGTATCCTCCTTTTTAAATGCTGATGAATTAACGTATGTTACCAGAGAAATCACCGAAGTAATAACGAAAATGATAAGGCTGACTGCCGCGCCTATTCCATAGTAATTATTGTCAATAGAGAGGTTATAGAGCCAGTTAATGAGAAGGTCTGTATCACTTGCAAGGAAATAATCATCCAAATAAAGGCCTCCCCTTAGAAAGTAGAATACACCAAAGTTGTTGAAATTCCCTACAAAGCTGGTGATCAGTGTTGGCGTTGTGGAAAACACCACAAAAGGAAGTGTGAGCTTTGTAAACTGCTTCCATCTTCCTGCTCCGTCGAGGCTGGCAGCCTCATAGAGTTCATTGTTCATGTTTGAAAGTATTCCTGTAGCCAGCAACATTGAAGTAGGTATTGATATCCATGCATTAACTAAAAGACCTATAATTCTGGCTTTCCATCCGGCATCAATATCCAAAAATCCCACCGGCGCAAGTCCCATAACTTTCAGGTAGTAATTGATAGGTCCGCCATAAGAGAACATGAACTTGAATCCCAAAAGGGTAATAAATCCTGGAACGGCGTATGCAAGAATAGGGAAGGCTCTCCAAAAGGTCTTTCCCCTAACACATTTCTTATTCAGAAGAAGTGCCAGAAATAATCCTCCAAAATAGTTAAGAGTCGTTGCGCACACTGCCCAGATCACATTCCATCTAAGTATCTTTAGAAAGGTATCCTTTATTCCTGACAGGGAAAAGATCTGTATAAAATTCCCAAATCCTATCCAGTCCACTAGCTTGGGAGGAACGATATCCCCACCATAATTAGTAAAAGCAATAAGGATCATGAAAATTATAGGAAGCACGTTGAACAGTGCAACTCCCGCAACCGGAAGAAACAGCGCCACAACATAAAACTTTTTATCCACAAACAGCATCAATGATGCTAAAAAGCCGGGAACAGGCTTGCCCTGCTCCACTAGCTTTTCTGTGTTCTTAACATCTTTTATGTTAGAAAGATAAAACACGATTACTGAAATAAGTATCAGAAATGCCAGTATTCCTCTTAACAACATGATGATAGAATCATCACCCTTTGTGCCAAGCCATGGATCACCCTCCACAGTTCCAAGGGTAAAAAAACCTGCCATATCTCCAAATCCGACGGTAAAAAGATACCACAAATATAAGGCAAGTACTGACATATAAAGCATTCCCTTTATTCTCTGTCCGTACAGGAATTGCCCAAGTCCCATTATAACGTAGGAGCATTTTGTCTTAATATTTCTTGAATTCATGTTGAGCTCCCTTAATTAGACAAAGTATAAATTGCATCGTAGATACTCTTTGATGCCTTGTCCAGCGCTTCCTGCATTGAAGCTTCATCTGCATATTTGACAGTTTCACCTTTTTTCTCTCTAAAGGCATCCTTGGCAACATCACTAAGAAGGGTACCCATCGGATCCCATATCTGATCAACAGCCTTAACAGACGGCATAAGACTTATATGTCCGGCATTAAGACTTTCAAAGATCATACTTGTTGTTCCACCCATTTCCTGCGCAACATCTGACCTTGTTGGTGCAACTCCAAGAATCTCTGCTCTTCTCTTTATCATTTCTTTACTTGTAGCAAAGTTTACAAACTCAATGCAGGCTTCTCTGTGTTCTGTATAAGCACTGATTCCATAGCCGTTAACGCCACCCATTACTACAGTATCAACGGTATCTCCTTTTTTACTTAAGTCCCCATCAGCCGGCATTTTCCTGGGAAGTTCAACCATTCCCAGATTCTCAGTAGCTTTCTGGTCAGCTTCTTCATCGCTACTTCCCTCAGCTTTATATACATCTGCAAGCCTGTCATGGAAAAGAACATATGTATCCGGAGTTGAAATAGAGCAAAAATATGTACCATCAGCTACCTTGGCATATCTGTTCTGAGAAATAGAATCATCAATGCACTCTTCATTCATAAGGCCTGCAAACTGGCGAAGACCTAACATCCCCTTGGCAGCATCACCTTTACCAAAGCCGACATCCTCTGCATTTGTAAGGCCATTTTCATCTTTTCCAAAAACATATCCGCCATAGGAAAAATCAAACTGTGCCATCATATAAAGATCCTTGCAGGAGGCAACAAGTCCATAGTTCTGGCCATCAGATGTCTCCACAATTTGCTGGGAATACTGATACAAACTGTTCCAGTTCTGAAGGAAATCCGGAGTCTTGTCCCCATCCTCATCCCACTGTGATTCCCAGTCTTCAGGCAGCTTATCTTTTCTATAAAAGAGCATGGGCTCCTGAACATTAACAGGAATGGCGCAAGTGTACTGTTTGCCATCAACTGCTATGGTAAAGGCATCCCAGGCTTCTTCCGGGATAAGGCTTGCACACTCAAAATCATCCCTGTTAAGAGCCAGAATGTGCTTATCTTCTGCGTAGGCCATCAACTTATCATTGGCTTGATAAAGCACATCAGGGCCGTAGCCATAAGGGCCGTTTTCAGCAAGGTTGCTATATTCCTCCATGTTCGCATCAACCGCCTGAATTCCTTTATCTTTATACGCTTCATTAAAAGCGGACAAGAGTTCATCAAGGTATCCCTCCTGCTTAGCAGTATCATTTTCAAGAATACGCAGTGTGATCACCTCACCATTTGCAGAATCAGCTGCTGCTTTGGCGTTATCACTTCCACACGCTGTCATGCAAACACCAAGTGATGATATTAAAAGCAGTGCGAACGCATTTTTTAAACCTTTCATAAAACTTCTCCTCCACAAACAAATAATCTGAAGTCTCCAGGTGCTACCTGAATATCTTTTTCTTTTCCAATGCTTTCTGATTCATTTATATACAGCATCACGTCACCATTTCTGCCCTGCCTCTTTAGGCAAAAGAGCTTTTTATCCTCCGAAGCAAAAATATGGGTGCCGCTAAACTGGAAGCTGCACTTTTTTCTTATATCAGCCAGCTGTTTTATATAGTCATTAAGAGTATCCTCTTTATCTTTTGCAAAATCCATACATCTTCTGCAGTCCGGATCATAGCCTCCAACAGTATAGCACTCCGTTCCATAAAAAATCGATGGCGCACCAGGAAACAAATACAAAAGAGCCAGCGCAGCCTTAAGTTTCTTTCTATCCTCATGAACTTCGCTAAAAAATCTGTCTGTGTCATGACTATCAAGGAGGTTAAGCATCATGTCATTAACGGTATCAGTATTTCTGGCCAGGATATCGTTAAGTTTATTGGCCATTCCCTGAGCATCCAACTGTCCATAAGCAAAATAATCTAAGGCAGCCTTAGTAAATGCATAATTCATGATGCTGTCGTACTGATCGCCCCTAAGGTAATTACTTGCATTATGCCAGTTTTCGCCTATGATCACTGCCGATTCTTTGGCTGCTTTAATTTCTTTTCGAAACCTTCTCCAAAAATCATGGCTGATTTCATCAGATACATCCAGTCTCCACCCATCTATGTCAAACTCCCTGATATAATAGGTGGCGATAGAGATAAGATAATCTTGAACTTGGACGTTTGATGTATTCCACTTGGGCATATATGTACATCCTGCAAAAACCTCATAGTTCAGCGGCGAAGCATAAGGATAATCGCCTTTTATAACAAACCAGTCGTAATACTCAGACTCTTTTCCCTTTGATATTACATCTTGGAATTTATCGTTAAGCTCACTTACGTGGTTAAAAACTGCGTCCAGAACCAGCTTCATTCCCCTGTTATGTAGTTCTTTTACCAGATTCGTAAGATCTGTCTCATCCCCAAAATTTGGATCTACTTCAAAGTAATCCACAATGTCATACTTGTGGTTGGACGGAGATTTGAAAATAGGTGTAAGGTAAAGAGCATCACATCCAAGTGACTTTATATATTCGAGTTTGGAGATGATCCCTTTCAGATCGCCACCCGCAAAACTCTTGGCATTAGGAATGTCGCCCCACTTCAGGTTAATATAGTTCTTATCTTTGTTTCCATCTGCCATGCAGAATCTGTCGATGAAGATCTGATAAAAGCTGGCCTGTGATAACCACTCTTCTTTTTTTAGGATATCGGCGCTGTTAATGTAGGGATACTGGAAGAAATTGTAAAAGCCCTTGGTGAAATCATATGTGAATGTTGCGCCATCCTCAGAAAAATAGTAATATTCTTTTCCATCATAAAGGTAAAAGACATAGGCAAGTCTGGTGTCTTCCAGTTTAAGCCTGATAGAGTAATAGTCGTAAAGCTCTCCTGAAAGTTCCTTTTTCATCTGAAGCTTTTGCTGACTATTGCCAATAACATATTTGCTCTCGTAGATGATATATGCTCTTTCAATGTCATTTTTAGCTGTGCGAAGCCTTATGACAATTTCATTTTCAGATACAGGAAAACAGTATTCCGAATCTGTAATGTGTAAAAGTGCAAACTGATTCATTTAAACAGCTCCTTTTACTGATTTTCTGTTCCATCAGTCAATGGATCAGAATTTCTTACTATTGAAAGAGTATCCTGCGCCTGATTATCAGGATTTGTTGTAAGAGTAATTGTATAGTTACCATCAGTCAGAACCTTAACATTTGCTTTGTCATCTGTTCCGGCAAGGCCTCCGGCGTTTTCCATCTGAGACTCATCTATTTGTGTAAATTTACCAAAGCCCTTCTGTGTATCCCATGACCAGTCTGCTATGATCTGAAATTCATCACCCTCAAAAAGATCTATAGTCAGAGCAAATTCATTAGTTGCATTTCCGGTTGGAACCAGTTCAAATGTAGCTTTTTCTTCATCGCTCAGGCTTCCTGCCCAGTTGTTAAGCGCAAGTGTTCCTTTCTTGGATGAACCTGCGATATACCAGTGTCTTGTATCTTCTGCAACACTATTAGCTCTAAAATCTCCGTAAAGAGTTGTATCTTTCTCAAAAGCATCTACAGAAAGGTCTTTTTTGCTGGTTTCAAGATAAGATGGAGTTTCAAACCAGCCATTAAACTCAGCATCTTCTGTCTGTTCAAATGCTTCATAAGAAGCTTTATCCAAAAGTTCACCTGCTGCAGCTTTAACTGTACCAAGAGTCGTATCCTGATTCATAAAAGTAATAGTAATTTCTTCCTTGGGTGCCTCCTGCACCTCTTTCTCTCCGCATCCTGCAAGTCCGCAAAATATAAATAATGTTGCCATCGTACTGGTTAAAACTCTTGCTGCAAATCCATTCTTTTTCATGCTTTGTCCTCCGTTTGCATAAGCATTTAGCTTGTTTTTGTCAGTTGCATCATCATGTTAAGTTTGTTAACTTAACTGTTAAATTAGTAATATCACTTTAGATTTCTCTTGTCAATATCTGATGGCTCTGCTATCATTAACTTAACTTGTTAACCTAGAATTTAATTATAGAGGACGTATAATCATGGCCAACGAAAAGAAAGCTACTGTCCGGGATATTGCTGCTAAGGCCGGTGTATCGGTAGCTACAGTTTCATATGTACTTAATGACAAAAAGGATACCAAGATAAGTGATGTAACCAGAAAGAAAGTATTGCAGGTTGCAAATCTGCTCAACTACAGTATTCCTGAGAAGTACAAGAATATAGATGCCAGAAAGGGTGCCTATACTATCGGCGTCATGTATACGCTTATGGCGGATACTCCCTCCAGAAACGCAGAGATTCTCTCTCTTATAAATCTTTTGGCCGGCAGGTTTTTCAGGATTGGATTCAACTGCCAGCTCATTCCTCTTGATTCCACAGCGGAATATCAGAAGCCCATAGATGGTCTGGATGGAATAATAGCTATAGACCTGGAAGAATCTGTGTTCAAGCAGATGTCCGGACAGTACTTTATTCCTATCCTATGCCTTGACATGATGATCAACGATTTTCTTTTTTATCAGATACATACTGATATGGAAAGTATCGCTTCACAGGCCAAAGAGATTTTGGGTGAGGATTACTGCCTTGTTATTGATAAGTACAACAATAAAAGATATTGCGATTACCTGCTGGCAGATCTTCCAAGAGAAAATGTTTTCTTTTTCTCAGATTTAGAAGGCAGTGACTATTCTATGCTAAAGGGCAAAAAGGTCCTTGTTTATGGTGTGCAGCTGGGAATGATAATCCGTCAGAATGCCAAATGCAAGGACCTGGTTGTAGTTTCCGGTGAAGATAATCCTCATATTTATTTCAAGGGTCTTAAGACTATCCATTATGATATTGAGAAGAAGGCCAATCTGACTATGAATATCATGATGAATGCCATAGAAAAAAAATTTGATGTTAAGCACGAATATAAGGTATTTTGATAGTTCATTTTGATATGCCACGGTACAGCATCCCCTATTTGTTCATACTCTCACCTTTATTCCCAAAGCAACTATTTATTCCTTTTACTGCATATCATCCTTAAGAGTTTCATAGATAGTCCTTGCTATTAGCTTTGACCCTTCTAATGACGCATGTTTCCTGTCTTCATAGAAAAGATCTGCTTCAGGATGTTCATGGATATACTCCCACCACTTTTCTCCAACAGGCGCAACCTTGCATCCATATTTTTCCGCAAGTTTCCTGTACCTCTTTGACATTTCTTTTTGGGAAGTCTCATCACCTTCTTGGGTCCAGGTCATATAAAAACATGGCTTGGATTGCGTCATCCTTATCCACTCCATCAACTTGTCAGCTGCTTCTTCCATAACAGAAAAATCTCCCATGGGGTGAGCTACATGCTGGAGAATTATAAAATCATATTCACCAAAGAGAATATTAAACCTTGTCTGTTGGTTTTCAACATGATAATCGAGTCCCATCCCGCCTTTTGTAAGCATAGTTACCTGCATGTCTATTCCATTTTCTTTGCATATATCCTTAAATAATTTTGGCATATCATTAAAATATGTGTGGCTGTTACCAATAAAAAGTGTTCTCATCATCCTGACTTCTCCCATTTTTTCAAAAATAATTATTCATGGCAAGTTGCAGCGCATCATCAATCATTTCATTACCTGCAAGATCAGCATAGTTTAAATAATCTTTAATCCTATCTGCCGCCACCATCTCTCTCCCATATATTTTTCCTGTAGCCGGATCAATATGACTATCATGAATATCTTTTATTTTCGCTATCATTCTTACCTGCGCATACTTATCTGAATATTCCTCCACCAACAAATACCCCAGGTAATATATGTCTTCAAGTTCAATATTCAATTCTTCAATATATTCTCGTTTCAATGTTTCTTCAAAAGTCTCAACATTTTCAGGCTTTCCACCGGTCAATTTGTACTTACCATCCTCAATTCTTAAAACTACTCGTTTGTCATTTGAAAATGCTATTCCATAGACCTGTTTTACCGGTAACTGTTCCGGAAGCAAGTCCTTAAACCACGTAAACTTAACCATATCTTGCACCATCATTAGGCTTATTTTTCTTCATACATTGCATTCTCCCAATTGTATTATTTTTCTTTAATGCTCTCCCAGTATTTCTTTGCCGCTTCCATTTTCTTTATTACTTTTTCAGGTGTAGGCTTATGCATCATCTCGTCCATAAGATTACCAATGCCATCTACTGCACTATGGCCCACTTCATCATAAACTGATGTGTTGTGATCCTTTGCGGCATGCCAGAACTTAATCTTGCCGCTAAAGTCATTGCATGGATTTTTATCAAATTCCTTGGCTATTTCATAAGCTTCATCTATACACTCTCTCATGAGGTCATACTCTTTGACACAGGATAAACTCATAGCCTTGAAAACCAGGACTATAGTCTTAAGCTTTGTTAAATAGCTTATTTTTCCGTTGCTGGTAGCATTTATGATAGCCATGTACCAGTCCATTAGCTCTGAGGCTTCGCAAAAAGCCTTGTTTTTATCGGTACTGATAAGAGCAATGTACATGCCTGCCGCAAGATCAAGGTCTTGAATAAGGGTTCTCACCATAGTTTTGGTGTATTTATCAAGGGCTTCATCTGTCTTTCCCTTTTTCATTAAGATCCTTGCTATCTGAACATCGGATGTTCCCATGTAGTTCAGTACTTCGAAATCCATTAAAGCCTCATCAGTATCATCCCAAATTTTCGCATAAGCTATTCGCATTTTAATAGAGAACTCATTTATATCAGGATCATCATTTTGAGATAGATACCTAAGCGCTGCTTCATAAAGCTCAATAGCCCTTTGGCAATACTCTTTTTCATTCTTGTATGGAAGAACTGTTTCATAAGTATAAGCGCAATTATAAAGGATCTTAAAATTCCCCGGATAACGGACTGCGGCCTTCTCTGCCACAGAAATAGCTTCATCATATTTGCCTTCATCAAGAAACTTTTTCATTCTATCCGTGATGCTATCAATACTCTTAGATGAAATGCTGTATCCAAGCAGTGTATCTACTGATATGTCAAAAAAGTCTGCGAGATCCATCAATATAGATATATCCGGAACGGTGTTTCCACTCTCCCATTTGCTGACTGCGCCTTCTGTTATGCCGAAGGCTTCTGCCAGGTCTGCCTGGGTGAGATTCATTTCTTTGCGGTATTTCTTGATGTTTTCATTCAAATTGTGCTGCATTTTAAGGTTCCCCTATACCTAATCTTATTACTATATAAACTACTATGCTTTCCTTCACTCACATTCTGCTAGTTTGGAAGGTACTTCGGAAGCCTCATCTCTTTTGCCACTAAGGATATCCGATAATGTATGCGAAAGTATTAAATACAGGCATACCAGTACATCAATTGCGCCAACTACCATGAATATGACAGATGTTGGAAGCCATGCTGCAAGAAGGCTTACTATAACAGACATAACAGGCATAGCGGCATTTCCCATGGCATTCATTATTGAAGCAGCCCTTGCAAAATACTGCTCATCGATAAGCTCTATAAATACCACCTGCAGGAAGGCTGAAAGAAGCGAAACAAACACTCCCATGGTAAAACTAATAAATGCCACATATGAATAGGTGATTACTATGTTATTGTATAACGGTCTGCCAAGAATTACAGCCAGATAGTAAATACCAATGCAGATACCTCCACTTATTACAAACACTTCTTTTCCAATGAATTTGCTCAGAGCAGGATAAATCACAGTTCCCAAAAGCGTTCCAAGTGTGATTGCAATGCTGATTACTGAAATAGTCTCAGCACCTGTGCCAATAACTTCATTGGCAAGTGGTGCCATTAAGCTGTTGAGCGGAACCAGGATTCCGTTTAGGAACGCTGCGAAAAGAACAAGAAACATTGCCACTTTGCTGTGGGCTATATAAGAAAAGCCCTGCTTTAATGTATCAAGATAGGCTTTGAAGTTTCCATTGATATCTTTTGCCTCATCTGAAGAAATCTTTATTGTAGCTATGATAAGTGCTGACAAAAGAAATGTTGCCATATCAATGTATATAGCGCCTGCAGTGCCAATAAGCGCAATTATTCCGGCTGCAGCGCCCATTCCGATAAGTTCAACAACTGTAGAAATCGCTGTGGATAAAGATGTTCCGTAGGCTATCTCTTCTTTTTTCAGTAACTTGGGGATAACTGCAGAACCAGCAGGAAGCCTGAATGCTTCTGCAGTCGAGATGACAAATGTCGTTATGACAAGTATCCACGCATTAAGAAATCCAAAAAGGAATCCTGTAGCAATTACTGCCACACAGATAGCCCTAATAAGATCAGTAACAACCATGATTGGCTTTTTCTTTTTTCCCTCAACCCAGGCTCCGGCAAGTGGCTGGATAAACACAGATGGAATCTTATTGACTCCATAAATTATCGCTGACCACATAGCATTGCTGGTAAGCTCGTACACCAGCCATGCTGATGCGATTGCATCAATAGAATCCCCAAATCTATTGATTATTCCTGCAACCAGCAATTTCATATACTGGTAATTTTTGAGTATTGCTTTGTAACCCGTACTTTTCTTCATTTCCTCATCCTCACTTACGTTTGTTTTCGTTATCCTTATTCTAAATGGCATGATAGCGAAACATAACAGACTAAGTGTTGGATTTTGGAGAGCAAAACTTTCCTGATAGGAAAGTTCCGCCCATTTATCAATTAACCAACTTGGTTGCATATATTCTGTGTTCTTCTGTGTTTAGTATACTTCGTATATAAAAGACGATATGCTTTTCCTGCACATATAACAAAATACTGTTTTACTCGAAAAAAGCGAATAAATATTCAGTCCTTCTTTTCTTTAAACTGTATCCTCTGAAATCTGTCGGAATACACGAGTTCTACTGGCTCATGAAGTCCATCATCCATATATTCTTCAGGAGTTCTTAATGTATCTCCATATAGTTTGAAATCCCAGATCTTACTTCCTTCGCCGTCCACATACTTGCCACATGCATATAATGAGCCGTCTTTTTTCTCCGCAAAGGTATCATATGTATAGTCATATTCATCATCTTCTTCGGTATATGGCTCAGAATTTTCAAATCTGACTTCATCCATCCAGACCATTTTCACATCATCCAATACCTTTACCGGTTCTTCTATGAAATCCTGATTCTTACTGTCATATCCGCAGCTTCCAAAGGTGTTGTTGCCCCAGGTCCACAATGTACCATCCTCTTTGATGGCAGCCATGCTGAAAGAACCGCAGGTAACATAGATTGCATCATCAAGCATTTTCGTAGGCTCCGAGTAGCTGCACCCAATTGTGTCGTCAGGATGCTTTGCAGATGTAGTCCTAATTTGCCCCCACCACCAGACTGAACCATCATCTTTGAGGGCAACGATTCCGCTTTGGCTTGCTCTGGCATATTTAACGTCGGACATAAGCAATACAGGGGTTGCTGCAACTATATCATCATAATAAATCCATTCTTTTCCATACGGATTTTCTAATCCCATCAATCCATTTTGGTTTGCCCCGGCTCCGTATAATTCACCGTTTTCAGTAAGATAAATCACAAAGAAGGCCGCACCATCAACATGGATAACATTCTCTGCCATCTTCTGCGGCGTGCTTTCATAAGATGAACGATTCCCGATGCCAAGCTGTCCTTCACTGTTATCACCCACACCCCAAAGTACATTATCATCATCAATATAATAGTGATTATACTCATACTCATTTCTAAAATAGTAGTTTGCTATGTCAAAATCAGTATCATCAAGATGAAGCTCATCCATGTTTTCTACATAGTAAACAGGAAGTTCAACAATATCCTCATCAGAATCCACAGTAACTGCATCATCAGATGAGGTAATGGCAGGAATGAACTTAATAAGCACAGTAGCACCAATAGCAATGCATAGAATGGTAAATACCCAGACCAGCCAATTCTTCTTGTCAGGCTCATCAAAATTACTATCAATAATTTCACTCATATCTTTATCTTCAATATTCATGAGTCACCTTTCACCAGTTAGCTATTGAAAATCAAGTATATACAATGGAGCCACAACAATAATAATGCTCATCAACAATGTCATAGCCTTAAGAGCTTTACTTTTTTTCCACAATAATTGATATGCAAGAAACTGTAGTATCGTAATAGCTGTAAAATATAGAATCCATTTCAATTCCCATGGAACCAGAGACATCCATGAGCCATCACCATAGTATGTAAAAACAATACTTAGAACTAATATCCAAAGGAAAGGCATAAGCATAATAACTTCATATGCCAACAATGCTAATACTCTTTTTCTCTTAGTAGCATTTCGCACAAAGAATGAAATGCAAACAGATAATATGCATAACAAAACTGTCCTATAGAGATCTGAAAAAATAATTTCTGCTATCAAATTCAGCCTACTTTCCTCTTTGGATCAACGTCTTAGCAATTTCATTCCTATCTGGACTAATTGTTTTTCAATACGACGAAGTCAATTTTTCTTTTTACTGTTCCCCGACATACTCAAAACTCATACCGTCATCATGTGAAACATATAATCCTGATGGGTGCTTACCCAGTGCTTCGCTATAATAGTCCCCTGACCATGGGCTCTGACCTGCGAGCAGGTACAGATTGCCTTCCTCCACCCAGACTTTTTCAGGGATTACAAACGGATTGTAGATTGTTCCATCAGACAGCTTTACTTTTGCAGAAGGATAATTAACCTGGACAAAAGACTTTCCTCCATCTTCAGTCCTAAATAGCATACCCTCGTCTCCACCACTGTATGTAAGGCAGGCAAAGCCAAGATTGGTGTCATCAATAAACTCAATCCATTTTGCCTCTCCACCCATTCCGTTGAAAGGATTCTCGTTTACTTCTGATGGTTTACCGCCAACTTTCTTATAAGCTACCAAGCAGTAATAGTTACTTCCAGCAGCTCTGTCTACAGGAAGCATTCCATAGATAATTCCATCCTTGGTTGTATATGTACAGTCAGGTTCTATACTCTGCAGGTACTCATCTCCCCCATTATCTACAAATTCCAGCATACCATAGCTCTGATTCTTTACAGGATAATCAGCAGAAGTCAGTTTACCATCGACAAAATCATAAAGTGCTTCATAAAGAGCATCTCTGTCATATTTTCCACTTATATAAGGGGATGGATCAAATGATCCTGATACAGATGGCATTGCAATGGATATCTCTTTATATAGCCATGGTGCATCCTCGTACGGAACTTTTTCAAGGCATTCTTTCAGCCAGTCGCAGATATTTTCGCAGAACCATGACATATCCTGGGTGCCATATTCATCAATTATCGGAACCTGCGTGGTACCAATACTATTGTCTGCACAGTCTTTTTCCTGCCAGTAAAGACCACGTTGAAATTTCTCAGGATACGTATCCTCTGTTATCTCTATAAACTTATTGAGAAGCTCATATTCTCTTTTCTTTGTCTCCGCTGTCTTGACTTCCTCTTCATTGAAAGCACTCAGATCAATGCCCGTATTATCAGCGAATCCATTGACATATGAATAAAAAACGCCCTCTGCTACCGAGTCCGCATAATACCCGATGTCTATCTCTAGCTTTCTGTAAAAGAATCCGTCCTTTGACCATATAGAGTAGCTGATTTCGTCGTTATACCCTATGTTTTTTACAAGTAAAAGCCTGTCCCGCTCCATAACAACCGAATCAGTATCGTCAAAAGCTAATGCAAGCCATTTCCCGGCAAGGAACAATATCGCCCACAAACAAAAGACAACGGTCATTCCTCTTCCAATGTATAGTGCAGGCCTTGGCACATTCCTAAACACCTTTATCCACAACAGAATGCCAAAAGCAATAACAACAATCTGCCAAACAACAATGCCCCACATAGCAATGTCGGAGTAAATATTATAGAGAACACGATTTGGCGTCTCATTATGTTTGAGTACAGCATAAGCAATCGTTAATACAGCTAAGATTGCCACCAAAACTGAAAATATGATTATTCCCTTCTTCTTCACTTTCTCACTCCAGCTAACATTTATGATTATCTTTCTGTAATGGCCTTTAGGTATGTTCCTCCAAAATCAGAGTCCTGCCAGGAATTGCCATTTGTTCCCCAAGCGTCAGCATATCGCTGATTCAGTTCATTATATGTCACGTTATGGAATTCTTTATAAACGGTGCCGGCATCACCTTTTTCTGTTTTTGAATAATTGACGTTAATTATGCCATTTTCTCTTTTGAAAATATCATCTACCTGATATCCCGCTTCTCTGATCTCAGCTGCAAGATCAAAGCCACAAGCTGCCTTAAGCTCACCTTCAGATATATCTTTTCCAACATACTCTTTGAAATCGCTTACCTTCTCATCATAGTAAAAATAATAGTTTTTCCAAGTGTGACCAGTATATAAAGCATCATCTTCCTTACCATCTTCATAATCCACGCAGTAATCGTATGCACTCACTGATACACAATAATCACTGACATAATCAGGTTTAAAGAAATAACCCATGCCTGAGATGGCCGATTCTTTCCACTCGCCATTCTCCAGCATGAAGAGATACGAAACCGTGCTGGTTGTGTACGCTTCTTCAAGCTCAACCACCACTGAATCCCCGGTAGGATACATGTCTATTACTTTATCCCCATGCACAAAGAAATTATCACACTCTTTTACCATCGCACATCTATCGCCGTCAACATACCAAACCTCTCCAGCGGATGTTGCATATTCATCCGGAGCATTTCCTATATATACAAAAGCTTCCATGACACTATCATTGTCAAAATCATAAACAACGGAGTATCTGGCATCACTAATATCAGCACCGGCTTCTGTAACAACTTTTTCTATAAGGCTTTCACCATCATTTGCGAGAACAGAAAACCAAACCCTATAGTCAAAAGAATCCCAGTCTCCACCAATGTTTCTGATATCCCGTATCCGAAAAGTCAATACATAATCCCCCAGTACAAGCATTCCCAATTTACTTGTCCAATCAATCTGCATTTCCCCTGATGAGTCTTTTTCAATAGTGAATGTCTGACCTTCTGTACCAAAATAATCCGTACTTCCCCATTCATCATCATCTTCTTCAGAATGAACAATCAGACTAAAATATTTATCTGCAGTAATTTCCCCGGTGACATATCCGTCGCTCTGAGTGTATTGCAGAGTACATCCAAATGGGGTTATATCTTTTACTGTAAAGGTTAAGCCTAAACCTCCCATGTCCTCCATTGTTCCGTGTGACATCCACTGAAGGTTCTGCTGATAGTCTTGATAGGTAAGTACAAGATGTTTTCCATCATCTCCAAAGCTATAATGGGCATATTCATCTCTGTCTGCATAATGTATTACCAAATTATCGCCATCATTTACTTCATAAGAAAACTCTTCTACATCTCCTGCATTTGCGCCAAGACGTCTGCCAATATATCCTTCAGAAAACTCATAATAATAATTTGTTCTGCCATAATCAACAGCTTGCCATATTCCAGAATGTACCGGCATCTGAGGATTAAATTCATCTTCTGGAGCCTGATCAGGTGAAATAAATACCTCAGAAGTTTCTTCTGAAGAATTCTCTACTGAATTTTGTTCTGTTTCTTTTGAATTGGAAAAAGAGCATGCAGACATTATGAGCATGCCAATAAGAATTGCCCCAACTACTTTAATTTTCATATCAGTCACTGTTCAGATTCCATTTCCCCAAATAGAATCTGGATTCTCCTTTTTCATACCCTTATATTTTAATAGTTTTCCATGGGAAATTAAAGCAATAAAAGACCTGGTTTCAGAAATCTCCAAAACCAGGTGTGTAATTCCTTATTATTTTGCTAAATCTATAAATATTGCGTTAGCTTCGGCACTCCAAGGCTATATGGCTCCTCTTTTCATGGACGATTCTTATAAAAACATATGTTAGCCGATAAATCTCTTATGTGACAGCTTTACATTACTCTGCTTTACCATAGCGTATTGCATGGTTGTATCGATCTGATCATGACCAAGTAATTTCTGTACCTGTTCTACCGGCATACCTTTATCAATTGCAGTTGTAGCCATAGTCCTTCGAAACTTATGTGGATAACAGTGGGTTACATTGGTCTTATCCCCCATCTTCTTTAGCATTATTTCCACTCCGCCCGCTTTCAATCTATGATGTGGGCTCTTTGTGCTGACAAACAGTGCGGGGTTTGGATCATTACGCATCTTCAGATACTTTTGAAGATGTATCTTTGTTCTTGCATCAAAATAGACTATGCGTTCTTTATCGCCTTTTCCCAAAACAACACACTCACGCTCTTCAAAATCGATATCATCTATATCGAGATTAACAAGTTCGCTAACGCGCACCCCTGTTGAGTTTAGCATATCTATTATGGCAAGATTTCTGAGAGCTTTGCATTCATCCCGTAGACGTTCCAGTTCCTCATCCGAATACGTTTCCTTAACCGTAACTGATGTTTTTATCTTGTGAATTCTGCGCATTGGACTCTTGAAAATATAGTTTTCATCTTCAAGCCATCTGAAAAAGCTGGACAGAGTTCTTCTTACATTATCTACTGTAGCTTTACTCACACCATTGTTTTCCTGATAAGAAGACAAATAACTGCGCACATCATCAGTATTCATGACACAAACATTCTTCTCGGCTTTTTCAAGCATTTTTCCTATATTGAAGCGGTAGAGAAAAAGTGTGTTTTCCGACCTGCCCTCCAGCCTCTTGGTAGCGAGGAACATTTCCAGAAGCTCCTCAGAACTCTTCGTCAACAGGGTTGTGTCTTCCTGCCTGGCTATCTCGTCCAAGATATCCTTTAGCTTGAGCATCTGAGCATTGTCCAGAAATACTACCATTCTCTGCAAGATAAAGTTAATAGTTTCCTGATTCATCATAGGTAATGTACCTCCTTCTGAGGTCATTATAATGAATCCAAAAAGAAAAGGAGCCCCATAGTGAAGCTCCTAAGAAAACTCAGTCTCATGATAGTCTCAAAATTTCATGAGACTATTACTATTTACTGTCTTTCTTCCTTTTTGCAGCCTCTAGCACGCTTGCCAGATTACCTTCATTAAGAAGTTTCGGATAATTATCATCGATATCCTTGAGAATTACCCGGTTATCCGATTCTGATGTTCTGGTACTGTCATATAGCTCATCTAGGTTATGAGCAGCAAAGATACTCTCAAGTAGTTTCTTTGCTTCATCAGGATGGGACAGATTTTCAAATCCTCCATAAAAATCCACGACCGCTTTCTCTATCTGCTCTCTTGTGATATTCTCTGACTTTATGATACCGACAGCATCTGACATATCATACTTGTACGGTCTCAATGACGCAAGTTTCATTGCTACATCGTACTCGGAAGGAAGCATCCTCGCTTCCAGAATATTTGCAAACAGCTTATAATGCTTGGAATACTGCCTGATCTTCTCAGTGTATGAACTTGTTTTTCTGAATTCCTCATTGATCCAACCTGTTGGCAGTCCATTTTTGTCGCCTACGGTATTTATTGCATCCTTCATTGAAGAAGAGGCAAAAATCAAACTATCAATATCCGTTGTAGAAGCCCGGAAGCCATATTTGGACACTATTGCTGCTCCACCTATGATAACAATCTCTGCCGGTGTATTTTTTCTATTGATCTTCTTATACTCTTTTGCAAGTTGGAACAGCAGATTGTCTATATTATCTTTCGTAAATAAAACCTTATCCATTTATAATCTCGCATTCTACTATATTAAAATTAAGGAACTCGGGAATTGCGTGATTCAAAGCTTCTTGTTGCGCATCTTTTCCCAAAAGCATTTCTGATAACTCTGTATCAGCGGGAAAAACCGGCTTTTCCAACTTATACCTCCTGATTTCATCGTACTCAGTACACTTTGGAAGGTCGTTCCGCTTGCTCAGATAATCAAGCATTGCAAGAAGATAAAAAGCTTCTGCTTTCATATCCAATTTCCAGTAATAATCTATCTTTTTCTTTTCCAAAAGGTCGATAACGTAATCTATCTCACCAATACGATTTACTAGATGACACTGCTCACTTCTGAAAAGGTTGAAGGAATGATTCTTATCGCACAACGTAAGAAGCTCATCTATTGTGAGGTTAAGAGCATCAGCTATCTTTTTCACAACGCCAAGAGCACAGTTAAGGATATCCACCTTCCCATTAACAATGTTAAAAACCGTAGGATAAGCAACCAGAGCGCTATTCGCCACTTTATATATAGATATACTGTTGTCTTCAAGATATTGCTTAATGTACATAGTCGCATCCTCCTTCCACCTTTATTATATACTTAGAATTATATATACGCAAGCGTATATATGCTATCAGAAAAAATATCCGGGCAATGCGCCCGGATGAATTATTATGCAGATTATACACCGCTTGTGAAGCAAATAACAACCATTTTAAACTGTAAGATATCTTACTATCGCCTTATCCCAACAAATTCTTTAGGTTTCAAAAAATAGTGCTGTGCTTCAAAACTATGCCACTTGATGCTTCTTAAATATATGTCCAGCAAATATTGTAAAAAGCACCGTGAAAACTATGTACACAATAATTATCATCTCAATATACGAATAAACATGGCCTGCGATCTGATAACTGTTATACGTTTTTAATACATCCCTCATATCTACCACATGCAGGGGGAATAAATAGCAAATACGATTCCATAATCTGCTTGTTTTTGATGATTGCAAAAATACTGTTCCAAAAAAGACAAACATATCAATCGCTAATACTGCAACTTGGTTTTTACAAGCCGCAGAGATAAACAAAGAAATTCCAGTTAATAATGCTGCCAGCAAAATAATGATAATCAGATTAAGCATACATGCTTGCGCCGCATTCAACTGATACGGAATTATGGTATTCCATAATTGTACCGGCAAATCCCAACCATCTATTCCAAATATAGCAACATGAATCAACGATCCCGTCAGGCAACATGCCATCATATAAAATACTGTAAAGACAAAGGCGACTATTATTTTTGCATGTACCAGTTTTGTCCTGCCATTTTTTGAGCAAAACAGCAAAGAATCTGTTCGATCATAGATCTCACCTGCGAATACCGGGGCAATACAAACACTGATGACTACTAACTCAAAGCATAGAAAGCAAATACTTTTCCAAATATTGTCCCATGCTTCCCTGCTTCCCCACTTAAATGGCGTATTTATTGATTCAGCTTTTTCTAACCAGTATTCTTTTTCTTTGTCAGTATAATTGCCATAAGAGTAATCAGCATTCAAGACTTTATCAATCTTCTCAACCCTATTTTCATAAAACCTAGCACCATTTACTGTGCTGATTCTATTCAAATCCTCCAAGCTTCCATCTGACTCATCCCACTTACCTTGCCAGATGATTTGACCTGATTTCATCATTATCACTCTGTCGGCAATATGTTCAACATCCGACACAATATGAGTTGATAAAAGTACTATGTTGCTCTTTCCTATTTCTTCGATTAGATTACGGAATCTTACACGTTCTTTGGGATCCAAACCTGCTGTCGGCTCATCCAATATCAGAACCTCCGGTCTGTTAATAAGTGCTTGCGCGATTCCCAATCTTTGTTTCATTCCTCCGGAATAAGTTTTGATTTTCTTTTTAGCAACATCAGAAAGAGAGACCATTTCTAATAATTCCCTTGATCTGGCTATAGCATCTCTCTTACTCAAACCCTTAAGTGAAGAAAAATACATCATAAAGTCCCATCCGGAAAACTCCGGGTAATAGCCAAAATCCTGTGGCAAATATCCCAATACATCTCTGTAGCTCTCTTCCGATACAGGGACACCGTTATACGTAATATAACGGATTCGTCCACATAAATGTGCGGTTAAAATCAAAAAAATTTTCAAACCACAACCATCGAGATAACAGCCATTAAGAAAGACCTTCGAAAAACTGACTTTCTGAAGGTCTTTACACAAGCCATTATTCCATATTCTACACCCCAAAATGTATCACAAACTTCCGCTCCCTCTCTGCATTGAATTTCTCATTAACAGTTCCTGCCCACTGCAGTACACTAGATGCAATCGGATTACTATAGCCCAAGCATTCCAGATCAATTACAAAAGGTTCCCCCTTATCCCACATGATATTCTTGGGATCCATGTCATCATTAATTATTGCTCTCATCTGAGGAAGCAGTTTTCTGGCTTCATTAAGTTTATCCCGTGCATGTCTTATCTGTTTCTACTATATACATCTGATGCATTAAGCCGCCTGACACAGGAGAAATATCACCCACAAGTTCTCCCAAATCATATTTTATAAGCAATGCTTTTAATATATTTTCCATACACCTCTGTTAGTTGATGCCTTTATATTTCCTCACAACTCTTTCCTAAAGAATCTGTTCATGGTACTATGAACCACCTCTTTCGGGCGCTCAATCTCTTTATATCCCTTCTTTTCATAGATATGAATTGCGGCCTGAAGATTGTCATGAGTTTCAAGATATGAAACCTTATACCCAGCTTCTCGCATCCTATCTTCAATATAGTCTATCAATTCGGAACCAAATCCTAAGCCTTTAGCCGCATCCGTAAGATAGAGCTTTTGTAACTCAGCAGTATCTTTCATCGGTTCAAATCTGGCAAATCCGATTCCACCTATAACTTCACCATTATCACCCTCGATTACATAGTATTTACGCTCATTATTGCCATAGTAATCACTAAGGTGGTCCAGTCCTTCGTCAAAGTATACCGTTCCCGGAATATCAAGATTAAACTGCTTCAGGTTGTTCCTGACAAGTGCAGCTACTGCAGCATTGTCAGCCGCTGTCATTTCTCTGTATTTAAGCATTGTTATTTTGCCCAATCCTCTTTCTTAATTTCCATTTCTATGACATTCCATGGATAAAAGTTGTCCGGTGATTTCTTCATTTTCAGTGATGAAATCCTGAATATCACTCGGCACTCTTAAGAGATTCGACCATATTGATAGTTCTTATTACAATAAACGCAAAGGCATTAACTGTTAAAGCGAATATTATGGTTAAACCTATTGCTTTTACATAGCTCTCAGTATGAATATGCCTTCCAAACATGACCTGATTTATTTCTATTGTAGTTATAAGCCATCCATGAAGATATTTACCAAATATCATTCCAGCCACTATTCCAATAGCTGTCATCACCATGTTTTCACGATAAGTATAGGCTGCCGTTTCCCCGTCAGTAAAGCCCAGAACCTTAAGGGTTGCCAGCTCCCTCAGTCTTTCTGTGATATTGATATTCATCAGGTTATACAAAACTATGAATGCCAGCGCCGCTGCGGATACAATAATTATCATTACTGCATAATTGACACTGTTAAAGCTGTCTGTAAAGCGATCTACCACTTCACTGACATTGGTATAGGCGGATACCCCCTTCATAGATACAAGTTTGGAAGAGAGTTCGTCCTGGTTTGCCCCTTCTGTGAGATTCATCATTATAAGATTGCTATCCGGAACGTCACTTCCTGATATTTCCTTATAATAAGACTCAGTCATAAAAATATAATGATATACATAATTCTCAAAGGTATCCGTTATCTTAATACTCACCCTTTTGTCATTGTTAAGAGTTATGGAAACAGTATCTCCTGCCTTTACCCCCAGTTCGTCTGCCAGCTTTTCATTTAATATGGCTCCAGTGTCATCAAAAGCCACTTTTTCCTCATCCAGTCTGTGCCTCAGTTTATAAAAGGTGCTAAAGCTATCCATGTCTGTAACAGGCATTAAGTATACACTTTCCACAAGACCATCCTCTGAATAAACGTCAGTGGTTCCCTGGTAAAAAGCTCCATATTCTTCTACAAGCTCGTTCTCAGCCAATTCTTTAGTAATTGCTTCTAGGCGAGCCATGGAAATATTGTCACTAAGACCTATTGAAGCATCATAAGGATTAATTTTGCTAAATTGATCATCCAAAATGTCATAAATACTGTCATGGAGCCCAAAACCTGTTACAAGAAGTCCTGCACAGCCTGCAATCCCCACTACTGTCATCCAGAATCTTTGCTGATACCTGAAAAGATTTCTGGACGCAATTTTATGAGTAAAACGCATATGCTTCCAGATAAACTCAATCCTTTCAAGCCATATTCTTTTACCGGGTTTGGGAGCCTTAGGTCTCATAAGGTTGGCAGGTGTATCGGTCAAAGTTGACATACATGCAAGAGTTGCCGTCACTGACAACGCCCCCACTGAGGTCAAAATAGCAGGTATTACCACGTCCCACTGAGCTTTGTAGCTGATAGGTGGGAGATAATACATTATAAGCCATGCTGTATAGATAAAAAACGGAATTCCTATGCAGCCTACAACAGCACCAGTTATACCTCCTAAAAGAGAAGCCAAAGCCGCATACCCTATATATTTTACTGAAATAGACAGTTTACTATATCCAAGAGCCTTAAAGGTTCCTATCTCAGTTCGCATCTCTTCGATCATTCTTGTTACAGTTGTCAGGCAGGACAAAGCTGCCACCAAAAAGAAAATAACCGGAAAGACATTAGCAAGATTGCCCATTCTCCCTGAATCCTGACCAAACCCCACATAACCAATATTGGAATTCCTATCCAGAACATATATTTCGCCATCTTCTATATCATCTATCTCATTCTGAGCATCCTCAAGTTCCTTTTCGGCATCAGATAGCTCTTTTTCCGCATCGGCTCGTGCATCTTCATATTCTTTTAAGCCCTTTTCATAATCTTTCTTTCCTTCCTCCAGCTGTTCGATGCCTTCTTCATATTCAGTTTGTGCCTTATTCAATTGTGACATGCCGGATTTATAAGCAGCTTTAGCTTCTTCAAGCTGTGCCAAACCTGCATTATATTCCTGCATACCGGCAGCATACTGAGCCTGAAGCACTGCCTTCATGGCATCATTAGTGCCTTCAGGTATACTATCAATCTGTACCAGTAATGCGTCCAGGCTTTCTTTGGTCTGATTTAAAGTACTTTCCGATTCATCAAGCTGCTTTTTAGTGTTATTCAGCTTATTTCTGTTACTTGCTATGGTTTTAGAGGCTTCTTCAAGCTTTGCCTCATTATCATCAATTTCAGCTGCAGCGTCATCCAAGTCTTTCTTTGCATCAGCAAGTTCTTTATCCGATTCTGCTTTGGCGTCATTATATTCCTCTTTTGCCTCATCAAGCTCTGCCTGAGCATCACTTACAATGCCGTCATGTCTTACAGTAAGCCTTTCCTCAGCTATAGGCTCTATCTTATCAACCATCTTTTCCATCAGCTCATCATAAGCATCTTCATAGGCATATAAGTCTTCAGTTCCATCCAGCGTCAGATAAATTCCTGTACAGTAGTCACAATCAAACTCTTGCTTAGGAACACAAACCCATGCAGAAACAGAACCCGTCCCAATTGAAGATGAGCCCCTAATCAAAGATATATATAATGGATTGTCGGCAATTCCTACGATAGTGTAGGTATGATCAAGCAGAATGTCCTCCTGATCGGCAAGATCAACTGTAAAGCTGTCTCCAATTTTCAGATCAAGTTCATCCAAAAAGCTCTGCTCCGTAACACATTCGCCCTTTTGGGAAGGCATGCGGCCTTCTTTAAGCCGCAGCATATTAATGCTGTCAGGCTCAGACAAAATAGTAATTGTCAGCCCATCAGCAATAGCATCAATGGAATTAACCGCCTCAGCTTCTTTTACTCCTTCTATAGTTTCAAAAGCTGTTACATCATCCTCTGTAAGCCCCAAGGTAGATAGTATACGGATGTCCATAAAATTATAATCCTTAAAATACTTATCTGCGCTGTACCACATATCCGGCTTGGTAGCCCTAAGTCCTGATAAAAAGGCTACTGCCAATCCGGATAAAGCAAACAGAGAAAAGAATTTTCTGCGGCTTTTATGAATTTCTCTAAAAAAATCTGTTATTAAAGCTTTTTTCAACGAATTATCCTTTATAAAGCAAACGGCTATAGGTTAGACTTTTACCATTCTATTTGTTCTACCGGCATTGGGTTATCGTTGTACTCTTCCTTATCCACCTTACCGTTCTTAATGTGAATAACATGGTCAGCCATCGGACACAGGGCTGTGTTATGAGTGATAACAATAACGGTCATTTCTTTCATTTTGCAGGTATCCTGCAAAAGCTTTAATATCTGCTTGCCGGTAACATAGTCCAACGCTCCCGTAGGTTCATCGCACAACAATAGTTTGGGATTTTTAGCTAGAGCTCTTGCAATCGCAACTCTTTGCTGTTCACCTCCGGAAAGCTGTGACGGGAAATTTTTTTGGCGATTATCAAGTCCCACATGTTCTAATACTTCATTGGGCGGTAAAGGGTCTTTACATATCTGGGCTGCAAGTTCCACATTTTCAAGAGCTGTAAGATTTTGCACCAGATTATAAAACTGAAACACAAATCCAATGTCATATCGGCGATATTTTGTCAGTTGTCTTGCATTCATCCCAGATATCTGAACATCGTCCACATATATATATCCGCTGTCACATTTGTCCATGCCTCCAAGCATGTTAAGTACAGTGGTCTTACCTGCTCCGGAAGGCCCTACAATTATTGCAAATTCTCCTTTTTTAATTTCGAAGGAGATTTCATCAACTGCCTTGATGGTGACTTCGCCCATAGTATATTGTCTTGTAACATTTTGAAAACTGATGTATTCCATACATAAATCCTTTATTAAAACAATTGCCGACATTCTCGCGCCGAGCGCGAGTGCACATCCATAGCGGAGCGTTTTTTATTGAATAGAAATTTCCTATTCTATAAAAAATGAGCATGGAGATAGAATATATCCCCATGCTCGTTCATTATATCACTATTATAATTTGAAAATGTGCGGTTTATAGCATTTTTATAAATATAATTGTCTATAAATCAAATCATAGAACATCCTTCCCCAAGGCTGCTCTACCATGTTTCTGTAGTCTTTAATTGTCCCAGCCATATTTTTCTCCATCATGTCTTAAAAAATGCATTTGTCAATTACTATCTCAAAGAAGTTTTAAACAGCTTTTTCATTGTCTTTTTCTCCAAGATACTCTACGATAGGTTCTATGTACTTAACATCGGAGATATCGTAGGATGAAGACATAATCTCAGCCGCTTCCTTTTCTTTCTCTGTAGCATTTTTCTTGTTCTTAAGAGCTGACACAAACATCTTCATGGCAAGCTTGTATTGGGGCTTCATTCTTTCATAGTTAAAGCCACCCTGTTATTCTGTGTTATGGTAAAAATTTCCCGGAAGAAAGGTACAGTCTGTACCACTCTTCGTGTGTAAGTTCAATCTTGTCTGCTTCTGCCATCTCAGTCAGATGCACTGGGTTCATGGTTCCAGCTATTACCTGCATTTTCGCAGGATGTCTTAATATCCAGGCTATGGCAATTGCAGCTTTTGTAACACCATACTGCTCTGCCAGTTCTCCCAATACCTTGTTCAGCTCAGGAAACTCAGGATTATCAATGAACATTCCCTTGAACATTCCATGCTGCAGAGGAGACCATGCCTGAATGGTAATGTCGCTTAAACGGCAGTAATCAAGTGCCCCACCATCGCGCATAACAGACATATCTGTGGTCTTATTATTCATGTAAAGATCCTGATCAATGAGCTGTGACTGCTCCAGAGAGAGCTGCAGCTGGTTGATCTTTAGAGGCTGCTTTACATACTTTTTCAAAAGCTCAATCTGCATCGGCATGGTATTGCTCACGCCGAAATATCTTACCTTGCCTGCAGCTTCCAGCTCATCAAAGGCCTCCGCTATCTGCTCAGGGTCATAGAGAAGATCCGGTCTGTGAAGAAGGAGCACATCAATATACTCCATCTTAAGTCTCTTCAGAATCCCGTCCACGCTCTCTATGATATTTGACTTCCTCCAGTCAAATATCTGCTTGTCGAATCTGAGTCCGCACTTTGACTGGATGATCAGGTCTTCTCTTTTCACATCTGTAAGCGCAATAGCATCGCCAAATCTGGTCTCCGCCTCACCATCGCCATAACAGGTAGCATGGTCAATGTAATTAATACCCAGCGATACGGCTGTTTCGATCATTTTTGCTGCAGCCTCTGTGCTGAGGGCAGGCATTCTCATACATCCCAGAATCAGTCTTGATGCACTTTCAGGTCCATTTGCTATGTTAATTGTCTGCATTAGTTAATACTCCTTCCGTAACTGTTTTGTCATAACTCAGGGTTTGATTCCTGTTTTCCAAAAGCTTTTTCAATCCAGAATCTCAGCAGCTTCTTTCACAGGAAGCAAAGACCATTGAATCAATGGAAGCTCTGCAGGCCGGTCTTGAGCCTCTACAGAAAAAAACCGCTTCTACACTCTGGTCAGTGAAGCGGTAAAGAATAAGACACCTCTCCCCAAATGGAGTGATGTCTTATAAAATGGTCATTCGTAATCAAAGAACCCATCATTCTTTTCTTCAAGTGCCTTTATCATATGATACGTAATTTCATTATAGGGCGTGGGGATTCCGAGTTCCTTTCCCATGCGTATAAGAGTACCGGAAAACATATCGACTTCTGTATGTCGCCCGGCATCCAGATCCTGCAGGGTTGAATATCTCGCTCTCTTGGAAACCTTCGATCCTCTGAAAGATGAAGAATCAGCTTTAGATATATCTATTTCCTTCGCTTCTGCAATAGCATCCAGTTCTTTTACAAGTCCTTCCCTGATGGCTGCAACGTGTTCACTATCGCTGTACGCACCTACTCCAACTCCGAGCATTGCCTGGGGCTGATTATTACCCACATTCAGCCTGAACTTGCTCCATATTTCTGACCAAATCACATCTGTTTCTCTGTAATGAAGACCTGTCTCTTCAAATAGTCTGGCCAGAGCCTCGGTTCTTTCTGTGCTTTTCCCGTCTTTTTCTCCGTATACAATTCCTATTGTAGAATCAGGATCAAAAAATACTCTGTTTTCTTTTCTTTCCGAAGCAACTTTGATAAGAGCAGGTACAATATGCTTTTCGCCGATTGCAGAAGCTATCACTTCTTCACTGTCAACGCCATTCATAAGGCTCATTACTACAGTATTCTCAGTAACAATCTCTTTTATATCTGAAACCACCGACTGCAATGCGTTATATTTAACCGCCACAATAACAAGATCTGCTCCGTATGCCTCTGATGGAGTCTTTACAACCGGCTTGAATAGGTCATCATTTATGAAAAAGCCGTCTCTCTCAAATCGTTCCTTACGCTTGCCTGATGCAATCACAGATAGCTCTATGTTCTCCTTTTGAGAAAGCCCCCAAAGGATATAACATCCCACTGCTCCTGCACCAATTATTACTACCTTTTTAAATTCCATTTTGGCTGTCCTCAATCAATTATTTTCCATCTGGGAAACTTGTAAATGCATTTCTCTCCACTCCCGGGAGGCCGTACTTCTCCTTCGCATCTGCAAATGCCTTTATCATGAACGCCATATTCCTTGCAAGATTCCTCATTGTCTGCAGCCCTTCAAGATCCTTCTTTACATCCTCAGCAGTAAAACCATGAACCTGGTTCCAGTATATGCTGGAAGCCTGGTATGCGTCAATAACATCTTTCCCAAGTTCCCCAAGCCAATAATTGGAATATAATACTTGCAAGCATACCAATGATATTTTAATACCCGTAGCACGTCAATGTTGATCATTACCAATCTCATACCTACCAATATTCAATGGTATACGCCTCCGTCCTCGTTATTCGTCTGCCTTCTTATACAAAAGCGGGAAACTTGCACGATCAAACACATTCAGTAGTAAAATCAGCATAATCGCCATGCTACCAACTACAGCAACAAAAAGCCATATGCCTGCTCTCTGTTGTCAGAATCACTAAGGTCAGCGATAAGCGCATCATAAGATGGTCCTTCTACCGCTGCAAAAAGCCTATTTCCAATACCTTTATTATGAACATCAAAGAAAACTGTCAGATCTTCAATTTCAGGATAGCCTTGATTCCCCCAAGGACCTTCTATAGGATTCAGAACCAGAGTACATTGCCCGGAGACTCTGCCATCATACTCTGCGATAAAAACAAATCTTTTACCATCCTCCTGTTCTTTATAATACTTTTCATATGTATCTACGGAAGGATGCCAGCCATACCATCTCCATTAAAGCCGTGTTCTTATATCTTTCAGTTCCTCGATACTGAATTCTATAGGCGATGCATTATCAACCTCTATCGTATGCGACTCCTCAAATGGTATATTTCTTTTCATAGCAAGAAGCGTCATAATGACAGCACCGTGCGATATTATAAGTAGGTTTTTGTCTGAAGAAGCATCATGTTGCCCAAGAATATAATCCAGCGCATTGAATAATCTCTCCATTACCATTTGGTATGATTCACCACCAAGACTACGATTGTACCTTTTATTTGATAGCCACAGCTTATGCTCTTCATCATATAAAGAAAGAATCTCATCCCAGGTATGCCCTTCAAACAATCCCAGATTCATTTCTTCCAAGCCTCTAACTATTTCATATCCTGTATGGAAATGCTCATCTACTATCTGCGCAGTTTTTACAGCTCTAGCCTGATAGCTGGTGTATATCTTTTCAAAAGAAATATCTCTATCTTCAAGATTCTTGCAAAGAAGTTGCGCCTGCGCTATTCCATTCTCATTCAAAGGAATATCAGTCGTACCTTGAACTTTTCCTAATATATTCCAATCTGTTTGTCCATGTCTCGCAAAATATATCTTCACAATACGTCCTCACCCTTAGTACACTTATTGTCTATCACACAGAATGGCGTTTGATGTCCACACAATTTCCAAGCTCATCAAAACTAAATTCCACAATCCATGGCATCAGAAATCTTATTCTTTCAAAATCATCATAGCCAAAAGAATTATCATAAAAATTTATGATGGTGCTTAATGATGTACCATCCATGATGACATACCGTATTCCTCCCATATCATGTATTTCAGACAACTTATGAATAATCATACCTTGTTCCAGACGAAAATAAAATAGCCCTGGAATTTCCAGAGCTATAGATATTATCCCTCATCTACTGCATTCTAAAAAAAGGTATTACATTTGAAGGTTCGTGTTGATATGCAATCCACAATGACAGTTTCTGCTGCATATTCATCCAGCTTTCTGCTGATGTATTAGTCGCCTTGCTTTTTCTAATCGCCATTTCAGGACTTAGAGACGTTTTCTCATTAACAAGCTCCGATAATGCTTTTCGACTAACTCCAAGCATTCTTGCTGCATCAGTGTCCCAACTACTTTTTTTCTCATATCAATCACTGTTAAGATCCCATTTCCTCAAATAGAATCTGGATTCTCCTTTATTCATACCCCTATATTTTAATAGCTTTCAATACTAATAATTCTATTTCTTATTTTCATATATAATCTCTCCCGAAAAATACAATAGCATCTTCAATTATCATTTGCGTAGTTCACACATGACGATCATATTTATGCATCCTTATATGCAGACAGTGCTTCCGTTAGCTGAAGGGTATAATTCTTAGCGAGTCTTGATGCTCCAAGCGGATACGCATCAGGAAGGACTTCTGAACATACTTCCGGTTCCCAGTAGAATATCCCAAGCCCCTCACCCTCAGGCACACGCTTTAGCATTCTTATTGTGTCCCCGATAAGCTGCCTTGTTTCTTTCTCTTCGTATTCAGGGCCACCTATCTCAGCAATCATGACAGGCTTATGGAATCTGTTTCTGTACATATCCAAGCACCTTGTCCAATTGTCTATGCTTGAATCAACATTTTCTTCCGGAGTTTCTTTGTTTATGAGATCGCACCAGTAAGGATAATCGGAAAAGCCAAGAACATCAGTCATCCCACCATTTTCAAAGAAGTTCTCCAAAAACGGCATTACCCAGTTTGGATGTTGACCGCTTGCCAGATGAAGAACAACCTTGCAGTCTGGGAATACTTTCTTTACAGCGAGGTAGCCGCTGTTTATATACTCAACAAGCTGGAACGGGTGATTTTCTAAATCTCCCATGGGGTGCATCATTCCGGGGTTTATTTCATTGCCCACCTGAACCCACTCAGGGTATATATCCTGCTCTTTCATGATCCCAAGAACATATTCTGTATGCTCACTTACCTTTTGGCAAAGATCTTCATGAGACAGACCTTCCCATTCTTTAGGAATGTACTGTTTCTTTGGATCCGCAAATTCATCAGAATAATGAAAGTCCAGCATTATCCGCATACCTGCCTGCTTTGCCCTCTTTGCTGCCTCCACTACTCTTTTGGCATCGCAGTACCCCAGCATTACCATTGTACCGTCTTTTTCTTCTACAAAGCTTTTCTCAGGAGGGTTTACAAATATCCTGAATCTCACTGAATCTGCTCCTTTCTCTTTGACCGCTTCAAGGCATGATACCGTTTTTCCTTTTTCATTTATCCATTTAAAGCCCCTGTCCTCAAGCTGTGTCATCCAGCCAAGGTCTGCTCCATATGCAAACTTAGTTTTCATCACGCATAATCCCTTATGTTTTATATTTGGAAAAGCCGCATCTAACAGCGGCTTTTCCCATTTTTATCTTATCTTGTTGCTTTCCATGCCTCGTACTGAGCATCAAATTCATCAAGAACATTCTGCAGTCCGGAGTCATAGCATTCCTTGATCATCTTTTCTATCGTGGCATCAACGTCATCTACAAGACCAAGCTCAAGCATTGGAACGTAATCCTTAAGTACTGTGCCTACCGCAGCTTTATAATCTGCCACATTTGAATCGTCAAAAACAAATGTTACTGTAGGATTACTTACTACTCTCTCTTCCCAGCTGTCAGTTACTTCTGTTGCTCTTGGGTCTCCGCCAGCTTCTTTAAGGTCTCCATTTTTGATAGCCCATGATGCAGATATTGCATATGCTGCAAAGTCGCCTGCCTTATCTGTTTCTGTATACTCTCCGGCGTCATTTACGGTATAGTGCTCGCCTTCAACACCAAGTATCCAGAGATGATTTATATATGTATCGCACTTTAAAATATCAAGTACCATAGCAGCTCTTGCAGGGTCAGCACTTCCTGCAGCTATTGCCATGTCATTATTTGAATAATTCTCACAGCCCACAAGGTTGTTCTTTGTAAGATCATATGCTGCTCCTACAACGCCATCTGTCTGCTCTGCCTGCTCGATGTAGGTAAATACTGATGTATTCCATGCGATTGACGCGCCCTGAAGATTTCCGAATGCATCATCATCTGTAACCGTATTTGTAAGTGCACTTCTGCTCCATGCCCCAGCATCTGCAAGTTCTTTCATATCTTTTGCATATTCTTTGAAAAGCTCTGTCTCATAAACAAGCTTTATATCTGAAGCATCAGGTAATTCACCTTTTTTATAATTGTAGATAAGATCAAAGTAATCACTGTCCAGAGCAAGGAATGTATCCTCCTGCTGTCTGTAAACATCCCAAAGCTCGTTATTGTCACCGGCAGCTGCAAGAGCATAGATACCGCTTTCAGGTGTCTCTTTTTCAGCGATGGTCTTTGCAAAATTCATATAGTCGTTCCAGTTATTAAGAGAACTGATTCCATATTTATCTGCAAGATCCTGTCTTATAGCAACAAGCTTTCCCATTGGAGAAGCCTGGTTTGACGGAACAGCTATCATCTGACCTGAAATAGTAGTTTCATCCCAGCTTTCCGGTGCCTGATATTTATTTGTAAGTGGCATGTTCTTTGCTACAAAGGCATTATCAAGAACATAGAAAGATCCCTTTGCAGCTTCCGTATACATAAAGCACCATGGTGCAGTAAAGATAAGGTCAACCTGCCCGCCTGTAAGTGTAAGTGAATACATCTGCTGATAATCGGACCAGCTTAGAAAACTCACCTCAACATCAGTATTAAATGGCTCAAGATACTCATTTGTTTTAGCAAGGACATCACTCCAAGCTGTAGGAGTATCTCCTATGAGTGTGATGTTTACAGTCTTATGCTTAGACAGATCCACATCTTTATACATTTCTGGTGTAGCTTTTACGATACCTTCTCCTATAGCCGCAGGGAGTCCTTCAAGTGACACAGCCCCTGCCGTTGCTGTTGCTTCATCAGCAATGACTGTATCCCCTGTGTTTGCTCCGGACTGCGCATTGCCTGTTGCTGAGCCACATCCTGCAAGGATGGTAGCTGTCATTGCCATACTCAGCACAATTGATAATACCTTCTTTTTCATTAGAACATCCTCCTTTTATTCTCTATTACTCTCCCCTAAGGGTTACACTCAGTTTCGTAATATCAGCCTTTAACAGCTCCGATGGTAAGTCCTTTGACAAAGTACCTCTGCACAAACGGATAAAGAAGTACTATTGGTCCTGTCGCAATTATGGTCATTGCCATTTTCATTCCCTCAAGTGGAATTGAAGGAAGCGCAATACCTGATTTTTCAGCAACAATCCTCATCGCTTCTGCGCTTCCAAGGATTCTCTGAAGGTAATACTGCAATGTAAACATATCCTCATTTGTCACAAACAGCATGCAGTTGTACCAATCGTTCCAGTATGCCAGTGCTGCAAAAAGAGAAAGCGTTGCGATAAGGGGCTTACTTAGTGGCAATATAAGTTTTGCAAATATGGTTATGTCATTTGCACCATCTATCTTTGCGGATTCCGAAATCTCTGCAGGAATTCCTGTCATAAATGATTTTGCAATGATCATGTTCCACACAGAGAACATCAGCGGAAGGATAAGCCCCACAATACTGTTCTTGAAATTAAGATAACGTGTGCACATCAGGTACCATGGCACGAGGCCACCATTAAACAATGTTGTGAAGAAGAAGAAAAACGAAAACTGGTTTCTCCACGGAAAATCCTTTCTGCTAAGTACATATCCCGTCATCGTAGCAAGCATCACAGAAAGAAAAGTTCCTATTACCGTAACGCTTATTGTCATCCCATATGCCTTAAGAATCGCTGTAGGATTCTTTAAACATAATGCGTAGCTCTGCAGGCTAAGTTCTGAAAGCCTTGGCAAAATAGGATATCCATCTCTTATCAGTGAGGTTTCACTGGTAAATGACGCAACTATTATCAAGTAGAAAGGGATCACACATATAAGTGCGAATATTCCTACTGCAAGTGCCCCCACAATATTTACTGAGAGCTGATCGCTGCTTATTTTCTTTTTCTTTCTTATCACTGTCTTATCCGACAGTTTCTGTTCTTCAATTATTGTGCCTTCGGTAAGGCTGATGGTTTCAGCAGACATTTATTACCTCCCTTAATACAGTGCATAATCCGGATTGGCTTTTTTCACCAGCTTATTGCATACCATAATCGTGATAAAGCAAAGAACTGACTGGTATAGCCCAGCCGCTGCAGACACTCCTACATTTCCATTGTCTATGAGCAACCGGAAGACATAGGTGTCGATAACATCAGTCATCGGCTGAAGGAGTGCACTGCTCTTTACGGTCTGGTAGAACAACCCGAAATCACCGCGGAAGATGTTTCCGATACCAAGGAGTACCAGGATCATCATCGTAGGACGGAGGGAAGGAATTGTAAGGTATTTGATCTTCTGCCATGCAGAAGCACCATCGATTGATGCAGCTTCAAACATTTCCTGATCCATTCCTGTGATTGCTGCGAGATATACTACTGAGCCATATCCTGTCTGTTTCCACAGTTTAAGGAATATCAGGACAAAGGGCCATGCCCCTGGCGTGTTATAAAGGTCAAAGGGCGTTCCTCCAAAAGATGTTACGATATTGTTGAATACGCCGCGCTCGTAGTTAAAGACGTTATAGATTATTGCTCCTGCCACAACCCAGCTGATGAAGTATGGAAGAAACATAAGGGACTGCACCGTCTTCTTAAACAGTTTGTTGATAATTTCATTCAGAAGGATGGCGCTTCCCATTTCGAATACAACTCCGAAAAAGATGAATGCTATATTGTACAAAAGCGTGTTCCTTGTTACCTGCAGAAGCTTCCCTGAAATAAAAAGTGCCTTGAAATTACTCAGCCCATTCCATGGTGAAAAGTATATTCCTCCGTTATATTGATACTTCTTAAATGCCATAACTATGCCGGTCATTGGAATATAGCTGAATACTATAACATATATGAGTGCCGGTAATAGCATCAGTAATAACATCCAGTGCCGTTTAAGATTTTTTACCAGATATTCTCCTCTCCCCATGGTCAAACTCCTTCTAAATTCAGTAATATCAGCGTTTCAAGCTCTTTGATATGTTTTGATTTTATCGTTCGTCAAAAGGACAAACAATGACACGAAACGACTTTGGTGGTAAAATTTGTAACATATATGGGAATGATTAGGAGACAATTATGTTAAGAGAAGTATCCAAAGACTATATAACAAGTGCAAAACCAAACGCGTCATTCAGCATAAATACTGGCAGCGATTCAAACTATTATCAGTTAAAGCTGCCCTACCAGATCACATATGAATTCTGTAGCGGTACCGAAGAAGATGATTATATGAACGCTATAACATTTTCAGAAGATGAATTCTTTTACGCCAGGGATTCTTTTCAAGGCCATGACAAAGCATTTCATGATCATCCCCTTCATTTCCACGATTATTACGAAATCATGATAGTTCTGAGTGGAACTGTGACGCAGCGCATAGAAGATATAGACTACAAATACCCTGCCGGCACATGCTGTCTCATAAATAGAGGCATACGACATGCAGAAAATTTTGATACAGAGTCAAGCATCCTGTTCGTAGGACTGTCAACCAGTATGATTGGTGAACTGTTTACGGTTGCAGAACACTCTTCTTTTCATTCTGAAAAGGATTTTATGAAGAGCAACCTATACAGTTTTATCATTTCAGATCTCGATAATCCTGATCGGAAAGCATATCTGGATATGATACCCGCTTTCGCAAAGGCTACCGGCTTTGAGCAGTTAAAGAATCTTTCAACCGAAATGCTGAACACAATGATGTTTCCTCACTTTGGATCTTCATATAAGATGAGAAGCCTGTTATCTGAACTGCTTTACTTTATTTCAAGCACAGACAATTACCACTGCACCGAAGTAGAAATGGGTATGGGAAATGATCAGCTCCTGTTTAGCCGTGTCGAACACCTTATGACGGAAAGAAATGGACGAGTAACCCGCTCAGAGCTTGAGAAAGTACTTAATTACAGCGGAGATTACCTTAATAGAATAGTGAATAAATTTACAGGTATGTGCCTTTACGACTATGGAATGACCTTCTGCTTGCGAAAAGCAGCAATGGATCTTGTAAACACAAAGGAATCCATCTCTTCAATTGCACAGAACCTGCAATTCTCCAACCGGACACATTTTTACTCTCTATTCGAAAAACAGTATCATATGACTCCAAAGGAATACCGGGCAAAACATATTTCACCATAAAACAAAGAGGTCTTACCATTGTAATCATAATGGTAAGACCGGTATATTTTTTCCAATAATTATGTAATATTATGTTCCTCCATTGCTGCGCTCCACACTTCTCCTATTGGAGCTAGGAGTACATTTTGACTTGCGGCCAGTTCTCTGTATCTTCGATTCATTTCTTGCTGGTTTTCAGGCTTTCTCTTCTCAGCCCAGGTTTCGAAGATGACCGGTTTTGTCCCAACTTTTTTGCACAATTCTATAATCCTGCCAGCATTTGCTATAGTATCCGGCTCATCTCCCATTGGATGGGCTTGTTCCTGGATCACGCAGTAGTCGTAACCGCCGTGAAGTATGCTAAAACGCTCTGAAAAGTACTCCTCTTCCATGTGCCATTTAAGAGATCTGCCAGAATAGGCTAACATAGTAACAAGGCAAGGCTGCCCTGTGGAGTCCTCGAGCATACGTCTTGTTAGCTCGGGCATATCATTCATATATGTATGACTGTTTCCAATAAAAAGAACTTTCATTGTCTCCTCCCGTTACTTGAAACTAGTAAACTGCTGTCATAGCTATAATGATTCTATGCCAAAAGGCATATAAAAAAGAGACTTTTTAAAGTGATTTCTTCTAAAAACCTCTTTTCGTGCCAAGCAAGTGGTACAATATACCGGAATCTTACATCTCTACCTCAAAAGGTGATTCAACATCAAAAATATCACTGTAGAAACCAAACCAGCTAAGCCCCTCCACAAGGCACTTCACATTGTAGCTTTCTTCCTCATCAAAAACGAATTCTTCGCCTGAAGCCTTCTTTACCTCAAAGACATCAATGATATTTTCCATCAATACTGCATTGACCATCATTTCCAGATGCTCAAGTTCTTCATTGGTTATGGTACACTCAGTCCGGTATCCATTAATGACCGTCTGCATATATTTTTCCATATATGCCCTTCTTTCATTCACGTCATTATTCCAGGCAATCCACCCAAGACCATGAGACCATAAATTGGCAATATCATATAAATACCAGCAAGTACGGCAGTTATCAAAATCAAATACATTGATTTTCCCTGTATCATACTCAATGTTATAGTTTCCATCGCTATAGTCAAAGTGAACCATTCCATAGTTTTCAGAGCTCCGCGGAAGTTTTCGCAGTTCCTCCAAAATTTTATGCAGCCTGTCTTTTACCCGACGCCCCATCTCCATATGTAAACAACAGAAATCATCCGGGATAAGGCTCTCGAAATAGTTTTCATTGTACTTCTCGAAGAAATCAAAACGCTTATGAATCGGGCTATAGTTCTTTGAAAGAGCATGTATTTTCCCTAAAACCTTGCCGGTAAGATAGAAGTACTCGTTTATCGAAACTCCATCAATATACTTGTAACCATGATCGGCTATCTGATCACCTTTTGCAATCTCGAACATGGTTACTACCTTCTCATCGATAATTTCAATATGGTTACCTTTCCCTGAGGGGATGGATTCTGCCACGCTGGCTCCACCTTCAGAAAGATAATGTACATACTCGATTTCCGCCTCATAATCCTCAATGCTTCTATCTGAAAGAGAAGACACTCTGAGAACCGAATCATTTCCAATCATAAATACCAAATTCCTGCCGCCCTCATGCCCGTGGACTTCCTTGGCTGAGGCAGTATCGAATCCGTAAAGCTGTGCCGCTTTGATTAAAAGATCTTTTTTTGTCATATGACTTTTTTAATCCTTTTCTTCTTGGTCGATTATCCTGCAATATATTGCTTACTTTAATGCCCTTCAATGTTGTCTGGGAAAGGTGCATCACCATAAATAGTTATAATATAACTCCCATCATTCTTTTCCAACGCATAATACTCATATCGTGCCTCAAATATGCTGTCCGCCTCATCCTCAGGCATATTTGAATTAAATGTGACCTTGGATTGACATTCAACATAGTTACTTGTTCCAGAAGTGTTTCCGGTAAAAGAATATGTATCAACTATACTTGCATCTTCTATAGACTTCTCTATATATGCCGTTAGCTCTTTTGTCTGCTTGTTTGTTGCCGCATGATTGGCTATATATCCAACTACCTCTATTACTACAAAAAGAGATAAAAGCAGAGCTGGAATCGATACTATCGTAATTCCTATTACTACAAAAATCTTACTAAATACCTTTTTCATACATTCCCCCTACGATAGTATACTTTACTGTAAGATAACTTACTATCGCATCATCCTTATAAAGTGGTATTTATTGAGTTCGTCTCTTCGCTATAGCTGTAAAGATCATTCGACCAGCGCACATCGAGAGGATTGTAACTATATTCCATATAACAACAAATACACGGAATTCTTCCGGTACAAGGGTTAACATATAAACGTATGCCACTGTAAGTATGGATCCAAAAAGCAAATTGGGAATTCTTAATTTCGGCATATGCTGATTAACAAGTTCCATATCGCTGACAAGAAAAATGGGTCCCACAAAAAGATAAGACACAATCTCCCCTATATGAAGCGTCATAAATAGCCATAACGCAATACAGAAGAATTCATTAGCCTCTCCAACAATCCTAATAATCCCGGCAGAGATTATAGCAAATAATGCATTTGCCATCAGTCCTCCATAAGCGCTAAGCACATACTGGATTGGTTTAAGATTTTCCCACACTTCAGCATCTACACCACCTGGTGTCGAAAAGAATATGTATGGCTTTACCTGTACCCTCCACCAATCATTTTTCAGATTATATTTGCGATACCATAATGCATGACCCACTTCATGCAGCCAAACAACCGCATATAAAACAATATATCCAATTAAAAAATATAAAATGTATTTCAAACTACAATTCTCCTTCTATACAGGAAGATAATCCTACAATCATAATCATTTCACAGCCTTGAGTACAAATCCCTGAAGTTCCAGCTCTTTTCCGGAATCAGTAGTCATCTTCTCTATACCCTGATCTATGATTTCATAATCATCTGCAAACTTGCGAAGAAGCTTCATGCTGCCAATGTTGCGTACGTCAGCCTCGTAAAAGAACTCAGTTTTCCCGTATTTATCACGAGCTCGGTCAAGTGCCACCTTTAATGCTTCGTATGCGTAGCCTTTATTCCATTCAGATGCTTTAATCCATACACCAACCTCAGGGCACACTTCTGAAAGGCCATGTATTTCTGAACTTCCGACAAACTTTCCCTCTTCAGATATTACTGATAGCAAGATTGTTTCTCCATGCTCAGCTTCATCAAGAAAACTCTGCAGCAGATCTTTTGCTTCCTCTAAACTTTCAAACGGATCTGGCCACTGATACTTTGTGATCTCCTCGGTAAACGCATTGAAATAATCTTCTAAATAATCCATTCGAAATGGTTCTATTTCGATTTTTCCCACTCATTTCCCTCCAACATAAAACTGCAATTTACAATAAGCCATGACTTAGGCATAGCATTCAAATTCTTCCAACTGACTTCCAATCCTGTTTACAGCTACATCGATAAAATTCATCAGCATCTCAGAAGGAAAATACTTGTGACCAGAAACATCAAATCGCTCTGTGTCAGAGCAGTTCCAGAATGTGTTCTGTATTTCTGACAAGCTATCTGCAGCTGCTATAGCCTGTTCATTTGTCATGTCTCTAAGGTCATCACCCTCAATACTTTCTATAACGATCCAAATATCTTTCCCGTCATTATAGTTTCCATAGAATGCAGGAACTTTAAAACCATGTCCCTGCAGATAGTTTGCATAATTTGTCACTTCCCTTTCAGATGTTTTTTTCAAGATTTTTATGCCATTTGCTGACCTGATCTTATAAACATCATATTCGCGAAAATCGTCCTCTTCTTCACTATAACGCTCGCAGATTCTTGTTATATCCTCAAAAAGTCCATCTCCCAATATTGTCGCAACTATACTTTTAATTTTGACATCAACATTACTATTCTCATACCTACCAATATTCAATGGTATACGCCTCCGTCCTCGTTATTCGTCTGCCTTCTTATACAAAAGCGGGAAACTTGCACGATCAAACACATTCAGTAGTAAAATCAGCATAATTGCTATGACACCAACTACAGCAACAAAAAGCCAGGCACTACTAAAGCCATATGTATCAAACAATTTTCCTATTAGGATATTTCCAAGAGACGTTATGGCCATACAAAAGATATTGATTGTTGAGTTTACCCTTCCCCAATGTGTTGAAGGCACACGCCTTGTCATGTAGGGTGAGCTGGCTATGGTACAGAAGATTTCTCCTATCGTAAACACTGTCATCAGCACGAAATAAACAGGAATCCATCTGCCAAAGAAATTAAAGCTGACAAGACCAATTACGATCAAGGCTTCGCCAATCAGGAATTTCCTGACATCAATAATATTTGCAAGAAGCGTTGTTATAAGCGGAGTTCCAATTACAACCACTATCGCATTTGTACTGGTTAGTAGTCCAAATATCGTTGCACCTTTAGCATCATAAAGGTGCTCCATGTGAAGCGGCAAAAGATAATTGAACTGCGAGTAAACCAGATTACAGAATCCCGAGGCAGCAATGTACAAAAGCAGTATTTTACGCTCCTTCAGGATTTCCAATAGCTTTGCTCCTTCGCGTTTTTCCTCATACTCACTTACATTTTTCTTTTCAACACTAAGCTTCTTGATAAAAAGAATAATTAAAAGTGTTGAAGAAAACGTCGCTACTGAGGTTATCAAAAAGGCAAGCCATAAATAGTGTTCAAATAATAACCCGCCAAGCGTAGGTGCAAGCACAAGTCCCAGATTCATGCCAAGGTACTGAAGACTATATGCCTGCTCTCTGTTGTCAGAATCACTAAGGTCAGCGATAAGCGCATCATAAGATGGTCCTTCTACCGCTGCAAAAAGACCTGCAATATAGAAAAGAGCGACACTGACAAAGGATAGTGGAATCAAACCGCTGATAAAATAGCAGATTACAGTTACCATATCACAACAAACTATAATCTTTTTTCTACTAACACTGTCGGCAAGCTTTCCACCCAGTATTACAATTGGAAATTGGAATATTGCCAGTACCATATCTATAGTTGCAATGGTTGTAGCACTGTAACCAAGCTTATTCTTGAGAATCAGTGTCATTATGGGCCAGATAAGAGAACCCATGCTTGTTACTATGCGTCCAAAAAATAGGACGTAGATTTCTTTGCTTAAATTCTTGTATTGCTTTAAATACTTCATTGCTAGTTAATGTTCCTTATGTATGTTATTTGCTAAGTTCCTCGATGGTCTTATCGATTTCATCAAGTTCTCTGCCATATTTTACACCCCATTCGGTCTTAAGGAGCTGTTTCTTTTTCTTATAGTACTTGATGGCAGATTCTGTGTCGCCTCATCCAATCATCGGTTTAATTATCGTCATTATTGTCTCTACAGCACCATCGACAAATTTGTCCGACATCTCTGTCTGCGTTAATCTTACGTGCAAATGCAGCATATTTTTCAATATCCGATGTTACTGCTACTAAATTCCCCACATAGCGCATGGTAAAGGCTTTTTCATCTACATTCCCGTTCAGCACACAGCATGCTGGATCTTTAAATATTTCAAATCCGCAGTTTAAGTGGAACCGCAAAGAGGCCTCGTTACTCTTATTTACAGTGTCTGTTATTTCGAAAAAACCTTCACTTCCAAGTTTTTCAAATAACAGTTCCATCATTTTTCTTGCATAGCCCTTTCTCCTTTGAGAGGGCATAGTCTCAAGTGCCTCAGCAAAAAAATTATTGTCTTTGCCTTCTACGGGAAAAAGACGGATAGCCGATAGCCATTCCCCATTGTCTTCAATGGCATAATATCTATTTCCCGGTTTATTGTAAAATCCAGTTTTCAAATAATCATAGAACTTCTGCTCCACAAGATGACGTCCCTTATCTAGATCAGTCTCTTCTGGATAAAAATATGAAGCATTATCCTCATTGCTTTCACGATAAACTTCCATTAGTTTCGAAAAGTCCAAGGATTCCAATGTATAAAATTCCAGCAATCTCATCATTTCATTATTTCCTCAACTTCCGCGCATCTTCATATTTTTCATCATCAAACAATGCCCTCGCTTCGGATATCATTTTCTGTATTTTTTCCATAAAAGAACTTCCCAAACCTCTCCTAAGTTATATAGTCTTATTCTAGTTCTCTAATGTTTATTTTTCTCTTGTATATGGAAATACTTTTCCACAATCGTTGCATTTGAAGTATTCTGTAAAATTGCCCTTAACGACAGGTGTACTGCTGGCCATGCGAGATCTGCCTCCGACATCAAAAGCATTAAGCAAAACACCACTTACTCCAGCATTTCCATCCTCCATGTCAATCTTGGTATAATTGATACTCTTGCATTTTGGACATTTGATTTTCTTGATAAAAAAACCCATTTTGTCGTCCCTCTTCTTAACTGTCCTATCCTCATGCATTGGTTAAAAAAATAAGATTATTATGCCTCAGATTATATACAGTTTCTTCATCCTTGGGCCTTAAATGTAATAATTAACCGCCAGATTGTAATAATTTGCAGTTTCTTTAGGTATAAATAAGCCTATTGTCCTACTAACTTTTTTTCAAAGTCTTCATGCCTTACTTTTCGTGTCTTATCTTCGCATCGTCGATGTATAACCTTTCTGTGGCAATCCTGTCTACAAATGTCTTGTCATGAGATGTAAATACCAATGTTCCTTCATACTCCACCAGCATTTTTTCCAGAGCTTCGACAGATGGGATGTCCAGATAATTAGTGGGCTCATCAAGGATAAGGAGATTCACGTCCGATACAAACAGCATTGCAAAGGACAGTTTCATGCGCTCTCCACCTGAAAGTTCTTTTGCCTTTTTATTCATATCTCTTTCCGAAAGCAAAAGCCGGGCCAAAACTATTCTTGATATACTCTCACTTTGTATACTGACTCTGCGAACATTTTCAAGGACTGTCTGCCCAAGATCAATCTGGGACATATTTTGCCTTGCATAGCCTATCTTGGCTCCCGGGACAACGTATACTCCTTCCCTCCTGCTGATGAGTTCAAGCAAGGTCGTCTTGCCTGCTCCATTTCCACCCAGAAGAGCCACCTTGCTTCCATTTTTTATCATGAAATCAGCATCATCGAGGATAATGTGATCATCATAGGCAAAAGAAATATGCTCTCCGCGGATCAATATCGGATTCCTTGGCGGATTTGTCAGTCTGAAATCTGGTCTGACGGTAGGTTCTTCCTTGGGCTTTTCTTTTACCTCCATATGTTCAAGGCGTTTAAGTACGTTTGTTGCACTGCGTTCTATTCCACGAGCCTTGTCCTCCGGTTTTCTGTTGCCGATAAATGCTCTCACCTTCGCTTCACTTGCCGACATGTTCTTTGGCTTCCTGTCTACCGTTTTTGCCTTAGCTTTTTTCTCTATGTAGACACTTTGAAGCCTCTTTTTCTCAGCCTGATAATTCTCGAATTCTGCCTGCTGAGTTTTAAGCTGCTCTTCCTTCTGAGCCACATATTCATCGTAGTTTCCGTCATAGCTGTGAAGTTTGCCAAAAGAAATCTCAACTATCCTGTCGCATACTTCATTGAGGACTGCCCTGTCATGACTGATTATGACCAATGTATCTATTTCTTTTAGTCTTTTTATCAGCATTTTCACGCCATCATAATCAAGATTTGACGTAGGTTCATCTAAAAAGGCAACTGCATGGGGACTGGAAAAGAGCTGTGCCAGCCTTATCCTTGTATCTTCGCCGCCACTTACATTTTCCTGCCAGATGTGATCTGCAACTCCCATCTTACCAGCCTCTGCATAATCAGTTTCAAAATATGCACTGTTCGAACCAAACTGTTCAAAGTAAAATGGGATGCATTTTCTTGAGACTGTTCCTGTTGTTGGTTCCAACCCACCCGATAGAATCTTAAGAAGCGTACTCTTGCCTGTGCCATTCATTCCAACAAGTCCTACCTTCTCACCCTCATACAGATAGAATCTATCAAAATCAAGTACGGTCTGCTCTCCATAGGAATGAACGATCTTTTCTGCTTTTATCAATAAATTTCTTGCCATATATAATCCTCCTTTGTCGGCATAAAAAGGATGTCTCTCGCGACATTATCGCGCGAGGTGCGGATGCATGTATGCATCATTTTCATTTCGCGCCGATGCGCATCCATAGCGGAGCGTTATTTTTGTTTTGGAAAAACAAAAATAAGCCTATCCTGCGCACGCATAATAGACTCATACAAAAAAGGCCCATATATAAAAACAGGCTCCGAATGCATGATAATCCAATTTAAGCGCACACATAATGCCACTGTAAAACAGCAGCCTGATCAACATGTTCACCTAAATCAAATTATCTAATAATCATTCGTTCACCTTAGCGAAAATTCGCCCTTTCCTTTTGTTAATAGTAGCACAGCATTTCTTCCGAAGTCAAATACTCCTTTCCATGGAGAAAAATCAATCTGGTATCCGTTAAAGTACTGTGACAAATAGTCAAACAGCTCAGTATAGGCCTCTTTTGATTGTGAGAGCCCTATCAAGTTTCTCCTCTATCAAATTTGAATCTAGGAGTGGCTGCGAATAATCTTTGTCTGCGTTAATCTTACGTGCAAATGCAGCATATTTTTCAATATCCGATGTTACTGTTACTACGTTCCTCACGTTACTAAAACCTCATTTCTCAATTTTCTTAAAGAGTCTTGCACTCCAGATGGTCATATTTGCTCGGATACCTGAGAAAATAGTAATCATTCCCTTCCATATACTCCGTTTTGATAAAGCTGTGCTTTTTATAAAACTCTTCTGCTCTAAAGTTATCTTTATGGCATCCGAGGGCTATAGGTCTTATGCCGAATTCCTTGTATATCTGTGTAATTACTTTTTCTAAAACTTCGCCCCCAATGCCCATGCTTCGATAGTTCTTATCAATTACATTTCCAATTTCCTTTTTCCTTCCCGCAAAAATATAAAGGCACGTACTCACATAAAACGTAAGCACATGCCTTATGATATCATAGCAAAAGTGGCTATTCTACTGATTTATCACTTATACTTTTGCATTTTTATCAACGTATTTATCAAGAAGATCCTTGTTTTGGCAAATTTTCGTAAGTTGCTCATATACATCAAGTGCCCCATCTGAATAATTCTGCATAAGAGCAATCAACTTCCTTAAATGTATTTCTCGATTGAAATAGTCGTGCGTTATTTCATTCCTTAGCAGCAATTCGCCAAGAAATTGCTTTTCTTCCTCTTTTTGATTACTTACCAATGTATCATAACTTGTTACGCAATATCTGAGCGAAGATGACTTACCATTATAGCTGCCTTCTGCTTTTCTTATAAAGATTATTATATCAATGAAAGCCTGCGCAAAGTCATTGAGCCTAATCGCAACAATATCCAAACAATCCGCCTGAATATCAGCGTCTGTTGTGCTAAAGTACTGCTTACTTTTACTTACTATTCTTGAAGCACTTTCCTTTAAAAAGTCAAGGAGTTCAGGTACCTTCATTACATTAACCGGTTCTCTATCATCTTCAGGTTCTAAGTTAAACTGGTCAATAATGCTGTCATCCAATTTCATACCGCGATGCTCCTTTTAATTTTGATAAGTTCTTTTTCACATTCAGCTTCAAACTCACGGAGCTTATCGGGATAATAATCCGTAAACTGTATCTGAGCGTGTAATGGTGCCAAAAATACAGGAGCTGGGACACTAATATCAATAAAGAATAAATCTACATTTATTCCTCGATCTTCGAAAAACTCTTCAATTTTCACAGCTATCCCTTTATAAAGATCCAAACTATCAGCATATACAGCGATATCAACATCGCTCTTGCCATATTCAAAACGCACTGTCGGATAGCTTCCAAAAACGAATACATTATACTTATCTTCGGAAAACATAGAACGAAGTTCTCTCTGAAGCGCTATAAGATCTTTAATGCGTTCTCTGGCAGCTATCTTCTTATCCTCAACAGCTATATCCATAATCATTTCTCCATAGACAAGCGTTTATCAGTTACAAACCCATTTTAACATATTTGACATTATTATTCTCTATTATCTTCTGCTACCACCACTGTTCCGATTGTAAATACTGCAATCATACTCAACAAAACTGATATTTTCTCATACATCCCCCAAGTGATATAAAGTTTACTGTCCTTTTTTCTTCACTTTGATAATTGCACAGGATCCTAATAAACCGATCACCAATCTCCATAATAACCCTTGCACACCCAAGACAGGCGGCAACGGGCATAAAAGTACAAACATAATTAAAAAAATCCCAACGATGACAAATACATTATTTTTCATACCCATTACTCATCCAATACAAACTCAGATTTCTCATGATTCCAGGTTTCATCACTATTAAGCGTCAGATGCATAAGAATATAACCAAAAGTATCCGCATGACCGCCCATGCCCTGCATATAAAACTTGATTATCAGTTCAGGCCTTTCCCCACCGTCTTTGATAACAAAGCCACTGGCAAAATCACCCCGTATCCACGCGTCTTTGCTTAGATTGTTTCTAAGTTCCTCAAATGTTTCTTCAGTATATCCTTTGCTTTGATATATCTGCTTTACTTCATCCCAGCTTAAGGCTGCTATTCCAACATCTTCCTGGAATATTTCTACGTTTTTCTCTCCCCACAACGCTGCATAAGGATTGACTTCAGTATCCATGGGCAGTTTTATTTCTTCTCCATTTGCCCTATATACATGAGGGAGATAGCCTCCATCTCCACCATTATATTTCAAATCTTCAATCACAATCTTCTCAGGAGTTCCATCTCCGTCAAGATCCGCCTCTTTAGTATAGCCATCTTTCATGGATTCATGCTCATGTGGATTCGTAAAGTAATCAGATACAGATGCATATTCCATATCTAACCACTCGCCTTCTTGTCCTTCAGTATTTGGCTGATTTTCAATTTTACCCTCACCTGGCTTATATTCGTGTGTTGTCTCTTCCGGTACTCCTTGTGGTGTAACAATAATTTCTTCTGCCCCAAAAGCATCTGCGCCGCCGATTAATGAAGCGTTATCATTTTTCTTTTCTCCACATCCTACAGCTCCCAATATAAAAGCCAATATCAGTGCGCCCACCATTACTCTTTTCATGTCTCTCAATCCTAAGATTGTAAGTTCTACCCTGCTATTTCAATTTTTTCTCCCAATTACACTATACCAGTCAATCCAGTGATTCTTTCAAATGCTCTGCCCTGTTCTCTGCAGCATCAATCCTATTTTCAATCATATCTACCGCATCATCCAATTCGTCTATTCTGCTCTCTATATCGTCTATCTGACCATCAGCTGTATCTATATCGCCTGGAATCATAGTTCCAATAGGGCAATTGTTCTGTCTAACATCGCATCCATCACCAACACTTAAGTTTCCAACAGAGCAATTATCCAATCTGACATCACATTCATCTCCTGTGTTCAGATTATTAACAGAGCATTCCTTCAATGTCAGATTGATATTATTATCTTCTGACTGCAAGAAGCCTTTTAATAGGCCTTCAAGAACCTGTACTCTTTTCTCAAGTTCAATATATTTTTCATCCATCAAGTTTTTCCTCCACTGTTTGTTATAGTTTTATAACAAATCTCTAGTCATCGGCATTTACCGACGACTAGAGATATTTCATTCTTTTCTGGTGGACACGTTAGGCATATTGTATCCATTGAATCGCAGAACACATAACGTGCCCGACCACTTTTAACCAATCCTCTAGCCCTTTTAGGGTAGGTGGTTCCTATAAATTTACCAGTTTCATCAATAACACTTACGTTTTTTTCCATGGGTTTCTTCCCCTGCATTATTATTTTATGAGGATGCTGTTTTTTGTAATGGGTGCCGTCCCCAATCCTATAAAAACCCTATTTACAGTTCACAAACCATTTTTACTTTTATTGGTCTTTTCGTTAAAAATTCAGCATTTTCATCCATAACTGTTCTCGGATGCTGATAAATATCAATTCCAACTGTAATAGGTTCATCTATTGTATATAGGTATCCCTTTTCTGTTCCGTTATGATAAATTGTTCCATTGTCGTCATAACTCAATCGGCTTGGTTTATGAGAAAACGCCTCTGCAAGTTCTTTCCACTGAGTAATAGTACTGCCTTTTTTCATTTCTGAAAACACCATGTTTGAGCCATGATACCATATTCCATTAGGATCAATCTTTAGTTCCATTTGCTTTAATTCCCTTTTCTGTTATCTACAACCATCCCCTCATAGTTTCCAAAGCAAACTTCTATCAAGCGATTATCAGTGATTATCGGAACATTTCTGTCTCTTCTAATAATCTCCGCCGTCTTATATGCTCTCTTTAAAGGGCTTGAAAAAATATAGTCAAATCTAATGTTTTTCATGCCTTGCGAGCTTCTATCAGCTATACTTATTCCGCTTGGTGTAAGTTCTATATCAGTCCTACCCTGCAGCCTGCCCTCAATATTCCAATATGTTTCGCCATGTCTAATTATGTAAAGTTTCATATTCAAGCAACCTTCAAATTATTATGCTTCTAATTATATACAGTTCTCAGCAGTATAAGCCTTAAATGTAATAATTAACGCCCAGATTGTAATAATTAACAAAATCCTGCACCAAATGTACTTACACATCTGGTACAGGATTTTATTATCATTCCCGCTCTCTTGTTATAGTGAATATCTCGCCATTCTTTATTTATGAATTCTCGCTAATATATAGTGAAACCCTACTCTGGATGATATCTGCAACCTCTTCTACGCTCTTTTGGCCTGCATAAAAAGCCTCAGCCTCTTCGGAAATAATGCTGCATATTGTTTCATCTCCCTGATAAGGAATGGTTGTTGACTTAACAAGATCCTCGAACTGCTTGGCCTCAGCCGCACTAATGGCTTTGATCTCCACTTCAATATCATCCATGCTCATGTAGCTGCTCACCTCTTGCTTTTCGCCATTTTCGTCTATGTAGAATGGATTTTCCTGAGCTTTCTCAAGAACCGCATTGAAGGCTTTCTGGCTAACCGGCATATAAAACTCTATATTATCCTGATATTCATCTGTCAGAAAATATCTCATAAACTGCCACGCAACATCTTTATGCTTACAATTGCTGCTCATAGCAAGCTGCGTTGCAGGTTCAATGTAAGAAGTTCCGCCCAAAATTCCAGGCAGACCATTATAAACAACATCGCCGCCAAAATATCCCTCTTTTGCAAAAACATATTCATCCATGCTGTTGACAGCCAGTAGATAAAGAATCGCCTTTTTTTCCCTATATAAAGAGCCCGACGAAGAATCGTCATATTCTTCCGGGAGGAGCCCAACGTACTCAAGCAGATTATAAAAGGCCTGATTCTTGAAATTACAGGTTCCCTTCTCCCTATCTACGCATTCCTCTGCAGCAATGGAATAAAAACTATGTGCTTCTCCTTTTGAATACACACCAAACATAATAGCCGGATCTATATTTCTCTTTTCACAGATTTCCTTGTAATTGGACCAGTCCAAAGTCTCTCCACCCATAAGGTCTGCAGATGCTATACCTGTGTAGATTGTGAACTGCGGAATGAGAGTGTAGAGCTTGCCTTTTTTCTTTCCACAGTCAAGCACATTTTGAAGGTATTCGCCGGATGATAGTTCTTTATCATCTGCAAAATAGTCATCAAGAGGCTCAAAAAAGCCCTTATTCAAATACTTGTCAATAGGAATCATCTGCCCATAAATTTCAATAATATCAGGGGCCTCCCCCGACACGATATCAAGATCCAGCTTTTCAAGACCATCTATGCCTTCATTGCGGACGTAATCACCATAATCTTTGAGGACAATTCTGTACTCATCATTTGCCTTGTTGAAGTCTGCAACCGCTCTTCGTACACTATCAGAAGCAAAATAAGCAGCAAGTGTAATCTGTGTCTTTTGCTGGTTTTCACCAGGTTTAGCCTTTGTCAATCTGCTAAAAACAAAGCCATAATAGTTTTGGTCATTTTGGGCAACAAAAATATTCTCGTCATCTTCCTCAAAAAAGTATCTGATATCAAAGTTATCAGTAATATCTGAGGAGAGATAATCGCAGATCTTCGTAGCCTCTTTATCGTCAATGTTAAGCCCACAGAGACCATCATATTGATTTATCAGGAAATCATATCTGATTCCCGGATAAATAGAATATCCTTCTAGAATACCGCTTGGAATCTTATCCGTAAAATCTACAAAATCCTTTTTGGAAGTATCATATTTGTAAAAAGAGTTTTCGCCCGTCATATCGGCATCTATCAAATAAAAATTGCCATCTCTCAGAGCAATAATCTGTCTTCTTGAAAACATTTCGCCGGAATAATCCTTTACGAATTCACTATTAATACTCTCTGCCACGCCGGACTTTGTATCAAATACTATTATTCCCTTGCTTGATGAAGTCACTGCTCCAACGTTCTCGGCATAAACAAGTGAATCAAGTCCGTAGTAATTCTCGTTGATTTCCTCTTCTACAAGCGTCTTCCAGATGACATCGCCCATAGGCGAGAATTTGACTATGTACTGCTTATTCTCATAATAATCATATGAAGCCCCCTCGCTGATATCTGCATTACTATCAGTAGTCTCTTCACTGATAGCCGCATCAGCATCTGTATCTCCTTCATCAATCTCCGGTTCCTTATCTATATCCTGAGCCGTGCTGTATACTCTTTCGATCACATAGAAATTACCATCATTATCCACTGAAAGAGAATTAAACCACGCGTCCTCATCTACTTTTAGAGTAATTTCTTTTCCTACTTCTTCTCCTGAAATTGCGATAATACTATAGGTAGTAGGCTCATTGTCAAAGTGTACAGACTGCAATCCATATATTCCCTGCTCATTTTGACAAAGATAAGAAATATTTGCCCCTTTTGGCTTTTCATACTCTATTTCGTTCAAGTTGTAAATATTATGTTCTGCTTCGGCTGTATTATCATTCACAGGTGATGATGAAGCCGTTCCAAGATTTGAGTCAGTTTTTCCACACGCACAGCAAATAAAAGCTAATGCGCAAATAATTCCCAAGCTCCCCTTAAGTTTTCTCATACTTTTATTTATTCCTTCCCAATCACTAATAATTTACCCCACCGGAATCATTCCTTCTGCCACAAAGAACTGATCCGTTACTGATATATCAAGACTTCCGTTCTGCTCTCTTACTAGATCCTGCACGCTTCTAAGCCCAATCCCATGATTATTCTGGCTCTTTTTCCCTAGGACATGTCCTCCTTCAACCCTGACGGGGCCATTATAAGTATTCTTGATCTGAAGGAAAAGAATTCCAGCGGAAAACTGCATTGTAAGCACAATTCTCTTTTCATCAGCCTGAGCTGCAGCTTCAATAGCATTTTCCAAGAGGTTTCCGACTATAACATTGAGCTTACATCTTGAAACATCTATGTCTTCAGGTATTTTGATGTCGCAGGTTACATCAATCTGGTGGTTCTTTGCATTGTCCAGAAGATAGTTTATCAGGCTGTCAGTTTCATATTCTCCGGTATGTACCATCTGCTTTGAATCAACAAATGTCCTCCGCAGCTCATCAATATAGGTACAGATCTTTTCATCCTCGCCCTGTTTGGCAAGCCCTTCGATTTCAAACAGGTGATGCCTAAGATCATGTCGCAGGTTCTGTTCTTTTCTATCGGAGATTCGCATCAGCTCCATCTCATGCTTGTAGGCTTCCACTTCTCGCTCCAGGTAAATCTTCCTCATCCTGTCTCCAAGGTTGATGGCAAGCCTGTTGTACAATATTACAGATAATGTAGATATTCCAAGAACACTTATGCAGGCAATCAGTCTGTAGATCCCAGCTTCCATCGCAGTCACGCAGTACAAAAGAACTGCGGCCAGGATTGGGAATCCCGAAAGGACCAACATTTCTTTTCCAACAACATCCCAAGACTTGCCTCTGCGGATTGTAATTCTCAAAACTCTTTCTATAACGAGTAAGAAAACCACTGTCAGTGCCATACTATAGAAATAATCTGACTCACCCAAAAAAGGAATAGTCAGCGCATAAGCCAACATATCGCAGGCAGCGCCTAGTACTGCTATTATCATGCAAACTGCCAGCTTCTTGATCAGTTTGCCCTCATATACACTTGATATAAGCAGCATCAGTAAAACATTTGTAAAAAGATTCACAACCGGCACATGAAACAGTTCATTAACTGCAAATGTTCCCACAAGCCAACATACGGAAAAGACAGCTCTTTTTATTCTATTGCCTGTTTCAAATTGGAGGAAATCCCCCAGAAATTGTCTGATCACAAGCAACAAGAAAAAGTTGCAAATAATATTTATCAGATAGTATTCCATTTAGCCCTCACAACACATTTTTTTCCAACGGGAAAAGATTTTATCTTTAAAAGAATCTGCGTATTTTCTGCTAACACTGATCTGCTCATCATTATTCATGATCACATAATCAGTTCCGCTCTTCTTAAGTGCATTCAGATTGATCGCATATGAATTATGAATCTGCACAAAATAATCTGGAAGCTGTTTCATCTCTTCTGAAAGTTTTCCGTAATATTCTATGGTTTCATCCCTGCAGACTACAGAGATTATTCTTTTGTTGCTGCTAAGATATAATATGTCCTTACAGCTGATGGTTATGTTCTCTCTTTTTACATTGCAAAAGAAATAGTCTTCCGATTCTCCAATTATTTCAAAGCCGCGCTTCAATGCCTTAAAAAGGGATTCTTCAGTGATTGGTTTTACAAGAAAGTCCAGCGGCTGAACAGAAAAAAGTTTCATGGCATAAGTTTCTTTTGACGAAACATATATGATCTGAGTATGGAAGTTTCTGTTTTTCTCACGCAGAAACTTTCCAACGTCAATGCCGCTCATTCTGGCGAGTTCTATATCAAGAATCAAGAAATCATAAGACGAGCCACACCTTATACTCTCTATCAGTGCTTCCCCTGTGTAGAATATCTCAGCGTGAAATTTGGCGCCAATCTGTTGTGAATTCTCAATTAGTATCTTTTCAATTTCCTGGCAGGTTAGTGATTCATCATCACATATAGCTACTTTGTAGGTGTTCATAAGCTCCCCCATCAGCATAATAAGTGCATAAACACACAAAGGAATTATACCATTCCTGCAGTAAATAAGGCCGCTAATTGTAATAATTAACGGCCAACTTGTAATAATTTGCAGTTATAGAAAATAATTGGTGTACTAATACTTTAACATCAGGCGTTCTGAAACATAGAAAAAATACTGTAGTTCAGCATTTTGGATGTGATAATACAGTGCCAAGCATTTCATAAACGACTTTTATGTAATCACATGCTATCCTATATATCTCTTATGAGAAATCTTCACATTGCTCTGCTTAACCATAACGTACTGCATGGTAGTATCCTCTTCCGCACAACTCCTCATCAGTTTCAGCTGATTTGATAACTATTGAATCGTTTATTTCTTCCATTTTATTCTAACCACTTCTCCAATCCACGGTCAGTCCAGACCTGAACCTCTACATAGCATTCCGGCCCATATTTAAAGTCCGGATTCCATTCCTGAGGCAGCCCATACTTGTCTATGATATTCTGAATCTCTTCAAAACTGTAAAGCCTATTTCTATATTCTTTCCCATCCTTTACATTACCGCTGAAAGTAGGGTGGGAATCTCCGTAAGTGAACGAGAGCATGCTCGTATCTAACTCATCGGTATCAATTATAATGCTTGCGGTATGTTCATACCATTTTTCAAAAAACGGCACTTCTTCCACTACCATATAATGCGGGGTGTCTCTCTCAGGTCTTCCACCGATTTTTATAAATTCGTTTCGAAGGATTGCTTCAAAACGTCTCCGCTTCTGAAGATAATCGGATGGCCGTTTGGCCAGAAAAACATCCGGCTTATCCTTGCGAATCTGTTCCAGAACCTTTTCTCCATCCTCATCAGATAGATCAGATATACTCCGAAACGGACCTTTTTCTCTTTCATAATAATGATATAATCTCATGCTACTCTCTTGGCTTACCCCCCTCTTTTCCCCAGAATTCAATCCAATACTCATCCCGAAAAATTGCGTTTGTTATGGGCGCACTACTGAAAGTTAAATTATTCTTTATGTCCATAATGATGTTATAAACATCGGTGAAGCATCCTTACTCCTTTCAAATCCACAATTCCCATAACGTTGTTTTTCTTCGAAATGTTTTATTCCCACAAATTTTCAGCCCCTAATACTTCAGTTTATAATTTAGTTTTTTCACCGCATCAAATTGGTCAAGCCCATTACCAATTTACATTGAATGTATCGAGCATATTCCTGCACTAGCTGAAGAAGTCCTCTTCCGTCACATAGAAGATGATGAGTTATAAAAAGAACTCTCGTTCCGCTCTCGGAAGGATAAGCAAAAGCCTTAAGCAATGCTTCCTTTTGAACATTCCAACCGGCTGAAGATACCGCCTCGTAATCAGTCTGCCAGTTATCGTTTGCTTTTTTTACCGTTACTGGGATTTCAAGTTGCGATTGCTCCTCATAATATATCCTGTAACTTCCCTGCTCCTTGGCTATCAGACTTCTCATAAGCGGATGAGCTGATTTTAGAACACCTATGCTCTCGATGATCCTGTTCTCACCAAACTCTGCCCCAATCTCTGCCACGATGCCAAAGTGCATGTTCGGACACATATAGTGCGCCCTTTTCGTATATAAGTATTTTCTATCTGACATGGGTTTATCTTTCCTTTATTTATCCTATCAGTTCGATTATCTATACTAACAAACGCCTTAGTCAATATTTATTTTATCTTAAATCATAGTATCCATTTTTGCTACAAGTCTTTCCTTTGGAACTGCGCCCATTTCATCATCATAAAGATACGGATTATTATATACATAGTAAAAGCAGCGTACAATCCGTGATTCGAATCATACGCTGCCAAATACATTCCTTTTTGTTCTTAGACGTACCATAATAATCACTAAGATGGTCCAACCCTGCATCAAAGTAGACTGTTCCCAGAATATCAAGCTTAAACCGTCTCAGATTTCAGATCAACAACGCCTACTATGAAGAACAAGACAGCGCAAAAGGGCCGCGCACTAATAGTTTAGTGCGACAGCCCCTTAAAGTCTTATCTATAACTGTATTGAATCAATTCGTTCACTTCATGAAGCCCATCTGCGTCAATATCAAATACATACCATGCATTACCGCTGCCGCTTGTAGGAACTTCAAATGTGTCCACAAGAACGCTTCCCTTGTATGCGTTGACGGTTGCTCCTGATTCTGCTATCACAGGGGTGCCGCTGTAGTTATAGGCAACATACTTAAGCGTTTTTCCTTTAAAGTATTCGTTGTCGATATCTATAGTTATAGTTTCCGGTCCTAATCCGCGGGTATTATCAACATCTAAAGTTACTACAACTTCGCCGCTGCTGCTAAGTTTTTTCTTTGTGTAGTCAACGGTGGCGACCTTTCCACCATCCTCCCCATAAATATCCAGATGCGAATCCAGATCTTTGGGAGTAGGATTCCATGTGAGTACTATTCTGTACTGTCCTTCAGGAAGCACCGGTGAAATAGCCATTACTACAGGTTCTATTGATTCCTGCTCCACTGCGGTAACGTTAAAGTATCCGGTAATGAAACCATCGATTGATACTTCTGCAGTGTAATCTCCTTCCTTTACAGCAAACTGTACATCTCCATTTTCAGTTGAGACTGCTTCTGCAATGAAGTCACCTTCCTGATTGTCTTTACCTTCACGAAGCCTTACAACAGCACCTTCAATTGAAGATCCCTTTACAGCATTTATAACACGTCCATAGATTGCGAGAATAATTGCTTCAGCCTCTTCTGAATACTTTGTCAGCACATAGTCATTTATCTGCGCGGAGGAATCTACTGTAACATCCGGATTATCCCAGGGAGCAACTACGTTGAATCCGAAAGATACAGATTCTCCTGCCGGAATATTCTGATTGTAAACTGCATTCTTTATAACATATCTTCCGTTCTCGTGCTGTTCGATAATGCCGTTCCATATCTGTGTGATTTCGTTGGCAAAATCAAATTCAAGTCCCCAGTCCTCAATAGTCTTGTCAGTATTGTTCGTGATAGTTACCTGGCCTGTGAAGCCTGTCTCCCAGTCTGCTATAACTTCATAAGTGACTGTGTAGTCTTCTTCTTGCGTATCTTTCTTGGCATTCAGGTTTTTAAAATCAGTGGGTTCGCCATTAAAAGCTGCACCAACGCTGAACCCAAAGAATACAGATCCGCCAACCGGAATATCCTGATTCCAGCCGCAGTTATTAATAACAAACACGCCGTTTTCATGGCTTTCTACAACGCCGTTCCAGATTGTTGTAAAATCTGGAGCGTCATAGGCCATGCTCAGTTTCCAGTCTTCGATAACCCTATCGCTCGTATTCTCGATAGTAACACCTGCATTGTATCCATCTCCCCAATCTTCAAGGAGAGCAAATGTAACCTTGTATTCGGAATCTGCAGATTCTTCTGCTGCAACAGGTTCTTCTACTACAACAGGCTCTTCAGGGAAAACTTCCGTCTCTTCTTCGGGTGCTTCTGGCAGCACGTATGTTACTTTAGACTCCTCAGTAGGAACGATAGTTGTGTCCTCCTCATCAGAAGTAATTGCTGCGTCCTCCTCATCAGAATCGATAGTTGCGTTCTCCTCATCAGAAGTAATTGCTGCGTCCTCCTCATCGGGGGCGATTGTAACATTCTCTTCACCGGGCAATTCTTCAGCAAAAGAATTGAATGAGATCATGTTAAAAGACATTGCTACTACTAATAACGCCGAAACCAAAACACTCTTTTTCTTGAACATAATATACCCCTTCTACAATACTTAATTGTCAGTTTAGGCAATATCACAGCGCCGGCAGAAGTGATATCACCAAAAAGAAGTATACCAATAAAATATATAATATGCAATTAGCAGTTATAATAATTACGCATTTTCGTGATTTTTGTAATTTCGATCAATTCGTTATTTTTTTCTTTCTTGGGCAACGCCATTGATGCAAGCAAAAAGGAACTCTATCATCATGGAGAAATACTTATTGGCCAGATCATTTTTCTTTTCCCCAAGCGTCTTCGCCACAAGCGCTGTTCCCCCTGAACCAAACATAAGTCCCAAGGCTCCAAGGATCATAAGCGCCGGCATGACGATATTTATGGCAGCAAATGCGTTTTTCCCTACAAAGTTAGAAACAAACAGTCCATCAACAACACCATATATAGAAGTAAAAACTACCATTGTCATTGATGGGAAGCAGTATCTCAGTAATCTTTTATAATCAAAGTGATCAGCAAGCTGTATCACATCCTTTTCTTTTCTCAAAAACATACCTAACCTCAAAATTTATTCATTTCATCTTCAAGTCTGCTGTTATACATTTCAAGCAGCCGGATAAGTGTTTCCTGTTCTTTTTCTGTAAAGGAGAAAAATGCCTTTCTCTCAGCCTCAAGAATAAGATCTGCACTTTGTCCCGCCATCTGTATTCCCTCTTTTGTCAGAAGAAATCTCTTTTCGCGTCCGTTTTTATCCGAAACAAACACCTTGCCTTCATTCAGGAGCTTTTTCATAGCTGAATTCACTGTCTGCTTAGGCAAAAGATATTCATCTATTATTTCTTTCTGTGTAAACCCACTTTCTGAGGCTCTAATGGCATATAGAATCATTATTGTTGTCTCAGACATTTCAAACTTTTTGGACTGCTTCTGATAAATACTGTTCAGCTCTTTGTCCAGGTTTATGAATTTCATCAGGTTTTCACTATTCTCGTGAGGCATTCTTTCCCTCCAAATAAAATAATCCGAAATCAGACTTCGATTATAATAGTCCGATTTCGGATTAATATCAATATTCATTATTTCATTTATGTTCAGAGATAACGCTCCATGCAGGAACTGGAAAAGTAAGTACATGCCTTATGATATCACAGCTATATAGGCTATTCTACAGCTTTTACGGCTTATTTTTTGTTCCCATTTTTATCTGTTATTCACTGTGATCCTTCCAATTTTCAAGTGCTTAATCAGCTTTTCGTTTTTCACCACTGTGTGCTGCGGTAAAATAACGTTCTGGAAATAATCTCCATCCCCGGCAAGCAATGCGCCCGGTTCATCATCAAATCCTGAAAAATCCATGTTAAGTGCCAAATATTCGGCATATTTTGCCCCAAGATCCCGCCTGCGGATCACAGAATATATAAGAACCTCGTTAAGCCCTGTTCTCTCCCGGTTGAAGTCGCTCATTTTACTGTATAACTCAGTGGCTTCTTTAAAGGCAGTCTCTTCCTGTGATGTATTTAATGCCATTCCTGCCCTTTGAGCTTCATTGTAGTAGATGATATGGGACAGATACGTATTTATCGCCGTCTTCATAGCAAGTTCACTGATAAACTGAGAATCCAGTCCGGCTGAAAAATGTGTGTTCCACCAGTGCAGCGGATCTTCGGGATCATATAAAAGTGCCTGCTTCTGGACAAATTCTTCGGTGGTGTATATGTAATAGCCAAATTCACGTAGTGTCAGATCGTTGCCGTCCACAGAAATCACAACTTCATCCAGATGATCTTCATAATGAAAGGCAGTCGCCGTCCTATAAATCTGCGCTCCGATAATCGCAATGATACTTGTTATTGCCAAAACAATAATGATTTTTTTCTCATTACCGGCCATATACAATCCTCTTTATGTGGAATTACCTTTATATAGACCAGAGCTCATTTCTTTAATCCATTTCAGGCCTGATCATCTTTAAGAAACAATTCCTGGAATTCCTTTCTTCCGGGGACCCACGCTTTCTCGTAGATGTGCGTAAAATGGTTCTTAACGGTCTGTTCTGATATTCCAAGCATATATGCTATTCTTCTGTTAGAGAATCCGGACAACTTTAGAAAGCCCAGTTCCAGCTCACGTCTTGTAAAGCCGTATTTCTGAGCAACTTTGAGATAATGCTGTTTTGTTATCTCATTTTCCATCATTCTCCAAGATCCATTTCTTCATTCATTTTTCGCTCAGCATTTAGTCTTAGCGGAAGGAGCAGGAACTCAATAATAACCGCATACAATCCGGCCAGAAAACACACTGCCAGATTGGGGCCTATTGTTTCCGGAGTATCCAGATGCCCCATCAGAAGGATTCCTGATATGATTATTGCAAAAAGAGCTGCATGTACAGTAAGTTTCTGCGCCGCAACCACGGCCCCTATAATATTTTTAAGTTCCAGCAGACTAAATGGCTTGATGCCAACAGAAAAAGCTTTTATGAAATTCTTCCATTCCCCCATGATAAGTAATCCGGGAATAAGGATCAATACTATAAGCAGTAACGACGGAAGATCAAGGAACCAGTAGATAGCAGACATTCCATAGCTACCACCCAGAACACTAATCATGAATACCACAATAAACAGTATCATTTCTCCGATTAGAACCAATCTTATATTTTTCATGGCAGTTCTCCTTTCAATACTCGTATCAGGTCAGATCCTCGAATAGGAAGTGACGCATCCTTCGTTCTTGATTTGAAACTACCACAAATATATACAGAATGATATAGTACCTTTTTATTGAGTCCTTATTTTTTGCCGTACTGCTCTAAAAGACGGATCTATAAGATTCCAGTGTTCTTCCCCACCGTAAGACCACATATTCACCTCATACATTCCATCTACAATATAGACCTTACAGATAAATTCCCAGTCCTCATCAATAGTTATTCTCCCTCCGTATGGTCCAAGAAAATCAAATATTTGATTAAGTCCTTTTAGGATATCATTGCTATTAACGCTCATGTCTCAATCCTTTCTACCAACAATCATACTATTTATAGTCTTTCTGTATTATTAAAAAACAATTAAAATCCTCACGTGCTATTGTTCATTTATCCACAACAACTATTTCCCGCAATGAGCAACCTCCCAATCTCCCAGCCTCTAATAAAAATCCCGGAATTCATCATGGGACATAGTAGATGCGAGCATGCAATCTATATAGCCTTTGCCCGCATAGAGCATATCGCATACTCTTTTTTCTTCTTCCGTTTTTGCAACTTCCTCTTTTTGCAGGGCATAGAAGCCATCCCCAAGGAGTTTCAAAACTAATATCAAGATGCTCTCCATGCCTACTGTCAGATATCAGCCTCGCAAAAGCCATACTTGGCACGTTGATAAACATGTTTAGCATTTTTTATCCATCGCTTCACCTTGTTCGTAGGTTTTTCGTGAAGCCTTTGATACCGGGTAGTTTCTTCAAAGCAGGAATTTCCCCGTTTGATTTTACTCATATCCAGGTCCTCTTCTTCAGCCTCTATTCCCATAGGCAATAAGCCAAGAGGCCACGTCGCCATTTCTTAAGGTTCTATCATAATGAAACTGATCCAGACTAATAAGCATTTCCTCAAAGCCACGTTCAAACATCAGATCCTCAGGATCAATGATATCCATTAGCGGATATACCATGCTGACGCACTTTTCCAAGTCACCCGTAGCCTCGATCCATCCTACACGTTTATCCCTCAAATATGAAAGATGCTCATACAGGGCTCTACTTACATCATCCTTAAGATTAATGTTGGCCTGCCTGTCTTTTTCTTCCTTAGCAACAATTCTCCTCGCCAAAAATGTCATCTTATTTCCATGGCCTTCCTCTTCATAGAACGCGGAGATTGCATAAACCTTTCTTGGATCAAAGCCACTTTCAGATAATTCCATCTCTCCATAATACGAAATGTACCAGGAGTAACCGCCATATATGAAAAGATCTACATCCAATGGTGTCAGATTTCCATCTAAGATTTCAGAAGTACTAGGGACGATCTTAAACAGCGGGTCCGAAACCTTGTACACGCCATCATCCAGAACAAAGTGCTTTCCTAAAACTGCTCTTAGAGACAGATTCTCTAATGAACAGGTAATGAATTTGTCTTTTGATTTGATTAGTTTCCTCATATATCCATGTCTCCTAAGCATTAGTATAGAATGCTTGTCGGACAAATGCTGTCCATGCAGTAATGAGAATTGGCATGTATAACCGAACTTCCATGCCACCTCCACGAAGAAGGAAGTTTTTGGCACATAGGCAGTGAAGTTGTAAATACTGAAGGGGTTTGTTGAACAATAAACCATACATAATAACAAATAACAGAATAATCATTGTCACTAACATTTGAACCTAACACAAACAGCCCTTGTCTTCCTTTAGTTTCTTAATAAGCTTGTTCGCATATGCAGATGTCATCTTTATCATGGAATGTCTCCTCTCTTTTCTTTATACGTTTTAAGTGTTTCTGTCGTTTTCTATACAATAACAAGGGGCATGCGGCTTTTTTGTCGCATGCTATAAATTAGTATTCATTCATATAGCATTCATAAGGAGAATCAACAATGAGTAATGAATATATTTATCCCCCTCTTGACCTTCTAGAAAAAGGAAAAGAAGTTAGTAATCCTACTAGTAAACAAGAGCTGATAGAAACTGCAAATAAACTACAAGACATACTCAAAGCATTCAATATACCGATGGGGATTTTAGAGATGAGTCAAGGCCCGACCGTCACACGCTTTGAGTTAAAACCAGAACCTGGCGTTAGAATCAGTGAAATTCTAAGTTTGGAGGATGAATTAAAACTTCATCTGGCTACGGAAAACATAAGAATGGAAATCCCTGTTCCTGGAAAGGCTGCTATTGGTCTTGAAATCCCCAATCAAAAAAAGCATATAGTTGCACTTCGAGAGCTATTAGAATTGCTTGAGCATAAGAACTCCACATCAGAACTTACCGTTGCCTTAGGAAAGGATTCCGCTGGAAATGCCGTGTTTTCAGACATTTCTTCTATGCAGCATCTTCTCGTTGGTGGCTCCACAGGATCAGGAAAGTCTATATGGATAAATACAATAATCATGAGTATTCTTTTTAGTACGAGTCCTGAAGATATACGGATGGTACTGATTGATCCTAAGATAGCCGAGTTTTCAGTCTATAATGGAATTCCTCATCTCTTACTTCCTGTAGTTACAGATCCAGTTAAAGCAATTGACGTTTTGCGCTGGGCAGTGTGTGAAATGGTCAGAAGATGCACATTATTTGCTAATTCAGGAGTTAAAAACATTAATGCATATAACGATCATATTCGAGCAAGTAACAACTTAAGTATTAAAACAATACCAAGAATACTAATCGTAATAGATGAGTTAGCTGACCTTATGATGTTATCCGCCTATGAAGTCGAGAACGCCATATATAGATTGACTTCATTTGCAAAAGCAGCAGGTATCCACCTGATAATTGCAACTCAGCACCCTTCGATTGATGTCCTTACGGACCTTATTAAAGCTAATATTCCATGCAAACTAGCCTTTGCCGTGTCCAATAAAGTTGATTCTTGCACCATTTTAGATCAATATGGCGCTGAGAAACTCTTAGGAAATGGTGATATTCTATTTTCTCAAGGTTTTCAAGGTATTTTGGGTCATTCGATGAGAATTCAAAGCGCATATGTATCAGATACAGAAATCAAGAATGTTACTGAGTTTATAAAGAAAGAAGCTTTCTGCTCTCCATATGACCAAGACATAGAACAGGAACTCAAAAAAATCCACTTTGACGAGAGCGACTACTATCTTGACTTGCCAATATATAACAACTCAGATCCGGATGAATACTTTATACAGGCCGGAGTCCTTGTCACAGAAAGGCAAAGAGCGTCTATAGGAATGCTGCAAAGAATGCTCAAGATTAGCTATAGAAGAGCTGAAAGAATCATGAATCAGCTTAGCGAAGCAGGTGTGGTAAGCATTGCTGCTGGCAACCACCATATACAAGTACTTATGACTAAAGAGCGCTTCCGTTCTATTGCAAATACAATTGAAAATGACAAGCCATCATAATTTCAGCGTGAATCTTTTAGATTCACGCTGAAGATATCACCACAGAATCTGCCACCGTTCATATTTACCTGCATTCTTGAACTTTTGCGCTTTTCTATAGGCCTGTTCATTCATATGTTGCCTTATTGCCACCAGTATATCAGGCATGAATAATCCGAATTCACGGCACAGGACCTTAAACACTAGCACATTGGGGGTATAAAATGGATTCAGCCAAACATCTTTGTCGCTTCTCCCTGACATTAGCATTATCGCGGCTGCACACCCGGGGCTCCGAGAGCCCCCTTTAGAACACGATACATATAAATCGGTAACCTCTTTGGGTAAATGCCTTACAAAAGAAATAACTTTTTTAGCATGGTATCTCCTGAAGGCCCCATATTCCTTCTCATCTTCAACATCAATGATATCGATGACCAACTTAGGTATGTCGATTCTATCAAGAAAAGGCGTAGTTCTAGTCGTGAGGAGAATAATCGCACACTGTTTATGCGGGACATCAAACATATCCTCAGAAAATGCCGGAACGGCAAGGATATGAATTGTAAATTGCCTAACCTTACGCTTTTTCCTCTTTATCCTCATGGTTGCATCCTTCTTTATCAGATTTACAGGGGTCCGTATCTTTCTTTATCTTCGCAAGCCACTCCCTTATATATGCCTCCAAGTCCTCATATGTTCTAAGCTTTTTCTCGTTTGCATAGATACATTGGGGATCTTCATCGTTCTTCTTTCTGCCAAACGGAACTAGCGTAAATCGTTTTTCTATAACCATAACCAGTCTGTACTCTTTGTAATAAACGTAGTTCCTCTTAAAATCTATCTCCATTATGGGTTCATGCGACCCACCGCCTCCAGATAAGCAGCAATAGCCAAGATCATACTCAGGTAAAACCTCATTCGCTATTCTTTCAAAAAAATCCTCGGCCTTATCGAACTCTGCAGCATAACGTTCTGTCCAAAACATGAAATAAGCAATGGCCCAGTAGTCCATCTTCAATAATTCTGACAGAGAAATAGGCTGACTCTTAATGCAAATAACAAGCGTATCCTCAAATCTATCCTTGTTATCGATCTGACTCCAGTAACTGGTTTGAACATATTTCAAGTACGGTGGCTGCTTTTTCTGCACTTCACTCCTCCTGGTTGTTTCTTCCCTTTTCCACACAATAACAAGGGGCATGCGACTTTTTTGTCGCATGCCCCGGATAGGACTTTGCAAATATTCACTTTTTCAGCTCTATGCTCTGTTCTACAATATTCTGAAGTAGATACGGCGGAATCTCTGTCATATCCACCTTCAGTCTTGCCTGGTCCTCTAAAAGCGCCAGCACAAAGAGGTTTGCCTCATATTCTGACTGCATATTTATCTTTCCGCCAATATCAGCGAAGTAATTCAATGTCTCATCATGTAAAAAGATATGTCCCAATTCATGAGCACATAAGATCTTTTTTGATGCCTCCGTGTAATTAGAGTTTATAGCTATGTATGGCGCGTACCCACGAAATTTAACAGCCTGAGCTTTGAAGCCCTTGAATCCATGATTGCGCTCTATTATTCTTATTCCCCAAATCTTGGCTAGCTCAAATGGGTCATTAGTATGATATGTATTCCTCAGTCCATTTGCAAAATCAACGATTTCCTGCTTTCTCATCCCCCGGAGCCCCCTTTGTCTGATATCTATGACTCATAACTTTTAAATGGCCCAGTAGCTCATTTGCAAATTCGACGATTGTCTCCTCATCCATCTGGTTAGGGTCATAACCACCAAACGCAGCAAGCGTCGGTGTTTTAAGAATAAATTCAATTGCTCCCTGCGGATTATCAAAGTGGTTTGGCAGCTTTGCAATCTCTTCTTTGTCAGCGTCAGTGGCCTCTTCATTACCCATCAGTTCAGCCGGTGTGACACCTAAGATCTTGCAAATCTTATCAAACGTTTCCACTGGAATCTTGCTTATACTTGATGCCTCATAACGATATATGGTCGTATAGGACACACCAAGCTGCTCTGCAATACTCTCTACAGATATTCCCAGTTCTTTTCTTTTGTTTTTCAGTCTTTCACCAATTTGCATATGCGTTACCTCATCTGTGTTACATCATACACCAAAATTTGCATTTATGCAAATTATTGTTGACATTGATTTGCATAAACGCTATATTGTAAACCATAAAATATTTGCATAAATGCAAATCATTTTCACGCCACACTTGCACTTGTGCAAACGGGAGGTAGATATGCTTGAAATAAAAGAATCATTTGCAAACAGCAAAACCATGCCAAAAGTCATGGTCATTGGCATTGGCGGTGGGGGAAACAACGCCATAACAAGGATGATTGAAAAGGCATCCGATTATGTTACATACGCAGCACTTAACACTGATTCCATGACTCTGGATAAATGTCCAGCCACAAAACGACTTCAGCTCGGCACAAAACTCACGCAAGGGTTCGGTGCCGGCGGCGACCCTACTGTAGGGGAGTCCGCCGCAAAAGAGAGCGAGGAAGATATAGCAGAGCTCGTCCATGATGCAAATATGGTAATCCTAACCTGCGGAATGGGCGGCGGCACTGGAACCGGCGCCATTCCGGTCGTAGCTCAGATTTGTAAAAACCTGGGAATCCTTACCGTTGCAGTAGTTACAATGCCCTTCTCTTTCGAGAGCAAGCCCAGAGTCTATGCAGCTCAGACGGGGTTAAAAAAACTTGAGCAGAACATCGACACTCTGCTGGTCATTCCAAATGACAAGCTCCTCACAATCACTGATAAGCAGTTTTTTCTTGATGAAGCCTTCACCCTGTGTGATTCAGTTCTGAGATACACAGTCGAAGGCATCACTAATATCATCTTCAATCACGGAACAATAAACCTTGACTTTAACGACCTCAGATCCACGCTTAAAGACAAAGGTTATGGCTTATTCGGCATCGGAATAGCTTCTGGAGACGAGACAATAGTTGATGCAGTAGAAAAGGCCATCAGCTCTCAACTTCTCGACACCAGAATAACCGGAGCATCCAATATACTTCTGAACACTAGCGGAAGAGTCGACCTTGTTGCTCTTAATAAAGCTGTTTCCTACATAAGAGAACAGGCTGGCGACAATGTTAACATCTTCTGGGGTACTGTAAGCGGCGATCCAACTTCTGAGGAAATAGTCGTAACAGTTATTGCGACAGGAATGAAGCAGGTTTCCACTGTTCAGGAGTCTTCAACTCCTGACCCAAAAGAATTTGCTTCAAAAGTACTTGTCACGCCTAAAGAGCCCACTCCTCAGATAAATCCTAATCTGGACTTCCTAAAGAATGCAAAACAGGCATCAGGCATACCGACTGTTTCTACTCTTCAGTCAAAACCAAAGCCGATGCCTGTCCAACTGCAGATTCCAGAGTTTTTACTCCATAAGCCAAGCTAAACCATTAAAGCCAGGGAAACCTGGCTTTAATCAACCAACGTACGGAACTGGAAACTCCACCATGTCCTCGAGCCGTAGGAATATCAATCCGTTATCAACCTCATCGAGCTCTCCGAAAGAACAGCCTCCATCGATATCGATTAGATTTCCTTTCCGAAAAGACTTCAGGCACCCAAAGTCTTCCTCAACCTCAATCCATTTTCGGATTCTCTGTACCGGAACGTGACCTGTGACAAATGTATAATCATAGTCACCATATATGTTCTCCCCTTTAGTCTCAAAATCATCACGATATATGGATGTCCAGACAATATTCCAAACATCCTGGTAGCTCATATCTTTGTACTTAAGGTTCTCAAGACCTTTCTTATAATATGAATGGGAAAGGCATATTTTTCTGCCTTCCACATCCATTGTCATCATGACATACCGGTCGCCCAGCCATTTCAAAAGCTCTTTCCTTTCGGCTTTCTTCAAGGTCTCATACTGCGAGAACGTTTTGTCGCCACCATTGTAAAATAGCCAAAGGTCCCAGTCCTTCCCGTTCCAAACATTCTTGCCGCCAGGATCTACTGAATTTAGCATCATGAACTCATGGTTTCCTATGATCAGGTCCATATTAGCCTCTGCCATAATCTTCTGGAGAATCTTGATCCCATCAGGGCCTCTGTCTACTGCATCCCCTAAGACATATAGGTAGTCTTCTGACGAAAACTCGATAGCCTTAAGTCCAGCAAGAAACGTATTCAATTGTCCATGTATATCTGCCACCACATACGTTGACATATTGCCCCCTAAAAAGCCTTATAATACTTTACTATACAGTGAGGACAAGAAATGTCCACCTGTCATACTGCAAAACCAATTCCCTGTTTTTTCTCCTTGAACTGATTTCCGACTACTGTTTCAAAATCCTCAGCCTTAAGCTGCATGATCTTCTCCTTAGAGATCTTTTTACCCTTGTTCTCCCTAAAGAGTCTCTGTGACTGGCGCATTTCTGCCTGTTCTAATAGATTACGGACAAATCGTCCATTACCAAACTCCTCATGGGCACATGCTTCCTTAAATATCTCCATAGATTTTGGTTCAACGTCTTCAGAAAGCTTAAATCCTCTCTTTTCAGCCATTAGCTTCAGGATCTGCCACATTTCATCAGCTTTATAATCCGGGAAGTCAAGATGGAATGCAATCCTACTTCTAAGGCCCTCATTCTTATCAAGGAACTCTTTCATTTTTTCAGGATATCCAGCAAAAATCACAATCACATCTTCTCTGTGGTTTTCCATTTCCTGTACTATAGTGTTTATTGCCTCATCGCCAAAAGAATTTGAACCATCAACAAGAGAATACGCTTCATCAATAAAGAGAATTCCTCCATTAGCTTCTCTAAACTTCTCGCATACAGTCTTTGCTGTCCATCCTACATACCTGGCAATAAGATCAGCACGTCCTACTTCCACATAATTTCCGCTCTCAAGGACACCTTCTTTCTTTAATATCTGGGCTAGAAGTCTTGCTACAGAAGTCTTAGCGCTGCCAGGATTGCCGGTAAATATCATATGCATAGAGTTCGAATATGTATCCAGTCCCATCTTTGACCTTAACTTTCGAGCCTTTCCAGAATCGATTATCTGATCGACAACATTCTTGATTTCTGAAAGACCTATCATTTCCTTAAGCTCTTTATATGGTTCTGATTCAGGTCCCTTTTTATCCACCTTAACCACATCACAAGCCTTATAGGCTTTATAAATCCGCTCCTTAAGGCTTCTTCCGTACCAGGTATTGAACGCCTTATAAACTTCTGCAACGGTATAAAGCTTTTTCTTAGAAAGCACGCTATAGAAGTCTTCTTCCATCACAACGCTATCATGTTCTTTTGCAAGCTTTTGAAAGAATCTGAAGGACTTGTCGTAATCTCCCGCACCTTCTTTTAGCTCTATGATACTTATATTCTCAACTGCCTTAGAAATCATAGCATTAGAGAAGCCAGGATTAGATGTGTTTTCAATAAAGAAGCATAATGTATACAGTCCATACTCTTTTACAAAAGAGTTAAGTTGCTCTGTAACCTGCTCGTAAGCAGATGCATAAACACCATGCATGCCATCATCACCTGACATATCGATTGAAACAGCGTTTCCCTGTGCAACCTGAAAAATCTTATCCAGTTCATCTTCATTTCGATATGCCCGTTCACCAATGGAAGTCAGTTTTTCTATTCTTGTACCTAAAACTCGGTTATTTGACCAAAGTGCGCTGATAAGCAGCTCGCTGATTGATTCTGCAGCCTGGTAATCGCCAACAATGATTTTGTAATGAACAGGATTGCCGCAGTACTTCCTGGAATTATCGTTCGAATATATCCTCTTCAATTCCTCTATCAGCGTATCATCTGCCATCAGCTCTTCTGCTTTCTTTACAGCCTGCTTATACGTCATTTTTTTACTGATACACTTTTCTTTGACATTGAAATTGTTTGCACCATGGAAATAGTCTATAAGAAGTTCATCAGTAAAGTTCCTACATTGCCATGGTATCAAATCCTGACGATTGGCCTTCCTATACAGTTCATTGACCTCATAAGGGCATATTTCTTTCTGCGATTTAAATGACACATTTTCAATAGCTTTATCAGAATCCGCTATTTTCTTGCTAACAAAATCCTTACATTTTTTCAGAGATACATTTTCAAGGCTACAACCAGCAAGAACGGTCAGCTCACTTTCATTTACAGCAACAATAAGCATAGATATATTACCCTCTAAGCCGCATTCTGGCCCGAGCTGCGAATTTAAATCACTCACAAAATCCGCAAATTCGTTCCGCTTATTCTTACGTGCTTTAGATACGTTTTCTTCAGCTTCTTCAACTATTTCCCTTCTTGTATAGCTATATAAAAACTCATAAAAAACCATCTCTTTACCTCCTGCTGTAAAGCCTTCAATTCTCCTCATCAAAGTGACAATGGTAATGCTTGCTGCCATCTATATGTATAATGGGCTCTGCATCTATACCAAGGGTCTCCAAAACAGCCTGTACCTGCTCATGGCCTATATAGGGACTCATATAAACAAGCGGCTTCCCCTTGTTCGAAACTTCTACTCTTCCACGAGGATAGTAGTTGTATTTCCTATTACAGCCTTTTGGCTTCACAGACTCCCACAACTTCTCATGATTGTAGTTATTTCCTGCTTTGGATAGCCCTTCCATTATCCCCTCTTCATATCTGGAAATAATTAACTCATCTTCTACCAGCCAGAACACTCCTCTTATTCCTTCCTTACACATTCCATATCTCCAGTGTTTTAGTGCCTTTCTGCTATCTTATAGTGTCATTATAGATAGAGGCATGCGGAATTTTTTGTACATGCAAAACATGGTCATTCCGGCATCCCCAATGCCCAAACCTTTGTCTGATACTATCAGAGTATCGCGACAACAGCTTGGTTGACCTAAAATGGGACGATGCATTTCGCATCGTCCCACAAGAAAACACTTCTATAGCAGTAGTTCCACGTATGAATATTGTTCATGTACTAGCTCTGTCTCCGAATAATCGTACTAATCTTTTTCACACCTGCCTTCTGTGCAGCTCTAAGTCTACGTTCTCCAGTAATAAGAATGTAGCTTCCATCCTTTTCATAAACCTCTATAAGAATCAAATTACCATGCTCCCTAATTGAATCTGCCAGTTCATCAAGTGCCCCATCATCAATCTTTTTCGGCTTTTTACTAGGAGCCAGCTGTTCTTTATCTATATCAAAATCTACAGGAATGCTTTCTTTATATGACTTGTCTACCATTATCACTGGTCGTACACCCTGTACTCCGCTCAGATAAAAATCTCCTCCAACGAGATCTAATTCCCCTGATGGACTAATGCCGGTCCAGTTCCCTTCAAATAGTTATGAGGGATCTCTAAGCAACCAGACACAGCATCCGTTCTCTGTACATAAGGAGTCCTCTTCCCAGGAATGCTTTGCCCACCCACTAGGTTTAGCTTTGCGATCGTCTATATTAGGCAGATACTTTTCCACTTCTTCTGCACTAAAAAGAATTACCATATCTTCTAAAACTTTTCCCCCTTGAGTTTGCACTTGAATAGGATACATCTTTTCGCATTCATTATTGCTAAATGCAAACCGATAGAAATAATCATTTAACCAGTTTCTTACATAACTGTTTTCCCATTCAAGCTTATCATTTTCGTAGTCTTCATCTCCGTACTGCATTGAATCAATGCAGTTTTTACTAATCAAAAGCATTTTCCCTTCTAATGTCTCATTTAATACAATCCTGGTTATTGCTTTCATATCCATACTGCTTTTTTTGAAACGATACCTTCCGATTTTAACTGTTTTCATCAAATCACCTCTACGCTCTCCGACGATTGGACCAGATCTTTGATTGTTTCTTTTATCGAAGCCTTGTCAGTTGTCTTCCTATACTGCGCAACTGCAGTCCATAATTTGTTCTCCCAGACAAGAACCGTCCCTTCATTTCTTGTAAAGCGCTTTCTAAGAACATCCTGTAATTCGTAATATTTCCCAGAATCTTTCCACCTACTCCAGGTACTAGATTCAATCTGGCAATCTATATCCGTGTACTTCAAGCCCTCCAGGATATAACTATCAATCGGAACATGGAAGTCCCTCATGTACTTTTCCAAAACATCTTTTTCGTGTCCCTTAAGCAAATCCAGGCTATAAGCTATATAGAGATATTTTGATGTCATATTCACCCATTTCTGAGCGTTTCCATATTCAAATGGCAACCCCTTAAATCCTTCTAGCAGCCTACTACATGCTTTTTTATGCCACTCGTCATAAACCATCTTCTTGTCAGAAAACAATTCCCTGAAAATATCTTGCAATTCATTTTTAGACTCCGCTTTCTGCTCTGCAGATTTTTTTCTCATATATTCCTTAACTCTTGTGTTATACGCCCCCTGATTAGTGGCATCCTTACATGCCCTATCTATAGAATTAGCTAGAAGCATCTCCCAATCACATTGATCATGTGTAACACCCAAATAACTATATGTCAAAAAGTCTATAGCAGTATTATTCATATCCTTTTAGCCCCTTCTTCAAATCCTCAATCGCTCTATTCCTCAGCTCCTTCGGCTCCAGAATCACAACATCCGGAGCATAGTTCTTGGCAAACTGCAGTACAGAGGTCTCATTGGCATTAACAGCAACACTTACGTGGGTAGCATCCTGATTGTAGAATCGAACATCGCTTCCAAACATATCCACAATGTCGCTTATCATCTCATTAACTATCCTGAGCTTGGCTCTGGAAGTATCGCTGCTGTACATATAAACGTGCTCTTTCATATATTTTGAAAGATCCAGAGCCTGACCATTTGCACCCTTTAGCTTACTAAAAGGCTTTGATGTCTCTTCCAGCTTCTGAATATCTACAATCCTGTCCACACGGTAATTTGAGATATCCTCGTACTTGTCATAATTGCAGATAAGATAGTATTTTCCTTCTTTTGCAGCCATCTGGTACGGACTTACAACATATACTCTGTCCTTCCCATTCTCATCTTTCTTAGGATGCTGCTTAAGATCTGTTCCATATTCCACGTACTTGAAGGCAATCTTTTTCTTTTCATTTATAGCTTCATCTATCACATCAATATTGAAAAAGAGCTGCTTATTATTTGTCCTGTCCTTTGGCATTGTAGCAATATGCTTAACCCTGGACCTAAAGTAGATATTTGAGAGCTTTTCTATCTTTTCAACAAGCTCTTTGCACTGACTGTATGGAAGATGCTTGGAAAAAAGAAGTCCATCAATAAGAAGCCGCAGCTCACTGTCCTCAAAATCCCTTACAAGATAGAAGTCGCTAAGAATGTAGTTTTCTTCCAGCTCTCCGGTCTTGGGGTTCTTAACCATACGGATTGACTCGCTATAAGCAATGTCATAGCCGAACTCTTCAAGCTTCATCAGGTTTGTCTTGATAGACTTCCTGTCAGCATCCATGCCATATTCTTCCTTAAGCCGCTCCTCTATTTCCTTCTGACTTAAGCGGTGATCCTCATCTGTATATTTCCTGAGTATGTCTAAGAGATTAAAAAGCATCAGTTTCTTTGATTGTTTTGTGCCCATGTCAGCTCCTTTTTTACCGGAAAGTGCATTCCTTAATCAGCTACCATTCTACTAACAATTATGGGCAATTTTTTCCACATAGACAAATTAAGAAATCATAAAGAATCTTGAAACATGCATGTATAACAGTACCCATTTCGAATTAGTTGTTATCTTCTTCATCCTCATCCTTATCTGCAAGTGCCTCAGCTTCCCTGCGTGATAATTCGAAGTATATTCCTGAAACATCCCCATGTCGTTTAGGGTCAAGTTCCTTCGCAATAACATTAGTACCTTTGATATACTTGAATTCTTTGTCTACCCGGCTTACAGCTTCATCGACAGAATTTCCTTCTTTGTCGAAGATATCCAAGACAACCGCTTCGGATGCTCGGCATGAATGTAAAGTACTTCCCTTTCTCTTTGCATGCTCAGGGATCAGTAACTTCACAATCTTCCCTTCCCTACACTTTTTCCATGCAATAAACGATCCCTCTTCCGGACAGAATATAGGCATATGAAGTCCCTTTACGCCCTTCAGATTGTCAGGATTCAAATTTATTTCAGCAGTGCTAAGTCCCGTCATATCAGAGTTTGTAAAATCGGTCCAGTACGTCCTTCTGGCGAAATCGAAATTGGCATTGCAGAGCCTCGTATCCACGAAGGTTGAATCATCAAAGTCAGCACAGCAAAAGCGCGCTTCTTCCAGATCGGATCCTGAAAAATCACAATCACAGATTTCTGCCGCAAAGAAATTTGCCTTCTTTAAAACAGCATTCTTTATCTCACAGTCCCACATGCAAGAAAAGCTAAAACATGCCTTTTTACCTTTGCACTCATTGAGCTTAGAGAGCGTTAAGTTTACGTTGTAGAAAGTGGTGCCATCAATTACAGCCCCCGTCAAATCCGCATTGTGCATATGAGCTCCCCAAAGGTTTGCATTAGACAAATTAGCTCCAGCAAGATTAGAGCTTCTAAGATTTACCCCCATCATGTCTGCATATGAAAAATCCATCCCAGACAGATCCATCTCGCTGAGGTCAACATCGCTAAAATCTGCACGCTTTCCTTCCTCATTGTTTTTGAGCCACTTAGTATGCTCTTCCATACGCTTGTCAAATTCAGCCTTTTCAATCTTCTTTTGTGTTAAAACCGACATTCCCATAGATATCTGCATATCATCACCTATTCCTTTCATCAATAACAATCACTTTGTCTTCCGTACTCTCATCCTTTAGCTCATCACGTAGCTTCTTTATTTCTTCCGGTCCATACTTCCTTACATCATCGACAACTACTATCTTATCGATGGACTTGAGTATCTTGAGAAAATCCGAAACTTCAGAAAAAGATGCTGCCACATTGCACGCCCCTTCAGGCACAGCCCCAGCGCCTCCTCCATCTGGATAAGGATCATCAAAGATCACATTGTTAAGTGAAATAAAGAAATGAGCCGTCCACCATTCAAGATCTACCTGGCCCTGATCATAGTCTTCTGTATCCAAGAAATCGCTCAGCAGAGTCTCATAATAATGTATATGCTTCCTGATAAAGTCGGCTACTCTATCATGAATCTTAAAATAAAGATATAAGATTCTACCTTTTTCTTCAGAACGAACAAATTTAACATTCTCCATATCATCTGCTCCTATCTTTGATAAACTCTTATGTTTTCTGTTCTTGTGATTTCATGATAAAAGAAGGCATGTGGAAATTTTTGCGCATGAAATTGTTAATTTCCGCAAGCCTATTGATATGGCAACCATTTTCGGCTAAAATATGATTGAATCACATTTTAGCCGAAAGGATTTATCATGAGACATATCGAAAGGGATCTTAAATCCAAGATAATAGACCTTAACAAAGAGTACTCTGCCATCCTGATCACAGGTGCAAGACAGGTTGGAAAGAGCACTTTGTTTGAAACCATAATGAAAGAACAGGGAGAAGAAAGAGAGATCGTCACCTTAGATGACCTGGAGGCTCGTGCTCTTGCCAAAAAAGATCCTGCAATGTTTTTGCAGATCCATGAACCTCCTGTCATGATCGATGAAGTACAGTATGCTCCGGAGCTCTTTTCATATATCAAGATCGCAATAGACAAAGGTGCTGCCCCGGGATCATTCTGGCTTACAGGTTCGCAGGCCTTCAAGCTCATGGACCTGGCACAGGAGTCATTGGCCGGAAGAGTTGCAATACTCAGGCTCCCTCCTCTTTCGCAGCACGAAGCATATGGAAAAGATGTTTCCAGTCCATTTTCTGTTGATCTAAGCGCGCTTAAGAAACGTAAAAAGACACATGCGCCTGCTTCATTGGATGAAATATATGAACGCATCTGGATGGGCGGAATGCCCGGTCTTATCAGCGGAAAGTTTACTGACAGGGATGTTTACTACAGCAGTTACATCCAGACATATATCGAAAGAGATGTAAGCGACCTGATCCAGGGAGTAGACAAGCTCTTATTTCAGGACTTCATAAGGTCAGCTGCATCAAGGATAGGCGAGGTGCTTAATGTACATGCCATAGCAGGAGACGTCGGAATAAACGATGATACCGCAAAGCGCTGGTTACAGGTACTGGAAAAGTCAGAGATCATCACACTGCTACGTCCATACAGCAACAACCTGCTCCATAGAACGATCAAGACGCCAAAGCTGTATTTCTTTGATACCGGCCTTGTGGCTTACCTGACAAAATATTCATCCCCGGAGATCCTTGCAAATGGCGCTCTGGCAGGACATATCCTTGAAAACTACGTTGTCATGGAGATCATCAAATCCTATAAAAACGCAGCCAAGGACTGCCTCTTCTGGTATTACAGGGATAAAGACAATAAAGAAGTGGATATGATCCTTGAAAGTGATGGAATGCTCCATCCAATAGAGGTCAAAAGATCGGTCAATCCCGGCACTGAGCTGGTAGGTGCTTTCTCAGTATTAGACAAAGCAACGACACCAAGAGGCTCTGGCGCGATTATATGCATTAGACCTGAGCTGTCAGCAGTAGACAGCAATAACCTGATAGTTCCTGTGTGGTATATATAAAAGAAAAATCGAGCGGCTAAAATCTGAATCAATCGGATTTTGGCCGCTCTTTAGTCCCCATGGAACACGTCCTTCTTACATATCATCAAGCTCATCTTCAAACTCCAACCATCCAAGGAGCCTGTCTTCTTCCCTTCCGCGACGAAGTTCCTCCTGCCTGCGTTCAAATTCTCTACGCTCTTTCTTGTTCATGCTGCCTACGAGTTTTTTGTACTGACCATCTGTCAGTCTTACATCCTTATATTTTTTTCCAAAAAACATAGTAATTACCTCCACTCACCATCATATACTCTCGGAATCTATAAGCCAGTAACAATGCGGCTTTCAGATTCTTTTTTTATTAAAATTCCCCACTTTTTTATCAAAAAACACTTGACATTTACCTCCAAAAATGCGGTGCTTCGCGCCCTTGTTAAAAAGGAAGTGTCGTTACGGCGCGGCCGTAAGTTTTTTGATTGGAGGGCGATTTTATGTTACCTGTTAATTGTGGCAGTCATGCCGACTACCAAAACTTTGTTGTTGAAAATCTCCGCAAATATTACCCTGATCCAGATGCTATATCTCAAAGCACCTGGGATATCATAGACCGCTTTTGGAACCTTGATCTTTCCTACACTGATCAAAACATGATCTCCAAGTATTCTAAATTTGGTCCTGCTCCCAGAACTCCTTCCTGCATGCATCGTTCTTACCTTCTTAGCATTGACTTCAAAGTTGATTCTATTACCGAATGGGTTTCACAATTAAAGATCAATCCTCTTTATGCCATTCTCAGCGGTTTTGAAGTAGGTGATACGCCCGGAATTGGAACTTTCTATGATTTCTTTTCCAGGCTGTGGGATTCGAATGATAATAACCTGTCTTCTCATCTGCATAAACTAAAAGCCACTGTTAAAAAACCTGGTAAAAAAGGTTCTAAAGCCAAACCCATTGATAAAGTTACTGTCGATGAACTATTTAAGCAGCTCGAAGGAACTACGTTCTCTATTAAGGATCAACCTTATGGTTCTCTCTTTGAACTTTTTAAGAAAGAATTTCTGGAAAACTCTGTCCGTAAAGGTCTGATAAATAGTTCTAATCTATCTATTGCCGTCGACGGAACTCCTGTTGTCACATCAGCAAGAGAACGCAAACATCGCATCTGTGATTGTGCCGAAAAAGGTATTACTGACTGCGACTGTGAAAGATACTTTTCTCAGCCTGATTGTGACATCGGATGGGATTCCTCCAGAGACTGCTTCTATCACGGATATGATCTATATATGATTGTTGCGTCAGACTCAGAAAGTGATCTCCCCGTATTCCCGCTCTTAAATCCAGCCTCAATGCATGATTCGCATGGCTTTCTTCATTCCTTCTTCAGGATGAAATCATTTCTTCCGGATTATAACGTCCGTAAACTATTACTGGATTCTGCTCATGATGCCATGCCTTACTATGAATACTGTAAAAAGGAACACATAACCCCTTTTATTGATCTAAACGAAAAGCGTGGCATAAAAGTGCAATACAAGAATGATTTCACCATTGGTAAAGATGGTGTTCCTGTATGCAAGGCTGGAAGAAAAATGAACCATGATGGTGTTGAAAGCTCCAAATACCGCATTAAATTCCGTTGTCCCTTGGCAAGCAGAAAATTTGGATGTTCCTGTAGTGAACCATGCTCGAATTCCAAATATGGTCGTACTGTTCATTTGGCCATGAAAGATAATCCGCGCCTTATAAACATACCGCCAAGAGATAGTGATGAATGGAAAAACGAGTATAATGCAAGAACTTCTGTTGAACGCTCAAACAAGCGTGAGAAAATAGACTTCAAACTAGAAAGCGGCAGGCACCGCTCAACAAAGATGTGGTACTGCCGCCTCTATCACATCCTCATGTTACAACATTTGGATGCATGGGATCTGCCTTACGAATCCGCCCTGAGAAAGTTGGTTTGTAATGTAGCATGATCTCGTAAATATCATACAGCATTCTCAGGCATAGCAACAGTGTTATGTCTATTATTCATGCCCTGTTTTGCATCTTTTTTTCATCTTGGGTAATATTCACTTGTCAAAGTTCAATTGCCAGAATTTAGCTGGCATGATCACTCAAGATTCCGAGAGATCATTGAAACCCAAACAGCAAATGTGCATAAAATCTGACTTATTGTTGAAAATAACAAATTATAAGCCAGTATCCAAAATTTATTAGTGTATTCAGTTCATTGACACTAATAAAACGCAATACTATAATTTGAAAGCTGTTTTTGTGATGTGAAAAACGCTAGATTTGAGGATTTTATGCACGGAAATTTGGTTAACGAAATAGTCTCTGCTATGGAGAGCGGAGAACTGCAGGCGTATTATCAGCCTCAGTACAACATAAAGAAAGGTGTTATTGGAGGCGCAGAAGCCCTGGTTAGATGGGTAAAAGCTGATGGTACTGTTGTTTTACCCAAAGACTTCATTCCATATTTGGAAGCTGAAGGCAAACTCTCAGTAGTAGACTGGTTTATTGCAGAAGAAGCATGTAAAACGATTGTTAGTCTTGGTGATAAGGCAGTAAGGATCAGTGTTAACTTTGGCAGAGAACATGCTCACAATGAACACTTTGTAAAAATGCTGGATGGTCTTGTTAATCACTATGGCATAAACAAGGACTTATTAGGTATAGAAATAACAGAGTCTGATATTGCGACAAGCAGAGATGCTGTCATCAAACTGGTTAACGATGTTAAAGCAGCCGGCTATACTGTATCTATAGATGATTTTGGCTCAGGTATGTCTTCTCTTTCATTTGTAAAAGATGTACCGGCAAGAGTACTTAAGATCGACAGGTCATTTCTTAATGATAATTGCCAGTCGGATAAAGGAAGACAGATGCTCGAATCAGTTTTCTATATGGCTCATAGATTAAGGCTTGTTACTGTAGTCGAGGGTGTAGAAACCAATGAGCAGCTCCAGTTTATAAATACATGTGACTGTGATTATATACAGGGATTTATTTTTTCAAAGCCCGTTCCTAAGAATGATTTTTTGAACATGTGCATGGAAGAAGCACCCGTAGAAGTTGGTGAAATTGATCCATTCGCAAGTCAATCAGTTCTGGGACAGGTCAGGATGCTCATAGATTCTGTATATATGAAGTTCTCTCTTATTAAATTTGTGAACATAAGTAAGAATTCATATACATTCATGAAGCGTGAAAACTTCTTAGATCTTGTCATCCCAGAAACCGGATTATATGATGACTGTCTTGAAAAGGTCGTAAATATGACAGTTCCAGAGTCAAGAGAAGAAGTACAGAATACCTTTAATAGAAAAAGTCTTCTTGAAGCTTATAATCGTGGCGAAAGAAAAGTGATGCGTATTGTAAAGCAGATAGATGAAAATGGTCAATTACATAAGGTTGCCATTGAAGACTTCTTTATAGACAATAATGTAAGTGATGATGTCTTTATAGTCTCATTTTTTCAGACGCTTGATTTTCCAGAGGGCACATACGCATAAGCTGAACGATCGAGTAGGAGGCGGTTCAAATTTCCTCCATGTGATAGTATATCACATCAAAGGAGTATCAACTTTCCACCGCAATCCATTACTCTTCTATTGAATCCAGAAACTCCTTTACATCCGCATCAAATTCCTCTGGACTAGCAAAATGAACATCGTGACCACATTTATCAATTACATACATTTTTTTCTGTGGAGCTGTAATTGCTTCATAGTATTCTGCAGTCTTGTCAGTTGGGCAAACCCAATCATCCGCGCCTGAAACAAAACAAACTGGCACTTCATAATCTAATGAATCATCATATACGCTAAATGTCATTATTGTGTCATATAAAGGTTTGTTTAGCTCTACGAAGCTATCAACATCTCCTAGTTGCTTTGAAAACCACTTCAAATCGTCAATGTTTGTATATGGCGAAAACCATGCTAGTCCTACTTGTCCTGACTCATTTTCTACAGGATGATATTTAGAAGTATATCCTCTCAACGCAATTAATGTTGGAATACCAGGGTTATCGCAGAAGTCCTTGAAAGCATTGTCCATCTCAGTTGTGTCATCTCCTACCAACTGAGCCCTAGCAATAGCATCATGATAGCTATATATATCAGCATCCTCTATCGATACAAGCTGACCTATGCCAATATAAGCCTGCACCTTTTTGGGGTGTTGCTTTACATAAGTACTTCCTAAAGTTGTGCCATAGGAATGTCCCATGATTATTACTTTATCCTGGCCAAATCTATCACATGCATAATTGACGAGTTCATCCAAATCATCTAACGCTTGATTAAAGGACACTGTTTCGTTATTTGGATCTTCTTTTATGTTTTTATAATAGGTCCTTCCACAACCGCGCTGATCCCAACCGATAAATGTATATTCATCAGTAAGATAATCAGAAAAACAATAAGTCATGAAAGTATCTGGTCCAGCTGGTCCGCCGTGTAAATAAATAATTACAGGATTAGTCGCATCCTGACCCATCATCATTACATATTGTTCCTGCCCATTAATATCAATATAGGTAGTCTCATTAACACCATTCTTGTATAAGATTTTGTGATTGATATAGTTTAAACCTCTAAATACCACTGTAGCTAGAAGACACAGGACAATTAGCACTGCAATAATTATTCCTATTACTTTAGCTATTTTTAATGATATATTTCTCTTTGTTTTCATACTACTCCTTAGCTTCTACTGACCATAAAGCTTTAAAAATCTACTTCTATAATAAGCTTGCCATCTTCATAATCAGCTTTGACACTACAGTTCATTCGTTCAGCAAATATTTTGACGATGGATAGTCCCAGTCCAGTCGAACTGCTAAGAGCATTTTCAACAGTAAAAAACCTGTCAAACAGCTTGTTCACATCTACAGTTGATAGATTTGCCGAAGAATTACTAAACATGAGTCTGGCATCATCAGTAAGATTTATTTTAAGGTCTCCATAACATGCTTTATGGCGGTGGGAAAATGCAGGACAAAAGAGACACCCATCAGCTACGGTGAAGCTTAAGCCACCTTTACTGTGAGTGCCTCGAATAATTGACAGTTACGTTTTATCCCAGATGAAGCTCATGCCACCAGGACTACTTAACTATGCCCCTCATAAGAAACCGCATCCCTTCCGGTAAAGCATCGCTACCCTTGGTGCTTTGTCGTTCCTTATCATGTTTATATGTTATCAGATGATATATCACACTACTGTCACACATAAAAAGTGCAGTTGCACATTTGAATCACTTATTCCTCAGCATTTTCTGCTTCGTTTTTCTTACTTCCCATAAGCTTGAATGTCAAATATAAAGTAACAAAAAACAAGCAGAAACCAAATCCCTGTATTAATCCTTTGAAATATCCGGGCATATCGAAAACGCCAGCAGCTATAATCAACAAAATTCCTATACCATTTGCATATCCATACTTATTATTTAAAAAGTTCATATTTTTTCATCCTCCAAAGTTTATTCTTATTTTTTATGTCTGTTTTATTACTTAACTAAGAGCATTAGAGCTAGTCCTATACCACCACATACTACAGCAGCAATAACAGCTGATATTACAGTAGATAAGACTTTCTGGTAAGGTCTTTTTGCCTCTTCCCTTATCTGATCTATTTCAGAAAGAGTTTCTCCTTTTGTGAAGGCTATAATCTCCTTGTATGTCTGGACATTATATTCCTTCTTATATTTCTCGATTCTTGTGGCAAAATACATTGTGCAAGCAAACAACACCACAAATGGGATAAAAAAGGCAGGTACTTACTGCAAATAAGCACCATGCCTTCATGATATCATAGCTACAATGGCTATTCTACTGCTTTTCATTTATTTCAAAGATTCAATATATCCCAGCATGAATACAAGCGGTGAATTCCAATAAATGGTTATCTCATTTGTTGAATATGAACGCATATCATCAGCATATCGTCTCATGGCAGGCTTATCTGACATATTGTCGAGATTTGCAGCCTCGTCACAAGGTCTGAAATTCGGTCCGCCAGAAACAAAGCCCGGAATAGCCTCATCAATGCCATCTGCCTCTGTAGGACGCAGATGTGGATGCTTAAATGCTCTTTCTCCAATGCCGGTTACATAGCTTAAATCCATTGCATTTCTGCCAAAGATATAATCAAGCTGATATTCCGCAGCCTTTAAATATGACTCATCACCAGTAAGGAAATGCGCAACTGCTAAAATCATGGAGTTTGTAAGAACAACCATGTTACTTCCCCATGTAAACTCAATAGTACGAAGTGTAATGCCAAATGCATTGTTCTCTGCTACAGCCTTTAATCTGTCTGCTTCATCCATCCATTTGAGTTTCATTCTGTTATAAAGATCAGTTCCAAAGAGATCTTCTCCACCGTTAATTACAGCCAGCGTTCCAAAGCCTCCCACATCAGCCCATCCAAGGCTAAACAACGGAATGCGAAGCTCCATGGTGCACATGATCACTTTCTTTGCTTCTTCGCTTCTATCGAGACGATACATCTCTGTAGCAGCCCAAAATCTCTCGTCTGCATCGCAAAGATCTTCATAAGTTCCTGTAGTAACTTCCTTTGGATTTTCAAAAACAAAAGAAGGATTCTTTATAAGCCATTCCCAGGCTTTTCTGGCTGCATCTGCCAAAGTTTTACCATATTCTGCATCAAAAGCGCCATAAATACGGCTTGCCTGCGCCATTATTGCTGCAAAATCTGCTGTAGCAAGACTTGATACCGGAGTGATTACCATATCAAGGTCATCATCCTCTGGCATAATAAATCCGCAGAATCCTGCAGAGGTACATTTATGATGCACTCCTCCGTCCTCGTCCTGCATATCCAATATCCAATCAAGCTCATACTTACATTCAGCTAAAATATCAGGATATATCCCACCACTCTCAGGAATATTCAGGTCCTTATCAAATGCATAGGGAAACATTTCATAGCCATAAAAAATATGTGCAAGCGCAACAGCAGCTGCTGTCACATATCTTCCATAATCACCAGCATCGTGCCATCCGCCAAGCATCTTGCGGCGGATTGACTTATTTTCAAGCATATAACCGCCCTTACAGTGACAAGCTTTTCTGGCAAATTTGCCGGCATATTTTTCTTCAAGTTCCATTCCGCAACGCTGAAAATAGAACATCTTCATGACATCCTTAAAAGCCTTGTCATAGTGATCCTCAGCTATAACAAATTCAGCGCTCTTTTCGCCATTTCCATCAGTAAAGTAGTATTTTCCCTCTTCCTTTATCTCGGAAAAATCTACCACAGCCGCATTTTCGCCACTGTTCTCATCAAATTGAAGCTTGCACTCACCCTTTAATACTTCGCGGCCATCCTGCGCATGAAGAATAAAGCTTTCAGTACCTGCAATTGTCGCCCGCTTAGTTCCTTCTTTCGAATAGCCTGCCTGATTTACGTATATCATATGCCCTCCTGATTGGTTTTCATTTAATCTAATGATATATTACGCAAAAACATTTAACAACCGTTCTTTACATCGAAAATATAATTGTTTTTGCAGTTTCCGGATAGCATAAAAGCGCACTATTACATGCGCTTTCATTTTATATCTCATTCATTCTTGATAATGCAGCCTCATCTGCCACAATTGTGACATCGGGATGAAGCTGTAAGATAGATGCGGGAACTTCAGGCGTGATATCCCCCTTAAATGCTCTTGCAAGAATATCCGCCTTTCCTTCACCGTTTACAAGCATTATTATTTTTCGGGCTTTCATGATTGTTCCGATTCCCATCGTTATGGCGCTTGTTGGCACCATAGAGACATCCTCAAAAAACCTCTTATTTGCCTCTATCGTGCTCTTAGTAAGTTCAACCACATGTGTACGCTTAACAAAGCTTTTACCGGGCTCATTAAAGCCTATATGGCCATTTTGGCCAATTCCCAGAACCTGTATGTCGATTCCTCCCAGATTTTCTATTTTTTTCTCATAATCATCGCACTCAGCCTCAGCATCTTTGCAGACACCATCAGGTATATATGTATTGTTTTTATCAATATTGATTCTGGAAAAAAGACATGTATCCATAAAATAGTGATAGCTCTGATCATTATCTTCGGAAAGCCCCACATACTCATCCAGATTCACGGTCTTAACCTTTGAAAAATCCAGATAACCTTCTTCATACCACTTGATTAGATGCTCATATGTACTTACAGGCGATGATCCCGTCGCAAGTCCAAGCACACAATCAGGCTTTAGGACAACTTCAGCTGCAATTATCTTTGCAGCTATGCGCCCCATATCCTCATAATCACTTGCTTTGTATATGTTCATTTTATGCCCCTTATAATTATTCACGATAGTAAATAAGCGCAAACAGCTTTTTACGCCATTTACGCCTATACTATGTCTGCATTTATTAATTTATCATTTTGCCATATCAAATCCGCGAAGTTCAAGCTCATCAGCGTGTATGCAGGCTGCAAAATGTCCCTGGCCGTATTCCTTGTATTCAGGTGTAATCTCTTTACATTTTTCTGTACAATACTTACATCTTGTATGGAAAAAGCATCCACTTGGTGGATTAGCAGGGTTAGGAATCTCGCCCTTAAGAGGAATTCTTTCCTGCTGATAGTTCGGATCAGCCACAGGAACTGCTGATAAAAGAGCCTCTGTATATGGGTGCTTTGGATGAGAAAAAATTTCCTCAGTAGTTCCATATTCAACCATCTTTCCAAGGTACATAACACCAACTCTGTCAGAAATATGCTCAACAACAGAAAGATCGTGAGAAATGAATATGTAAGTAAGCTTCATTTCCTTCTGAAGGTCTTTTAACAGATTGATGACCTGAGCCTGAATAGAAACATCCAGCGCAGAAACTGCCTCGTCACACACAATGATATTCGGATGAAGAATAAGCGCTCTGGCAATTCCGATTCTCTGTCTCTGACCACCGGAAAAAGCATGAGGATAGCGCATAAGATAAGCCGGATTAAGTCCTACCTTCTCAGCCATATCTTTTGCCTTCTGGTCCATCTCAGCCTTAGGCATCTTTGGATAATTTGCCTTTAATGGCTCCTTGATGATGTCAAGAACAGTCATTCTTGGGTCAAGCGATGAATATGGATCCTGGAAGATCATCTGAATTTCCTTGCGGATCTCCTTCATCTTCTTTTTATCTATCTTGAGGAAGTCAACCTCCTCGCCTGCCTCTGTTCGATAAAAAACAGACCCTTCAGAGGCTTCATATGCCCTGACAATGCAGCGTCCAAGAGTGGTCTTACCACATCCTGACTCTCCTACAATACCTATAGTCTCACCTTTTCTGGCATCAAAAGAAACATCTGTAACTGCCTTTACTGTCACATTTTTGGAGGTAAATCGCTTATGCACATTTTTTACTTCAAGAATATTATCTTTTTCCACGCTTTTTTCCTCCTTCCTCTTCTGTTCCTGCCTTTGCTTCTCTTTCTTTTATCCTGGCTTCAGCTTCTTTCCTGTGTGCAAGACATGCCGGATTATTGCAGTTAAAGCATGCTATCTTATGGCCGGGTTCAATCTCTACAAGCTCCGGTTCAGCCTTATCGCAAAGTCCCTCAATTCTGCAATCACATCTGTCATAGAATCCGCACTGCTCAGGAAGATTCATTGCAAGCGGAACTGTTCCTTCGATTGAAAACAGTCTTTCATCCTTCTTGCCTCCAATCTTATGAACAGAACCCATAAGTCCACGGGTATAAGGATGCTGAGGATTGGAATAAATTGTCTTGGAATCACCTGTCTCAACAACTTTTCCAAGATACATAACAGCAACTCTGTCGCACATTTTGGCTACTACACCAAGGTCATGTGTAATAAAAAGAATTGCCATATTAAACTCTTTTTGAAGCTCTTTCATAAGCTCAAGGATCTGAGCCTGAATTGTAACGTCAAGAGCTGTAGTTGGCTCATCCGCAATAAGCAACTTAGGATTGCAGACAAGCGCCATTGCAATCAGCGCTCTCTGAAGCATACCGCCTGAAAACTCATGAGGATACTGATTGTATCTCTTCTCAACGTTAGCAATACCTACTTTTCTCATAACTTCAAGAGAAATCTCTTTAGCTTTCTTCTTGTCTTTTGTTATATGCAAAAGTGTAGCTTCATTGATCTGATTTCCGATTGTATACATGGGCGAAAACGCAACCATCGGCTCCTGGAATATCATTGATATCTGCTTACCGCGGATATTTCGTATTTCTTTTCCCTTAGGATCCATCTTAAGAAGGTCTACTTCAGTGCCATCTTCATTTCTAAAAAGAATCTCTCCGTGAGGAATGCACTTCTTATCATTGATGGCAAGAATTGACTTACAGGTAATAGATTTTCCGCAGCCGGATTCTCCAACAAGTCCAAGAGTTTCGCCTTTTTTTATCTCAAAATTAACGCCTCTTACAGGTGTAAGAGTTCCCTCCATCATCTTTATATCCACATGAAGGTCTTTTACTTCAATAATATTATCTTTTTCCATGGTAATCTCCTGATTATGTAATAACACTCCTAATCACTTGTAAGGATCTGCTGCATCACGCATACCATCGCCAAGGAAGTTAAACGCAAGTACTGTAATTGTTACAAAAATGATCGGTATCAGCTTATGAGGATTCAAAGCCACATCAGTAACAGAACTTGCTTCCTGTAAAAGAACTCCCCAACTGGTTGCAGGTGACTTAATACCAAGTCCAAGATATGACATTGATGTCTCACCAACGATAGATCCCGGAATTCCCAGTGTAAGAGATACAATCAGGTAACTCATAAATCCGGGAACAAGATGCTTCCAGATGATCTTCCATGTAGAAACACCGGCAAGTCTTGCTGCCATTACGTAATCTTCATTTTTAAGTGAAAGGAACTTACCTCTTACTATACGAGCCATTCCGGTCCAGTTGATGAACGACAGAATAATTGTCATGTAAAAGTACATCTTTACTGTTGAGATTCCTGCCGGAATTGCTGCTGAAAGAGCCATCCAGAGAGGAATCTGCGGAACAGCGCCGATAACCTCGATGATACGCTGAATAACAATGTCAAGCACTCCTCCGAAGTAACCGGATATTGATCCAATTGCTACTCCCAGGAAGAAGCTGATTATCGCGCTTGCAAACGGTATAGAGAGGGAAATTCTCGCTCCTAGAAGCACTCTGGAAAAGATATCTCTTCCAAGAGAATCTGCGCCAAACAAGAATATCTTTGCCCCTGTACCGCCTTTAGAACCTGTTCCTACACCAAACAGATGCAGATCACATGGCACCAGCCCTAATATCTTATACTCTGTTCCATGTACAAACCACTCAATCTTATAGTATTCAGAAAGATCAGGCTCAAGCTTAACTTCAAAGGTCTTTTTATCAATAGTTTTGGCAAGCTTATAGACATGAGGTCCAACATGCTGATCTTCATATATTGTGTAGATCTGTGTTGGTGCTGAATTACGATAAAGTCCATCAAACTCGTCAAGTCCGTATGGAGCAAGGAAATCTGCAAATAAAGCTGAAATATAAAGTACAGCAAGAATAATAAATGAAAGCTGCGCAAGCTTGTGCTTCTTTAGCTTTCTGGCCATCAGTGTCCACTGAGAGGCAAGATAATAATCTTCTTTAGTTTTCTTTTTAGCCATTATCTGCCACCTCCTGAGTAACGAATTCTTGGATCAAGGAATGCAAGCGCTATATCAGATAAAAGAACTCCGATTACAACAAGCACTGCCTGAATCATAACGATTGCGCCTGCAAGATACATGTCCTGAGACTGAAGGGCTTTATAAAGCACAGGTCCCTGGATCTGCATATTTAAAACAAGCGCTGTAACAGTTGATCCGGAGAAAAGACTTGAAAGGACTCCGCCAAGTCCGGATACTGTAGGGTTTATAGCTGCTCTGAAGCAATACTTCATAATGATCTTTCCCTCAGAAACGCCCTTAGCTCTCGCTGTAAGAGTGTACTGCTGGGCAACTTCATCGAGCATCTGTGCTCTTACTGAACGAATGATTCCACATGTACCACTGGTTCCTATAACTATGATAGGAATAATCATTCTCTTTAAGAAATCACCAAAATTGTATAAATGAATGCCGTTTTTTAGCATCTCCTGAGTAAAAAGACCTACGTTGGCATTGCCGGTCCATTTGTATGAGAGATACATCAGCACAATTGCCAGAATAAAGTTTGGAATCGCTGTACCAAGGAAACCAATTATCGCAGAGATATAATCTCCAACAGAATACTGATGGGTACTTGCATATACTGCAATAGGTATTGATACAAGATATTGGAATAACATGATTATCGCTGTTACGCCAATTGTAAGTCCGAGCCTGTCATTAACAACGCTCCATACATCACGCCCATAGGCAAAAGAATATTTCCAGTTGTGATGTGAATGATAAAGTCTGTAATAAGCAGAATCCGTAGGAGTCCAGATGATATCCTTAACCCATTTGACATACTGTTGCCAGATAGGGAGATCAAGTCCATAATCTGCACGCATTGATGCTGCATAATCCGCATCTACAAGTTCTCCTTCGGTTGCCAGTGCCGCAATATGAGCGGAAACATAGTCTCCGGGAGGAAGCTGTATAACGAAGAAAACAAGTATTGAAATTAAAAGCAATGTGGGAATGAACATCAAAAGACGTTTTACTATGTACTGAACCAGATCTTTTCTAAAGAACTCTCTTAGTCCATCCGCAAAGCTGTTTTTGCTCATTTTTTCCTCCATATTTATGTAACCCTTTCCCTTTTTATACGAAAAAACGGAGACGTGGAAACCCCCACACGTCTCCGTAAATAAATAATCTTAAATACTAAAGATTTAATACCTTATTCAGCCTTGAAAAGAACCTCATAGTGAGTCATGTTAGCATACTGATAGCAGTCTGCTGTTACAAGGTTGTCCGCATAGTTCTTAACCTTTGAATTGATAAGTTCATAGAAGCCCTCTGACTTAAGATATGCGATGGACCAGAGATTTTCTTTATGAATCTTATAAATCTCAGCCTGATATTCTTCTCTCTCTCCGTCATCGGATGTCAGACGCCACTTGTCATACAGTTCAACCAGCTTAGCCATATCGCCTGTAGGCTCAACACCCTGAGCGCCCTTAGTTGCGTAGAATGTACCATATTCTCCATACCACTCAGCAGCCTGTGCGATAGGTACGAATGGAGCTGCTCTGTCCTTAAGTGATGCTCCGCCGATTTCTGTGTGAGGCCCCATTACTGCAACCCAGTCATTGTTATCGATTGTCTCATCAAAAGCTGATACTTCAAGGTTCTTAAGCGCGCAATTGATGCCAACTGCCTTATAATACTGTTCAAAAACAGGATATGATTCATCAGCTGTTCCGTCATAAGCAAGGAATGTAAGCATGAGATCTGAACCATCTGCGAAATGATAGAAACCATCTGCTCCCATTTCAAGTCCGCAACCTTCAAGAAGGCTCTTTGCCTTTTCAACATCGTACTCTGTCCACTTGCTCTGCCACTCAGCATCGTAACCAACGTTTCCTTCCTGTGGTCCGCACTGTCCCGGCTCAAGGAATCCGTCTGTAAGAAGCTCTGAAACCTGTTTTCTGTCTACACAGATTGACATTGCCTCACGGAAATCCTTATTTGCAAAAAGATCTGCATAATTCTTGTCAGTATTTGTATAGTTGAATGTGATCTGGTAGCTACCCCAGCCTGTTGTTCCCCATTCACGAAGTTCTGCAGCATCGCCAAGATCTGACAATGTAGCAGCGATGTCTTTCATAGCAATTGTTATGATATCAATCTCGCCTGAACGGAACATAAGAAGATCCTGTCCATCCTCAGATGTCTGATTGAAATGAAGCGCATCAACATATGGGAGCTGATTCCCTGCTGCATCGACTTTCCAGAAGTATGGGTTACGGTCCATGATGCAAAGTGTGTCATCCTTGGAGCTGTTTCCGGGTACTGTTGAAAGTACGAAAGAGTTAAGTGTAGGAACTCCTGATACATTCCAGAAGTTGTATGATACTGCTTTTCCAAGGTCCTTAACAGTTGCTGCGTCAATGTTCTTCTTCTGAGCATTTGCAAGAACATCTTCCTCAGAAAGACCTGTGCTCTGCCAGTATTCATTCTCTACATATGGATAATCTTCTGAATCCGGAATAAGATCACTTAAATAATGAGCAGGCGCCCAACACCACTTAAAATCACCATTTTCAATGAAATCTGCCGGATACTTAGGATTAACGAATGTCCATGTTACTGTGTAATCGTCAACTTTCTTAAGAGTTGCCCATGCATCTTCGCCGTTTACGTCTTCCTTAAGTGCTACCCAGCTCTTTTTGCTGTCAAAGTTTGTAAGGTGGCACATGTAATACCAGAATGTAATGTCATCAGCTGTGAATGGTTCTCCGTCTGACCACTTCATACCTTCTCTGAGTTTGAAGGTCCAGACTGTGTAATCATCATTATGTTCAAATGACTTGATTACGTTTGGATAATATGAACCATCTGTATTGTAACGGATAATTGACTCCAAACTTGGTCTTGAAAGTCCCCAGCTTCCGCCTGCGCCGCCAAGATTGATAACCCCACCATAGTTGCCAATCTCAAGCTTTCCGCCTGTGGCATCTACTGTTTCAACAAATACATTATCAGAATTTGGAATTCTCTCATCTACTGAAGGAAGTTTTCCTGCTGCAACCTGATCTGCAAGCATAGGAGCTTCTGCAAAACCTTCTACCTTGACCTCTTCAGTTGAAGAAGCAATATCTGTAGTAGTTTCCTTTTCAGTAGTTGTTTCCTGAGTTTCTGTAGTCTCGGCAGAATCTGTTGTCTGGCTTGGTGTAGCTGCTCCGCCACAGCCTGCAAGCACTGACATTGAAGTAGCAGCTGCCAGAGCTAATGAAACTGCTTTTGAATTCAATTTCTTTCTCATAATTCCTCCTTTTTGCATTTCGCTATACCTTACGATAGAAATATTCTATCAGACCTTTTATCCTCTAAATAGCTTATTTTTTTGCTATTTTGATAAAAAGATTGCATTTTTTGTCATTTAAGTCTTTCAGGCATATATTTTCCTGTATAAATCCTTCAAAACCTCTTCATCTACCTCTCTTCTGGTATTTGAAGCACATCCGCTTTCCATTGCATCTTTTGTCATTTTATCTATCTGCGCAAAAAAAGCTTCTCTCGAAATCCCATAACCTTTAAATGTTGGCATATGACAAATATCGCATATTTTTTTTATCTCAAGTAAAAAGAACTCTGCCGCCCTGTCCTCGGAATCATTATCTATAGCCGCGCCTATAACCCTCGCCATTTCTGCAAATCTGCTCCTTGCGCCCTCCTTGGCATACTCAAGGCAGCCACTAAGGATCATTGCATTTGCAATCCCATAGGGAACATGAAAACGCGCGCCAATTGCACAAGTCATAGCGTGAACCAACGTTGCGCTTGAATTGTTAAATGCCATCCCTGCTTCGAGCGCCGCTATAGACAATTCACGCCTTGCAACATCATTGCCACTGTCGCGATACGCAAGCGGCAGATAGTTATAAATTCGCTTTATCGCCGATAAAGCCAACGTATCTGTCAATGGCTGCGCCTTTTGGGAAGTATATGCCTCTATCGCATGTGCAAGAGCACTGATACCTGTTGACGCTGTCATTTTGGGTGATAGCGTTTCCGTAAGATCAGGATCAATTATTACAATGTCCGGCATCAGTTCTTTTCCCTTAAAAAGCGCCTTAACACCTGAAGCAGTGTCGGTTATTATTGCATACTGCGATGCTTCTGAACCTGTCCCTGCTGTTGTGGGAATTGCTATCATCTTCGCATTTATCCCAGAGATTTCTTTTCCCCTTTGATCAGATAACTTCCCGCCAATGGCGTCCATAACTGCTACCGCTTTCATAATGTCCAGCGCGCTTCCACCGCCAATACCTATAAAAAAATCGCATTTTTCCTTTTTATATATGGAAAAAGCCTCTTCAACCATCAAATCTGTAGGTTCTTCAAGAAAATTATCAAAGATTGCAAATTTTATCTTTTTAGAAGAAAGAATGTCCCCAATAATTTTTACTTTCCCAAGCCTTACGGCAATCTGGTCGCACACAATAAGCGCTTTTTTCCCAATATCATCTATGCAATTATTAAGTTCTTTTAAGCTTCTGCTCCCGGTAATAATCCTGCCGGGTACAATAAACTCATTTGCCATAATCACCAAACCCCTGAACAATTTTCCTTATACCTGACTTCTCATGTTTCTGATAGAAATCGTATGGTCAAAACCTGTATAATCAGTAAAATAAACTGTTGATGAACCTGCATTTGTAAGCTCTGAATCCTCTTTTCCCTCCATAAATCTGTGAGTTCCAAAGCCCGGACCTACGATCAAAGTATCCTTATTATTGGATAGTGAAACATAATCATCTTTAGCTATGATAGTCTCATTCCCCCTAAGAGACGTTGCCATGTGACCATTTTCCATGAAGTCAGCGCCGGTTACAGACATTTCGATTCTCCACGGTGCGCCCTCGACACCACTTGTCTTAACCCTGACATCAATACCGTCTTTTTCCGGACTTTCAGAAACCCAGACATCTATATCCATGTCAGGTCCCATCTTTTTATCCCTTGCAGCATTATCCATCTGCCACCAGTCGCTTGTTGCGGGCATCTTTTCTTCGCTCCATGGCAGGTAATACCATCCATGCATGGTCTGGTGTAAATGGAGGCCATCCGGTGTTTCTTCCATGGTCTCTCCCTTAAATGCCCTGTGCTCGCAAAAGCTTCCTGCAACCTTCATCTCAAGTTTTATCGAACCATTGTGAAAATACAGGAAATTAGACTTTCCATTCATGACAGTATAGGTATATCTTCCTGTCTTATTCCTTGAAATACCTGAGTTTTGGTAAAAGACATGGTAATCGGGATTTTTGTATAATCCATCATGCTCTATATTTTTCCACTCGGGATACCACATAAAATAGATAAGACAATCCGGGCCATGAAGGTTCTTTTTCTGGCAGATATCTATGATTGTGTTGCACATCTCATAAAATTCCATGATTCCGTGACGCTGCGCCATAAGCATATATTCCGTATAATAATCTGTCGGATACATGAGCCTGTCCTTGTCAAAACGGGTTGAATTGGCAGTAAACACTGAACCGTCAGGCTCCCAGTAATGAAGCATCATTTTAAGATTTCTGATAACATGCTCCTCGTATGATGTATCCCCGGTTGCCTCAGAAAGAGTGATCATCGCATCATTATTTACCCGGTTATAATTTCCCGCAGATTTTTCAGTATATTCACCGTCTTCATTGCAGTCTATGCCTTCAGCAAGGTACCTTTTCGCGCAGGCAGCCATTTTCTCATCTCCGTAAATCTTATAGCACTCCATCAAAGTTGACGCGATTGCCCATCTGTGATTTGGCGTATGAAAACCACCTGTTATTATTCCTTTAGCAGCTTTTTCAATGATTTCGTTGATAATATTGAATATTTTTTCTTCCTTATCAGTCCTCTTTTTGCCTCTGATATCTCTTAGGAAAAAGAAAGTTGGCATAAGCTTTTTGATACAAAAAGCCGTATCGGGCGCAGAGCTGAAATTACAGGTAACATAGTCATATAAACCGCTTTCCAGCTGCATTTTCTTCGCACATCCAAGCCCCAGCATGATTCTCTTATAAAGATCCTCATCTCTGTAAAGTTTGCTATCCTCATTGCAATATAAAGAAATCATTGAAGCAGTACGATAGATTGTATATTTAGCATCCAGAATATGATCGTTATCCAGAAAAGATCCCACATTCTCATTTTTCTCATCCATGATCTGTCTGCACATGGATTCATATACAAGTTCTTCAGTGTCCTTCAATATAAATTCATAATGTTTTTCCATAATATTTTTTCCTCGTCCTACATTTTATCTATAAGCGCAGCGCCGATAATTCCCACATCTCCGGCATCTGCTATGCCTCTTGCGATGGTTATCTTGGTATTTATCCTGCTTGTTCTGGAATAAACGTCGCTAAGCACTTTTTTTCTGACTCTGTCTATAAAAAGATCTGCAGCCCTTGTTATTCCACCGCTAAGAACCAGCACGTCCGGTTGCAGGATATTGATAAGGTTTGTAAGTCCCTCGGCAAGATAATCCGAATATCTGTTAAGCACTTTCTGCGCCGTTTCATCTTTTTTTCTCACTGCAGCAAAAAATCTTTCTCCGTCAAGGTCTTCAACATCCTCAATATCATCCCAAAGTGCTGATTTCTTGCCTTCTTCAGTGATCATTTCTTGTCTTGCCTGTCTTATCAGCGCACTTGCAGAGGCATAATCTTCAAAGCCGCCTTTTCTTCCGCAGATGCTGTCTTTGTCCTCAATATTTATGGACATAAAGCCAAATTCCGCAGCAGCAAAATTGCAGCCTCGTATTAATTTTCCATTGATTATGATTCCGCCACCGACGCCGGTTCCCAACGTAACCATCATAAAATTAGGCGCATCATAACCGCCGGTAATGTATTCACCAATAGCGGCAGCATTTGCATCATTGTCAAAAAATGTCTTTTCCCCAAGTTTTGTTCCCAGCGCCTTCTTAAGCTCAGGTAAAAAAGGCACATCCTCAAAGCCAAGATTATTGGCATACATTATCTTTCCCGTATCAAGCTCCGCAGTCCCGGGAACGCCAACTCCTATTGCCTCAATATCTTCTTCGCTGGCGCCTGCTTTTTTTATGATCTCGCATACTGCGCCTGCAATTTCTTTTATCATTAGTTCAGGCTCTTTTGCCTCGGATGTCTTAATTACGATTTTTTCTGTAATCTTGTAGTCCTCATCCACAAGCCCAATGGCTATATTTGTTCCACCTACATCTATACCTATTCGATACATGTTTCATTCACCGTTTCTAATTTATGCGTTTGCCTTCAATACTTCTAATAAAAACAGCATCGCAAGTGCCTGTCCGTAAGGCATTGGTTTAATTTCAATTCCTTTATAGAAATCTTTGGTCTCTCTACCCATAGGAGTGCCATATGAAACCTGATTGACTGTGCCATCCTTATCTATAAGCTCTAATATCGGCTTCAGAGCCTTTAATCCAACCACTTGATATTTTTTGTCAATGAGACCAAGTCGCACCGCTTTCAATATTCCATAAGCAAATCCACAGGTTGCGCTTGCTTCCAGATAGGACGTTGGATCATCAACCAGTGTGTGCCACATTCCGCCTTCATCCTGATACTTTTCAAGTGCTTTTACCTGCTGAACAAGCGCTTCTGTCAGAAATCTCCTGTCAGCTCCCTTTACATCCGCAATAGCAAGATATTCAGGAACGGCCATGGTAAACCAGCAGTTGCCTCTCCCCCAAAGAGCCTCAGCGAAATTATTCTTATCAAGGAAAGTCCATCCGTGATATAAAAGTCCTGTCTTGTGGTCCACAAGATACTTTATATGCAGCAGGAACTGATATCTTGCTTCTTCCTTGTATTCTTCATTATTTTCAATCTCACCCATCATAGCCAGGAACATAACTGTCATAAACAGCGTATCATCCCATAATTCCTCAGTATTTTCGCTATCTGAGGTTCTATGCTGAAGTCCGCCTTCCTGAGTTCTTGCAAAATCGTGCATTATAGCTTCTGCCCACTCATGACACGTTTTCTTGTACACAGGGTTTTCTTTATCCTTCAAAAGAAATGCCAAAGTCAGCATTGGTGCGCAGGTATTGATATTCTTAGCCGGAAGTCCAAGAGATATTTCCTTGTCATAAAAATCTTTAAGAAAACTAATATATTTCTCATCGCCAAGCTCGTCAGCCAGTTGAAAAAGCCCATAAAGCCCGACTCCCTGAGTCCACTCCCAATGCTGATATCTTGATACATCATCTCCTGCCAGGTTCTTGGTCTTCATATTTTCCAGAAATATTTCGTCATCTTCAAAAAGAAATTTCTGAAAGCTTTCTGCCAGAACCTCCAAAACAGACATGATCTCATTTCTTTCTACTTTCATTTGCTACCTCTTTCTATTTCATATATACTAATTTCATGCTAATAAATGATAATATTTACTACGAAGACAACCATTATATAATCATCAACAACATCCCTAATAACATTTATTACTACATTGACTATGATAAAAGGGATGCTTCCGTGAACATGGAATTCCAGCATTTGCACCCATACTATGAAATGCTGGTTTTGCTTGCGCCCAATGCTTCTCACCTGATAGAGGGTGTTCCCTATAACATCCGAATGGGAGATATAGTCTTGCTGGCGCCTTCAGTCATGCACAAATCCGTATATTACAAGGGCGAACCCAGTAAACGAATAATCATTGACTTTATGTATCCTTTGGATAAACCTGAGACAGAGAGCGCTTACAAGGCAATTCTTGAACCATTTTTTCAAGATGTCCCTATTTTCAGATTTGATTTTCAGGATCAAAAAAGAATATTTGATATCCTCAACAACCTTTTTATTTTTTCAAAAGAACACAAGTATTATGGAAATCCTGCTGATGAATTCTATATTCATACCAAATTTCAGGAACTTCTCTATACTTTTTATGAGTTAAAAGATAAAAATCTTTATAAAAACGAGCAGACTTATAATTCAATTGAGCAAAAAATGTATGAAATATCCTCCTATATACACAACCACTACAATGAGGATATCTCTTTGGATTCTCTCTCTGAACAGTTCTTTATAAGTTCCAGTTACCTTTCCAGAGAATTCAAGCAGATCACCGGTTTTAATCTGTCTAACTACATACAGCTCACAAGAATAAAGAATGCTCAGTACAAACTGGTTTCCAGCAATGAAAAGATATCTGCAATTGCTTCAGACTGCGGTTTTTCATCCTTCTCTCAGTTCAACCGTGTTTTTAACAAACTTACAGGCACTTCGCCGAGAGAATACCGACAGTCTGCAGTAATTGGAACGTAATATCATAAATCTTTTTTCAATAAATGCGCAGCACAGTGCGCATTTTATGCCTGAACATTAACTCAATTTCTCCTTATGAGCACCGGATTTGTTATCACCATGTTTGTACAATCAAGTTCAGCGGTAAAATACATATAATTATCGTCTAATGCTGCCTCTGTCAGATTCATGCTATAGTCGAAAAATCCGCCAGTTTTTTGCCCTTTAAGCGGAATTTCTTTTCTCACTCCGTTTTCTGTGCAGATTTTAAGCTTGCTGAGCCTTCTGTTGGACAAAAGTCTGATATCTATGGTCAGCTTGCTGTCCGCTGCCTTTACTTTCACAGTTTCACCGGGGAGCTTCCCATTCACCTTAGGAATGAGAATAGGTCCATTTGTAAGGAAACTGTTTCCATTCCTCAAAAGATCAAGGATATATTCCTGCGAATGTGTAATATCTCTTTCTTCTGAAGAATCAAAATGCACATATGTCCTTACGCATCCACTTGTAAGACTGGTTTCAGCCCATTTTTCCAGTATCGGAAGCAGTTTTGAACCTATCTCCAACATTACATGGGTTTCATCCGCATATTTACTGTTAAGTTCATCAACATTTTTATCAATCGCATCAAGCGTTTCCATGATTTCATCAAAGAGCACGTGATAATCATCTGCGCAGATATTATGCGTATCACTTCCTGTGGTTGCCGGCAAAAACAGTCCTTTTTTAAGTAGTGAGATCCATAAAAGTCTTGCCGCATCATTGGTGCTTCCACTCATCATAGGATTGGAGCCATTCCATATTTCCATGGTCTCAAATATATCCAGCATATCGTAAAAATCAGGATTCCAAGAGATTGATCTTTGAAGGTCTCTTGGATGATTTATCTGCGCCAGACCTCCGTTTTCCTTGATTTCATCAGTAATCCTCACAAATTCGTTGCGAAGATATTCATCTGTCCTGTCCTTGTCCTCCGGAATCGCGTAAATCACATCTTTGGCAACTCCCATAGCCATTACATGGCCATTAGATGTGGATATTTCCTTTGAAACAATAGGCACAAAGTCATTGCGGCGATTTGCTTTCCATGCGGCATGATTGAGCACATTATGATGATCTGATAATGCCCCGTAGGCAAGCCCCATCGCCATCATCGAATTTGCTATCTGCTCAGGAGTCTCCACCACATCATCGTCTCCTCCAAAAACAGGACTGGAATATATGCTGTGATGATGCAGTTCTCCTGCCATCCAGCCTTCGCCCTCCAAATTCACAAACCTGTTAAGCTCATATTCTTTTTTCGTATATTCATCTGCAGCAATAGTTAAATTGTCGGTTATTATTTCATATTCGCTGCCCTTGGACACCTCTATCACATAACGCCCCACAGGAAGCTTTCGTGAAAGACAACCATCAAAACCCGTAATATCACGGATCATGGTTATTTTTCCGTTTACCCTGTTAAAAGAATCAAAATCTTCATTCTCGAGTAGCTTAAAAAGCTTCACCTGAGCTGGAGTTCCCTTTCCGCGGCACCTGGTTTCTACGAATAAATTTCCCAGTGGCGCGCCGTTTGGCACCAGGCCATTTCTGTGAAATCTGTTTCTGTCATTTTTTCCGGCATAGTCTACTTCATTCGTTCTCCTATTTTCACTGCAGGCAAAATGCTCATTTACATACTCTATATATTTGCACATTTTGTCCGCATCCATTGACTCAACAATCTTGTCCTCTCTGCTTTCATCCTTGTTAAGTCCTTGTAAAAGTCCGATTGCTATGCTCAAAAATTTGCTTTCTTTACTCATGCTCTCTGCCACCTTTCACCGGAGGGTATTCCCAATTGTGAACAAAAAAATGTATGATATAGGATTTATATTTTGACCAGCAAATCATAATCCTATATCATACATTTTATTTTTTTAGTCGTGCATTATCTACGCACTTTTTATAGCAAATCTTTAAAAAGATTGCATTTTTTGCGTCCTGATTTTTAATGTCTTAATTTCAAACGGTTTAAAGGTCATGCTAAGCTCTTTCGCTGCATTTTCATCAGTGTTTATCAGGCTGTCGTCCTCAATTGCCTCTTCCATAAGGTTACATTCTACGACACTCTCCAGTAGAATATCCATATTCTGAAACAGCTTTACTTTTACAGCCACATCTCTTCCGTATCCCTCATAAAGCCTTATAATAATATCTTCTGAGTTTTCTGAAAGCTTTATAGCCTCGACAAAAATGCCATCTCTTTCAATGTCGATCAGTTCTTTTGTAATAGTATCAATTGCCTTTTCTGAAGAATTCGTTTTGAATCGGTTCAAAAGAAGCTGAGGCGCCCAATAATGGTTGTTTTCGTTAAGTTTTCGCGCTTCCTCTATAACTTTTCCTGCAATATGGTTTCCTTTATGTGGTAATAATGAATAAGTAAACTCATGTATGCCCTGATCCGCATTGGGATTAGGAAAAATCCCCGATTTTATAAGGGTAAGCCTCATCAGCTTTTCTTTTGCGTCATAACCATATTTGCAGTCATTAAGGATAGCAACACCATAATCACCATCATCGGATGTGATATCTATCCATTTATGAGCACAGCATTCAAACTTTGCCTTATCCCAGCTATTGTCCTTTTTAAGCTTTCTTTTTATGCTGCCAAACTGGACCTCACAGCTAATTTCAGATGCCTCGATATCAACAGGGAATGCTGCTTTTAACAAAATCTGATGCTCATGCCAGTCGACCTTCGTCTTAAAATCAATCCGCCTGGATTTTGCATACAAAATGATAGTCTGCCAAATGGTTGATTTTCTGAACCGTCGCTCGATGCAGATTTCAATCCGACCGTTGTCTGCAACGAATTTCCTCTCACCCTTGACATCAGCACTTATCGTTTTCCCTAAATCCGGCGAATTCTCTTTTGACGAACAATAAAACTTAGCTTCTATGCCCTGCGCCTTGGTAATATCCCAGTAAACATTCACAAAATCAGCGTCTATGTTCCAGCAGTCATACTCCCTTGGCTTATCCTCAAAGGCAATCAGATGATTTAGTGCAGTACCAGATTTATCCCTTAATTCTCTCTTATTTTCTATGTCATAAAGACTTACGATCTGGCCGTTTTCATCAATTGAAATGCTGTAATAATCTGTAAAAAACACTGCTGGGAAGTCATTCTTGCCTTTTTCGCAGCAAAGCATTACTTCATCAGCGATATTTGTACATTCCACGCTGTCCTTACATATTTCAGTATCATAATATCCTGTAGTTACAGGATCTTTTTTCTCTAAAATATCACCTTTCTGAACCAGGCTCTTACTTATGATTTCCTTTACTTCGGAAATTGCAGCCTCATATTCTTCCCAGGAATCCTTGTACACTTCCTCAATAGAAGATCCCGGCAAAATATCATGGAACTGATTGAGCATAAGCACTTTCCATGCGTTCATAAGGTTTTCTTTTGGATAGGCTGAACCATCCGTAAGCTTTTTATATACACATAGGATTTCTGCTTCTTTTAAAAGATACTCAAGTTTTCTGTTATATCTTTTATTTTTACCCATGGATGTATATGTACCACGGTGAAATTCAAGATAAAGCTCATCGCTCCATGTAGGAACTTTTTCATTTTTCTCAAGTTTTTCAAGAAGTCCGCCAAAAAACTCTGTAACCGTCTTCTGTACAGTCTTTGGCACACCCGGAATTCCAGCCCTAAGGCGCCTGTCCATCTCAAGCATTTCCCAGGTAGGACCGCCGCCCCCATCTCCAAAGCCATAGCAGGATAATACTTCATCTGTTATCTCTTTTTCTCTAAAGGCGCGCCAGGTTCCCATTATCTGACTGGCATCCTGTCTTCCGTTGTAGGTATAATTCAATATTCCGCCTTCGTTCATGACCTGATCAGCCTTGGGAAAATCACAGGTTGTTATGATATATGCAGGAATCCTGCTTCTATCAATACCTTCCCAGTAAAAGAGGTCATATGGAAGTCTGTTAGTATCATTCCACGCAAGTTTTGTAGTTACAAATGCCCTTATCCCACTCTTGTTAAGTATCTGGGGCATTGCAGCGCTGTATCCAAAAACATCGGGAAGCCACAAAATCGTGCTTTCTATTCCAAACTTTTCTTTAAAATACTTTTTCCCATACAAAATCTGCCTTACCAGGGATTCTCCGCTTGTAAGATTGCAGTCAGCCTCAAGCCACATTGCTCCTTCAGGCTCAAATCGGCCTTCATTCACTTTGGAACAGATCTCATCAAAAAGCTGTGGTTCTTCCTCTCTGACATATTCGTACATCTGCGGCGTACTCGCCATAAAAAGATATTCAGGATACCTTTTCATAAGCTCCATCACTGTAGAATAACTTCTTATGACTTTCTCTCTTGTCTGTTTCGTCTGCCATTTCCAGGCAACATCAATATGCGTATGCCCGACACATGCAACAATTGCAGGATTCTCACCGGTACCATATAGATTATTCCAAAGATAATCCAATGCCGCTTTCAAAGACTTAGTGTCTGCAATACAACTCCCTTTATCATCACTTTCTTTTCCCCATATTATCAGATTACAAGCCTTTTCCAGAGTTTTTAAAATAACATCTGCATTCTTTTCATCAATTGGTTTATCTACATTTACAGACTCTTTATCACTGAGCAAATCTATCGCATTTTGTCTTGAATCGATGCCAAGCATCGCTTTTGCAGCATCAAATGGAACAAGTAAATCAAAATAGGCTTTTTGAGCAACTTCATCCAACGCAGCTATCTTCATATCAAGATAATTGCCATTTTCCGAAAGATTTGAATAGGCATATATGCGAATATCTATTGTCCTAGAAGTTTCTTTTTCCCAATCATCTGCAGAATAGATACTCACTATGTTATGATTCATATCCATTCCGCTTCGTCTGTTGCCATTTATGTAAATGAGCATCTGCGGATTATCAGTATTCCATATATCATCAGCTCCCGTTGACAGGAAAAAGAATACCTCTTTTCCATAGAATTTCTCAGGAATACAGATTTTAAACGCAAAAAGTTCATGCCCATCCGGCTCTCCCCAGGTAGTTCCCGGTTCAAAGGTTTCCCATTTAGTATAATCCTCAAAAAGCTCCTGCCTGTGCTCATAGGGGACTTTTTTGCACCTGATTCCTTCAGGAGCAAGCACTTCTACTATAGAAGCACAGTTTCCAAACATCTGGCTTTTTAATTTATTAAGTACATTTTCGATTGGAATGAGTCTTTCTTTTGATACCATCTTAACAACCTATATATTTGAGATAATTAAAGATAAAACTGCTACACTAACATAGACAACTGGTAACAATTCCGAATATATTCAAATTAATTGAATGATGTACTAGTGTGCTGGCTTGTTCATATTTAATCAAATGACGAAGTAGATCATTTCATAGGCAAGGATGATAAATCGCTGGCAATGCGGGCATTGTCAAGATTTTCAGACGTAGCATATGAAATTGAGATACAAGTTATTTGATTGAATATGAGCTAGACAGTACACTATCCCAGTTTGTCTCAAGATGCCGTTTTAGTACATAATTCCAAGATTACTTAACTGCGCCTTTATAAATCCTGGAATTTCTTTTTCCAATTGTGCTCCATCCATGTATTTATCATCTGCTATATGGCATCTGACAAACTCCATGGATGGTGTAAAACTCAGATTATCTCTGATATACTGCACAATCTTTTTATCATCTTCATCAGAAATATGGATATCTGAAGTAAACCGCTCCGGCGCATCAAGCCCATATATTCCGGCAAGCCTCCCACATGATGAAAAGAGCTCCGTATATATGTACATTAGCTTCGGATCTGCTACCATTGCATGTTTACCTGGCTGAGAATACATGACAATATTAGATTCGTTTTCCAACTTGCCAAACTCTTTATTCAGAGCATTTAAAAATCTGCCATGAAAGCTTCCTTCAGCCCCAACCACTTTGTCATTTACATCAAGATATACCCAAATATGCTCCAGGTCATACAGATGCTGAATATCAAAATCAAGATAATATGCGTACTCCAGTACTTTTACGGCACCTCTCATATTCTCGAAGTCAAATTTCCTGTTAAAAGATATGCTCTTTGAGCCATTTTTCGTATACTCTGTAAATCCTATTCTTTTTATCTCTACAGGCTCTCTTTTATCCATATATATAATTGGAGCATATTTTAAGGCAAGACTATTCATGGCTATTTCTCCATTTTATTACATCATTTTAATCTTAAAGCAGATAGGCATGTCTGACTTAAAGCTCTCAGATGCTTTGATTACCATCTCTTCTTCATTTCTTTCAAAAGGAAGTGTTTCGCCGGTTGAAAGAAGTGTCACTTCGTCAATCAGCATATCTCTTATCTTAAGCCTCTTGAAGGCTTTGATCTTAACATCCTCTAAAGCAGGCTTCATCCAGAAGGCATAGACAATTCCGTTTTTATAAGTGAATCTGAAATCAGAACTTGTATATGGTACTTCTTCATAATCTGCAAAGCTTCCGCTTGCGATAACTGTGTCGCCTTCTTTATACTGTGTCCAATAAGTTGTGTCATAAATGCCTTCGCCATTTACAGACATCCACTCGCCAATTTCTGAAAGAGCCTTTTCATCTTCCTCCGTAAATGTTCCGTCAGGCTTAGGACCGATATTCAAGAGGAAGTTACCATTTTTGCTCACAGCATCTATCAGATCGCATACGAGCTTACGTCCGCTCTTGTACTCATTATCCTTGATATATCCCCACGATCTGTTGCCGATTGCTGTATCTGTCTGCCAGTATCTTGGTGATATTTCAGTCAACGCGCCTCTTTCCACATCATAGGTTGCCACATCCCATGGGAATGCATGATGTTTGTAGCATATAGTTACTTCTTTTCCCCATTCTTTTGCACGATTATAGTAATATGCGCACAGCTTCTTAAGATATGGCTTAAAAGAGTGATTCTGAATCCACCAGTCAAAATAAAGCATTGATGGCTTATATCTGTCGATAAGTTCAGCTGTTCTTACAATCCAGTCCTCTAGCCACTCTTTATCAGCACCCTTTGCATGAGGATCTTCTGTGGAATCCGTGAACTTTTCATCCTGCCATTCCGGACACAAAACAGCCGGTCCATAAAAATCCTGGTAGTTCTCATCGTTGACATCGCTGTCAAATTCACGTCCAAGGTTCATGAAAAAGTAATGCTCCGCTCTATGAGATGAACCGCAGAATGTGAGTCCCTGTTTATCACATTCTTCCTTGAGTAGTCCCGCGATATTCTTCTTAGGTCCCATATTTGCTGCATTCCACTTATTGAACTGTGTGTCATACATAGCAAAACCATCGTGGTGCTCCATTACAGGCACAACATATCTGGCTCCGGCATTTTTAAATGTGCTGATCCATCTCTGCGCATCAAAGTTTTCAGCTTTGAACATCGGAATGAAATCCTTGTAGCCAAAATCTTTCTGTGAACCATAGGTCTCAATATGATGCTTAAATTCCCTGCAATTCTTGTTATACATATTTCTTGAATACCATTCATTGCCATAACCCGGAACGCTGTAAATTCCGTAATGAATGAATATTCCAAATTTTGCAGCCTTAAACCATTCAGGTGTTTCATGCTTGGACAAAGATTCCCAATTGTCCTTGAAATCACCGGCTTCGTTAACTTTTTCAATCTCTTGTAAATATTCGCTCTTAGTCATGTAATTTTCCTTCCCCGTTTAGTAAAAATAACCTTTTAGCGTCAATTATAGCTTTTCATCTACAACATTTTAATTATACCTTTATGCTATCCTTAATCAACGCATTTTTTTGCCCAAAGTACGCTAAAATCTATGCATTTTTTGCTATTGTAATAATCGAATTTGTTTACTACAAAACAAGGCAGATGACTGTAAATCAATCATCTGCCTCTGCTTAGTCTATATCATATATTTGATATATAATATATTTAAATTATGTTTTGTATATCTTTTATATTACTTCTCAGTCTTAACACTCACATCCGCGCCTGTTATATTAACGTTCTTATTTACCTTTGCATCATATGTATTAGCTCTCATGATCTCAGCAAAATCAACACCTGTTGCCTCGCTCATGGTATCAAATACCTGCTTCATTACTACAGGCATGTTGCCAGATATCCTTGATGCTCCACCTTCACCGCCTTCTCCGGTTTCATAGATATTGATCTTATCAATCTGTGAAAGAGGTTTTGCAATCTCAGCTGCAATCTGAGGCATTACTTTGATCATCATCTCAGCCATAGCAGCGCCATTGTACTTCTTGTAAGCTTCTGCCTTTTTCTCCATTGCTTCAGCTTCTGCAAGACCTTTTGCCTTAATGGCTTCAGCTTCCGCACGACCTTTTGCTGCAATACCAGCAGCTTCAGCATCATACTTTGCCTTAATTCCTGCTGCTTCCTGTTCTGCAGCGAACTTCTGAGCTTCTGCCTGAGCTTTTCTTGCATCAGCTTCACGCTCCTGCTCATATTTAGCAGCCTCAGCTTTTCTCTGTCTCTGTACAAGTTCTGCTTCAGCTTTCTTTTCAGCCTGGTACTTCTCAGCATCAGCCTTCTTTTCAATTTCTGCAGCGAGTTCCTGCTGTTTTACAAGAACTTCTTTCTGTTTGAGTTCTGCTTCACGCTCAGCCTTTGCAATCTGAGCATTTACTGTAGCTGTCTGAATTGATTTCTGCTGTTCCTGCTGTTGAATTTCATATGCTGCATCAGCAACAGCGCTGGCTGTATCTGCCTCTCTCTTAAGTTCTGCCTGCTTAATCGCAAGAGCATTATTCTTTTCAGCAATCTCAGTCTGTGCAAGAACCCTTGCATCATTTGCTGCTTTATCTGCTTCAGCTTTGGCAATTGCTACGTCTCTGTCCGCCTGCGCCTTTGCAATAGCTGCATCTTTCTTGATCTTAGCTGTGTTATCCATACCAAGATCATTTATAAGACCATTTTCATCTGTAACATTCTGAATATTACATGACAGAATTTCAATACCAAGCTTATTCATATCTCTTGATGCTTTTTCCATAACCTGATCTGAAAAGCTGTCTCTGTCGGTGTTAATAGTCTTAAGAGCCAGAGTACCAATGATCTCACGCATATTACCCTGTAATGAATCCTGAAGATCTTCTGTGATCTGTTCAGGTGCTTTATTAAGGAAGTTCTTTGCTGCAAGCTGAATTGCTTCTGCACTTGTACCAATTCTTACCTTGGCAACTGCATCTACATTAACATTGATAAAATCATTTGTTGGTACTGACTGCTCTGTCTTGATATCAACAGTCATCTGACCTAAATAAAGTTTATCTACTCTTTCAAAAAATGGAATCTTTATACCTGCACGTCCAATAAGTATTCTTGGATTTTTTCTCATGCCTGAAATGATAAAGGCTCTGTCCGGCGGAGCTTTCACATACCCTGCAACGATAACCATTATCAGAATAAGAATAACGGCAAAAATTGAAATTAATTGAATATTCATACTTTCCTCTCTTTCCTTGGGATATTGTCCCAAAACATCAGCACTTAGATGTTTGTGTTGAAATAATTCTATCAAACAGCACTCTTAACAACAATATCAGACTTTTCGATTTCAATACATATATTTTGCATTTTTTGCAAATAAATAAATATTTGATTATATTTTACATTTTTGGTAACATATTATTACTTTCCATTATTGTTTTATTGCAATATTTTTTACCGTTATTACAGTCACTCACAAATACTGACAATATGATTGAGAGGTCCACATGGTTACAACAGAATTCCTTATAGAAGCAATTGGTTATCTAGGTTCTGCCCTTGTTTTAATATCTTTTCTAATGGTATCAGTTTTTAAACTCAGGGTTGTTAATTCAATTGGCAGCATTATTTTCACAATTTATGCCCTCATCATACACTCTTATCCAACTGCGGTGATGAATGCCTGCCTTGTGCTTATCAACATTTATTACCTTGTAAAAATGAGTAATACAACCAAAGATTATGATTTTCTTGAAGTTGAATCAAACGAATCCATTTTAAAATATCTTATAGACGAATATATGGGGGACATTATCAGATGCTTTCCCGGGATTATTATAGACTTAAACAGTGTCAACAGTCGCTTTGTTGTATTCCATAACGGAAAGCCCTGTGGATTATTTCTGGGAAACAGAAAAGGTTCAGAAATGGAAATAACACTGGATTATTGTATACCAGAATATAGAGATTTCTCAGTTGGAGAATTCTTATTATATCATCTTCCATGTGAAGGAATTAAGAAATTGATTTATAAAGGACCTGATATGCATCATAAGTCCTATCTTACAAAATTCGGTTTTGAGCAGGTAGGAGATCATTACGAAAAGAATTTTTAATACATGTGAAGCGTTTTTTATAAAATAGAAATGTCCTATTCCATATAATAATAGGCGGTAAATGGTTACTGTCCATTATTTATGGAGATCAGGAACATTTGCCGCCTATTATAGTTTTTTTCGGGAGATGCAATTATTTTGCATTCTTCATCATATTGATTGTTTCGATATCATTTGCCGTAAGCTTGATATTTGATTCCAATACTTTTCCATCCGGAGTAGTTACTTTTACAGCAAATACAGTACCTTCAGTCACTGCGTTATTTCCAACTGCCTGAAGAAATGGAATTACCTTTGGGTGATCCTGTTGAAACAAGCCAAGCCTCTGCTGAAGCTGCATTAACATCATAGGGTTCATATTCATATGCGATCATAATCCTTTCAAAAAAATATTAGTGAATTGTCAAAGTATATAATATAGTTAAAAAATAATCAATCTTTTCTATTAAAATTCACTATGATTTTTGATTTTTTTGACTCAAATCAAATTTTTTTGAATATATTAGGATTATAATCCCTAATGCGCATCTAAAATGTATGCGCTTACATTCTATTAAACATCTGATACATATAAGGAGGATAATTAAATGTACGGATTTGGCGATATGATACAAAAACTTAAAGCAAACCCTAAAACAATTATATTCCCGGAGGGCTCTGACCCAAGAATTCTGGAGGCTGCTTCAAGACTTCTTGCAGGCAATTTTCTCAAACCAGTTCTCTTAGGTAATGAAACTGAAATAATTAAATCTGCCGAAGATGCCGGATACAACATCAGAGGCGCTCAGATTATTGATCCTGAAAACTATGATAGATTCGACGAAATGGTTGAGCAGTTCTGTGAGCTTAGAAAAAGCAAGGGAATGACACCTGAAAAGGCTATTCCTATTCTTAAACAGACAAACTATTTTGGAACAATGCTTGTAAAAATGGGACTTGGCGATTGCCTTCTCGGCGGAGCAACTTATTCAACTGCTGATACAGTTCGTCCTGCTCTTCAGATCATCAAGACAAAGCCTGAAAACACAATTGTTTCCTCATGCTTTATCCTCGTTCGTCCTTCAGCAACAGGGGAGAACGAAGTTATCGCGATGGCAGATTGCGGTATCAACATCAATCCTAATGAAGATGAACTTGTTGAAATCTGTGGCGAAACAATCAACTGTGCACAGAGATTCGGTGTAAATCCTAAGGTTGCATTCCTTTCTTTCTCAACAAAGGGATCAGCGAAGGACGATAGCGTAACCAAGATGCAGAACGCAACCAAGAAGGCTCAGGCTAAATATCCTGAAATACCTATTGATGGAGAACTTCAGTTTGACGCTGCTGTCGCTCCACGTGTTGCAAAGCAGAAAGCTCCCGATTCACCGGTTGCAGGTCACGCTAACACATTTATTTTCCCTGATATCAATGCAGGTAACCTTGGATATAAGATTGCACAGAGAATGGGCAATTTTGAAGCTTACGGTCCTATTCTTCTTGGACTTAATGCTCCAATCAATGACCTTTCACGAGGCTGTAATGCGATAGAAGTATATTCAATGGCTATCATCACTGCTTCACTTGCATAAAAATAAATTGTTCATAAATAAATCAAACTTTATATATTGAATCTTTTAGACCATCGCTTATAATTTTAATGCGATGGTCTTTTTATTATCGTAGGAGTTTTCTCCTAATCTACTATGGAACTAAAACTCCACAATTTTTACTTCATTTTATTTAAAGAATCTTGTTTTGTTAGAAAGAATACAATTATGGCTAAATCTTCTACAATGGATATGACAAGTGGAAATATCAGAAAGGAAATGATCCTTTTTGCAATTCCTCTCCTTGCCGGCAATGTATTTCAGCAATTATATAACACAATTGACAGTATTATCGTAGGTCAGGTCGTAGGGCCTGATGGACTTGGCGCAGTTACAAGTGTCGCGCCTGCAATTAATACTCTGGTTGGATTTTTTATGGGCTTTTCTGCCGGTTCAAGCGTGGTAATAAGCCATTATTTTGGTGCCAAAAATGTTCCCGGATTAAGACGAGCTGTCCACACTTCTGTTATCTGCACATTTATTATGAGCATTGCTCTTATGATATTTGGCTTTTTCTTAACCCCCGGATTACTGGTGTTTATGTCAACACCCGAATCAGTTATGCCACTTGCCAAACAGTATTTACAGATATATTTCCTGGGAATAACCGGCCTTATGCTCTACAATATCGGTTCTGCAATCCTGCGAGCGGTAGGTGATTCCGTAAGACCTCTTATATTTTTGATAATTACATCCTACTATTAGTATATACATAGTCTTTCTTTACCTTTTCTATAGGTTCGACTATGCTGTTTAAGATACTGTGGATTGGTCATTTCACCCTACCGCATTGACGGTTTTTAAAAGGCTCCAACCACAGTCTCTTTGTTCATTTGTTAATCAGTTAGTTACCGCATGACGGTTTATCAAGAAGTAGGTTACGATTGCAAGGAGCCCTGTGGATCTGAAACAGTATCAATACTATTATTAGGGAGGTCCTATATGATCTATGTAGGAATTGATGTCGCTAAAGACAAACATGATTGTATT
>NZ_FOKR01000016.1 GCF_900112195.1 Butyrivibrio sp. YAB3001
CTTACGGTCTTTCTTACGAACGAGGGTATGCTGGCAGTGAGGGCACTTTAGAGACATCTGATTATCAAAGCGGTTATCTCCGGGAGTGAAAGCAGTCTGGCAGATCTTACACATGAGCTGTCCTGCCTTACCATTGTTCTTGTAAAGATAAGGCTGTGGGGCATGGCATGAAGGACAGGTACAGTCCTCTGGAATATCGCATTCAGTGCGACGCTTGATCGGTTTGATGGCCTTACCATAGCGCTGGGCATAGTAGTTATTGAGATCTTTCCAGTTCCAATCCTGATGGTAATAGACAATCTTAGGGAGTTCATCGACTTTGAACTTTTGATATTTGGGAGAATGAGAATCATCGAAAGCCCACTGCTTTAGAGGTATATATCTGCAGATGAAATTAATCAGCCAGCAGTTTTGCTGATAGAGTTGTTGAATGATTTGAAGTAAATAAAGTATAATGTTCACGAGCATTGTCTCCTGGTTATTTTGTGAGTTTGGTCGCTGACATTATACCAAAAAGGGAGGTCAATGCTCTTTTTATTTTGAACTCCCGATAAATCAAGGTTTTAGAACTAAAAAACGGGTAGTTAATTTGACACTACCGCTTAAAATTGGGAATATTATAAATGAGAAGAGTAATAAATAAATTAGCAGCAATAAGGATAATAGTACTGCTTCTTACTCTTGTGGCTGTTCTTAGTATATGGCCATTCAGAGTTTGGACAGCCGTTAGTAAGTTTCATACAGGTGGGGCACCTGCAGAGAATTCTGAGCTTATTAGAAGCGATGACAGGCTTCTTCAGAAATTTGTAATTCAGTATGACAAACTAAGCAGTATCGATCTTTATGTGTCTGAAATGAGTAAGGGAAGATATATTACAGTTTCAATTCTTGACGAAAATGCATCGGAACTGTTTAGAACATATGTGGATACTGCAGGCTTTGAGATTCCCGGATATGTTAATGTACCTGTTGAGTTAACTACTACAGTGGGAAAAGAGTACTATTTATCAGTATCGGCTTGTCGTTCACAGTTCACCGTGGGATATGAGGATATTCCTTATGCTTCCGGATATGTTGGAAGCCTTTACTTAAACTATGTTGAAATACCTGCAAGGCATCTTAATGCGATTTATTCCTATAGATTGCCTGTATCAAAGAGCATATCGCTTATCGCAATAATGGGATTTGTGGTATTTGCTATCACATTTTTGATAGTTGCAGATATATACTACAAGAAAAGACCTGAGAAAAATACCATTTCGACAGTTGAAAGAGCATGCAGATTTGTTGCAAATCCGCTCGCAGCAGTTTTCTTCACAGCACTGATGATAATGGTATTTCCTTTGCGGTTGTTTGACTTAAGAGTTGGGGATATAGTTTTTTATGAAATAGGGCTTTTGATAGCTGCAGCCATTGTTTTTTACGGAATCAATCACCGTGTTGTGAAATATAGTTTTGGAATATCATTTTGGAACGGTGTTTTAGCAAAAGAGAGAAAGACTTATATTTTTATGATGGCTTCCATAGCTATGGCTATATGGTATGCCAGCGCATATATGAATGACCTTTATGACATATATCATACCATTTCAGAGAGAAGGATGATCATATGTCTTCTTGTGCTAATAATACTTACTTTTTCAGTTAAGCAGGCTTTAAGCCTTATTAATTTATTCTGGGTAATTCTTTCAATTATAGTTGGCGTTAACTACTACAAATTACATGCGCTTGCCATCACTGAAAAAGAATATGATCTCCATAACATCGCGCTTAAGCTTGCTATAGCCATCTGTATTCTCTCAGGACTGGTGGTGATAAATCTCATTAGTGAGATTTATGCCAGAATTCGCGATATAAAGAAAAATGATAATAAACTTAAGCTTTCTCTTAGTCGTTTTGGTGCTGTGTTAATATTGTTTTTTGCTTCAATAATAGTATTTCGCAATACCAGAGTATGGGGAATATCCCTTGTACTCACTTTCTCGGCATTATATTTAAGGCTCTATTTCTGGAAGGGAACCAAGAACTGGTATAAGATTCTGTCCGGTGGACTTATGCTTAATTTCATGATTTCACTGCTGTTTTCTTTGTGCCACAGATATTTTGCCGGTTTTGTGAGCGGAAGATTTGCTTTTATATTTCATACAGTTACGGTTACTGCAGAGTATCTTACTTTTATGGCAGCGGCAGCCACAGTTATGCTGACGATTAAAATTGTTGCATTTCCTGGAACAATAAAAGTTGTGGAATTGTTTAAATCAGCCTGGAAAGAGATGGTGCTTTTTGGCTTTATCATGGCATACGCTATATTTACGGTGTCAAGAACAGCTTATCTTGCAATTGCAGTCAGCGTTATTGCGGTTATGGCCGTTGCAGTTTCAGGTCAGGCTAAAAAGATACTTAGAATTATAGCAGCAATGGCACTTTCAGTTATCATTTGCTTCCCTGCAGCATTTACCATGCAGAGAATAGTTCCGGTTATTGCTGCGAATCCGGTATTTTATGCAATTGATGACACGGATCCAAGCATAAGAGGCGGCGCTTCTTGGGATAGCACGAACTTTATGTGTGTTGAGAGATTCATTTCTCTTTTCTCTTCAAAGATATTCGGGCTTGATACAGGCAGTTATGAATATCCTATTGACGTAAATAATTATAATGATGACGGAACACCGATTTATGATGAAAATGGTGATATAATAGCTGATTATGAGGATAGTGGCAGACTTCCGTTTGAGACTGAACCCGTGTCTTCTGATTTGCTTCTTGCAGCAAACGGATTTACAAGAGCTGAGTACCATATGCTTCTTAGCGAGATGAATGGGTACGTGGATGAGAACAATAAGCTTGATGTTGTTTCAAATGGTAGAATAACTATATTCAGGTCTTATTTAAAGGAGTTAAATCTTACAGGACATGAGACAATGGGCGCACTTCTTCCCAATGGAGAGATTGCAGTTCATGCCCATAATACATATATTCAGGTCGCTTACGATAATGGGCTTATTTCGGGAGGTTTATTTGTACTTCTTCTTGTGAGCGCATTGATAGGCGGAATCAGACTTTATAAAAAGAATGAAAAGAAGGAACCCCTTACACTTATTGCCTTTGCTATGACAATAGGCTTTATGGTTGCGGGAATGACCGAATGGGTATTCCACTTCTGTAATCCTATGACTGTGGCGCTTTTGTTGTCTTTTGCAGGAATGGTGTACAGGGAAAGAAAATATGAGTAAAAACAATAAAAAAGAGCCGTTTAATTTTCAAAAATTGTATAGAAGAACAGGTCTTATCATTTATGATGTGATATCTGTTATATTTGCAAGCTATTTTGCAATTTTGATAAGGTACGAATTCAGTGTTGGGAGCATACCTGACCATTTCATGACACCTGTCAGTGAATTCTTGGTAATAGACATCATTTTGACATTAGCTGTTTTTTATATTTTCAAGCTGTATGACAGCTTGTGGGCATATGCGGGAGAGAGAGAACTTCAGAATCTTGTTATGGCATGTGTCTTTTCAGGTGTAATTGACGCGATTGGACTTCAGTTCTTTAAAATTGAGTCAAGACCTGTACCTCAGAGTTATTATTTTCTGTATACATTTTTGCTTATAACTTTGATATTTATAAGCAGATTTTCATATAGGTTTTTTAGAAGTCAGAAGCACCGCGTTGAGAATCGTAATAACAGCAAGGCAGTCATGGTCATTGGCGCAGGAGAAGCCGGTAATATCATTATAAAAGAGATAATTACCAGCAACTATTCCACAATGTCAATCAAATGTATTATTGACGATGATCCTAACAAATGGGGCAAATACATACAGGGAATCCGTGTTGTGGGAGGAAGAGACAGGATTGTTGAGTGCGCAGATCTTTATGATGTTGACGAGATAATTGTTGCCATCCCTTCAGTTTCAAGAACAGAGCTTAAAAAGATACTTGAAATATGTAAAAACACCAACTGTAAACTCCGTTCACTGCCGGGAATGTATCAGCTTGTTAATGGTGAGGTCAATGTATCTAGACTTCGCGATGTAGAAGTTGAAGACCTTCTTGGAAGAGAACCTATCGCTGTCGATATGGATCAGATAGCAGGATATGTCAGCGGTAAGACAGTAATGGTGACAGGTGGTGGCGGTTCAATCGGTTCTGAGCTTTGCAGACAGATTGCAGGCCATAAGCCAAAACGACTTATCATAGTTGATATTTATGAGAATAATGCCTACGACATTCAGCAGGAGCTTAAGAGTAAGCACCCGGAACTTGATCTGGTCGTTCTTATAGCTTCAGTTAGAAATACGCTTAGGATCAATTCTATCTTTGAAGAGTATAAGCCTGATATTGTATATCATGCTGCGGCTCATAAGCATGTTCCGCTTATGGAAGACAGCCCCGGCGAAGCAATCAAGAATAATGTTTTTGGTACATGGAAGACTGCTATGGCAGCCGCAATGAACGGAACAAAGAAGTTTGTAATGATATCCACAGATAAGGCAGTTAATCCAACTAACGTTATGGGAGCAAGTAAACGAATCTGTGAGATGATTGTTCAGACCTTTAACAAGCACTATGACACTGAGTTTGTTGCTGTAAGATTTGGAAATGTACTTGGTTCAAACGGCTCAGTAATACCACTTTTTAAGAAGCAGATTGCTGCAGGTGGTCCTGTTACGGTAACAGATCCTGAGATCATCAGATATTTTATGACCATTACAGAGGCAGTTTCCCTTGTGCTTCAGGCAGGCGCATATGCCAAGGGGGGAGAAATCTTTGTCCTTGATATGGGAGAGCCGGTAAAGATCCTGGATCTTGCGGAGAATCTTATCAAGCTCTCAGGCTATAAAGTCGGAGAGGATATCAGAATCGAGTTTACAGGACTTCGTCCCGGTGAAAAGCTCTACGAAGAGATGCTCATGGATGAAGAGGGACTTCAGGATACCTCTAACAGGATGATCCATATCGGAAAGCCTATTGAACTTGATGAGATGCGTTTCTTTGGGCAGCTTGAGAGACTTAAGATTGCGGCTAACGAAGAATCTGCTGAAGTAAAGAGCCTTGTGCAGGAAATAGTTACAACCTATCATCCTACAGACAATGAGGCTGATCACACCAGGGAACATAAAGAAGCACTCAAAAAAGTTGCTGAAAAGATAAACGAAGAGAATTTTTAAGAGCAGTTAAAAGAGGAAAAATTATGGAAATTAAGCCATTTGAAAAGAAAATCTATCTTGCTTCGCCTACAATGCACGGAGAAGAACTTAAATTTATGCAGGAAGCATATGAGACAAACTGGATGTCTACTGTTGGAGCAAATATAAATGAGTCAGAGAAGCTTATAGCAGAAAAGATAGGTTGTAAAGACGCTGTGGCATTATCTTCCGGAACTGCTGCTCTTCATCTTGCTATCAAGCTTGCGGGTGAGAGATTATACGGTCAGCCAAAGGTGGGACATGGATCTCTTGAAGGCAAAAAAGTTTTCTGCTCCGATATGACTTTTGATGCTACTGTAAATCCGGTGGCTTATGAGGGCGGAGAGGCTGTATTTATCGATACAGAGTATGACACCTGGAATATGGATCCTAACGCTCTTAGGAAGGCTTTTGATATATATCCTGAGGTTAAGCTTGTAGTAGTTGCTCATCTTTATGGAACACCCGGTAAAATTGATGAGATACGAGCAATCTGTGATGAAAACGGGGCGCTTATAGTTGAGGATGCTGCGGAATCTTTCGGTGCCTCATATAAGGGGAAACAGACAGGTATTTTTGGAGATTACGGAATTATTTCTTTTAACGGAAATAAGATAATAACAGGTTCTTCAGGTGGAATGTTTATTACTGATTCAGTTGAGGATGCTCACAAGGTAAGAAAGTGGTCAACACAGGCCAGAGAAGATGCGCCATGGTATCAGCATGAAGAATTGGGATATAATTATCGTATGAGCAACGTGATAGCAGGAGTCGTCAGAGGACAGATTCCTCATCTTGAAGAGCATATTGATCAGAAAAAAGCTATCTATGAACGCTACAAGGAAGGATTTAAGAATCTTCCAGTAAGCATGAATCCTTATGACAGCGCAAATTCAGAACCAAACTTCTGGCTCTCTTGCCTGATTATTGACAGGGAAGCTATGTGCAAACAGGTCAGAGGGGAAAAAGACGTATTGTATGTTTCTGAGTCCGGAAAGAGCTGCCCAACAGAAATACTGGAAAAAATAGCGAGCATAAATGCGGAAGGAAGACCAATCTGGAAGCCTATGCATATGCAGCCTATTTATAGAATGAATCCGTTTGTTACAGCTACAGGAAACGGCAGAGGCAGAAGTAATGCCTATATCGCAGAGACAGGATTTGTAGATGTTGGAAGCGATATTTTCGAAAGAGGCCTTTGTCTTCCAAGCGATAATAAAATGACAAAAGAACAGCAGGATGTGATCATTGAAGTGGTTAAGGAATGCTTTGCATAAGCTATTACTGCTTTGAGCTGCGGGGATGTTGAGGAAAAATAATGTATAAAAGATACATAAAAAGGCTATTGGACATAGTAATTTCGCTTCTTGTTATAGTTCTTTTTTGCTGGTTGTTCCTGATTTTGGCGCTGTTTGTAAGAGTAAAACTTGGAAGCCCTATTCTTTTTAAGCAGGCACGTCCCGGTAAAGATGAAAAGATATTCAATCTCTATAAATTCAGGACTATGACGGATAAGAAGGATGCAAATGGAAAACTTCTTCCGGATAAAGACAGACTTACTTCATTTGGTAATTTCCTCAGAAAAACAAGTCTCGACGAGCTTCCGGAGTTTTTCAACATCTTAAAGGGTGATATGAGCTTTATTGGTCCCAGACCGCTTTTGGTCGAATATCTTCCCTACTACACAGAGAGAGAAAAGCTAAGACACACTGTAAGACCGGGACTTACGGGACTTGCACAGGTAAGTGGAAGAAATACAGTTGACTGGGATAAGAGATTTGAAATAGATGCTACCTATGTTGAGAATTTAAACTTCATGATGGATCTTAAGGTGATAGGACTTACCTTTAATACAGTATTTGGGCATTCCGAGCAGGTGGCAGAAGATACTAATGCGGTGGAAGGAAATTTTGCCCAGATCAGAAAAGAACGACTTGAAAGAACCGGCAAATTAACTTTGGAATGATGATTCTACAGGTTGACTTATGGAGGCAGATAATGGAAATCAATATTCTTATTTTGAGCGCAGGAACAAGAAATAAAGTTGTGCAGGCTTTTAAAAAAGAAATTGCGAATAATGGCAAAGTATTTGCAACTGACTGTTCAAATATTGGCCCAGCAATATACGATGCTGACAAGGCTTTTATAGTGCCGCCGATTACCGATCCTTTTTATATTGATACAATCCTTGGAATCTGCAGAAAAGAAAAGATAAACGGAATTTTCAGTCTTATAGATCCTGAACTGTCACTACTTGCCAAGAATGCAGACAGATTTAACGAGATTGGGACTGTTCCCATTGTTTCATCTTATGAGCTTTGTGAGACAAGTCTGGATAAATACATGATGTATGAGATGCTGATAAAGCTGGGAATCCCTACTGCAAGATGCTATCTCTCTGTTGAGGATTTTGAAAATGCAAGACAGGAAGGCATCATTGATTTTCCTGTTTTTGTAAAGCCGAGAAAGGGAAGCGCATCTATCAATATCAATTCAGTAAAATCCATGGAAATGCTCACAGCTCTTTTCCATGATTATGATGATCTGATGATACAGGAATATATGTCCGGACAGGAATATGGTGCAGATGTATATGTTGACCTTGTTTCGGGCAAATGCACATCTATTTTCCTTAAGAAAAAGATAAAGATGAGAGCAGGTGAGACGGATAAGTCAGTTTCTGTGATAGATGAGAATATCTTTAAGCAGATTATTTACTTTGTCGAGACAATTGGTTACAGGGGAATGATTGATATTGACCTTTTCCATGATGAAAAGAATGATATCTGGTATCTCTCGGAAGTTAACCCTCGATTTGGTGGAGGTTACCCCCATGCCTACGAGTGCGGAGTCAATATCCCAAGACAGGTCATCCGAAACCTTAAAGGCGATGAAAATCCAATAAGAATCGGAGATTATAAGGAAGGCGTATACATGATGAAATACAATGAACTCTGTATAAAGCCTGAGGATATGCTGGTTTAATATAGGATTGTGGGAGCGTATTGCGCAGAGCAATCTGTGACATCATTTTTGATATTTACATCATATTATATTTAAGGAATAAAAGGCTGTTGTTGAAACATTGGCAGCAGCCTTTATTAGGTGAAAAGAAATGGCAAAGGCACTAATTTTGGCGAATTCATCCAGCGGCTTGTATGATTTTAGAAATGAGCTGCTTTTAGGGCTTATGGATAAAGGGTTTGACGTTGTTATCAGTCTTCCGGATGAATTAAAGGTAAAAGAACTTAAAGATGAAGGCTGTAAAGTAATCCATACAGATATTAACAGGCGAGGAGTCAATCCGATTCAGGATATGGCTCTTTTTGGCGCTTATAAGAAACTATTAAACGAAGAGAAACCAGATATTGTAATTACATATACGATAAAGCCAAATATCTACGGCGGTTTTGCCTGCAGCTTGCTGAAAATCCCATATATTTCCACAATAACAGGACTTGGAAGCACTTTTGAGCGAGGTGGAGTGCTTTTGAAAATGATAGTTGCAATGTACAGGATTTCACTAAAGAAATGCAGATGTCTTTTCTTCCAGAATGATACAAACCGTAAAGTTTTTGAGCGGAATGGCATTTTTGCCAGGAAACATGTTACCGTAAGCGGTTCAGGCGTCAATCTCTCAAAACATAAATTTGAAGAATATCCCGGTCACAAGGATGATGTTACGAGATTTCTTTATATAGGGCGACTTATGAAGGAGAAAGGCACAGATGAGTATCTTTATGCTGCCAGAAAACTTCATGATAAGTATGGAGATAAGATATCTTTTTCCGCAATAGGATATTCTGATGATGATTACGACGATAAGGTAAAAGAAGCTGTTGAAAAAGGGTATTTCAAGAGTATTCCTTATAGTAAAGATATTCATCCGTACATCAGAGAAGCCGATGCTATAGTTCACCCTTCCTATCATGAGGGAATGTCCAATGTTTTAATGGAGGCAGCGGCAACAGGAAGACCTGTGATAGCATCAGACATAAGCGGCTGCAAGGAAATTGTTGATAATAACGTATCCGGGCTTTTATTTAAGCCGAGGGATGAAGAAAGCCTTACCGAGGCAATTGACAGATTTATGCAGCTCTCCATGGAAGAGAGAAAGACCATGGGTAAAATGGGCCGCAAATGGGTGGAGGAGCACTTTGACAGACACAAAGTAATTGGAGCGTACCTGAATGCCATTGGCGATATTGTTGGTTCATGACGGTAGCTGATTAGTGGATACTGTTCACTTAAGTGCATCTTTGCTGGCGGAACTGTAACGTATCAACACTATATTTGACATACGTAGTATAATAGTGTAGTGTGCAAAATAATAAAATTTAGTAAAATAAGTATGAAAAAAGTGAATACTTTATTTCGGAGGAAATATTATGAGTTTATATGAGAAGCTTCTTTCAGGAGAAGAAAAGCTTTCTTTAGTAGGTCTTGGCTATGTTGGAATGCCTATTGCTGTTGCCTATGCAAAGAAAATCAAGGTAGTTGGTTATGATTTTAACGCAGCAAAGGTTGAACTATATAAAAAAGGAATTGATCCAACAAGAGAAGTTGGTAATGATGCAATAAAAGAAACCTCAGTAGAGTTTACAGCAGATCCGGAAAAGCTCCGTGAATGCAAGTTCCATATTGTTGCTGTTCCCACACCTGTAAATGATGATCATACACCTGACCTTTCACCGGTTGAGGGCGCAAGCCATACCCTTGGAAAATATCTTACCAAGGGAAGTATTGTAGTTTATGAGTCTACAGTATATCCGGGAGTTACAGAGGATATCTGTGTTCCTATCCTTGAAAAGGAATCTGGTCTTAAGTGCGGTGTTGATTTTAAGGTTGGATATTCTCCTGAGCGTATCAACCCAGGTGACAAAGTTCACAGACTTGATACCATTACCAAGATCGTTTCCGGTATGGATGAAGAGACCTTGGAGGAAGTGGCAAATGTTTACAGCCTTGTTGCTCTTGCAGGTGTGTATAGAGCTCAGTCAATAAAGGTTGCAGAAGCTGCAAAGGTTATCGAAAATTCACAGCGTGATATCAATATTGCGTTCATGAATGAATTATCAATGATCTTCCACAGAATGGGAATCGACACAAAGAGCGTTCTTGAGGCAGCAGGCACAAAGTGGAACTTCCTTAAATTCTTCCCTGGACTTGTTGGTGGACACTGTATTGGTGTTGACCCTTACTATCTTACATATAAGGCAGAGGAACTTGGATATCATTCACAGATCATTCTTTCAGGAAGACGTATCAATGACGACATGGGCAAATACATTGCTGAGTCCTGCGTAAAGAGACTTATTGCAAATGACGTTCCTGTTAAGAATGCCAAGGTTGCTATCTTGGGATTTACATTTAAGGAAAACTGTCCTGATACACGTAATACAAAGGTAATTGATATATATAACGAACTTGGCGAATACGGGATTACACCTGTAGTTGTAGATCCACAGGCAGATTCTGATGAAGCTAAGAGACTTTATGGAATTGAATTTGACAAGCTTTCTTCTGTAAAAGATATGGATGCTGTTATCGTTGCAGTTGCACATGAAGACTTCAAGGAATACAAGCCTTCAGATATAGCTGCCTTCTTTAATGCAGCTCATAAGACTAAGATATTTATGGATCTTAAGGGAATCTACAACATGGATGATTATAAGGCTCCTGAATTTGATTACTGGAGACTGTAATAAGTTTTGTATAAAGAAAGAGAAAAGATATGGGTTTTAAAGAATTAAAGTTTGACAAGGATTCAGTTTTTTTGGTAACAGGCGGAGCAGGCTTTATCGGGTCTAATATCTGTGAAGCACTCCTTGATATGGGATATACAGTAAGATGCATGGATAATCTTTCCACCGGTCATATTGAAAATATACAGCCATTTATGGCAAATCCAAAGTTTACTTTTTTACAGGAAGATATCAGAGATCTTGATGCCTGCATGAAGGCAACTGAAGGTGTTACCTATGTTCTTAATGAAGCAGCATGGGGAAGTGTGCCAAGAAGTATCGAGATGCCTCTTTTGTATGAGGAGATCAACATCAGAGGAACACTTAACATGATGGAAGCTTCAAGACAGAACGGAGTTAAGAAGTTTGTTTATGCTTCAAGTTCTTCTGTTTACGGAGATTCAACAGTGCTTCCCAAGAAAGAAGGACAGGAAGGAAATGTCCTTTCACCTTATGCGCTCACCAAGAAGACTGATGAAGAGTACGGAAAGCTCTACAAAAAGCTTTATAATCTCGATACATATGGTCTTAGATACTTTAACGTTTTTGGAAGACGCCAGGATCCAAACGGCGCGTATGCAGCTGTTATTCCTAAGTTCTTAAGACAGCTTATGAACGGTGAGACACCTACTATTAATGGTGATGGCAAACAATCCAGAGACTTTACTTACGTGGACAACGTAATCGAGGGAAATTTAAGAGCATGTCTTGCTTCTTCTGATGTTGCGGGCGAAGCTTATAATATCGGCGCAGGAGGAAGAGAATTCCTTATTGATGTTTATCATCATCTCACAGATGCGCTTGGACTTGATGTTGAACCTATTTTCGGACCACCAAGAGCAGGAGATATCCGCGATTCAAATGCTGATATTTCCAAGGCAAGAAAGAATCTTGGCTATGATCCTTCATATGACTTTAAAGCAGGAATTGAGCTTGCTATTGAATGGTATAAAGCAAACCTGTAATAGAATATTTTAGGAAACACAATTTAGATTATCGAGGATACATTTTATGCATATAACGATCAGGATGGATGATATCACTCCGGATATGGATTTTGACAAGTTTGAACGTTTCAAAGCTATTCTGGATAAAAATGGTATAAGACCGCTAATAGGTATTGTTCCTGATAATAAAGATTCAAAGCTTGGCATACAGACTCCGAGAGAAGATTTTTGGGAATATGTCAGAAATCTGCAGCAAAATGGATGGGTTATCGCAATGCATGGATTTAATCATGTATACAAAACTGATGATCCGGGAGTGTTTCCTATCGGCAATAAATCCGAATTTGCAGGATTATCCTATGAAAAGCAGGATGAAATGATCAGGGAAGGCAAGAGATTATTAAAGCAAAGAGGAATTGCGACTGATATATTTATGGCTCCTTCCCATTCATACGATAAAAACACACTAAAAGCCTTGAAAAAGAATGGCTTTTACAGAATTACAGATGGCTTTGGAGTAAGACCTTATGAACTCGATGGAATGGTTTTTTATCCTATTTCAATCAGCAGGTCAAGGTCTATAGCCAGCAAAAAAGAGGGGATTGTATCTTTTGTTTATCACATAAACACTATGACAGACAGTGATTTCAAGGCATTTGAGAAGCTGTTTGATAAAGCGGATGTGGTATCCTATGAAGAATTTCTTCATTATGGTTCTGAAGTGAGAGGTATCAGGGATGAGGCATATGAATATATAGTTGCCAAATCCAAGTATCTTGCGGTGAAACTAAAGAGTAACTTGTCAAAGAGGTAAAGTATGGAAGAAAGTAATGGACAAATTCGAGTTCTTCATGTGTTGGGGGTATTAGGACTTGGCGGAGCTGAATGCCGCATTATGGATCTTTATCGCAATATGGATAGGGATAAGATTCAGTTTGACTTTTTGGTCCATTGCTCTCCGGAGAAAACAGGTAAAAAATGTCCGACTTCTGATGAACTGATGGCAGTAAGGGAGCCGGATTATTTTGATGCCACGGTAAAAAAACTGGGAGGTAGAATATACTGTCTCCCTCGTTTTGTTGGAACCAATACTGTGGATTACAAAGCGGCACTCAGACGCTTTTTTAACGAACATTTAGGAGAGTGGAAAGTAGTACAGGGACATATGACCAGTACTGCAGCCATTTATCTTCCAATCGCCAGAAAATATGGTGTTCCTATATGTATCGCACATGCCAGAAGCGCTGGGGTTGATAACGGAGTGAAGGGACTTGCTACCAAGTTTTTGAGAGCGCCGCTTCATAAGGAAGGCGTGACTAATTATAATTTTGCCTGCTCAAAGGAGGCTGCTGTAGCGGTCTTTGGCGAAGATATGTTTAATGCAGGAAATGTCAAGATCATACCTAATGCCATTGATCTGAAGAAATTTGCATACAATGAAGAAGTAAGAAACAGAATAAGGGAAGAACTTGGTGTCAGCAATGCACTCGTAATAGGCCATGTTGGGAGCTTTAGATATGCCAAGAATCATGAATTTCTTTTAAATGTTTTTGCTAATGTGTGCAGGATGCTTGATAATGATGACCTCAACCAGTACAGCATGCTTCACGGGATGAGGGTCAGACTTCTGATGCTTGGAAAAGGCCCTCTTATGGATGAGATGAAAAATCTTGCGGAGAAGCTTCATGTTTATGACAGATGCATCTTTGCGGGAAATAAGAGTAATGCGTGCGAGTATTATCAGGCAATGGATTATTTCTGCTTCCCTTCAAGATATGAGGGACTTCCGGGAAGCGTTGTGGAGGCGCAGGCAGCAGGACTTCAGTGCCTTGTTTCTGATTCTGTTACCAGTGAAGTTAACGTGACGGAACTGGTATCCATGCGAAGTATTAATTCAGAACCCAGAGACTGGGCAAGAAAAATATTGGATGATCTTATGCTTCGTGAGGATTATCATGCAGAGGATACTCTTGATGAAGAACTTAAGCTCAACGAGACCTTTGATGCCATAACAGGCGGAAGGAACGAGCGAATATTCGGAGCAGGACAGGTTCCTAACATGGATCTTATAGATAAGGCTACAGAACAAGATCTTGGTCAGATATCCGAGCAATACAAAAAGCAACTTCGCAGATCTATTGAATATTCTATAGGAGACAGACAGCAGTCTTCAGAGTATATTCTGGCTAAATTAAAGGCGGCAGGCTTTGATGTTAAATCGCAGGCTAAGCTTATGGGCTATTTCTACGAACGAGGACATTTTTAATGAACAATAACAAAAAGAATCTGATGCTGATAGTTCCAATGCTGCATCAGGGAGGCTTTGAGAGGGTATGCGTAGCTACCGCAAAGCTTATGCAGGAATATTATAATGTTTATGTCCTTATTTTTAGTTCTAAGGATATCAATTATGATATTACAGGACTTAATATTGTAGATATCGATATTCCGGCTAAATCCGGAATTGTCAACAAGGTAATAAATGTATTTAAGCGGGTTTCCACAGTCAGGAAGAAAAAGAAAGAACTGGGAATTCATATTTCTTACAGCTTTGGAAGCTCAGCTAATTATGTAAATGTCTTATCAAAGGGCAAAGAAAAAGTTCTGACTGGAATAAGATGTCAGACAGATTTAGAGAATCAGAATGAAGTGAAGCTGTTTTGCAAACGTTCTGATCAGGTGCTATCCTGCTCTAAAGAAATTGTAAGGCAATTGTCCAATGATTTTGATTATCACAAGAATACTTATATCTATAATCCATTAGATGTTAATGATGTCCGGAAAATGGGAGCAGAAGAGATATCAGATTATCCTTTTGACAAAGATGATATAGTGATTTCATGCATGGGAAGGAATGACTATATTAAAGGTATCTGGCATCTGGTAAAGGCTTTTTCCATTGTCTGTAAGAAACATCCAAAGGCAAGGCTTGTAGTAGTGGGTGCAGGGGACTTCAGCGGATACGAGGAACTTGCGGATAAACTTGGAGTTGGTGATAAAGTATTTTTCCCCGGAGTTAGAAAAAATCCTTTTGCCTATGTGTCAAAATCAGATATTTATGTCTGCAGTTCTAACCATGAGGGATTTCCAAATGCAGTTCTTGAGGCAATGGCGCTTAAAAAGCCTGTTATTTCAGCTGACTGTAAAACCGGACCAAGAGAGATTCTTTTATCAGAGGATGAATACGAAAACCTGATAAAAGAAAAGCCTGATGGAAGAAGCGTAGATACAAAGATCATGGGAACGTACGGAATTCTTGTACCTGATATGGGGCAGGAAGTAAATATGGAACCGGAAACAATTACAGATGGTGAGAAGATGCTTGCAGATGCAATCTGTAATATGATCGAAGGTGAAGACTTAAGAGCGCATTATGGTGAAAAGTCGCTTGAAAGAGCCTTTATGTACACTCCGGACAGATACAAAGAAAGCATTCATGAAATATTCAAAGGGTATGAACAAAACTAATATATGAAGAAAATCGCATTTCATTTAAATTGTCTTTGCCAGGGCGGCGCAGAGCGCGTGGTCTCAAATCTTGCAAATCGCTTTGCACAGGAAGATGTAAAGGTATATGTTGCAACTGAGTGGTACGATGAAAATGAGTTTGAACTTGACGAGCGTGTCACCAGAGTTCATGTGGGTCTAAGAGATGAAGACCAAAACAAATCACGTGTTACTAAATTTTTGCTCAGGGTAAAGTATTTAAAAGAATTTGTAAAAGAATATAAGCCGGATGTCCTGGTTGCATTTGCTCACAGAGCCAACTACAGAGCACTTATGGCAGCAGGTAACAGCAATATCCCTGTTGTTATTTCAGTCAGGATCAATCCAATCGGATATTATGACGCATTTTCTGACAAAATCCAGATAAAGTGGTTGTTTCCAAAGGCTGCAGGCTGTGTTTTTCAGACACAGGAGCAAAAAGATTTTTTTAAGCCATATCTTCAGGATAATTCAGAGATAATAATGAATCCGATAAATTCCAAGTATTTTGAGGTACAAAGAAGCTCTGAACCTGAGAAATGCGTGGTAAATCATGCAAGATTAGTTGATTTCAAAAATCATCCAATGCTTGTCAGGGCATTCTTAAAAGTTCATGCAAAGCACCCTGATTATCAGCTAAAAATATACGGTCCTGATTCTTTTGACGGGACCAAAGAAATACTAGAGAAGCTCATTAGTGATAATAAGGCAGAAGCTTATATTCATCTTATGGGCGGATGTGACAAACTTGAGGTAGAGATACCAAAAGCAGAGGTATACGCATACTCTTCGGACTACGAGGGTATGCCTAATTCGCTTCTTGAAGCCATGGCTATGGGTATGCCTGTAGTAGCTACAGATTGTCCATGTGGCGGCCCCAAGGCTGTAATAAGAGATGGTGAGAATGGATTTCTCATTCCGGTTAGAGATGAGGAAGCTCTTGCAGATAGGATATGCAGACTGATAGAGGATAAGCACCTTGCATCCAGGATGGGAAGAGAAGCTTCCAAGATAAAAGAACTTGCAAGCACCGAAGCTATTTTTATTAAATGGCGTGATTATCTTGAGAAGATTACAGATAAAAACAATAGATGACAGAGACACGCATTTACTGCGGGAATTTGTAAGAATATAGAACATTGCAACTGTTGTAAACACAAATGAATTTGGAGTAATTATTGCTTAATGTGCGGAATCTGCGGATACATATCTAGAAAAACAATTACAGAAGAAGAACTTAGGATCATGAATGATACAATGTATCATCGTGGTCCTAATGACAGTGGAGTCGCAATATACGAGGGAGCTGACGGATATAGCATAGGACTTGCACAGAGAAGACTTTCCATATTGGATCTTTCGCCTCTTGGGCATCAGCCGATGCATTCAGCAAACGGCCGTATTACAATTGTTTTTAATGGAGAAATCTACAATTTTCTTGAACTCAAGGAAGAACTCAAGGATTATCCCTACAAATCAACCTGTGATACAGAGGTTATAATTGCTGCATATCTGCGATGGGGCATCAACATGGTAGACCATATTCATGGAATGTTTGCAATTGCACTCTATGACAGAGAAACTGAGGATGTTTATCTTATAAGGGACAGAATCGGTAAGAAACCGCTGTTTTACTGGCTTGATGGGGACAATATAATCTTTGCTTCCGAACTTAAACCAATCATGAAATGTCCGGGATTCAGAGGAAGAATAAGAAAGCAGATCATTCCGAGATATCTTTTCCAGCAGTATATAACAGCGCCGGATACGGTTTTTGAAGATGTATATAAACTTGAACCGGGAACTATACTGAAATTCAGAAATGGCAACATAAAGAAGTGGAAATACTGGGATATTAAAGAGGTTTATAAGAGAGAGAGTCAGAATCCGGTTACAGACTATGAGGAGGCTAAGGAAGGCTTAAAGCAGCGCCTTAGACATTCTGTTGCAGGAAGAATGATTGCAGATGTGCCGCTTGGAACATTTTTGTCAGGTGGCTACGATTCTTCACTTGTAACTGCCATCGCGCAGGAATTGTCAGATAAGCCTGTTAAGACTTTCTGTATAGGCTTTGATGTTCCTGAATACAATGAAGCCAGGTACGCTAAGGAAGTTGCAAAGCATCTTGGAACTGAGCACACAGAGCTCTATATTTCTGAAAAAGAGATGTTTGATCTTGTGAGCAGCATTCCTCAATACTATGACGAACCATTTGCAGATAATTCTGAAATTCCATCAATGCTTGTAAGTAAGCTGGCCAGAAAAGATGTTACTGTGGCACTTTCAGGTGATGGCGGAGATGAATTTTTCTGCGGATACAATATATATGATAATGTAAGACAGGCACAGCTTTTGGATATTCCCGGAGCAATTGCCCATGGACTTGGGCAGATTCCTTTAAGTGGCGGAAAATTGTTTGACAAATATCCTTTCAGAGTTAAGGTTGTTGCCAATAACAGAGATCCTGAGACTAAGACACAGCTTGTTTCTGAGAGTTATGTGAGAGCGGCTAATGCTTTTTTGTCAGGCGAAGAGCGGCTTGATCATAAAATGACTGCAGAAGAGTATTTTGCCACGGATTATAAAAATAGCGGAAATATCGCGCCTGTACTTTATCCGATTGAGAGCAGCTATGATGTAAATGATTTTCAGATAAGACGAATGCTCCTTGATATGGATACTTATCTTCCTGAAGATATTCTGGTTAAGATGGACAGAGCTTCAATGAAGTATTCGATGGAAGCAAGATGTCCCATCATGGATACTGATGTTATGGAGTATTCATTCAGGCTTCCGCACAAATTTAAGTATTATAAAGGCGATAAAAAGCATATCCTTAAAGATATCGCATATGATTATATACCAAAAGAACTGCTTGACCGTCCTAAGACCGGTTTTGGCGTTCCCATGGATCAGTGGCTGCGCGGACCTTTAAGAGAGCAGCTTATGGAATACAGCAGCACGGCATTCCTTAAAAAACAGGATATCTTTGATGCTGCATATGTCTCAAAGTTTATCAATGACTATATAGTTAAAGGCGATGGTGGTCCTGCAACAGGAGCAAACTATAGTAAGATTGCCTGGTCGTTTTATATTTTCCAGCAGTGGTATAACTACTATTGCTGCTAAAGTCAAAGCATATGAATGTAGATAAAAACAATAAGAAAATGCATATAGCGATGTATATTGGCTCTCTTCAAAAAGGCGGCGCCGAGAGAGTCATGGTCAATCTTGCCCAGTTTTTTCACAGTCAGGGGCATAAAATAACGCTTGTTACTACATATCTTGCCTCTGAAGAGTATCAGGTGGAACACGCAGCATGGAAGGTTGTCCCCGCAGGAAAAGAAGGTGGAATCCTTGCCTGTGATACAGATGAGAATCCTGTATGGGTTGACCCAAACGGTGGTGAAAAAGGTGGAATTGACAGAGTCTTTTCTGCGCTTCTTAAGGAAGAACAAAAGTCCAGAGCTCAGAATTTAAAGCTTCGAAGTGACAAGCTTAAGAAAATCTGGAAAGATATAAATCCTGATATTATTCTTAGTTTCATTGGAAAAAATAATATCATGGCGCTTTCTACAGCCACCAAAGAAGGATATAAGGTGGTGGTGTCGGTGCGTGCAGACCCGCACATGGAATATGATACTGTTGCCTTAAAATCGGGAATGCTTGCTACTTTCGGGAAAGCAGCCGGAGTTGTTGTACAGACAACAGATGCGGCTAAGTTTTTTCCACCTTTTATCAGAAAGAAATGCTTTATATTGCCAAATTCCATAAATCCGTCTTTTATAAGGCCAAGATATGTCGGAGACAGGGAAAAGAGCATTGTTATGGTGGGGCGTCTTGATAGCAATAAAAATCAGGCACTTGTCATAAAAGCTTTTTCGGATATAATAAAGAGCGGAAAATTCAAAGATTACAAACTGAAATTATTCGGCGATGGTCCTGATAAAGCAATGCTCAGGGAGATTACAGTCACCGAGGGAATTGAGAAGTATGTTGAATTTGCCGGGACAGTAGAACATGTGGCAGAGCATATAGAGAAAACTTCGCTGTTTATTCTGGCTTCATATCAGGAGGGCATGCCCAATGCTCTTTTGGAAGCAATGAGTCTGGGACTTCCATGTATTTCGACTGATTGTCCCTGTGGAGGCCCTAAGGATATCATTAATAACAATGAGAATGGAATTCTTGTGCCCGTGGGAGATAGAACAGCGATGAAGAAAGCTATCCTCAAAGTTATTCAGGATAGTCAGTTTGCAGAGCGTATCGGAAGAAATGCTACTTATGTCCAGAATAAATTCAGTCCCGATGCTGTTAACAGGCAGTGGGAAAGATATTTTGAAAAAATAGTTAAAAACAACAGGTAAGGGTAGATGTTATTTAATTCTTATATTTTTATTTTGTTTTTTTTGCCAATAACCCTTATATTTTACTTTCTTTTTAATCATTTAGGAAAAGACAGGATTGCTAAGGCATACCTTTTAGGTATGTCTCTTTGGTTTTATGGCTACTTTAATCCATCATATCTGGCAATTATCTGTGTCAGTATTTGCGTCAACTATTGCTTTTCCAAGAAAATGGCTAAAGCCAAAGCAAATCTCAGGAAATGCTTATTGGTCCTTGGAATTGTTTTTAATGTAGGATTGATATTTTACTTTAAATACTATGATTTTTTCATAAGTAATATAAATACGGCTTTTGGAACTGATTTTGTGCTAAAAAATATAATGCTTCCTTTGGGAATCAGTTTCTTTACCTTTCAGCAGATTTCATTTATCGTGGATTCATATAAGGGTGAGACAAAGGATTATTCTTTTCTTGAATATGCATTGTTTGTAGCATTCTTTCCACAATTGGTAGCAGGTCCGATAGTTCTGCATTCTGAACTTATCCCACAGTTTAAGGATAAAAATAGATTAAAGCCCGATTATGACAATCTTTCAAAAGGGCTTATGATGTTTACAAGAGGACTTTCCAAGAAAATCCTTATAGCAGATACTTTTGGAAACGCAGTGGATTATGGCTTTTCAAGAGCAGCACTGTATGTTACCGGTGAAAATGCCCTTTCGCCGAGGGAAATCATGATTGTGATGCTTGCGTACACTTTTCAGATTTATTTCGACTTTAGTGGGTATAGTGACATGGCAACAGGAATAGGAGCTATGTTTAATTTAAAGATTCCGATGAACTTTAATTCGCCCTACAAAGCTCTTTCTGTTGCAGATTTCTGGAAACGCTGGCACATGACACTTACCAGGTTTTTGACAACTTATATTTATATACCTCTTGGAGGAAATAGAAAAGGTAAGCTTAGGACTTATATAAATATTATGATTGTCTTTCTTGTGAGCGGCTTGTGGCACGGAGCAAATTGGACTTTTATTCTATGGGGAATAATCCATGGATTGGGGCAGTGCTTTAATAAGCTTACACATAGCATTTATCTAAGAATTTATAATGGGCTTGAAAGGATGCGTCTTGGTAAAGCGTGGACTACTATTCTTAAAGTTGTACAATGGGGAGTGACTTTTATCTTTATAAATGTTACCTGGCTTTTATTCAGGGCAGACAGTGTCAAGCAGTTTACTGATCTTTTAAAAAGGCTGTTTGTTCCCTATTACTATGTTGGAACAGAAGTTTTGGAATATTTCAGGATACCTAAGATACGATATGTCTTTAATTTGATCGGAGTTGAAATGACTGATATGCAGACATTGGTGTTTTCAACCTTTGTGATAATGGCAGCTGCGCTTGGACTTGTTTTATGGGCTCCGAATAATTATGAATGTAAATACAAGAAAAACGTGTCAAACCTTATAGTTACAGCACTTTTGCTTGTGATTTGCATTGTTTCCATGGGAAAAGTATCAGCGTTTTTGTATTTCAACTTTTAGCATACGGACTCATTTATAATTAATCAGATTGTTTGTATATAAAATAATATCCTGCATTTTTTTGATAAAAGATTCTAGTTGGTTAATAAGATATTTAATTGGAAATTGTTTTTATGACTGGAAAGAAATTTTTTAAACTTAGTTTAATAGTGATTATTTGCTCTATTATTCTCATTTCGGGAATAGTTTATGGGACTGATCCGTTTTTTCACTACAGAGCACCGAGCAAGAGTTTTTTTTATCGAATATATGACCAGAGATCGCAAAATGATGGAATAACCCGCTTTTTTGATTATGATTCGATAATAACAGGAACTTCAATGGCTGAAAACTTCAGAACATCGCTTTTTGATGAACTTATGGGAACAAAATCAGTAAAGCTGCCATATTCAGGTGCTACTTATAAAGAGCTTAATGATAATCTAAAGGTATCTTATAAGTCAGGACATGAGCTGAAGTATGTGCTTAGACCACTGGATTATTCTCAGCTTGTGATGGATAAGGATATATTGAGAGAGGATATGGGTGAGTATCCTACCTGGCTTACTAACAATAATCCTTTTGATGATGTAAAATATCTTTTAAACAGAGATGTGCTTATAAACTATACTTTTCCTATGATTGCAAAGTTCTTTCTTGGAAAAGAGGGCGGATATACAGATTTTGACGACTACAGCTATACAGGAGACAGTAACTCATACAGTAAGGCAGCAGCGCTTAGCTTTTTGCAGGGCAGCAGTTCTTTTCCGGAAGCAGATATTGTCTATGGACCTTCAGATGAAGATGCTAAGAAGGTTACGGGAAATGTGGTACAGAATGTTGTTTCTCTTGCAAAAGAACATCCGGAGACTACATTCCTTTACTTTTTTCCACCATATTCAATGGCTTATTGGGGAAGTCTTAAAAGCGAAGGAACTTTGGATCAGATGCTTGCATACAAGAAGATTGCCATAGACCAGATGCTTGAGTGTGATAACATTCATATTTACAGCTTCAGTCTTTTTACAGATATTACAGAAAATCTTGATAATTACAGGGATGTAGCGCATTATAGTCCTAAGATAAATGAGTGGATTATGGTTAAGATTGCTGAGTGCGAGCATTCAGCAGGAATTGATAATGCTTTTACCAGTGATAATGCAGTAAATGAGCAGTATGGCCGTATTACCAAGGAAAATGCCTCAGAATATTTAAGGCTTGAAAAAGAATTGCTTGATAATTATGAGTATAATTCACTTTTAGAATAGCAATTGATGAATGTATCAATGAAAATATTCTCAGGGATTTTTTTAACGCCAACAGGCAGGAGGCAATTGATATGAGTACTTTAGAATGCACAGCAGAGGAACAATATCAGGTTATTGCAGAGGAAAATTTTGAAAAGGGAGTTTCACAAGGAATTGATTCAATTACAGCTTTAAATAGCTGGCTCTATGAGAATGGTAGGGATGATGATGTGAAAAAAGCAACATTGAATCCCAAATATCGGAATAAGTTATTTGAGGAATACAACCAAGCATTAAAGCAGAATAAGTGACTAAAGGGGATTGGCATATGTGCGGAATAGCAGGTCTTTTGGGCTATAAAAGAAACACAAAAGAGAATATACATAAAATGAATGAGCGAATGCTTCATCGCGGACCAGATGCTGGTGGGATTTATTTAAGTGATGATGGCAAAGTGGCTTTGGGACATAGAAGACTCTCTATTTTGGATCTTTCTGCTAATGGTGCACAGCCAATGACTTCTCATAGCGGACGACTTGTTATGGTTTATAACGGAGAAATCTATAACAATAGTTTATTGAAAAATCGTCTTTTGGAAGAAGGAAAGGTATCTGAGTTTAGAGGAAGCTCCGATACAGAGGTTTTACTTGAGGCTATAGAATTTTATGGCATTGAGGAAACACTTAAACTAAGCAAGGGGATGTTTAGTATAGCTGTTTATGATAAGGAGAAAAATACTGTCACGCTTGCCAGAGACAGAGTTGGGGAAAAACCGCTCTACTACGGCATAGTTGATGGAGCTTTTTCTTTTGCTTCAGATATTGGATGTCTTAGAGTTATAGATGGCTTTGATAATGAGATAAATACTGATGTACTAGATATTTATTTTACCGAAGGATATATTCCTGCTCCATATTCCATCTACAAGGGAATAAAAAAACTTGAAGCAGGCACAATAATGACAGTAGATGTCGACAGTTTTGAGACGAAAACTACTACCTACTGGTCAATGAAGGAAGTAGCAAGAAAAGGGCAGGATAATCTTTTCAAGGGCAGCAGGGCAGAGGCAGCAGACGAACTTGAGAGATTATTAAAAGAATCAATCAGTGAGCAGATGGTTGCGGATGTTCCTGTTGGAGCATTTCTATCTGCGGGCATCGACAGTAGCACGATAGTTTCCCTTATGCAGCAGATCGCGCCGGGAAAGGTCAAGACCTTTACAATCGGTATGGAGGATAAAGCCTTTAACGAAGCCGATATCGCGGCAGAGATTGCTAAGCACCTGGGAACGACACATACAGAGAAATACATTACTGAAGAGGATGCAAAAGCCGTTATTCCAAAGCTTTCTACAATGTTTGGTGAACCTTTTGCTGATTCTTCCCAGATTCCGACTTATCTTGTTAGCAAGATGACAAGAGAACATGTTACAGTTTCTCTTTCAGGTGATGCGGGAGATGAGCTTTTTTGCGGATATACCTCTTATGATTCCATTAGCAGGATTTGGGGCAAGATGAGAGGCATTCCATATTGGCTCAGGAAACCTGTAAGCTCAATTGTTCTTCACAGTCCTCTTGCCCAAAAAGAGATATACAGGATAAAAGGAACTTTACTCGGAGCAAAAGGACCTTGTGACCTACACAGAATGGAGCATGAAACTGATCCAATAATATGGGATATTGCGCTTAAAGATGGAACACTTCCCTACAAATACACAGAACTTCCTAATGATTACATGAGCGAAGTAAATCATGAATGTATGCTCATGGATATGCTTGTTTACCATCCTGATGATATTCTAGTTAAGGTTGACAGAACTGCCATGGCAGTTTCTCTTGAGACAAGAGTTCCGATGCTTGACAGAGATGTTGTTGAATTTGCATGGACACTTCCTACTGAATATCTCAGGGAGAATGGTAAGGGAAAACTTGTATTAAGAGGTATACTATACAAGTATGTGCCTAAGGAACTGATGGACCGGCCTAAAAAAGGTTTCTCAATTCCTATAGAAAAGTGGCTTCTGGAGCCGAAACTCCGTGCCTGGGCAGAGAGCCTTCTTGATTACAACAAGGTGAAGTCTCAGGGTATCCTTAATCCTGATATTGTAAAAAGGATTTGGGAGGATTATACACAGCGGGGAATATACCGAATACAGATATGGTATATTCTGATGTTCCAGCAGTGGTATGAAAGTGAGTATAAGAAATCAACTATATATTAAGATGCATTGATGATTATCAAAAAGAGCACTTTCTTTTCTGGGGGTGAAATATTGTGTGTTCTTTTGGAGTGTTTGTTTAGTTATGAAAAAATATATAAGAATAATGAGAATTGATCATTGGGTTAAACAGCTTTTCATTTTGCCCGGTGTTGCTTTTGCTGAGCTTTTGATAAAAAGCTACCCACATGATTTTGTCTTTCGACTTATTTTTGTATTTTTGTCCACTTGTTTTATTGCTTCAGCAAATTATGTTATAAACGAGTGGCTGGACGCGGAATTTGACAGATTCCATCCTATAAAAAAGCATAGAAGCGTAGTGGAAAATGATGTAAAAAAGAGTGTGGTCTACGCCATGTACGCAGCTTTGACCATAGCAGGAATTGTCTGCGCCTGGGTGAGCGGGGCAAAGAATGCTGTATGGATGGAGATATTTCTTTGGGTTATGGGAATCTTATATAATGTGAAGCCTATAAGAACCAAGGATATTCCTGTAGTTGATGTATTGTCAGAATCAGTTAATAATGCGATCAGACTTCTTATTGGATGGTTTATTGTCACAGATGTGTTCTTTCCTCCTGTGAGTATAGTCCTAGGTTATTGGTTTGGCGGCGCATTTCTTATGGATGTTAAGAGATTTTCTGAGTATAAGATGATTTCTGATAAGTCCACAGCTTCCTTATATAGAAAATCTTTTAAGTTTTATGACGAAAGAGTTTTACTTTGCATGGCGTGCTTTTATGCTATGATCTCATCACTATTTACCGGAATATTTCTTATAAAATATCGAGTGGAATTTATTATTCTTATGCCTGTGATGATAGGATTGTTCTGCTATTATCTTTTCATTAGTTTTAAAGAGGACTCGGCTGCGCAGGCTCCGGAAAAACTCTATAAAGAAAAAGGGCTTATGCTGTTTGTACTGATAGTCATCATATTGTTTTTGATTCTTTTATACACAGATATTCCTCACTTACAGGAATTATTGAGCAACGATCTTCTAAGACTATGATGTGATATGAAGGCGATAGAAATGCAAAGATTTAAAAATATTCTCAATCCATTTAATATTTTTGTTGGAATAAATATAATAGGGTTTTCCTTATATTTGATATATGGACTTTTGATTGGAGGAAAGGCATCAGACTGGCTTCTTATGGAAAATACCGATCTTAAGTTCTGCGATTTTTCAATGCATCTTGCTTTTGTTGCAGACAGGGCAAATTTGTATTTTAGAGCGCCCGCATTCGCCGGATGTTTTCCACCTTTGGTCTATGTGATGTACTCGTTCTTTTACCATCTGATAGCCAGAGAAGGAATATTGCCACAGCAGCTTGAAGATATTGAGCAGCTTCCATATTTTAATCTTATTGTACTTTATTACAGTATTATAGTGATCTTGGCTCTTTTATACGGCATCTACATCTACGGCAATAATTCTAAGAAAAAGAATATAGTGCTCTTTCTTACACTTCTTTTCTCTGTTCCGTTTATGGCAGGAGGAATGTTTGTTGCAAATTCCACACTTTTGGTCATGGCGCTCCTTGTAATAGCTATTAAACTAAGAAAAAGTGATAATGCCGCAAGCAGAGAGTTTGCACTTTTGCTGATAGCAATATGCGCCGGCTTTAAGATATATCCGGCAGTTTTCGGAATACTATATCTTTTGGAAAAGAGATGGAAAGAGGCTGCAAGGCTCACTGGTTATGGGATAGTGCTTTTCTTTGCGCCATTTTCATTGTTTGGAGGAATGACCGGCTTTAAACAGTGGCTTTTTAATGTCAGAAGCACAACTGGCGTTGATAAATATGGAAGAATTCAGAGCATAAGAGGACTTGCATATACAACTCTTGAGCATTTTGGACTGGGTGGAAACAGACCGACATTACTTCGCCTGGTTCCGATTCTGTTTTTTGTTTTTATGCTTGTTATGATCTGTATAGTAAAAAGCGAGTACAGGAGAATGTTTTTTATCTGTTGCATTATGACATTCTTTTCCAATAATTCCTATAGATACACACTCTGTTACCTTGCAATCCCGCTTATTATCTTTTTCCTTGAGGAAGATGATGATAGTGTTTCAGGAAAAGAAAAAGTTTTAAGATGCATTGAAATGGCGATATATTCCATGGTATTTGCTATACCAATGCTTTGGGGATTTTTAACAAATTTTAAGCTTACTTATCCATATCCTACGCTTACCTACGTGGAAATGATTGTATATGTGTGGGCATATATCCTGATGGCATATGTGACTGTGAGTGAGATATGGAAGCAATTAAAGTATCATAAATGAGTTTGTATAGGAGATGCATAACTACACTGTAAATTGTGTGAGAATATGTTTAGGTAATAGTGCATTTGCATTTATATAGGACACAATACTAATTGTACATAGTCTTTATGTAGGGTATAATGACATTACTACGTGGTTTTTAAGAGTATTTTGAGGGTAGACATTTTATGATAATCATTCAGCTAAAAGGCGGCTTGGGCAATCAGATGTTCCAGTACGCGCTATATTTACAACTTAAGAACCTTGGCAGGGAAGTCAAGATTGACGACGAGACAGGATTTATTGATGACAAGCTTAGAATTCCTGTTCTTGACAGATTTGGAATAGAATATGAGAGAGCAACCAAGGATGAGGTAATTCAGATAACTGATTCAAAGATGGATCTTTGGAGCCGCATCCGTAGGAAGATTACAGGAAGACGGACCTTTAGGATAGACGAAGAGTCAGGAATATTTGATCCAAGGATCCTGGAAAAAGAGAATGCATATCTTGTGGGATATTGGCAGAGTGATAAGTATTTTCCAGATGAGGATGTTATTGCCAGCATAAAGGATGCATTTGAGAAGCGTCCGCAGGAAATCATGAAGGACAGTGTGAGCTGGACAACTCTTCAGCAGATAGAGTGCTGTGAATCTGTAAGTCTTCACGTGAGACGAACAGATTATATTGATGCTGAGCATATCCATATTCACAACATCTGTACTGAGAAATATTATAAGTCTGCAATAGACAAGATAAGAAATCAGTATCCGGGAGCAGTATTCTTTATCTTTACTGATGATAAGGAATGGTGCAAACAGCATTTCAGAGGACCTAATTTCTTTGTGGTAGAGCTTGATGAGAACGCTAATACTGATATTGCAGAAATGACACTGATGAGCAGATGCAAACACCATATTATAGCGAACAGTTCTTTCAGCTGGTGGGCAGCATGGCTTAATGATAATCCAAACAAGATTGTTATTGCTCCTGAGAAATGGATAAATGACAGAGCAATGGATGATATCTATACAGCCAGAATGACCAAGATAGCCATTTGATGCAAAGAGTTTTTTAGAAATGCAGGCTATAGTTGGTTGGGGCTAGAATAAGCGTAAGGAATAAAATTTAGGTAAAGTATTTAATATGAGTAATACAAGTAGTAATAATGAGGCTGCTGGAAATTCAGCGGCTAAGGTAAGTCTTTTTAAGAAAATAAATTATATTTTTGATAAAAAACAGAAAGGACAGCTGGTTATACTAGCTGTCCTTATACTGATTGGAGGTTTATTTGAAACTCTGGGCGTTGGAATGATGGTGCCTGTGGTATCAACAATATTGGACCCGGAAGCTTTGAATGAATTTATAGCCGATCATGAGATTTTGCAGATGATTGTTGATACGCTAGGAATCACTAATGATGTCAAGCTTACAGCGACGCTTCTGATCACCATGATCGTATTATTCGTTGTTAAAAATGCGTATCTTTTATTCCTGATACACAGGCAGAATACCTTTGTGGCCCGCGCCAGAAACGATATGATTAGCCGCGTTATGAGAGAATTCCTTAACAGGCCATATGAGGATTATCTTGGCGCTGATATTCCGACAGTGTTCAGAATTACAGACAGTGATATCCCGAGGGTTTTTACACTTATACTTGCAATGCTCTCACTTGCTACTGAGCTTGTAGTATCTACCTGTCTTGGAATTGTTCTTTTGTTTGTAAACTGGGGAATCACTGTACTTATGATCGTGGTTCTTCTGATAATGACTTACATAAGTGTAAAAGGACTTAAGCCTAAGCTTAATGACATTGGAAGACAGAATCAGGAAACACAGTCCAGGATTGCTAAGTGGAGAATTCAGGCTATATACGGTCTTAAAGATGTTAAGGTTTTAAACAGACAGGATTTCTTTATCAGAAATTATTATGAGTCAGGCAAAGTTGGCGCAAATATAGCAAGGGATTATGCAGTTCTTAACAGCGTTCCGAGACTTATGATAGAGACAGTCTTCATGGTTGTGGTTCTTGGATATATTCTTGTCTATATCTTAAGAGGCGGCGATGTATCTTTGCTTATTCCGCAGATCACAGCATTTGGTGTTGCAGCTGTAAGAATTATGCCATCGGCAAACAGAATCAATACCTATATCACAGAAGTTGCATATAACCAGTATTCTCTGGATTATGTATATGAGAATCTTACAGAGTCCATGAAGACAGACAAGGCTATGAGAGCAGAAAGAGCTGCTATTGCAGGTCCGGCTCTTCATCTTGAAAATAAGATTGAGCTTAAGGATATTACTTTTGCATATCCTGATTCGGATAAAAATATTTTCACCAAGGCTAATATGGTAGTGCCGAAGGGCAAGTCTGTGGGCATTATGGGACCTTCAGGTGCTGGTAAATCTACTATTGTAGACGTTTTGCTCGGACTGCTTCATGTACAGTCAGGAGAAATACTTTGTGATGGCAGCAATATCTTTAGCAATTATGAATCCTGGCTTTCTCAGATAGGATATATTCCTCAGTCAATTTACCTTGTGGATGAATCCATAAGAGATAACATTGCCTTTGGAATCGATGCGGACGAGATAGATGATGATAGAATATGGAAAGTGTGCGAAGAAGCTCAGCTTGCTGATTTTATAAAGACACTTCCTGAAGGACTTGATACTACAATAGGTGACAGAGGCGTCAGACTCTCGGGCGGACAGAGACAGCGTATTGGAATCGCAAGAGCTCTTTATCACAATCCGGAGATTCTTGTTTTTGATGAGGCAACCAGCGCTCTTGATAATGAAACCGAAGCAGCAGTTATGGAGGCAATCAATGGTTTCCACGGTAAAAAGACAATGGTGATAATCGCACACAGACTTAATACCATTGCAAACTGTGACATCATCTATGAAGTTAAGGATGAGAAGGTTGTGGAAACCACACTTGATGGCCGGACAATTATCCAGTGAAATATGTATTCTTGAATGAAAACACGGGAATATGTATATATTGCGGTTTTTAGTATGAAATTATTCAAGAGCAAACGTGGGATGATTTTACTTAATTTACGAAAAGATAGGATATAAGAATTATGATAGGAACTGAGTTTGAACATGGCTTTGGGCTGGGAAATCAGCTTTTTTGGTATGTTTCAATGAGAGCAGTAGCAGAAGAAAAAGGGTTTGATTATGGAATAATTAATCCTAAGGGGCTCGCCAATAATATGCATTCTGATACTGGAATGTATTTTATGGATATAGACCTTGGAAAAGAAATTCCTGAGGAAGATAAATCAAAATATACTATTTTCGAAGATAATGATAATAGATTATATCTTGGAAATTCTAAACATGATATGACACATGGGGCATATGTAAGTGGTATTGATCCTGAATTTAAGAATATACAGGATAATACACTTATGTATGGAAATCTTCAGGCTGAAGCGTATTTTGAGAAATATAGAGACAGGCTTAAGGATTGGCTTAAGATAAAACCTGAATATGATTCGCATGAATATACTAAAGACAATCTTTGTATCATTCATTTAAGATGTGGAGATTATTCCAATTCACCTGAACTTTGGCTCGATAGAAGTTATTGGATTCACGGAATCAGGCAGATGAGAAAGATACGTCCTGATATGGAGTTCCTTGCAGTAACGGATGATGTCTCTGCAGCGTATAAGATTCTACCTGAAGTTAAAGCTGTTAGAAATGATATAGGCAAAGACTATGTTACCATCAAGAATGCCCGATATCTGCTTTTGTCTAATTCTTCATTTGCTGTTTTTCCTGCTCTTACAAGTGATGAATTGCAATATGCCATAGCACCTAAATACTGGGCCAGACATAATGTTTCTGATGGATATTGGGCATCTGAGCAGAATATTTACAGCTGTTTCCATTATATGGACAGAAAGGGCAATATTTTTACACCCGAGGAATGTAGAAAAGAGCTTGATGAATACAAAAAGAAATCATCAACCTATAGGCAATTAAATAAAAGGCCGGGTGAAATCAAGGTTTTCTTTCAAAACTTGCGTGCTAGATACCTTTATACACTTTATATGGGAAGAAAGATATGGCGAAGCATTGAACGCAGAACCGGTTTGATAAAAGTGTTCCACGCATAATAAATAACTATCATAAACCATCAAAATAATGGTAAAAACACCTTTACATACCATCATTTTGATGGTTTAATTGTTTTAAGATGGGGTATTTAATTATGCAGAAACATTATGTTACACCGAATTCAATAACTGCACAGGGAATTAAGGATATTAGGTCAAGACTTGGGATGACTCAGAGGGAATTTTCTGAGTTTATTTGTGTGTCTAAACCGACTGTTGAGAGGTGGGAAATGGGGGATAAGGATATAACCGGCCCCGTAGCATTGCTTCAGCAGATTATAATGCTACACCCGGAGATTGCTCAGGAGCTTTCTCTTCCGGAAAAGAAGCTGCCACTTCGCATGTACTATTACTATAAAGATTCTTTGTGTACAGTTATAGATATTGACGAGGTCAAGAGAATAGTCAGAATAAAGAATTATGCTAAAAATCTGATGTTTAGAGCTTTTGGCGTAAATGAATCACCAACATTTGAGGATTATGAGGAATTTATAGAATCCAGATGTTTTCCCAGATCCAGAGATAAAATGAAAATAATGTTAGAGGCTTTGGAGATACCATTTTATGATCCCATTCTGATCATTGAAAAGACTAATGGCAGAATGGCTGAGGATGATTTTTGGATAAAGATTGAAAGGTGAATACAATAGTAGAATTGTTTGAAGAATATCTAGGTAGAGCATTTGGCTATGATAATGCTATAATAGAGCGGGTGCGAGAAGTGATATATGCACAGATGAGGAAATATAAGTATCTATATGAATAATAAGGAAAAGATAAAGCTTCCCAGGGTGACACTGGTTGCCATGACCAGTGTTGATGTATATGAGACGGTTCAGGCTATGAAGTACAGCATGCAAGGGATTGAGTTTGGTGATGCAGTGCTTATCTCACACAAGAAGCCCTTTTACCTGCCTAAGGATATCAGATTTTCATATACTGACAAGCTTGATAATATTGATAAGTTTAATTATAAAATGACCTATGAACTATACGAGCATATTAAAACTGATTTTGCGCTTATAGTCCATGCAGATGGATTTGTTATTCATCCTGAAAACTGGAGGGATGAATTTTTAGATTATGATTATATTGGGTCGCCATGGCCATTGCCCAAGAATGATTATGCGTACAGAGATAGTAAGGGTCAGATTTGCAGGGTTGGTAATTCTGTATCCATTAGGTCTAAAAGGCTTATGGAGTTTCCTAAGAAACATAATCTTGAGTGGGTTAAAGTTTATGATGGATTTTTCAACGAAGATATCTTCTTGTGCTGCCATTCCAAAAATGTAATGGAAGATGCAGGGCTTAGGTGGGCACCACTTGAAGTTGCAGTCCAATTTGGGCGTGAACATCCGCTTCCTGAGAACAAGGGAGTTGAACCATTTGTTTTCCACAAGTGGTGGGGAGAAAATGAGAATTATCCCAGGTTTTACAGCCCTAAAAAGCGCATAAAAATGGCTATTAGACCATTTCTTTTCTGGAGACATACCGAAAAATGGAAACGGGAGCATAATATACAATGAGATTTTCTATAATTATTCCTGTGTATAATGCTGAAAAATATATAGATAATGCTCTGAGATCATTTATTGAAGCTGCTTCCAAGACTGGAACAGTGGATTTTGAAGTTCTTTTGATAGAAGATGGATCCAGCGATGGAAGCTATGCAAAATGCGATAAATATGCTGAAAAATATAGCTTTATCAAAGCTTTCCATGTGGGCAAGACAGGTCCTTTCAGGGCCAGAAGAGAAGGAATGAAGTATGCCAAGGGCGACTGGCTTATTTTTGCAGATTCTGATGATGAACTGTCTGTTGATGCCATCCCGAGGCTTTCGAAAACTATTGATGAATGGTATGATAAGGGCATAACACCTGATATTATTGTGTATAATGCTGCGGATTTTGTTGATAGGAAAGATAAGCTGTTTAAATTTCCTTTTACAGAGCATAAATTATATGATTCCACGGAAAAAAGAGTTTTTTATGATATTATGAGTTCTTCCGATGCACTCAATGCTATGTGGAATAAATGTGTAAGAAGAGAGCTTGTGCTAGGTACAGATAGTTTTGACGGGATTTCTTTAAATCATGGTGAGGACCTTTTGCAGACTGCGGAATTTATTGATAAGGCAGAGAGTATTGTCTATCTTGATGAGTGTCTGTATTATTATCGTCAGAATTCAAATGGGCTTACCGGAAATTATCACAAAGAGTTCATGCCGGATCAGATAACTGCATGGGGATTTTTTGACAAGTATGTCTCAAAGTGGAGCAGAGAAGCTGTTCCTAATGATTATGAAGATATTTTGAGGCGCAGGAAGACTCTTACCTGTGCAATCGGAGTAAAGAGCCTTATATACTCGGGTATTAAGCTGGGAGATAAAAAGACTTTCTTGAAAGCAATAATGGAATTACCCTTTTATGCTGAATATGCTAAAAAGGAGCTTCCTAAGTGGGCACCGGAGGAAGATGCGTTTGTTCATGAACTTATGCTTTCAGGTAATGCCTATAGTTTGCTGATAAAGTCGGCTATCAAGCATGATATCAAGGTTTGCATAAAAAGATTATTAAAGCGGGTATAAACGCTTTTAACAGATGTGTTTTACAGACAGAATATATGCGTCTTATGAACATGTATTTTGAAAATACAAGAACAAGAGGTTACAATCATGGTTATTGACTGTGTCCCTTTTTTTAATGAGGTTGACATATTAAAGCTAAGGCTTAATATATTGGACCCCTATGTGGATAAATTTATTATAGAAGAAGCAACTATGACTTTTTCCGGCGAGGAGAAAGAGCTTTGTTTTGAGAAAAACAAGGAATTATTCAAGGATTTTCTGGATAAGATCACATATGTTGTCGTCAGAGATACACCGATAAAAGCGGTCACACATGAGAGGGATTATTTCCAAAAAAATTGCCTTATTGACGGACTTAAAGAGGTTGGGGCAACAAGTGATGATGTGATCATATTTGGAGATGTGGATGAAATACCTAATCCGGTTGTTCTTCAGGATATAATCAGGAATTTTGATAAGTCAAAGGTATATCATCTTGCTCAGAGAAATTTCTATGCTTTCTTAAACATGGAGGAGAAGTCAGGTAAGCTTTTATCAATTACAGGAGATTTTCCTAATATTCAGGAAGGTGATAGAAAGTGGCTTGGCACGAAGATTACAAGCATTGACAATATTCCCAAGGAGGGAATTGTAAGGCTTCGTGACCTTGTTAAGACGGATGATTCCAGATCTGTCAGAGTTTCTGACGGGGGATGGCATTTTGGATATATGGGCGGCCAAAATGAGACCAATCCTGCGAAAAGAATTGGAGTTAAGGTCAAGGCAGCAGCTCATCAGGAGTACAACGACAGAGAAATCCTTGCAGAGACAATGGACAGACTTGTTCTTGGACAGGATATATTTGGACGTGATGCCAGATTTGAGCGCACTGAAATAGATGAGAGCTTTCCGGATTATCTGCGTGAACATCTGTCTGATTATGAGTATCTTGTGATGCCTCCAATAACTGCTTTTTCCAGAATTTATCATAAATTTGATATCACAGTCGGAAGATTTATAAGAAAGGCATATCACAAGATTAAGCGCATTCTTTTCAAAAGATAGATCGAATGGCTTAAAGACGGATTATGAAGAATAAGATAAAAGAGTTAATGGATTTTTTTACAATTGAAAAAAGAATACAGAGCGCTAATGTTCTTTTTTATATAGCTCTTGGAATTGAACTTGTGCTGATGATCGTTGAAAAAAGTGCATTATCAGTTCCTTTTGAGAGCTATGTTTTCAGGCTGACTTTTGCTATAACCTTTGCAGCGCTTTTGCTTATTCCTCACGATAAAAAGGAATGGAGCATCATAGCGGTAGTACTGCTCTTTACTTTTATATGTTATAGGATTAACGGCAAAAATGATCTGCTTAGGTTTGCAGTCTTTGTTATGTCTGCTAAGAACATAGATTTAAGAACCACCATGAAAGGTATATTTTATACGACACTGGCAGGTTTTTCGGTGATAGCGCTTCTTTCCGTATTGAATATAATGGGAAGCGTAAGTGTTATTGCTGATTACGGAAGAGAAGAGGGCACTGAGCTTAGATATGCATTTGGCTTTGGCCATCCTAATACTTTGTGGGGAAGTGCTTTTGCACTGATGCTCATTTGGCTGTGGCTTTATGGCAAAAAGGCCAGGATATGGCAGTATCTGATACTTCTTGCAGCTATTGTGGGACTATATAAGATCACTGTATCGAGAACTGCGTTTGCTATAGGTATTTTTACTTTTGTCATAGCATTTTTGGCACGTTTTATTTCAAGGCTTTTTGAAAAAATGTGGACTTTTATAGCTACAGGAATTGTGACGCCAGTTCTCTGCGCGGTTTTTTCAGCATGGGCAGCAGGAGCAAGCTACATCCCAAGGTATTACTGGGATACAGAGTATTATGTTTTTGTATATAAGCTGGATGCAGCTCTTAACAACAGGTTGCACAATCTGTATCGTGCAAATAACAGACATGCAGGCGCGCTTGAAACATGGAAGCTTTTTTCAGACAGACTTAGCGAAGAATATTTTGATATGGGATGGGTACGAATCTTTTACTGGTATGGAATCATACCGGGAGTTTTGATCTGTCTGCTTTTGATCTTTTTTATTTACCTTTGCTATAAGCATATGGATATATGGACACTGATACTTATCCTTGCGATATCGATTTATAGCATTGTTGAGGCAACATTCGTTTCGGTTTATATTGGAAGAAATTTTCTTCTCCCGATTTTAGGAGTTTATCTGGGAGATTTTTGGAAGAGGAAGTATTATGTCAAAAACTGCTAGGAAAAGAATATTCTATGTGATGCTGGTTATATGCTTTATGGCGGTATTTGTCTTTGAGTATCTCACACCGGCGCTATCGGATGACATAGTATATCTTGATGAAGTTCAAAAAGCTGCAGGAATCAAGGACTTATTTGCTCAGGAGGTTGAGCACTATTTACATCACACAGGTAGAAGTGTGGCGCATATCATGCTCAGGTTTTTACTATATGGCAGGAATAAGATAGTTTATGATTTTGTAGCTGCAGCTGTATTTCTTACACTTTCTGTTCTTATTTACCTTAATGTTTATAACAGAAAGGAATATGATGTCAGACTCTATGGCTTTATTCTGGCAATTCTGTGGTTTTGTGATCCGGCTATAGGAGACACTGTCTTCTGGGAAGACGGCGCCTGCAATTATCTTTTTACAGCGACGATCATGACGGGTTTTGTTACAGTTTACAGACTTGGAATGCATGAAAAGATAAAGCTTGGCAAGATTTCTATTGTGGGAATGTTCCTGTGGGGAATAGTCTCAGGATGGTGTAATGAGAATACTTCCGGTGGCGTTATTTTATTCGTTATTATTGAGCTTATTGCCCATAGATTTAAAACAGGCAAAAAATCCTTTAAACCCTGGAGCATTTCAGGATTGGTGGGGTGCCTTATTGGATTTGTAATGCTTATTGCTTCTCCGGGAAATTATGGAAGAGTCGATACTATGACTGAAGAGCATACCGGATTACTTGCCTATGCTGCCAGGTTTCTCAAGATTACGAATGTGATAAGGGATAACTATTTTCTGCTTCTCTTGATAGCAGCAGTTATTGCTGTTGTACTTTTTTATTATGGAGACAGCGTAAAGAGCTTTACTCAAAAATACAGTGCATTTGCTCTGTTTATATTCTTGTTTTTTGCGGTATCGTATGTACTTATTGCTGTTGCATATTCAGAGCTTAGAACATTTTTTGGCGCCTTTATTTTCCTTACAATAGGTGTTGCTAATGGTTTGTCACAGGTAGCTGAAATAAATGATAAGATGATACAGACCATATTAACTTCAGTTGCAGTAGGAATTGGACTATTCTTTGTTTTGAGCTATTTTGAAGATGGGGCAAATATGGCTCGCATAAATCGTGAGTTTAAGGAAAGAGATGCCTATTTTGCGCAGCTGCAGGAACAGGGAGCAAGAGATGTTACAGCGCCGCTTCTTAGACCTGAATGGGAGACAAGGTTTTCCTCAGCCTATAGAATGGATATAGAAAAAGACAGAGATTATTGGATAAATCACTTTTATGCTACACACTATAATCTGGGAACAGTGACAGGTGTGGAAAGGGAAGAATGGACCATTTACTGATAAGTGTTATTATTCCGGTTTATCAGGCAGAGAGTACACTGGAAAGATGCGTACATTCGTGCCTTAACCAAAAAAATATAGATCCCAAGGAGTTTGAAATCATATTGATTGATGATGGCTCAACTGATGGGAGTTCTGAGCTGTGCGACAAGCTTTCTGTGGAAGATGAACTTCACAGGATAAAGGTTAAACATATTTCAAATCATGGAGTTTCTTTTGCCAGAAATGTGGGAATAAATGAGGCTTTGGGAAGATTTGTGGTTTTTGTTGATTCAGATGATCATGTGTCAGAAAACTACTTGAGCAAGCTGGTAAAGCATTCAGATGAGAGCACAGTCTTGGTCGATGAGAACAGAAGCTATGTTTCATCTCAGAAAATAAGCGGATTTAATTATATAGAAAACTCTGTTTTAAATGAGAATACCCATGTTTGGGGGAAACTTTTTGACCGCGTGACGCTTAAAGAGGGCAGAATAAAGTTTCAGGAAAAGCTGACTATAGGTGAGGATCTTCTGTTTCTTATTGACTTTGGTATCTATGTTGGAAAAAAACGAGGAATAAGATGCATTTCAAGCGGCGATTATTATTATAGCGACAACGATAATGGGGCTATGAACAGTGCTTTTAAAGAAAGTTATCTGGATCAGCTAAAGTGCTGGAGAAGCGCTGAAAAGAAGCTTTTATCCGTGAGAAAAAATTTATCGACTTATTCGATGGTAAGTGTTTCTGTTTCACAGATTTTGACAGCTCTTTTGGTAATAGGTAAAGTTGCTGTGCAAAAGGGAGACAGGAATAAGGAGCTTGACGAACTGGCGATAAAGAAGTCAAGGGAACAGATTGAACATGCGCTTAAAAGGCGCGGCGTTTTTGCAGCACTATCTACAGGACATAAGATTAAGGTGCTGCTTCTTAAGATAAATCCCGATGCTTATGTGAGGCTATATGCAAAGCATAAGGGTGTATAATTTGATGAAAAAATTTTTTTGAGGGAAAGACATGGATCTGAACAGACCAATTATTTTATATATGCATGCAGGTTCCGGCAATCATGGCTGTGAAGCTATTGCCAACAGTACCATCAAGATGATTGAGAGAAAGAGAAAAGATGCCGGTGTAGATACTCATATTCCGGTAATTGTGGTCACAAACAGCGTGGCAGAAGATAGAAAATATTCTCTTTCTGCGCTGGAAAAGAAAGGACTGTGTCGTCTTGTTGAGGACAGGCATATAGACAGGGAGTTCCTTCCGCATGTATTTTATTATGGTTACAGGAAGATAAGCGGTGACAGAGAATCGTTTTTGAGATTTAAATATAAAGATGCCTTTAAGGTATATGAACAGGAACTTAAATCCTATAAGGGAAAGCACCCTGGCTTTAAAGCTGAAAGACCATTGGCTGTCTCCATTGGAGGCGATAATTATTGCTATCCCGAGATGGTTGAAGATCTTATTCTTGCCCACAATGTTTTTAGAGGAAAAGGTTTCGAGACAGTTTTGTGGGGCTGTTCAATTGAACCCGATTCACTTAAATCTAAGGCACTTGTTTCTGACCTTAAGGCATATTCCAGGATATATGCAAGGGAGTCGATTACCTATAATGCTTTGCTTGATGCGGGTATTGCCGGTGAAAAGTTAGTGCTTAGAAATGATCCTGCGTTTGAACTTGTGACGGATAGTGTTAAGCTGCCGGATAATTTTTTACCTGATAACACTGTTGGAATAAACTTAAGTCCCATGGTCCAGGCAAAAGAAAATGTTCCGGGGATAACTTTATTAAACTACAGGAACTTTATAAGCTATATCCTTGATGAAACAGGCCAGAATGTAGCGCTTATTCCACATGTTGTATGGGCTAATAATGATGACAGGATACCGCTTAAGAGCCTTTATGATGAATTTAAGGAGACAGGGCGCGTTACTCTTATTGATGATGCATCTGCTACCACATTAAAGGGCTATATATCAAAGTGCAGCTTTTTTGTGGGAGCAAGAACACATTCGACAATTGCTGCATATAGCTGTAGTGTTCCTACAATTGTGATAGGATATTCTGTAAAAAGCAGGGGAATTGCTACTGATTTATTTGGAACTACTCAAAATTACGTGCTTCCGGTACAGAAATTAAAGACACCAAATGAGCTTATAAAAGCCTATGAGTGGATGATAAAAAGCACCTATAAGAAAATGTGAATTTGAACTGCTTCATGAATGCAGGTGATACAGGGGAGAAAATAGATGATAATCATTAAGATTGCTGGTGGCTTGGGGAACCAGATGCAGCAATATTCTTTATATAGAAAACTGCTTAGCCAGGGGAAGGATGTAAAACTTGACCTGTCCTGGTTTGATCCAAAGGTTCAGGAAAAGATGCTTGCAAAAAGAAGCTTTGAGCTTCCGCTTTTTGTAGATCTCCCTTATGAGGAGTGTTCTGATAAGGATAGAGAATACTTTTTAAAACGAAGCGTATTCCAGAAAATATCCGGAAAAATACTAAAAAAACTTAAGGTTACTGAATCTGACAATGAAAAAGTATTTGTTGAGTCCAAGATGTACCATCCTGAAGTTTTTGAGATGGATGATAAGTATATCGAGGGCTATTTCGCATGCCAGAAATACTATGATGATATCATGGAAGAACTGAGGGATTTATTTAAGTTTCCTGAGCATTCAAATTCTGAGCTTCATCAGCGCAACCAGATATTTGCATCAAAGATGGACAAGGAAACTTCTGTAAGCGTGCATATTAGAAGAGGAGATTACCTTGCTCCGGAAAATATAAATATTCTTGGAAATATTGCTACTGAGGAATATTATAACAGCGCGATGAAGTATTTTATGGACAAGTATCCGGATGTGCATTTTTATATTTTTACCAGTGATCATGAGTATGCAAGACAGAACTATAGTGATGAATCTCTTTATACAATAATTGACTGGAATACAGGAAAAGACAGTGTTCAGGATCTTATGCTCATGAGCCATTGCAAGGGAAATATCTGCGCTAATTCCACGTTTAGCTTTTGGGGCGCAAGACTGAATAAAAGACCGGACAGGGAGATAATCCGTACATTTACTATGAGAAACAATCAGCACTGTGATCCTGATATCATGCATGATTACTGGAAAGGCTGGATTTTGATTGATAAGGATGGAAAGATAGTCTGATGGGAAGAGTTAAGTCAGCAACCAAAAATATTGCTTTTGGATATGTTGGGCAGCTGGGTACGGCATTAATGTCATTTATACTTAGAAAGATTTTTATAATCTATTTAAGTGAAACCCTGCTTGGAATCAACAGTTTATACAGTAATGTTCTTTCAATCCTGAATATGGCTGAACTTGGAATCGGAACTGCGCTTAATTACAGTCTTTATGGACCTGTAGCCAGAGGAGATAAGGAAAAGATAAAGTCCTACATGCAGTTTTACAGAAAGGCTTACCATGTAATTGCACTTGTTGTGGCAATAATTGGATTATGCCTGATTCCTTTCCTTAAGTATTTTGTAAAGAATCCTGAGGGTGTTACTGAAAAAGAGCTTATCTTATTTTATCTGATATTCTTATTCAACACTGTAAGCAGTTATTTTGTGGCATATAAATACAGCCTTATAAATGCAGAGCAAAAGAACTACATTCAGACAAATATCATTACAATAACTAAGATAATAACAGTATTTTTCCAGATAATTGTAGTTGTTGTAACTAAGGATTTTTATCTTTTCCTTTTTACGGATGCGATAATACAGCTAATTCAGAAGATTTTTGTCTCAAGATTTTTGGATAATATGTATCCATATCTCAGGGAAAAGAATGTTCAGAAACTGAGCAAAGAAGAAAATAATGCTGTCTGGGATAAGACCAAAGCTTTAGTTTTCCATAAAGTGGGTGATGTTGCAAGACTTCAGACTGATGCGATAATTATCTCTTCATTTATTGAAGTTGCCATGACTGGTGTGGTGGATAACTACAACATGGTGATCAGTACAGTATCTAACTTTGTTAATATTATTTTTAATTCTGTTATTTCAAGCTTTGGAAATCTGATTGCAACTGAATCAAAAGAAAAGCAGTACAGCATGTTTAAGGTTTACCGCTTTTTTGCTTCATGGGTATATGGATTTTCCTGTGTTGGATTTATGATCCTTCTTACGCCGCTTGTGCAGATATGGCTGGGAGAAGCATGGATACTTGCACCTGCTTCGGTGTACTGCATACTTACCGATTATTACTTTAAGGGTGACCGAATCGTGCTTAGCAATTATAAGACTGCTGCAGGGGTGTTTGAGCCAGACAAGTATCTTGCGTTGATTCAGGGAGCAGTAAATCTTATTATCTCTATCTGGCTTGTTCAGACACCACTGGGACTTACCGGAATATACATTGGAACAATTGTTTCAGGACTTATCGCTAACATAACAAAACCATTTATCATTTACAGGGCATGCTTTGATATGGGAGCGGGAAGCTATTTTGCGGATACCTTCAAATACCTGTGCAGTTTAGTGGCAGTTCTTTTTACATGTTCATACATAAGCAAATTTGTAATGGTAAATGTGAATATTTTCACCTTTGTAGCGATGGCAGTTATCATAACTGTTGTATTTAACGGCACATATTTCCTGATATACGGAAGAACAGAAGAATTCAGATATCTTTTCTATAAGGTGAGAGAAAAAATCTTTAGCAGAAAGAATTGAGAAGAATGGATAGAGTAGAACCCATAGTTTTGGAAACAATACATGAATTAAATGAAATAATGAATGTTTCACCTAAAGAGGCTCTTAAAGATATGGTGAAAAAAGCTATGGGCCGTTCTGTCAGGACGAAAGATCCACTTTTTTGGCCTGCCGGAATGCTGATGCTTGGCATTACGCAGTATATGGAGCAGCACTCGGAAGAAAAGGGAGAGCTCTACAACGAATGTTACAAGGCATTATCTGAACATGCACTCCTGTGGAAAAATAAGTATGGCGGTAAAATAGAGCATGTTGATGATGCATTGGCTGGAGCCTGCTTTATTAAGGGCTTTGAACTTGAAAAGGATGAAAAATTCCTGAGTTATGTCAGGATGATCGATTCATATTTGATGCAGGCAAGGACAGATGTCTGCGGTTCGGTTATTTATAATCCCGGCAGAAACAGCAGCAATATCTTTTCTGACGGTATAGGTCAGGTGACTATGTTCATGGCTTCGTTTTTGAATCTGGCGCTGGGAAATGCTGATAGGCAGCAGGGCACATCTATGTCTTATGGCCTTCCAAAACCGCAAGAAAAGGAATTTACCCAAAGGCTTGAGAAGCTGCGAGTTCAGTTATCCAATTTCTACAAATATGGAAGAGATGAAAAGACTGGTCTTATCTATCATGGTTACAGCCTTCATAAAAATACAAATGCAGATGGTATGGAAGGCTTGATGGAATGTGAAAGAAAAGGCTTATTAGGCTGGGGAAGAGCCTGCGGCTGGCTCATGATGGGACTTTCAGAATGCGCCCTTCTTGAAAAAGAGCTTGAAATGCGTAAGATTTCATGTGGTAAAGCGGCTATCGATATTATGGCCTGGTATTTTGAGATGTGCGAAGTGATGATGGACTATCAGCGAAAAGACGGTGGATGGAGCTGGCAGATTCAGGCTGTGGATGGTCATATCGATCTATCGGCAACCGGCATGATCGCTTATTCTTTAAAACATGGATTGTCAGAAGGAATATTTGATGATAAATCCGAAATGAAAGAAAAGGTCATTTTGAGTATTGAAAGTGCTGAGAAATGCATACTTGCCAATACTAAGGAGGGAATTGTACAAAATGCCCTTAGTTCCTGCGATGACTTCGGAGTACATTACCAGACCTATGGCAGTTTTCCTTGGGGACAGGGCGCAACGCTTGCGGCGTTATCGTAATGAATAATTCTAAGAATTTCGTGCAATGATCAATGAATAAGCAAATAGGTTATCGACGTAGCCTGTTCCAAATTGCTTATTTGAATACATTCATTTATATAATTTCAAGAATAAATGAAACGCTCCGCGAGATTGTTTTTATCGCGGAGCGTTTTAATCATATTATCATATTTATCTGGCAGAAGCCCATGTGACACCGTATAACTGTTCCATCATTTTTCTGAGCTCATCTTTCATCTTATTGCAGGCGGATGCTTCATCTACAAAGTTGATCACGCCAATTCTTTCTTTTTTATCCTGGAAAAAAACAGCCCAGCCATTCTCGGTCTTATCAAGGCAAATCCTGTTCTTATGGTGCCCATCTATTTTGTAAAGCTTTGATGGTACTAAGTGTTCTTTTAAATATTTCTTGAGTTCTTTTCTATTCATATATATTCCCTCCAACAGACGGTTATATTATTTATCTCATGTAGTATTGATTACTACATATAATATACCACGTAACTACAAGTTTAGCAATAGCACTTTGCGTGAGAACTAATGAAAAGCTATATGATTTGTGATACAATAAGACGGATTTACATTTTGTTGAGGTATGGGGAAATGGGTAACAGAAATAAAACGCTACAGACTTATCTTTTATGGGTTATTGACATGGCATGCATAATTGTCACGTATGTATTTGCCAGTTGGCTCAGGTACTACAATAACAATGACTGGGGAAATAAAACACTTCATTATATGGTATGCGTTATATTTCTTTTGTTTTGCGTAGGTTATACATTTCTGGCTGACTGGAACAGGGATTTTGTGACCAGAGGATATATAAAAGAACTGTTTTATGTAGTCAGGTTTGTTGCGATAATGTCTGTGATATCACTTTCTGCAGTATTCTTTTTGAAGTGGACCAACATTCTTTCAAGAACAGTAATTCTTAATTTCCTATGGATGGATGTTTTACTTACCTTTATAGCAAGAAATCTGTTTAAGCTTGGTTTCAGACAATTTATATCCAGTGAAAACAATATGACGAGAGTGGTTGTTGTAGCTGAGAAGCCGCTTGTAGAAGAGACTGTCAGGAGAATCTGTGAATCAGGCAAAAGTGTCGGTTACAAGGTGATAAGAGCGTACTGTGTTGAGACGGACGAACATGGAAGAGCAATCATTTCAGGTAAAAATGAAGGAATAAATGGTGATAAGGACTGGTATATAGGTGATGTTCATATTCATCATGGAATTCAGAACCTTACCAAAAGACTTATCACGGATCCATTTGATGAAGTGTTCATAAATACTCCAAATATTCCACAGAAGGATATTGAAGACATCCTTATAGGATTTGAGGAGATGGGCATAACAACCCATTACAACCTTGAGCTTCCCTATGTTGGAAAAGCAGTTTCAAGTGTTGATGATTTTCTAAATTATACGGTTATCAGCTATTCAATGTTCAGAAGCAGTTACAAGAGACTGTTTATCAAGAGAATTGTAGATGTTATAGGCGGACTGATCGGTCTTGTACTTACAGGAATTATTACACTATTCCTTGCTCCGGCAATAAAACTCGATTCTCCGGGACCGGTGTTCTTTTCACAGGTTCGTATAGGTAAGAACGGAAGAAGATTTAAGATCTATAAGTTCAGATCAATGTATATTGATGCGGAAGAGCGCAAAAAAGAGCTTGAAGCACAGAATGAAATGAACGGTCTGATGTTTAAGATGGAGGATGATCCCAGAGTTACCAAGATAGGCAAGTTTATCAGAAAGACAAGCCTTGATGAGTTTCCACAGTTCTTAAATGTTATTAAGGGCGAAATGAGCCTTGTTGGAACAAGACCACCGACAGAGTCAGAATTTAAACAGTACAATGAGCATTACAGACGCAGACTTTCCATGACACCCGGACTTACAGGTCTGTGGCAGATAAGCGGAAGAAGCGATATTCAGGATTTCGATGAAGTTGTAAAGCTGGACCTTAAATATATTGATAATTGGAGTCTTTCAGAAGACATCAAGATTATCTTTAAAACGGTAGGAGTTGTGCTGTTTGGCAAAGGCGCAAAGTGATGATAAAAAATATATTTACTAAACTGGTCACATTGTTTCTTTTTTTTGCAGCGCTTGCAGTGTTCATTACGAGTTTTTTTACCACTATATATTATGATATGAATGTTGATGTTGATTTTCCACATTATAAAGCGGAATCAATATCACATTTAGCTATTTCTATGGTGGCAGTCTTCTTGTTGGCGTTTTTCTTTTATAAAAAGAAAATGTTTGAAAGCAGCAAAGCGTTCATATTATTTGCCCTGTTTTTTTGCAGCGCATATTGTTTGTTTTTGATAATTTCGATAAAGCCTCTGCCTGTAAGTGATGCTGCGATAATTGATGAGATACTTGAAGAGTTTAAGGCAGGAGATTATAGCGCTCTGACAGCTGCAGGGGGCTATTTGAATATCTGGCCGTTTCAGATGGGATATGTGCTTTTTGCCCAGATCATGGATGCTTTATTTGGCCATGGGAATTATTTTGCATGGAATATAGCGCAGTTATTATCGATACTACTGACAGTGTATTTGCTCTACAATATTACCTGGGAATTGTTTGAAGACAAAGAAATTTGTGGGATTGTGGCACTTCTCAGTATGGGAATGCTCTTTTTCTACAACTATGTTACATTTATTTACGGTGATATCCTCAGTATGGGCCCGCAGACGCTGGCTCTTTATCTTACTGTTTTATATGTAAAAAGAGAAAAGCTTCTTTATGCAATATTAGTTGCACCGGTCATGGCACTTTCAATTCTGATTAAGACTAATTGTGAGATTGCCCTGATTGCAGTTATTATGATCATTATTTTCAGTTCGGGAAAAGAAATTTCCGGAAATAGTAACGGGTACAGAAGTTATGAGCTATTGCGACGGATACTTGTTCATATTGGTTTGTCTTTTCTTATTATAGCAACGGTTCTTATAGCGAAAAATGCTGTTGATAGCCATTATCTTAAAGTTTCAGGGCTTAAAGAAATGCCTGGAGGAAGTCCTTCCGTATCACATATAGCAATGGGACTTCAGGAAAGTGAACTGGAAGATGGCTGGTATAACAGATATAATTATGATGTATTTGCTGAAAATGATTTTAATACAGAAAAAACCAGGCAGGCAGCTATTCAAAATATCAGGGAGCGCCTGATATATTTTAAAGAAAATCCCGGATATGCCATAAAATTTATGGCGAGGAAATTCCTTACCCAATGGGCAGATCCGGTTTGTATTTCAACACATAATCTTGATCTTGTCAGTAGACATGTTGAGAATCCGACAACAATGATGTATTATATAGTCTTTGGACATGGAAGTATTATTATCAGATGGATAATGAATGTTTACATGAGCGTTTGTTATCTATGTGTTTTGGCGTGCCTTGGCAGTCTGTTACTGCGCAAGGAGATTCCATGGTCAGTGATGCTGCTTTTGATATTGATATTTGGAGGAATCTGTTTCCATCAGTTTTGGGAAGGGTCATCTCGATATGCAATGAGATATTATGTTTACTGGACGCCTTACGCAGCATTTGGTATGAAAACGATATTGGAAAAGTTCTGTAAGATAGGAGTGAAATAAATATGCCAATTAGAATTAATAGTTTCATGGGAAAGTTTGGATGGTTCGCAAGAAAGCATTTTCCGATGCTTGCCAGTGATGCATACCTTAAGTTACAGTTTGTTACAAGAAGCAAGTCACAGAAAGCATATTGCGATTATTTCCTTAATTCCAAGGAAGTTCCAATGCCCAATGTTGTAAATATTGAGACAATCAACAGATGTAATTCAACCTGTGCGTTCTGTACTGCTAATGTACATTCTGAGTGCAGACCTCTTGCTAAGATTGATGATGATCTTTATAGAAATATTATCGATCAGCTTGCTGACTGGGGATATAAGGGACATCTGACTTTGTATGGTAACAATGAGCCTCTTCTTGATACGAAGATTGTTGAAAGACACAAATATGCCAGAGAAAAGCTTCCTGACAGTTTTATTTTTATGTCAACTAACGGCCTTATTCTTACAATTGACAAGGTAAAAGAGGTTGCGCCTTATATCAATCAGCTTATCATCAACAACTATTCGATGGAGATGAAGCTTCATAAGAATATTCAGGAGCTTTATGATTATGTAAAGGCACATCCTGATGAATTTAAGGACCTTGATATTCAGATCCAGATGAGATATCTTCAGGAAGTTCTTACAAACAGAGCAGGAAGCGCACCTAATAAAAAGGCTACAGAGAAAGTTATTAAAGAAACCTGTCTTCTTCCGTTTACAGATATGTGGATAATGCCTAATGGAAGAATGGGACTTTGCTGCTGTGATAATTTTGAGACAACTGATTTTGGAGATCTTACCAAGATGAGTCTCAAAGAGGCCTGGGGAAGCGAAAGATTCCAGGCGGTAAGAAGACGAATTGCCGAGGGACGTCAGAATCATGCTTTCTGTAAGCATTGCGATTTTATTGATGCAGGTTTCAGAATGCAGATAGTTAATGCAATCCTTCGCGGTGATCAGGACGCAGCCAATAAGCTTGGCGGTCATGAACGTATGAAGATTGGAAATAAAAATAATTCAGACGATAATATCAAATAATTATGACCATGACATCACTTTTGACCTATATATCATAATTATGGGTAATGGATGACTAGTGTTTGATATTATTCGTGAGGTAACTATGGATAAAATAGCGGTATTGATTCCTTGCTACAATGAGGAAAAAACTATAGGCAAAGTTGTAAGAGATGCCAAAGCGGCTCTGCCTGAAGCTACAGTATATGTGTATAACAATAATTCCAGTGACAGGACTGCAGAAGTTGCATTGGAGGCCGGAGCAGTTGTCAGAAATGAATATATGCAGGGCAAAGGCAATGTTATCAGACGTATGTTTCGCGAAATAGATGCGCTTGTTTACGTTATGGTTGATGGCGATGATACATATTCCATGGATCAGGCACCCAAGATGGTGGACCTTGTTCTTGAGCATAATGCAGACATGGTGGTTGGTGACAGACTATCCTCCACATATTATCAGGAAAACAAAAGACCATTTCACAATTTTGGGAACAATCTTGTGCGCGGAAGCATAAATAAGCTGTTTGACTGTAATATCAGAGACATTATGACGGGCTTTAGAGCTTTTAGCTATGAGTTTGTCAAGACTTTCCCGGTGCTGTCCAAGGGGTTTGAGATAGAAACTGAAATGACAATACACGCTGTTTATAACAACATGCAGATTGAGAATGTGGTAATTGATTATAGAGACAGGCCAACTGGATCAGTAAGTAAGCTCAATACCTATACTGACGGATTTAAAGTTATAAGAACTATTCTCAGGCTTGAGAGAAACTATAAACCATTTTGGTTCTTTTCCGCAATTGCAGCATTTTTATCAGTGTTTGCCATTATTTTCCTTATACCAATTTTGCAGGAATACTGGCTTACACATATGGTTCCAAGATTTCCTACACTTATTGTATGTTGTTTTATACTGCTTTCAGCTGTTCAAAGCTTTTTCGCCGGTGTTATTTTATCAACGATGGCCCTTGGAGAAAGAAGACAGTTTGAGATGCAGCTAAATATGCTGAAAAGACATAAAGTTAATGACTATACTGAAGAATAAAGCAAACAAAAACGGCTCCTGTATGGATTTTTTACAGGAGCCGTTTTTCTATTGCCTGATTATGGTTTTACAAGAAGATATTCGCCGTTAATATATTTCTCATATTCTTCAGGGAAAAGCTCCTGAAGAGATTCATCGCTTATCTTATAGTATTCATCAGGGTTAAAATCAGCTATTCTGATATTTTCAGTCTGACGATAAGCTGAAGGCTCAAAACCTTCGTAGGAATTAGGTACATGAGCAAGAAGCCTTGCAAATATCTGTCTTCCGGTTAAAGTAAGATGGATGTTATCCATAAGATACTGGTCTGCAGTATCCAGGTAAAGGTCACATTTTGATCTGAACATAGTGTCAAGGATATAGAGCTCCTTATCCTCGGCTACATTTATTGCTTTCTTTGCATAATCCGCCAAAGTTCCAATACCATTGCTTACAATGTATGAGTCACCGAGATAAGAGCCGTTTGCGTCTTTATATATGCCATAGAAAGGCGTCAGCATGATAATGTGTGCGTTAGGGCTCATTTTCTGAAGCTTATCGATTCCCTGACAAATGGCGCCATAGTAGGTGAAGATTTCATTGATATCACCTTCGTAGCTGTATTTATCAAGAGGAACTCTGCCAAAAAAGTCGTTTGCACCATATTCGATAAAGTAATAATCGACCTCAGCCGGATTGATCTGGTTCATCGTTTCAAGAGTGGTAGGGTTTGATGCCAGAAGTTTGTTTCTGTCAACAGTACCTTCAAGTGCAAGGACCATTCCAAAGAAACAGTTTGAAGTCCAGTTCTCATAATCCTGCGCATTGGATGTGCTCATCTCAAGCGCTGCAGTGGTTCCGCCTATCGCAAGATTGTATGATTTTGAGTTAGGAACTCTCTGAGAAACTAAAGAAGGAATGTCTGTGCCATCGCTTTTTCCGTTGGCAATCTGGCTGTCCCCAAAGAAAACCATAACAACATTGTCATCGACAGGAGTTTCAGCAGTTTCTTCTGTTGTGCCTTCAGTAGAAGGTTCCTTAGAAGAATTTTCAGTTGAAGATCCTTCAGTGTCATTAGCTGATATATCAAAATCAGGATGCGGGATTTCTTCAAAAACAACTACTTCATCAGTCTGTTGTGAACTGGCTATGGAACTGATGCTTGAAGGATTGTCATCAATTACAGTGGTATCTTTTTTGCCGGAATCCGCTTTATTAAATGAACAGCCCGATAATGCAAGCAGACAGGACAGGGTCATGGCCACAATGGTTTTTGTTCGTTTTTTCATAATTTAGTCATCTCCTATTTTTAAAACTAAATGAAATTCTATCACGTTTTTGCTGAATGTGGTATACTACATATGGTTGAAAAATGATACATGGGAGAATAGGGGATTTTTCTAATGAAAAAAGCGTTGATAATTGGCGCAGGTCCAGCAGGACTTACGGCAGCCTATGAACTTTTGACAAAATCAAAGGATTATCAGGTAATTGTTTTTGAAGAAACAAAACAGTTTGGGGGCATATCCAGAACTGTAAACTATAAAGGGAACAGAATGGATATGGGCGGGCACAGATTCTTTTCTAAGGTGCCTGAAGTTAACGAATGGTGGCAGAAGATGCTTCCTCTTCAGGGAGCGCCAACTTATGATGATATCGTCTTAAAGCGTACAATGAATCTGGCTGAAGGCGGTCCTGATCCACAGAAGATGGACAGGGTTATGCTAAGGCGTAACAGGGTTTCAAGAATTTTCTTCGACCGTAAATTCTACGATTACCCAATTTCATTAAAATTTGAGACTTTCAAGAATATGGGTCTTCTCAAGACCATTGCATGTGGCTTTTCATATATTTTTGCAATGATCTTTAAGAGAAAAGAAAAATCTTTGGAAGATTTTTATGTAAACAGATTCGGTAAGAAATTGTATTCAATGTTCTTCGAATACTATACAGAGAATCTTTGGGGAAGACATCCTTCTGAAATAGATCCAAGCTGGGGAGCGCAGAGAGTTAAGGGCGTTTCCATAATGGAAGTATTAAGAAATGCTTTCCGCAAAAAGACAGGAAAGCAGAGCGAAAAGGTTGAGACTTCACTTATAGAAGAGTTCAGCTATCCTAAGCTTGGACCCGGTCAGCTTTGGGAAGTGACTGCTGAGGAAATTAAGAGACTTGGCGGCACTATTATCATGAATGCCAAGGTTACAGGTATCCGCAAGAAGGGCAATCATATAGTGGGTATAACATATATTCAGGATGGCAAAGGAATGGACCTTGATGGAGATCTTGTGATAAGTTCAATGCCTGTTAAGGATCTTGTTGCAGGCATGAATGACGTTCCTGAGGATCCGGCCAGAATAGCAGCAGGACTTCCATATCGTGATTACATGACACTTGGAGTGCTTGTTCCTAAGCTTAATCTTGAAAATAAGACAAACATCAAGACAATTGGAAATATTGTTCCTGATAACTGGGTTTATGTTCAGGATAGAACAGTAAAAATGGGAAGATTCCAGATTTATAACAACTGGTCGCCTTACCTTGTTAAGGATCTTGAGCATACAGTTTGGATGGGACTTGAATACTTCTGCTTTGAGGGTGATTCCATGTGGAACATGACCGAGGATGAATTTGCTAAGATGGCGATAGATGAGATGGTTACCCTTAAGCTTATAAATAGTCCTGATGAAGTAATGGATTATCACATGGAGCGTGTAAAGAAAGCATATCCTGCTTACTTTGACACCTATGCGGAAATGGACAAGCTTGTTGATTACCTTAATTCAATTGATAATCTGTATTGTGTAGGACGTAACGGACAGCACAGATACAATAATATCGATCACTCAATGTGTACTTCTTTTGAGGCAGTTAAGAATATCCTCAGTGGAAATCCTGATCGCACTAACATCTGGAATGTTAACACAGAGAAGGAATATCATGAGAGTGATGGAACTCAGCCGGAAGAAACCGGTGATGAGGTTGAAGTAGACTGATCATAGTGCTCTTATGTGGGGCAGTGACATAAATGCTTATGACTTTTATAAATAATGCGGTGCAGAATGATAATATTTGCACCGCATTAGTAATGTGTAGCACAATAGCGGCAAGCGAATGGATGCTTGCATACAAATTCATTTGCGGTCGTAAGAACATGGTCAGACCTTTAGTCATATTTTTAGCCATAGGGGATTTTATATGCAGGTAGTTTCATTGGCGTTTTTGGCTTTTTTAGCCATTATTTCAGTAGTCAATATAATAATTCCAAGAAAGTGCAGATATATCCTGCTTTTTCTTGCGAGCATGGGATTTTATATCAGTATTGATATAAAGGGGATGTTTGTTTTAAGTCTTTCAATTCTTTCTACATATCTTTCCGGAATAATTATCGAGAAAACAGCTTTATTATCAAAGGATAGATCCGTTTCTTCAAATGAAAAGAAAGAGGCTGCAGGCAGAAATATTGTTTTTATAGCATGTATAGTAGTAAATGTTTGCTTACTCTTGTTTTTCAAGTATTACGGATTCTTTAGCAGGAATATAAATTCATTACTTGGCACAGATCGGGTTCCAATGCTCAGCATAGTTGCGCCAATAGGAATTTCATTTTATATATTAAAAGCTTTGTCCTATCTTATCGATGTTAAAAGAGGAACATTAAAGGCTGAAAAGAACCTGATAAAATATGCTTTGTATGTTTCATTTTTTACACAGATAGTATCAGGACCGATTGACAGGGCGGGAAATCTTATTTCTCAGTTTAATTTTCCTGTCACAGTAGATTTCGACAGATTCAGAGATGGCTTTTTGCAGATTCTGTGGGGCTACTTCATGAAACTTGTGCTGGCAGACCGCATGGCGATTTTTGTTTCGGCGGTATATTCCGATGTGAAGCCGGGAACAATAACATTCATAGGTACCCTTCTTTACACATTTGAGATTTATTGTGATTTTGGTGGCTACTCCCATATTGTGATAGGAGCTTCAAGACTTCTTGGTATAGATGTAAAAAACAATTTCGAAAGTCCTTATTTAGCTGCTTCCATTTCCGAATTCTGGCGCAGATGGCATATTTCACTTTCAAGCTGGCTTAAAGATTATATCTATATTCCGCTTGGTGGAAACAGAAAGGGAACATTCAGGAAGCATTTAAATATTCTGATAGTTTTTGCTGTGAGCGGTTTGTGGCATGGCGCAAACTGGACTTTTATAATATGGGGACTAATGCACGGTGTTTATCAGATACTAGGCTATATTTTTAAGCCGCTGCGCGATAGGGCTGTCAGAGTGTTTAAGGTTGACAGAAATCAGTTGTCACATAGATGTTTTAAAATTGCTGTTACTTTTTCACTTGTAAACTTTGCATGGATATTTTTTAGAGCTGAGAGTGTTTCTCAGGCAGTTGAGATTGCAAAAAGAAGCTTTGAGTTTACACCCTGGGTTCTGACTAACGGCGATTTATACAAGCAGGGGCTTGATTCGGCAAATCTTTTACTGGTTCTATGGGGACTTATCCTGGTTATCTGCGTGGATATCGCAAATTATAAGGGATACATTATAAGGGAAAAGATTATGGGGCTGTCTTTATGGTTTAGATGGGCTATTATGATCGCAGCTATCATGGTTACGGTTATCTGTGGAATATGGGGGCCCGGCTATGATGCGGCAAGCTTTATATACCAGCAGTTTTAGGGAGTTTGGGTTATGAAAAGCAAGCTTTTAAATGTTTTTAAGGTGGTTGTTTTTTCGTCAATAATTGCAGCCTGTATATTTGGGGCAGCAGCAGTTGTGAGACGCAAAGACAGTAGTTATAAATATGCGGATTTTTTTCAGGAAGCTAAGAAGAATAACATCGACGTTTTGCTTATGGGATCTTCTCATGTGATAAATGGAATAAATCCTTTGACCTTATATGAGGACTATGGTTATACTTCATATAATATGGCGGGTCATGGTTCAGTTATGCAGTCTACATATTGGGAGCTGATTGAGGCTTTAGATTACTGCTCGCCCAAGTGGGTTGTAGTTGATGCGTATATGCTTGAAAAGAATTATCAGTATCTTGATGTGATGGAAGAGAATGCGGGAAAAGAAGATATAAATACTTCTGTTGACCAGCTTCATCTGAATATGGATGCGTGGCCTTTAAACAAACTGAAGATAGCGGCGGTTTCTGATCTTATAAAAGATCCGTCCATAAGAAATGAATTTCTGTTTGATTTTATAGTCTATCATAGCAGGTGGAATGAGCTTACAGAGGCAGATTATAAGGCTTTTTCTAAGGAAACTGACAGAAACAGACTTTTTGGCGCGGAGATGAGGTATGGTGTAGAATTGTCTCCGGTCGTGTATCCGGATCCCGGTCCTGAGAGATGCCTGGATGAGCATACGGTTGGCCAGGAATACCTCATGAAGATAATAGATGAGTGTCAGAGAAGAGGAATAGGAATAGTTGTTACATATCTTCCTTTCTGTGCTACTACTGAGGACAGGATTGCCGCCAATACAGCAGGTGTTGTTGCGGGAATGTATGATGTTCCCTATCTTAATATGCTTGATGCGGGTATAATAAACTTATATACGGATTTAAATGACAGAGGGCATTTAAACGCAGTAGGCGCAAAGAAGGTTACTGAATATCTCGGAAGATGGCTATATGAAAATGCAGACCTTTCTGATCATCGCGGAGAGGCGGGCTATGAGTATTATGACAAATGCGCTATTCAATTTGATGATGAGAATATCAAGCTCAGTGTTAGTGGTGACAGTCTGTACGATCAGCTTGAGATGTTATCGAGAAATTCTGTAAGCTCTGTCATTTATCTTAATCAGAATTCGGCTATTTTTGGCGATGATAATTTAAAAGAACTGATAGCTAATATTTCCGGAACTGATAAGATCTGGAACACAAATGGCCCTTATATTCTGATAAATGATGTCGAATCACAGAGAGTGTATGAAGCATCAGACGGCGAGATGCTTGACGGCGTTGAGACAGGGCTTGGGACTTTGGTATATCAGCCGGTTGAGCAGTTGTTCAGACTGCTATACGCCAAAGAAAATGAAGAGTTTAATTATCTATATGATGATGAACATGCAGCCTTTGATATTCAGATAATCACCTATGACAGAAATACAGGTGAAGTGATATCACATCAGTATTACAGACCATATGGTCATCAGTACAGGACAGATTGATTGTTTTTTGATGTATGAAAGGAAAGATTATGAAGGATAATATTTGTATTGTAGGAATCGCAGGCGGAACAGCATCCGGTAAGACTACCATAGTAAGAAGGATAAAAGAGAAATTCGGAGATGATATTGTAGTAATAAATCATGACTCATATTATAAGGCTCATGATGATCTTTCATACGAAGACAGATCAAGACTTAACTATGACCATCCTGCATCCTTTGATACAGACCTTATGATAGAAGATGTGAAGAAGCTTAAGAATAATCAGGAAATCGATATGCCTGTATATGACTATACTATTCACAACAGATCCGATGCTACAGTTCATGTGGTTCCCAAGAAGGTTATTATTGTTGAGGGAATTTTGATCCTTGAAAACAGAGAACTTAGAGATCTTATGGATATTAAGGTCTTTGTTGAGACTGACGCGGATGAGAGACTTATGCGAAGAATCCGCCGTGATATGGTTGAGAGAGCAAGAAGCATAGAATCTATTCTTACACAGTATTCTGAGACAGTTAAACCTATGCATGAGCAATTTGTTGAACCTAGTAAGAAGTATGCTGATATTATTATTCCAAGAGGTGGAGAGAATCTTACCGGTATCAGTATCCTTCAGGAGCACCTCAACCTTATGCTGAATACAAAGGAAAAATAAGATGATAAAAGGTGCTATCGCTATTTTAATTATAGCCTTATGGATGTTTATCATTCCGTTTTTGATAGGAATACTGGTAAATGGCATGCTTCCTACGGTTCGCAGGACTGTCGGTATAACTTTTATCCTGGGATATATGGTTTATTTTGCCATCTTTGAAGTTATCGCGATTCCATGTATGCTTCATTATGTCTACAACGCCTTTTCGTACTGTACAAAGTATTATATGATCGTATGCCTCATCCTGTCAGCGCTCGGAATTGGCAAAAGCATTTTTGTTTTAAAAAAAGAAGGATGGACCTATTTATCAATATTTCCAGGAGAAACCCATGCAACTTCTCATGATCTTTTAAGTCCAAGGTCAGACCCAAGAATGCTTAGACTTAGTTTTTCTCTGGAGAGCCGCATTTATTGGGGGATATTTGCCGTGCTGCTTCTTATTCAGGTGATTCTGGCAATAGTTATGTCAAGCTTTGATGGAGATGATGCCTATTATGTGGTGGAGTCGCTTCTTGCTCAACAGGCAGATGTGATGAATACAATTCTTCCCTATGTGGGAACTACGACTACACTTGAAATAAGACATGCCCTTGCAGTTATTACAATGTGGATTGCTTTTCTTGCAAGAGTAAGTGGAATACATGCGACGATAGTTTCACATTCTGTTATTCCTGTGTTGGTAATACCATTCGTATATCTTGTATATGTGGAGATTGCACGTATTCTTTTTAGAAGAAGACAGGAGATAATTCCTGTATTTATGCTGATCATTTCCATGCTTATGATGTTTGGCAATATCTCAATTTATACGCCTGCTACATTTTTTCTGACCAGAACATGGCAGGGGAAGGCTATGGTATGTAACCTGGTATTTCCACTGATCGCGTGGGTATTCTTGTGGATGCTTGAGGATAGCAGAAGAACATCGATTTTGGGGAAAAAAGCGGAGAATGAAACTGAGTCTTATGCAGAATACAAGGAAACGAAGCCTTTATACATAATATCTCCATGGATTTTCCTGGCACTTATCAATATGTTTTCCGGAATCTGCAGTTCCATGGGAGTTATATATGGAACCGGGCTTATAGGTGTGCTTGTGCTTGTTCTGTTATTATTTGCAAAAGATATAAAAGTCATTCTTGGAGCAGCTTTGTGCGTTATACCAAATGCTGTATATCTGCTTATATACATGATATTATCGCATTGATATGAGGTTTTTATGTACGGGATTTTTATGGAGTGCTGGGTGGCACTTAAACTATATGGCGGAAATGGCGCATTACTTTTGATGTTTATTGCCTCTGCAATCTATCTGGTTTGCGTCGAGGAGAGCCTTAAAAAGAAAATTATGCTTGGAATCTTGCCGCTTATATTCTTAGTGGGATTTTTATGTCCTGTAACTAAGATAGTCTATGTTGCGGTATTTGATGACGGAAAAGATACTTACTACAGGCTGTTGTGGCTGGTTCCAATGTATATGGTCATTGGCTATGGTGCTTGCAAATTGATTTTTTCTTTAAAAAGATCAATGTACCAGAGAATTGCTATTGTCAGTGCCATTGCCATCATCGCGGTGTCCGGTTCACTGGTCTATGCCAGCGAACATGTGAAACTTGCGGAAAATTTATATCATATTCCGCAGAAAGTAATTGATATCTGCGATGTTATTTCGCCTGATGATGGTGAGCCGAGGGTAAGAGCTGCATTTCCATCTGAACTTGTACATTTTGTCAGACAGTATGATACGGATATACTGATGCCATATGGAAGAGAGATGGTTGTTTCTCAGTGGGATTACTATAATCCTGTCTATGAGGTGATGGAAAAACCTGAAGTGATTAATGCTGAGGCACTTCTTGGCGCTACAAGAGAGACAAAGTGTAAATATATCATTCTTTCGACAGAACGTAAGATTGATACTGATCTTGAGAGTATGGGGCTTAATCTGATCGATAGTCTTCATGGATATAATATTTATGAGGATCCGCAATATGACTTTTAATTCTTATGAATTCGTACTTTTATTTATGCCGGTTTTTGTGGCTGTTTATATTTTTCTTCGTAAAATTTGGAGATCTAAAAAGAATGTAAGGACGCTGGTTAATCTTTGGATTATACTTGGGTCTTTATGTTTTTATATAAGTTTTGGCATGAGCAATCTCGCGATATTACTTATAAGCATTTGCTGGAATGTCTGCACTTCAATTCCAATGAGCTTTATGAGAGACAGGAATATAAAGCTGACTTTATTCGGAAAAGAGCGCCATATCCAGAATATCTGGCTTTGTATTGGAATAATCGGAAATATTATTCTTTTGCTTTTCTTTAAACTTTCAGGCATTTTCCTGCCGATTGCTATCAGTTTTTATACCTTCAATCAGATATCATATATTGTCAATCTTAACAAAGGTGAGATTGAGAAATTTGAACCATTATGGTATCTGTCTTATATTCTGTTTTTTCCTAAAATTTTGCAGGGACCAATCATGGAATACACGGACTATAAGAATGAGATAAATATTGCCTGTGAAAAGAAATTGGACTATGAAGTTCTTCTTAGGGCACTTTTGCTTTTTGCATTTGGGCTTTTTAAGAAAGTAATACTTGCTGATACTTTTGGCGCGGCAGTTAATTACGGATATGATAATCTTGTAAATCTCGGAAGCCTTGAGGCTGTGCTTACCGCTGTGTTTTATTCATTTCAGCTATATTTTGATTTTAGCGGATACTGCGACATGGCTGCGGCCATCAGTCAGATTATAGGCTGTAAGCTTCCGGATAACTTTAATTCTCCATATCAGGCAGTAAATATCGTGGATTTTTGGAAGAGATGGCATATAACTCTGACAAGATTTTTTACAAGATATGTATATATTCCGCTTGGCGGAAACCGCAAGGGAGATGTGAGAACATATATAAATCTTATGATAATATTCCTGCTCAGCGGTTTTTGGCATGGCACAGGATGGACATTTTTAGTATGGGGCGCTATGCATGGCGCTTTGTATGTTGTCACAAGATTTTATGAAAAGAAGCATAAAGGCACGGATAAAGAAAATAAGGCAGCAGGCAATGCACTGGCAAAAGCAGCTCACTGTGCAAAGGTATTTTTGACTTTTGCCTACGTGACAGCTGCCTGGGTGTTCTTCAGAGCAGATAAACTTACTGATGCAGGACTTCTTTTTTATCGTATGGTAACAGGCGGGAAAAAAGCTTTGGCAACAGGATTTTCCAGCTGCTTTCAGTTGGACGAGCTTTGGTATGCTATCAAGATAACACCAATAATGAAGTTTGGTTTTGCGTGGGATGTGTGTTTGTGGTTTTTTCTTATTGTTTCCTGCGTAATGATTTTCTTTTGCAAAAATGCGATTGAATACACGAAAGAGTGCAAGATTGGCATAAAAAGTACGATTCTTACAGCCTTTTTGATCGTTTGGTGTGTGGTAAGCCTTGGTGGTGTAAGCACATTTTTGTATATGAATTTCTGATGATTAAAGATATAAATAAAAGCGCACAAATACAAACTTATTCACTGTTACACGAAAAACACAGTAAATGTGTCTTTCAGTGATTGCATTTAAGAATACATATTTTAGAGCTTTGCATTATAGGAAGGAAGCGTATGGGCTTTGATGAGAAAGATAAAATTCAAAAGGAAATAGCTGATGAAGCAGGTAAAAAGTTCAGAGGGCTTTTTATTTTGCTGCTTGTTCTTGTAATCATGGCCTTTATAGGTGTAGCGACGCTTGTGGTTTATGTGGATCCGTTTTTTCATTACCACAGTCCGCTTGAGGGATTTCCTTATATTGTTGACAATCAGCTTAGCCAGAACCCTGGAATGGCGAGAAATATGGATTATAATTCCTGTATAATCGGTTCGTCGATGACAGTTAATTTTGATACAGATGATTTTAAGGATATAATGGGGCTGGATACGCTAAAGCTTAGTTATAGCGGGGCTTACCCCAAGGATGATTACAATATTCTTTCTATTGTTTTTGATGAAAAGAGCTATGCAAGAAAAGGAAATCCGGTGGATGCTGTGTTTTTTGCCCTTGATATTCCCACAATGGCAGCAGATACAGAGACGACCAAGTATCCAAGGCCTGAATATCTGTATGATGATAATCTTTTTAATGATGTAAAATATGTGCTAAATAAAGATGTGGTTTTGCAATACATTTTAAGACCTATAATTCAGGGAAAAGGCTCTGATCTTTCGGAAATATATTTTAGCTGGTGGACACCTGAGTATTACAATATTCAATGGGTTATGCATACCTATGAGGAGCCGGCAAAAAATGAGAATGAATTACCCAAAGATGCTCTTTTAAAAAACACAGAGGATAATCTTGATAAAAATATAATTCCGTTTATAGAACAAAATCCGGATACACAGTTTTATATCTTTTTTCCGCCATACAGCATTTTGTATTGGCACAATATCATGCAGGAAAATACGTTTGAGGCAACATTTGCCCAGTATCAGTATGTAGCTGACAGGCTGCTTGGCTACGAGAATGTACATCTTTTTTATTTTCAGAATATGGATGAAGTTACTGATCTGAACAATTATGCGGATTATTCGCACTATAAGCCGGAAATCAACAGATATATGGTAGAATGCTTTAAAAATGGTGCTCATCAGGTGAAATCATCGGAAGAAATGGCTGATGAACTTCTGAAAATGCGTGATATAATAAATGAGTTTGATTTTAAATGGCTCTTTTCTGTTGATTGGGGCTAAAGAGCTGTCACAAAATAACTAGGTGTTGTTGAGGACAGTTCCTAATGGATTATAGATATTATAGTCCTTTACTAATTGGAGGCATATTATGAGAAAAAACAAAAATACGAATCTATCGGATATCCCTGTTTGGGTGCATATTACTCTGGGGAGTATAATAGCGATTGTTATTATTTTTTCAGTATACAAGCTGATTCGCTGGAATATGGGAACCGCTGAGCTGGATACTACTGATACGGGAAGTTATGAAGTGGAGATAGAGGATCAGATTTTTCTTTTACCCAAGGAAAAGACGGAAGGGCATGTATTTGATGATGAAGAAACGATTCTCTTTCTTGGAAATGATGCAATAACCTATGACCAGGGAGAGACAGGGGTAACTGCGCTGGTTTCAAAAAAGCTTGGAGCAACTTGCATAAACTGCGGCTTCCCATCTTCAACAGTTGCACTTGAAAATGCAGAGTATACGGATGATTATCCTCTTGATGCTTATAGCTTTTATAATGTGGCAGAGAGTATTGTAAATGGCGACTATAGCTTGCTTGATGCTAATGCATCAAAGTTTGAGGATTATACCTATAGAGGTTCTGTGGACAGATTAAAGAATGTGGATTTTGATAAGGTTGATACAATTGTTATTTACTACAATGCACAGGATTATCTGAATTTGCGAATAGGAATGAATCCGGATAATGATGTTGACCCAATTACCTACAGTGGAGCACTGAATGCAGGCATCAAGGCGATTCAGGAGAAATACCCATATATAAGGATAGTATGCATGTCCTTTACAATGTGTTACTCATATGATGCAAGTGGCGCTATTGTAAGTGGAGACAGATATGACTTTGGAAATGGTAAGCTTACTACTTATCGTCAGTTCATGATAGATGTTTCGGGCGCAACAGGAGTGTCATTTGTGGATAATTATTATGGAACGATTCATGAAGATAACAGCGCTGAGTGGATGCTTGATAATATACATGTCAATGCCAAGTGTAATGAGCATATTGCAGAACATTTTGTAAATGTAATTTATAAGAATAATCCATAAGGAATTGTTTTATGAAAAAGAAAATTCGATTTTTAGACTTTTTATTCCTTCAGGGAGCTGTCATAGTGTATTCACTTTCAACTGTTGCGGCCAAACTTGCATCTGAACATGAGTTTTTATCATTTAAATATATTTTGTTCTTTGGACTGGAATTTGTGATCCTTGCTCTATATGCCATAATCTGGCAGCAGATAATAAAGAAATTTCAATTATCTATTGCCTGCGCCAATAAGGCGGTTACACTATTGTGGTCCATGCTTTGGAATTTCATTATTTTTTCACAGGGGATAACGGTGTTTAAGGTGATTGGAGTTATCTTTGTTGTGCTCGGAGTAATGGTCATGAATTCTGAAGAAGGCAGTAGGGAGGAATCAAATTGATCAGTATATATTTCTTTATGATGATCATATCAGAATTTGTTTCAGCAAGTTCACAGATGCTCCTTAAAAAGAGTGCGGGAAAGGAATACCGCAGTTTTATAAGAGAATATCTTAACGGATGGGTTATCTGTGGATATGGACTTTTATTTCTGGCTATGGTCATATCTATATTTTGCTATAGCGGACTGGGATATATGGGGGTAGTGGTTCTTGAACCGATAAACTATATTCTGGTCATGATAATGTCGAGAATTTTTTTCAAAGAGAAGATAACAAAGAAAAAGCTGCTTGGAGTTATGCTTATTATTTGTGGAATTGTGATCTTTTACGGAGCGAGAGGATAAGGCATGAAAAAGTTTAAGGGGTTCAATATCAGATTAAGAAGAGATGAGGATAATTACAGGGGCAATCAATCGGATTTTGATGAAGATGATTATCCGGAAGATGAAGATTATTCTGATGATGAAGAATATCCGGAGGATGGAGACTACTCCAATGATGAAGACTATCCGGAAGATGAGGACTATTCTGATGATGAAGAATATCCGGAAGATGAAGACTATTCCGATGATGAAGAATATCCTGATGATGAATATTTAGAGAATAAAGAATATTCAGATGACAGGGAATATACTGATGGAGATGACGATTATCCAGATGAGTATTATTCGGATGAAATTAGAGATGTAAGGAAAAATGTTGGACGTGATAATGATGAAGTTACCAGGGATAAAGTCGTTTATGGCACATTTACAGAAGCTGTAAAGAACGATTATCCCAGCGAGGAACGTACTGATTATCCGGACGATGATCATTTTGAAAATGATGATTACCCAGAGGAAGAAAAATACTCTGGTGAAGATAGATATTCTGAATATGATTATACTGATGGTAATAGATCTTACGAGGATGGAGAATATCCAAAAGATGATGATTATCCCGATGATGAAGACGACGATTATCCCGTTGATAGAGACTATCAGGCTGAGGAAGATGATGATTATCCCGACGATGAAGAATATCCAGATGAGGGAGATGATGATTACACTGACGAAGAATACTCGGATGATGATAATACAGAATCTCTCCCCGCAAGAATACTTACGTTCATAAAGAATACATCTTTAGTGGAGCGAATGGCAGCAATATTTGCCCTTGTTATACTGGCAGGTGGAATAGGAGTTGCTTTATTTTATTCTACGGCTATGGGAAATCGCAAACAGCTGGATTCTTTTTCTGAGATAACATCGACAGTTGCAGATGGAAGCGTGGTTGGAGAGAGAGGAATTGCCGCAGTTGCAGATGCAGAGCGCGCAAGGACTGCTACTACAGAAATCATAACCCCTGAAGAAGCAGGAAATGAAGAAATACAGGAAGAAGAGGAAAAAGAAGTAGCTGATGATGCTGAAGATGTTGTTATCAAGATGACACTTACAAGTATCAAGAGCGATTTGAAAGTAAAATTTATCAATTCCATAACAGGTAAACTTGTTGCAAATCTTCCTCTTGAAATAGAAGTTGTGACACCGGATGGCACTACTGTGACTTACAATGATCATGACCAGGACGGAATTATATACAAGAAAGATATAACAGCCGGTGATTACAAGGTTACTCCCAAGAAGCTGCCGGCTGGTTTTGAGAAATATAATCTGGCGATTGAGACAAAGACCCTTACAGTTAAAGATAAGGTTGAGATGAAAGCCGTAGATGTCAGCAATGAGGTGAAGAAAGAATCTCAGGTTAATGTTGCAGCAGAGGACACTGCAGTTAAGACTGAAGTGGAATCCAAGCTTGCTGATACTGTTGAATGGGTTGAAAGTACTAAGACTGCGGTTGGTGAAAATACAAACGGCGAATATACCTACGAAGAAGTAGATAAAAACAGTATCACAGATCCATCAAGCAGCTCTATGCTTGGCTTTAACCGCACGATGCTTCTTGCGCTTACAAGTACTGATAATAAGGAAAATCCTCAGCCTGAGGCCGGAAATGAGAATGCTTCTGAAGGCAGTAATTCTGATTCTGGTGAAAACAGCCAGTCCTCAGAGGGTGAAAGTAAAAGTGAATCCGAATCTGAGAATAAAGGAAACGGATCAGAAAGTGGAAGTACTGAAGAAAGCAATAATTCAGGTACCGAAGCTGAAAACGATAAAAAAGATGATAATAACAAACCGGCAGAAGAAAAACCGGCTGATGACAAAAAAAAGGAAGAGCAAAAGAATACTGACGACAACAAAACATCTGGAGATAACAAAACTTCTGAAGAAGAAAAGAAGACTCAGGAAAAGGATAAGACTATCGCTGTTACAACTTCAGAGCTTGCCCTTAAAGTTGGAGAGCATAAGAGAATTGAAGTTACTGAACCTGCAGGAGCTAAGTATAAGTCAAATGATGAAAAGATTGCTGTAGTAGATGGAAATGGTGAAGTTACCGCAGTGACAGCAGGAAATACAACAGTAACAGTGTCAGCTGAAGGTTACAAGTCTGTAGATGTAAAAGTAAATGTACAAGCTGCGGATAAGAATCTGATAGTGGTTACAGCAGATAAGAATCAGGTACAGGTTGGAGAAACAGTTACATTAAGTATTGCGGGACCTACAGCGTATAAATGTGTTTCCAAAAATGAAGACAAGGTTAAAGTAGTTGATGCAAGCAAAGGTCTTTTGATTGCAATAGCTGAAGGAACAGCAGACATTGTCATTTCTGCCGATGGCTATGAAAGCGCACAGATCAAAATTGAAGTAAAGGCTAAAGCAGCCGGTAAGGTTCCGCTTAGCATAAGCAAATTGACCCTCGTTGAAGGCGTTGCCTTTAAACTATCATCTACGGAGGCAAATCTTGCTATCAAGCTTGAATCAAATAAGCCGGAGGTTGCATCTGTTTCAGAAACTACAATAACTGCAAGAGCAGCAGGAGAGGCAGTTATTACCGTTTCTTCGGATAAGTATGAGTCAAATGCTGTGACAGTATATGTTGTGAGCAAGGGCACTGTGCTCAAGGATAATAGCGGAAATGTGGTTTATGTCAAAGATGGCAATGGTAATTTCAGAGAAGCTACATATAGTGATTACTATGGTGGAAGCGCTTTCTACAGGAGGAAGGCTGCAGCAACCTACAGATATACAGGTTGGCAGACAATAGACGGAAAGACATATTTCTTTGACAAAAATGGTAATGCTGTGACAGGAGAACAGGTTATCCAGGGAGCAAAATATACATTTGGCTCGGATGGTGTGCTTTCTGCTTCTTCAGGCGTGATGGGAATTGATGTCAGCAAGTGGAACGGAAATATAGATTGGAATGCAGTCAAAAACTCAGGAATCAAGTATGTCATCATAAGATGCGGATACAGAGGTTCCTCACAGGGTGCATTGATTGAGGATTCAAAATTCAGAAGTAATATTAAAGGTGCTTTGAATGCGGGACTTCAGGTTGGAGTTTATTTCTTTACCCAGGCTGTCAATGAGGTAGAAGCCGTTGAAGAAGCTTCTATGGTAATAAGCCTTTTGCAAGGTTACAACATTTCATATCCGGTTTATCTTGATGTTGAAGCCAGCAATGGGCGTGGCGATAAGATAAATGCAAGTCAGAGAACAGCTAATATCAAAGCGTTTTGCGGAACAATACAAAATGCTGGCTACAGAGCAGGCGTTTATGCAAATAAGACATGGTTTACAAGCTTTATCAATACATCACAGCTGACAGGCTATAAGATATGGCTTGCTCAATATGCTCAGGCTGTAACGTACAATGCAACAAGATATGATATGTGGCAGTACTCTTCAAAGGGAAGAGTTACAGGAATTTCCGGCAATGTGGATATGAATATCTGCTACTGATACTTTAAACTTCTACTTGCGGACTTATTATGTTATACTATGTCAGTAAAAGTATGTTTTTTTAAAAGAGGATGATAAAAATGAGAACTTATTTAGTAACAGGGGGAGCTGGATTTATCGGTTCTAACTACATCAATTACATGTTTAAGAAATATGATAATGAAATTCGCATTATCAATGTAGATGTACTTACATATGCAGGTAATCTTGAAAACCTTCGCGATGTTGAAGGAAGAGACAATTATACTTTTGTTAAGGCAGATATCTGCGACAGAGATGCGATCAACAAGATCTTTGAAGAAAATGATATCGACAGAGTTGTTCATTTTGCTGCAGAAAGCCATGTTGACAGATCAATTGTAAATCCTGAAGTATTTGTTCAGACCAATGTACTTGGCACAGCTACAATGCTCAATGCTGCAAAGAAGGCATGGGAGAATCCTGATGGAACATTCAAGGAAGGCAAGAAATTCCTTCACGTTTCAACGGATGAAGTTTACGGCTCTCTTGATGATGATCCAAATGCTTATTTCTATGAGACAACACCATATTCACCACACAGCCCTTATTCAGCTAGTAAGGCTAGTTCAGATATGCTTGTTAAGGCTTATATGGATACATATAAGTTCCCTGCAAATATTACAAACTGTTCCAACAACTATGGACCTTATCAGTTCCCTGAGAAGCTGATTCCGCTCATTATTCACAATGCTCTTGAGGGAAAAGACCTTCCCGTATATGGCGATGGCAAGAATGTGCGTGACTGGCTCTATGTTGAGGATCATGCGAAGGCTATCGATATGGTTCAGGAAAAGGGCAGACTTTTCGAAACTTATAATGTTGGTGGTCACAACGAGAAGCAGAATATTGAGATCGTTAAGACTATCATTGACGTATTAAGAGAAGAGCTTGATGATTCAGATCCAAGAAAAGCTCACCTTAGCTATGACCTTATCAAGTATGTAACAGACAGAAAAGGTCATGACAGAAGATATGCTATTGCTCCTGATAAGATCAAAGCTGAGATTGGCTGGGAACCTGAGACAATGTTCAATGAAGGTATCCGCAAGACAATCAAGTGGTATTTTGAGAACCAGGAATGGATGGAACATGTTACAAGCGGCGACTACGAGAAGTATTATGACCGCATGTACTCTAACAGATAAAAGGAGCTAAGGCACTATGAAAGGTATTATTTTAGCCGGCGGATCAGGAACAAGACTTTATCCGCTTACAAGGGCAATGTCTAAGCAGATGATGCCTGTTTATGATAAACCAATGATCTATTATCCTCTTTCTACGCTTATGCTTGCGGGGATCAGAGAGGTACTTATTATTTCTACACCAAGAGATCTTCCGGTGTTCAAGGAATTGTTCGGAAGTGGCGAGCAGCTTGGAATGAGTTTTGAATATGCTGTTCAGGAACAGCCAAGAGGACTTGCTGATGCATTTATCATTGGAGCTGACTTCATTGGTTCTGATTCAGTTGCATTGGTACTTGGAGATAACATTTTTTATGGACAGAGCTTCTCTAAGCTTTTAAGAGAAGTAGCTTCAAGAGAAAAGGGCGCAACAATATTCGGATACTATGTAAGAGACCCCAGAGCTTACGGAGTAGTTGAATTTGATGAAAACGGCAAGGCAGTAAGCATTGAAGAAAAGCCGGAGAATCCTAAGAGCAATTATGCTGTTCCGGGATTGTATTTTTATGATAATGATGTTGTTGAGATTGCAGCCAATGTTAAACCTTCAGCAAGAGGTGAGATTGAGATTACAAGTATCAACAACGAGTATCTTCGCCGCGGAGAGCTTCATGTTGAGACAATGGGAAGAGGTTTTGCATGGCTTGATACAGGCAATCATGATTCACTTCTTGATGCTTCTGATTTTGTATGCGCATTCCAGAAGAGACAGGGACTTTACATTTCCTGCATCGAGGAGATTGCGTTCAAGCAGGGCTTTATCAGCAAAGAACAGCTTCTTGCACTTGCTGAGCCTATGTTAAAGACTGATTATGGTAAATATCTTGTAGAGGTGGCAAACGGACTTTGATGCTCTAATGGGGGGGACATATGGACAAAAAAGTATTCAGGTTGACATTGCTGACTATTTTCAGTGCACTGGTATTAGTTTTTGTAGTTATTTATGTAACCAACGCAGATAAGTTAAGCAGATTATTCGGAAAGAAGAATACTGCTGTAGTGACTGAGGCAGTGACCGAAGAGGCTTCTGAAACTAATGAGGTCATATACGGGCAGCAGATTGGGGATGACGTCAAGAGCTTTATGTATGATGACAGCTTTTTTGATGAAGCTGAGAAAATCCCTTCTGTTGTAGTGATACAAAAGAACTCCAAGACAACCGGGAATTCTGTGGAAGCATCTACAGAAGAGAAAAGTGACGATGAAGAAGGCGGAAGCGGTATGGCGGTTGTAGGTCAGCTTGATAACCCAGGAGCAGATAGTGATTCTTTACAGGATGACAATGTGTTAAATGAGCCTGATTTAATTCAGGGGACAATTGATCCTTCTCAAGATACGATCGGAGGAACTCCTGTGGGAGAACTTCCATAAATTCAGCAGACATATCTTTTTATGCTGTAATATATGAATAATTATAGAGTGGAGTGATATATAAAATGGGTAAGTTAACAGTTGAAACTTGTGAAATTGAAGGTCTTAAAGTAATTACACCTCAGGTGTTTGGCGATGCGAGAGGCTATTTTGTTGAGACTTATAACAAAAATGATTTTGTTGAAGCCGGAATAACATGTGAATTTGTTCAGGATAATCAGTCAGCCAGCAAAAGAGGAGTTTTAAGAGGACTTCATTTTCAAAAAGAATTTCCCCAGGATAAGCTTGTTCGCTGCATAAATGGTGAGGTTTTTGATGTGGCTGTTGACCTTAGAAGAGATTCTAAGACATTTGGCAAGTGGTTTGGTGTTGTTCTTTCAGCTGAGAACAAAAAGCAGTTCTTTATCCCTAAGGGATTTGCTCATGGATTTTTAGTTCTTTCTGATTATGCAGAGTTTGCATATAAGTGTTCTGATTTCTATCATCCAAACGATGAGGGCGGACTTATCTGGAATGACCCGGATATCGGAGTTGAATGGCCTCTTCAGGAAGGCGTAGAACTCATTTTCTCTGACAAGGATACAAAATGGGGAGGAATCAAGGAATATTGAATAAGGGGGTAAGAAAACTTCCCAAGCGCGCAGGCTTGGGGATTTTCTATTGTTTAGCGTTTGCACTTGCACTTCTTTTGGTGCTTCATAATAACCCGCTGGCAGATCAGCATACAGAATTCCTCAAAAAAATTTGCGGATGTGTGCTGATTTGTTTAAGTTGCGTACTTGTCTTTGTCTGGTATGAACGACTGACAGTTCTTCCGGTTGAGCTCTTCAATTCAAGAAAGCTTATCAAGAGATTATCTGTTAATGATTTCAAAAAGAGATATGCGGGCTCATATATGGGAATTGTGTGGGCACTGGCACAGCCGGTGGTCACTGTTTGCATGTATTACATTGTTTTTGATGTGATATTTCAGTCAAGAGCCCAGGCTGTTTCAGGAGGCGCAACTGTTCCGTATGTTCTTTTCCTGACATCCGGTCTTGTGCCATGGTTCTTTTTCTCTGAAGCATTGACTAATGGTACAACCTCTCTTTTGGAATATAACTATCTGGTAAAAAAAGTACTGTTTAAGATAAGTATTCTCCCTATAATCAAGATAATAGCAGCAATGTTTATCCACGTTTTCTTTATCGGCGTTTTGATGGTGATTGCCTGCGCCTACGGTTATTATCCTAATATTTACTGGCTGCAGCTAATTTACTATGTCGGATGTGAGTTTATATTGGTGCTTTCAATAAGCTATGCAACCTGCGCAATTGTAGTATTTTTCAGAGACCTTCTGCAGATCATCAGCATAGGTCTGCAGCTATTTCAGTGGTATACTCCTATTTTATGGAATATAGATATTGTTCCTGATAAGTATAAGTGGCTTATTAAATTAAATCCCATGACATATATTGTTGAAGGATATAGAAATGCCATTTATGGTGATACATGGTTTTTTGAACATTTCTATTCATCAACATATTTTTGGATATTTGTTGTTGTAATGTTTTGTTTTGGCGCATTGGTATTTAAGAGATCCAAACCACATTTTGCAGATGTTCTGTGACATACTGACATCCTAATAAGTTTTTGGAAAGATTGGATAAATGGAAAAAGATATAGCGATTGAGGTTAAAAATCTCACTAAATCTTATAAATTATATAATAAGCCCATGGACAGACTTAAGGATTCACTGGGACTTGCAAAAAAGAAACAGTTCAGGGAACATCTTGCACTTAATAATGTAAGCCTTACTGTCCATAAGGGAGAAACAGTTGGTATTATCGGAACAAATGGTTCTGGAAAATCCACAATATTAAAAATAATAACAGGTGTTCTTTCACCAACATCAGGAGAAGTTAATGTTGCCGGGCATATTTCAGCTCTTCTTGAGCTGGGAGCCGGTTTCAACATGGAATATAACGGAATCGATAATATTTATCTTAACGGAATGATGATTGGTTTTTCTGAGGAAGAGATTACCAAAAGACTTGATTCTATTTTGGAATTTGCAGACATAGGCGATTATGTTTATCAGCCATGCAAGACATACTCAAGTGGTATGTTTGTCAGACTGGCATTTGCTGTAGCTATCAATATTGATCCGGAGATACTTATTGTTGATGAAGCGTTATCTGTAGGAGATGTCTTTTTCCAGGCAAAATGCTACCATAAATTTGAGGAATTCAAGAAGCAGGGGAAGACAATTCTTTTTGTATCACATGATCTCTCAAGTATAAGTAAGTATTGCGACAGAGCTGTTTTGTTAAATCAGGGTGTATTGTTGGGTGAAGGCACTCCCAAGAAGATGATAGATATTTATAAGCAGGTGCTTGTTGGTCAGTATCCGCTTCCTTCAAGTGATACAGAGAATCTCCTTGATGATGATGAAATTAGAGCAGCGGCGGCAGAGGCAGATAAGAGGTCTGACTCAAAGTTAAAGGATAAGAATACTACCGGAGAGAATCCGGATACACTTGAATACGGAAACGGCGCAGCAACTATAGAAGAATTCTATGCTACAGATGAAAAAGGACTTAGGGTGAGCTCAATAGTTAAAGGCACTGATTTTTCGATTCATATGAAGGTCAGATTTAACAGAGATGTAGCAGCGCCTATATTTGCTTTTACTTTTAAGAATATAATGGGAATAGAAATAACCGGTACTAATTCCATGGTGGAAAAAGCCTTCCTTGAGCCGGTAAAAAAGGGAGATGTGAAAAACGTTACCTTTACACAGAACATGTCATTACAAGGCGGCGAGTATCTGATCAGCTTTGGAGTTACCGGATTTGAACAAAATGATTTTACTGTTTATCACAGATTGTATGATGCACTGAATATTACTGTTGTTTCTGACAAGAATACAGTTGGCTATTATGATATGAATTCAAAATGCAAGGTGGAAGACTAAAGTGCAGGAAGAGATGAAGATTGGCAATGTTACAATGAATTTCAAGCACTACTCAGGTGTAGATCTGTATAGTGATGGTGCAATTGAAAATGAACTGCTTAATATTGTCAAAAAATACAAAAAATCAGAATACAAACAGGTAATTGAAGAGAGTGGAAACTGGCCTGTACTCTACCATTTGTCAGAGCAGAGAGCCAATATAGTAGAATGGATTCCTATGGATCCCAATGCCAAGGTTCTGGAAGTTGGTTCCGGCTGCGGAGCTATTACCGGTATGCTTGCAAAGAAGGCAGGGCAGGTTGTTGCCTGTGATCTTTCAAGAAGAAGATCTGAAATAAATGCCAACAGAAATAAAGAGTATGGCAATGTAACAATTCATGTTGGAAATTTCAGAGATATTGAGCCTGATCTTCCCAAGGATTTTGATTACATTTTTTTGATCGGCGTTTTTGAATATGCGCAAGGTTACATTGGGACAGATAATCCTTATGAAAAATTTCTGACTATGTTAAAGCGTCATCTTAGAAAAGGCGGAAGAATAGTCATTGCGATTGAGAACAGATTGGGACTTAAGTATTTTGCAGGCTGTGCAGAAGATCATCTTGGAACATTTTTTACTGGCATAGAAGGTTATTCTTCAGATAGTGTTGCTAAAACTTTTACCAGAAACGGTCTGATCAATATATTTAAGAAGTGTGGGCTTAACGAATACCATTTCTACTATCCATATCCTGACTATAAGCTTATGACAATGCTCCATTCTGATTATTATCTTCCTGGTTTTGGAGAACTACAGGATAATGTCAGGAACTTTGACAGAGACAGGATGGTGCTTTTTAATGAGAAGCATGCCTACGAAGACCTTGTAAAAGACGGAATGTATCAGGATTTTGCAAATTCCTTCGAGGTAATTCTTGGTCCCGGATTTGATACCATTTACTGCAAGTACAGTAATGACAGAGTGGATGAATTTAAGATTAGAACTGATATTGCGATAAGCAGGACGGGCCGTAAGATAATCAAGAAATTCCCACTTACAGAAGCAGCCAGAGAACACGTTTTTGGAATGAGAGATGCTTACGCAGGTCTTATGGAAAAATACAGAGGCGGAGATTTCGAGATAAATGATTGTCAGATAGATCCTGAACAGGGATGCGCAATCTTTTCCTTTGTAAACGGAGTGCCCCTTTCTTCGCTTCTTGACGCGTGCATAGATAAAGATGATATGGAGGGATTTCAGGCTCTTTTAAACGAGTATATTAGAAGAGTTAACTATAAGCCTGATTATCCGGTATCTGATTATGACCTGATTTTTTCCAATATTATGGTAAATGGTCCGATTTGGACTATAATAGATTATGAGTGGACTTATGGAAAGTGCATTCCTGCGAAGGAACAGGTTTGGAGAGCGCTCTATTGCTACAAACTTGAGGACAGAAAAAGAGAAAAGTTTAATTTTTCAGGCTTATTTAGCAAGCTTGGGCTTGATGAGCAGGATATTAATTCATTGCTTGAAGAAGAATATGCATTCCAGAAGTATGTTACCGGAAATCGCAAATCATTAGTTGAAATATGGAAGAATATCGGAAGAAAGGTGATTGTTCCCAAAGAACTTGATCTCAAGACACAGGGGACCAGACCTGATGATTGTATTCAGATATATATGGATGAAGGGAACGGATATTCAGAGGATGATTCTCTTTTCCCGGATGTTAAGTATGATGAAAAGAATACAGTTAGTCTTGATATCACTGTTTCTCCTAATTGTAATGTGGTGAGAATCGATCCTGCATTTGCAACATGTCTTGTGACAATATTGGATGCTACCTGGAATGGAGAACCTTTTGGAGACAATGCTTCTGACATATCGATACATCCGGTGAATGGTAACTGGATTTCAGATGATTCTATTATTTTTAATACAGAAGATCCTAATATTGAGTTTGGGCTTACAAGTGAAAGACTTAGGGTTAAAGATAGAAATCATCTGTGCGTTAAATATATCATGACTCTTTTGCCAAAGAATGCTGCGGAAGCAGCTGTTGCTTCACTGGATAGTACATCGGAGAGTCGTACTGAGTCAAAAGAGAACATAATCGAGAAACTTGGGAAAAAGCTGATTCAGAAGTGCGAAGAAAGATATTATAGAGACGAAGAGGAGTAACACATTGGGGGAGATACTCAAGGATTTAGCTAAGGCTGTTCTTATACGCAGTCGGGTAACTAAATACAATCGAATCGTTAATTTCAAGTCTTCAGCCTATGATAAGTGGCAGAAGAATCTGGAAAAACAGCCTGTAGTCAAGGCGGAGGCTCCGATTGATTATGAGACTTCAGAAACAGGTGAGCTTGTTCCGCACAGACTTCCGGAACCCAAAGTAAAAGTATATACCTATTCCAAGGTGTGGGAGGCTTCCGGAAATAAGAATGATGAGGATGTAGTATATCTTTTTGCAAGTCCTAAGGGAAGACTTACAAAAAGGGCTACAGAAGTCATCAAACAGTATTTTATTGCCCATCCTGAGCACAACGTGGTATATGCCGATGAAGATGAGTATGGTAAGGGTGGAAAACTGATTCATCCGTATTTTAAGCCGGACTGGTCTCCTGATTCATATCTGAATGCTTTCTATATAGGAAGTGTATTTGCCTGCAGATCCAAAGTATTGCATGAGGCTGCGGGTGAATATGACAATGCCGTCAGAATGCTTGGCGGAACCAATGTAAATAAGAAGAACTCACCGGAACATGTGGGATTTGAAGCTTCGCTTTTATCTGCAGATGTTCTATTTTGCATGCTTGCAATTCGTGAACATGCCTTTGCCAAAAGAACCGGTATAGAATTTCCTATAGGACATGTCAGAGAAGTACTGTTCCACAGAAATGCCGATCAGGATGTCTTTTACGGAAGATCATTTCATAATTCCAGGCATATGCTTCTAAGGCCTACGACAGTAAGCATTATTATTCCATCCAAGGATCACCCGGATGTACTAAAGAGATGTCTGGAATCAATTGTTCAGACAACAAAAGCTGATGATAACCTGACATACGAGATAGTTGTTCTTGATAATGGAAGTGAAGCCAAGAACAGAATCAGATATGGAAGTTGTATAGGCAAGTTGCCAAAGAAAAATGGACTTACAAGAATAGAGTATATCTATAAGCTTTCTGAGTTTAATTTTTCTGCAATGTGTAATAAGGGAGCAAAGAATTCCACCGGCGAATACCTGCTTTTCCTTAATGATGACATAGAATGTGTTAAGGAAGGATGGCTTCGCGAGCTGGTTTCTCAGGCTCAGTTAAAGCATGTTGGGGCAGTTGGAGCCAAGCTCATATACCCGGAAACAGATCTTATTCAGCATGCCGGAATAGCGAATGTAAGGCGTGGGCCTGTTCACAAGCTTCAGAAGATGCATGATGAGAAGATACATTATTTTGGATATAACAGAGGTATTCACAATACAATAGGTGTTACAGCAGCATGCCTGTTGATAAGCAGACAGAAATTCAATGATGTTGGAGGATTTCCTGAAGAACTTAAGGTTGCCTTTAATGATGTTGATTTTTGTTACAACGTATTTGAAAAAGGCTACTACAATGTTTGCTGTAATCATATTTATCTAAGGCACCATGAATCTCTTTCAAGGGGACTTGATAATCTTGATGCCAAGAAGATGGAAAGACTTGCAGCTGAAGGCGATATCCTTATGCGCAAGCATGTGCATCTTTATAATGAGGATCCATTCTATAGCCCGCATTTGACAGAAGATGAGACAATATCAGCGATTATTCCAAGGGAAGATTACACTCCTGTTGAGGACATTCCGTATGCAAATGTGACTATACATGACAATGGAATACGCGGAGCAAGAGAAGACCAGTGCCTGAGAATTGGCTGTGAATACAACGGCACTGTGGATAACTGGCTTTATGGTGTTTCTGCCGAAGGAAATGCAGATGGCTATTATCTTAAGGGATATAGTTTTGTCATTGGTTCAGACAATGCAATTTTCGAAAAAAAGCTTTTACTTAGGCGTGTTGAGCGCCTTGAGGGCGGTGCCGGACCATCAGGACCCAAGGTTTACAGTTTTACGCCATATACATGGTACAGACCTGACATCAGAGTAAGGCTTCAGGACCAGGTCAATGTAGACCTTACCGGCTATAAGCTCAAGATAAAAAAAGAACTATTACCGCCGGGCTATTATCAGGTGGGAATGCTTGCCATTGATAAGACCAGTAGGCTAAGGCTCATAAACTGGGTGCCCAATATATTGATAATACGTTCAAATCATCAAAACTAACAGGAATATATTTATATGTCAGAAGAAAAAGATTACAAAACTGCCTATGAGCGTGAAAAGTTAAAAAGCGCTGATCTGGCAGAAAGAATAGCAGAACTTGAAGATAAAAACCAGGAACTTCAGTTTAAACTGGACAGGATCAAGAATAATCCCATATGGAAGGCTTCTACTCCTGCCAGAAATACAATGCACTGGGTAATAAGACAGCGGGACAGGATAAGAAATCAGGGATCCCTACGCGGCGTAGTAGCTAAGATTAAGTACAAACAGATTGAAAAAAAGGCAATGACTCATTACGGAACAGAGAGTTTTCCAAGTCAGGAGACTCGCATGCAGCAGGAACAGGCTGTTTTTGAAAAAATGCCTCTTATTTCAATTCTTGTTCCTTTATATAACACTCCCGAAAAGTTCTTAAGGGACATGATAGAATCTGTTCTTGCTCAGACTTACGGAAACTGGCAGCTTTGCCTTGCGGATGGTTCTGATGCAGAGCATGTTGGCCTTGTGAGCAGCATAGTTAAGGAGTATCAGGCAGATTCAAGGGCTAAAAAGAAAAGCGGTGATTGTCGTATAGCCTATAAGAAGCTTGAAAGAAATGAAGGCATTGCAGGAAACACCAACCATTGTCTTGAGCTGGCTGAAGGAGAATATTTAGGTCTTTTTGATCATGATGATATTCTTCATCCTGAGGTTCTTTACTGGTATGTAAAGGCTATAAATGAGGAAAATGCTGATTATATCTATTGTGATGAAACTACCTTTAAGGGTGATGACATAAACAAGATGATAACCATGCATTTTAAGCCTGACTATGCAATAGATAACCTTAGAGCAAATAATTATATTTGTCATTTCAGTGTATTTAAAAGAACTTTGCTTGATGGTACAGAGTTGTTCAGAACAAAGTTTGATGGCAGTCAGGATCATGACATGATTCTTAGATTAACTGACAGAGCTGAGCATATTGTACATGTGCCAAAGCTTCTTTATTACTGGAGATCACATGCAGGAAGCGTGGCGTCTGATATTAGCGCAAAGCCATATGCAATTGATGCTGCAAAGGGTGCTGTTGCCGATCATCTAAGAAGACATGGATATGATCATTTTAAGATAACAAGTACAAGGGCTTTTGAAACTATTTTTAAGATTACCTATGAAGTAATTGGTACTCCAAAGATCTCAATAGTTATTCCAAATTGCGAACACGCAGAGGATCTTAGAAGATGCATAAGTTCTATATATGAGAAATCTGTTTACGACAATTACGAGATAATTGTTGTTGAAAACGGAAGTACCGGTTCGGAAATAAAGGGTTATTACGAGGAATTAAAGACCGGTTCGCTAAAAGATATCGTAAAGGTTGTGGATTTCTACGAAAATGGCGCACATTTAAGTCAGGATGGTTCAAGACCTGCTTTTAATTATTCAGCAGTAGTGAATTATGGAGTTTCTCACAGTACAGGCGAATATGTGATCCTGCTCAATAATGATACTCAGGTAATAACCGTCAACTGGATGGAAGAGCTTCTTATGTACGCTCAGCGTCAAGACGTGGGTGCAGTCGGCGCAAAGCTTTATTTCCCCGACAGAAAGATCCAGCATGCAGGAGTAGTTCTAAAGCTTGGAGCGCACAGAACAGCAGGACATTCTCATTATGGCCAGGCGGGAATGAATCTTGGATATATGGGAAGACTGTGCTATGCACAGGATGTGAGCGCTGTTACAGGAGCATGCCTCATGGTGAGCCGGGCAAAATATGATGAAGTTGGCGGATTTGATGAGGGATTTGCTGTAAGCCTTAATGACGTTGATTTTTGCTTGAAACTAAGAAATAAAGGATATTTAAATGTCTTTACTCCATTTGCTGAACTCTTCCACTATGAGTCACTATCAAGAGGCCTAGACCTTGAAGGAAAGAACGCAGAGCGTTACGAGATTGAATCTGAGCATTTCAGAACAAAATGGAAAGATGTCCTCGATAAAGGCGATCCATACTATAATCCTAATTTTTCATTGGATAGAAGCGATTTCAGTCTGAATGTGGAAGGCTATTCAAGTCTTAGAACGCAGTGATAGAGAATTACCTGTTACAGTAACAATCTTTGTTCATAATAATTGCGTTATTGCTATTACATATTGATAATATGTCAAATTAATATGATATAATTTTCATGATTGATTTTTAACAATATGAAGGAGGATGAGGAAATGAGTGACGCTCAAAAGCAGTTAGAGTATTGGCTTAATGATTCTTATTTTGATGATGAAACAAAGAAAGAACTTATGTCAATCCGTAATGATGAAGCAGAAGTGGAGGACAGGTTCTATAGAGAGCTTGAATTCGGTACAGGTGGACTTAGGGGAGTTATCGGTGCCGGTACTAATAGAATGAACAAATATGTTGTTCGTAAAGCAACACAGGGTCTTGCTAATTACATTAAAAAGCATGGTGGCGCAGACGCAGCAAAGAAGGGCGTAGCAATTTCTTATGACTGCAGAAGATTTTCACCTGAATTTGCAGATGAGACAGCTCTTTGCCTTGCAGCAAACGGAATTAAGGCATATGTCAGCGATATTTTAAGACCTACACCGGAGCTTTCATTTGCTCTTCGTGAATTTGGATGCATCGCAGGTGTTATGGTAACAGCATCACATAATCCACCTGAATATAATGGATACAAGGTTTATTGGGAGGATGGCGCACAGGTTACACCTCCTCATGATACAGGAATTATTTCTGAGGTTGTCGCTATTACTGATTATCATGAAGTAAAGACTATGTCCAAAGAAGATGCTATCGCTCAGGGACTTTATGTTTCTTTTGGCGAAGAAATCGATGATAAATATATGGTTGAACTTAAAAAGCAGATCATCCACAAGGATGTTATCGATGAGATGGCTGATAAGTTTACAATCGTTTACTCTCCATTCCACGGCACAGGTAATCTTCCTGTAAGAAGAGTGCTTAAGGAACTGGGATTCAAGAATGTATTTGTTGTTCCGGAGCAGGAACTTCCTGATCCAGATTTCACAACTCTTGATTATCCTAACCCTGAAGATCCTAAGGCATTTGAACTTGCTCTTAAGCTGGCAAAAGAAAAAGATGCTGATATAGTTCTTGCAACTGATCCTGATGCTGACAGACTTGGTATTTATGCAAAAGATAATAAGACAGGCGAATACGTTGCATTTACAGGAAATATGTCCGGAATGCTTATCGGAGATTATATTTTAAGAGAGCGTCAGGCTACAGGAACAATGCCTGCAAATCCTGCATTTGTAACAACAATAGTTACAACTAACATGGCTAAGGCAGTAGCAAGCAAGTATGGCCTTCATTATATTGAAGTTCTTACAGGATTTAAGTACATCGGAGAGCAGATCAAACTTTTCGAAGAAAATGGTCAGTCTCACAATTATGTATTTGGTCTTGAGGAATCCTATGGTTGTCTTGCAGGAACGCATGCAAGAGATAAGGATGCTGTAGTAGCAGTTATGATGCTCTGTGAACTTGCTGCCTTCTATAAGAAGCAGGGCAAGAGTGTCTGGGATGCAATGATCGATATGTATGAAGAATATGGATACTACAAGGAAGGACAGTATTCTATCACAATGAAGGGTAAAGAAGGCGCAGAGCAGATTGCAGCGCTTATGGACAGACTTCGTAAGAATCCTCCTAAGGAATTCGGTAACTGGAAAGTTGAAGAATTCAGAGATTACAAGACTGGTAAAACTCTCGATATGGAAACAGGTAAAGAGGGTGAGACAGGCCTTCCATCTTCAAACGTATTGTATTTTGCACTCAATGATGATTCATGGTGCTGCGCAAGACCTTCAGGAACAGAGCCTAAGATTAAGTTCTACATGGGCGTAAAAGGCAAGAACCTTGAAGATGCAGCAAAGCTTCAGGATGAACTCACAGCTGCAGTTAAGAAAGTAATAGAATGATAATAATAATGTAAGGTAAACAAGGATGGGAATTAAAAATGCGGTCCTAAAGACAATTGCATATCAGAAACGCAATGGTACAAGGGCCGCATTTTTTGCTGCCCTTGAAAGACTTAGAGATAATCATAACGAGAAATACGATTATGTACCTCTTTCAAAAGAAGTAATAGAAGAACAAAAACAGGAATACAGATTTTTGGCTGAAGCGGGGAACTGCGTAAGATTTAGCATTGTAGTTCCTCTTTTTAATACTCCGGAAAAGTATCTGCGAGAAATGATCGAGTCCGTTCTGGCTCAGACCTATGGGAATTGGGAGCTGGTTCTTGCTGATGCATCACCGGATACGTCAGATATTGTATTGGATTACGCTCAGAAAGATCCAAGAATAAAGTATTATCACTTCAGTAAGAATGAGGGAATTTCTGAAAATACAAACAGAGGATTAGAAAAAGCATCAGGTGATTATATCGGATTGCTTGACCATGACGATCTGCTCACACCGGATGCTCTTTTTGAGGTTTCACGGGTTATCAGGAAGAGTATGAGCCGAAATAAACTGTCCAGGTATTCCGGATGCCCAATAAGGCTTATTTATTCTGATGAAGATAAATTTGATGATTCTAAACAGCGTTATTATGAACATCACGCCAAACCTGATTTTAATATGGATTATCTTTTATCGAATAATTATATCTGTCATTTTACGGTCATGCGCTCTGATATAATCAGACGATTGAAATTGCGAAAAAAATATGATGGTGCACAGGATTTTGATCTTTTTATGCGGGCATGTGCAGAAGCCTCGTTAGAACTTCCGTCAGCTTCATATCAGATCATTCATATTCCTAAAGTGCTATATCATTGGAGATGCCATAGTAATTCAACAGCTGCAAATCCTGCAAGTAAGACATATGCGTATGAGGCAGGGCAGAAGGCTATTTTAAATCTTCTAAAAAGCTATAATATAAATGCAGAGGTCGAGCCTTTAAAGCATCTGGGATTTTATAGGATCAACTATTTGCCGGATGTTTTTGGCGGAAGAAAAGATGTAGGATGCATCGGCGGTAAGATTCTTGGTAAACGAGGAAGAATCGTAAGCGGAGCCTTTTCTAAAAATGGAGATGTCATGTACTTTGGACTTCCTGAAGGCTACAGCGGAGGCTTTCAACATAAAGCTGTCTTGCAGCAGGACTGCCAGGCAGTTGATATCAGATGTCTTTCTCTAAGAAGTGACCTTATTCCTCTGTATGAAAAAATTGTTGGAATAAAGTATGTAGATACTTTTCAGAATTTTGAAACAGAAAATGAAGACGGAAAGCGTAAAGATAAATACGACAGAACAGGAAATGAGATTGATTCAATGAGCGAAGAAGAAATCAGGCGGCTTAGCTGCAAACTTGGTGAAGAAATAAGGAAATTCGGTCTGAGAATCGTTTGGGATCCCCAGAGAGTTAAAAGGGTACGCGTATGAATACAGTTTCTGTTGTTATTCCGAATTATAATGGAAAAAAATATCTGCGTGATTGTCTGGAAAGTTTAAAAAAACAGACATTTAAGTATATGTCTATTATTCTTGTGGATAACGGTTCAGATGATGGAAGTATTGAGTTTGTCAGAACTGCATATCCACAAGTTATAATAAAAGAATTAGGTAATAATACCGGATTTGCGAATGCTGTAAATGAAGGAATAAAAGCTGCAGATTCCAAATATGTTTTTTTACTTAATAATGATACTATTTGTGAGAAAAATGCTGTAGAATCTCTTGTTTTGATCATGGACAAGAATCCTAAGATTTTTAGCGCGCAGGCTAAAATGCTACAGCTTAAAAATCCTGAGCTTATAGATGATGCAGGAGACTATTACTGTGCATTGGGGTGGGCTTTTTCACCATCAAAGGATAAGAAAAGCACATCTTCAGATAAAAGAATATGCATTACCAGCGCATGTGCAGGAGCTGCTATGTACAGGCGGGAATTATTTGACGAGATCGGATATTTCGATGAGGAACATTTTTGTTATCTGGAAGATGTGGATTTGGGTTACAGGGCAAGGCTGTATGGATATCTGAATGTCATGGAACCGCAAGCTATTGTGTATCATGTTGGTAGCGGAAGCAGTGGCTCAAGGCATAATGCATTTAAGGTTGAACTTACTTCGGCCAATAATTTATACTTTTTGTATAAAAATTTTGCTATACTACAGATTATAATTAATCTTCCACTTATAGTAATAGGTGTTATAATAAAGCATGTTTTTTATATGAAAAAAGGTCTCGGGGGAGCACATATAAGAGGGTTGTCCAAGGGCTTTAATAAAATAATCAAAAACTCGGAAAAAAGAGTTACCTTTGGAAGAAAGCAGATTATGATGAGTGGTTTGTTACAGCTTGAGTTATGGGCAAACTGCTTAAGGCGCCTATTGTAAATAAAAGGTAACTTGAGGCACATAGATGATAAAAGATAACCAGCAACATTTAAATAGGGTGCATGTGGTTGTGGATGGGCTCTTTGTAGTCGGTTCATATATGCTGTCCTATTATATTAAATTTGAGTCTTTTCTAGGAGACAGGAATCCTGCAGGTCACCTTTCAATGGAGACATACTTTTCTGCCTTGTATTTTTTGGTGCCTGCATATCTTTTTCTGTATTATCTTGTAAATCTTTATACATCAAGGCGTGCGCTTAAGCTATGGGATGAATTTGTTGATATCTCGCAAGCAAATGTCATGGGCGGACTGGGATTTATAGTTGTTTTGTTCATGTTAAAGCAAAATGACTTCTCGCGAACCATGATTGCGATATTTGCAGTCCTGAATACTACGCTTACTACAATCGCGCATGGTCTGGTTAGAAAACTCCTTCGTTTTATCAGAAAAAAAGGCTACAACATTAAACATATCTTACTTGTTGGGTATTCAAGAGCTGCGGAGGCATATATCAGCAGGATTTTGGAAAATCCTCAGTGGGGATATGATGTTGCCGGAGTACTGGATGACTTTGTTCCGATCAATACCAGTTATCATGGAGTCAGGGTTATAGGGAAAATAAATGAACTTGGAGAATATCTGAATAATCGTGATTATGATGAGATAACGATAACACTTCCTCTTAATGATTATGACAGACTTGAAGAGTTAGTGGCACAATGCGAGAAATCCGGCGTTCATACAAAGTTTATTCCGGACTATTCATCTCTTTTCCCAAGTAATCCATATACAGAGGATGTTCAGGGAATACCTGTTATAAATATCAGATACGTTCCGCTTACAAATTCTTTAAACAGACTTTCAAAAAGAATTGTGGATATCGTTGGTTCGTTTTTGGCTATTATTTTATTTTCCCCTATCATGCTGGCGGCAGCGATTGCTGTAAAAACATCCAGCAAGGGACCAATCATTTACAAACAGGAGAGAATTGGTCTTAACGGAGCGCCTTTTATGATGTTTAAGTTCAGGACCATGAAGGTGCAGACGGAAGCTGAGGAAAAGAAAGGGTGGACAACAAAGAACGATCCACGAGTTACAAATGTGGGGGCTTTTTTGAGAAAATTCAGTATTGATGAACTTCCACAGTTGTTTAACATTCTGGTTGGTCAGATGAGCCTTGTTGGACCAAGACCGGAGAGGCCGCAGTTTGTTGAAAAGTTTAAGGAGCAGATTCCAAGATACATGGTTAAGCACCAGGTAAGACCCGGACTTACCGGATGGGCTCAGATAAATGGTTATCGTGGAGATACTTCCATCAGAAAGAGAATTGATTATGACATTTATTATATCGAGAATTGGTCAATGACATTCGATATAAAGATTATTTTAGGTACACTTAGATATGGCATATTTAACAAGAATGCATATTAAGTGCCTTGTATATTTTTTTTAATTGTGGCAAAATGTTATGGTGGTATGTGGGAGCATATCACCATATTTTTTGTTGGGAGGATGTTAATGATGTCAAACCGTGACGATGAATATTACGATAGAGATACCAGAAGACCGTCTCAGAGAAATTCAAGAGATGACAGGCCAAGAAATGATCGAGACGACAGGTACAGAGATGATTATTACGAGGATGATTACGACGATTACGATGACAGACCTGTAAGGAGAAGACCGGCTGAGCATTCAGGTACAAGATCTTCATCAAGAGGAGGTTCTTCATCAAGAGGCGCTTCATCAGCATCAAGATCGGGAAGCTCAAGAAGTGGTGCATCAAGAAGCTCAGGTTCACATAATGGTGGCTCTTCAAGAAAACCTGCAAGGGGAAAGAAGAAAAAGAATCAGACACTTGCAATTGTTCTTGTACTTGTAGAAATACTTGTTGCCTGTGCGCTTGTATTTGTTGCTTATCATGTATTCTTCAAAGTTGATGTTACCAAGGTTGGTAAGGTCAATATGAATGAAGAGGTTATCACAAAGAGTATCAACGAAGGGGTTGCAGAGAACAAACAAATGGTAGGCTATACCAACATTGCTTTGTTTGGTGTTGACTCAAGAGAAGGTGAACTTACCAAGAAGACCAGAAGTGATACAATTATCATTGCTTCAATCAATAATGCCAACGGTGAGATTAAGCTTTGCTCCGTTTATCGTGATACATATCTGAATCTTAGTAATGACGAGTACACTAAGTGTAACGCTGCATATATGGAAGGCGGTCCTGAACAGGCAATATCCATGCTTAATATGAACCTTGATATGGATATCGAGAACTTTATCACTATCGGTTTTAGAGGTCTTACAGATGTGGTTGATGCCCTTGGCGGAATTCCGATTGAAGTAACAGATGCAGAAATTTCTCATCTTAACAACTATCAGTCAACAATGGCAACTGAGCTTAAAATGGACTATACACCTGTTAAGAGCGCAGGACTTCAGACACTTAACGGACTTCAGGCGACAGCTTATTGCCGTATCAGATATACAGCAGGTGATGACTTTAAGCGTGCATGGAGACAGAGAACTGTTCTTATGGCATGTCTTGAAAAAGCTAAAGGTATGAGCTATTCACAGCTTGAAACTGTTGCAAATAAAGCTTTTGGTGAGACATATACTTCATTAGATCTTAGCGAGATTCTTGATCTTCTTAAGAACATAGCTAATTACAATGTTGTTGATAATAATGGATTCCCTGAGGAATCAATGAGAACAACAGGAACTATCGGTAAGAAAGGAAGCTGCGTTGTTGCGGTTGATCTTGAATCAAATGTAAAGTGGCTTCATACATTCCTTTTTGGTGATGAAAGCTATACAGTATCAGAGGATGTAAAGAAATACAGTGACAAGATTAAATCAGATACATCATCTTATCTGAATTAAGTGACGTATAAGTACTTTTGTCAATTGAGATAATAGTGTAAAATAAACAAGGGGCAGGGTTCATAGCGACCCAATGCCCCTAATTTAATGGTTATTTTTGATTCTTTGGAGCATAATATGAGTACCGTAGATATTATAATTCCGACTTACAAACCGGATATATCATTGTTCAGATTGATTGACGACCTTGAAAGACAGTCCCTTAGACCTGAACATATAATAATAATGAATACAGAGGAAAAATACTGGGACAGGCTTTTGAGCGACAGCCATGAAAATCCAATGGATAAGTATGATAACATTATTCTTAGACATGTTACAAAAGAGGAATTTGATCATGGTGAGACCAGAAACCAGGGCGTTGCTCTTTCAAAAGCAGAATTCTTCCTCATGATGACCCAGGATGCATTTCCTAAAGATAAAATGCTTGTTGCCAATCTTTCAAAGGCTCTTGCGCCTGATGTGGCTGCTGCGTATGCAAGGCAGTATCCTAAAACGGATTGCAGCCTCGCGGAAAGATATTCCAGGAAATTTAATTATCCTAATGAATCTATCAGGAAGACTCAGGCTGATGTGGAAAAATTAGGAATAAAGACTTATTTTTGTTCAAATGTTTGTGCTATGTACAGGCGTGATATTTACGATAAAATAGGCGGATTTACTCACAAGACCATTTTTAATGAAGATATGGTCTATGCAGGAAATGCCTGTCAGAAGGGATTTGCAATTTGCTATGTCCCTGAGGCGGGAGTTATCCATTCCCATAACTATACATGCGCACAGCAGTTTCATAGAAATTTTGATTTGGGTGTTTCTCAGACGGACCATCAGGAAATCTTTGGAAATATAAGTTCTGAGTCTGAGGGTAAGAAAATGGTAGGACAGACAATTCAGCATTTCAGGCATATAGGAAAGTCTTATCTTATTCCACACTATATTGTCATGTGCGGATTCAGATGGCTTGGTTATAAACTTGGGCGAAACTATAAAAAATTACCTAAGGGTTTTGCTATTGCCTGTTCCATGAATAAAGGATATTGGAAATAAGGGGTTAACAAAGGGGTTATCATTATGGAACTAGATCTTGCAGGAAGCAATATAAGGATATCAGATGATATAAAGTCTTGGGAGGAGGTAAACCTTCTTTATAATTCTGCGCTTAAGCAGATCATGACCAAGATAGAAATCCTAAACGAGGAGTTTCAGGAAGTACACAGATATAATCCTATTGAACATACGAAGGCAAGACTGAAGGCTCCGGAGAGTATCGTAAAGAAACTTAAGAGAAATGGCTATGAGTCCACGATAGAAAATATGGTCAGGTATGTCAATGACATAGCTGGTGTTCGTATTATCTGTTCATTTACTTCAGATATATACAAAATAGCAGAAATGATAAGCAATCAGAAGGATATCCAGGTGCTTACTGTTAAGGATTATATAATGAATCCAAAACCAAGCGGGTACAGGAGTTATCATATGATTGTTTCTTTGCCTGTTTATCTTTCAGACAGAATTGTAAATGTAAAAGTTGAGATTCAGATAAGGACTGTAGCAATGGATTTTTGGGCTTCTTTGGAACACAAAATTCAATATAAATTTGAAGGCAAGGCGCCAGCCCATATTAATTCAGAACTGCATGAGTGTGCCAAGATGGTCGCTAATCTTGACGCTAGAATGCTTTCACTTAACGATGAGATCCAGGCCATAGAGAATAAGAAATAAAAATGGCCATTAATGAGGAGTGGGTAGATACGGTTTCCCGCACCTACCCTATTATGAAAAAATCTATCTTTCTTATGTCATGAGCCTTATTTGCTTCGGCTATGTATATACTATACAAGTCAATTATTAATAAATTATGAACAATAAATGAACGAATAGTAAAAATTAACAATAAAACTATGATAACTATTCCAATCTTGTTAAAATTGCATAATAAATGAATTGTTGCGGGAGGGGTTAAAAAGTGGAAAATTTCATGAACAGACTGGCGGAAAAGATAAGTGCACAGGATATCATCAGAGCTAATTCACAGGCTGAAGCGAAGGAAACTGAGCGTATTAAACAGGAAGCTGAACAATATAAAGCACAGTTGGAAGAATTAAAAAGAGCTACTGCTGAATATAAAACATCTTTGGAGGAAATGAGAAATGATGTCCAGGAATATAAGGGGAGACTGGACAAAAATGACGAAAAGATTCATGATGTTGGAGTTCAGGTTTACAGAAATGTTCAGGCTGTAGTTGACAAAGGCTATGAAAAAACAGAAAGCGATTTAAAGGAACTATCTGCCAAACTTGAAGCAATTCAGGTGGCTGTTGAGACAAAGAATAATTCATTAATGCCAATAGCAATAATTACCATGCTTTTAGTGCTTACGGATCTGGTATTTAATATCCTTCGTTTTCTCGGGATTATTTAAGGAGAGAATGACAGATCAGCGTTTTTTCGCTAAATTATTTTGATTTATTACCTGGGCACAGATATTATAGTTTTGTTTTTGTCTGTCTCAGTATGTTAGAAAGAATGATATATGATTTTAGGAAATACAGTTTTTAGAAATAAGATTAAGATATGGTTTTTACATTCGGCATTAGTCGTTATCGGGTGCTGGATTTTATTTATGCCAAGTATGGTTAAGTTTCAGAAAGGCGCAAATAATATTTTTACAGTGTTTTTAAATGACGTTGAAGTTGGAACACTTGAGTCAAGGGAAGATGCCTATAAGGCTCTTAGAATGGCGAGAAGAAGCATATCAGATGATACAAGGGAACTAACTCTTGCAACTTCAAATATCGCTATACAAGGCAGTAATATTATATGGGGAGAAGTTCAGACTCCTTCCGAGGTTGCTGAAAAAATGGCAGAGGTTTTAAATAACAGCAAAAAGACAACTCTTGCCAGAGCATATTCGATTAAGATAAACGAGTATTCAGTCAACCTGGCAAGCATCGATGAGGTTATGAAATTGCTTAGTACAGCGCTTTCAAAGTATGACACAGAGAATCAATATGATGTGAATCTCGTGCTTGATCCGGGAAGAGAAGTGAATGTGCTTACTACTCAGGTGCTTAGCAAGGAAGAAGTCAAGAGAGAAGAAGAAATAGCAAGAACCAATATGCCGGAAGCAGGTTTTTTTGCTACTATCTCTGAAATTGTTAATGAAGCAACCCCACTTGCGTATGATAAGGATTTCAGTGATTACAAGCTTGGGCTTCAGAGTATAGATTTTGCAGATAAAATTGAAATAGTGGAAAGTTACCTTCCGGATGATGAAATCACTGATGTGGCTTCAGCTATAGATGAGGTAACCAAGGATAAAGAAACTAATCAGATATACGAAGTTAAATCAGGTGATACCTTGAGCTCAATTGCTCTTGAATATGGACTTACTGTTTCTGATCTTATTGCGATGAATGAGTCTCTTGAAGATGAGTATACCAGGATCAGAACTGAGGATGAACTTATCGTTACCGTTCCTGAACCTGAATTATCTGTGTCATATACAGTTGAATCTTATTATGAAGAAGATTATGAGGCGGAGGTTCAGTATATTGATAATGATTCATGGTATACAACCCAGACTAAGGTTATTCAGGAACCTTCAGCAGGACATCGTAAAGTAGTTGCTCTTATTTCATATACGGATAACAACGAGGATAGTCGTGAAATAGAGAAAGAAGAAGTGACCTATCAGGCTGTACCGAAGATTGTTGAAAGAGGTACAATAGTACCACCGACTTATATCAAGCCTATTTCCGGCGGAAGATTATCTTCAGGATTTGGAAAACGTTCAGCTCCTAAAAAAGGCGCGAGCACATATCATAAAGGTGTTGACTGGGCTACACCTGTAGGAACTGCGGTGGTGGCTTCGTCGTCAGGAACTGTGACAAGAGCCGGCTGGGGAAGCGGATATGGATACTGTGTTTATATCAAGCATCCTGATGGAAGAGAGACCAGGTATGGCCACCTTTCAAAAGTCCTGGTGTCTGCAGGAGCAAAAGTTACTCAGGGACAGAAGATTGCTCTTTCGGGAAATACCGGTGTATCAACAGGTCCACACTTACATTTTGAAATATTGGTTAACGGATCACAGGTTAACCCACTTAATTATTTGAACTAATGGCTTATAAGTTGTATGCTTTTTATATGATCTTACTTACAGGTTTTACAAAAGTATATTCTTGTGATATAAATATTATTTGTTCGAATGATAAAATGCGTTACTTTAGCGTTTGAAATGGTAACAACGATATATACGCAACAGAGAGGTTGCTCATGGAAAAGTATGTAATAAAAGGCGGGAATCCTCTTGTAGGAGAAGTTGAGATAGGTGGCGCCAAGAATGCAGCTCTTGCTATTTTGGCGGCGGCTACAATGACAGATGAGACCGTCTACATAGATAATATGCCTGATGAATCAGATACCAATGCGATGCTTCAGGCAATAAAGAGTACAGGAGCATTTGTTGAGAGAACCAGCAGACATTCGGTTAAGATAAATGCTTCTCAGATACACAATTATACAATTGAAGATTATATTAAAAAGATTCGCGCTTCATATTATCTTCTCGGAGCACTGCTTGGCAAGTACAAGCATGCAGGCGTTGTGCTTCCAAGTGGATGTAATATAGGGCTTAGACCTATCGATCAGCACATAAAAGGTTTCACAGCACTTGGAGCCTCAGTGAGTATTGAACATGGAATAATAGACGCTCATGCTGATGCACTCATTGGAAGTCATATTTATCTTGATGTTGTCAGTGTTGGAGCAACCATCAATATTATGATGGCGGCTGTAATGGCTGAAGGCAAAACTATCATTGAAAATGCAGCCAAAGAGCCTCATGTTGTAGATTTTGCTAACTTTTTGAATAGTATGGGAGCCAATATCAAGGGTGCAGGAACAGATGTGATCAGAATCAAAGGTGTTGAGAGCCTTCATGGAACTGAATACACTATCATTCCTGATCAGATTGAAGCTGGTACATTCATGTTGGCGGCAGCGGCAACCAAGGGCGATATTACTGTTAAAAACGTTATTCCAAAGCATTTGGAATCCATCAGCGCCAAACTTATCGAGATGGGATGTCAGATCCATGAGTCAGATGACGCTGTCAGAGTTGTGGCTACAAGAAGACTTCAGAATACACATGTGAAGACTTTGCCATATCCGGGATATCCAACAGATATGCAGCCACAGATTACCGTTGCACTTGGACTTGCAAGCGGAATCAGTATTGTAACCGAGAGCATATTTGAAAACAGATTTAAATATGTTGATGAGCTTACCCGAATGGGAGCCAGCATTAAAGTTGAAGGAAGCACTGCTATTATCGAGGGTGTTGATAAATATACGGGAGCTGTTGTTTCAGCGCCTGACCTAAGAGCCGGGGCTGCACTTGTTATTGCGGCGCTAACGGCGGAGGGATATTCTACTGTCGAAGATATCAAGTATATCGAGAGAGGCTACGAAGATTTTGATCAGAAGATAAGAGATCTTGGTGGTCAGATTGAAAAGGTAGATACTGACAAGGATATCCAGAAGTTTAAATTAAAAAATGCATAATGAAAATAAATAAAAACGCTTTCTGAATATAATTAACCTAAGTATTCAGAAAGCGTCTTTTTACTTTTATGCTTTTATAAAATTTCTGCAATATAAACATTATTGCATTTACTTAAATCGATGTAGTTTTCACCAATCTTTACAGTTGGTTTCGATAAAAAGGTCTTGTTTATAAAGACAATCTCGCCAACTTCACCTGTATTAAGCTTTACAGTATTTAAGATATAAGAGTTTACAATATTCTGGAGAAAACAAAGGACCATTTCGGGGTCGTATTTCTGGAATCCCTCCTCTTCAAGCATCGCAATAGCTATGAATGGGCACATGGGACCGCGGTAATGGCGAAGACTTGTCATTGCATCATAGACATCTGTTATGGAAACAAGCTTTGCAAAACGGTCAATCTGCGGACTCGTTAGTCCTGAGGGATATCCGGTACCATCGCTTCTTTCGTGATGCATAAGAGCTGCATTTTTGATGTGTGCGCTGATGTCCAGATTCTTGAGTGCGTCATATCCTCTCTGGGGATGCGTCATGACGATTGAAAATTCCTGCTCTGTGAGTTTTGTGGGTTTAGTAATGATTGAGTCCGGAATACTGACTTTTCCAATGTCATGGAAAAGACCTGAAAGAGTAGCAGTTTCGATTTCCTCTTCATTCCACTTTAGCCATTGGGCAAGAATATTCGAAGTCAGGGCAACATTTATTGAGTGAGTATAAGTTGCATCGTCATAGTTTCTTAAAACATGCAACATATTAAAGACGTTAGAAGCAGTCTGTCCCTTTTTTAAAAGAGAATAAACAGGAGCTAGCATTTTTTCCTTGTCAAAAGATGCTGAGTCAGAAATAAGGTCATTTATATCCTCTTCAAATTTCTGAGCACAGTTTTCGAAATCGATTTTGAACTCTTTAAAAGTATTTGACTGTTTTATACGCTCATGAGCAGTAAGCCCCGACGGATCTGAACCGTCCGCGAGCATTTTGTCGATGGCATCCTCCTCAATCTCAACTTCCGGAATGGAGTAAAAGATAAGCTTTGCAATATCCTTATCTGTGAGGATAGTACCCTTATCGAGAATTTTGTTTAGATGTGGTGTACTTACGTTATCTGCCAGGACCATCCCCGGGAGTAACTCCTTAGAAGAAACTTTAGCCATTTTTTCTCCATAAGAAACCATATAATAATCAGTTCACAATAGTTACTGAGACTAGACAAAAAAGAAAAATAACGATAGATTAATTATATTTTTTGCAAGAAATGTTGTCAAACATTCTTGACAATTGTACAGACAAAAGACTACTATATGAATTAGAAAAATATTCTTCGGGGCAGGGTGTAATTCCCAACCGGCGGTATAGTCCGCGACCCGCTTAGGCGGCTGATTTGGTGCAATTCCAAAACCGACAGTAAAGTCTGGATGAGAGAAGAATTCACAATGATTTTTTGTGGTGCCCCAGGTCTATGTATGACTTGGGCTTTTTCTTTGCTCTAATATTTCCGACCCGATGGAGAAAAAGGAGAGAAAGAAATGAAAGACAAACAAATGTTACTTGAAACAGTAAAAAACAATTTTGGGACCTTTACGGCACTTATTCTTCTGATTGTGATTGCTATTGCGGCTACAGTTATTGTAGAAAAAATAGCAAGGAAAAAAGAACTTGAGGTAACAGGGCATGCAGAGGAATTATTCAGCATCAGAAGAATTGTTATAATTGGCGTTTTTTCAGCAATTGCTTTTGTGCTCATGTTTTTGGAATTCCCGCTTCCTTTTGCACCATCATTCTACAAATTTGATTTTAGTGATATTCCGGCGTTGATCGGTGGCTTTGCAGCTGGTCCTATGGTTGGAGTAATGATTGAATTCATCAAGGTTGCGCTAAATATATTGCTTCAGGGAACTACATCAGGTTTTGTTGGAGAAATTGCTAATTTTGTTGTAGGCGCAGCATTCATTCTTCCGGCAACTATCATTTACAGATTTAAGAAGACAAGAAAAACAGCACTTATCAGTTGCCTTGTGGGAACTATTTGCATAGCGATTGTAGGATCACTGCTCAATGCCTTTTTCCTTCTTCCTGCATATGCAATCATGTTTGGCAGTGGAATTGATGCTTTTGTAGCTATGGGTGCAGCCATTAACCCTGCAATTTCCAATGTCACAACATTCTGCCTGTTTGCAGTAGCACCATTTAACCTTGTAAAAGGCGTTGCGGACTCAGCTATCACATTCCTCGTCTATAAGCAGCTCAGTCCTATTTTAAAAGCAGATCAGATGATTCCTGCACGTAAAGCTGCAAAGGCTGAAGCATAATTTTTTACTGAATGGGAATCCTTATTAAATAAAAAACGCTTTGATATGTAAAAAGATATGATATATTAAATTCATAAGAACTGTGGCAAGTTTAGATTACTGTGCCACAGTTCTTTTTTTATGGATTGTCATGACCTTTTTACCCCGTTGTGGCGTCTTTTCTTTGTTTCTGCTATACTACAAGTGGAGAAATAGGATATTTAAAGAAATCTGAATTTTTTCTTAAGTTTCTTACGAAAGAGGCAGATATGGAAATTGTAACCAGACAGGAAACATTTAGCGCGGAAGATACTTTTGCTATCGGGAAAAGAATTGGAGAAAGCGCACAACCGGGAATGGTATACACTTTGATCGGAGATCTTGGAGTTGGTAAAACAGTTTTGACACAAGGTGTTGCTGCAGGACTTGGAATCAAAGGACCGATAAATAGCCCGACTTTTACAATTATTCAGGTCTATGATGAGGGACGTATCCCATTTTACCATTTCGACGTCTATAGAATAGGCGATATAAGTGAGATGGATGAGATTGGCTATGAAGACTATTTTTATGGTGACGGGATATGCTTCATTGAGTGGGCCAATCTTATTGAGGAGTTACTTCCGGAGCATTACACGGAAATTGTGATTGAGAAAAATCTTGAAAAAGGTTTTGATTATCGCATGATAACAATGACAAAGAAATGAAAAAGAGTTAATAACTATGAAAATATTAGGAATTGATACTTCAGGGCTTGTGGGAGCGGTTGCCATAGCGGATGGCGATTTGCTTGTTTCACAATTCTCGATTCAGTATAAAACAACACATTCAGAAATAATATTACCTATGCTTAAGGATGTTTGCGACAAGATACATCTTGATCTATCGAGCATAGATGCAATAGCTGTGTCTAAAGGTCCCGGTTCTTTTACGGGGCTTAGAATAGGCGCTGCTACTGCGAAGGGACTTTCAATGGCTCTTGATAAGCCAATAATCCCTGTGCCTACGGTGGATGCAATAGCTTATAACCTCTATGGGGTTGAAAAGATTATATGTCCTATGATGGATGCCAGAAGAAATCAGGTTTATACAGGATTATATACTTTTGTGCCTAATACTCCTGAAGGTATGAGCCTTGAAAGAAGTTTTGGAATGCAGGTGATCCATGAGCAGTTTGCAACCTCTGTGAGTGAGATAGCTGCTTCTATAAATGAGATTGGAAAACCAGTTGTCCTGCTTGGCGACGGAGTTCCGGTGTATCATGATATTTTGGAAAAAGAGCTTAAAGTTCCGTATTCTATAGCTCCTTTTCATCAAAACAGACAAAACGGCGCAGCGCTTGTTGCGCTTGCCATGCAATATGCAAAAGAAGGACGTATGATCTCATCGGATGAGTTTGCTCCTGAGTACCTTAGACTCTCTCAGGCTGAGCGAGAAGCTAAGGAAAAAGAAAAAGCACCTTCAGGGGAAGTTGAGAGCAGGAAGCTTGAAGCAAGAAAAAATCCCGGAATTATCAGAATTCGTGAGATGACGGCAGAGGATATTGAAGAAGCTGCAAATCTCGAAAAATCTAATCTGGGTAAGGAAGCATGGACTCAGAAACAGCTTCTTGATGCGCTGACACGGGATGATACTATTTACCTTGTTGCAGAAAAAGCCAAAAGAATAGTTGGACTTTGCGGTGTTCAGAATATTTCCGGCGATGGGGAAATAACAAATGTTTCAGTTGCTAAGGACTGCCGAGGCGAAGGAATAGGTTATAAGATGCTTAAGCAGCTTCTTGAACGAGGAAGAGGAATTGGCATTGCTGATTATACCCTTGAGGTCAGAAAAGGCAATGAAGCAGCAATTAAGCTTTACCAAAAAGCCGGCTTTAAGAGTGAAGGCATCAGACCGGGATTTTATGATGAACCCAAGGAAGATGCAGAAATTTTTTGGAAGCGAAAAGAAATATAAGATTAGTGAATTTTGTTCTTAGAAAAAGGATAGTTTTATGATAGATGTTTGTTTGCTTGGAACTGGTGGAATGATGCCACTTCCAAATCGTCTGCTTACCTCACTTTTTGTGCGCTACAACGGAAAATGCGTACTGATAGACTGTGGTGAAGCAACTCAGATAGCAATGAAGAAAAAGGGATTGAGTTCCAAGCCTATTGATGTTATGTGTTTTACGCATTATCACGCTGATCATATCAGTGGACTTCCGGGGATGCTCCTTACAATGGGAAATGCGGAGAGAACGGAACCACTTTTGATGATAGGGCCCAAGGGACTTGAAAGAGTTGTCAACGCTCTTAGAGTGATTGCCCCTGAACTTCCATTTGAGATTAAGTACAGAGAACTTCATGATGAAGAGGAAATCATTCAAATTGAAGGAATGCCTGGTTTTACCATAAATGCATTCAAAGTTAACCATAATATTGTTTGTTATGGTTATAGCATGTCATTGAAGAGGCAGGGCAAGTTTAATGTTGAAGCCGCGCAGGCAGCAGGTATTGACAGGCGATACTGGAGCGGCCTTCAAAAAGGAGAGACATATACTCTTGATGATGGAAGAGTGCTTACACCAGATATGGTTCTTGGTGAAGAGAGAAAGGGTATAAAATTAACTTATACTACAGATACAAGACCTACAGATAGCATAGTTAGAAATGCAGCTGATTCGGATCTTTTTATCTGTGAAGGTATGTATGGAGAGCCGGATAAGCAGGCTAAAGCCAGAGAGTATAAGCATATGACATTTTATGAAGCAGCCAGGATGGCTCAAAATGCCAATGTTAAAGAGATGTGGCTGACCCATTACAGTCCTTCTTTGGTAAATCCAGCAGAGTATTTACCTGAAGCAAGAAAAATATTTCCAAATACAATAGCGGCAAAGGATGGTCGCAGCGTAGAGTTAAGATTTGAAGAATAATTTTTACATAATATAGCTTTCTTATGATGTGTTATTTAATGAGCGTTAATGCGCAGAAATGAGGGGAATTATGGAAAGTGGTACTAAGTCTGCAATAATTAAGTCTGTGGTGCTTATTGGTCTTGCTACTATGGTCATTCTTGGTGTTTTTCTCCTGTTCACAAGAAATAATGACAAGAAAGTTACCACTGAGGAAAATTATACGTTGACTGCGGTGGATGAGATTACGACTACGAATCTTGAGAAGAACTATCCTGCAGATGCCAGAATGGTAGTGGATTTTTATGGTAAGGTCATGAAAACGCTCTATAAAGAGACCTATTCTGACGAACAGCAGGACAAGATGATAGAGGTCCTTGGTGGAATAATGGATGATGAGCTTATGACTTATCAGAATGATTTCAAGAAAGGTGTCAAAGAAGAAGTAGCCTCCAGAAAAGAAGGTGACTATTCGATTTCAAGCTACGTTGTTCAGAGCAAAGAACCCAAGGTATCCAAGATTGATGGCAAAAAAATGTGCATGGTTGATTGCCTTTTTACACTCAGGCATGGCACAACTTCAACTGCTACTTACTATGAATTTGTTTTAAGACAGGATTCAGAAGGCCGTTGGAAGATCCTTGGCTGGACGATAAACGAGGAAAAGAGCAGCTGGAATTAAATCACCCTTTTTGGAATTTTTAATATAATTTGAGGATATTATGAGAATTGATAAGAATGTTGAAGATGATGGCGTCATTTTTATGTCAATAAAAGAAAAAGATGATGAACCTGTATCTGAAAAAAATAATGAGAAGGATGTAACGATCCTTGCAATTGAAAGCTCCTGTGATGAAACGGCAGCAGCAGTGGTCAGAAATGGCAGAGAAGTGCTTTCAAATATCATTTCTTCACAGATTGCGCTGCATACCATATATGGTGGAGTAGTGCCTGAAATTGCATCCAGAAAGCATGTGGAAAAGATGAATGGATGCATCCGTGCTGCACTTTCAGAAGCTGAATTAACACTAAAAGACATAGATGCAGTAGCTGTGACTTATGGACCTGGACTTGTGGGCGCGCTTCTTGTGGGTGTATCAGAGGCTAAGGCAATCGCTTTTGCAACTGGAAAACCGCTTATTGGCGTTCATCATATCGAAGGGCATATCAGCGCCAATTTTATTGAAAACAAGGATTTGGAACCACCATTTGTATGCCTTGTTGTATCCGGCGGTCATTCGCATCTTGTAGTTGTAAAGGATTACGGCGAATACGAGATCATAGGTCAGACCAGAGATGATGCTGCAGGAGAAGCTTTTGACAAGGTTGCTAGAGCAATTGGGTTGGGGTATCCCGGCGGTCCCAAGATTGATAAAGCTGCCAGAGAAGGGAATCCAGAGGCTTTTTCTTTCCCACAGGCACAGATACCTGACGCTGAGTATGACTTTTCTTTTAGCGGGCTTAAATCTTCTGTGCTAAATTATATAAACCAGGCCAAAATGCAGGGCAATGAACTAAACAGTAATGATGTTGCAGCATCTTTTCAGAGGGCTGTGGTTGAGGTTTTGGCAGGTCATGCTGTTAAAGCCTGCAAAGAATATGGATATAATAAACTTGCAATTGCAGGTGGAGTAGCTTCGAATTCCGCTTTACGAGAGCTTTTGGAAAAAGAATGCGAAAAGAATCATATTAGTTTTTACAGACCATCGCCTGTTTTGTGTACGGATAATGCAGCAATGATAGGTGCGGCTGCATATTATGAGTACAAAAAAGGCGTGAGATTTGGCCTTGATATGAATGCTGTTCCTAATTTACCCTTAGGTGACAGAGAACGAAGATTCCACGCAGGGAAAAACTGATTTTTACGAGGGCATCTAAAAGTATGAAAACCGTTGCAATTATACTTGCTGCAGGAAGCGGCAGCAGAATGAAATCTGATGTAAAGAAACAATACATGGAAATATGTGGGAAACCTCTCATCTATTACTCGATTAAAGCATTTGAAGAAAGTATTATCGATGATATTGTTCTTGTAGTATCTCGTGGAGACATTGAGTATGTCAGAAATGAGATTGTACAAAAATATGGTTTTGATAAAGTTACAGCGATTGTTGAAGGCGGACTTGCACGCTATCACAGTGTCCGTTTAGGACTGATGGCAGCAGCGCCGGATACTGATTATGCATTTATTCATGATGGTGCGAGACCTTTTGTTACCAAAGAGATTATCCTTAAGACACTTCACGCTGTAAAAGAGTACGGAGCATGTGTAGTTGGAATGCCTGTAAAAGACACTATTAAAATTGCTGATGATAAGGGTTTTGCGCAGTCTACTCCTGACAGAGAGCACACATGGCAGATTCAGACTCCGCAGGCGTTTACATATAATATGATTCTTGAATTATATAAGCGTCTCGATATAGAAGAGGGCGAGCTTATGTCAAAGGGAATTCATATTACTGACGATGCAATGGTTGTGGAATATTATACAGATAAAAAAGTTAAGCTTGTTGAGGGGAGCTATGAGAACTTCAAGATTACGACCCCTGAAGATATCATCCTTGCAGAAGCAATAATTAAGGGAGCAGCCGGTAAAAATGGATAAGGAAAAAATAAAAAAGATTCTTGGGTGGGGGTGCATTGCGGCAGGCTTTTTGATCGTGATTCCCATACTGATAGGTACAGGATATACATTTCTTTGCGAAGATGATTTCAGTTTTGAAGCAGGAGCAAATGATGTAACTGCGATACATGGTTCAGCTATTTTTGGACCACTCTATAGGGCGTATGAGTTTTATAACAGTAATCAGGGAACATATCTTTTTAATGTGCTGATTCATATAATCAGAGCATATACAAGATGGGGACTTCAGGGCTTCCATATGGCTCTCTTTTTTTGTGCACTTTTGTTTGTGATTTCGCTATTGTTTCTTACTAAGCAGGTTTTTGATAATACACCGGGATGTCAGATAATGTTCTTTGTATTGTCCTGCTCGGTATTTGTTTCAGTAGATTCTGTTAATATGCAAGAATTATTCTTTTGGTATACAGGCGCATATAACTATACTGTTGAACTTACTATATCATTCTTTGCAATTGGATTGCTCATAAAAGCTTTGAGAGAAACAAGTACATTTAAAAGTTGGATATATCTGATTTTGAGCACAATTGCAGCTTTCTTGGCAAGTGGAGGATCCCTTGAGATCACAGCTCCCAACTGTGCACTTATTATTGCAGTTCTGGTTGTTATGTACGATTCATTTACAAAAAGAAAACATATGGTGCTTCCTGCTGCTTTTGCTATAGTGGGAGCTGTTATAAATGCAATTGCACCTGGTAATTTCAAAAGAGCAGAAGCTGTTGTAAATGAAGGACATTCTTCTTTGACAGATGCGATCAGGGACACTTTTATCTGCTATGGAAGTGAAGGTAAGAAAATCCTGACAAGCGGTTCATTTATTATTTTGCTGTGTTTGACATTTGCTGTCGTATATCTTTTTGAAATAAGGATAAAAAAAGATGACATGAACGTCAAATGGCTATTGTTCTTTATTATTGGAGCTTTTTTGACGCAGTATTTTACAGCATTTCCTGTCATACTTGGTTATCATTCTGATAATCTTCAGTCTTTGAGAACGACAAGCACCTATGAAATAATAGCGCGCATGATGTACATACTGATTGTAATCGCATTTGCTCAGTTTATCAGGGAAAAGCTGGATGGTATTGTAAAAATTGCTCCGGCACTGTTTTTTATCATAATTGCTATATGTGTATCTGGTGCGATGAGAAACACAGTAAAAACAGATATAAAATCAAGCTTTGCATATATGGCTTATGATGACGCCAGGACAGGCGCATACAAGGAAGAGTATATTACAAGAAGCTATGTGATAAGAAGGCTAGAGCTGGCAGAAGAAGGTTCTGATGTTTATATTGAAACATCAATCAGGAAAAAAGCTACTACCAACTATGGGATGGGCCTTCAGGATGATCCAAATGCGTTTGTGAATACAAGCGCTGCGGGCCTATATCATTTGAATTCTGTGACTGTAGTATATAACTGATAATATAATTTATTTTAGCAATTTTTTAGTGTATTCAGGGTTACATTTTAATGGGGAATAAGTTAGCACACTAATTTATTTTGGGGATAATATACAGGAATGTACGATATCTTTAATGAATCATTCAAGATATCAGCAAACAAGCCAATTAAAGTCGACTTACGTCGAAGGGTTTGGTTTCTTACTGAATCATATTCACACGAAACCCGCAGCAAATGCGTGTTTCTGTAATTTTATTCAAGAACACATGCTTTAAATAATATCTTTGGGAAAAATAGGATATGGGTGATAGACACAAAATACTGATGGTAGGACCTGACAGAAATGTACATGGCGGAATATCAGCAGTTGTAAATGAAATGTATCAGGCAGGGCTGGACAAAAAAGTTGAGCTTAAGTATATAGGCACGATGCAGGAAGGCAGTAAATTAAAGAAGTTATTGATTGCGGTTGTATCATATATTCATTTTTTGAATGTATTGGATAACTACGATATTGTGCATGTGCATTTTGCATCAGATTCAAGCTTTGTCAGAAAATCGCATTTCATAAAAGCTGCATACAGAAAAAAGAAAAAAATAGTATTACATCAACATGGCGGTGATTTTAAGAATTATTATGAGAATGAGTTGTCGGATAATGGGCGCAAGTATGTTCAGCGTATTTTGCAAATGGGCGATAAAATGCTTGTGCTTACAGAGTCGTGGAAGTTATTCTTTTCCAATATAATCAATCCTCAGGATATCATTGTATTTCCAAATGGGATAAGTGTTTCTAACACACTGAAACACAATGAATTAAATATTACCCTGAAAAAAGATATGAATAAGATTCTTTTTTTAGGGAGAATATGCAAGGACAAGGGGATAGATGAGCTATTATTGGCAATGGATCATATACATGATGTAAAGTCTCAGGCTCATTTGTATATTGGTGGTATCTATGAAGATATGATGTACCAGGAAAAAATAGAAGCACGAAGTAGTTATGTTACTTATCTTGGGTGGGTGACTGGCGAATTAAAAGAAAAATATCTGGATGAGTGTGGAATACTGGTACTACCATCATATTACGAAGGCTTTGGACTTTCGATTATTGAGGCAATGCTTCATGAATGCGCTGTAGTCGCAAGCAATGTAGGCGGGATTCCTGAAATAATTGATGATAGGGAAAATGGTATACTGGTTGAAGCAAAAGATTCAGATTTATTAAAAGCGGCACTGGAAGATCTTATGAATGATAAAGATTTTGCATCAAAATTAGGTGCTGCCGGAAGGAAAAAAGTCCTGGAAAAGTATTCAGTTGATAAAAATATAAGAAAATTATTAGAAATTTATAATAATCTTCGCGTATAAAAAGAAATTGCGTAAACAAGCCTAAAACAAGCAAATGACGCTAGAAAATGTTATATTATGATGTTGATAAAATATGCATAATATCACTAAATTATAAAAAAAATAAAAAAATATAAAAAAGATGCTTGACATGTTGTATGGGCTTTGATAATATAAGTCTTGCGCTGCGGTGAGCAAAACAAATCACACAGAGCAAATAATTAAATACTTATTTGAAATTTAAATAAGCAACTCGGAGCGATATCGAAGCGGTCATAACGAGGCGGTCTTGAAAACCGTTTGGCGGCAACGCCACAAGGGTTCGAATCCCTTTCGCTCCGCTTAATT
>NZ_FOKR01000006.1 GCF_900112195.1 Butyrivibrio sp. YAB3001
ATTAAAAGCTATATCTGGCTCATAATTGATGCTGCATCCAGAGCCATCATTGGCTATCAGGTATCCGATAACAGAGGTGTTGGTCCGTGCATCCTCGCCATGAGAATGGCCTTAAAAGGTATCACTGAACTTCCCAAGAACTTTAAGTTTATAGCTGATGGTTACAGTGCCTATCCTTTAGCTGCACAGCAGTTTTTCCACGAGTTTGGAGAAAAGCTCAAGTTTGAAATCACTCAGGTAATCGGGCTCCAGAACGAAGACGAAGTATCCAAGGAATACCGTCCTTTCAAGCAGATGATTGAACGCCTTAACCGTACTTATAAAGCCTCATATCGCATCACTAATGGATTCGACAATTACGATGGCGCCAACTATGATCTGACTCTCTGGGTTGCGTATTATAACTTCCTGAGGCCGCATAAGCACAATGATTACAGGCCTCCAGTTGTAGATGAGATTCTGTCAAAGGCTGAAAACATGCCCGCTAGGTGGCAGCTGATGATCTACTTCGGTCAGAAGAAGATACTTGAACTTCAGGCTGCCAGCTGATTGTTCTTAGATTCTGAGCCCGAGGTATTAACCTAGCCACCGCTTTAGCGGCTTGCCCTTGATGGCACAAAAAATAACTGCTACACTGCTGCAAACGACGGAGAAAATCTGATTGTTCTTGAGTTCTTCGCCGTCGGTGATTAACCGTCAGCAGTTATTTTTTGTGCTGTCAAGGGTGGCGTCCGGCTACCTCAACCTATATATCTGCAATTTTCAAGGTTCATCTGAGCCTATTTTTTCTACTCAGTTTTTTCATAGATCATTTGACACTATCTTTTAAGCAATTAAACCCATCATTAAATACTATCACACCTGTTTTTTATTATCAAATTCTGCGCACAAAAAGAAGCGGCAGACAAAACCAAAGGTAAATGACATATCGCACAAGATAAGTCGGTCCAAGAAGAACTGTAGCCCAGGTAAGCATAACAGGTATAAAAGGTACAACTTTCGCAAGATCCCTGATAGAAATCCTGTAACAGAGCACAAACAAATAAATAATGATAAGCACACCAGGTGAAAAAAACAGTGCCAACACCGGCGCATCCTTATGAAAGCTTCCGATTGACAGATAACGGTAGAGACTGTCAATAACAGGTATTAAGCTGTGCCTTTCACCGGGCTGTTCAACTTCATATCCAAAATATGAGCTTTCATCATAGGTAAATGTGAAAACCGTAGTCCCTTGATATACGTTTATCTTTGCAACAGGATACCAGTATCCATATGAAGTAAGAAACCACGAATTAACATATACAAATGGATGCTTTTTAAATAGTGTAAACCATAACCTCCAAAATGTCCCTTTACTTTCTTCGTAAAGTTTATTATTGAAACCAACCTTTACCATATCTGAGACTCTTGGAGAATACAGATTAAGATTCTCCTCAGGAATAAAGGCTTTCAAAGTGTCTACTTCTTCCTGGGTCATTGAGTCCTTATCATACTCATAAACTCTTACCATCTGCATTATCGGTACAGTAAGTATCTCCTGATGATGTGTCCCCTCAGAGCTAAAAGCTGCAGAAAGAAATGATGAAATGAGTATATAGACCATAACAGGCGCAACAAGCGCAGCTGTCAGGACGGACTTGATATTCTTTTTAAAATATATGAACGCAAACGGCAAAAATACCAGATACGCGTAAAATCCATTGTGTCTAAAACAAGGCATAAGTGAAGCTGTAAGAATAAATGCGATAATTCTCTTTTTATCCTGAATAAAAGCTTCTGTATTTTCTGTCATCTGAAGTAAGAAAACTGTAAGCAGTGTCAAAAGCGCAGCGAACAATCCATCCTTGCTGGAGCAGAGAACAAACATCACCACCGTGGGAAAAAGACCATAAAACAAAGTCCAGAAAAGACCTGCTTTCTTATTTATCCCTCTTTTTCTTAGATACAGAATAACGTATGCAAATATCGCTGTTATAATAAGCATCTGTATAAACAGATAGCAGAAAATCCCGGCATTCCATGAGCCGACAAGCTTATGAACGAGCGCAATAGTCCCTCCAAGGAAAAGAACATGTAACAGAGGATGGTGCGTACTGAAAGTTCTGGTAAGCACTTCATTGAGTTCATCCTGCGCATCATAGACAAAAAAACCCGGAAATTCAGCAAGCAGAACCGGAATGTTCAGCACTATCAGTAAAATCCAGACAAAGAAATACTCTTTTCTTTCAGCTTTCTCTGCCTCTATCAGGCGGTATTTGTTAAGATCAAGCAGCCCTAAAAACTTTTTTCCTTTGTAGCTGTTGTTATAACCATCCCATACATGTTTGGCATCAACTGTCAGAACCGCAGCAAAGCAAAGAAGTAATATCAGGGCATTTTTATCAGCCAGATTAACACTGTCATATTTTTCAAGCTGATAGCCCCAAACCAGGAAAAAGCTGGTGATAACTCCAAAGACTGTAGCCATTACCCATGCAAGATAATTAACTTTTCTTACGCTTTTATCTATCATTTCAGACAATTCTCCATAAGGATCATATCGCTTATTTTTCCGTCACTGCATTCAACGTCTTTAAGCTCTTTTGTTCTGACAAAGCCTGCATTTTCATAGCTCTTTATTGCAATGGTATTATATGAAAAGACCCTTAGAAAAAGTTTATCCATCCCAAGTTCTTCTTTTGCATATTCAACAGCAAGTCTTGCTGTCTCACTTCCGTAGCCCATTCCGATTGCATCATCTTCGCCAATAAAAATACCGTATTCCGCCGTCTTTTTAGAATCATCCGTAAATCTCAGATACACACTTCCAACAGGTCTTAAGTCTTTTGCATTCTCACAGATGATCATCTGAAGAACTTCTCCTGTCTCAACTTCTGTTTTCAACCAGTTCTCATGTATTTCGGGAGTAAAATGCTCTCTGTAAACAAAGTTCTGCCTTACTCTCTCATTATTACGCCATCTCACCACTGCTTCTGTATCTTCGTTAGTGATCATGCGAAAGCTTACCTTTTCGCCTGTCTTTATCATTTTTTCAGCCATTTTCAATCCTCATTTGCCTTATCAAGATGGTAAATTACAAAAACATCTGCTATTGTTTTAATCTTTACAGGTTCTACCTTCTGACCTTTTTCAAGATAATAATCTTCAAGCCACTTTGTATCTTTTTCCACAGTCTGAACAAAATAAACATTGTCAGAAAGCAGTGCTTCTTCAGCGGATGAATAGCCTGCCCTGTTAAGCTTTTTATAATAAACAGGACTTTTGGACGCCCAGCCGCCTAAGATGTCCTGATTTGCAAAATTGTTATTCACATTTTCAAACATCTTCTCAGAATAGGTCGCAACCTTGTAGTCCACTGCATCTGCATACGAAACACTGGTATATACATCAATAAGGTAATATGAATCCGGATTCGCTTCAAAGTAATCAGAAAGTTCTCTGTACTTCGCAAGCATCTCTTCACGAATCAGCTTCTCATTCTGAATAACAATAACCTGTGCCGGAAAAGAAACTATTCCTGTAACTACTGTAAGTGCAGCCACAGACGCTATTATTCTTGATGTCTTTTCCATGCTTATCATTAGAACTGCTAACAGAATCAGTATCTCCATATAATAAAGAGGATGTGTAATTCTGATTGGATCTCTTCCACGTAGAATTATGTACATCCAGAGTGATGATCTGCACGCAAAAAGTAGGACTAAATACCAGATTTTTTTCGTTTTCCTTATAGAAACAAAATAAATAACAGCTCCGATATAAAGTATGATAATTCCCAAATTCCAGGGAAAATCCGTCATTGGATACTCATAGGATGCAGGCTCTGACATTGAATGAAGCCTGTAAATGTAATTCTTTGTAGCATCAGTTAATCGCTGAGAAACAGGCGCTTCTTTTCCTCTTATACTCTTTGCATATTCTGCGACTTCTCCGAGAAGATCAGCATCAATTTCATCATCAAGTCCGAAATTGTAATTAACAAGAAGTTTCTGCTCGCTTTCAGATAGTCCGATGCTATCATAAAAATCTTTATGTTCCTGATAATCCGGAATACTCTGAAAATCGTAAAGTTCAGTTCTATTATCAAAGAGTCTGTTAAATTCCTTCCAATCCGCTCTCGAATAACCGGCTTTATTTAAAAGGCTGCAAACTAATAAGCCTGCAATAATAACAACACATAATTTCAAATACTGGAAAAAAAGCTTTTTCTTTTCACCTAAACTGGAAACATCGTCGTTATTACTAATCTGGCTTCTTGTAATGCACCATTTTATGAAAATAGCAACGCCTGCCATCGGCAATGTCAAAAGAAGCATTTCTGAGCGCAATAAAAATGCGATTATGATAAGAATAACAGACAGAATGTTTTCTCTGATGCCGCCGCTTTCTGCTGTTAGTATCAAAAACGCTGCTGTAGCCGACATAAAGGCGCAGACAACCGTGTACTGAACATATAAGAGATGCGTTACATAAAATCCGAGAATAACAGAAATAAAAATTGAAACAAAAAGAACTCTGTTTTTATTCTCAGGGATAAATGAGATTATTCTTTTTACAATAAGAAAGATACATAAATACTGTGAAAAACATAAAAAGATGCCGTACCAGTCAACAGCTCTGCTTATCCTGTAAAACAAAGACAAACAGAGGCTGATCGGATACAGCATCTGAATATTATTCCCCTCAGGCGTACCTGTGTAAGAACCTGAGAGGATATCTTTCATAAGGCAATCATCATTTAAGTCAAAAAAGTAATCACCCAGTATTGCTGTCACCATCATAACAACAAACAAAATTAACATTGATGCAATTATGTTCTTGTTAAATCGTGACTTTACCATTTTATAACCCCAACAAATTAAAATTTGTAATACTCTTTCACCCTCATTACAACTTCATCAAGATCATCGTCAGTAAGCTTATAATACATAGGAAGTCTTAATAGTCTTTCACTTTCCTTGGTAGTATAGCGGTCTTCACCATGGAATCTGCTGTACTTAAGACCTGCCTTTGATGAATGAAGCGGAACATAATGTGATGCCGGAAGAATATCATTATCCTGCAGATAATCAATCAGCCCTTTTCGTTCTTCAAAATCTTTACACTTAATATAGAACATGTGAGCATTATGCACACACTCCTTGGGAACATAAGGAAGCTCAATAAGTCCTTTTTCTTTTAACGGAAGAAGCGCTTCATAATATCTGTTCCAATGATCCATTCTTGCGTTATTGATCTCATCAGCCATTTCAAGCTGCGCATATAGATATGCTGCATTCATCTCACTTGGAAGGTAGGATGATCCGGCTGAGATCCAGCTGTACTTATCAACTTTGCCAAGCTTGTACAAAGTACGGTTAGTCCCCTTTTCTCTGATGATTATTGCATCATCAACATAAGTCTCATCTCTTAATAAAAGAGCTCCGCCTTCACCCATGCTGTAATTCTTGGTCTCGTGAAAACTGAAGTTTCCAAAATCACCGATTGCGCCAAGTGCCTTGCCTTTATAAGTAGACATAACACCCTGGGCAGCATCCTCAACCACAAAAAGATTGTGTCTTTTTGCAATGTCCATGATTGTATCCATCTCACAGGCTACTCCTGCATAGTGAACAGGTACAATTGCTCTTGTCTTGGGAGTTATTGCATCTTCAATGAGCTTTTCATCAATATTCATGGTATCAGGTCTGATATCCACAAATACAATCTTAGCTCCCCTCAAAACAAATGCATTGGCAGTAGATACAAAGGTATAGGACGGCATAATGACTTCATCGCCCTCTTTGATTCCTGCAAGGATAGCAGCCATCTCGGTAGCGTGTGTGCAGGATGTAGTCAAAAGTGCTTTAGAAACACCTGTCTTTTTCTCAATCCATTCATTTGCCTTTGCTGTATATGGACCATCACCACAGATTTTCTGATTTTCCACACACTCTTTTATATATTCGAATTCTTTTCCCACAAAAGGTGGAACATTAAAATTTATACGCATATGTTATCTACCTCAATCCTTCTTCTCAAGAAAAATCTTCCTTGTTATGAAATTATAGACCATAACAACGCCGGTTGCACCAAATTTAAAGAAAATATCCTTGGCAAAGCTCTCACTCATAATACTTCCAAGCCACTGCCAGTTCTTGTAGATGATGTCAATTCCAAGCCAGAGGCAAAGTTCATTTATACCAAGACCTATGATGCTTAGGATAAGGAAAATAGTAAACTCCTTCTTCCTTGACATATCCTCTTTTCTCTCGAAAACAAACTTAAAACTAAGAATATAATTACATACAACAGATATGGCAAAACCCATAAATGCTGAAATCAGATAATACTGACCAAATGCTGATGACAGCCCTGTTGCTTCAAAGATTACATTGAATATTCTATAGATCACATAATCGATAATAAAACAGATAACTCCAACCAATCCAAATTTGGCAATCTGTGCCAAAAGTTTATTCATTCAAACTATTCCTCGCTTTCATTTCCGGTAGTAAAAACTATAAATCTGTCACTTTCAAACACCTTATTATAATCATGATTATCAATATAGTCCAATAAAATATCATACTTCACGCCAACATTAGCATATTCCTGCATGTTTTTGCCGATTATTATTGAAGGCATTTCAGAAGATAACTCTGAATTATTCAATTGGGTAACAAATTTATCGACAGAATAGCTGTCAAGATCAGGCCAAACAGTGTCAAGTGCCGGTTCTAGGTCAAATAAATATGAAATGCCCGGAATACCACCATAAATAATAGCTTTTCCATCACAAATATCTTGCTCCTGCAAAAATGTATTCAATTTTTCAAGACTGCCTGCATTCTCGCCTGAAGTAACCATGTACTCAGCTTTCTTTATCCCTGATGCTACGGTATTTCTAACCGTTCCATCCGCTCCGTCAGAAAACGAGAAGTTCCAGTGAAAAAGAAATCCCTGAACCATTAAAACAATAATAACTGATGTTATTATTGCCTGCCATGCAAAGTTATATTCTTCTTCCCCCATTCTCTGAATGAGTCTTCTAAAGAGCCACAATGCAATGGGCGCTGCTACAAATAAATTGTTAAGCACCGGATAAGTATAATTATTACTGCCGATTGGCGTTAATAATATTATCATAAGGGCAGAAAAGGCCATTGTCTGTTCCTGCTTACTACCATTTAAAAGGCCTATGCTTCCGATAAAAGAAATGATAACAGATATTATCACAAACATCATTGCAGCCTTAAAAATACTGTCATAATAATAATAATTTCTTGTAAATATCCCTCTTGCAAAGAAATATCTTATCAGCACTAGTATGCCCGCTATGTATACTATTTTTTTAGTCCATATATATTTTCCTTTGTAAAGCAAAAAGAGAATTATACCTGCTGCCACACATGGAATCATTATCATCATATCTAGTAAAGATGAACGGTAAGCATCTAGTATCATAGCAAGCATCCCGGAGGATGAATAATCAGAAGCTCCCTCTGTCATTCCGAACAGGCTCGAAATCATATTTATATATGCAAGTGGTCCGTAAATGATTGAAATAATAATATATGGTATCCCAAATCCAATCAGATATCCTGCTATGCAGACAAGTGTTTTCTTTACCGCATCAATTACCTGCTCTTTAGTAATAAAGCAGTAAAACCACAGGATAAGAATGAGTGCAGCCTCTAAAATATTAGGAAACCTTACCATGACATTAAGTCCAAGCGCTATGCCTGCAATTAACAGGTATAGATTCTGTCTGTTCCAGGAAAACATTCCTTTTAACAAAAAAATGATTCCTACAGACATAAGTATATAGGTAAGATAGTTGTACAGAATAACTTTAGGGCACCAGCACAGACTCTCAGCCATAAAGAGCCCGATAAAAATCATCCATCCTGGCATGTAATCCTGAAGCATATAGTATATAAACAATGAAAACAATCCTATAAGCAGGCTGCAATATACTCCCATTCCAAATAATGTACCTGCACAGGGAAGATGCATAATAGCATTTCCAAGAACATTACCAAGAAACGTTGAAAGAATCCACATAGGATCAATATTTCCCAAATACTCATAGTTCACAAGGCTGTACATGGTATCTGTTATATCAAGCCCTGCATTTACGCCTATCAGCGGGTAAAAAATGATGATCAACGGAAAGAAATACTTTTCAAGAGGTCTCTGATATTTTTTTAGGCCATAAAAATACTGTCTGATATTCTTTAGCATAACTCGTCATCCCATTTTCTGATTTTGGCTGAAAGCCATGAATTATGCATAACTCTCTCAACATAATCAAAAAACATTTTTCTGATCCAATCTATAAAAATACCGGTTATAAATACAATAACAATAGTTCTTATCATATGCCATGCATAGAAAGGAACGCTGTCCATAGGCACTTTGCCTATCATCTGCTCAATCCATAGAAGCCATCTGTCTCTTATTTCCAGATGCATGTGTAAAAGATAGACTCCAAAAGTCAACGGACCCACAAATCTGACCACATCCGCCAGACGATTTTCTTTCATTCTGTAAAATCTAAAAACTGAAAACAGTCCCAGTGAGCCAAGAAGTGTAAAAATGAAATTGTAATGGTATGGAACATCTGAATAATAGATAAGTCCACCAAAACGATAGTTGAAATAGTATAATCCGATGCTCATGAGCCCTATTACAAGTGATGATATCAGGTACACGAGGGCACTTCTCTTTGCATTAAAAAACAGAACAACATTATATTTTCTTATATAAGCAGCTATCAGATACAGGCAAATAAACCATCCATAGTCATAACCATAATGGTCTGTCGCAAACATTACAGGAATAATACTCTTTATGAAACAGAACCAGATGAGCAGTCCAATGATTATGGCTTTAAGTTTTTTTCTCGATAAGGTATTGACCGCTGCATTCATCACAGGCGCAAACACGTACATTATGACATACGCGCTTACAAACCAGTAGTGTTCTGAAGAAACAGGGAAAAGATACTGCAAAGTTTTAAACACCGAGTCATTAGACTTTACAACGTAAACTCCTGCAATAACCATTGTTATTGAAATAAGTATAGTATAAAAATAAACCTGAGATATAAGCTTTATAATTCTGCTTGGCTTAACAGAAGATTGGGACAAAAAATATCCGCTCAGTAATACATACACATTTAAACCGGATATGCAAAATCCTTCAATAATGCTGGCAAATAATTGAACTTTTGATGCAGGAACACCAAGCTCAAGCAATGCTCCTGAATGAGAATTATAGTGAAGTGTAATTATCATGAGCATCGCAATTATTCTGAGAAGTTCAAAGTTTGCGTCTCTTTTTTTATTCAATCTGCCTGTGTCAGACATCCTTCCTCCCAAGCTTCGCCGACTTAATTATCTGTCGCGAACAGCCTTTTTTTCCTTAATGCTGTAGACCATGTCGCACTTTTCTATTGTCTGTAATCTGTGCGCTATTATGATCAAAGTCTTTTTGCCATGAAGTTTGTTGATAGAGTCCATGATTGCAGCTTCTGTCTCATTATCAAGAGCAGAAGTTGCCTCATCAAGAACTAAAACCTCAGGATCTTCAAAAAGAGCTCTTGCGATACCTATACGCTGTCTCTGTCCACCTGATAGTCTGATTCCTCTTTCACCAATCTGTGTATCAAGCCCTTCCGGAAGTCCCTTTACAAATTCATCAAGGGAAGCTTCTTTAAGAGCCTGCCAAACCTTATTATCATCTATTTCATCATCTGCACAGCCAAAAGCCACATTCTTTCTGATTGTTGAATCCACCATAAAAATAGTCTGAGGAATATAGCCGACATTCTTAAGCCACCCCTGATAGTTCTCCATTACATCAACGCCATCAGCATAGATCTTGCCACCTGATGGTTTTAACAGGCCAAGCATTACATCCACGATTGTGGTCTTACCTGCACCGGAAGTTCCCACAATACCTACAGAGTGCCCAACCGGTATCTCCATTGAGGCATTCTCCAGTATATTTGAGTCTGTATTTGGATACCTATAGGTTATATCAACCATTTCAATCTTCTTAGTAACAGGAAGTTTCTCAACTACCTTCTTTTTTCTGTAATCTTCGCTGTTATATGAAATAGCACCATCATGAATTTCTTTTTGAAGATTATCACTTACATTCATCAGAAAAGGCTCAAAGTATGCTATTGAAGTCAGGTAGTTATTAATTCTGTTTGCACTTGGTAGTAGTCTCATTGCCGCTGCTGCTAACACTGTAAGAAGTGGCAACAGTTCAGATAGTTCTTTTCCCTGATTCATAACAACAAGTAAAAAGCCTATCATTCCGGCTATTGCTATTGTCTCAATTAATAGTCTGGGTGTTGAATTATAAAGATTATACTTCTGAACCGCGCTCACATAACCGGAACCGCAATCCGCATAGCCATTTATGAAATAGTTTTCCTTATTGGCTATCTTGATTTCTTTAATACCGGTAACAGATTCATTTATCCACTTATAAAGACCACTGTAATAATCCTGATTGTCCTGTCCTGCCTTGACCATTACCGGCTTTATCACATACTTTATTATAAGAAGCACGATAGTAAGCAGCGCTGCAATAGTTATTGTCATCAGGGCATCCTGACTTAAAAGAAATCCCACCAGGAAAATAAAAACAATTATCTCACTTGTAAGCTGAAGACAGCTGAGAATCAGTCCATACATATTGTTAACGTCTGATGTTATGCTTCTTTGTATTACACTTGTATCCGCATTAAGATAATATTCGTAAGGTCTCTGCATAAAGTTGATCATCATGCGTCTTGAGGTTGCAAACTGATTAGTGTACACAAATCTTAACTGAATAACATTTTCAAGATATAAGAAAATATTCTTGATAACAAATATAATAATGATACCTACCAGTATCAGCTTGGCCAACTGCGTTGTGCTTGTTAGATTAAGGCCATGATAAAATGCTGATAATAACCGGTTTTTCTCCACTTTCTCAGGATCTGCAACTATTGTCATCACCGGAGCCAGCATAGCGATTCCGACTGATTCCAGAATTCCTCCTATTAACATGAGAAAAACGATTCCCACCATCTGCTTCTTTTGTTTTTTATCCAAAAGAACCATTAATTTCCTGTAAATCTTGCGCATAAAATACTATAAAATCCTTTCAAATGCGTTTTATAAAATAATGGAGCTTGAATCATATTCTCAAGCCCCAGCAAATGCATGTTTTTTGTAACTGCCTTTACAAATTCATACCTTTTACGGCCTCCCGAGCTCTACTACTCATTCTTGATCTGAATCCGGGATTATCAACCGCAGCAGTCCCCCAGGTTACTATTTTCTGAACAAGTCTCTTATCCGTTCTGGCGTCTCCTGCATATTTGGCAGCGCCATTATCGTCAAAACGTTTTGCCACAAGAGCCTCTCCGTCACTTGTGCTAAACACAACAGTAGGAACTCCCACACTACACAGACTATAAAGCATTGTTTCTTCTGATGCCACAGCAAAATCACATTTATGCATTATCGCAGTCAGATCCTCACATTTTTCATTAAGAAAAATTGTTTCATGCTTTGAAGAAAGGTCTTGAAGCTTTTTAATGTATTCCACATCAAAATCACGTCCTATCATCACTTCACATTCTACACCTGTAAGATCAAGGACCTGTCTGCAAGGACTGTCATCTTCAAATATTTCCGACAAAATTGCCAGAATTACTCCAAACTCGTCCTTGTCACCTGCAGATAAAAAAGCTCTTTTTGCGTGCTCATTTATAATGTAGTCCATACTCAATCCTCATAATAGACCCTCGGTCACCTACGTGGTTAATTGTTCTTAGGCATTATAATGACGAATTTATAAGATTATACTTAAGTTCTGCCAGTTTCCAGTCAACTTCATTGTCAATATCCTGTACTTCAAGTTCTGATAGTTCAAGAGGAATAATATCACCAACAAGTATCCCTTTATTCTTAAGAAAGCTCTCAGTCTTAAAAACATAAAACTGTCCAGCATCATGATACTGCGCTGTAAGATCCTGTGATCTCTTAGCCAGATTTTCAGGATTTCTGAATACCAGTCTTCCATCTCTTATCTCCATGGCTCTTTGAGGAGGATATGAAAATCTAACCACAGGGATAAGACAATCTGCGGTGGATTGTTCAAGAGTTTCCACAGCGTTCTTAAGACGCTCGGCGCTAACAAATGGAGCAGTTGGATATATGCAGGTTATGATATCATATTTTACTCCATTTTTTGCATATTCATCGACAACTTCCTGAATTACATCAGTTGTAGTAGCAAAATCATTAGAAGTCCGCTCACTTCTCATAAACGGAATCTTTGCACCATACTTCCGGGAAATTTCAGCAATCTCCTCATCATCTGTCGAAACCATAACTTCGTCATATACTCCGGAAGCCAGAGCAGCTTCAATAGAGTAAGCTATTATTGGTTTTCCATTAAAATCCTTAATGTTCTTTCTGGGGATTCTCTTGCTGCCTCCCCTTGCTGTTATCATTGCCAGCTTTTTCATTAAATTTCTCCCGATATTTTATTTCTGTTATTTCTTTTTATTGCGCAGACCACGATAAAACCAAAGAAGCTTATAGTACACATAAAAACGAAGTGGTGACTTACAGCACATCGACACAAGCTTTTTTTCTTCGGGATTTACCTTCTCCAAATAGTAGTTGTTCTTTTCAAACTCTGGAAATACCTGCTTCATCTCCTGTGTAAGTTTTTTTACAAAAGATAGCTTTGTTGGTCTCACACATGGCATATACGTAAAAAGAGTATTCACATAGAAAAGAATTGTAAATGTAAATTCCAGTTCCTTATAAAACTCATCTAAAAATCCAAGCCTTTTTGCTTCACTTACCATTATACGCCCGGCTTCCATCCTATCATTACATTTTTCTACGGAAAAAGAATGAACAGTCGAAGCTCCATGCTGATAATAATAATACCATGGTTTTGATATATACTCGTAGTGAGTGGCTGTCAGCAAATATGACACCATCATCGCATTATCTTCATAAAATATATTTTCCGGGAAAAAAAGATTATTTCTTATGATATTATCCCTTTTAAAAATCTTTGCAACAAGTCTTCCACCATCAAGAATAAGGCTCTTTTTCTTATTGTGATCAAGAACTCCTGACTGCTTTGGATTTCCATTTTTCTCAATAACATCACCGACATCATAGGTATGTTTATCCACAAGATTAAGGTCGCACCCAACCATGTCAGCTCCTGTTTCATCAGCTTTCTTCAACATCTCCGCAAACATATCAGGATCAATCCAGTCATCTGCATCGATAAAACTTATCCATTCACCCCTGGCGGCCTTGATTCCAATGTTCTTGGCGCCGCCCTGATGCTTATTTACTTCACTGTGAATAACACGCAATTTTTGCGGATATTTCTTCTCATAATCTCTTAATATATCCAAAGAATTATCTGTAGAACAATCATCTACAGCGATAATCTCGTAATCAGACAGATTCAGACCAAGCAGCGATTCAATACAAAACTCAAGCTTTTTATCTGATGCCATATTAAAAACAGGAACAATAATACTCAGCTCCATAGAATTACCCCGACTAAACTTTTATTGTGCGATGAGTTCCTCTGCAATCCTGATGGCACCTCTTCCATCAGTAATACTTCCGATGCCCTCTGTCATTGCATTAAGCCTTGCTGCATCTGAAATAATATCATTTATTTCATTACATATGCTATTTATTGCAATTTCTTTGGCATCTTCACTAGTGCTTACATCCCCTGCAAATGCCATGCCATTAACTTCTTTCCAGAATTTTACGTTATATTTCTGATTATCCGCAACCTGGTAAAAAACAGTAGGAAGATGCGTTGCAGCACATTCTGTAAGCATTGTCCCCGCCGCCATCACGGCAACATCGCACTTCTTCATAAGTTCTGCCATGTTTCTCACGGAACGGTGCATAAAAATCCCTTCGGTGGAATCTATGAAAGCCTTTATTTTATCAGGCTCTTTGACATAATCTCCAACTACAACATGCCATGAAGCCTTCTCATTAAGTCCACGAGATGTTACCTCTCTCAGAAAAGGCACTATCATTTCACAGGTATCTGCGCCACCGGTTGAAAGAAGGATATTGGGATCATTAACAAAATCCTCTTCCGCAAACTCTTTATCCTCAATATCTGTATAAAACTGTTCTCTCAAGGGTGCAAACTTAAGTCCCAATAAAAACTTGGTAGGAGTCTTACAAAAGCCTTCTCTGCCCGCATACTTTGCTTCATATCCCATTTCACCTGAATAACCACTGTAATTTATTAAAAGATCTATTGAATAAGCCCTTTCGCATAGGTCATCAAGGTAGGCAATTCTACAGATATCTTTTAATCTGTCAAAGTAGTTTTCTGTGACCATGTATGAATCTACAAGCAAAGTAGCAACATTAAATAACTGTAGTTTTGTAATTAACGTATCAAGCTCGCCATCCATATCCTGCCAGTTGCTCTCTAAGACCACTATCTTCACGGAGCCGTTTTCAGCATTTAATTTGTTCGAAGATTCCAATTTATCTTCATTCCAATCGCTAATGCCCGACTTCAAAAGTGTCTCGGACTCTTTATCTGCAATAAAAAAAGTCACTTCCTGGCCAAGTTTTACAAGTGCCTTGGCGATGGTTATACATCTCATCATATGGCCAGTCGCTATAACGCTGTTGGCATCTGTTCTAATACCTATCATAACTTATGTTACTTAATCAAATCCCAGCTAAGGGGAGTGCCTTTCTCTATATCTTTTACAGCTTTCATTCCAAGCACTTCTTCGTAATGCTTCGTATGCATTCCAACTCCCGGACGAATAGACCTTACATTCTGCATGGTGATCGTCTCACCAGCTTTTATGTCTTCCACAACAAAAAGAGATCTGCTAAGTCTTCTTTCTGAAACCTGCTTATCTGAAAGCTCATACTCATATTTGCCAAGGGATGCTTCCATGATTCGCACATTTCTTACCATTTCAGCAAATTCAGCCGGTTCCATTGAAAATGCGTCATCAACGCCACCTGCACTTCTGTTAAGGGTAAGATGCTTTTCTATCATTTTACCGCCAAGGGCCACGCTTCCAACAGCGACAACGCTTCCTGCTGTGTGGTCTGACAATCCAACGATGCACCCATACTTATCCGCAAGGTACTGCATCATTCTTAAATTGACCATCTCATATGGTGTAGGATATGCACTGACACATTTTAGAAGGATAATATCATCATTGCCCTCTTCCTTACAGGTTTTAAGAGCAAGTTCAATATCTTCCTCATAAGCTATTCCTGTTGCAAAAATAATAGGTTTATGAAGTGCGGCTATTTTCCTGATAAGAGGAATATCATTTATCTCAAAGCTTGCTATCTTATACGCCGGCACATCTAATTTTTCAAGATAATCCACAGCTGTCGGATCAAACGGAGATGAAAAACATTCCATTCCAAGCTTCTTAGCCTCTGCCATAAGACCTTCATGCCACTCCCAGGGTGTATATGCATCCTCATACAGATTGTGCAAGGTTCTTCCTTCCCATAGACTTCCCTCAGAGGTCATAAACCAGGGCTTATCACAATCTATTGTTATTGTATCAGCAGTATAAGTCTGCAATTTTACAGCGTCGGCGCCTGCTTCTGCTGCAGCATGTATTATCTCAACTGCCCTGTTATAATCTCCATTGTGATTTCCGGAAAGCTCAGCAACTATCATGGTCCTGTTGCCTTCTCCAACGGAAATATTTCCAATCTTTATATTCTTATTATACATATTGACCTCATTATTCTGTCTAACCATACGTTGTTCTTGTCGTTTAGACAGCTCTTTACTGAATATTTTTTCTCACGTAATGCTCCGCATAGTGCGCATTTATGTCTTATCATTAACCTTTATTGTTTGCTGTCTTTTTGAATGCATTCTGATCTTATAGTTGAATACATACTAATTAATCCATAATCTTTAAATAGCAGGTCACAGGTCCCGTAGGCATCTTTAGATAACCATTGTTTTCAAAGCATTTCATCGATGCCTTATTTTCACTCAACACAAAACCAATAAGAACTTTTACTTTTTCCTTCATCTGCTGTTCGAGAAGCCCAAGTATCACGCTGCCATATCCCTGCCCGCGAAAAGCCGGTGCGATCATATAACTTATTTCCCCAACTTTTCCCTTATCACCATTCATGTCCACGCGGATATTTCCAATTCTTTTTTCTCCGTCCTCAAGTATATAGAGGAAGCAATCCGGATCACTCAGCTTTTTTTTATACCATTTGATATGATTTTCAAAGGATATTTCTTCTTTTGAGAATGAGTTTCGCCTGGTAGACTCATCATTTCGAATCTCTAAAATAAACTCTGCGTCATCGATGACAGCATTTCTTAATTGCATACTAAACTCCTGCTTAGCAATATCTTATGTTTCAGCACATTATTTACAGCAGCTCTGTTTTTCTATGGATAGCCGGATCTTCATACTTATCCAGGAAATCCAGTCCAAGATAAACAATTTCTTTTGCAAAATAGGTATTATCCATCTGAGTAATAACTGAAATTATCTTATCCACCTCAAAGCCCTTGATATCACCAAGAACTTCCATTGGAAATCTGTCTTTTATAACAAGAACTTCCGGAAATTCCTTCTCATAATCCAAAAGATCTCTTGGATGAGGTTTGATGATAACCCTGTAGTTCTCCTTATAATCATCAACAATATCACCAAACAATTTCTTACGAGTCTCAAGATCACAAAGAGGCTCTGTAAGGATCATAACATTCGGTTTTGTATTTACCTTGGCTTTAGCATTATTTTCAATTGCATCTGCCCTGTTTTTTCCAAGAAGAGCATTAACCAGCCTGTCAGGGTTATTTAAAAATATATCAACCAAAACCTTGTGATCATCATCAGAAAGCTTTTCGTCCAGCTGCTTTCTTGGAACCTCAACTATATTCTTGGGCGGTTTATGATTTACACTGATATCATTTACTTCGTAGTCAATACAATATCTGCTATAGCCACTTTCAATAAAGATCAGTCCCATCTTGGCCATAGCGCATTTTAATGGAAATGCTCCTTTATTGGCATTTCTAGCCTGATCATCTAATAGTCCGGAATTAAGGCCATCTTCCACAGCATGATAATGTATTTTCTTGTAATTAAGATAATATCCAATAGGATCAGAATCGCAAAACACGTAAACGTCCTTGTATTCCGATAAGTCTACCGGTATAAACTCTTCCTGAAGCTGCCCCAACAGTTTTGTATACTTAATTCGCTGCAACAAATTCAGGATGATATTTCCTCTGTCCTTATGATACTTCATGACTTCCTCTGAGGTAACATCTTCCTTCTCGTCAAACATATATACATTTTTAAATAGACCTGTTTTTTCCAACCTTTCCTTCAGGTTCTCAAAATTGTTTGACATTGTGCTCAGCATGATATCAGCATAATCCTGCACCGAGCCACGAATAACAAGTTCTTTTACGGCTGCAATATAAACATGATAATATGTGTGGCAAATATACATTCGCCCTTTAGTCTTTACGTTTTTCATGCCATTTATTATATAATCAAAAAAGGGCCTTGTCATCACTTGCCTTACCCTATTAATTAGTAGTATTATTAATCGACTTGAAAAATTGCTGAAAAAAGGAGATAAATCCTATGAAAATGCGTTATTGTAAACGTTGCCTTCAGCCCGATACCAGACCGGGAATTGTTTTTGACGATGAACAGATCTGCTTTGCCTGCAGATATCAGGAATCTAAGGCACACATCAATTGGGAAGAACGTCATGCTGAGCTTGTTGCTTATGCTGAAGAAGCAAAGGCCGAAGCTAAAAAGCGTGGAAACACTTACGACTGTATTATCGGTGTTTCAGGTGGTAAGGACTCAACATTCCAGGCTATTTATGCAAAGGAAAAGCTTGGTCTTAATCCACTTTTGATCAACTGCATGCCTGATGAGATTACTGAAATTGGCCGCAAGAATATTGAAAATCTCAATAATCTTGGTTTTGACATCATATCAATCAGACCAAATCCTATCGTTGCTAAAAAGCTTGCAAGAAAATCATTCTTTGACAGATGTAATATCATTGCAGCTTCTGAGTATTGTTTATGGGCTTCTGCCTATATCATGGCTGTTAAATTCAATATTCCTTTCATCATTCAGGGAGAAAATGCTGCTCTTACTCTGGGAGCTGCCAAGAATCAGGAAACTACAGGAAATGCTTTCTCAGTTATGCAGCTTGAGACAATCAGAGGCGCTAGTGTAAACAGTTTCGTTGATCTTTCAAACAACATTACCGAAAAAGATCTTTTCCTATATAAGATACCTACCGTTGAAGAAATGGAAGCTAAGGGAATAAGAGCTATTTTCCTTCAGTACTATGTTCCTGAATGGTCACAGGTTACAAACGCTGACTTTGCCGTTGCCCGCGGTCTTACCGGAAGAAGCGGAAATCTTCATGACCTTGGAAGATACAGAAGATATACAGCCCTTGACTGCGATCTCCAGATTCCTAACCAGATGATCAAATACCTGAAGTTTGGTTTTGGTTATGCTACAGATGAAATCTGCTATGACATCAGAGAAGGTCGTTTTAGCAGAGAAGATGGCAAGTGGTATGTAAACGAATACGATGGACAATGTGGCGAACAGTATATCCAGAAAGCTTGCGACTATCTCTCTATTACCAAGGAAGAATTCTGGGAAGTAGTTGATAAATTCGTTAACAGAGATCTTTTTGAAAAGAAAGATGGAAAGTGGGTTCCTAAATTTACTGTTGGAGAAGACTACGAATCATGAAGAAATTCGAATTCAAAAAGAATTGGTATATCATTTTTACAGGAGCACTGCTAGCCTTACAGACTGCAGTGTTCCTTATCTTTCGTGGAGAAAGTTATCCTCAGATCCATGATAATCTGGATCTTTTCATGGCTCACTACGAGATGCTAAAAAAAGGAAACCTATGGTTTTCTCACAATGTGAATGCACCTATTCTTCATGGCATTTCAAGGGACCTCTTCGGTTCTGAGTTTAATCTGTATAACCTGTTTTATATCATTCTCCCGGGCTTTTGGGCATATTTTGCAGGCTATGCATCAAAGATAGCAATTGGTATTATATCTTTCATTTTACTTTCAAAGGATATATATAAAGATAAATATAAATCATATAAGCCTTTGATCATAGTTGTTTCTGTTGCTTACGGAATGATTCCTGTTTTCCCCACTTATGGAATTGCATTCACCTCTGTGCCACTTATAATTCTCTTCTTGAGAAAACTATATTACGCAGGTTCGACCAAACAGAAACTCCTTTGCTATCTGGCAATATTTTTATATCCATTGTTATCTTATTTTTCATATCATGGATTCTTTATCTTATGCTATATGGTGGTTGCTGTTATTATTCTATGGATTAAAGATAAACGCTTCCCACTTAGCATTTTTGTTTCAATAGTGGTGTTATCTTTAGGCTATGTTCTTTTTGAGTACAGGCTTTTTGGAGCAATGCTCTTTAACGATACTGTGACAATCAGAACAACAATGGATCATGGAGATTTAAGTCTTCCTGCAGCCCTTGCAACTGCATTCTCTGAGTTTGTTAATGCATCATTCCACTCTGAGGACTCACATACTTATGTAGTACTTGGGGTAGTTTTGGCTGCAATAGTATGTATCAACATCTCCTACATAAAAAATAAGGAATATGAAAAGATCCTCCATGAGCCGATCAACCTTTTAATGCTCTGGGTCATTTTCAATGTTCTCATCTTTGGATTATACCAGTATGAGCCATTCAGACATCTTTTTGAGCTCCTTGTGCCTCCGCTTACAGGTTTTGAATTTGCACGTACCGCTTATTTCAATACATTTTTATGGTATGCTCTGCTACTTCTTGTATGTACAAGAATGTATGATTTTGCAAAAAAGGGGTCAGATACAATACACAGACTAATGCTTCCGTTAGCTAATATAATTGTGGTTTTAGCCGCTGTTGTAGTTATGTTTATGCCTCAGGTCTACAATGATTTTTATTATACCTGCTACAATCAGGCATATAAGATACTCCGCCATAAAGATACAAGCACCGTCAACTACAATGAATTCTATTCCACTTCTCTGTTTGATAAAATAATAGATGATATCGATTACAACGGTGAATGGTCAGCTGCTTATGGCATGCATCCGGCTGTGTTAAATTACAACGGAATAGCAACTGTAGACGGATACCTTGGAATGTACGCACAGGATTATAAAGAAACCTGGACTAAAGTAATAGAACCTGCCTTAGAAGGTTCACCTTCACTTAAGTCCTACTTCCTTGGATGGGGAGCAAGAGTAAGTCTTTATTCCGGCTCAGATGAAAACACCTACGCCCCATTAAGAAATCTGGAATTAACAGACACAAGACTCATAGTAAATATGGATGAGTTGAAAAAATTAGACTGTAAATACATTTTTTCCAGGATAGAATTTTCAAATGCAACTGAGATTGGTCTTAAACTTATTGGCACATATACTGACGAGAGTAGTCCCTATACAATATTTGTTTATGATACCGGATGTAATTAAAAAATAAAAATTGCTCTTAATACCTTTGCGCACTAATCGAATACATAGTGGAACAATTTATGAAATAGGAATGTTCTGATCCATTAAAAAAAGAGATTTTTACTACTTTACATAAATAGTAAAAATCTCTTTTTCATTTCTATCATTTCTTTTCAATTAGAAAAGTCGTCCACATATCTTCTTCTGATAATTGTTTCATTAAATAACTATCGCTACTATTATTTCCTTCTCCTAGCGCTGATAACAGATTATCTATCGCAGCTTCCTTCAGATCATCATCTGCCACATAAAGAATTGCTTTATCTATATTAGCAAAGCTCTTTTCTCTGATTGGCTCAAGATTCTCCTCATCCATATAATAGACCTTAGAATAACAGATAAGCTCATCAGTCAGTCTCCATACATTATGAGGCGTCGCCGGATTAAACATTACTATCACTACCTGATCTTCATTTTCAGATGCAAATTGTATTTTGTCCCTGTCCTCAGGATATAAGAATAAAACTCTATTATCTAAGCAAATCCCTTTCACCAGCAAGGTAGTCATAACGACAGCTATTAAATAACAACTGTATTTGTAGTATTTCTTTCTTTTTTCAGCTCTATTATCATCATAACGTAGTCTATCAGCTATCGCACTATCACTATTTCCGAATAATCTCTTCAAAACCGCGCCAAACGCATAAAATGTAACAGCAATAACCAAACTGTATATCGGCATCTCATAGCGATTAGATGCGCTTCCCACAAGTAGCGCCGCTTTTGCTGTTAAAAGAAAATATCCAACAGTAGCAAATCCTATGATCCATATCTCAATGTGATTCAAAAAGTCTCTTTTGATATCGCAAGATACTTTTTCTTCTGATAAGCATCGCCCATCACTATCCTTTTTGCGGGTTATTATTCCAAATATCATTCCTGCGATAATAATTAGAATGATTATCCAAAATGCTCCGGCAAAAACAAAATCATTAAGAAGTCCAAAAAAGAATGACAGTCTCATAACTGTATTTTCAATATTAAAAAGACTTCCCGCCGCTTCATTTCCCCTATATCCGCCTAAGAGATGATGCACGCTTGCTGGATAAGCAAGCACTGCCAAAATCAGACTGACCGCACATGCACAGCAATAAACAAGAGCTTTTTTTATTTCTTTTCTAAAGAATAATAGCCAAATTGCAAATGCAAAGCCTATGCACACAAAGAAAAACAAATAAAAATACTGCGTCAAAAATCCCATAAAGCATGTTATCATAACTGCGGGCAGGAACAGTTTATAAAAAGTATTTTTCTCTTTTCCTGCTCTTTCCTCTAATATCATCCTGATATGCAGATATGCACACAACAAAATCCAAAACGTCAGCCAGGAATACATCCTTATCAAAAGATTACATGAAATTGTCTGCGGATTTACTCCCCAAAATAATAACACGAGTAATCTTAAATAATAGTCCACTCCAAGGCTCTTAGTAATAAAATACAATACCCAGAATGACAATGCAAACGCGATAAGATTTGTTATTATCCCAGACCACTTTGTGAATATTCCCGGAGTCAATGAACATAACGTGTGAAAGATGAAATAATAAAGAGGAGGATGTACGTCCCAAGACTGAACAAGCTTTACAAGTCCATAATTATATCCTTCCCCCGGCTTTACCGTAAATTCATCCAGAATTGTCTGACTCTCCTGCCATTCTCTATCCGGTTGGTACAGTCCAATACTTCTGTTAGAGGAGAAATATGTATAATACTCATCCTCATGAAAGCCTTCCTTTTGGAAACCAAAATATATATTCACACTTAACGAAATCAAAAATATGATTACAATTGTAATTTTTTTCATAGAACACCTGATTTAAGTATCACAGCCCTCTGATCTTAGCATGTAAGGCACGCACTGACCTGGGAGCAATTGCCAATATCAAAAGATATGCTTTCTGCTTTTTAGTAAGATAGCTGTTTTTTATAATACCAATAATATTTTTTCTGTTATAGCTTACAACACTTCGATAAAAATCATTATCCCTTGTCATCTTTGAAACAGGAATATGCAACAGATAATCAAGACGCTGTACAAATCCAAACCTTTTCGCAATATCCTCAAGCTCCGGAAAGCTCTTCTTCACAAGTTCCAGCGCCACATCAGAGTTTCTTACAATATCCGTAAATACACTTGGAAAATAATCTTTATCTTCTTTTTTGCGTCTGGAATTACTTCCTGTCCGATAAAAAACATGGTAGTACTGCTGCGGCAGAATCACCAACTTATTTACTCTCTCAAGCATATGAATCATTAGATAAAAATCTTCGTTAAGCTCTCCTTCAGGAAAAAGCATATCATCAGTAAAAAGACTTCTTTTTACAAGTTTTGTGCAAAAAGAAGCATCACCTGTATGCATAAGAAGTTTTCTCAAATGATCTTTGGGCTTAATTGTAACTGGCTCTATGGGTGGTATCACCACATCAGGAAGTTTATTACCATCTTCGTCTATTTCATCCCTCGAAATCTGCACCATATCAGCTTCGTTTGAAACTGCAGCACTCATTAGCACGCTATACATTCTGGGATCCACATAATCGTCGCTGTCTACAAATCCAATGTAATCACCTGTAGCATGCAGTAATCCTAAATTTCTCGCACTACTTGAACCACCATTATCCTTGTGATATGCATGCACATTTGAATATTTATTTGAAAGTTCATCAATAATCTGACCGGTCTTATCTGTAGAACCATCGTCAACAACAATGATTTCCAATAAATCGGCAGGATAATCCTGTTTAACAACTGATTCAACACACTTAGTTATAAGTGATTCTATGTTGTAAGCAGGAATAATAACTGTTATCTTATCTTTCATCTTCATTTCCACTTAAAGTATATATTTACCCTATGCTAATGCGTTTCATTCCAAAACATTTCGTTCTCTTAAAGTTCGCCTAATTCCTGCCGGCTTTAAATTCTCTGCTTCACTCATCGGACCGTCCTCATAAAATGAGGGTTTTCTTCCCTCAAGAAATTCACTAGAAAATTCAACAAGCCTTTTCGCAGCATTTTCAGCATTCCATTTTACATCAATCGTTATTTTTGCATTCTCAGAAAACTTCTTAATCTGCTCCTGGTTTTCAAAAAGACTTTGCACCTTCTCAATAAAATCCTGAAGACTGCCGTTTTCATATATGAGACCATTTTCACCGGCTTTTATAAGAAATGGTACAGCTCCGGCCTCTTTAGATGCAACCACTGCACATTTACACTGCATAGCTTCATTGACCACAGCCCCCCAGCCCTCAAGATAATTACTGGTAAACATAAAAATATCAGCCGCTTTCATATACCCAATTACATTTCCCGGCTTCAAACCACCATTAAAAGTAACACTGTCCCCTAGCTTGTATTGATTTGACAATTCTTCCAGATACTTTCTTTTATATCCGTCACCTATCATATCAAGATGAAAGGAATATCCTTTTTCTTTGAGAACTTTTGCAGCCTCTATGGCAAATTCCGGGTGCTTTAGATCAATCAGTCTTCCAGCCCAGCAAAGTCTTATTATTTTTTCTTTTGAGCTATTTTTATTCAGCTCTTTTTGGGAATTTATATGAGCATTATCTTCAGCCAATTCCTGCCTATTGCAACTATCCTCTCCAGTCTGAGTACTATCTACATTTGGAAAATATCCCCACTTTAGTTTCTTCCCCGGGTAGCTGTGGATCAAAGAGAAATCAGATGCCACATATGCGCCGGCACATAACAGATATACCGGATAATTGCGGTATCTTATGTGCTCATAATACTTATTCAAAAGCCCTTTAGGACTGATAAATTTCCACTGCCCTTCTCTGTAAATTCGCTCACTGACACGAAAAGATAATTTCCCGGAAAGTAATCTCTTTTCCTCTAAATTTTTTATCGCCCCGTCAGTCCAGCCAAATATAGTCACATCGCTGTTTAAGATGAGTTCTTCGCATTTTTCCTTTTCTTCGTACAACAGCGAAACAAACGGATACTTCGAAACATCCACGCCCCAGCCCATATCAATCCTCTTTTGCTCCATCGGACTTGTCTGAATAAAATGAAACTCAACGTTATCCATCTTATTCATTGCATCGCAAAAAGGAAGCTGATGATGATTTATGTAATTAGAGGCAAAAGATATAACCATCTAAAGAATTAACTCCGTTTTCCATTTATTTTTCTGCAGTTCTTATCTCTATATCCCGATATATTTCCAAAAGACGCTTATAATTTATCTCGGGATCATGAGTAACAAGCGCTCTTTTTCTCGCATTATCTCCGTATACAGCAGCAATTACTGGCTCATCCCATATCTGAAGGATTGCTTCCGCAAGACCCTTTACATCACCCTTTTCGAAGAATTGGCATTCTTTATTTCCCTGGATAAGGCTTGGAATTCCACCAACTCTTGCAGCTACAACAGGCATTCCAAGCAGCATAGCCTCAGCAAGAGAATTCGGCGAATTTTCCACAACAGAAGGGCATACAAATACTGAGCTTTTCAAAAACTGTTCTTTCATCCCTTCTTCGTTTAACATTCCTACCATAGTCACTTTCTTTTTCAGCTTATTGGAAGAAATGAGATATTTAATATATTTCCCGTAAGCACTTGCTCTTAAAAAGTAAGGATATTTACTTTTTCCACGTCCTATGATATTGTTCCCCGCAACATATAAATGCGCATCAGGATACTTTGAAAGAATTTCCGGCATTGCTTTAAGCATAAAATGAAATCCCTTCAATGGATAATCACCCTGTGGAATAAAAATACTATGAGGAATAGCGCCCTTTTCTTCCCATTTTCCCTCATAAAAAGACGAGCGCATCGTCTCATTCATCTTGTAATACCTGGCATCCGGATTTATCCTTGCAGTCTCTTCCTTATCAAATGCAGTCCTTCCGGTTATATTGCCCACAAGCCTGATAGACTCAGTCTCTCTCCTTGCTCTAACAAAATATTTCTCTCTTTGTTGAAGAATTGAATCACTCTTTAATCTGTCTCTAAAAGTTGAGTTCTTCTGCACTTCCTCCGGGATATCTGCCATGTATTCCTCTGCTATTTTCCCGCATATTCCCTGGATTCCCAAAAGAACTCTCTCCGGTTTTCCAAATACTTTTAGCATAGCAAGCGTATGTGGAAACTCCGTTCCGAATATATGAAGCACATCCGGCTTAAAATCATCTACTATCTCTTTAAGTCTCAGTTCGATACTATCATCATATTTCTCCGGATGTTCAAGATCCTCTATAAAGCCATAATATGTGACATCATCAATTACTTCCTTTGAAGACGCAATTGCTCCTGTGGCAGGAAAACATACACCAAGTTCAATCTCCCTGTCGCTTTTCTTATCCCTGGTAATCTTGTCAAAACATCCTGACAGCCACCCTTCACGTGGTGAATATTCAATACCATGGACCTTGGCATAAGCAGGAAGCATTATATTGCAAAGCCATAATACTTTCAAATCATTTCTCCTTTTTGCTGCCACCCTTGATTTCATAAATGCATGTTTTTATACCGTTATAGACACCTGCAGTCACCTTGTTTGAAGCCAAAAATGTGCGAAGTCCCGATAATGTTATAATACGCAAAAAATCATATTTTCTTATCTTGCCGGCCGGCAGATACATCTTGATTATTTCTTTTCGTTCTTTTTCAGATATATCTTTATTCTGATCAGAGAAACCGCCGCCCTCATATTTTGAAATAACAATTGGTATGTAACAAGTTTCTGCTTTTTCCACATAAAAGCATCTCAAAAACTGTTCATAGTCCGCTCTGACCTTATATTTGAGATTAAACGGATTCTTATAAATAAGCCTTTCATCATAAAAACACGCCTGATGAGATGGAACATTTCTATAACATGCAAAATCATTTATCTCCGGGTTTGATGCCACCCTCTGCTTAGTAATGCTGTCGTATATGTCTCCATAATAAATGGTAGGAAGTGTTGTTCCATGATTTTCATTTCTTGAAGTAATCTTCCTGTGAAGATTCATAAGAACATCTTTGTCATAAAAATAGTCACCGCAGTTTAAGAAAAAAACATAAGACGGCTCCTCGCCTGCCTTCAATAATTTAACATCATTATCGCTGCTTTTATCTTTTCCTGCTCTTGAATCAAATATCTTACCGCCAAGATAAGATGTTGCGATATTCATTGCGTGGTAAATTCCATTATCGCAACTTTCAAGAAGGGTTATTGTCTTCTCTTCCCCTGACTGCGCAATGGCTAAATCATATTCTTTCTTCAGCCTTTCCATTGTCCCATCAGTTGACATGCCATCTTTTATCAGAATCCTATAGTCCTTAAACGACTGCCCAAGCACACTTTCCAAAGTTAAGAACAGCTTTTCTCCAGGATTATAGGACACTATTATTACAGTAAAAAAAGTTTTCTTCATGAATATCCTCTCTCAGACAGAGTAAGTGGCAGATCATGAAACAAAAATGTCTCATATGGTAAAATCCTGATACCATCCCCCGCTGCGCCTCTCATATACATCGCAAAATACCCAAGGCAGGCAATAACAGTCACCACTATAGCAATATTTCTCTTGTTTTCATCCTTTATTCCCTTTATAAGCACAGGAATAAACAATATATGAGTTACAGTAAGATAATAACCAATTCTGGAAATTACCGGCAAAAAAGATCCAAAGATATATAACACAGTTGCCAGTACATTACACATAAAATAGAACTTGTTATTTTTATTATCTTTTACAACGTCATTGTAAAGATAAAGAGAAAAAGCCAAAATCACCAGGCACCTTACTATATTTGCACCACTTGTACCTCCCGCAAGGTATTCAGTATTCTTATAGGAAGGATACAAAAAGACAACTATCTTGAGGTAAATATCCTTAAGAAACAGACAGGATATTCCTGCAATTATAAGCGCCACATACATCCATCTCTTAAAATCAAGTTTTGCTACAAAATATAATAGTAATACAACCAGAAGCGATTTATGAAAAAGACTCCCAATGATAACAATCAGCAAAAACTTTGGGTAATCGCCCTTCATCAGATATTTTATCGAATAAAGAGCCATCGAAAGCGCAAGGTAGTATCTCACTGTGCTAAGGGACTGAAAATAATAGCCAAGCAGCATGAACATCATAAAACTAAAAGTAAACCACTCACTCTGCTCAAGCATTGCCTTCATAAAAAAATAGATTGTTGCAAAAGCAAACAATGCAAACACAAGAATATAGTTTTCAAATCCGCACAGATAATAGACAACATAGGTAAGAACGTTAAACCCAAGTTCTGTTGGAACATATGCTTTAGAAAAAACAAGGTGCATGAACTCCACATAATTCAAATAATCATTTCCTACGTTTAACCTTAATGCAGATACACCAAACAGCAATACAAAAATAATGAGTAAACATATGTTGTTGACCATCTTTTGTCTACTCATTCCCCTGTAAACAAGCATATTTCCGCTTTTTTCTTCAATTTCTGTTTTTCTGATAAGCAGCGCGATCACAAGCACTGTAACAGTTAGTGTTAGATATACTGCCATTTACACCTTCTTTATTGTTTTTCCATGCTTAACACCGCGGGCTAAAAGGCCAAAACACTTAAAAAGTCCTTTTTCCGCACACATTTCAACTCTGTTTTTATATAAGAACCTGAAACCTAGCGCATAGGCAAGCTTACCGTAAAGAAAATGATACAGAACGCCTCTGTCAAAAAAGAATTTATCTGTATATCCCTTAAACCAAGTGGATTCTCCGGCCCTCTCATGTCCAATCGGGACATCCGTCCTATACACACTAAGGCCTGCTTTTAAGCAATCATGCAAAAACAGTGAATCCTCGCCATTCATATAGGGTGCCCCACCACCAAACAAAAGTGAATACCTCACACCGCTTTTTCTGATCTTATCTAATCTTCCGCATATTGCATACGCAGGATAACGGCCGTAATTTTTCCATGTAACCCTGGCATAATCCTCGTTCCAATAAGTTTCGCGACCTTCCTGTGCCTTAACATTAAACAAAAGAATATCTGCCTCAGGATGTGCATCAAATTCAGCTAATATCTTTTTACCGTACCCCGCGTCATAAACAATATCATCATCGCCAAACTGAATAATCTCATGGTCCGCCCTGTCAAGTGCAGTGTTTCTTGATAAGCCAACCCCTTTTTCCCTTCGATAAAGAATAGTTACCTTATTTCCGTTATATTCTATTTCTTCATCACGGTTCTCGTTTGCAATCTTTCTACTATCTAAGTCGTTAGCATTACACTCTTTTTCGCTTAAGACCATCTGGTTCTCAGCATTATAAGCTTCCCTGATAAGCTGATCTACGATTATGGCATCCGATTCAATCTTCATTATCTTGGGTAAAAAACAAGCATCCTTATCTACTGCTGAAATGAGAATCTGCAGCCTTTCATTACTTAATCCCATAATATCTCACCATAAATTTGTAGTCTGCTCTTGTAAGTACCATTCCGATCACAGGGCAATTATGCTTTTTAAGCTGTCCCAAAACATGCTCAGTCATTGTTCCATTGTTTATTCCATATGGCACACAAACGATAACTCCATCGCATACACCAATCTTTCTGTAGTTATCAAGTACCTTTCCGGGAACAGACATCGGAAGCAGCTGTAATTTATCTCCGCCATTTTTCTTGATTTCTTCTGCATCAAGACCAGATTCCTTATCACTATCAACCGAATCAGTTGATATTAAAGCTATCTTCATCTCGCCGTTGGTACTCTCCTCAAGCGCCGCTCTAAGCTCATTTTTGAAAAGAGAATTATTCTCCTCAACCTTGCCGTTAAAAGTCACTCCAAGAGCTGATATTCCGTAGCGCTTTTCGATGTCCTCCGGAACATAAATTGCATCATTTAATGCTTCCTTTAAAAGGAGCGCCAAAACAGTCAATATCAATAAAGCAATTGCACCAAAGCCTGCTGCTACTTTACTTCTGTCAGAATAAACAATAAGCTTTGCCTTGTCGCAGCTTAGAATCTTAATTGAATCAAATGCTTCATTTATGGCTCCATAATTTTCAATTGCCTTTGAAGAAGCATTTATAATAGCATCTGCCAACTCCTTGTTTGAATTTCTGGCAGTAAGCACCATTACTCTTACATCAGAAGGGATATCTGCATTTATCGACTTTACCAGCTCATCCCTGGAAATTGAAAGTCCATCAGTAGTCTCTCCCATTTCCACATCAAAAACTGTAATCCCATCCTTTTCAAGATTAGCTATTGTAAATTCAAGAATATCATCTGTAGAAACAAGGGTATTCCAGGTAAAAGCATTGTAGTAATCAACCTTTGAGCCCTTCTTCTCATCATAGGCAAAATTGATATACAGCTTGGATTCTGCGCTGTACTCACGGCCCGGACCAAATGCAACTGTCGCAACAAAATAGATTAAAGCAGCAATAAGAGCTCCAAGGACTGCTGCCAAAGGTAATATCCATATTCTCTTTATCAGACGTAAGTAAAAACTCCTCAAATTGAGCGTTTCATCCATGTGCCCCTTACTACTTCTCTCCATACCCACTCCATCATGTCACATTATTCACACTGTTTACTTTTAGATGCCGATACCTTATTTCAATAAGTAAACCGGATCAGTTCTGCAACATTCTTTAATTCTTCTGCGCAGTTATCTGATTTTCATCAACTCCCTCTGTACTGTCAGGAGTGAAAAGAATTTTAACTGTCAAAAGCATCAGCTTAATATCAAGCCAGATTGAATAATTTTCAATATAAGTCAGATCAAGTTTTAACTTATCATAAGGCGTAGTGTTATATTTGCCGTAAACCTGCGCATATCCTGCAAGTCCCGCTTTAACCTTCATTCTAAAGGCAAACTCAGGCATCTCCTCAAGATACTGCTCGATTATTTCCGGTCTTTCAGGTCTCGGGCCTATAAATGACATATCCCCTGCAAGGATATTGAACAATTGCGGAAGTTCATCAATTCTACAAGCCCTTATAAACTTACCAACAGGAGTTATTCTTGAATCATTCTTAGAAGCAAGTCTTGCGACACCGTCTTTTTCAGCATCAACTCTCATGCTCCTGAACTTCATAATCTTAAACTGCTTACGATTCTTGGTACATCTTATCTGCTTGTATAAGACAGGCCCACCATCATACGCCTTTATTACTATCGCTGTAACAAGCATGGTAGGTGAAAAAACAACTATAGCAACAAGCGCTATGATTATATCTATTATTCTCTTTAAAGCTCGCTGTTCCACCTTGATGGCATACTCTCTAAGTAGAAGCACCGGTGTGTCAAACAGATGCAGCTGATCTGAGCCTTTTAACAAAACATCTGTTATTTTAGGCATTACATAAATACGGATGTTCCTGCCATAGCAGTATTTTACAAGACCGTTTCTGTATTCGCTGGGAACATCCCATATTATTACACCATCATAATTTCCAAGGCACTCTTTATATACCTTTTCAATTCCCTCTGAGATGTTCATTGATTTTGCAATGTGATACTTATCTCTTCTTGAATTGAATTTGTGAGTAATGTCATCGACAGGATAAATTCCACTTATCAAAAGAAGTTCCCTTGGCTTAAAGATTGCCATATACAATGCATTTGTCGCATATGCCCACAAAAACGAGATCAAAAGCTGCAAGAAAAAGATCTCAACTATTGGCATTGCAGGAACAAGCCAGTTTCTAAGAAGTGAAAGCTGGAAATACGAAATGAAATTCACCATGAACAGGGCAAATATCTGAGAAAAGAATACGTCCATAGGCCTGAGATAGCCTATTTTAAGTCCTCCATAAGTATTAGAAAAAAACAAAAGAAGAATAAAATAAATCCCCAGTATCAGCAAATGTCCACGGAAATAGAGTTTAAGACCATAGCCAAGATAATAACCATCCTGACTGATACGGTCTGCCGATACTATCGGATAATAGGTTCTAAACCAAAAAAGCGCATATACTGCTGTCTGCATCACAAGACCGACAAAACCAAGCAGTAAAACGAGAGTTCTTTTTACTGACTCCACATGTTTCATAAAACTTCCCCTTAAAACTAAATTCATTCAGGATTTGATCACTCCCTATGAACAAAACCTGTCATGCCAGGATCACAATCTTCGCATAGTTGCCCTGAATGCCCATCCGACAAAATAAAATGCCGACTTTACCACTGAAAGATCAGCAATATTTCTGTATAAAAACCAGATTCTCTTCAAAGCCACCAACTTATTAGATGACAGTGACTTTGAGGGCCTTCTGTAGATAGCAAGATTCTCATTGAGTCCATATGCTGTATAGCCACTTTTAAGTATTCTCCACCATGTAGCAGTGTCCTCACTTGGTACATCAGGCATATGGATAATGCCCATGTCAATCTTCTCTGTATCAAACATAACAGTTGTTGTAAAAATGACAGTCCTGGACAGTGCCTGCTTAAAAGTAAGTTTTTCCGGCACCTTCACTACTTTTCCTGTAGGCCTTGCCAGTTCATCTCCAAACTCATATGAGTGAAAAGAAAACTCTGCTCCGGTTTTCTCCATAAACGCAATCTGCTTTTCCAGTTTGTCAGGTTTCCATATATCATCTGCATCCAGAAAAGCAATATATCTCCCCGAAGAAGCATCAATTCCTGTATTTCTTGCAGCTGCTGCCCCTTCGTTACTATTTTTCCTAATCAGGCGAATTCTCTTCCCCTGTCCCCTTATAATTTCCTCTATTACATCGCCACTGCCATCCTTTGAAGCATCGTCCACAAGGATCAATTCCCAATCTTTATAGCTCTGGGCGCTAACCATTTCAATGGTATCTTTTATATAATTGGCTGCGTTGTAAACAGGAACAATAATGCTGACCATTAAATCTCCTCTTTAACAATGAACATCGGACGCTTCTTAACCTCAAGATACGTCTTGGACAGATACTGTCCGACGATTCCCAGGCAAAAAAGCTGAACCCCGCTTATAAGCGAAATGATGCACACAAGTGAAGGCCATCCGCTGGTAGGATCACCAAAAATTATTTTTCTCACAATGATAAAAATAATAAACACAAAGGCAAGCACGCAGAACAAAACGCCCAACACTGACGCAAATGCAAGCGGTACTGTCGAAAAAGCCGTTATGCCATCCAAAGCATAAATAAAGAGTTTCCAAAAAGACCACTTAGTCTCTCCCTTAGCTCTCTCAATATTTTCGAACTCAAGCCATTTTGTCTTAAATCCTACCCATCCAAAGATGCCCTTTGAAAAACGGTTATATTCCTCCAAAGAAAGGATCGCATCCACAAACTGCCTTGTCATCAGACGATAATCCCTTGCTCCGTCAACAATCTCCGTCTTCGACATCTTGTTTATCAGTTTATAAAACATCCTTGCAAAAAAAGATCTGATAGGCGGTTCACCTTTTCTGTTTACTCTTCTCGTCGCAACGCTGTCATATCCTTCATCGACAATAGCCTTGTACATCTTAGGCAAAAGAGCCGGCGGATCCTGAAGATCACAGTCCATTACAACAACAAAATCACCCTTTGCCTTCTTAAGTCCCGCATATATTCCGGCTTCTTTTCCAAAATTCCTTGAAAAATCTATCAGATGAACCTTTTCATCTGTCTCATGCAGTTTCTTTGCAAGTTCTGCAGTTTTATCTTTGGAACCGTCATTTACATAAATGATCTCGATATCGACATCATTGGAACTAAAAAACTCTCTGGTTTTACCTATTTCATTATAAAAATCTATAACATTCTCCTGCTCATTATAGCAGGGTACTATCACGCTCAAAAGCTTCATAAATAACTCCCGCATACAATTACTATGGCTAAAGGCCACGTAATAACACATATATTGTACACTTATCCGCTTTTTCTTTCAATCTGGGCTCACTACTGAATCTCTTTCTCACGAAATGAGCATTTCTATCTGAATTAACTCTCATCACATTCTTTTTTATTGAGAAAATGCATATGCTCAAGCTTTTCATTTACCACAGTTCTGTCAATGATAGTTTTGACCAGTATATCAAGCTCTCCATTATCCGAATAATCAGCAGGTGCAAAGTACTTGATTCTGTTTTCCTTCATCATCTTATAAACCTTGGTCTTATCCTTGCTCTCACAGTCATAAACACCTATTGAATGTCCTCCATAACCATTTACAAGCTGCATGCAGGGAACATCAGTATCACTGTCACCGATATAGATCATATTTCTAAATGGAATCCTTATATCTTCCGGTGCAAAAAAATCATTCACCCCCGGATCATTCACATCAAGAACTCCCTTTTGTATTCTGAAAAGATACTGAGTCTTATTAGTAAAATTTATAACCTGAGAGGGCCATTTCGCCACATCATTCTTATCATAGTAAAAACTGCTGGCATATATTTTTTCAAAAGAGGATGCAACAGAGGTTCCCTCTATCATCTCTTTTAACCCTGATGAAATAATGTAATGTTCAACTATTACGCCCTTTTCAAGTCCGTACTGTCTGATTCTCTCAAACCAGCTCTCAACCCCCGGAAACAGCGCAACTTTTGAACCATATTCCTGTAATTTTTTCCTTGTAAAAAGAACCTTCCCCTGAGCTTCATCCATCATCTTATACATATAAGCAAGATTCTGGTCCATATCATTATTCTGTGAAAGCTCTGTTGCTTCTTTCCAAAAATCCGGAACATTAAATCCAACTGCCTGAATATACCCCTGAGCCTGCATATCATCAGGAGTAAGCGTCTTGTCAAAATCATAACAGATGGCTACTACCGGCTTATCTGATTTCTTTTTTCTCTCAAACATCTTATCACCTTCTATCGGACATCCTTCCTATAAAAGCGATGGAGGTAATAATACACCATATCCATCGCTTTTAACCCAAAAAGATTATTCAACTGTAACACTCTTTGCAAGGTTTCTTGGCTTATCAACATCAAGTCCCTTTGCAACTGATGTATAGTAACCAAGAAGCTGAAGAGGAATTATTGCAAGGCTTCCAATAAAGTGCTCATCAAGCTTAGGAACATATACAACAAAGTTGCACTGATCTTCAACATCATATTTGCCATATTCGGTAATTCCGGCAAGATAAGCACCGCGGCTCTTACACTCAACCATGTTGCTTATTGTCTTTTCATACAGTTCGCTCTGAGTAAGAACTCCGATAACAAGTGTTCCTTCTTCAATCAGAGAAATTGTTCCATGCTTAAGCTCACCTGCTGCATAAGCCTCCGAATGAATATAGCTGATTTCCTTCATCTTAAGGCTTCCCTCAAGAGAAACTGCATAATCTATGCCACGTCCAATAAAGAAAATATCCTTTGCGTTGCAGAACTTTGAGGCAAACCACTGAATACGCTCTTTATCGCGAAGACATTCCTCCATTTTATCAGGAATAGACATAAGTTCCTGAATATAATAGTTGTACTGCTCTTTGTTTGAAAGTGACTTTCTCACCTTACCCATCTGCAATGCCAGAATGAAACCGCAGACAAGCTGACAGCTGTAAGCTTTTGTGGTAGCAACTGAAATCTCTGGACCAGCCATTGTGTACATTACATGGTCCGCTTCACGTGCAATTGAAGATCCAACCACGTTTACGATTGCAAGAGTCTTATATCCTTTTTCCTTAGCCATTCTAAGTGCAGCAAGTGAATCTGCCGTCTCACCAGACTGCGAAATAACAACAACCAGTGTATTAGGCGCAAGTGATAACTTACGATAACGGAACTCTGAAGCCAGCTCACATCTCACTGAAATATCAGTAAAGTCCTCTATAACATACTGACATTCCATTCCAACATGCCATGCAGAACCGCAGGCAACAATACATACCTGCTGTATATTCTTAATATCTTCATCAGTCAGACCAGTTTCTGAAAGATTTATTGTCTTACCGTGGATATACTTGTTTAGAGTATCTCTTACAACAGTGGGCTGCTCATGAATCTCTTTCATCATGAAGTGCTCAAATCCGCCTTTTTCAGCTGACTCTGCAGAAAAAGTAACTTCAGTGAGTTCCTTTTCAATGACATCACCATCAAGGTTATAGAAAGTTACATCACCTGCTGTAACCTTAGCCATCTCAAGATTTCCAATATAATAAACATTTCTTGTATGCTTAAGCATAGCAGGAACGTCTGATGCTATAAATGACTCAGCCTTGTTCACTCCAATGATCATAGGTGAATCCTTACGTGCAACATATATCTCACCCGGATGATCTGCAAACATAACTTCAAGCGCATATGAACCGCGTACACGTACAAGTGTCTTGGCAATAGCATCTATAGGGCCAACATTATATTTCTTGTAGTAGTAATCCACAAGTTTAATAAGGACCTCTGTATCAGTCTGACTGTAAAATAAATATCCGTGCTTGCCAAGTTTATCTTTTAATTCCTGGAAATTCTCTATGATTCCGTTATGTACTCCTACAACTTCTGACTCAACGGTTCCTGACGCTGAACCTGCACAATTTCCTGAAACATGAGGATGTGCGTTTGTCTGAGAAGGTGCTCCATGAGTTGCCCATCTTGTATGACCAATTCCACAAGTACCTTTCAGTGCATTGCCGTTATCTGTTTTATTTGCAAGATTTATTAACTTTCCAACAGTCTTTACAACTTCTGCCGGCTCCTGTCCGTCTCTGACTGCCATTCCTGCAGAATCGTAGCCTCTGTATTCAAGCTTTGACAGGCCCTCCAGCAAAATAGGTGCAGCCTGACGATGTCCAATATATCCTACTATTCCACACATGTTTTTTCTCCTAACTTCTATTACAATTAATTGTTGTTTAGTTATTCTCACCTTTTAACTTTTCCATTAAAAGGTAAAAGAAAAACTTGGTATTAGTAACAAAGTACCTCTTAAGTAATCTTTCCGGATTCTGAAATAATCTGAATAACCACTCAAATCCCATCTTCTGAATCCAGACAGGTGCTCTTTTTATAGTGCCGCCATGAAAATCAAATCCGGCTCCAACTCCCATCATTACGCCATTTATCTTATCTTTATGGGCATTCATCCATTTTTCCTGCTTGGGTGCCCCAAGGCCAATCCAGACAATATCTGCTCCGGATTCATTTATTCTCCTGATATCTTCCTCGTCTTCCTCAGGATTGAGCTTCCTGAAGGGCGGTGAATACATTCCTCTGATATCAATTCCCGGATATTTTGCAAGAAGGTTCTTTCTGAGGGCTTCTATCGTTTCAGGAGAGGATCCATAAAAATAATGGGAAATCTTTCCATCCATGGTATTTTTAAACATATGCTCCATAAAGTCAGGACCTGCAACTCTTTCTATTCCAATATTAGGTCCTTTCTTCTGCTGAAGCTTTGCTATCGGAGCACCATCTGCAAACACATATGCCGCCCCGTTAAGTACATTCCTATATCCTATATCATCCTTAGCCATCACGGTAGTATGAACATTTGAAAAACAAATATATTGCCCGGAGAGCTTCTTTATCTGTCTTATTACTGTAAGAACAGCCTCTTCAGTTCTCGCAACAGAAAAATTCACTCCGAATATCTGGCACTTTTCTTTGCGGACATATGACGGGATCACAGCGAAACCATTTAATTCTGATATAATACCACTTCTTACGGTATAATCAAAGCTTTTAACTGACTGAAATGCTCTAACTCCCATTTCATCACAGATTTTAACACATTTTCTGACTTCTTCATCAGTTGCTTCATTTTGGATTATCATCACTATCTGATAATCTTTAGACCTTATCAGTCCCTTTAAGTCTGTATTATCTGAAAGTGGCAGTTCAACCTTTAATATATCTTCATCGCCAATCGCATAATACTTCTTTTTAAATACAAATCTGCAAAGCATTCTTGCCGCATAACCATATATTACACTAAGCAGCATAAAAATGCCAAATACCACCCTTGATGTAAGAACATTTCTGTGAGTGATATAAAAATATATGACAAGAAGCGCTATCAGTATAAACCTGCTTTTTATCAATAAAAGAAGATTTTCAATGGGATTCATCTCAAGAATCGATGATCTGTGCTGATCATAAAGCATGGAGATCATCATTTCAAATATGAATGCCGTTATCAGCATGGCTCCATATACTCCCATGCTCCTGTCAGCCCACATCATGATAGCACTGTATCTAATAAAAATTGCAGAAAAAAAAGCTGCCACAACAGAGATTTCATCCGCAATAAGTGTACCTCTGTATGCCATGCTGTTAAGTTTGTACTGCGTGTACTTCGTTTTCATCTATACTAATTTTCCAATCTATGCACAAAAATAAAAATGGTATACTATCCCATTCACAGAACAGTATACCATAAAACCATTTATTTATCCTTTAATTTATTACATTTGCCTGTATATTAGCGCTCAGCACGCATTGGATTGTTCAAAAAGTCTTCATAAGCAAGCCTGATACCATCATCAAGTTCTGTCTTGTAGGTCCAGCCAAGTCCTGCTGCCTTAGATACATCAAGAAGCTTTCTTGGAGTTCCGTTTGGCTTTGTGGGATCCCAACGGATTTCGCCCGTATAACCTATTATGGAAGCAACTTTTTCTGTAAGTTCTTTGATTGTAAGTTCTTTTCCTGTTCCGGCATTTACTGTCTCATCGCCGCTGTAGTTATTCATAAGGAATACACACAGATTAGCAAGATCATCTACGTACATAAACTCACGAAGTGGGCTTCCGTCACCCCAGCATGTTACATATGGAAGATTCTGTTCTTTCGCTTCATGGAATCTTCTGATAAGCGCAGGAAGAACATGCGAATGTGTAGGATGATAGTTATCATTTGGTCCATACAGATTGGTAGGCATAACTGAAATATAGTCTGTACCATACTGCTTATTCAGATATTCGCAGTACTTAAGTCCTGAAATCTTTGCAAGAGCATATGCTTCATTTGTCTTCTCAAGCTCTGATGTAAGAAGGCAGTTCTCCTTCATTGGCTGAGGCGCCATTCTTGGATAGATACATGATGATCCAAGAAATTCAAGCTTCTTACAGCCATTTTTCCATGCCGCATGAATAACATTCATCTCAAGAATCATGTTTTCATACATAAAATCTGCAAGTGCTTCAGAGTTACCCATGATTCCGCCAACTTTAGCAGCTGCAAGGAATACATATTCAGGCTTTTCTTTCTCAAAAAACTTCTCCACCTGATCCTGTCTTGTGAGATCAAGTTCTTTATGTGTACGGGTTATAATATTCTCATAGCCCTGTTTGTTTAATTCTCTGACAATCGCTGAGCCAACCATTCCTCTGTGACCTGCGACGTAAATCTTAGCATTCTTTTCCATCATTACAAACCTCTGTATATAAATTACTTATCAATACCTTTTTCAAGGAATTCTGCAAGATTGAACTTAACATGCTCATTAGCTCTCTCTACAGCAACCTTCTTCATATCATGCTCAACCATGATTCTTACAAGGTCTTCAAATGATGTTGTCTGTGGATTCCAATGAAGCTTTTCTTTTGCCTTAGTAGGATCACCCCAAAGATTAACAACGTCTGTAGGTCTGTAGAAATCAGGAGATACTTCAACCAGTACCTTTCCTGTTGCCTTGTCATAACCCTTCTCGTCAGCGCCTTCGCCTCTGAACTCAAGCTCTATTCCTGCATAATGGAATGCAAGCTGTGCAAACTCACGAACAGAATGCTGAACACCAGTAGCGATAACAAAGTCTTCAGGCTTGTCGTTCTGCAATATGAGCCACATACACTCAACATAATCCTTAGCATAGCCCCAGTCACGAAGACTTGAAAGATTTCCAAGATAAAGCTTATCCTGCTTGCCCTGAGCTATTCTGCTGGCAGCAAGAGTAATCTTTCTGGTAACGAATGTCTCGCCACGTCTCTCTGACTCATGGTTGAAAAGAATTCCTGAGCAGCAGAACATGTTATATGCCTCTCTGTATTCCTTCACAATCCAGTATCCGTAAAGCTTTGCTACTGCATATGGGCTATATGGGTGGAATGGAGTCTTTTCATTCTGAGGAACTTCCTCAACCTTTCCATATAACTCAGAAGTTGATGCCTGATAAATTCTGCAGGTTTCAGCAAGTCCGCAAAGTCTTACTGCTTCAAGCACTCTAAGCACGCCTGTAGCATCAACATCAGCAGTAAATTCAGGTGAGTCAAAAGAAACCTGAACGTGAGACTGTGCTGCAAGATTGTATATTTCATCAGGGCGAACCTTTGAAACCACCCCAAGAATACTCATTGAATCACCAAGATCTCCATAATGTAAATGGAATCCCGGATGTCCTTCAAGATGAGCAATTCTTTCTCTGTAATCAACTGATGATCTACGGATAATTCCGTGAACATCATAACCTTTCTCTAATAAAAACTCAGCAAGATATGAACCGTCCTGACCTGTAATACCAGTAATAAGTGCTTTCTTTGCCATATTTTGTCCTCTCAAAATAAAAACTATTTGCATATTTCGTATTTATTATATTTGTGAAGATTAACTTAATAAATTCACTTTCTTGATTTTTATTTGCATTATCTTGACAAACATTTTATATTAGTAATATATGAAATATCATCAAAACAAATGCTAAAGATAGGATAAAGCAATGGAAAAAGGACAGTTATTCCAAGGTGAATTTGTATTATCAAACAGAACAGTCTATACCCCTTCCGAGTTTGCCCGTTCAAATCTCTTCTACCTTCAGGAAATAGGCACACTAAAGGCCAAGAAGCCCCACACCAGCAAAAGACAGAATCTTGACTCCTTCTTATTTTTTTATGTAAAAGAAGGTAGTGGTTTCCTGGAATATAAAGGAAAAGAATACACTGTGAAAACAGGTGACTGTGTTTTTATAAATTGCAAAGAACCCTACTCCCACAGAACATCAGAGGATCTTTGGGCACTAGAATGGATCCATTTTAACAGTGAAAGCCTACTCCCTATTTATTTGAAATACGTTGAAAGAGGCGGCCAGCCTGTCTTTTCCCCCGGAAATCTTAGTCAGGCAGAAAAAATATGGAACGACATAAGCCTGGTAGCCAAATCAAACGACTATATAAAAGACATAAGGATAAATGAGTTTTTATCAAGCCTTGTTACTTTCCTTATGAGTTTTAGCTGGAATCCCGAAGCAGAACAGCTTTCCAACTCCGCCAAGGCAATTCCGGCTCTTAAAGATTATCTTGATACTCATTATAAAGAAAAAATAACTTTGGATAATCTTGCCGAAATATTTTTAATTAACAAATATACACTTTCACGTGGATTTAAAGAACAGTTCGGCACCTCGATAATCAATTATCTACTTATAACACGCATAACACACGCCAAACAGATGCTCAGATTTACTGATGATTCGATAGAAGTAATAGGGAACAACTGCGGAATTGCTCCCCTCTATTATTTTTCAAGAATTTTCAAACAAATAGAGGGCATAAGCCCTCTGGAATACAGACAACAGTGGAAATGATCACCTAAACTCACAAGCAATGAAAGTCTCTCCATTATCATTGCAATAGTAGGCTATTCCAACATAACTAAATGATTGTCTCACAAGATTAGCATAATGCTTAGAGCTAAGTGTCCAGGCCAGAACAACATTCTCGGGTTTCTGCTGATTATAGTTTATGGCATGCGCAAGATTCTCGCCATTTGTAAGCGATGAAACCGTACTCCAGGCTTTGCCATTGGGTCTTGTATGTGAGAAACTCACAGAACACTCCTGTGCTCTGATCGCAGCCACATCCGAAAGATCCTGATCCCATATAAATGCATCGAGACCTGCTTCCTGCCTTACACTATTCATGTAAGCAAGAACATCTTCCTCATTAGAAGCACTTGAATCAAGTGGTGTCCAAAATATGCCGGCAATAAATATGATTGCCGCAGACAACCATAAAATAGCCTTTTTCATAATATCGCCCCCTCAGCAGATTGCATAATCACTTTACTAAATACCGTCAATTATCAACCTACTTTTATGATACTTCTTTTAAGGGACGATAACCCATATATTAATTCTTTTTAATAGGTTTTTATAAATATTTTATATTTTTTCGATAATTTTTATAATGTTTTATCATTATGGAATTGACATAAAGCCGTCTTTTATTCCACTTCCAATCATAATCATTTTTTCACTCATATCCATAGTTGAAGAAGGGAATGGCTTATATCCCACCTTGTCACCCTCAGTCGGATAATAAAACACAGTATTACCAACCTTAAAGGTATCAACTTCATAATCCCCGTAATCCTGCTGAACAAGCAGATTATCAGAATTAAACCTTGGATAATCATATTTGACAACATTTACAGCTTTATAAACAAACCACACAGCAAAAAGAACTAAAGACACTCTTAAAATCACTTTTGCAAGACTTCCTTCACTGTCCAAAGTGTTATAAGCTTTTATCAGAAGTCTTCCTATTATGATTGCAAACGTCAGACATACATAAACTTCGCCATACCTGATAAGTGGTGCTGAAAACAACCAGAATATCAGACAAGCAATCATTGTTCCGCTAAGTGTCAGAAAATCAGCATATTTTACCATGCTTCTGTTCTTAAGTTTCAATACTTTTCCACTGGTCTTAGAGTTTTCTGCAGCTGCTGTAACAAAGAAATATACAATGCATCCAATATAAATAACAATCGATATCATATCCAGGATGATCATTATTTTATTAAATCCATGAATACTGTTAAACCAGTTGACAATCCACTCTTTGAAAGGAACATCTGCAAAAGCAGCAACATCATTATAGCCTCTGCCAAATGTCCTGATCTCTTTTGCATCGTACTGAGCTACACCCTTTGGTATTTTCCATATAACTTTAAACAGATCAATACCGGTTACAGGGTATACCAGCCACCCCGAGATTATTACATTTCTTATAATAAATGGCATAACTATCACAATTGCCATAAGAACAGAGAAGCCAAATGCCTTCTTTTTCTTTTTATCACTATTTGAAAAAAGCTGATATATAGGAATAGCTGACAAAAGAAGTATAGGAGCAGCAGATAACTTTATCGTCACTGCATATACTCCAAGAAGCGCCAGCATAATATATGGCAGGTACGAACGAATATGCCTTACATTCATATCAAGCCACTGTATAAAGATATAAAACACAATTGTAGATAAGAAATAATCCGATGCAGGCGCAACCATTTCATCATAAATCGTAAAAAGATAATATATCGCCATGATCCTGGCAAAATCAGAAAGAATCGGCTGACCTCTTCTGACAATATCTTTCAGGTCAAGACATTTCCAGGCAAGGAGAAGCGCAAAAAAGCCCGCCATACAATGAAAAGAACGCCCAGTCAAAAAGCTAAAACTGTAAAGTGCTGAAAGTGCAAATGACGAACTGTTATAAGCCAGACGAACATGGAGATTACCAAGCCCCTTAACCACTCCGTAATTCTCAATCCAGTGTATTGCCTGTGCATGATAAAGGTCAGAATCATAATGCATGATTCCGTGTGACGCACCATAAGCCATTATAAGAAAAACAAGAAGATAATACTTGCCCTCTCTTCTGGCAAACAGAATTCTTAATAATTCGCCACAATCTTCTTTTAGTTCATCTCTGTAATAGACTGCAATAACAGCGCACACTGCTATCAGAAGCATATTTGCTGCAAGTCCAACTCCTGATATAAGGCTAAAAAGCTGTGCATATACCGTATTTACGACGATACCGGCAATGATATAGCTTTCCCTATAATGAGGAGCATACTTTTTATACCCCGCCCTGCCTTTTTGTACCTGCATACAATCCAAAGATGTTACAAATTTAAGAAAGGCAAGACCGGTTAAATAGGTTGTTGCAATAACATATATCCATATCAGCACAACAGTTGCCATGTATTATGTTACCCCCAAATGCCACAGACAATTACTCCAACAAGCACTCCGAGAAGTGCGCCAAAGCATACCTGAAGTGGAGTATGTCCTACAAATTCTTTTAATTTTTCTTCAGCAGGAATATCACTGTCTAACTTCTGGAACCATTCCATCATATTATTGATAACTTTTGCCTGTATTCCGGTTTCTCTCCTGACTCCCATAGCATCATGCATAACTATGAGTGCAAGCACACCGGAGATTGCAAACTCAAAACTGGCTGCACTGTAATAAAATAGTGTTGAAGTAACAAGCGCCATAACAGTTGCAGAATGTGAACTGGGCATTCCACCATCGCCCAATAGCCTTTCCGGATCAAAGGTTTTGTTTACCAGCACAAACAGAATCGTCTTCAATATCTGTGCTGAAAGCCATCCAAAAAATGCAGCAATAAGAATCTTATTATTCAATAAATCATTAAAAAATTGCATAAAAGCTTCCCCAATAATTAACCATTCAAATCTCTTAAATATTTTGCAATAGCATCATGCCAATCAGCAAACATGTAGTCAGATGTAAGCTTGAGCATATAGTTTTCCAGAATGCTGTATGCTGGTCTTGGCGCAGCCTGGGGATTCTTAGCAAGATATTCAGCAGTAGTCACATGGTTTACCCTTGTCTTCTTTCCTGCTATCTTAAAGATTTCCTCAGTGAAATCAGCCCAGTTGGTAGAACCTTCGCAAGTTCCATGGAACACTCCGTAATTATCAGTGCCAAAAAGATAACAGATTGCTTTTGCAAGTTCTTCCGCACTTGTAGGTGTACCAACCTGATCCATAACAACACTTACTTCATCATGTGTTTCGGACAGATTAAGCATTGTCTTTACAAAATTCTTTCCATCGCCATAAAGCCATGCTGTTCTTACAATAAAAAACTTTTCAGCAAACTGGCGCACGAACTCCTCACCAGCAAGCTTTGTCTTTCCATATACACTTGCAGGACCGGTCTTATCAAATTCGATATATGGTCTTGTGCCATTTCCATCAAATACATAATCTGTTGAAACGTGAACAAGCTTTGCTCCACACTCTCTTGATGCAATTGCAAGATTCCTTGGTCCAATGGCATTGATCTTGTAGGAAAGGTCGATGTCAGACTCCTGCTTATCAACAGCTGTATATGCTGCGCAGTTTATTATTGCTGCCGGCTTTACTTTCTTTGCAAGCTCCATAACTGCATCTATGTTTGTTATATCCAGAGAAGTAATGCCTTCTCCTTCAAAAACATCAGTATTAACAAGTTCATATCTGCTGTCATTTGCAAGTTCTTTATTTATTGCTCTTCCGAGCTGTCCATTGCATCCTGTTACTATTATCTTCTCCATAATCTTCTAATCCTCCTGCTTAAAAATACTCCTCATATCTTTGTCCACATGCTGCCAAATAGCAATCTCATCACGCGGACCTCTGAATAAAACGGACGGCATTTCTGCCGTCCGCAGTAATCATATACTAAACTCATTCGTACTTCACACCATCAACTTCGAATTTAGAGAAGGAAGCACCTTTTTCCTGGATTACAAAGATCATTGTCTTTCCAGTGTTCAATGTGATTTCCTGTCCATTGTCGTCATAGTAAGTTGTTGGCGCATAATCGCTTGTCTTTTCCCATGTAATATGGATCATCTTACCATTAGTAATATAATATCCATCCTTGGTCTTATCATGCATCTGATAAGCAAGATACCCATTAGCATCACGAACTTCATGATAAGTTCTCTGAATAATGACATTTGTAAAAGCAAGCTGCTCGCCTGTGACAGCATCCTTCTGAGGATTGCCGTACAAAGTCTTTAAATAAACTTTTTTCTCAGGGTCATAAGAAAGAGCTGACTTTGTTACAGGGTAACATCCTGCCATGTCAATCTTAGTTGCCTCAACAGCATCTGAATACTGTTCCAATGTATTAGGATTATTATATCCTGTAAAATTAAAGTGTGCCTGGCCTTCAAAATAATCTGCGCGATGATTCAGTGAAAATCCGGCTTTATCGATAGCTGCCTTAACATGTGCACCATCTGTAAAAGCTGTATGTTCTGATGTGCTTCCCTCGGGAACACGGAAAAATGCGCCATAATCAGATCCCATAGCCTTTCCGCCTACACCATTAAGATTATCCACATCATCTTTTCCATTAGGTCTTGTCTTGCCTGTAAGCACGCCGCTTACATATAATTCCGGTCCGCCAAAATGTATGATAATCGGGTCATATTCAAGCGCAGCATATACAAAGTAGTCACGAATACTTCTGATATTTCCGATTCTGTCAAGCCCTTCCCAGTTCTCTACGATACCCATCTGACGGCTCATACTGCCTTCTTCCATGATTTCATAGAATACTGCAACATTACTCAGTCCATATTGTGGCTGTGCCTCTTTGTTAATGGGATACATAACTGCCAAAGGTCTCGTTACATTAACATTTTCATCAACCCACTCATTAGTAAAAAAGCTTCTTACCATTCCTTCATGAGGTGGCTGATCTTCATCAACTACTACTTCTTCCTCAACAGACTCCTCAGCTGTTGCTACCTCTTCAGTAACCACCGGCTGAATGTCTTCAAGTTTCTCAATACTAATTCCAACTACAGCATCTTCCTCTGACTTGCCGCACCCAACGATCAGTGCTGTTGCTAAAATACCTGTCAGAATAATAGCCTTAACTCTTTTCATTTAAAAACTCCCCTTTTGTATCTTTTATTCTCCCAATCCATTCTTTATAGCAGTGATGATGGCTTCCATAGCCTCCTCCTCATCAGCGCCCTCGCATCTGAATTCAAGCTCATCCCCACATTTAATACATGCACCAAGAACACTAAGCACGCTCTTGGCATTAGCAGTATTCTCACCATAACAAAACGTAATATGTGATTTATAATTCATCGCAACCTTACACAGGTTACCGGCAGGTCGCAGATGTAATCCGGTTGGATTGGTTATCACAATTTTCTGACTTACCATTAAAGCATAACCTCCTCGATTAACTTCGCCAGTTTCTTAGCTTCATCATCGATTACATTTTTGTCTTTGCCTTCAATCATTACTCGTACGAGAGGTTCTGTTCCTGAAGGTCTTATCAATACTCTTCCGTCTCCCGCAAATTTCTTCTCAAGTTCAGAAATCGCATCAGCAATTTCCGGATATTCCATATATGCATCCTTTTTGTGGGTAGGAACATGGGCATTAACAAGTGCCTGTGGCATTACCTCCATGATACTTGCAAGTTCTGACAGAGGTTTCCCTGTTTTTACCATTACCTCCAGCAAATGAAGCGCTGATAAAAGTCCGTCTCCTGTAGTGTTGTCATCAAGGAAAATAATGTGTCCTGACTGCTCACCGCCAAGATTTGCTCCGATTTCCTTCATATGTTCAAGAACATATCTGTCGCCAACCTTGGTCTGGTCTACGCGGATTCCTTCTCTTTCAGCCATCTTAAAGAATCCAAGATTACTCATTACTGTAGCAACAATAGTATTCTGCTTAAGTTTGCCCTCATCCTTCATGAACTTGCCGATGATTGCCATGATCTCATCACCATTGACCATATTGCCCTTTTCGTCAACAGCAAGAAATCTGTCTGCATCTCCATCAAAAGCAAGACCGATATTAGCCTCTTCAGTAACCACTCTGCCCATAAGCTCTTCCATATGAGTTGAGCCGCAACCTGCATTTATGTTGATGCCATCAGGATTATTATGAATTACAACCACCTCTGCGCCAAGCTGTCTGATTGCTTCTACGGAAGTATAATATGAAGCACCTTCGGCGCAGTCCATAACGATCTTCATACCTGAAAGGCTGATATCCACTGCATTAAGATTATGATTTATATACTCTTCTCTGGCATCTGTACGATTCTTGACTCTGCCGATGCCTGCACCTGTAGGCATCTTGACGCCTTCCATATTATTCTTGATAAGCTCCTCGATCTCGTCCTCAAGGGCATCAGGAAGTTTATAACCGTTTGCATCAAAAAACTTGATGCCATTAAACTCCATTGGATTATGAGATGCAGAAATAACAACTCCGGCATCAACTCTGTATTTTCTTGTAAGAAAAGCTACACCCGGAGTAGGTATAACTCCAACATTGACAACATTTGCTCCAACTGAACATGCTCCGGCAATAAGTGCGCTTGCAAGCATGTCTCCTGATAATCTTGTATCACATCCAACCATAATTGTAGGTTTATGATTTACTTCCTTGGAAAGTACATATGCGCCTGCCTGACCAAGCTGCATTGCAAGAAGTGGTGTGAGTTCATCATTTGCTACGCCTCTTACACCATCTGTTCCAAATAATCTTCCCATAATAATAACTCCTTACTCTTTTTCTCTAATTGTCAGATAAACGCTAACTGTTCCCTTTGCACTCACTCCGGAAGGCAGCGACCATTTGACTCTCGCACTGTATGTGCCTGCCTGAAGTTCGGACAAATCATTATCTTCGATGACATCATTTATGTCAACAACTCCAACAATATTATTAGCATTTACCAGATCAATGGCATTTCTAAGTCCCTGCAGTGTAAGTGATACCTGATCATACTCACTGTCATCAATAGCTACATCATAGCCATCAATGCTACCGTCTATAGAAATATTTCTTATACTCACATCAAATGTTTCTTCAATCAACGGAGAGATATGAACAACAACCGTTGCTGTTCCGTTAAATTCTTTATCTCCGAAATATACTCCTGTGGGAAGATGATCCGAAAGGTCAATTGTTCCACTAAAATCCGAACTATAGCCGGATATATCCAGCTTATCATCCTCAACCTTAAGCTCATTTATCGCAGAAATAGTGCTGCTCCTGCCCGCAATAAGGATTACTTCCGGATTACTCTCTATCTCACCGGTCATAGCATATCCCGATGCAGGTTCACCCTTAACCACATAATTGACCGGAACATACTTTGTTTCAAGAATCTGAATATTAACCCTGACAGTCTTAATATTCATTGAAACACCTTGTGATGCCAGATCCAGGGCATTTCCATCTCCGTCTAAAAGAATGATATCTGCATCTGTTCCGATATTAGATGTAAAACCTGTCACATCAACATCAACTGCTGCCTTCTGAATAGAATTAACAAAAGATTCAGGCCCTGTTACCCTCACCATATTCTGTTCAGTCGACACATCTCCAACCACATATCCGTCAGAAAGTGAACCGGATGTTGTTGCTGTCAGAGCAAGGCTCTTACTTGCTTTGCGTTCAACGTTTAGCTTTACAACATCAGAGCTCAGCACAATTTTCTCAAGCTTGTCATTATACTTATTTGTCTGAACATCAATACTAACAGTATTAAGACTGGATAAATTCTGAATATCCGCCGTTGCAACCACATTGCTCTGGCTAAGAGAATCAATAATCTGTCTTGGTCCGTATATTGTCACAGAGTTGATGGTATCACTCCCGTCAAGAATTGTGTAAACCTGCCCCTTTTCTGTTATAAGATTTCCATTTTTCAAAGTAACAGGAACGTTGGTATATCTGACTGAAATGATAGGATCATTAATATTTGTAACAAGAAACCACACTATTACGGCAAATATCAGAGAAGCCAGTTTAAGTCCCCAGTTGGCTGTTATCTTTTTCATTTCTTAGCCCTGGCCTTTCTTGCAAAGTGTTTAACAGGAACCTCTGTCTTATGTTTGTTCTGAAGATAGCGCAGGCGCTCTCTGAGTCTGTCACTGTCAACAGCCCTTTCAAGCTCACCCTCGTAAGCTACACTAATCTTTCCTGTCTCCTCCGAAACAATTATCGTCAATGAATCAGTTGCCTCAGACACACCAATTCCTGCACGATGTCTTGTTCCAAGTTCTTTTCCTATTCCCATGTTATCTGAGAGAGGAAGATAGCAGGTTGCTGATGTAATTCTGTTTCCGCGAATAATAACTGCCCCATCGTGAAGCGGTGTGTTATGCTCAAAAATATTGATAAGAAGCTGGCTTGTCACTATGCCATCTACGTCAATTCCCGTTCTTTCAAATTCTGTGAGAGGATGACTCTGTTCTATAACTATCAAAGCACCTGTTCTAACCTTAGCCATCTCAACGCAGGCTCTTACGATCTCATTAAGTGTTTTATCAGAGAAACGCTCTTCTGTGCGCCCATCTCCTATAGATAATACATTTGCAAAAAAGTTCTTTCGACCAAGTTCTTCAAGCGCTTTTCTAAGCTCCGGCTGAAGAATTACAACCATGGCTGTAATAGCTATTCCTACTACCTTTTCAACTATCCAGAGAATAGTTGTCATATTAAAAATAGCTGCAATAAGTATAAACACAACAATAACTATGACCCCTTTTAAAAGAGACCATAGTCTTGTATCCTTTGCCCAAACCAAAATATGATATACCAAAAACGCTATAATAAAGATTTCCAGCACATCAAAAAATCTGATTGCAGGCATATGCAGTGTTGTTCTGTTAAAGTCAAAAAGAAATTCTATCTGCTGCATTTCTATCCTTAATCTTTGTTGCTGCTCATAAAGAGCAATTATTTATCTTCTTTGTCTTTCGTTGGCACGATTTATTCTCTTTACTTTTCTGTCCGGGGCAGAAAGGATTACCTTAGGTACTGCCTTAACATAATAGTAATAATCATCATCTTCAAACTGAACCTTTTCTGTTCTGCTGTAATCCACATTAAATGCAAAGAACTCAACTACCAGCATAAGCGCAGCTGCTACAATAGTTCCAACGATCACACCTAAAAATGAAATATGTGTCTCACATACAAGATCGCCTATCAGTGTACATACAATAAGGCTCACAGATCCTGTTGCTATAGCAATTCTCCAACTGTAATTTACCGATGCTCTGCGAATAATATACACAAGAACAATTGTGATTGAAAAAGCAACTATAGTAACGAGCATAACCTTATCACCAAGGATTCCTGCAATCACCTGCTGGAACTGGTTAGAGGTTTCTTCCACATCAGTTCCGATCTTGGCTACAGTAGCTCCTGATGAAAAATAGTTGATCATATATGCAAGAACAATACCAAATGAAACAGAAACTATTGATGTAGGAAGTCCCAAAAGTCCCATTGCAAGAGGCATAACATATGGAATATGCATAAAGAAAAAGAGTGGTGTCAAAAGCACTGCCAAAGTATCTCTTGGTGAAAATCTAAAATACAAAAGAAACATCAAAAGTAAAATAACGCCTGCTATAAGTGCGCTTTCCACTGCCAGTGAATACAAATGCCCCATCAGGAATACTGCAGACATAAGCACTATGAAATTAGGAGGCAGAATTGAGCACAATAAAGAAGCCATCAAAACAATCGCAATATTATTGATTGGCTGCATATATCCAAGCTTATTGTTTATCATCACAATACTTATCAATGCCAGAACAAATTTCCAAACATATGAAATGTATGTTTCGTATTTAAAATAAAACTGTTTTAAATATTGCTTTAATTCAAGTAATGAAGTCATATTATCAATCCTTTTTCTTGTATAATCTAGCTAGCTTTTTCAGATCCCCATAATATGCCTTCATACTCTTTCGCATCTTGGAATAACGATATGAATATACAACATATGTGATAAGAGAATACACGCCAACAAGCAGGAGGTAGTAAAACAAACACCTCCTGCCAACAGACAATAAATTTTCCGTATTATAGAGGTTAGATAAAACCTCCTCAAATTTGCACAACGCATAGATGCCAAGGAAAATTGCATAAACAATAGTAGCACTTATAACAGATTTGATTATATTGTAGCCAACATAATCGCTTCTAAAATAAGTATTTATTGCATCATTTTTCTTTCCTTCGCGATCTATAAACGCAGCCATTTTGGTCATCAAAATGACTTTTTCTTCATCTAACATTACTGCTCCTTAAGTATCCAGGAAGCGCATTCCAGCCTTTGAATCCTTTTTCACTACCGGCTGCTGAATCTGTGGCTTAGGTTTAGCAAACGTATTCGTCATATTGTCTGCCATTGAAGATTTGCACTTCGCACAGTATCTTCCTGTCTGAATAAGTTCTCCACATTTCTCACACTGAAGCTGAATTGGAGAATCTGCTGTAAACATAAGACGCTCCTCACGAATCCACTGCTGAATCATCTTCGTGGTTACTTCGCAATCATCAGCGATCTGTTTGAGTCCTGCACGCGGATTATCGATTATGTATTGCTTAACCCTTTGGAAATCTTCCTCGATAGCTTTTTTACAAGCTTCACAAACAGGCTGACCTCCAATATAATTGAACATCCTACCGCATCTTGCACAATTCCGTAAGTTCATAAAGTGACCTCCGTATATTTTAAGTAGTTTGCCCGATTGCCAGGGTAAGAAAGTATATTCTCTTCACTCCTGTAATCCGAAACTCGTGGGCGATCTCATCAATAGTACTTCCAGTTGTATAGATGTCATCGATAATAAGTATGCACTTAAATTTTACATCATTTTGAGTTATATTGAAAGCTTTTTTCAAATTATTACGACGTCCACAGACATCCAATTCCTTCATAGGACGCGTATTTCGGTTTCTTTCAATAATATCGTTCCTCATGGGAATTTTTAGTGCCAAAGACAATTCTTTTGCAAAAATTTCAGCCTGATTATAACCTCTTTTCTTCTCTTTTCCCTTAAACATCGGAACCGGCACTATAGCTTCTATTCCAAGTTTTTTCAGCCGCGCTCCGCATAGTTTTTTTGCTTCTCCTGCAAAAAAGCGGGCATATTCCTGTCTTCCTGAATATTTAAATCTGTATATCGCCCCCGAAATGCTTCTGTATTCAAAGATTGAAAAACCTCTGTCAAAAACATGTTTTGTTTTATAGCAGTCCCTGCAATATTCATTATCCGACTCGCTATCTGGCAGAAGTTTCCCACATTTCAGACATGTATTTCCGTGTATATATCTTATTTTCTTGCGGCATTTATCATGAATAAGCTGTCCTGTCACAACTCCATCCCAACCAAAAGATATCGCACTCACAATTTCATCGCACACAGGACAGTGCCTTGGGTATACCAAATCCAGTGTCTTATCAAAGATTTCAATACCAGTTTCTTTTATTTCTTGTAAATCCAATAAAAAACATTAACCCTTTCTTTATACTTCAAATACATCCACAATTCTATCCTTAAGCCCGGTATACCTTTTTAACTGTTCTTCATTATCAACCATTCCAAATAACGTCTGGCTGCTCCCCAATATGCACACTGTACTCTTCGCCCTTGTAACAGCAGTATATAAAAGATTTCTGTTAAGCAGCATTCTCGGCCCGCCAAGAAGAGGCATGACAACAGCCGGATATTCACTTCCCTGTGACTTGTGGATAGTGATGGCGTAAGCAAGTTCGATCTCTTCCAACTCATTAAAATGATATCTCACCCTTCTGTGTTCATCATATTCCACCACCACATCCTGCGAGTATTCGTTTATCTCTCTGACAATGCCCATATCTCCATTAAATATGCCCGTTCCTGAATCAATGACTACATTATACTTGCCAACAACTTCCCACTGCGCCTGATAATTATTTTTAATCTGCATCACCTTATCGCCTTCGCGCAATATAAGGTCTCCATAAACATGTTCTTTCTTGGAGGATGATGGCGGATTAAGCTTTTCCTGTAAAACTGAATTCAGCTGAATAACTCCAAGAGGTCCCTTTCTCATGGGTGTAAGAACCTGAATATCATAGGGCTCAGCATCCACATATCCGGGAAGTTTGTCACGGATAAGAAGGATCAGGTGATTATATATGACATCACAGTCATTTCTTTCCAGAAAAAAGAAGTCTTTACTCTTGTTATCTATAACAGGCTTTTCTCCGTTGTGTATCCTATGAGCATTCATGACAATATCACTTTCTTCCGCCTGTCTGAATATTTTTTGCAGTATGATTGTCGGAAACTTACCGCACTTAATAAGGTCACTTAGCACCTGTCCCGGACCTACACTTGGAAGCTGCGAACTGTCACCCACAAGAATAAGATGTGTTCCAACAGTCAGTGCTTTTAAGAGCGCATAAAAAAGATGTATATCCACCATCGACATTTCATCAATGATAATCGCATCTGTCTCAAGAGGATTGTCCTTATTTTTCTCAAAATGAACCCCGGATCGACTTGTATTGTCATCACTGACCTGCCCTGATACTTCAAGCAATCTATGTATTGTTCTTGCTTCATACCCGGTTGCCTCAGTCATTCTTTTTGCAGCTCGTCCGGTGGGGGCCGCAAGCATAATATCCATTCCCTCACTGGCATAATAATTGATAATTGTATTTATTGTAGTTGTCTTTCCGGTTCCCGGACCACCCGTTATGATAACAATTCCATTAGTAACACTTTTTAGTACCGCATCCCTTTGGAGTTCATCAAGCTCAATACATTTCTTTTTTTCTATATCCAGGATCTTAGAACGTATCTCCTGCTCCTTCTCATCAGGCGTAAGGCTCATTTTATTAAGTTCCTCAAGCATTACTGCGCAGCCCTGTTCTTCATAGTAATAGCTCGAAAGATAAATCTCATTATCATGCTTGCACACCAGTTTTTTATCCATAATGAGATTTCCTATATAAATCTTTATACTCTCCGCATCAATATCTGTATCAGTTCCATTCGTCAGTATCTCAACTGTTTTGTCAATCAAAGCCTCCATTGGTAAAAAAGTATTACCATCCATGGAAGACTGTGACAAACTATATAAAATTCCGGACTTTATTCGATACTCTGAGTCAACAGAAATCCCCACTTTGGAAGCAATTTCATCTGCAGTTTTAAAACCGACACCGCTAATATCGTCAGCTAGCTGATATGGATTTTCTTTTAATATTGCATAAACTCTTTCGCCATACTGGTTAAAAATCTTTACCGCAAGAGTGTTACTTATCCCATATTGCTGCAAAAAGATCATTGCATCGCGCATCGCCCGCTTTTCATGCATCTGGAGTGAAAAATCTATTGCTTTTTCATGGCTGATGCCTTTGATTTTTTCCGCAAGGACTTCCGGTTCATCTTCAATTATCCTGAAGGAATCGTCGCCAAATTCTTTAACAATCTTGGCAGCCATTTTTTCTCCAATTCCCTTTATTGCCCCACTGCCTAGATAACGCTGCATTGAAGCTGCATCATCCGGAAGCGTTATCTTAAATGAAGATATTTTAAATTGCATGCCATAAACAGGATGATTGACATAGCAACCTTCCATTTCAAGAGAATCGCCTATTCCAGCATCCTTGAAATTGCCTGTGCACACAACCTCATCATCTGCAGTTATGAGATTTGCAACACCATAACCATTTTCAGCATTTTTAAATATAAAATGTTCTATATATCCTTTTAGCTTCTCAACTTCTGTCATCTATCTACCTTATACCAAAATCAATAATTTTGTTTTTCAACAATATTCATTTGTCTGCATAACTATATTGTTAATAGTAATGTCACGTATTGTTCAACGCAATGCGCTACCATAGTCCTGCAGAACATTCGAAAATCATGGGAATCCCCACTTTTTCTCATATTTTGTAAGGTCATAAGGTTTTTCCCTCCTGACATCACATCATATATAATAGCACATAAAAAGCCGCATAATTCTTAATCTTTCTTAAGAATTATGCGGCATATCGTCTTTTTTTATTCAATCATTCATTATCTGTAGTATTTACCTGCTCTGCAGCCACAGGGATGTCGTAATTTCGTTTGAGATTTTCATATAACATCTGTGCAAATCCATTGCTCTGTTTTTCTACAGATGTTGCGCAAATATCCTGAAGTGTCTCCCCTTTAAAATAATCTACCAGAGTTTTTGTGGATTGATCCTCTTCCTCCGGCTTTAAGGCATCGACAGATTTTTGCATTTCCTTGAACATCTGCTCCAAAAAATACGCTTCAAAATTCTTGCATGCAGCCCACAATTCATCATCCGAAGACTTATCCGAAACATTCTGAAGTTTTCTCTGAAGTTCGATAGTGCTGGCATTTTTACTCTCATTTGCAGCATAATCGGTTAATGCTGTGGCACTAAGCCCTTTAATATCAAGTCCCGCCATAGATCAATCACCCCCGATAATCAAAATCATAAGACCACTAAAACATCTTAACCATAATCAAAATTATCTCTTAAGTCCGTTAGCTGTCTGCATCATTTCATCGGTAGTCTTAATAGCTGTAGAATTCATTTCATATGCTCTCTGAGCAACGATAAGATTTACCATCTCAGTAGCTACATTTACATTAGAGCCCTCAAGATATCCCTGAACCAGTTCACTCTTCTTTATCTGATTTCCTGCTGTTGACTCGAGAATAGGAGCTCCACTTGCAGCTGTCTCTCTCCATGCAACGCTTCCAACTCTCTCAAGGCCTTCTCTGTTTGTAAACTGCCAAAGTCCAATCTGTTTTCCCTGATCCTGTGGAATTCCCTTATCGTCCGGATAATAAATCTTTCCTTCGCCATCTATTGTAATTCTGCTGGCAACTGCATTGTCCATGGTAATCGGCTGATTGTTAATATCAAGCACAGGATTACCCTCAGCAGTAGTAAGTTCGATCTGTGTTCCACCTGATGTAACAAGCGCCCAAGTAAAATTACCATTTCTGGTATATATGGTATCACCATTAGCATCCTGATATCCAAAGAATCCATCACCGCTTATAGCTAAAGCAGCAGGATTATCATTATTTAAAAGTGATCCCTGACTAAAAAACTGATTTATGGAAGAAGTGCGAACGCCAAGACCAACCTGAGAAGTTACAGGTTTGGGCGAACCGTTTGCTGTAGTTGTTACAGTCTGAAGTTCCTGATACAAAAGAGACTTAAACTGCGCGCCCTGAGCCTTATATCCGGTAGAGTTAACATTTGCCAAATTATTAGAAATAGTGTCAACATTTGTCTGCTGAGCATTCATACCAGTTGCAGCTGACCATAAGCTTCTTACCATAAGCTACCTCCAAATACCAGTTATGCTTTCTTATCGTCCTCCATGACTGATAATCAACACATCTCTTTTTTCATGTACTATATCGTCTGTTGTTCTTCCTTAATTTATTAAGAAACTATAAACTTTATTGCAAACAACAGATTACTTAGTCACTTACTATGCATCAAAGCTTGCCAAGCTGCCCGGCAGCAATTTCCAAGGTACTGTCAATTGTTGTTATCATCTTCTGATTGGTATCATAATTTCTCTGTACTGCGATCATATTCACCATTTCATCAACAATCGAGACATTCGACTGTTCCAGAAATCCCGCATAGACTGAATAATTTTCTGAAGCTTCTGCATTTCCATCATCTACCGGGTAAAAGAAATTTTCACCATAGTGCTCCAAAGTATCGTAGCTTATTCTTCCATCTGGATAAGTAGTCTTCTCAAAATCAAACACACCGATTTTTGCAACTACTGCTCCATCCTGCATGATCTCACCCTGAGTATTCACCGTTACAGGAATATTAGGATCAAGCTGTATATGGGAACCTCCATCAGAAAGCACAAAATCACCATCCTGTGTAACAAGCACACCCTCAGTGTTCAGGGTAAAATTACCATCTCTTGTATACATTGTGGAAGTTTCACCCGCAGTATCTTTTTGAATATTAACTGCTTTATTAGTGTGTTCCACAGCAAAAAAGCCATATCCACTGATAGCGAAATCGAAGGTATTGTTAGTTTCCTTCATTGGTCCTTCGCTCCAGTCGACATAGCCTTCTCCAATTTTCACACCAGGATTAATAATGCCCAATCCACGTGCTGTATGTGGGGCATCTGTATAATCCTTTATTTTAAGCGCCAGCTGGTCTTTGAAAGACTGAGCTGTAGCGCCTTCTTTTTTATATCCATTAGTGTTGGCATTAGCAAGATTGTTAGTAAGCACATCCATTCTGTGCTGTTCATTGATCATTCCAGTGTAAGCTGTGTATAGACCTTTAACCATGCAATATCCCTCATACCATCCTGGTCTTATCTGCGCGCATTCAATCCTTGAATGCCAAAGCTTTTTAGCTGTAAACGGTTATATTAACACCATGCGCAGAAAACCAGAGAGTTATCGCATTACCACACCTGCGTGATTCACTGATTCAATCAGTAAATTCTTAATCTTCGTGATATCCAACAATAAACTCGACATAACGACCAGTTCCAATAGCAACTGCTGTCATTGGATCCTCTGCTGTCATAGTATTGATACCAGTTTTTGAATAGATAAGATCCTCAAGACCACGAAGAAGTGCTCCACCACCAGTAAGTACAATTCCTCTGTCAGCAATATCTGCTGCAAGTTCAGGAGGTGTATTTTCAAGCACACTGTGAATAGCCTCGATAATCTGTGATGTAGGTTCTCTAAGAGCTTCCTCTGTCTCTTCTGAAGATACTCTTACCGTCTTAGGAAGACCTGTAACAAGGTTTCTCCCCCTTACATCCATAAAATCTTCTTCTGCGCGAGGGTATGCTGAACCGATCTTGATCTTGATGTCCTCAGCTGTACGATCACCGATAAGAAGATTATGTTTCTTTCTCATATAACGAACGATAGCTTCGTCGAAATCGTCTCCTGCCACTTTAACAGATGTACTTACAACTGTTCCGCCAAGAGAAATAACAGCAATATCAGATGTTCCACCACCTATATCTACGATCATGTTTCCGCAAGGCTTTGTAATATCAATTCCAGCTCCGATAGCAGCAGCTATAGGCTCTTCAATAGTCTTAACTTCTCTTGCGCCACACAATCTTGTAGCATCTTCAACAGCCTTCTTCTCAACCTCAGTAGCTCCGCTGGGAACACATACAGCAATAAAAGGTTTGCGATGGATTCTACGTCCAATAGCCTTCTTGATGAAGTATCTCATCATCTGTTCAGTAATCTTGTAGTTGGAAATAACGCCCTGTCTAAGCGGTCTTACTGCGACGATGTTGCCGGGAGTACGACCAAGCATAAGTCTGGCGTCCTCACCGATTGCCTTTATCTCTTCTGTATCTCTGTCATAAGCAACAACTGATGGTTCCTTTAAAACAACGCCCTTGCCTCTGATATAAACAAGAACAGAAGCTGTTCCCAAATCGATTCCAATATCTGCGTACTGCATAATTCCTTAGTACCCCTTTCAATGTAAAAACAAAACACTAATTGTTTTGATAGTTAGCTCACAATATCATAGAAATTATAAACCAAATCTCATCACTTGAAAAGGGGCACGAAATTCATCCTACAGTTATATCGGCTATAAAATAAATAATCTTTAGAAAAAACGCAAAAATAAGTGTGTTATATTGTTAATTCATAATCGAATTATAAACAAATAACACACTTATCCGTAATTACTTATTTCAGCATTTTCTTAATATACGCACCGGTATAAGATTTTTTACACTTTGCTACTTCTTCAGGTGTTCCAGAGACAACAACCGTGCCACCACCTGAACCGCCCTCAGGCCCCATATCTATTATGTAATCACCTGTCTTTATAACATCAAGGTTATGCTCAATAACAACCACCGTATTTCCCTGCTCAACAAGCTGATGCATTATTTTTACAAGTTTTTGTACATCTGCAAAATGAAGTCCTGTTGTAGGCTCATCAAGTATGTAAACAGTCTTGCCGGTACCAACCTTACTTAATTCAGTAGCAAGTTTAATTCTTTGAGCCTCACCGCCGGAAAGTTCCGTACTTGGCTGACCAAGCTTAATGTATCCAAGGCCTACATCATAAAGAGTCTGTATCTTTCTTTTTATTGTCTTTACGTTTTCAAAGAATGTAAGAGCTTCTTCAACAGTCATATCAAGCACATCATAGATATTTTTCCCTTTGTACTTAACTTCAAGAGTCTCATGGTTATATCTCTTGCCGCCGCACACTTCACACGGCACATATACATCAGGCAAAAAGTGCATCTCAATCTTGATAATTCCATCGCCTCCGCAAGCCTCGCATCTTCCACCTTTGACATTAAAAGAAAATCTTCCCTTCTTGTAGCCTCTTGCCTTGGCATCCGGTGTTCCCGCAAAAAGATCCCTTATCATATCAAAAACGCCTGTGTAAGTGGCAGGATTTGATCTTGGTGTTCTTCCAATAGGTGACTGGTCAATTGCAATGACCTTATCAACCTGCTCCAGCCCCTCAATAGCCTTATGCTTGCCGGGTATACATCTTGCTCTGTTAAGTTCTTTTGCCAAACGCTTGTAAAGAATCTCATTGACCAGAGAACTCTTACCCGATCCTGAAACGCCGGTAACAATCGTCATAACTCCAAGAGGAATCTCAACATCTATATCTTTAAGGTTATTCTCCTTTGCACCTATAACTTTAATAAAACCTGATGGTTTTCTCCTTTCAGAAGGGACTTCAATCTTGAGCTTACCGGATAGATACTGGCCTGTAATCGACTCCTTAACCTTCATGATCTCTTCTGCCGTTCCAACTGCCACGATCTTACCACCATGTGAACCGGCTCCGGGTCCCACATCAACAATATAATCCGCTTCTCTCATAGTATCCTCATCATGTTCAACCACAATAAGGGTATTTCCAAGATCACGAAGATTCTTCAATGTGTTTAAAAGCTTGTCATTGTCCCTCTGATGAAGGCCAATACTTGGTTCATCAAGGATATAGCAGACGCCGCAAAGTCCTGAACCTATCTGTGTTGCAAGCCTTATTCTCTGTGCTTCGCCGCCTGACAATGTACCTGTAGCTCGTGACAAAGATAAATAATCAAGTCCCACATCAATCAAAAATCCTACTCTTGCCCTGATTTCTTTTAGAACCTGCGCTCCGATAACCATCTGATGTTCTGATAAATTAAGATTTTCAAGATATTCATGAAGCTCCTTTATTGACATCGAAGTAATCTCAAAAATATTCTTGTCATCAATGGTTACCGCCAGAGATTCCTTTTTAAGACGCTGACCTCCGCATAAAGGACAAGGAGTTATTCTCATAAACTCTTCATACTCAGCCTTCATATTCTCAGAAAAGGTCTCTTTATATCTCTGTTCAACATTTTTTATAAGTCCGTCAAAAAGAACAGGATAATCGCCAACGCCCCTGCTGCCTTCATAATGAACATTAACTGACCTGTCAGCTCCGTAGACAAGCATATGTCTAACTTTTTCAGGTAAATCCTCGTAAGGTGTATCAAGACTAAATTTATATTCTTTGGCAAGAGCTCTCAGCGTAGCATTTGTAAAGCTTCCTTCCTTGTTAGAAGACTGCCATCCCATAACTACGATACAGCCATCATTGATAGATAGCTTTTTATCCGGAATCATAAGATCCTCATCAAATTCCATCTTATATCCAAGCCCAAAACAATCAGGACAAGCGCCAAACGGATTATTAAAAGAAAAGCTTCTTGGTTCAATTTCAGGTACACTAACACCACAGTCAGGACATGCAAAATTCTGGCTAAAGCTAAGTTCCTTACCATCTACAACATCAACAATAAGCAAGCCGTCAGCAAGTGCAAGCGCACTTTCAACCGAATCTGTAAGTCTTCGTCTTAAATTCTCATTATCCTGATGAACAACGATTCTATCTACAATGATCTCTATTGAATGTTTTATATTTTTATCAAGCTTTATCTCTTCTGAAAGATCATACTGACTTCCATCAATTCTGGCTCTCACATATCCCGCTCTTTTTGCCCTGTCAAGAGTTTTGGCATGCTCACCCTTCTTTCCCCTTACAACCGGAGCAAGTATCTGAAGCTTTGTCCCCTCTTCAAGCATCAAAATCTGGTCGCACATTTCATCAACTGTCTGACGCCTTATCTCACGACCGCAATTGGGACAATGAGGAATTCCAATCCTTGCGTAAAGAAGTCTGAAATGATCATATATTTCTGTAACTGTTCCCACCGTAGACCTTGGATTTTTGTTGGTAGACTTCTGGTCTATTGAAATTGTGGGAGACAGTCCCTCAATCCGCTCAACATTTGGCTTATCCATCTGACCAAGAAACATTCTCGCATAAGAAGACAGTGATTCCATATACCTTCTCTGCCCTTCAGCAAAAATAGTATCAAATGCAAGCGATGATTTGCCTGAACCCGAAAGACCTGTAAAAACAGTGAGAGTTCCTCTTGGTATCTTAACACTTACATTCTTAAGATTATGCTCATTAGCCCCACGAACCCTGATGTAATCATGTATATCAGATGGTAATATTCTCTTTGTAGTTGTATTCTTTTTTGTCATCTTATTATCTGACATATTGCTCTCCTATCACTTTCCCTCTGTCATCTCATTCAGAAGCTTTTTAAGCTCTATCATCTGGTCTCTAAGCGTAGCTGCCGTCTCAAAGTCAAGTTCGGTAGCAGCCTTCTTCATCTTCTTCTGAACCTGCCCTATAAGTTTCTCAAGTTCTTCCTGATTCATCGACTCAGGATCCTTTTCAAATTTAACTTCTTCCTTGGCAACAGCCTTGGTAACTGCAATCAGATCCCTTACTGCCTTTTTGATTGTTTGAGGCGTAATGCCATGTTCCTCATTATACTTCTGCTGAATTGCACGTCTTCTCTTAGTCTCCTCAATAGCCTTATTCATTGAATCAGTCATATTGTCAGCATACATTATGACTCTTCCCTCAGCATTTCTCGCAGCTCGCCCGATTGTCTGGATCAAGGAAGTTTCCGACCTCAAAAAGCCCTCTTTATCAGCATCAATTATCGCCACAAGAGAGATTTCCGGAATATCAAGCCCTTCCCTTAAAAGATTGATTCCCACAAGAACATCGAACACATCCAGTCTCATATCTCTTATTATCTCAGCGCGCTCTAAAGTATCTATATCCGAATGCAGATACTTAACTCTTATTCCGGATTCAGCAAGATATTCTGTCAGATCTTCCGCCATACGTTTGGTAAGTGTTGTTACCAGAACTTTATTCTTTTTATCAATTTCTTTGCGAATCTCACTGATGAGATCATCAATCTGCCCATCTACAGGTTTCACAGTTACTTCCGGATCCAAAAGGCCTGTTGGACGAATCACTTGTTCAGTTCTTAAAAGTTCGTGTTCCTCCTCATATTTCCCCGGTGTTGCAGAGCAAAAAAGCATCTGGTCAATATGGGACTCAAACTCTTCAAAATTGAGCGGTCTGTTATCAAGAGCTGACGGAAGTCTGAAACCATAGTCAACCAGTGTAAGTTTCCTGCTCCTGTCGCCATGGTACATAGCTCCTACCTGAGGAATAGTCATATGTGATTCGTCTACTATAATCAAGAAATCATTTTCAAAGAAATCAAGGAGTGTGAGCGGTGGCTCTCCCGGCTTCATAAAATTAAGATGTCTCGAATAATTCTCAATACCTGAGCAAAAGCCTGTCTCTCTCATCATTTCAAGATCAAAATTTGTTCTTTCAGATATTCTCTGTGCCTCGATCAGTCTGTCTTCACCCTTGAAGAATTTAATCTGTTCCTCAAGTTCTTTTTCAATGTTATCGCAAGCCTTATTTATTTTTTCCTGCGGAACGACATAATGGGAAGCAGGGTATATCATGACATGGGAGAGCTCATTTTTAACCTTTGCTGTGACAGGTTCTATTTCGCATATTCTGTCAATCTCATCTCCAAAAAACTCTACTCTTATCAGATAATCATCTGCATTTGCAGGAAAAATCTCTATTGTGTCACCGCGAACTCTGAAATTACACCTGTTAAGCTCCATATCATTTCTTGAATACTGTATTGCAACCAGCTCTTTTATAGTCTCATCCCTGTCTTTCTGCATTCCGGGACGCAATGAAATAGACATCCCCTTAAATTCCTCAGGGCTTCCCAGACCATAAATACATGACACACTCGCAACAACAATGACATCTTTTCTCTCAGCAAGCGAAGCCGTAGCTGATAGTCTAAGCTTATCAATCTCATCATTGATGGCTGAATCCTTGGCTATATATGTATCCGTCTGCGGTACATACGCCTCCGGCTGGTAATAGTCATAGTAGGATACAAAGTATTCAACCGCATTTTCCGGGAAAAATTCCTTCATTTCTCCATATAACTGCCCTGCCAGCGTCTTATTGTGGGAAATTATCAGTGTAGGTTTATTCAAAGCCGCAATTACATTAGCCATGGTAAAAGTCTTACCAGAGCCGGTAACACCAAGAAGTGTCTCGAACTGATTTCCTGCTTTAAATCCGTCAACCAATTCTTTTATTGCCTGTGGCTGGTCACCTGTAGGTTTAAATTCCGAATGCAAAACAAATTTATCCATAAAAAATGCTATGCCTCTCATCAAATCTTTTTTCTGATTTATTTAGCATAGCAGATTATATTTTAATTGTATAGATGTAAAGCGAACTTTTGTTCGTCAGTTATACTCACTCCACATTTATTGAGTCATAGGTATAAACAAGATCCTGTTCAATCACGAATTCGCCCTCAAAGAACTCTTCTTTATACTCGGTGGTCTCAAGAAGTCTTGTGGTACACATAGCAGCAGTTGCCCTGCCTTCGCTTGTTTTTACAGGCTCTTCACCATGATCAGTAAGAATGCTGACCATTCCCAGAATAGCTGACAGTGCTATCAGTATTATCGTAAATGTATAAAGAAACGACGCCATCTTTTTCTCCTTTTTTATCAATCATCTCTTCAATTCTCGTTTTTGCATTTGCAATCCTCCCAAGTACAGCCGGGATACGCAGATTCATATCATTCTCTGCCATTTTAAATAACAAAGGCACTTTCGGCGTACCAAAAGAGATCATCAATGATGCAACAGCTGAAATGCTTGCAAGCTTTACCCACATTGCAGCTTTTCTCTTAATCTGTCTCTTAGGAAAGTCATTTAAGGCATCCTCAATTTCTCTCGCAGACTTAAACCTGTCATCTCTGTCAGGTCGTGTGCATTTATCTATGATGTGCATAAATTCGGAAGATATGCCCTTTACACCATTTTGCTTATAATTCGCAACTGCTTCAGTATCTTTTGTATCAACTCCCGATACAAGCTGTAAAAGCATCATCCCAAAACAGTAAATATCTGTCCTTGGATCAGTCTGCCCTAGATTCCCGAATTGCTCCGGCGCTGCAAAGCCAAGAGTTCCAAGATTAACCGTATCAGAACAATCCGAATATCTATATATTCGAGCCGCGCCAAAATCAATCAGCGACACGTGACCGTTTGGCTTCAAAACAACATTTGCCGGTTTCAGATCTCTATAAATCACAGGCTCTCTAAGTCCATGAAGATACCTTAAAATTGCAATTACTTCCTTCGCAATTACAAGTGCTTCTTTTTCTTTAAAAACACCTTCTGCAAGCATTACCTTCTCAAGACTCTTGCCGGGGACATATTCAAGAACAATCTCATCATCCCTGCTCTCGATAAGTTTTGGAATTGCAGGATGTTTTAGTTTTCCAAGAATTCGCGCTTCGTTTTCAAGACTTTTTTTCACATGGATATCGTATCCCATCTCGCCGGCTCTGCACTTTTTTACGGTAACTTTTTGTCCGGTTTCCAGGTCTTTTCCCATAAAAACAGTACTGTTGCCTCCCTGCCCCAGCTGCTTTATTATTCTATATCTGCTCATACATACCTCTCATTTACATAAATTACGATCAGTACGCCAAACTTATTGCCGCAACCGAAATATTATCTTCCTCATTTCTCTCTATTGCCAAATCTGCAAGTTTTCTGCATTGATTAAGCATTTCTTCATCAGTGACGCACATCTGAGGGCAGAGTTTTTTTCTCATATCTTCTGTGCCAAGTTTTCTCCAAAAGCCATCACTGCACGCAATTATTGTAGTGTTCCCCTCTAATCTTCCACGCCTTATTTCAGGTATCGGTGCTCTGGAAGTTCCTATACACTGCAAAAGAACGCTTTTTTCCTCATCACTTGCAGCCTCATTTTCTGTTATCATTCCTTTGTCCAGTTTATCCTGTACCACACTCTGATCCTTGGTCAAAAGAGTTACACCATTTCCTTTTATCTCGTAGATTCTCGAATCACCAATATTCATCAAAATGTACTCAGCTCCCATCTGCAAAAAAGCTGTCAAAGTTGTCCCAAGCTGAATATTTCTGTGTTTACCATATTTTCTAAGATCACTGTTAATACGCAGCACAATTCTCCTGAGGGAATTCTCATAAGCTTCCCACAATTCTTTTTCCGGAAGGCTCTGCAGAAGGCATAATTCCTCATGAAACCATGATTCTAATGTTCTTATAGCCTTGCAGCTTGCAACTTCACCCTTGGAGAGTCCCCCCATCCCATCACATACCGCAACCAGTGAAATCCTCCCATGTCTTTTGGTATTTGCAACTTTTATCAGCGCCGCGTCCTGATTTATCTTTCTGGTCTGACCAATATCAGACAAAATACATGCTTTAACTTTCATAACTTCCTTTCTTTCGCCAAACATAAAACCAAATTTCTAAAAATGGAATCAATGCTCGAACTGAGCAATAAAAAATTTGAAAAAAAAGACTGTGCCAAAACTGACACAGTCATGTATGTTACTATTTATGTTTTTATTTGTCAAGCAAATCTTTCATTACTTCGATTCCCTTATCAAGCTGGGTATCGGTCTTATCTTCTGCATAAGCTTCGGAATCAAAATCAACCTCCACATCAGGTTCTATTCCCACTCCGTGAATATTTATTCCGTTTGGTGTAAAGTAACTGCTTACCGTTATCTTCACAGCCGTACCATCTCTCAGGTCAAAGATTCTTTGCACAATTCCCTTACCATAAGTCGTCTTTCCGACAAGTTTGCCAAGCTTATAATCCTTGATAGCTCCGGAAAGAATCTCAGATGCGCTGGCAGAATACTGATTAACAAGAACTACCACCGGAATATCTATCTGTTTTGTTCCATCGCAGGTATAGTTCTCTCTTTTCCCGTCTCTGTCCTCAGTATAAACAATAAGTCCCTCCGGCAATAATTCTCTTGCTATATCGCAAACAGTAGATAGATTTCCTCCCGGATTAGACCTAAGGTCAATTATAAGCCCTTTGATATCTTTAGATCTTAATTCAGTCATCCCCTCTACAAACTGATTGTAGGTAACATCATCAAACTCACTAATCTTAATATAGCCTATATTATCATCATAAACTTCAGTACTTACAGTAGGCACTTCAATCTGTGCTCTGATAACATCAACTTCGATATTATCAGCTTCTCCCGTCCTTACCAGAGTTAAATGCACCTTTGTTCCGGCTTCACCCTTTATGCGGCTTACTACTTCATCCAAAGATAAGCCCTGTGTGGACTCATTATCCACTTCATAAATAATATCATCAATGCACAACTTGGCCTGTTCTGCAGGGCTTCCAGGCATAACGCCTGATATTCTTGCCATCTTTAATGTGGAATCATAGCTGACATATGCACCAATTCCAAAATAAATACCCTTGGTGTCATTCATCATTTCTTCAAGCTCCGATTCAGTGTAATACACTGTGTAAGGATCGCCCAAAGAATCCATAAGCCCTTTATAAATACCATCGGCTTCTGCCTGCTTATCAACCTCAGTTTTGTAATAGTAATTATCAATCACACTTTCCAGTGATTGAATCTTTAGCATTAATTCATCAGTTATCAGGTCACTGCTTCCAGCAGTCAACGCAGGACTGTCCTTCCTGCCGGAATAAACCAAAAACAAAGCAACTCCACTGATAACCAACGAAGAAACTAAAACCCCGATAAGAATTCCTGAAATAAATCGTCTTGTTAATCTGGAATTATTTTCTTTTTCAGCCTGCTTGAGCTGTTCAACATTAATTACCTGATTCTGATCCTGATCATTATAGTTAAAATCCACTTTTTTAACCTCTGTTTTCTTTTACTTAAGATAATTCCAAGGGCTGACATATGCTCCATTTAAGCGTACTCCAAAATGGAGATGATTACCAGTAGACCTTCCGGTGGAACCTACAGCTGCAATCTTGGTTCCCGCGGTCACGTCCTGTCCCTTCTTTACGTAAAGAGCTGAGCAGTGCATATATACTGTATAGAGGCCATTACCATGATTTATCATAATATAATTACCCATGGTTCCATTATAATCCGCTGCAACGACAGCCCCGTCATATGCTGCAAGAATAGCGGATCCCGCAGGTGCTGCAAGGTCAATACCATTATGCATCTTCTCAACTTTCAGAGTCGGATGCATTCTCATTCCATAATTATCAGAAATTCTGGTATACTTCGGGCATGGCCAGGTGAACATACCGCCATCATACTTGTATTTGCTGTAAAGTGATGCCTTATCTGCTTCAACTTCCTTTTCAAGAGCGGCAATAGCTGCATTTTCAGCCTTGATCTCATCTTCGTATTCTTTGATCGCTGCTTCCTTATCTTTTATATCGGCTTTTACAGAAGATAATTCATCACTTTTTTGTTTAAGTAGCGCCTCAAGATTTGCCTGTTCAGATTCTCTTTGATTTTTTGCCTCATCAAGAGTTGCTTTTTCCTCAATAAGAGCTTCTTTTGTAAGTGTAATAAGTCTTGTTGTTTCTATGTATTCATTAAGCTTTTGTCTGTCATAAGAAGAAAGCATTTCAATATAATCCGCTTTGTTCAGCATATCAGCAAAACTTCCGGATTGTATCAAAAGTTCAAAATAAATAGTATTGCCACGTTCATACATGAACTTGATTCTCTTCTTCATCGACTCATACTGATTAAGCTGAATAAACTCAGCTTCCTCAAGTTCTCTCGTTGTGGTATCGATCTGCTGCTCTTTTTCAGAAATCTGATTGGTAAGATTATCAATCTTTTCCTGTACATCAGTCAGCGATGCGTCAATCTTACTGATATAATTGTTAAGATCAGACTTGCTGCTTTCAAGCTGTTTTTTTACTTTTTCCAGATCCGTCTTCGCACTTTTCAAAGAATCTCTTTCTTTTTTGGCATTAGAAATCTGATTTTCCTTAGCTTTGATACTCTCCTCAGTAACATCAGCCTTAGATACGATCACAGTCCTGTCGTTCAAAAAAGTAAGCAAAATCACAAAAAGAATTCCATATACTATTATTTTTTTCCACTTAAATAATCTATTCAAATCAGCTCAACTTCCTGTCAATATTTATAGTTACTGTTCAGTCACTCCAATAACTAATCAAACATGTAAGTGTTTTCTTACAGTTGTGAAACTACCAAAGAAACCAATTCCAATTCCGATAATAAACGAGATTGGAACAAGCTTATTGTAAATTACATCGACAGGCAGAAAATTCAATAATGAACTAAGCATCGAAAATTTGGATGCTACATAACCGATTGCCTTTGTATAAACAAAATAAACAATAACAAGCGGAATAACAGAACCGATAACTCCAATAAGAATACCCTCGACAACGAACGGCGCTCTTACAAAGAAGTCCGTCGCACCAATGTATTTCATAATGTTGATCTCATCCTTACGGACTGAAATACCCATTGTGACTGTATTGCTTATAAGGAATATAGAAACCAGTAAAAGTATCACAATAATACCAACTGAAACATACGCAATAAGCTTGTTGATGCCGCTAAGTGTATTGGCCGTTACTTCCGAACGGTTAACAGACCTTACTACGCTTATGGATTCCGCATAGGTTACCAGTGCTCCCTGCATGGAAACATCATTCAAATAAATCTGAAGATTGGCTGAATCTGCAAGAGGGTTCTCAGTAAAGCCATCAGCATACTCTCCAAGATATTCGTCCTTAAAGCTCTGCCATGCAGCCTCCGCTGAGATATACTCAATAGTTCTTACCTCAGAACGCCTTTCCAGATCACTCTTCACCGCCAGAATCTGGTCCTCAGTAGTCCCTTCATTAAAAAACACAGTTACTGAAACCCCTTCTTCTGCCGTTTTTACCACATGCTGGAAATTGGTAATTATCGAATAAAAAATACCAAACAAAAAAAGGCAAGCGCTTATAGTGGCCACTGATGCAAGTGTGTACCACTTATTTCTGCCGAGATTTTTAAAACCTTGTCCAATAGTGTAAAAGAAACTACTAATCCTCATCGATGTACATACCTTCTTCCTCGTCCTCTATAATGACGCCCTTTTTCATGGTGATAACTCTTTTCTTCATGGCATTAACAATTTCTCTGTTATGCGTTACCACGATAACAGTTGTGCCATTTTCATTGATCTGCTCCATTAATTTCATGATTTCCCATGAATTATTAGGGTCAAGGTTTCCGGTAGGCTCATCCGCCAAAAGAATTGTAGGCTTATTGACCAAAGCCCTCGCCAGTGCAACTCTCTGTTGCTCGCCTCCTGATAACTGGTTTATTTTATTTTTATATTTGCCCGCAAGATTGACGGTCGCCAGTATTGAAGGCACATTTCTCTTTATCTCTCTTGCAGGTGTCTGTACGATTCTCTGGGCAAAAGCCACATTCTCGTAGACATTCCTGTCCTTGAGCAGTCTGAAATCCTGGAAAACTATGCCTAGATTTCTCCTGAACTTAGGAATCTTGTGATGCTTGATACGTTTTAGATTATATCCTAAAACCGTAATCTCTCCGTCAGTCGGAACAAGCTCTCGTAGCAATAGCTTTATAAGCGTTGATTTGCCCGAACCACTGTCACCAACTATAAAAACAAATTCACCCCTCTTAATGTGAAGGGTGATTCCATTTAATGCAGGCGCACCCGTAGAATAAGATTTGGTCACGTTTTCAAGCGTGATAACCTCATCCTCCGGTATCTGCCTGCTCATTCTTTTTCTTTTATATGCTCTTTCCATAATACTCCCCCGAAAATGGTCATTAGTATAAAACTAATCAGGTAAATTTCTCCATATATTTCATGTACCTGACAACCATAAGCGCAATCTTAAAAGTGATCGCATCATCAAAAACTCTCAAATCCAGTCCTGTACTCTTTTGCAGCTTGTCCAGTCTGTAAACCAGTGTATTACGATGAATGAAAAGCTGCCTTGAAGTCTCTGAAACATTAAGACTGTTCTCAAAAAATTTATCAATAGTAGTAAGTGTCTCCTGGTCAAAATCATCAGGATTTCTTCCGCCAAATATCTCCTTAATGAACATCTTGCAAAGTGGTATTGGTAATTGGTAGATAAGTCTTCCAATTCCTAATTCACTGTAACAGATTACCTTTCTATCATCAAAGAATATCTTTCCGACATCAAGAGCCATCTTGGCTTCTTTATAAGATCTGCTGACTTCCTTGATTTCCCCGACAACTGTTCCATATGCTACTCTTACACCGCTCAGTCCTTCTTTTTCAAGGGTTGTGAGCATTTCCTCTGCAGCTTTGGATATATCTGATGGTTTCATGATGTCACTAACATCTTTTACCACTATTACGTTATCTTCGTCAACCTCAGTAACAAAGTCATTGCCATTTCCAAAGAAAGTTCTTGTAAGCTCAAGGGCATTATTATCCCTACCATTGACTGACTCGATTATCATTGCAACTCTTTTGGCATCGGTCTGAATATGCAATTTCTTAGCTCTGCTGTAAATATCAACCAAAAGCAGGTTATCCAGCAAAAGATTCTTGATAAAGTTATCCTTGTCAAAGCGCTCCTTATATGCAACAAGAAGGCTCTGTATCTGATATGCTATCATCTTGCCAAGCATATAGGTATTCTCGCCGCTTCCGGTACATACTAAAATATACTCAAGCTGCTGTTCATCATATATTTTAAAATACTGGTATCCCTGTATTTCCTGAGAATCTGCAGGAGAACCCACAAAATCCCTGGCTGAAGCAGAAACATTTCCAATATCTGATACAGTGGATGCCACTTCCTTTCCGTCTATATCCAGCACGCAAAGCTCAACATGCGCAATTGTTTTAAGCCCATCGATTGTATTCTGGAGAATCTGGTTTGAAATCATTTGTCACTCTTTCTGCAGTAAAAAGCACTGCGATAATAAAAACTAATGACATTTTAATATAAATGTACAAAAAAATCTAGCATCACAAAGGCGTTTTTTGTACATTTTTTTAGTTTCTTGGTAAAATCTCACAAAAACCAATTTGCTTTTTTGGTATGAGAAAGCAGTAAAGATGCATTAATCTTTTAAATCTACTTGCCGATATAAACACAAAGATAAAGTGAAAAGGTGCACAGAATGGTCATCATTCTGGTAAGTATTACGCACAGGAGGTGTTTTTATGGATATTCCCGCTTTATCAATGGCTCTATCTCAGAACAAACTCCTGAATGACGTTGGCGTGGCTATGCTGTCCAAGAGTCTGGATACTATGGAGAGCGCTGGAGAAGCGCTAGTATCAACTATAGACTCCGCAGCAGAATTGTCAGTAAATCCAGATATTGGCGCCAATTTCGATATCAGGATCTGAGACCATTCGAATAGAGGCACCCGTAGTCTCATGACTACGGGTGCCTTGTTGTTAATACTTTTATATTCTTAATGTAAATATCATATAACTTACGCATATCACAATTGCAATGGCAAGTGGCAAGGTCAAAAGTTTGTATCCCTGTTTCTTACACCCCGGAATACTGTTTATAAATTCAAGCCTTCCCTCTATTGAAGCTATTTTCCTCATTATCACCACTGCAATAACCGTGAAAATCGCCGCAATTATAAATAAATAAACATGATATATAATTGTTGAGATTGTTCCGTCAAAAAAATCAAGATAATCAGATGCCATCTCAGAAGCGCTGCTCATAACATCTCTTGATGAAAACATCATAACCACTTCAACAGTATTGAAAACAGCATGTGCAATAAATGATGAGAGTACACTTCCCGTTGCTTCAACCAAAAGTGCAAGCATTATTCCCATAACTGCTCCATATGCAAACTGGTTAAAATTCATATGCATCATTCCAAACAACACAGAAGACAAAACAATTGAACCAATTATTCTTCCTGTCCTCTGATATGACTGTAAGATAACACCTCTAAAAACAATTTCCTCAACAAATGGTCCAAAAATACCTATTGCAAGGATCATGCTCCACATCGGCATGGCAAGCACATCCTGACTTATTGCAGATACTGTGTTTTCCACAAAAAGCATGGATACTGAATTCACAAATGCCACAAGCGGAAAAAGAGCAAAAACATATACAACTATAAGAAACAATGACGATATTCTTATCTTATGAAACGGGATGAGGGTAGATAATTTCTCTCCGCTGTAAAGGACTGCCGCAACTGCAGGTATCAGCACAACTCCTTCACTCAAAACATTGTTCATAAGAATAGAAATACTGCTTCCACCGCTAAGATACCACAGTGAAATCACCACTACCAGACCAATAGTCGAAAGAATCATGTATAGAAACGCTCTGTTTGCTCTCTTATAATTCATCTATCGAATCCTCGTTTATCACTATTTTCTTTTCCTTAAGAAGTCTTCCAACTGCACGTTTAAACTCATTTTTACTCATCTGAGTTCTTTCTCTTATAAGAGCAGGATCAGCTTTGTCAGTAAAAGGAAGCTTTCCTCCGTTTTGGTGGATCATATCCATAAGTTTCTGCGCATCTGCATCCATCTGAAGATATGCCTTTTCGCGAAGGCTAAGGTCAAGCCTTCCGTCGTCTTTTACAGATGTAATCCTCGCATTTACTACATCACCTATCTTAACATCACCATATAATTCTTTCTTAGGTATAAGTCCTGAATAAATATCGTCCACAGCGACAAATGCACCAAAGTTATCGCTAAGCTCATAAACAGTGCCCATGACTTTATCATCTTTGGAATATGGGCTGTCACTGCGAAGGTATGGATATACGTTCATAGTTACTGCAAGCCTTCCGCTCTTGTCAACGTAAAGTGCGCAAAGAACTTCTTCTCCTGCCTTAACCTTTCGTGTCTGCTCTCTAAATGGCATGAGAACATCTTTTTCAAGCCCCCAGTCCATAAAAGCGCCAATTTTGCAGAGTTCCTTAACCTTAAGCATTCTGACATCACCAACCATAATCTTAGGTGTTTTAGTTGTTGCTATAAGTCTGTCAGAAGAGTCTTTATAAATAAACACCTCAATCTTTGAACCTACTGAAGTGTTTGCCGGCACCTGCTTTACTGGTAAAAGAACCTTATCCTCAGGTGTATTCTCTTCTGCCAGGTAAACTCCGAAGTCAACCTTTTTTACAACTGTTAGTTCCTGCTTCTCGCCAATTTTAATCATATGTCTTTTCCGTCCTTTCAATCCACATGCTGATCCACATGCTCCTATTATCATAATATCAAATTGTTTTAAACTGTACCACACAAACAGGTGATGCATTTCCATCATTAAGGCTCACCGTATATATGCTGTAACCATCACTTGAAGTTCTAATAAGCTCAGGATAAAGAGTATCTCCAAGAACTGCCTGTTTCTTATACTCTGCTCTCATAGAAGTGATATTTTTAGCATTATCAGAAAGACAATCCATCGCCATTCTGATGTACTGACCATTATTCACATGATTATTGGTGTCAAGGTGATGTTTCCTTACCAATATCTCTTCACAGGAAAGTCTTTCCCCCTCCGGAACAGCAATCTTACGATTCTCATAAACCATATCAAGTTTTTCTTCGACCGGGTAAGCCTCAATTATTTCAGGTGTAACCCTGCAAGGCAATCCCTTTTCAAAATCGTATAGAGTCCACACAGAATTTGCCACTGCAAGCCTCTCACCTTCATATGTATCCATAAAAAAGTTTCGAAGCCCAAGCGGGCCTTTTATCATATACGGCACTGTACCAATTGTAACTTCCTCACACAGCCTTGGAAGCCTGTTTATCTCAATCTGCCACGAAGAAAGCACCCAGGCAATATTTCTTTCCCTGAGATATTCCATTGTCGCCGGACCATCCTGCGTCTGAAATGTTGAACAGTCCTGAAAATAATCTATCAATGATTCAAGGGTAAGAATCGCATTACTGTCCACTTCACTGTATCTGATTCTTGAATTAAAGCTGTACATTTGTTTCCTCCCAAAAAGCCTTTGAACAAATCATTTTCTCATATAACGAAAAAAACGAGATTGTTTCCAATCTCGTTTCTTAGCTGGGCTAGAAGGATTCGAACCTTCGTAATGACGGAGTCAGAGTCCGTTGCCTTACCGCTTGGCGATAGCCCATCGGACAAGAATTAATTATACGCATATTCTTCTAAAAATGCAAGCACTTTTTTCAAAAAATTATATTTTTTTAATGAACTATTCCATAAAATTGCTGTTGCCCAATATACCAATATTGAACAACAGCACTATTATCACTCTTTCATTATTGCTGAAACACGGCAGTAAATACGCATCTATGCAGTTTCAATCAAAATAAAGTCAATCCAAGATTCAGCCCTCAAATAATAGATCAGCGTATGTAGGGAATGGCCAGTCTTTTTTGTCAACAAGCATCTCAAGCTGGTCTGCTGGTTCTCTAAGTGCTGCCATAACAGGTCTTACCTCATCTTTATAGAAGAAAGCAAGCTCTCTCTGATCCTGAATTGCTGAAGCTTTTTTCTCAAGAGTCTTCAATTCATCCAAAGCCTTTTTCATCTTTGAAAGGTTGATCTGGATTTCTTTCAACTCTTCAGTCTCAACTGAAGCATCTATTCCGGCTGCAGTAATAGCATTTACATCAGTAGCAAGTCTTCCTGCATATTTCATAACTGCAGGGATGATCTGCTTGGAAGCCATATCAATCATAGTAAGAGCTTCAATATTGATTGTCTTTGCATAGTTTTCAAAAATGATTTCTCTTCTTGACTCAAGCTCTGTCTTGGTATAAACCCCAAAATCCTCAAAAAGATTTATAGCTTTCTTGGTAACAAGCATATCTGCCGCTTCAATAGTTGATGCTATATTAGGCAGCCCTCTCCTTGCAGCTTCTTCAAGCCATGCTTCTGAATATCCGTCTCCATTAAAAATAATTCTCTGATGATCTGTAAGATATTCTTTAATAAGATCATGCACAGCCTCGTCAAAATTCTCAGCCACTTCAAGCTTGTCAGCAGCTTCACAGAAAGCCTGCGCAACAATTGTATTAAGTGTTGTGTTAGAGCTTGCCATTGAATCTGATGAGCCAACCATTCTGAACTCAAACTTATTTCCAGTAAAAGCAAATGGTGATGTACGGTTTCTGTCTGTTGCATCCTTCTCAAACTGAGGCAAAGTTGAAACGCCGGTTCTGAGCTTTCCGCCTTTTTTACTTGATTTAGCAACACCTGTCTCAATGAGCTGTCTTACAACATCCTCAAGCTGTTCTCCAAGGAAAACTGAGATAATTGCAGGCGGAGCTTCATTTGCGCCAAGTCTGTGGTCATTCCCAACATCCGCAGCACTTTGTCTTAAAAGATCTGCGTGTGTATCAACCGCTTTAAGAATACATGCAAGAACAAACAAAAACTGAATATTCTTGTTAGGAGTATCACCCGGATCAAGAAGATTTATACCATCATCGGTGCAAAGAGACCAGTTATCATGCTTACCTGATCCATTAACACCAGCAAAAGGCTTCTCATGCAAAAGACATCTCATATGATGATGCTCAGCAACTCTCTTCATAGTTTCCATAATGATCTGGTTATGATCGACAGCTATATTTGCAGTCTCATAAACCGGAGCAAGCTCATGCTGTCCTGGTGCAACCTCGTTGTGCTGTGTCTTATCAGGAACGCCAAGTTTCCAAAGTTCCACATTAAGGTCATTCATGAACTCTCCAACTTTTTCACGAATAACACCAAAATAATGATCCTCCATCTCCTGCCCCTTAGGAGCCGGTGCGCCAAACAGTGTTCTTCCTGTAAAAATAAGATCCTCTCTCTTCATGGATTTATCCCAATCCACAAGGAAATACTCCTGCTCAGGACCTACAGATACGTTTACTTTAGTTGCTGTTGTATTGCCGAAAAGTCTGACGATACGGAGTGCCTGCTTATTAATAGCCTCCATAGAACGAAGAAGGGGAGTCTTTTTATCAAGTGCCTCTCCTGTATATGAACAAAAAGCTGTAGGAATGCAAAGTGTTACTCCGGCACCCGATTCCTTTAAAAATGCCGGTGATGTAATGTCCCAGGTTGTATAACCTCTTGCCTCAAATGTTGCACGAAGTCCTCCCGATGGGAAAGATGATGCGTCAGGCTCACCCTTTATAAGTTCTTTTCCGGAAAAAGAAGTTATCATCCTGCCATCTTTATCAGCAGAGCCAACAAAAGAATCATGCTTCTCAGCAGTTATTCCTGTCAGTGGCTGAAACCAATGTGTATAATGTGTGGCGCCATTTTCCACAGCCCACTCTTTCATAGCATTTGCCACCACATCGGCAGATTCTTTAGAAAGCTCACCACCATGCTCTGTTACGCTTACTACCTCTTTGTAAACATTTTTGGGAAGGCGCTCTCTCATCTTAGAAAGAGTAAAAACATTCTGCCCAAAAATCTCTTCAACATTCACTTTGTTCCCCATTTAGGTCTTGATTCCTTTCGAAATATGAAATGTTATATCAATGTTTCCGTTACATATTACAACAACTTCATTAAAGTTACAATTATAAAAAAGTTGCAATTCACGCGCCTTACAAACAACGAAAATGAATTGCAACTTTTATTACCATGTATATTTGAAAAAAGCCTTATGATTTTACTCGTAAAATATCATATACTTCAGGTGTATGTGAAAGCTTTACATATAAAGTCTGTTTAGAATGCGGGCAGGACTCTACAGGTGTTCCGTCTTCAGCAAACATAGCCTCAACTTTAACCTTAACATCAGTTCCATCAGGCTTCATTATTTCTATCTCATCACCAACAGAAAACTTATTCCTCTGCTCGAATTTAGCATAACCTCTGTTATCTATCTCATTAACGATTCCAAGATATATGTACTCATTAACATAAGTATTATTATCATATATCTGTGCTTCATCGCTAGGCTTTCCAAAATAGAACCCCGTTGTAAACTGGCGATAAGTACACTTGGAAATCTGATCAAGATACCATGGCATGTTTTCTCTGTATTTCTCTTCTGATTCAAAGAAATCGTCAATTGCCTTTCTGTAAGTCCTTGCAACAGTGGCAACATAGAGCGCTGTCTTCATGCGTCCCTCTATCTTGCAGCTGTCAACTCCGGCATCCACAAGCTCAGGAATATGTTCTATCATGCACAGATCTTTTGAATTGAATATATAAGTTCCTCTGTCATTTTCATAGACAGGAAGATATTCACCCGGTCTTTTTTCCTCAACAATTGAGTATTTCCATCTGCAAGGATGTGTGCAGGCGCCTTTATTAGCATCTCTTCCGGTAAAGTAATTGGAAAGAAGGCACCTTCCGGAATAGGATATGCACATCGCACCATGGATAAAGCACTCCATCTCAAGATCATCAGGTGTTTTTGACGTAATCTCTTTTATTTCATTAAGTGATAATTCTCTGGCAGCAACCACACGCTTGGCGCCAAGTCCATACCAGAAATTATATGTTTCATAGTTGGTATTGTTAGCCTGTGTTGATACGTGAATATCAATCTCAGGGCAGATTCTGCGAGCCTTGGTAAAAATACCCGGATCTGCAATTATAAGCGCATCCGGCTTAAGTTCTTTTAACTCATGTAAATACTCCTCGACACCATCAAGATCATAATTGTGCGCAAGGATATTTACTGTTACATGCACTTTTACACCATGTTCATGAGCAAATTCAATGCCCGCCTTCATTTCATCATGGCTAAAATTCTTGGCTTTTGCCCTTAGTCCAAAGGCATCGCCTCCGATATACACCGCATCCGCGCCAAAAATAACAGCCGTTTTTAATACTTCCAGGCTACTAGCCGGAATTAGTAATTCTGGTTTTCTCATAAAATCTCCGTAATAATAACTAAAAACTACAGTTTCACAGAAAGAGTCATTCCATCGCCGACAGTAAGTATTACTGTATTTAAACTGTCATTATGCTTAAGTTCATATAGATACTCTCTCATTCTCGCATGAATCGTGCGATCTCTTCTTGTCACAGCAAACCTTGATTCAATCACATCGCCATCCTGAAGGACATTATCTGACACTAAGATTCCTCCTGTCTTCAGGATTCTGAGGCATTCAGGAAGGAAATTTATATATTGTCCCTTTGCAGCATCCATAAAAATAAAATCATACCCCGGTGAAAGCGTTTTTAATATATCCATAGCATCGCCTTCAAGAAGTGTGATTTTATGATCAGTGTCGTATTTGCTAAAGTTTTCTTTGGCAACAGGAATGCGTTTCTCATACTTCTCTATTGTTGTAATCCTGGTATCCTTAGATGAATACTCAGCCATCAAAAGGGCTGAAAATCCAACTGCGCAGCCAACCTCAAGTATATTTAAAGGCTTTGAATAGGACATCAGAAATTTCAAAAGTGCCTGTGTATCTTTACGGATGATAGGCACGTCATTATGAATAGCCTCTTTTTCAAGTTCATCAAGATATGCGATATTCCCTTTATCAAGTGAATTGATAAAAGCCTTCATTCTATCCTGCTCAACCACCATTTGATTCCTCTGAACTTTCTGCTGTTTCACCGGAAACATCTTTTTCTTCCGATGAACTATTATCAGAACCTGAAGCAGATGTGCCGGATTCATCCGAAGAATTTGCAGCCATGATCTGAAGCATTTCCTCTGGTGTCATTGCTGTACTAAGCTCATATGTTCCGGGAACTTCTAATCCATGATAATCTGAAAACTGCTCCTGCAGCCTAAATAGATTTTTGTCCGTAATGAGTCCAACACTTGCCAGCTTCTCGCCTATCTCACTGGCGCCATCACCGCTGGAGATAGTTACTTTCACTGTTCTTCCCGTACCGGATGATACAGGAATCTGGTTAAAAATATGATAGCCATAATTATATGCAATTTTCGAATACTTGCTTATCAGCGTCACGACCACTATAACAAACGCGATCTTAACAATAGCATCCAGCAGTCCTAAGCCGATTTTTCTTAAATTCATCCTTGTAATCTCCAAGACCAATTATATGTTCGTGTCCATAATAATAGGCATGATCATAGGTCTTCTCTTTGTCTTTTTCCAAATATAGTCGCTAAGTGCATCCTTAACAATGCTCTTAAGCTTGCCCCAGTCTGTAATTCCCTTATCAAGCGCCTCAGTGACATCATCCAAAACAAGATCTGTAGCATCATCAATGAGCTTATCGGATTCTCTCACATATACAAAGCCTCTTGAAACAATACTTGGCCCTGATACAAGCTGTCCACTTTCTCTATCCAGACCAAATACAACTATTACAATACCATCTTCTGCCAAATGCTGTCTATCTCTAAGTACTACATTTCCTACATCGCCAACTCCAAGTCCATCTACAAGGATAGCACCAACCGGCACTTTCCCCTTAACCTTTGCGCTTTCATCATCAAGCTCCAAAACCTCTCCGGAGTGAAGAATAAATATATTTTCTTTTTCTATGCCAAGATTTCTTGCAATATTTGCCTGCGCAATCAGATGTCTGTATTCACCATGTACAGGAACCGCATATTTAGGCTTAACAAGAGTATAGATAAGCTTAATATCCTCCTGACATGCATGTCCTGAAACATGCACATCCTGGAATATAACATCTGCACCCTTCATCTGAAGCTCATTTATAATATTTGTTACAGCCTTCTCATTGCCCGGTATCGGGTGTGATGAAAAGATAACTGTATCACCTGCGCCAATAGTTAATTTTCTATGCTGTCCGCTAGCCATTCTGCTGAGAGCAGCCATACTCTCACCCTGACTTCCTGTAGTTATGATAACAGTCTTATTCTCAGGGTAGTCTTTGAGATTATCTATATCAATAAGTGTATTCTCAGGAATCTTAATACATTCAAGTTTCTGAGCAATATCAATAATGCTGACCATGCTGCGGCCTTCAACCACAACTTTTCTGCCGCATTTATGAGCCGTATTGATGATCTGCTGAACTCTGTCTACATTAGACGCAAAAGTAGCAACAATAATTCTGTTGTTCTCATGCTCATCAAAAAGCGTATCCAAAGCTCTTCCTACAGTACGCTCAGATGCTGTAAATCCAGGTCTCTCAGCATTAGTAGAATCACACATAAGAGCCAGAACACCCTTTTTACCGATCTCAGCAAATCGCTGAAGATCAATCGGATCACCAAACACAGGTGTATAATCCACCTTAAAGTCGCCCGTATGCACAACTGTTCCCGCAGGTGAATAAATAGCAAGCGCAGCCGCATCAACAATAGAATGGTTCGTTCTTATGAATTCCACTCTGAATTGCCCAAGATTGATAGACTGTCCGAATTTGACAACCTTTCTTCTTGTGTTCTTCAATAAATTATGCTCTTCAAGCTTATGTTCAATGATTCCCATTGTAAGCCTTGTTGCATAAACAGGGACACTAAGCTCATGGAGCACATATGGAAGCGCGCCAATATGATCCTCGTGACCATGTGTTATCACGAAACCTTTGACCTTATCAATATTATCCTGCAGATAAGTAATATCCGGGATTACCAGGTCAATTCCAAGCATGTCATCATCCGGGAATGATAATCCACAATCCACTACAATAATACTGTCCTCATATCTGAAGGCAGTGATATTCATTCCAATCTGCTCAAGACCTCCCAACGGGATGATCTGCAGCTTGGATGCATTTTCAATTTTCTTTTTGCTCAAATTATTTCCTCCACTTTTAGGCAGAGATATAGAAATAAATATTAAACATTATTTCCCGTTAAATATCTAAATCTATATCATCTTCAGCAAGGAGCTTACGGAATACACCGGCAACTGCATCAAGTTCCCGGTCATCATCCACAATCACGTAAAGCGCCTGCTCGTCTTCTTTTCCGGAGTCGTCACGCAAAATAAGCGCCTCTCCGTCGCCATCTTCTTCATCAGTAACTAAAAGGTACGTTTTTGCACCTATAACTGTCTGTTCCAAACAATAAAATTCTACCGGTTCTTCTCCGTCCGGACTAAAATATATTTTTTCCAAATCTACCACCATCAGCCTTTCTTTAGGCTTTGTCTCTGTTATCCAGATAATCCTGAAGAATTATCTGCGCTGCAATCATGTCCACATATTCTTTACGCTGTTTGCCTCTGATTCCAGCTTCATCCATTATTTCGTCAGCTTCTACAGTTGTAAGCCGCTCATCCCACATTATTACGGGAAGTCCTGTTCGTCTTTCTATCTTTTCTTTGAACTCAAGGCATAACTCTGAGCGCTCAGAAATCGACTCATCCATATTGAGCGGAAGCCCCAAAACAATCTTCTCTACCCCATACTCCTGAATAAGCTCCTCTATGCGCGCTAGTGTTTTTCTAAGCTTGTTTTCTTCTTTTCTACGGATTATTTCTTTCCCCTGAGCAGTAAGTAAAAGTTCATCACTAATAGCAACACCTACTGTCCTTGAGCCGTAATCAAGCCCCATTATTCGCATTTCAAAATTCCTTCCATGATATCAGGGATGTCCCCATATTAATGTTTCACCCCCACATCACTTATTACTTACGAGCCCAGCCGTTACTCTTAATGTACTCTGTAAGCATCTCCTCAACAAGTTCATCTCTCTCAACCTTCATTATAAGGCTCCTTGCCCCCTGATGACTTGTGATATAAGTAGGATCTCCGGACATAATGTATCCAACAATCTGGTTCACAGGATTATAGCCCTTCTCCAAAAGAGCATCATAAACCACTGAAAGAACTTTTTTCACACCCGTTTCCGGTTCAACTTCTACTTTAAAATATTGGGTATTTCCTAAATCCTGATCTGCCATAGCCTTCTCCTCTATAGACAATAGTTTATATAATCAAATGAGAATTCATAAAATCACCAAATGCTCTACCCCTAATTTTACACTAAGCACCTTAAATAAGCAATGTATCGGCATTAAGAAATCCTTTGACTATCTCATGGGTTATCGTCCCGGACACTGCATTATCAAAACGGAGATCGTCCTCTGAAACAGCAACTCTGACATATCTGTCAGTAAGACCGATCATATATTTTCTTCCTTTGATTTCCTCACTGTCTTCCCAAAGGATTCCAACTTTCTCACCTATAAATGAATTTCTGTAACATTCAGACTGCGCTTTTGACATATCGATAAGGACATCACTTCTCTCGGATTTTTCCCTATCAGTCAGCTGTTCCTTCATCTCAGCCGCAACAGTTCCTTTTCTAGGTGAATACTTAAATACATGCATTTCGTAAAAATCTATATCTCTTGCAAACTGACAGCACTCATCAAATTCTTCTTTTGTCTCCCCAGGAAATCCAACAATAATATCCGTAGTAATCGCCGGTCTGTCAAAAGCCTCTCTAAGAAGCCTTACGCCTTCTTTAAATTCCTCTGCCGTATAATGTCTGTTCATTCGCTTAAGCACAGAATTTGATCCACTCTGCAGGGAAAGATGAAAATGCGGGCACAGTTTACTAACCGCAGCAAGTCTTTTAGTATTTTCCGGAGTGATGATTCTTGGTTCCAGAGAACTTATTCTTATTCTTTCGATTCCGGAAAGGTCATTTATGCTTTCAATAAGTTCAACAAGCCTTGACTCACCCTTATCAACTCCGTAAGAACTGATATGAATCCCGGTCAAAACAACTTCTTTACAGCCTTTCTGAATAAGTCCCTTTATTTCTTCAATTATTTCTTTCTCATCACGGCTTCTGACTCTTCCTCTTGCATAAGGAATAACACAATAAGTACAGAACTGATTGCATCCATCCTGAATCTTTATATAAGCCCTTGTGTGTTCAGGAAGCTCAGATAAAGTCATACTTTCGTATTCATGAGTCTTATTGATATCAATCACTGACTTGCCACCAAGTGTTTTGTCATCAAAATCCGCTCTTGCTTCAAAAAAGGAATTAAGAATGTCGACAATCTCAGATTTTTTATTATTGCCCACAGCAAGATCTATACACTCATCCTTTTTAACGCCATCCATGCCTGTTTCCACATAGCATCCAACAGCCACAACAACAGCTCCGGGATTTTCTTTTTTCGCCTTGTGAAGCATCTGTCTGGATTTTCTGTCAGCAATATTGGTAACTGTACAGGTATTTATAATGTAAATGTCTGCTTCTTCTGTAAAAGGAACTATAATGCATCCTGCTTCTTTAAGCTTGATTCCCATTACATCCATCTCATAACTGTTTACTTTACATCCAAGATTGTGCATCGCTACGCGAAGCCCGGTAATATTATTTGGCATATTCTCTAACATTTTTGTTTTCCCACTATACTGATAACAAACGGCATATCGCTCATATTTCCTATTCATTTAATTAAATATTTAATAAAAAATATTCGTTTTCTTTGCTATATTGCCGTTACAATTATTTTACTTTGTAATTAATTCACAAATAATTTTCGATTATCCGTTAACTTTAGTTCTTTTAGAACAACTTGCGCTATCTTTACCTGATTAATATTTTGCTCCATAGGTCATTGACTTTTACCTTTTCTACGTTTACTATAAAGAAAAGAAGGAGGTATTTGACCAATGAAGACCGTTAAAATTTCTTTAAATTCTATCGATAAGGTTAAATCTTTTGTAAACGATATTACGAAGTTTGATTATGATTTCGATCTCGTTTCAGGAAGATACGTTATCGATGCTAAGTCTATTATGGGTATTTTCTCATTGGATCTCTCTAAGCCAATCGATCTCAATATCCATGCAGAAGACGGCGCAGATGAGGTTGTTGAAGTATTAAAGCCTTACATGATCTAATCTTAAGGATTAGATCCATCAAAAAGATTATTATAGACCATCTTAATTTTCTTGATTAAGATGGTCTTTTTATGCTCAGATTTAAAAACACTTTAAATCTATATCAAACCTCGATGATCTCGTCTGTATCAAGCGCTGTCTGAACAAGCTCGTCAATCTTTTCGCTAAGCAGTTCCTCATGCTTTTTGATTATATCAAGTCTTGGCTTTGTTACAGGATGTTTAGCAACGAAAATAGTACAGCAATCCTCATAAGGTAAAATAGATGTCTCATAAGCATCAATTTTAACCGAAACGTCAACTATATCCTGCTTATCAAAAGCTATAAGAGGTCTGTAGACAGGCATATCTGTAACCACTTCTCCTGTGCACATAAGGCTCTGCATAGTCTGTGAAGCCACCTGACCAATGCTTTCCCCGGTAATAAGTCCCATGCATCCTGCATCCCCTGCGAGCTTATCCGCTATCTTCATCATGTAACGTCTCATAATTATCGTAAGCTCATCATGTGGACACTTCTCATATATGTACATTTGAATATCCGTAAAGTTGATTACGTGAAGCTTTACATGGCCAGTGTACTTTGAAATTACTTTTGCAAGATCAACTACCTTCTGCTTTGCCTTTTCGCTAGTATATGGCGGCGCATTAAAATAAACAGCCTCAATATCCACACCTCTTTTAGCAACCATATATCCGGCAACAGGAGAATCTATTCCGCCTGATAACAAAAGCATTGCCTTACCCGCTGTTCCAATCGGCATTCCGCCTGGTCCCGGTATAATCTCAGAGAAGATATTAAGCTTTTCTCTAAGTTCAACATTTAGCAGAATCTCAGGATTATGTACATCCACCTTCATTTCATCAAAGGCATCCAAAATCCTCGCTCCAAGTTCTGCAGCCATTTCCATCGAATCAAAAGGATAGCTCTTATCTACTCTTCTAACTTTGACTTTAAAGGTCTTGTGCTTATCAGGATATACTCCGTCAATAAAGTCTATTACTGCCTTTGCCACGCCATCTATATCAGGAAGGTGATTATCTCCATCCCTGTTAATTGTCACTGCAGGGCATATTCCGGTAATTCCAAATACAGTGCCAAGTTTATCCACAGTTTCATTGAAGTCAAAGCCCTCTGCCTCAATATATATTCTTCCTGCAACTCTGGACACCTTAAAGGTTCCGTCGCACTTTGAAAGCACTCTCTCTATCTGTCTGACCAAAGCTTCCTCGAATATATATCTGTTTTTTCCTTTAACTCCGATTTCTGCATATTTAATTATAAAAGCATGATACTGCATATATACCCCTTTCAACTATAGACGCCAAAAATATAATAATAACTACTCACTCTAAAATAAACTGGACCATACTATCAATTTGTATATTTGATTCGTTGTCGTCAATCGTCGTAGCTAGTAACTCATTTATTTTCCGGTCCTGCACTACCCAAAATCAATGATGATAGAATTTCCTCATTGTATCAACCTGTGCGCAAAGTGTATCCAAAAGATAATCTATTTCTTCCCTGGTTGTCAAAAATGACATGCTTATCCTTATAGTAGATTCCAAAAGACTCTTATCAAGTCCTATTGCCTTAAGCGTGTCAGACACATGCGGATTATTTGATGTGCAGGCACTTCCGGCAGAAACATATATCCCTTTGCTGCTAAGCATATTAAGCACGGTTTCAGCGGCAAGTCCTTTTATAGAGAGGCTAACAATATGTGGCGCTCCCTTTTCACATTCAGGTCCATTTATCTTTATATCAGTCAGACGCTCGTTTAAAGAATCCACAAGATACTTTTTCAGATTATATAAATCTCTGATATGATTGTCAAAGTCTTCATAACACTTTTTAGCAGCAACAGAAAGTCCAACAATACCGGGAACATTTTCTGTTCCTGAGCGCATTCCCTTCTGCTGTCCACCACCATAACAGATAGGAACAATCTTTGTGCCCTTTTTAATATATAAAAATCCGATTCCTTTAGGTCCATGTATCTTATGTCCACTCACCGACAAAAGATCAATATTCATAGTTCTCGGTCTTATTAAAACCTTGCCGTAACCCTGAACAGCGTCTACATGGAAATAGGTATCAGGATTCATTGCCTTTATAATCTTTCCCGCTTCTTCAACAGGTTCAATTGCACCTATTTCATTATTTACAAGCATCATAGAAACTAGGATAGTATCAGGTCTGATAGCTGCCTTAAGCTCATTAATATCCACAATTCCCTGATTATCCACAGGAAGAAGTGTCACTTCAAAGCCGTCCTTCTGTAAATATCCCACAGACTCCAGTATTGCAGGATGTTCAATAGCAGTTGTTATTATATGTTTTCCACGCCATTTGTTCGCTCTCGCAACTCCGATAATAGCAAGATTATCTGATTCTGTTCCACCTGATGTAAAAAGAATCTCCTGCGGGTCAACTTTTAATGTATCTGCAATAATTTCCCTGGCATCTGCTATTCTGTCAGCAGAAATTGTGCCCATATGATGCACACTTGATGCATTTCCGTATTCTAAAGTCATTGTATCAGCAACTGCCTTTGCAACCTCATCAAATGCCCTGGTTGTTGCTGAGTTATCTAAATATGCTTCCACTTCATCCACCTAAAAAATAATAATCTACATATCAAATATGATGTCACGTATTGTTCTGCACAATTCATTCTCGCAATCCCACGTAACATATGAAAAATCATAACAATTCCAAATGATACATAAGCCACGAAATAATCGTAAAGCCTGCTGTCTCTGTCCTTAGGATTCTCTTTCCAAGAGTAATCGGCTTTATACCATTTTCATTGCAAAGCTCGATTTCCTGTTCCGAAAATCCGCCTTCCGGTCCTATAAAAACAGCAATTCTCTGCCCCGGCTTTATGTTTTCTATGATCTCTTTTGTTGCTTCCATCCCCTTTGCATTTTCATACGGAATGATCTTAACTTCCATATCCTTTGCAAATTCAACTGCCTGCTTCATAGTCATAGGCATAGTAACCTCAGGAATGATAGCACGCTTACTCTGCTTAGCGGCAGCTTCTGATATAGCCTGCCAGCGTTTTACTTTTGCCGGAGCCTTCTTTTCATCGAGCTTAACAACACATCTCTTGGTCGCCATCGGTATTATCTGAAATGCCCCTAGCTCAACTGCCTTTTGAATAATAAGCTCCATTTTATCAACTTTAGGAAGTCCCTGGAAAAGATATATCTTCGAAGGCAGTTCATTTCCAAACTCTTCGATAAAACAAAGTTTGCCCGTAACTGCGCTATCACCAATATCTTCTATCTCATAAAAGATTTCCTTCCCATCAGCATCGTCACGTATGCTGACAGAAAACTGTTCTCCCCTTTTCATGCGAAGAACATTCACAATATGATTATAGTCATCCCCTACAATCTCAACGTTCTTATAATCCGCAGATATCTGCGAATTATCCACAAAAAAATGATACATCAGTTTTTCCTCGAAGTAATGGATACCCAGTCGCCCTGATGATGAATCTCCAGTATTTCAAGTCCAGCATCAAGATGTGCCTTTTTAACTTCTTCTTCCTTGGTATTGATAATTCCGGATGTAATATAGATTCCGCCTTTTTTAAGCTGATTCAAAATTACAGGTGTAAGCGGAACCAATACATTTGCAAGAATATTTGCCACAACGATATCATATTTATCATATCCAACTTTATCCTGAACAGATTTATCGTCTATGATATTCCCGATCATCATTTCGAACTTATCAGTAGAAATACCGTTATTCTCCATATTTTCTTTGACAGCTGGAACCGCGCACTTATCAAGGTCAGTGCCAACAGCATGCTTCGCGCCAAACATCAGCGCAAGGATAGAAAGAACTCCGCTTCCTGTTCCAACATCCAAAAGCTCAGTGTCTGAATTCACATATTTTTTAAGCATTCTAATGCAAAGCTGCGTAGTCTCATGCATTCCTGTGCCAAAAGCTGTGCCGGGATCAATATGAAGAACCATCTCAGCTTTAGCCTCATCCTCTTTGCTTTCCTTTTCCCATGAAGGAATAACAAGAATGTCATCTATATAAAACTTATGAAAGTACTGTTTCCAGTTATTTATCCAATCTATATCTTCAGTGACGTCAACTGAAATTGTTCCATCACCTATATCAGAAAAGCTTCTAAGTTCATCAAGCTTTTCTTTTATCTCAAGCTGTATTTCTTCCGGCGTCTTCCTGACTTTAATATTTTCTCCATCTTCACCTGGAAGTTCTACAGTAAGCATGTTCTCATCATCAATTTCCAGAAAGAAATTAAGATATGCTACTCCACTATCTATACCTGTATCCTTCTCATCAGGCTCAAGCTCTGGCGCATCAATAAACATCTGCTCTTTATCCGCTGCAGAAAGTGGAGCATTATCTTCAATCTGTGCTCCCTCAAGTCCTATATCTTCTAAATAACTTACAATAATATCTTCTGATTCCTCGTTGGTTCTGACTCTAAATCTCATCCACTTCATATTATCGTCCTCATATTCACAACAAAAAACATTTCTAGCGAAGGAAGTATATCACATATAAAGTCAATATGCTAATTAAAAAAGAGTAATTTTATAATAATTTGCTTAATATCTTAAATCATTTCTGCATAAACAGTAAACTTATTATCTCTTTCAAAACAGAAAAATCGAAGGATGGTCAGCTGCAACGAACAGCGTATAAAGGAGACCCTCCTTCGATTTAAATATTTACAGGTAACAGCGCAGATAAAACAAATTCATTTCATCTTGGCATCATGTTTACTTATTTTCATTTCCAGAATGACTTTTTCTTCTTTCCGCCGCCATCGTTAGGCCCTTTATCATCATTTCCAAGCACTCTGTCAGCAGCTCCCAAAGAATCACCTGTCTTCTCATCAAACTGCTTAAGAAGCTCTTTTGCTTCCTTGGAAATCTTCTCAGGAATCTGAACAACAAGTGTTACGTAATGATCACCTCTAGTATCCTTATCCCTAAGTGAAGGAACACCTTTACCACGAAGTCTTACTCTTGTATCTGTCTGAGTTCCGGGCTTAACATCATAAGCAACCTTACCGTCAACTGTATCAATGATTACTGTTCCACCTAGAGTAGCAATTGCAAATGACATAGGCACTACAGAATAGATGTCATATCCTTCTCTCTGGAATATAGGATGATCTGAAACAATAACTTCTACCAAAAGATCTCCTCTTGGTCCACCATTGACACCGGGTTCACCCTTATCTCTTATTCTTACGCTCTGGCCATTATCTATACCTGCAGGAATTGTAACTTTTATCTTCTTTCTGCTGGCAATATATCCTGTACCATGGCAATCAGTACATTTATCCTTGATAACCTTACCTGTTCCGCCACATTCCGGACAAGTCTGCACATTTCTCACAGTGCCAAAGAAAGACTGCTGTGTATAAACAATCTGACCTTTACCACCACACTTAGTACATGTCTGAGCAGATGTACCGGGCTTAGCACCTGTTCCGTGACAGGTAGGGCATGGATCTTTGATTGTAAGCTCAAGTTCCTTCTCACAGCCAAAAACAGCTTCAAGAAATGTAATTCTAACACTGGCTCTTAAGTTAGCTCCCTTTGAAGGGCCTGTCCTTGCGCCGCCTCTTGATCTTCCGCCACCGAAAAAGTCTCCAAAGATATCACCAAAGATGTCGCCAAAATCAGCTCCGTTAAAGTCAAATCCGCCGCCAAATCCACCGGCACCACCATCAAATGCTGCATGACCAAATTGATCATACTGACGTCTCTTCTCAGGATCACTCAAGACTGCATATGCTTCAGATGCCTCCTTAAATTTATCTGCAGCAGACTGATCGCCTGGGTTCATATCCGGATGGTATTTCTTAGCAAGCACCCTGTATGCTTTTTTTATCTCATCCTCGCTGGCGCCTTTGCTGACACCAAGGACTTCATAATAATCGCGCTTCTGTTCAGCCATAATACTCCTTTAAAACTATCAACTAATATTTCCTGTAATAGTTATATGCTCTGAATAGCCAGGCGAAATAAATCGTCTGGCTATCCAATTATAACACTGCTTTATTTCATTTCAATATTAAACTTCTCTGTAGTCACCATCTACTACGTCGTCGTTATTTGATGAGCTTCCTGCAGAAGCACCGCCCATATCAGGACCTGCGCCGGCACCCATGTTAGGTCCCTGGCCTGCTGCGCCCTGAACATTCTCATACATCTTTGCAAAGAGTGCCTGAGCGTCGTTCATAAGCTTTTCTTTCTGGCTCTTAAGTGAATCTATCTCGCTATCTGAAAGTTCCTTGTCCTTTGTCTGCTCAAGTGTTTCTTTAAGAGCTTTGATATCATCTTCAACAGTCTGTTTCTGAGAAGCGTCAATCTTATCTCCAACTTCCTGAAGAGCTTTTTCTGTCTGGAATACAAATGCATCTGCATCGTTTCTTGCATCAATTCCTTCTTTACGCTTCTTATCCTGAGCCTCATACTCCTGAGCCTCTTTTACAGCCTTATCGATATCCTCATCTGACATGTTAGAACCAGCTGTGATTGTAATGTGCTGTTCCTTACCTGTTCCAAGGTCCTTAGCAGAAACATTAACAATACCATTTGCATCAATATCGAATGTAACTTCGATCTGAGGTACTCCTCTCATTGCTGGAGGGATTCCATCAAGTCTGAACTGTCCAAGTGACTTGTTATCCTTGGCGAACTGTCTCTCACCCTGAAGGACATTGATATCTACTGCTGTCTGATTATCTGCAGCTGTTGAGAATACCTGGCTCTTCTTTGTAGGGATTGTTGTGTTACGCTCGATAAGTCTTGTAGCAACACCACCCATTGTCTCGATTGAAAGTGAAAGAGGTGTTACATCAAGAAGAAGGATGTCACCTGCGCCTGCATCTCCTGCAAGCTTACCACCCTGGATAGAAGCACCGATAGCTACGCACTCATCAGGGTTAAGGTTCTTTGAAGGCTCATGTCCTGTAAGCTGTTTAACCTTTTCAACTACGCAAGGAACACGTGTTGAACCACCAACAAGGAGAACCTTGCCGATATCTGAATTTGTAAGGCCTGCATCCTTCATAGCATTCTGAACAGGGATTGCTGTTCTCTCTACAAGGTCATGGATAAGCTCTTCAAACTTAGCTCTTGTAAGGTCAACATCGAAGTGCTTAGGGCCATCAGCTCCTGCTGATATGAAAGGAAGGTTGATGTTAGTTGTTGTAGAAGAAGAAAGTTCCTTCTTAGCCTTCTCTGCAGCTTCCTTAAGTCTCTGCATAGCCATCTTATCGCCTGAAAGATCTACGCCTTCTTTGTTCTTGAAATCCTGAACCATCCAGTTAATGATAGCCTGGTCGAAGTCATCACCACCAAGGTGTGTATCACCGTTTGTTGAAAGAACTTCGATAACACCGTCACCAATCTCAATGATTGATACATCGAATGTACCACCACCAAGGTCATAAACCATGATCTTCTGCTCTTTTTCGTTATCAAGTCCATATGCAAGAGCTGCTGCTGTAGGCTCGTTGATAATTCTCTTTACCTCAAGACCTGCAATCTTACCTGCATCCTTTGTTGCCTGACGCTGTGCATCATTGAAGTAAGCAGGAACAGTGATAACTGCCTCTGAAACCTTTTCACCAAGATACTGCTCTGCATCAGCCTTAAGCTTCTGAAGGATCATAGCAGAAATCTGCTGAGGTGAATATTTCTTGCCGTCGATTGTACGGCCGCGATCTGTACCCATATCTCTCTTGATTGAAGAGATAGTATTGTCTGCATTTGTTACAGCCTGACGCTTAGCAGGTTCACCAACTATTCTCTCACCATTCTTTGTAAAAGCAACGATTGAAGGTGTTGTTCTTGCACCTTCTGCATTAGCGATAACAGTGGGCTTACCACCTTCCATAACTGCTACGCAGCTATTAGTTGTACCTAAGTCGATACCAATAATCTTACTCATTTTATTTTCCTCCATTAATCTTTCAAATTAACATTAAATACTTAAACTCTATATCTATTATTTTGCAACAGCTACCATACTATGTCTTAGTACAGTATCGTGGAATTTATATCCCTTTTGAAGTTCCTGTGCAATGATTCCTTCTTCATAATCGCCACTTTCAACCTGCATTACTGCATTGTGAAGGTTAGGATCAAATTCTTTTCCCACAGCTTCAATCGGGGTTACGCCAAGATTTTCCATTTCAGTTATCAGCTGTTTGTAAATCTTGTTCATGCCATCTGCAAAAGCTCCATCTTTTTCTGCTTCAGGAACTGCTGCCAGGCCTCTTTCAAAATTATCTATAACCGGAAGGAGCTTCTCAAGGATACTGCTCTGTCCCTGTTCAAACATCTGAGCCTTTTCCTTGTCTGTTCTCTTTCTGTAGTTATCAAACTCAGCCATCTGTCTCATTACACGGTCATTGAGTTCATCAACTTTTTCTTTAAGAGGGTCTTTCTTATCTTTCTTGGCAAAAAATGGTTTCTTCTTGGACTCTTTCTGGTCATCAGAGTTTTCTTCGCTCTGTTCATCTTCGGAAGTATCCTTAGCCTCTGCATTTTCTGCAGCTTCTTCAGTTTTTTCTTCCTCTGCCTGAACATCAGCCTCCGCTTCTTTCTTCTCAGCGTTCTCTTCAGCCTTTTCCTTAGCTTCCTGTTCAAGTTCTTCCATTATATTCTCAAGAACCTCTTTATCTTTCTCACTAACCGTCTTCTTATCTGTATTACTCAAAACTTATGCCTCCTGCCTAAATACATTACTTATGCGCTATCCTTTTTTATAAAGATCATCAAGCGCATGTCTCATATTCTTTAAAGTTGTAATAACCTTGTCATAGTCCATTCTCTTAGGTCCGATGATACCAACCGTACCCTTCATTCCATCTCCAAGCTCATAGGTTGCTGTTACAACACTGCAATCCTTCATAGCCTGAACCGGAGTTTCATTTCCGATGTAGACCTGAATTCCGGTCTGCTCACCGTCAGCTGAAAGCGTATCTTCTACAATACTTGAAAGATCTTTCGTATCTTCAAAGGTACTGATAAGCTCACTCGCCTTACTGCTATCTGTAAGCTCAGGATACTTAAAAATGTTCATCGTACCGCTTGTATAAATCTGTAAATCTTCATCGGCTGTAATTGATTCTGCTGCCGCATCGATCACATTTCCTATGATCTCACTGTGGATTCCTGCCTCCTGCTTAACTGCTGCAATGAGACCAAGATTTATATCTTCAACTGCAAGCCCATCCAGTCTTGTATTCATCAGGATGTTCAGCTTGAGCATCGTTGCATCATCCAAAACTTCATCTACAGGAATGATCTTATTCTTTATTACATTCCCTTCAATAACAATCGTCGCCAGAAGATGTTCGTTATCCACCTTGGATATCTGTATGAATTTGAGTTTGTTCTTCCTGATCTGCGGAGCTGATATCATAGTTGCATAGTTTGTATCAACCGCAAGAGTCTTAGCCACCTGCTTAAGCAGATTCTCAAGCTTCTCTTCTTTATCAAGAAGCATTTCCTTCATATTCTCAACTTCCTGCTCTTTATCACGAAGCATTTCGTCCACATATACTCTGTAGCCCTGATCTGAAGGGATACGTCCTGCTGAGGTATGTGGCTGTAATATAAGTCCCATTTCCTCAAGGTCTGCCATCTCATTTCTGATTGTTGCTGAACTAAGATTAAGATCTGTGTACTTGGAAATTGTTCTGCTTCCTACAGGCTCACCTGTTTCCAGGTAATTCTTAACTATAGCATGAAGTATTTTTCTTTTTCTCTCGTCTAACTCCATAAAGCCCTTCCTCTGTATTCACCGGTTAAATTCATTGGAATGGTGTTTTTGAAGTGTTAGCACTCACTCAAATCGAGTGCTAATATCTTCTGTAACATAAAATATCACTCTAAACATCTCATGTCAACCTTACATTTTATAAAATATGTATTAATAGTAATTTCCTATTCAATAAAATGCCCTGACCAAAGAAATAAAACTCCCTTTGGCCAGGGCATTGCATTTTTTCATATTAGATTTAAAAACTTAGACAACGGATTATAATGAATAGCTTCCATTCTCTTCATCATTTACTACAAAGTAAACTGTATTCTCTTCAGGTTTTACATAGAGATCAAGCTTCTTAACATCAGCAGGATTCTTACCCATATCATACTGACATACATTCTGAGCGTTCTCTAAAAGTGTATCATATGTAACACTCTTATCTGCAAACTGAAGAACAATATTTGTCTTAACAGCTGCGCTCTCTTCCTTCTTAGCAGGTGCCTTCTTTGTTGCAGTCTTAGTTTCCTTCTTAGCTACTTCCTTTTCTTCCTTCTTAGGTGCAGCCTTCTTTGCAGGTGACTTCTTTGCTGCAGGTTCTTCTGCCTTTTTAACAGGTGCCTTCTTAGGAGCATCTGCCTTCTTAGCCTCAGAAGCTACAGGTGCTTTCTCAGCAACAACAGGCTTAACAACTGCTTCTGTCTTCTTTTTCTCGGCCATTTTTCTTTCTCCTCCTCAAAATAAAATCACAATTGATTTATGTAGCTCATTAAAACAATAAAGTAATTTACGAAATAGAGTTTACTCTTATTAATCCGCATTGTCAACGCATTCTTGATTAAAAAGGCATAATTAATCCGTTAATCAAGCGGTTTTTTTGTACACCTCTTTTACAAACTCCCTAAGTCTGCCCATTGCACGCTGAACTTTTTCTGTATCAATGCAATAAGCCATTCTGAAGAAGCCGGGTGCTCCAAAACCATCGGCAGGGACAAAGATAAGATCATAGTCCTTAGCTTTTTTGCAGAATTCTATTGAACTCTCTTCCAAAGCCTTAGGCATAATATAGAATGTTCCGCCGGGTTTAACAACTGTAAATCCAAGTTCAACCAGGGTATCGTAAATTATATTCATATTAGTTTCATATACAGAAAGATCAGCAGTAAGAGAGCAAACCTTTGCAACAGCCTGCTGAATTATTGAAGGAGGACAGTTGTGCCCTGTTCCTCTTGAGATCTGTCCGCACATAGGAACTATGAATTCTGCGCCCTCACAGGCAGGATTAACCGCTACATATCCGATTCTTTCTCCGGGTAAAGATAAAGATTTGGAGAAAGAATAGCAGCTAAGCGTATGAGGATAGAACTTGGAAACATATGGCGCATCCGCTCCTGCAAATACAATTTCTCTGTATGGCTCATCTGAGAGAAGATAAATAGTATGGCCATATTCTTCTGACTTAGCTGTCAAAACTTCTGAAAGTCTCTTTAAAGTCTCTGTAGAATAAGCAACTCCTGAAGGATTATTTGGCGTATTGATAAGAACTGCCATCACATCTTTATTAAGCATCTCCAGGAACTTATCGAAGTTTATCTGAAAAGAACTTGGATCAGCAGGAACAACACTGAGTTTGAGTCCTGCTCCCGTGATATATGGTCCATATTCAGGGAAATAAGGAGCAAAGGTAAGAACTTCATCCCCGGGCTTTGTCACTGCGCGAACTGCATGTGAAATAGCTCCTGCCGCGCCGGTTGTCGGGAATATATGCTCAGGTCCGTAGTTCATGCCAAAACGCTCGTTAAGAGACTTTGCAATATTTTCTTTATACAAAGGATTTCCCAAGCTTGGCGTGTAGCCGTGAAGTGTCATAGTATCCTCAGTTTCAAGGAGTCTTATCATTTCATCGGTAAATTCCTGCGGAACAGCAACACTGGGGTTACCAAGGCTGAAATCAAATACATTTTCATAACCGATTTCTTTGCCTCTTGCTGTGGCATATTCAGAAAGTTCCCTTATAACTGATTTAGCTGAAAGCATACTTTTGTAGTTCTCGTTGATCATACCTCTCCTCCATTATTTCCGGTTTATGTAAAGAAAAGCGTTAAAAAACGCTTTTCTCCTCTTTGGAAGCTACGCAAAAATCACTTGCTCACTCAGCTTTTCCATAGCCTTCCATAACCTCTTTAATTTTGTAAAATGCCGGCTTTGGCTCATAATTCTTGTCAAACAGACGAGTATTTGTCGTATCACCTTCACGATAATGATCAACAAGTCCAAAAACAGTCACATTAGTAATGTTAGCAGGTCCTCCTGCCTGTGTATCCAGCTTGTGGAACATCTCAAAGACCTTGCCATACTTTTCTGCCTGTTTATTAAACTGTGCTTCAGTTTCCGTATCAACACCGATTGAAAGCTCTGTAACATGAATTTCAAGCTCAAGTTCAGCAAATTTTCTTATAGCAGATTCTATCATGGTTTCCGATGGGTAATCAATCCCCCAATATCCCTGCATTCCGATTCCATCGATAAGTCCTTTTTCCTTGAGCGCTTTGCAAAGATTATAGATGGACTGTGTCTTTGGTGCCTGATAGGTATTGTAGTCATTGTAAAAAAGCTTTACATCACTGTCAGCATATTTTCTTGCATAAGTAAATGCCATCTCAACATAGTCAGGACCAATTGTCTCATACCATGGATTTGGAGCATCGCCAAGCTTCATTCTGCACATAAAGTCAGTCTCAGGATCAGCGCTGTCAGGATCAACTGCTTCATTTACAACATCCCAGCAGTAGATTACTCCGGGATAGTTTTCCTGAACATGCTCAAGAAGCTGCTTAATGTAGCTTTCCATTCTTGCAAGCATTGTCTCTTTGTCAACATATTCTCCATCGTCCTTATAGCCTTCTCTAAAGAACCATTCAGGTGCCTGTGTGTGCCATACCAGTGTGTGTCCGCGCATCTTCATGCCATTTTCCTTGCACCATTCAAGTGTAGGATCGATAGAATAAAATGAAAGAGCAGGACTTGCATCGCCATTTTTAAGATTTTCCTGAGATCCCATCTGATCAAGAATATAACCACTCTTCATTAAGTTTGTCATAGTGCAGCTGTTAAAATGCTTTTTGGATAAGTCCATATACTGTGGAATATTGAGAGTCTGGTTTTCCAATGTACTTCCATTGATACCAACTCCCAAAGTAAAATAATCACTGCAAAGATCTTTTAGTGCAACATCATCCTCTGCTTTGTCAGATTCAGCTTCTGTACTTTCTTCTTTAGCTGCTGCCTCTGTTTCTGAAGCCTGCTCTTCTTTTGTTTCTTCCGAAGTCTGCTCTGTGCTTTCAGAACTCTCTACCTCTGCTGCCACTTCAGTTTCCTGTACGGTTTCAACTGAAGTTTCTTTTGCGCATCCGCATAAAAGAGAAAGCGCAATCACCCCGATAATTAAACTCTTTTTCCTCATCATACCCTCCAATAAAAAATGGACTATAGTTATTTACAATGAATAACTATAGCCCAAATCAGCCTCTCAAACCAATCACTCCTTGTGAGAATATTCATTTTTCTTGCTATTTTAAGAGTTTTCAGATTATATTACAGAATTTCAAGGAGCCCCTCTCTGTCAACTGCCGCTATCAGAAGCCTTACCTTATCATATTTTTCTTTAAACTGCTCCGGTATTTTATATGACTTAAGCATCTCAAAAATTCCTTCTGCCGAGTCAAAGTCATAGGCTTCTATAAGCTCTTTCATCCCGGAAAATGCACTTTCAAGCTCATCCACCGCTATAAGCGGCAGGTTTTCTTTTTCCTCATCCTCATTTATAGGCGCAAGATTCTCTTTATACTGTCTATAAAGCTCTAAAAGCGCCGGTGTCCTATCCTTAATCTCAGCCTCATTCTCTTCATTACCACACTTCTCCAAAAACTCAGCCTGCCTCGACAACTCCATTGCCCCAATAAGACGCGCCGAACTCTTAAGAGCATGTACTGCAACCGTATAATTTCTATAATCCTGTTCCCGCTCGAATCTTTCAATGTTATCAGCCTTCGAATCAATTGCGATATAAAACTCTTTTACCACATTCAAAAGAACTTCCCTGTCACCGCAATTTTTCTCAGCTTCTTTAAGATCAATATTTTTAAGCCTTTCTAAGACATCCTTGTCTTTTTCATCAATTATTTCACCAGCTTTATTTGTCTCTTCGTCTGCATCTCCATTTTCTGTTTCTCCCGCAAAAAGAATCTTCTCCTTAGGAAGATATTGACAAAGCATCTCTTCCATCGTCTCGCCGTTTACAGGCTTTGAAAGATAATCGTCAAACCCTGCTGCCTTATAATCATCCCTGGCAGTTGAACCGGCATTAGCCGTAAGGGCAATACACGGAACATTCTTATTAAGATTTTCTTCAAGCCTTTTCATCGCTTCGAGCGTCTCAATTCCATCCATCTCTGGCATTCTATGGTCGATAAAAATGCAGTCGTACTTATTTTCTTTAATCTTATCAATTGTCTCAAAACCACTTTCCGCAGTATCAACCTCTATCTTCGTTGCCTTCAAAAGGCCTTTAACAACAGTAAGATTCATCGGCGTATCGTCAACCACAAGAATCCTTGCCTCAGGCGCTGTAAATTTTTCTTTATACTTCTTTGCACTGGCAAGATACTCTTTGTACTTCTTCTTAAAATCGCCGATAGGCTCCCATGAAATGACCTTCTGCTTTACTTCAAAAGAAAAATCGCTCCCCTGCCCATAGACACTAGACACTTCAAGTTTTGTATCCATAAGCGCCAGAAGTTTTTTTACAATGCTCATTCCAAGTCCCGTTCCCTCAATGGAACGATTTCTGATCTCCTCAATCCTCTCAAACGGTGAATAAAGCTTTTTAAGGTCTTCTTCTTTTATTCCGATTCCCGTGTCAACAACACGGTATCTTATATACGCACTCTCGTCATCTTCCTTTCGATAGGTAATATCCAGAGTAACAGTCCCGGTTTCAGTGTACTTCACCGCATTTGAAAGAACGTTTGTGACACACTGCTTTATCCTTATCTCATCGCCTATGAGTTTTATGGGCAGATTCTCATCAACATTGACCTCTAGCTTTAGTCCCTTTTCTTCCGCTTTGGACGCCACCATGTTTATCAGGTCGTTTATCGTGGAACCAATATGATATTCCACAGGCAGAATATCCATCTTTCCTGCTTCAATTTTGCTAAAATCCAATATATCGTTAATGATTCCAAGCAGCGAATTTCCTGCGCTCTTGACATTATTTGCATACTCAAGGATCTGCTCATCCGTAGCTTCTCTAAGTATCATCTCATTCATACCAAGAACAGCGTTAATAGGAGTCCTGATCTCGTGGGACATATTGGAAAGAAAAGAAGACTTTGCTTCGCTTGCTTTCTGAGCAACCTCAAGTTCTTTTTCCAGCTCCTGCTCTTCCTTGATCCTGTTGATATATTCTTCAATTGAATGAACAGTAGTAACCATTGACTGATGAAGGACCTGAATTTCATCATTGGTTTTTACCGTCATTTTATCAATTTTTCTTCCTGTCTCAAGCTTCTTGTCGTCACCTGCATTTGCAAATTCATACATAAAATCTGACATCCGACCGATAGGGCCGCCGATGTATACCTTGGTAAAGAAATTAGCAAATGCAGCCATTGGCACACCGACGCAGAGCATCAAAAGAATCATCTTGAAATCAAAACCGATAGCAGCTTCATCCCATCTAAACTCGATATTATTGATCTCAGCAACCATCTCATCCGTTGCAGTACCGGAATTTTCTGAGTCAACTGCCTCAATTCCTTCTTGATTTTCTGTAGTATCACCAGTTAATATAGCATCAGAACCCTCTTCCTGCCTCATCCGTGCTTCAATGTTCTCTCTTCTTTCAATTCCATTTACGAACATATTTCTAATATCCGGGAAAAGAACCATCATAAAAAGTCCTACAGCTATTCCAAGTACAAGCTCTACTCCGACTATAATAAGAGTTATCTTCATGCTAAGTCTTGTTTTCCTTATATTGCGCTGATACTCTTTATTCTCCTGAAAAGCTTTTGTATAAACTGCGCCTAAGGGAAAAATAGTCTTCACAATATCCGGAGCTTTCGTCATAAAAAGATATATCAAAGCGGCCGTTCCAAAAACTATTAGAGCATCCCTGGTAAAATAATGCACATAATCAAAAACTTCCGATAGGTTATATTCATTTTTACGGATGACCGTGAAGCATAAATACTCAATCGCAGACGTAAGTATAAGCGCTGCGATTGCTGCGATAAACGTCTTTTTCTTTGTCATAAAAAAGCTATATTGGGAAAAAAGTGAGAAACTCAAAGCTGCGACCATAAAAATGGCCATATTATAAGAAGACTGCATGTCAGTGATAAGAACAATGACAAATGCAATAACAAACGAGATCATGGAAACATAGTAACCATAGAGTGCTCCCAGAACAAGAAATGGAAAGATAAAGAAAGTCACATAAACAGTTCCGTTACTTGAATAATTCAGCTTACTGCCGTTTAATGCAAAGAAAACGCATAAATGCGTAAGAAGTCCCCATAAAACAAAGCTCAAAGGAATTATCACCTTGTTTACTATCTTCCTACTCTCTGCAACATCAGTTACGGTCTTTTTATCCATAAGCACCTCTTGCGTCTAGAAAGAAACAATACCAATAAAGCTTTTTTAAAATGCATACTTCAAAACAAGTTCACTAAGCGCCCTGTATGTTCCTCTGGGAACCGCAAACTCTGTCCCATCCTCCATAGACAGGGTATCACTGTTGATTTTCAGAACCTTCTTTAGATTGATAACCGTCTTCATCCCCAAAGAATGAAAATAATCAGTGTTAATCTCATCCAAAAGCGCCTGCATAGTGCTTCTGACAAAAAAGCTCTTTTCATCCGTGACAATTCTCTTATAGTGATCATCGGACTGTATATAAACAATGTCATCGACAGGGATTTTGCTCACTTCTCCGCTCTCTCTTATGGTCAGAAAACGTATGTCTTCCTTCTTGCAGACTCTGTCCATGGCATCAAAAAATTCTTCTTCAAGAATAGGTTTTTCCAGATAATGAGCCGCATTGATTCTAAATGCTTCTTTGTAAAAAGCATTTGAAGACGTCATAAAAATAATCTCACCGGACTCATCACGTTTCCTTATTGATTCAGCAATCTCTATTCCATTTAATCTGTCTATATAAATATCAAGCAGATAAATGTCATAAGCATTTTTTTCTATTGCTTCCAAAAGATCTAAAGATGAATAAAAAACATCAACGCTCATCTCAATTCTGGAATGAGCGTCTCTATACTTTTCTAAAAGCTCTGCCGCCTCAGCAGCAGAGCTTTTTTCATCATCACATATCGCAACCTTGTACATACTGTGACCTTCTATCCTTTAATGTCAATCGACTGTCCGATCATCTTTTCTTCAGGCGTCTGAACACTATTAGTCCTAAGATTCATATTATACGCCTCAATCTTGGATTGCAACTCCTCAATGGAGTTGGCCATAATGATCTCAACATCATCATCGTTTTCGATATCATCCCAGTCCTTAACACCGGAACTCTTATCAGCATTCTTGTCTCTTAGCTTTTCAAGCCGCTCTTCCTGTGCTTCTTTCTTTTCAGCCTTCTTTGCCGCAGCTTTTTCAGCCTGTTTCTTGGCAGCTCTCTTAGCTGCAAGTTTTTCACTCATCTCCGCAGAAGATTTCTGCATAACCGCAAAGTAGGAGGCAGTTCCGTTATCATTGACCTGCATACCTATTGCCTTTACATTTCCCTGCTGCTCTGCCATGGACTTAAGAACAGGTATCTTAGCCTGGGCATTTGCTATAAGGCCTTCATACTTCGCTCTGAAATCTGCATCTGTAGCCATTCTCTCGATTTTTTCTTCATCAATGAGAACAACCATCTTATTTGCATTGCCAAAAGAACTTGCATGCTGCTTGGCATAGTCCTTCATATCCTTACTTACAAGAACAAAGTCCATATCGGAATATTTCTTTTTTAATTCCTCATAATACTTTGCTCCTTCATCGCTCAGTTTAGCCTTACCAATGGTCTTTCCATAACTAGTATTCTTAACAGTGCTGTCTTTAAAACCGGCATTTTTGATAGCCTCATAAGCGCTGCTGCTGTTATTGGCAGTTACTTCAGAAATATTACTCATGGTTCCCTCCATTTCTCAAGACAAAGGCCTTGTTTGCTTCCCTGCATCAGACAAATGCTTTCACGCCCTATTTAAGAAAAACTGATCATCTCAAAATTCTCTAATGACAACAATATGAAATTTTACACTTTATGGTTTCTCCATTCTCTATATCGGCAGAAAATTCTTATAGTTTAGACTAAACTGTAAAAAAATTGCAAAAATTTATTTTCTTAGTTTATCTTATATTTCAATCTCTGCTCATTTGTAAGAGTGGCATCGCCATATTTTTCTTTAAAGCCTTCAACAAGATCATCTAAGGTCTTAACCTTATAGCTATATACATCATTGTTATAACCACAGATAATTTCCTGTTTGCCCGGCAGATAAATTCTTCCGTATTCCAAGCTGTGAATAAATCCGTTGGAAGCAAGGTCTACCACATACATATCATAGCCGTTACGGAATGCATAACAGTTATTCTTTTCGTCGTAGTAACCGCTCTTAATATCATTTAGCTGTCCATCGGTGATCATTACGAATTCTTTTTTTGTAAGGTCGTAAATTTTAAAGTAAAGGTCATCTCCCTGTAAAAAGAGCTTGTCCCCGTCCGGTGAAAACTGAAGCAGGTTGTCATCCTTGCCAAAGTAAGGCAACTCATCGAGAATCTTCTTTGATTTGCTGTCCATAACTCTTAACACGCCATCAGTGCAGGCAACGGCAACACATGAATCATCAGGACTTATAACAATATTCTGTGCAAGATAGTCAATCAGAATATCCGTCATTTCTCCGGTATTAAGATCAATCTCAACACATCTTTTATTTGAATTATAGGCAAATGCCTTTGAGCAATCATTAGTAACGGCAGCAAAGTATATTACATCATCAATATTAAGCTGCTTAATGACTTTCTTTTCACTAAGATCAACAATCGCCAAATCTTTCATGTCATATGCGAGAATATGCTTTTTATCATCAGAAAGAGCATAATCAACGCTATAATCGATATCAAGTGCTTTCACGTTTTCCACAGTATTAGTTCTGACATCATAAAAATAGATACCCTTGAACGTATCAGTGAAAACAATCGTGTCATCATCAAGATAGAATGCATTCGGCATTGTTATATCTTCTAGTTTGCACTCATTAATTAATTCATCATTATCGGTGCCATAAACATCAATAATAGTGTATCCATCCTGTTCGTAGTCCCATCCGATGACACAGTATGTTGTCTCATCAGGACTTGCTATCATCGAATAAACTCTTTGCTCCGGCTCAGCAATCTCCTTAACAGATTCATCAGAAATAAGACTCATTACAGTAACTTCATTAGACCTGTAGCTTCTTGCCACAACATGAGCTGAATTAAGTCTCAGATCCAAAAGAGAATCTGCAACATCTATCGTCTGATCTTCATTGATGCGACCGGCAGTTCCATCAACCTGCCACAACTTTCCGTCAAAAGTTCCCACAAACACATACTTGGATGAAAGAGCTATAAGATATCTGTATATTTCATCAGGAAAAGAAACTGTTGTGGAAATCTCTCCCGTATAAAGATCAAGGTTATACAATCTTTTTCCGGTAGATACAAACACTTCTGAACATTTACCCTGTGCCCCCTCATATTCCCTTGCTCTTATTCGGGTATATCCGCTCTGCATTCCGGCATAAGGGCTCTCCACTTTCTGACTCCAGATGACTTCTCCGGTCTTATAATCTATTTTCCTGACATTGACAAAATAGTCTTTTACGCCAAGGATATCATCCTGATCTGCAGATGCCATAAGAAAATAGCCATCCGGTGAATAGAACATATCCAATACACTGTCTTTTTGTATAGCTATAGAATGACTCTCTCCATTTTTAAGATTAACAAATTCAATACTGCAGTTATCGCCAAACAGATCGTAGTGCTGAATTGCCAAATAGTCGCTATTATCACTAAAACACATCTTGCTTGTGCCTACATCATCTTCAGCTTCTTCGTATGTATAAGAAAGTGTTCCGCCCTTTGTTTCATAAATCTCTATCTTACTGCCGGTTGACACTGCAACATATTCATTTGCAGAATCAAATTGAGCATTATAGATATTATTTTCAAAGAACTTATCAAATACCTTATTTCCGTCCATTGAATAAGCTGTCAGATAATGGCTGGTTACAGCCACAAGATTCCCGTCACATTCCTGCAGCGCCACAACCTCTTCAACAGAACGTTCATAATAATCCGCATTTTTCTTAAAGAGAAGCTCTCCGGAATTAACGTCCCACCAATATATTGTTTCACCATTATCATAGCTTAGTAATCTGCTCCCATCAGAACTCATTTCAATAGATTTTACTGGAAGGTCATGACTAAGGAGCATGTCATGAACAAAGTCTTCCCCCTTTGAATATGAACCAAGCGCCTGCTCAAGAGCATACATTGAATCTGATACAAACGGCCTTTCAATTCCATTTACAGGAAGTCCTTCCATTGCAATAATTGCAGCGGTTTCTCTGTCTCCCTTTTCAAGTACATCAAGAGAAGTTGCAGCCAAAACCTTTGATTCATTGATAAGTTTTTGCTGATAGTTCTCATTTATTCTTTTTAAGTTATAGGCATTATACACACCAAAAGAAACACCAAGAACCGCTACAGCTGCCGCGATGGACATATTTCTTCGCATGATTCTTTCTTTGTGACGCTGCTTAAGATCATCATAATCGCAATGAATGATTGAAGCTGCAAGTCTTAACGTCTCTGATTTGATCTTTCTTTTTACTTCTTTTTTGGTTGTGCCCCTTACATCTGCTGCAAGAGGTTCTACAGGTTTTCCATTCTCATCAACGCAAAGCTGCAAAGGAAAAGACTCATCGGGTTCTCCCTCAACCAGTACGGCAAGCACATTCTGACGTCCATGTAAAGATATGAAAGTATCTATTTCCTTCATAACCCAGTAAGACTCTTTGGTCTTGGGTGAACATATTACTATCAAAAACTCTGATTCTCTGAGCGCCAGATCAATATTGTTGCCAAGGTCACTTCCGATAGGAAGCTCTTCCTGATCTCTGAAAACTCTGTTTATTTTCTTTCGTCCGGTCTCTTTTTGAATTCTCTTCGGGATCTTTGCTGTTTCAAGGGCTTTGTGAACACCCTTTGCCACAAACATATCCCTCTCTAGATGTCTGTAACTTATAAATGCATCATATTTCATAAAAACTACTCCTACCAACTAAACTGTTTTTCATACTGATTTTTTATTTCCACATATCGCTTACAAAGTACATAAGCGCTCCCCATGTATAAACGGAATAAAAATGTCCGTTATCATCTACTCCCTTTTTCAAAAGCTCTCTTGCCTTATCCTGCCCGATAAGCTCAAAGCCATTAAAGCACTCCTGCCCCTCAGCCCCATCCTGAGTAAGCTCATCAAGATTATCGAGATTAAGAACCACCAAAGCAAATGCGTTGCTTTCATCAGTCATCCCCGGTGTACTGAATAAAAGCGGATTTATCACAGATACTGAATCTCTCCCCTGATCAACTACGATTCCTGTTTCTTCATGTATCTCTCTTATCGCTGTTGTGGCAATGGGATTTTCTTCATCCTTATCAGATGGATCCATAAGTCCTGCCGGAACGCTAAGAAGAAACCTCCCTGCCGGATATCTGTACTCATATGATAAAAGAAGCTGCGGCTCTTTTCCCGGAAGATTTACTATAACCACGCAGCTTACAGCATCCGGAAGCATTGTCTTAAACTCTTCCTCACTCTTAACAGCCACCAGATTGTCAAGTGGCCTTCTTGTTGCGTCAAAATAATGCGCTCCCTCCTTATAATGAAGGTCAAAAACTCTTATGAACTTCTTATCAAGAATTGTCTCAACGTTTTCTTTTGAAATGTTATAACCCTGCATTTTCTCCTCCTGTTATTGTTCTCGCTCCACAAGCAACAATCTCTTAAAAGTTGTCCCACGAAACCTATTTGTAACTAGCTTTAATTTATTCATTTGACATAATAGTGTCTGGCTATCCACTTGGAGAGTCCTTCCAATCCCGGGTATACGATTCTCTCACTCATATTGAGCTGATCAAGCATATCCCTTACTCTCCAACGCAAATTCTTGTCAATCACATATTTCACGGTATCCTCAGTATTTCTGTCAAGGAAGCCTTCGATATCCTCTATTCCCATCGGCACTACCGCAAAAAATGAGTGCTGATTGATTATTCTCTGATTAAGTGAGGGTGGTTCTATTATTACCATCGATGAATCGCCCATATCAGCGTCATACTGTTTTAAACTGTTTCCTGTGAGTTCTTTTAACATATCCACCGTAAAAATAGTAGAATGTTTCTTATTCACAGCATACTTGTAGGGTTCAGGAAGATGATCTACCATCTCCGACATATTGATGCGCCACACCATGCAGTCGTGCTTGTCCATCTCCTCCAGGTTTTCCTCAGTCATGGCAAAATTAAGTCCAACAAGCGCAGACTGTGTCCAGTCAAGAAGTCTTGTGGGAAGCCCATAATGCTGCCCAAGTATCATCTGTCTCCAAACAGAATGTCCGATAGAAGGCTCATCATTTATGGCATATTTTGCAAAATTCTCTAGAATCGCAGGTTCCAGATGTTTTTGTCTTCCCTTACAGTTTCTGCTAAGACTTGTAAACATCTTAAATGAAGCATCCTGCATCCCTCTATAAACATAAGGGCTTCTGTTTCTGTCAAGGTCGGCTCTGTATTCCTGCTCTGTCAAAAGAGGAAGGAGCTCTTCCAAAGTATCGATGTGAACTTCCTTTATCATAAAACAATCCTCACGCTATAAATCCAGCCGTTAATGTGGCCAATCTTATCTTTTATCTTATCATCATCATATAATACCATATCACTAAAATAAATACGAAGAAAATAGAGTTACCCCCGTCACTTCCGCTGAAAAAAACATTGACAAAAATAGGCACCAACCCTTCAGGATTGATGCCCATTTAAAAAATTCATATTTTGCTGATTACTTTACAGTAACCTTTGTGATGTGTGGGTTGGCGCCCTCATACCAGTAAAGGAAGCCCTCTACATCAACTGTCTGGCCAGCCTCAAGTCCACCAACAAGATTGTAGAGCTCTTCATCTGAACCATTTAAGTAATACTCAAGGCAGAACTCATAGTTGTTTCCGTCCTTAGAAAGTGTTACATAGATATCATCACCAGGCTGCTCGTTCTTGTATGCAACCTTCTCAACTGTCATATCTTTGAAAGATACAAGCTGGTTCTGGCTGTCAACAAGTTCATCCTTGCCAAGAAGATCTGTAACGTCCTTAGCTGTTGCTACGAAATTACCATCTTCGATCTCGAATGTAGCATCAACGATCTCAACTTCTCCTGACCACTCAGACTTAACACCTGAAACCTTGATCTTTGTTCCAGGAACAAGCTTGTCATAATCTTCCTGTGAGCAAGGCATTTCATAGATGAAATAAGCGCCTTCTTCATTCTGTGTGTAGAATGTAGCCTTATCTTCCCACCATGACTGCTTAGCCTGTACATAAGTTTCAACTACTACCTCAGAATCAAGCTCTGCAGCTGTAAAATCAGCGTATGACATTACGTCTCCGGCTGCTTCTGCAGTCTCTTCTGTGCTAGCCTCAGCAGCTGTTTCTTCAACAGTAGCTGCAGCTTCTGCTTCCTCTGTAACAACTTCAGCAGGTGTCTCTGCAACTGTTGTCTCAGCTGTAGCACTCTCTTCCTTACTTCCGCATCCTACGAATGAGAGAGCAAGTCCCATTGTCAGTACAATTGCCAATGTCTTCTTCATAATATTTCCTCCTGTTGTGTGCGATTGAAATCATCATTTCAATCCAAATGCGACATCCAAGCTCTCAGTTGACTGATAAAAGCTTAAAATGTCAAACAATGTATGCAAACAATGCAATTATACTAGTTATGTTTCCAAATTACAAATATTAATTTTTATTTTTCTCTTTTATTTTCTCAAATGCAACATATATTCCTATCAATACCCAGGTGATAACAAGCATGCATAAGAGTATTACCGAAGGAAGTGGCAGTGGTCCAAGGTCATTTTTTCCCTGTCCTATCCCTGTGCCCTGCTGGTCAAGATGGTAAAGCGCCTGCACATCTTTATATAAAGCATCGATAAATGCATCATCCACCGTCTTTTTTCTTCTTACAGCCTTGGTGACATTCTCTATCATCTGTCCCGCTGCATCCCTTACTGAAGCCGATCCGTTAAATACAGGCGTTATAAAAGTATTTTCCGTATTATCCATCAAAAGTTTTGCTGCTTTTATCTTTACTTCATAATGTGTATCAGTATCCGTGCCCTCTTTTTCAAGGTAATCCTGATACTCCTCTGCTCTCTGCGCTTTGGTTGTTACAGGAACATACCCTTCTGTCTCTGAATACGCTATCTGAACTTCATTAGTCAAAAGATATTGAGCAAATATCCACGATGCCAGAACTTCCTGTGAATCACTTTTATTAAACACGCAGATTGAAGGCCCCTGAGATATCATCTTGGGATGCTCTGTATCATATTGAGGTATGGGCATTACTTCGGTCTCAAATTTCACAAGCTTTTCTTCTGCGATATCAACAAGAGGCGCATCACTTCCCATCCAGGTTGCGCCTGCAGTTGAATCAATTGCAAAAATGCACTGCCCTGCATTTAGAAAGTTTGCCGGATATCCTGAAATCTTAAATGTGGAAAAAGCTCCTTCTTTTGTGTACTGTGCAACAGTCTTTAAGATTTTTCTTGTATCATCATTGAATAAAAGAGCATTTCCTTCACTATCTGAGTATCCTGCCCCCAGCTGTTTAAGGGACTGAATCATCATATTATCTGTAGACTTGTAAATAAAAGGAATAAGCACATTCTGGCCGTTCACTTTAAATGTGCCATCCGCATTTTTCTCCATTGCTTTTTCTGAAACCTGCCATATAAAGTCCCAGGTAAGAGTTTCAGGCAGAGTAAACCCAAGCTTTTCAACATAAGTCTTATTGATATAGCAGGCCTCTGTAGATCTCATGTAGGGAATTGCATAATGCTTATCCCCAATAACACACTCATCAAGAAACTGCGGAACAACTTCAGAAACTGAAGGAGAATCAAATTTAAGCTCACTTCCTCCAAGTCCGTATTTCTCGCTGGCAAAAAGATCATCCAGTGGCACCACAGTATCATTTCCCGTGAGGTATGTTGCTATATGATCCGGATAGGTTATGCACACATTTGGCGTAGTTCCTGTGGATATATTAGTAATAACATCGTTGTAGATCTTGCCGTAATCCGTATACAGTCTCATATTGACCGTAATATTGGGATACAGCTTTTGAAAATCCTCAATTGCCTTATTATAAATAGCTGTCTGCACAACATTAGTATCATTTTTTGCCCAAAAAGAAATCTCAACTTTTTTAGACTCATCAAAGTTCTCAGGGATATCAAAGCCCTTTGACTGCTTAGCTCCATGACAACCGCTCAAACTTCCGATAATAAATATCATGCAAAAAAAGCTTATAAAAACTTTTTTCATCCTCTCCAAAGTCTCCTTATCGTTATCCTTTTGTGCCGCCTCTTGCCACACCTTCCATTATCTTGTGTCTGAATATCAGAAACAGAGCAACAAGCGGAACTGAAATAACCACAACAGCAGCCATCATGGCCGGTACGTTTTCTCGTCCAAAACCGTTTTCTCTTATCTCCTGAATACCGTTGGAGACCAGGAAATAATTCTGATCATCAGTGATAAGTCTTGGCCAAACATACGAGTTCCAGCACTCTATAACCTTAAGAATTGTTATTGTAACAATAGTTGGTTTTGAGATAGGCAGCATAACCCTCATCAGATATCTAAAATCAGAAGTTCCGTCTACTTTAGCTGCCTTATAGAGTTCTTCCGGAATCTGCTCGAAATTTTCTTTTAACAGATAAATATAAAAAACTGATGTCACTGAAGGGAGGATAAGTCCCATAAAAGTATTTCGAAGGTCCAGATTTGTGATAGTCACATAATTTGTGATGATGACCAACTCATTAGGAATCATCATTAGAGAAAGAAAAAGTGAAAACACAATATCTTTTCCCTTAAAATCAAGTCTTGCAAAGGCAAACGCCGATAGTACAACAACTACCATCATAAGAAGCGTTGTCACAACAGTAAAAATAAAAGTGTTGATAAAGTATTTTGCAAGCGGAACAGCAGTAAATGCCGTTGCATAATTCTGAATGGTAGGGCTTAAAGTAAAGAACTTTGGTACATACTCTGAGTTGTAAGAACCATAGCTTTTTACCGATGTAAGTATCATCCAGTAAAACGGAAACAGCACTATTATCGCCCATAAGGAAAGGAGAAAATAAACCAATACTTTCCTTGATTTTTCTTTTATATTATCCTGAATTTCCAGTTTCTTATTTGTACTCTCGTTCATTAGTAAAAATCCCCTATTACTGATAATAAACAGTCTTTTTGCTGACCATAAGATTTATGGTAGTTATAGTAAATACTATTGCAAAAAGGATAAGCGCTGCAGCAGAAGCATATGATGGATATCCACCGCTGTTTCCATAGAGCATGTCATACACATAACCAACTATCGTATTCATTCCCGCAGCGTTAAGGTCAGTTCCAAAAAGGGCAACCTCATCACTGTACGCCTTAAATGCTCCGATGAATCCTGTTATCACAAGGTAGAAGACCATTGGCGATATCATAGGGAGTGTTATTTTATAAAAAATTCTCCACTTTGGAGTATCATCGACGATTGCAGCCTTGTAATACATTGGATTAACTGATGCAAGCGCACTTGTCAGAATGAGTATCTTAAAAGGCATTACTATCCATATTGTATAAAAACACATTACAAACATCTTTGCAGGATATGGTCCATCGATAAAATCCACGGACGGTCCCCCGAAAAGCTGTATCAAAAGCGACACCAGACCGTCAGAATAGGCAGTTTTCTTAAAAAGGATCATGAAGACAAGACCAACGGCCAGCGTATTAGTTACATATGGAAGGAAATATACTGTCTGAAAGAAATCCCTAAGAACCTTGATAGAGCTTAATTCAAGGGATATCAAAAGAGCTATGCCTGTAGAAAGAGGCACCGTTATTATTACGATTATGAATGTATTCTTAAGTGCCTGTATAAAATACGGGTCATGAAGAACATAGGAATAATTGTATAATCCAGTTCCCTGATAGGACTGGGAAGCAAAATTATAACCTTCCTCAAGAGAATATATAAATACGTCCACAAGAGGATATACCATGAATATCCCCAGGAACAGAATTGCCGGCAAAAGGCACAGCCAGGCTGTCACATTCTTTTTCATAGTCTTATCCTCTCATTTGTGATTCCGTCAAAAACTCTGACTTTATGCGGTTTTAATCTAAATCTAACCTTGCGGTTTTTCCCGTCAAACACTTCTTCAGACGGAATAATGGCTCTTATGTTCTCTCCCACAAAGGAAGGATGTGAAGCTATGAAACTTGTGTCTCTTCCCATTACTTCTCTTGCGATAAAGTCACATTCAAGGCTTCCATTATCATCTATCACAAAGCCTTCAGGTCTTACAGCGACAAAAACATCTTTATCGGCTATGCCCTTTGCATCCATTACTGCTGCATCGCCAATAAATACCTTTTCTCCGCTGATTTTCCCTTTGAATACATTTATCTGAGGTGTTCCAAGGAAACTTGCAACAAAAAGATTTTCCGGCTCATCATAGATATCCTGAGGCTTACCCTTTTGCTGCAGAACACCGTCTTTCATTACAACGATCATGTCGGAAATGCTCATGGCTTCTTCCTGGTCATGGGTAACAAAAACAGTCGTGATTCCTGTCTCCAATTGTATACGCTTTAACTCTTCTCTTGTCTGAAGTCTAAGTCTTGCATCCAGATTGGATAAAGGCTCATCAAGAAGAAGCACCTGAGGTCTTTTAACAAGCGCTCTTGCTATAGCAACTCTCTGCTGCTGCCCACCGGACATTTCATTAGGCTTTCTGTCAAGGAGTTCCTGAATCTGCACAAGCTTTGCTGCTTCCAAAACCTTCTCTTCCATCACTTCTTTAGAAAGCTTCTTATCACCGCGAAGATTCTCAAGTGGAAATCTGATATTCTCTCGCACAGTAAGATGCGGATACAGAGCATAATTCTGAAATACAAGTCCAACTCCTCTATGCTCAGGTGACAGATCCGTCACGTCGACATCACCAAAGAAAATGCGGCCACTTGTTGGCTTTTCAAGACCGCAGATCAGATTAAGCGCAGTAGATTTTCCACATCCTGACGGTCCCAATAGACCTATTAATTTACCGTCCGGAATCTCAAAGTCAAAATCATTAACTGCGATAACGTCTTCCTTAATCTTTTTATTTCTGTTTGGAAAACGTTTAGTCAAATGCTGCAATACTATTTTCATACTCTCTCCCATGCCCTTGCGGCGTCCTAAGGCTCGAAACCTGCCTTCCACGCTGCGCTTATTTTTTACATCTGATGCCTTACAACCTTATATTCATCATTATCCTGATAATATGGACACTCTTTCTTTTTAGAAGACAAAAGTCTCCAGTACTCGTCCTCATCCATGTTCACCATGCAGGTGTAACATTCCCAGTCTTCATCATAAACATAGTTTGCACATGTATCACAGATCATCAACTACCTCCAATGGAAAATGATTCTTGAATAATTCAATCATTTTCCCTATAAATAATACATCAAAAATTCATAGCTTCCACATACTTTTCATCAAAACTATCATTTTCAGCAAGTATTATTTCTTTTGCGCAGGAAATTATGTTTTCAATGCTTTTGGTTTCTTTTGCCTTGCTATCCTCTCCATCAAGACATTTTCCCAGAAATTCATAAGCTCCTCTTAGCGCTGAATTGCCCACTGTTTCGCAATTTTCAAGCAAATCATCATTTAATAACTTAAGATATTTTATTTTATCTTTATCTAAATGCGTGCCGAATCCGCCTGCGATAAGAATCTCACTTACTTTCTCGCCTTTTACAAGTTCATTTGCTCCTGCGTTTATGGCTGCCTTTGCAAGCTGAACATTTCTTATATCGTTCTGAGTAAGCTTTATTTCCGGATTATCATCACATAGCGCAAATCCACTGTCAAAGTATTTATAAGTCAAAAGACCTGTCTTATCAACAATTTCATTTCTGACAAGTTCAGATACCGCTTCAAGCACACCTGTCCCGCATACTCCAACCGCCTTCCTGTTTCCTATTGTTTCGCTCCTGACCTTAAATTCTTCGCATTCTTTTTCAATCTTCAAGTGACATATAGCACCATTTATGGAAGGAACTCCGCAGCTTATGCCGCCTGCCTCAAACACAGGTCCTGCTGCCGTTGAGGTCACATATATTTTTTCCCCGTCGCAAAAAGCCATCTCGCCATTAGTTCCAAGGTCAATAAAGAGTTTCTTTTTCCCGTCAAAAGGATACATAAACGCATAAATCCCGGCAACAATATCTGCTCCAACAAAAGCTGATATTCCCGGCATGATAACCGTTTCAACATCATCCATAGTTTTAGGAAGGAAAGACATCTTCTCCCCAATAACCTCTTTTAACACAAGCCACTCAAAGGATATATTCCATGGTTTATAGGGGTATCGCCCAAGCGGCGATGTGTCATAGTTTCTGAGAAGATGAAGCATTGTCGTATTTCCGGTGATACATATAAGATTGACTGCTTCTATATTATTCTTTTCGATCAGTTCATTTATTAACACTGCCAAATCTTCTCTTATGCTATCGCAAAGTCTTTTTCTCCCTGCTTCATCACTGGCATAGCTTATCCTGGAAATAACATCAGTACCGAATTTTCTTTGATGATTTATCCCGCTTACCGTATCTATCAAAACCGATTTTCCATCATATAGTTTTCCCAAAAGCGCCATTGCTATTGTTGTCGTTCCTATATCAATAGCAATCCCGTAGGATAAGATCTCGTCATCATCATCAGGCTTATCCCCCACAGGCAGCGTCTCAGCCTCAATTTCCTTATCCAACAAAACATCTTCAAGCCTGATCTCACAGTCCTCTCGCAGGATACACCTGCAGGCAAGCCTTTTTCCCTGTTCAAGCTCATCTTTTGTCAAAAACTTAAGATCATAAGAATTCGGAACTGGCGCGCCTTTAATGAATTTGACCATGCATTTTCCGCAACGGGCAAGCCCTCCGCAGGGAAAAGAAACATATACCCCTGAGGAAACAAGGCTTTCTTTTAATATTTTCCCTGCTCTGGCATATAAAATTGTCGTTTTTCTTCCTATGTGAATAGTTATTTCCAGATTATTATTTTTCATACTTGTAATAATACACTAAATACGGCAAATCTTCACAAAAATAGTGCATTTTTTCGACAAATGTGCGAAAATATAATTGCGTTTTCCTTTGCAAAACAAGGACGAAAAAAGTGTATTAATCCTAATATTATGGGAGTGTATGAAAGGAGATAGTTATGGGTCTTTTACAGGCAGCTCTTGTAGCTGGCGGCAGTGTTTTGTCTGACCAGTGGCGAGATTATTTTTATTGTCCGGCGCTTTCAAGCGATGTTCTTCTTACAAAAGGTGTTAAGAAGGCCGGAAAAGGTAACGAAAACATTATTTCAAACGGTTCGATCATCGCTGTAAACGAAGGACAGTGTATGATTTTGGTTGACCAGGGACAGATTACTGAAATCTGCGCAGAGGCAGGAGAATTTGTTTATGATGTTTCCACTGAGCCATCAATCTTCTATGGCAATCTCGGTGAGAACATCGTAGCTTCTTTCAAAGAATTTGCTAAGAGAGTTGGCTTTGGCGGACAGGCTGCCAAGGATCAGAGAGTTTACTTTATAAATACAAAAGAAATTCTCGGAAATAAATATGGCACAGTTAACCCTGTTCCATTCCGCGTTGTTGATAACAACATCGGTCTTGATATGGATGTAAGCCTTAAGTGCCATGGTGAATACAGCTACCGCGTAGTTGATCCTATTCTTTTCTACAAGAATATCTGCGGAAACATTGAAGGCGAATTCAAGAGAGAACGTATTGAGTCTCAGCTTAAGAGTGAGCTCTTAACTGCTCTTCAGCCAGCATTTGCAAAGATTTCAGAAATGGGCATCAGATATAGTTCTCTTCCCGGACATACTACTGAGATTGCTGATGCACTCAACGAAGTTTTATCAAAGAAATGGAATGATTTCTACGGAATCAAGATATCAAGCTTTGGCGTAAGCTCAGTTACAGCATCTGAAGAAGATGAAAAGACAATCAAAGAGCTTCAGAGAGCCGGAGCTTTGAGAAATCCTAATATGGCAGCTGCAACTATCGCAAGCGCTCAGGCTCAGGCTATGCAGGACGCTGCCAAGAATACAGCAACAGGTCCTATGATGGCATTTGCAGGAATGAATATGGCACAGCAGGCCGGTGGAATGAACGCTTCAAATCTCTTCCAGATGGGTGCTCAGCAGCAGGCTCAGGCTACTCCTATGCAGGCTCCTACTGCAGCAGGCTGGACATGCTCATGTGGCACTGCCAACAACGGTAATTTCTGCACTAACTGTGGTCAGCCAAGACCTGCAGCAAACTGGACATGCTCATGCGGAGCTGTTAACAGCGGAAACTTCTGCACTAACTGCGGCTCACCAAGACAAAATGCATAATCTAAGAGGAATTTATGGCTTTACATGAATATGAATGCCCCGCCTGCGGCGGGGCAATGGAATTTAATCCCAAAACGCAAAAGATCAAATGTCCTTATTGTGACTCTGAATTTGACGTCAAGGATTATGTTGCCAATCATAACTCAAACAGTACCGGAACGCCTGCCGGAGAAACTTCATCACAGACCACCACAGAAGATAATCAGCCGCTTTATGTTTACAAGTGCGGCTCCTGCGCAGGAGAAATCCTCGCCACAGAATCTCTTGGTTCGATGAAATGTCCTTTCTGCAGCAACAATGTTGTTGTCAGTGAGAAATTCACCGGTGAGTTCAAGCCTGATTTCATAATTCCCTTTAAACACACTAAGGACGATGCCGAGAAAACCTACAGGAATTTTGTAAAATCCAAAAAACTTGTTCCCAAAGTCTTTCTTGACGAAAACCATATTGATGAGATTAAAGGGGTCTATGTTCCATTTTGGCTTTTTAATGCTACCGAAAGCTTTTCCGGAACTTACGAAGGAACCAAGGTAAGAACCTGGTCAGACAGCAAATACATCTACACTGAGACCAAGTATTATGATGTTCAAAGAGTCGGTACAGAAGATTTTGAAAATGTGCCTGTCGATGGCTCTAAGGAAATGCCGGATGATCTTATGGAATCCCTTGAACCCTTCGACAAGAGCGCAATGGTTCCTTTTAACATGGGATACCTTGCAGGTTTTTTGGCAAATAAATATAACGTTGATGCATCAAATTCAAGACAACGGGCAATTGACCGAATGAAAGCATCTGTAGTCGATGATTTTAAGGATACGATAAAGGGCTACTCCTCACTTAGAAAGATCAGTGAAAATGTCGCAACCCGCTCATCAGCCTACAAATATGCGCTGTATCCGGTCTATGTGCTCAACACAACCTGGAAAGAGAAAAACTATCTTTTTGCCATGAATGGTCAGACAGGTAAATTTGTTGGCAACCTTCCTTGCAGCAAATCCCGGGCAATGGCATATTATTTCCCGATTGCGGGCGTAATATCACTGATCTCGTTTTTGGTATATTTCTTTTTCCTTTGATTAGAATGAATCAATAAATACAATATTACAGGTTAATTAAACATCCATGAATATATTTTTACAGATGAAAAGACAAATATCTGTAGTTTTGCTAAGTATCTGTCTTCTTACCATATTTACTCCGTCACTGGTATCGAACGCTTCTTCCGATGTCTTGTGGGACAGCTATGACATCCCTTCCACGAGGCAAAAAGAAAGATTAGTTGATAATGCCGATCTTTTAACATCATCTGAAGAAGCTGATATCCTCGCTGCTTTAAATAAGGCAAGTGAAGAAAACAGAATGAATATAGCAATTCTTACAGTTGATGAACACACTGGTTCAATTCAGGCTTATGCTGACGATTATTTTGACTATAACGGCTTTCAGGCTGATTTCGACGGCGCCGGTATTCTGTTTATGCTCAGCATGGCAGACAGAGAATATGCAATAAGTACCTGCGGAGACGGAATTGCTGCTTTTACTGATTATGGTCAGGAATATCTTGTGGATCAGATGATGCCTTACCTAAAAGAGGGCGATTACTATGGAGCGTTTGAGGAATATATAGAGGCATGTAACTATCTCTTATCCTGTTATGACGCTGAAGAAGGGACCGCTTATGATATCGGCAACGTGCCCGCCACTCCTCGCAACCTCTTCAAAGGCCTTATTATCTGTGTTGTGATTGGTCTGATTGCAGGTTTGATTCCTATTTTTATCATGGTATCGGATCTTCAGACAGTTCATCCAAATGCAAATGCTTCCGGATATCAGACACATTCCGGTCTGCATATGACAACACACAGAGATACATATTTAAGAACAAACACATCCCGCACCAGAAAGCCTGAAAATGACAGCAGAAGCGGTGGTGGAAGTTCTGTACACATTTCAAGTTCCGGTAGCAGCCATGGAGGAAGCAGCGGACATTTCTAAAAATGTATTACCCAGGGAGGTCTGTAGGTGAATATAAAACACAAGCTCAGAACTCTTTTTCTGTCCCTTGGATCAATATTTTTTATCGGTATTATAATCGCTTTCCTCGGGTCAGATTTATACAAATCTCCATTGCATTATAATTTAGTCCAGCTGGATGACGGCTGGACTATTACTCATGTAGGTTATACCTATACTCCCGCCAGTCTCCCTGAAACAAACATTGGCATAGCAAATAAGGGCGATGTGATAACTCTGTCCCGGACCTTAGATGATTATGACCTTGATCCTGCAACCATTCATTTCAGAAGTATTCTTTCAACCGTAGATATCTATCTTGACGATTCACTCATCTACACTTTCGGTCATGATTATGTGGAAAAAGGATCAATGCTGCCTAAATTTCAACATTTCGTAAATCTTCCATTAGATTATCCAGGAAAAGAAATCCGAATCGTAATAACTGCCACAGAGAATAATGCATTTTCAGGGTTATCTCCTGTAATTGTCGGAAATAAAGAAGATATATCCAGGTCCAAAGCTCAAAATGGACGCCTTTCAATAGTTATAGGTGTTTTCCTTGATATGTTTGGATTTATGCTGCTTGTTCTCTCTCCTTTTCTTTTATTCGCATCTGCCCATGATTCCAGTATTGTTTACAGTGGTCTTATTTCCATTCTCATGGGTACATATATACTTTGTTTCAATGATCTGTTCTTTTTGTTCTCTGATATTCCTTCCTTCTATACTTTCCTTGAGTATTTCTGCCTGTATATGATTCCGGGCGGTATTCTTCTGTTCCTTGCTGCCGCCAAACAGGTATTAGGCAAAAAAGTAACAATAGCAATAGGAGTAATAAACTTCATTTTTGCTTTTGCTACTGCTATCCTTCATGTCACAAACGTAGTACATATCTGTCACTTTGTTACTGCGCTTCACATTATTTCAATTACTGAAGGAATATATGTGGTAGTATCTCTGATTGTTTCTACACTCCACAGACGCAAACATCCGGACGACTTTTATACCAAGAGTATGTCCACAAATGTCCTATTAGTCGGACTTTTACTTTTACTTGTTTTTTCTATCATAGATATTGTTAAATTTAATGTGCTCAAATTTTTTGAGGCAGGCGAAGTTAACACCAATATAAATTTTATGACTATTGGCGCATTTCTTTTTATCATCTGCCTTGTGCTTAACTATTTCTTCCACTGTATCGAGTATATAAGTGCCACTAACACAAAGCACCAGCTTGAAGGTCTTGCATATAACGATTCACTTACAGGTCTATACAACCGTTCTAAATGCGAACTCACTTTAGCTGAACTCACCGGAAATTATACAATAATAAGTATCGACCTTGACTATTTAAAATATACCAATGATAATTATGGCCACTCCGAGGGTGATAAGCTTATCCACGGCTTTGGAATGATACTGAAAAACAGCTTTACTGACGCTTCTCTGATAGGCCGAATGGGCGGAGATGAATTCATCGTTATACTGCCATACATCGATAACGGTCGCACAGAAAAAGACCTGGTAACAATGAGTGACCTTATGACTTACAGAAATACTCTTGAGTCCAGGATCAAGTATTCAGCATCTTACGGCTATGCTTCTTCTGACGACGAATTGTTAAAAGATATCTCATCTGCGCAGAATGTATATCTATTGGCAGATAGCAGAATGTATAAGATGAAAAAGAAACATCATGATCATACTCTCGGTAAGCTGTACAATGATCTGATGAACGGCTCCTCACAGGAAGGAGGAAACACTAATGAATAAAAGGTTTATTCTTCCTGCTCTTACTGCACTTGCAATCTTAGCTGCCATAGTAGTATTTTGTCTTTTGCTGGTCTCACACACTCAAACTGATCCAATGATCACTCTTGATTCAGATTGGAGAACAACCATAAATGGCACACCCTATGAACTGATTGCTCTAAAAAAGCTATACCACACATATACTTCATCACTTGCTCGTGGTGACCATATTGTTTTATCCACCACACTTCCTGATATTGGTGACATTCCAAATCCCACCATTCTTTTCAGAACAAGGTATACCACCCTTGAAGTATATATTGACCAGGAACTTATTTTTGAATATGGTAAGGATTTCTATAATGCCAACAAGTTCTTAGGAAAGATGTACCATGAGATTGCTCTACCATCCAGGTACGCCGGACGGACACTTACTTTTGTTATGGATGTCGGAGAAAACCGCGCCTTTTCAGGGCTTGAGCCCCCCATACTCGGTTCTCAGGCTGATATTTCAGGTACTTTTCTTCATCACAGCATCCTTATCCTGACCACAGGAATAACCACATTTGTCTTTGGCTTTACTTTCCTATGCATCGCCTTGATATTTGTATCCTCTGTTCCTGAAGTGATAAGCCTTTTATTTGGCGCCCTGTCCTGCATGAACCTGGGCGTATGGCTGCTCACATACTACAATTTCTTTTCATTTCTGGTATATACAGACTATGAAACACAGATTGAGTATTTCACTTTGTATCTCATAGTCCCATATTGCTATGTAATACTTTATTATCTTGAAGATCTACAAAATGATAAACTTTTTAAAGCCATAATGTATGTAAGCTGGGGCGTACCGCTAGCGCAATATGCACTACACTATCTTTTCAATATCCATATGTACGTAACCCTTCCACTGTATGAAATTTCTGCGGTATTTGGCTTTGGAATCCTATTATTCTTTGCCTATAGAACCAGTAAGAAAAAAAATGTCAGAACATCATCCATTGTACAGCTTACAGGTCTTTTGGTATTTTCTGTAAGCGTTATGACACACCTTGTTCTGAACCTCTTAGGTCCGATAATGTATTCATATAACACGATCTTCGGCCGAATTGTTATAGCTATAGGAAGCATATATTATGTTCTTTGCCACCTTTCAACTTATCTGATATTCATTACAGAGAGCTATGCCAAGAAGCAGGAAAACATATCTCTCTCGCACCTTGCATACGCAGATGGCCTTACTAATCTAGCCAACAGAGCCAAAGCTGACAGCCTGATGGAAGAATTAAATAACGCCAGTGATGATTACTGTATTTTAAGCATTGACTTAAATGGGCTGAAAACAGTTAATGATAAATTTGGTCATCCCACAGGGGACCGCTACATTAAAGATTTTGCCAAGGTACTTACAAATACTTTTAGTGATGAGTGTTTTTGTGCCAGAATCGGCGGAGATGAATTTCTTGTAGTAATGCGCGATGCCGCAACAAAGGACATCAACGCATTGATAGACAGAATGAACAGCGCATTAAACGTAATGAATGCTCTTTATACCGAGTACCACAGAAGTGTTTCAACCGGCTTTGCCTTCCGCCATGAATGTAAAGACGGCAATTCTCATAAAGTTTACCTTCTTGCAGATCAGCGCATGTATGAGAGAAAACGCCTTATGCATGAAGAACTTGGTATAAAGGCACGATTCTGAAATTAGTATACATTCTTGAATCAGAGATTCAAGAATGCCGCAAATAGGCCATTAAAAGTCGACTTCGTCGAAGGGCCTATTTGCCTCTCGTATCATGTTCTCACGAAATCCGCAGCTAGTGCGGATTTCTGTAATTTCATCTAAGAAGTCATATATTCTTAAATAAAATACAGAAACACACATTTACTGCAGTTTTAGTGCAAACATAATTCAGCAAGCAAACAAGCACTTCGATATAAATCGACATCAACTGGCTTTTTGCGGATATCATGAATTGATCATTACAGGAAATAATGCATCACCACAAAGCATGCAAGGAAAATGATATTTGCAACAGTAAAATATGCTATATATTTTCCCTGATTGTCTTTGTAAGCAGATGAATAAAACTTAAAGGATATAAGACTTGCCATTGATGCGATCAAAGTTCCAAGTCCTCCTGCATTCACACCAATAAGAAGTTCTTTATAATCTGTAGAAAAACCTGAAAGCATAAGCGTAGCCGGAACATTGCTGATAAACTGGCTTGCTATTACTGCGACAGTAAATTCTTTTCCTGCAGTGATATTCTTAAGAAACTCACTAACTGCATCAATTCTTGCCATATTTCCTGTAAAAATAAAGAAACCTATAAAGGTAAGTATAAGTAGATAATCTGCGCGAAGAAGTATCTTAAAGTCCATTCCTCCTACTACAACAAGAACAATAATGGCCATAACACACCATGGAAGAACTCTTAACACTGACAATAACGCAATAACAAACAGCACTGCATAGATTCCAATCTGAATCTTGCTGCCGAAATTCTTTACGACCATGTGATCAGATTCAAGGCCGACTTTCTCATTTTTTCCCGGAATAAGGACAAGGCTTACAAGAAGAAGCAGTGCAGCAGCTATTGTGTATGGAAGCATGCACCCTACAAACTCTCCAAGTTTCATTCCTGTTGTTCCATAAAGGTAAAGATTCTGTGGATTTCCTATAGGTGTGGACATACTTCCAAGATTAGCTGCTATTGTCTGAAGCGCAACCACCGGAATCATCATATCTTCACGCTTACAGCTCTTTAATACAAGCATTCCAAAAGGAACAAATGTAATAAGCGCCACATCATTTGTGATCAGCATGCTTCCAAAAAAGCACATAAAAATAAGAGCAGCCGCAAGTTGCCATGACTTATCAACCTTCTGCATCAGTATCTGCCCGATTTTCTCAAAAACAGAGTTTTCTTTAAGTCCCTGAATAATAACCATAAGTCCCCAAAGAATTCCAAGTGATCTAAAGTCTATATAATCCAAATAGCTCTTGTCCGGTCTCACAAAAAATGCTGAAATAAGCGCCAACGTCCATGCGCTGTATAATACCGGGTCCTGTTTGAACTTCTTCAAATAATTCACTGTAAAAAATCCTCCAACTTATGCAGTATCTCATCTGCCTGCTCTTTTGTTACGATTTCATTTAATCCAAATATATCTTTTGTCAGCGGAGATATTATACCACGTACATAAACCTGCGCAATAGCATTGGAACACACTCTGCATTCATAAATATCCCTAAGTGCTGTTGCAGCTCCCCAATCCATGTCAGAAAGCTTCAGAACATTTTTCAAAAACTCGTGAATCATCCTTGCCGCAACCTTCTTTGTAAGCTTCTGATTCAGCTTTTCATCCGGATATCTGTCAAGAAAGAATTCAAGATAATAACCCAGTTGTTCAGCTGAAATGTCTTTTCCGGTACATAGGATATAATTTTCAATTAGTTTGTCAAAAAAATCTTTTTCTGTCATATTAAATAACCACAATTTAAAAGGGAACACTGTTTGATTCAGCATCCCCTATAATTTACATTTACTTCATGCAAACCTCAATAGTCACATTATCGCAAGCCTTAAGGCCATCAACTTCAAACACGCCTGTCGTATTTTCATAAGTTTCACCTGTCCAAAGGTTTTTAACCAGATAGCTTTCACTGCCCTTTATTCTGTCGCCAAAATACTTTTTGAGGTCAGAAACGTTAATTGAATACTTCTCAGTTTTATCCTGCTCACTTACATTTATAAAACTCAGAGCAAATCTGTTATCAGAAAGAGGTTTGCAAAGGATATCAACTCTGTTAATATCTCTTATGTATTCCTTGTCAGGCTCATTTTTAGCAAGACTTGAATATACTCTTTTAGCCTGAATTCCAAGTGCGTCCTGATTAAGAGAAATGATATCCTTATTTGAAATTATATTGTAAATATCATCACCCTTTTCAACACGTCTAAGGTCAAGACCAAGCATAAGAGGAGAATTCATCATAGACCACATTGTCATATGCGTTCTGCACTGAACCATATTAAGTCCATTCATTCCTATCATCATCATGTCAGGATCATTCCAACCCTTATCAAGACCTGCAAACTCATCCATGATAACAGCCTTGCTGTACTGCGTTGCAACGCTTGTAGTATAATCACCTGTCCACGTTCCGACTCCAGGATCTCCGTCACTTCCAACTCTGAATGTAATATCATTTAGTACTCTCCAGGAATCACATACCTTATATGCCCAGTTCTGAGGATGTGTCTTTCCCCACTCACAGGCAGAATAAATAATATCATTGTCAGGAGCCTGACTATTAAGCTCTTTCAGTAATCTCGCATAAGAATTTAGCGTATTTTCCTGGCGTCTGTGATTCATAAGTCTTAAGCTGTTTAATCCCTTTTTCAGCTTAACTTGAAGTTCACAACTCCAGATAAAACTCTTTTCTTCGTCAGTTTCTTTTACAAAATCATCGTAGAAAACCTCTTCATCAACAGCAACCTGAAGCCAGCTTCCCACATTCTCTCTCTTGCCTGTCGCATATTCCACCTGAAGTGAAACTTCTTTATCTGAATCGCTTTCAATCTCAAAAACAATCTCGCTGCTTCTAAGAGTTCTTGGTGTAGCATCAGGACCTGTCCCATCAAAGGTTCCTATTCCTGATACGTAGTCTTCCTCAACAAAAGCTCTGCTTCCGGCCAGCTTTACATTCTTTACGTAAAAAGAACTTTCCCCTGTTTCAGCTTTATCATATGCTATTCCACAGGATAGTTTCTCACCATCCTCCGGATTCTTTATTATCTTATACTCTTTGCCGTCAATCTTGACTGCTCTGATATTTGGAGCAAATGTATATCTTGCATTCTCAGGATTTGAAAAAGTTGCATTATCCCACAGATAATAACAGTTATCCACTTTAAGAAAATCTACGCCCCATCCAAGATAACTTGCCGCATCCTCAGCCTCATGTCCGCACGTTCCAACCTCTGCACCTGCGCAAAGATTTGTGCCAATATCATTGTACATTCCAAATTTCAGATTCTTTTCATGGATATAATCTCCAAGCGCCTTAAATCCACTGGGAAACTTAACCTCATCATTAGACAGTTTCCCAGTGGCTCTGCTGTCCTTATAGCATCCATCATCAAGAACTATATATTTGTATCCAAGCTTATCAAGTCCCAGCTCAACAAACTTATCTGCCATTACTTTAGTCAACGCCTCTGTATTTCCACTTCCAAAAGCATTCCAGCTGTTCCATCCCATTGCCGGCAAATGATTCTTCTTTTTCCCATAAAGAACTTCCCCATTATCAAAAGAATCAAATCTTCCTTCACTGCTCAACTTATCTGGTGTCATTATCCTCTGCCTCCCATTATTTATTACACTTGTGTATTATCCTTGATTCATATGTAACCAACTATTTGGCAAAATACCACATTCGCAAGCAATACTATTATCAAAACGACTCTTTCACTTACTGATAACACAAATTGCTCCTATACAAGTAACTCATGCAAGCCTAAAACTCTTCATTGATAATATAATATGCAAATCCATTAATCCTACTATAAACTGCCATTTCTTACTCAATTAGAGTTACCGCGTAGTTTCTTTACTCATGCTTAATTAACCAATCCTCACACTGCAACAAACTATTATGTAGACTTCTACATATATTCACACTCACTTCTCAACATACAGTTTTTCGCTTTGTAAGACAGCCCGGCGTCCTACAAGCAAAAAATCCCCCATTAACACAACGCAAAAGCGGCAGGTCTCCCTGCCGCCATATCTTTATTCGTTTGCGTTACCCTTAAATATAACAATTCCCTTTTTCTTAAGCTTCTTAACCGGCTCAGCCTTCTTCTCTTCTGCCGGAGCTTTCTTCACGGCAGCATCACTCTTTGGTGCTTCTGCCTTCTTAGGTGTTTCAGTTTTCTTTGGCGCTGCAGGTTTCTTAGCCACACCTGCTGCCTCTGCAACCTGCGCTACAACTGATGCTCTCTTTGGTGCAGCCTTCTTCTCTTCCTTCTCAGCCTTTGGAGTTGGACGAGTTGCTGCTTTAGCTGCTGCCTCTGCTGCAATCTTAGCAGGATCACCAAGCTTCATTGTAAGTGCTATTCTCTTTTTATCAAGTTCTACATCAAGAACCTGAACATCAACAATATCGCCAACACTTACTGCCTCAAGCGGATGCTTGATGAACTTATCTGTGATATGAGAAATATGTACAAGTCCATCCTGATGCACACCTATATCAACAAAGCATCCAAAGTCGATAACATTTCGAACTGTTCCCTTAAGGATCATTCCCGGCTTTAAATCCTTCATATCAAGGACATCGCTTCTAAGAATAGGCGCCGGCATATTCTCACGAGGATCTCTTGATGGCTTCTCAAGCTCGCTGAGAATATCTGTAAGTGTAATCTCACCAATTCCAAGTTCTTCGGAAAGTTTCTTCTTTTCAGCCTCTGTTACTTTTCTTGACAAGCTGCCTGATACAACGGACGTTTCTGCCTTTTTGTCTGCTTCAGGAGCTGTTTTCTTGGAACTGTCAGCTTTACCATCATCAACAACTGCCAGGTTACTTCCTGCAAGCGCTGCTGCCAAAGCGGCTCCCATAGCTGTGCCTGTATTTCTGATAACAACCTGCTTCTGTTTCTTCTGTGGACGAGGCTTTTCTTCCTTTTTAGCAACAGGCTTTTCCAAAACTGCCTTAGCTGCATTCTTCTGAGCAGCACGTACATCGTCAAAAGTAATCCCCAGCTTATCCATAAGCTTAAGTGTTGCTTCATAGGATTCAGGATGAACGCTTGTTGCATCAAGAGGATTTTCTCCGTCAGCAATTCTAAGGAAACCTGCGCACTGTTCGTATGCTTTCGGTCCAAGCTTTGGAACATTCAAAAGCTCTGCTCTACTCTTAAATCTTCCGTTTTCCTCTCTATAATCCACGATATTCTTGGCAATTGTCTTGCTGATACCTGAAATATACTGAAGAAGAGGAGCTGATGCTGTGTTAAGATCAACACCTACTTTATTAACACAGTCTTCTACAACACCCTCAAGTGTCTCGCCAAGCTTTTTCTGGTTCATGTCATGCTGATACTGGCCTACACCGATTGACTTAGGATCTATCTTAACCAGCTCAGCAAGCGGATCCTGTAATCTTCTTGCAATTGATGCAGCGCTTCTTTGTCCTACGTCAAACTGTGGGAATTCTTCTGTAGCAAGCTTACTTGCTGAATAAACTGATGCTCCCGCCTCGTTTACGATAACGTACTGCACCGGTCTCTCAAGTTCTTTTATCAGCTCAACAATTACCTGCTCAGACTCTCTTGATGCTGTACCGTTACCTACTGAAATAAGGTCAACATTGTATTTATCTATAAGTTTTTTAAGTTCAACTTTAGCTTCTTCTACTTTATTCTGTGGTGCTGTAGGGTAGATTACCTTGGTATCAAGCACCTTTCCTGTAGCATCCACAATGGCAAGCTTACATCCTGTTCTGAAAGCAGGATCCCATCCAAGTACAGTTTTTCCTGCGATAGGAGGCGCCATAAGAAGCTGTGTCAGATTCTTGCCAAATACTGTGATTGCGCCATCTTCAGCTTTTTCTGTAAGTTCATTTCTTATATCACGCTCAATCGCGGGTGCAATAAGTCTCTCATACGCATCCTGATTGATCTCCTGAATAACAGGTGTTGTGATAGGGTTGTCATTTTTCAGCATCTTCTTATTAAGATACTGCAAAATCTGCTCCTCAGGAGCTTCAATCTTAACCACAAGGAATTTCTCAGCTTCACCTCTGTTAAGAGCAAGAATTCTATGTCCAAGAACTTTCTTTACAGGTTCCTCGTAGCCATAATACATTTCATAAACACTCTGAGCTTTCTCATCCTTAGCCTTACTGGTAAGAATTCCCTGCTCCATTGTGGTCTCTCTTATATATGCTCTAAAGTCTGCATTGTCAGATACATCTTCAGCGATGATATCCATAGCTCCCTGAAGCGCCTGTGCTGCATCCTCAACTTCTTTTTCCGGATCAACAAAAGCTGCTGCTTCTTCCGCAAGTGGCTTTGTGGTCTCCTGCGCCAAAAGAATCTGTGCAAGTCCTTCAAGTCCCTTTTCTCTTGCAATGCTGGCTCTTGTCTTTCTCTTAGGTCTGTATGGAAGATAAAGATCCTCGATAGCTACCATGGTCTCTGCTGCAATAATCTTAGCTCGAAGCTCATCTGTCATCTTACCCTGTTCTTCAATAGAATCCAGAACCTGCTGTCTTCTCTCTTCAAGGCTTCTTAAATACTTAAGTCGTTCATCAAGGTTTCTTAGCTGCTCATCATTAAGTGAACCGGTAACTTCTTTTCTGTATCGTGAAATAAATGGAATGGTATTGCCTTCATCAATAAGCTTAACTGCCGCTTCTACCTGCCACTTTTCAACACCGAGTTCTTCTTTGATCTTTAATACTATGTCCATATCTTCCTCACCATAAAACTAAAATACTTAGAAATCCAATGGATAATCAAAAAGAAAATCCACCATATATCTACTGCCATTAATGAAAAAATAATCCTAATTTTCAATTAACTTTTCATAAACAGCACACACTTATACATTATACCAAGCCTTTCACAAAGTTTTCAAGACTTTAGGAAAAGCCGTCAACATTGTAAAAATGGCTCATTTATTGTAAAATCTATAGTAAGAATCTGTATTTGTGAGGAATAGTATTGATGGGTGAAAACGGGGACAATCAATATTTTTATAATAACTACAACTACAACAAAGCTCATAACGAGCTTGACAAACACGTTCATTTAGCCACCATAGCCCTTGTACTGGCTCTTATTTCATTGCCTTTGTGTTTCTTTATGTACACAGGCATTATACTTGGTGGCGTAGCTATTGTTTTTGCAATTTTATCAAAGGGAAACGCGGATAGATTACTGCCTCAGGCGAAGAAGGCTCTGATATATGGTTCACTTGGAATAGTTCTTGGTTACGCTGTTGTTGTCACAAACATTCACGGTGTGATCACCAATCCCGAGTATCGTCAGAGATTAAATAAGATTTCAGAGCAGTACTACGGCGAAAGCTTTGATGACATGTTAAAAGAGATAGGTGCAAGTTTTGGCGAATTATAACTCCTTCTCTTTTACGTGTAGAAGGGAGTATGCCTATGAGTCTCATTGGTGCGATAGGAAGCGCATACAGCGCTTACAATACATATCCTAATTTTGATATACCCGGAGTAACCGCTCCAAGTGAAGCCAAACCTATACTTAATCCTAACGAATCCACTCAGAAAGTTCAGGGAAAGCGTTCATCACCTGCTGAGTGTGAGACCTGCAGGAACAGGAAATATCAGGATGGTTCCGATGAAATGGTTTCGTTTAAAAGTGCTCAGCACATCAGTCCTGAGTCTGCTGCTGCGCGTGTACGCGGACATGAACAGGAACATGTAAGCAATGCCTACAAGGACGCAGCCATGAACAATGGAAAGGTACTTCAGGCATCAGTTTCGATCAAAACAGCCATTTGTCCTGAATGTGGTCGTTCTTATATATGTGGCGGTGAAACTGCTACTATGATCAAATATAGCGAAGAAGGAAAAGACAATCCATATCAGAAAGAGCGCAAAGCCCTTGATAGACAGGCAGTTTTAGGGGCCAATATGGATGAGGATTTTTAAGAAATATTAGTATTGTTGGGGAGTATTTTTTTATATGTCTAATTCAGTTTCAGCAGCTCAGTTAAAAGCTACAGCCAGAGAAAGGTCTCTGGATAAGTATGGCACTTTGATACTTGCAAATATCATGATCTTTGTGATTCAGGTTTTTATTTCCGGGATTACTACAGTTGCCACTTCAGGCAGTCTTATAATTCTTATCATAAATCAGCTCATCACTTTAATAGTTAATATACTTTTGGGTGTGCTTGTTTCAGGTAAAGCTTACCTCTATCTTAATCTGGTTTATTCGCAGACTATATCTGCTTCTGATATTTTCTTTGGTTTAAAACAGCATCCGGAAAAAGCCGTGATAATTCAGTCAGTATTTGTTCTTGTTGATTTTTTAGTCAGCCTTCCGGCTTCTCTTTTACTGTTTTTCCTTCATCAGAATACATCGCTTAATCTTATCCTAGGATTGACAGTTGCTCTGATCATTGGACTTATTATTGATCTATACATAATACTCACTTATTCACAAGCGTTTTTCCTGCTACATGATTTTCCAGACCGCTCTGCCAGGAACCTTTTAGCCACCAGCAGAAATCTCATGAAAGGAAATCGCATCAGACTTCTTTGTCTGTACCTGAGTTTTATTCCCATGTACCTCTTAGGCATCGTAACGCTTTTCATTCCACTATTGTGGATAAGCGTATACAGATACGCCACTGTAACATCTTTTTATCAGGATCTCATATCAAAAGCAGGAAATAATGCATCTAACTGACAATTATTTAATAAAAAATCATTGTATTAAGGAAGGATGATTATGGACTTAATTGATGCAATACGTGCAATCGATAAGCCACACGAAGATGATATTTTAAACAGACTATATACCGTTTGGGGCGAACACCTTGATAAAAACAAGGTGTTAAAAGAGTACCCAAGACCACAATTTCAGAGAGACAGCTATTATAACTTAAACGGCGAATGGGAGTACTGCATCGTTTCATCTGAAGGAAACGATCTCATTCCCGATAAAATGGATGGGACCATTCTTGTCCCTTTTTCACCCGAATCAATTCTCTCAGGTGTTGAAAGACGACTTGAGCCCTACCAGTATCTTTGGTATAAAAAATCCCTTCCAAGTTTGACAAGACAGTCTTCTGATTCGAGATTTCTACTGCATTTCGGCGCAGTTGACCAATTTGCAGAGATTTACATAAACTCCGAGTATATTTGTTCACATAGTGGCGGGTATCTTCCATTTACTATTGATATTACAGACCACCTTGTTTATTATGCTCGCAGTTCAACTACCGCTCACAACACTCTTCATGTTAGAGTAAAAGACACTACGGATTCATCCTTCCACAGCAGAGGCAAGCAAACGCTTAAGCGCGGTGGAATGTATTATACTGCTCAAAGCGGCATATGGCAGACCGTCTGGATTGAAGAAGTTCCGGCAACTTACATCAGAGAAATCAAGATTACTCCTGAATCAGACCTCAAAACTGTTTCAATTGAAGTCTCAACCAATCAGCCTACTAAGGTTACTGTAAAAATACCGGGGCACGAAATGGTAAAATGCCCTTCGTCATTTACGCCCAAAGCTGCATTTTCAGGAGATGGTCAATTTTCTTCTGACACATATCCATCCAATGAAACAAGTACCCAAAACGATCCTTGTTTCTACCAATTTAAGTTTTCAATAGATGCGCCACATCTTTGGAGCCCGGAGAATCCATATCTTTATCCGTTACAGATAGATACAGATGATGATCATGTTCGCTCATATTTTGCAATGCGTTATTATTCTATTGAAAAAGATTCTTCAGGAATAAGCCGCTTTTGCTTAAATCATAAACCATATTTTCTTATGGGAGTTCTTGATCAGGGCTACTGGCCTGACGGATTATATACTGCTCCATCCGATGATGCGCTTATTTTTGATATAACTGAAATGAAAAGACTTCATTTTAATATGCTTAGAAAACATATTAAAGTGGAAGCAGCACGTTGGTACTATCACTGCGACAGACTCGGAATGATAGTATGGCAGGATATGGTCAGCGGCGGTTCCTCTTATGCGAAACCAGTCGTTTCATATCTCCCAACTCTTTTCCCAAATGTATTTGGCAGAATGCCTGATGGGCCTGCAACCTACAAAACCTTCTCAAGAGGCTCTGCTGAAGGCCGCAAAGAGTGGATACAGGAAATGAAGAATACCATACGTTATTTATATAATGTACCAAGTATTGCTTCCTGGGTTCTATTTAACGAAGGCTGGGGACAGTTCAATGCTGCAAGTGCCACGATTGTCGCAAGAGAACTTGATGACACAAGACCAATTGATCAGGCGAGCGGATGGTTTGATGAGGGCAGTGGAGATTATCGAAGTGTCCACAATTACTTTAGACCTCTTTCGGTTGAGATAGATAAAAATGACAGAGCCTTTGTCATTTCAGAATATGGCGGCTTTACACTTCATATGGATGGTCACAGCAGTGTCGACAGAGTTTATGGTTATAAAAAATATGATACCCTTGACGAGCTTGGAAGAGCTTACTATAACCTAATAAACGGCTCCATTAAGCCTCTTATTTCCAAAGGACTTGCAGGTGCCGTCTATACTCAGCTTAGCGATGTAGAGGAAGAAGTCAATGGACTTATAACCTACGACAGGCGTATAACCAAGATAAATCCTGACCTCGACCCAAACATGCTGCAAAATATGCACAATGAATTGTCATAACATATAGCTATAATTAATCAAATCTGCGCATCAGTCACATCCATAGCGGAGAGTTTTCTATTTCATAGGATACCGAATTTCCTCAGAAATACGGTATCCGTACTGGACTAGGCTTCACCTTTAGGTGAAGGCGTATCTGCCAAAGGCAGATTTCCGAACGATTTTTCCTTGTTATCGTTCGGAAAGTCATAGGAATGCGAATCAATTTACAATGAAATAAAATATACTCCGGCTAGTATACATCACTATTTTTCATTTAAATAGTGATATTTACTTGCCGGAGTATTATCAATTAATACACCTCAACCTGCCCGTTAAATATCTTTTGCAGGCGATTTCTGACTATAATAAATGCCGGAATAAGAAATGCATCCGCAAGTATCCACGCCATTGGACTTGCAAGACAGATTGCAGTAAATCCAAGCTTGGGAACAAGGAGTGTTGCAACAAGTGATCTGCCTATCATTTCCATAACTCCCGCCAAAACTGCAAACATTGAATAACCCATTCCCTGAATTAGGAACCTCACAATGTTTACAAGTGCCAGCGGAATGTAGAACAAGCTGTTATAAATAAGGAAAAGATGTGCATTATCCAAACATGTTACTTCATTTGCACTCAGGAAGATCATAGCAAAATTTCTTCCAAAGAAGCTGAGGATAATAAATGCAAGCACTGAATAGATACTTCCAATTTTAATCGCAGCTCTAAGTCCCTGTGTAAGGTGATCAAGATTTTTAGCTCCAACATTCTGCCCACCGTATGTAGCCATTGTAGAACCAAGGGCATCAAACGGAATACAGAAGAACATTGCCACTTTGCTCGCTGTTGTTACAGCAGTTACTGCATCCTCACCAAGACCGTTTATCGCTGTCTGTAAAATAACGCTACCAATGGCAGTTATTGAATACTGAAGTCCCATCGGAACTCCCATATTCAAAAGGATGAAGAAATGTGATCTGTCAATCTCCCAATCCTGCTTAGAAAGTTTTAAGAGCTCTATCTTTTTCCTTATAAAAAGAAGGCACTGTATTCCTGTTACAAGCTGTGAGATAACAGTTGCAAAGGCTGCTCCAAAAATACCCCAGTGGAAAACCAGAATAAAAATAAGGTCAAGAATAATATTTAAAATAGAACCAACTATCAAAAACTGAACCGGGTGTTTACTATCACCAAGTGCTCTTATCGTAGCTGACAGAAGGTTATACATGTAAGTAACCGGAATTCCCAGGAAAATTACTATTATATATTTATACGCATATTCTATGAGAGAATCCGGTGTCTTCATGGCAACAAGTATCGGTCTGCAAAATGCGCTTACTATTATCGTCATGACAATAGCAAATATAGAGCACAAAATAATAGCGTGAGTATAGAACCTCCTCATGCTCTTATAATCTTTTGCTCCAAATCTCTGTGCTATAGGAATTGCAAATCCATTACAAACTCCCATGCAAAAGCCCATTATCAGAAAGTTGACAGCTCCTGTAGAACCCATACCGGAATATGCTTCTTTTCCCAAGGTCCAGGAAACAATCGCTGTATCGATAATATTGTACAGCTGCTGAAACAACATTCCCCACAAAAGCGAAACCGCAAATCCCATGATGAGTCCCATAGGATTTCCAACTGTAAGGTCCTTTATACTTCCATTCTTCTGCATATTAAATCACCTATCAAAATAGTCCTAACCAATAAGCAACCTTCACATTAATAATGAATGATTTGCAACCAATAATCAACGAAGTTTAATACTACATCAAACTCATGGATATTGTAAAGTAGATATTATTTTTGTAAAATAACTTTAACTATTTATTTACAAATTATATTAGAAAATGTTACAGATTCATCTTTTTCTGATCATTTTCCAAGGAATGGGGACGAAATGAATAATACTAAGGCAGTTGTATCTCTTGGCCATGACGCTCTTGGTGTAAACACAAATGAGCAGATGAATGCCACCAAAGTCACAGCGAAAGCCCTTGCCGATCTTGTCGAAGCAGGTTTTCAGCTTACAATAACTCACAGTAACGGGCCTCAGGTCAGCATGATTCACAAGGCCATGACTGAACTTCATAGAATTTATATTGACTATACCGCTGCTCCAATGTGTGTGTGCAGTGCCATGAGTCAGGGATATGTAGGCTATGACATACAGAATTCCCTTAAGGCTGAGCTTACCGGACGAGGAATTTCTACTCCTGTCAGCACTATTCTTACTCAGGTTACAGTTGACCCCTATGATGAAGCTTTCTATGCTCCAACTAAAGCCATCGGTCGTTTCATGGCAAAAGAGGATGCTGAAACAGAGATCAAAAAAGGCAACTTCGTAAAAGAAGTCCCCGGAAAAGGCTTTATGAGAATCATTGCTGCTCCCAAGCCAATTGATATCGTTGAACTCGATGCGATCAAAGCCCTTGTAGATGCCGGACAGATTGTTATCGCATGCGGCGGTGGCGGAATCCCCGTAATTCAGCAGGGGCACGTATTAAAGGGTGCTTCAGCTGTTATCGAAAAAGATGCAATTGCCGGAAAACTTGCTGCAGAGCTTAATTCTGATCAACTTATCATATTAACCTCTGTACCATATGTTTATACCAATTTTGAAAAAGATGATCAGGCTCCGATTTTAAATATGACAGTAGATGAAGCCAACAAATACATAGAAGCCGGAGAATTCGGAGAAGTAAATATGCTTCCTAAGATTGAAGCTGCTATAGAATTCCTTCAGGCTAATAATGAAGGCTCTGTACTCATCACTTCATTAGATTCCGTAAGCGATGCTCTAAAGGGCAAGGCAGGAACAAGAATTGTATTCAAATAAAATATCTATAAAAGAAAAGGTGCGAACATTTTGTCCGCACCTTTTTTAGTACATATGATCAGCTAGTAGCTGTCTCCGTGTTAAACTGTGGAAGCTTAGGCTGTACTGCCTCGCCCCTTATCTCAATGAGTGGAGAAGCCTTTCCTTCAATATAGTCTCTTGTTATAGTAACTCTTCCTATATTCTCATCCTTAGGTATCTCATACATAATATCAAGCATAAACTCTTCTATAATTGCACGAAGAGCTCTTGCTCCTGTCTCTTTTTCCAGCGCCTTATCTGCAATTGCTTCAAGCGCACTGTCATCAAACTGAAGGTCTACTTCATCAAGCGCAAGCAGCTTTTGATACTGTTTTAAAATAGCATTCTTAGGTTCCTTCAAGATCTTGACAAGCATATCCTTCGTAAGCGCCTGCAAAGAACAGATAATAGGAAGTCTTCCCAAAAATTCAGGAATCATTCCAAACTTCTTTAAGTCTTCAACAGTTACATTTGTAAGGAGATTTGGATCATCCTCGTATTTGTCTTTAAGGTCAGCATCAAATCCAATCGAAGTCTGTTTATTAAGTCTCTGAGTGATTATCTCCTCAAGATCAGGGAAGGCTCCACCACAGATAAAAAGAATATTTCTTGTATTAACTGTAGCAAGGGGAACCATCGCATTCTTACTTCCGGCGCCAACAGGTACTTCAACATTTGAGCCTTCAAGGAGCTTTAACATTCCCTGCTGAACAGATTCTCCGCTTACATCTCTGGATGTGGTATTCTTTTTCTTTGCAATCTTATCAATTTCGTCTATGAAAATAATACCGTGCTCTGTCTTCTCAACATCGTTTCCTGCTGCCGCAAGGAGCTTACTTACAACGCTTTCAATATCATCACCAATATATCCTGCCTCAGTAAGTGAAGTTGCATCTGCAATTGCAAGCGGCACATCCAATAGCTTAGCAAGTGTCTTAACTAGATAAGTCTTACCGCTTCCTGTAGGTCCAAGCAAAAGAATATTGGATTTCTCAATCTCTATTTCATCCATAGTATCTGTTGCAACTCTCTTATAGTGGTTGTAAACAGCTACTGACATAACCTTTTTGGCCTGATTCTGTCCAATTACATACTCATCAAGCTTAGCCTTAATCTTGTGAGGAGCAGGAATATTTTTGATATCAAATGCCGGTTTTACGCCATTTTCCTGCTTCTTTTTAATCTTCTGTTTATTAGGAATTCCTCCGCCCATATTAAAATTATTATTGGACATGTCTCCCATATTAAAAAAGCCTATATTAGGAAAGCCGGAATTCTTATTAAGTTCATTCATCAGACCAGGGTTATTTAACATATTCTGATAGTCAAACTGACTCACTGCATCCATAGTCTTATGCATACAATCATTACAGATGCAGATATTGTTTGGAAGATGGAACATCTTTCCGGCCTTACTCTCAGGTCTGCGGCAAACAAAGCAAACATCTTCATATTCATTTTTCTTTTCATCAGAATTATTTGAAGAGTTCTCTGTGCCATTCTTATCATTATCAGATGTATTCACCACTTCACTTTTACTTTCATCGCCATCATGCGCGCTTTTTTCCATTGATGATACATCCACATCTTCAATATTTACATTTTCATCATCAGTAACTTCTCGAAAATCAAAATTATCATTTCTGTTATCTGTCATTAATTCCTACTCCTTAAAATTACAAAAAACAAGATACTTACACAATTTTACGTCAAATACGCCTCACTTACAAGAAACGTTTGTATATATAGAAAAAGCTATGGATGACATTTTAAGCCACCCATAGCTATAATCTCAAAAAAGCTTAATGACCGCCCTGGCTTGAAGAATTACCATTATCTCTGTCTTCAGGCTTTCCTGGCGCCTGTTTTCCATCATACTGGCCAACATTTCCTTCATCTGAAGCTTCTGCCTCACTTCCATTATTTGAAGCTGCGCCTCCAAGTGTTACATCCATGACTATTTCCTCATACTCAGAACCATTTTGTCTAAGTACTGTAACCTGGACTGTTGTGCCAATAGCATAATACTGAAGTTTAGTCTGAAGGTCTTCCATTGATGTGATCTCAGCATCCTCAAAACCTACAATAACATCTCCCTTTGCAATACCTGCATTATCAGCGCCGCCACCATTTGCTACTTCCGCAACATATACGCCCTGTGGAAGTCCATATACCTGAGATACTTCTGATGTAACAGTAACACCGGAAATACCAATATATCCTCTATTTTCCTCAGAAACTCTAATCATTGTTTCCTCGTTCATGAGTTCTTCGATGATAGGTTTTGCATCTGAGATTGGAATAGCATATCCCATTCCTTCAACTGTTGTACCACCAAGCTTGTTGGAATTGATTCCAACTACTTCACCCTGAAGATTAAGAAGCGCGCCACCTGAGTTGCCCGGGTTAATAGCTGCATCTGTCTGGATAAATGTTCTCTCTGATCCATCCTCTAACTCGATTGTACGATTCAACGCTGAAATAACACCTGTTGTTACTGACTGTCCATATCCAAGTGCATTACCTATAGCTATTGCAGGTTCGCCAAGAACAAGACCATCGCTGTCCCCAAGAGTTGCAACTTTAATAGTATCTAATGTATCTGATGAAAGGTCATCCTTTAATACTGCTATAACAGCAAGGTCGATATCTGAGTTAGAACCCTTGACGAAGGCTTCTACAGTTGTCTCATCATTAAAGATTACTTCAAGTGAATCTGCGCCTTCAATAACATGATGATTAGTTGCGATCAAAAGCTCTGTATCATTCTCTCCGACGATAACTCCACTTCCTGATGCTGTAGCTTCCTGTGTCTGCTTAAATCCAAAATAGTTTACTGACTGTGTATAGTTATTATGGATAATAACCATCGCAGGCATAACTTCCTGAACTACTGCTGTTACATCAGTTACAACTGCTTTGGTCTCTGCAGTCACTGTTGTTGTCTTTACCTGCTTTTCAGTTTCTGCTTCTGCAACTTCATTATCAGCTTCTTTCTCATCATTTTCTTCTACCGCAAGTTGCTGACTATCTTCTTTATCAAAAATATGATTGGATATCGCATAGTAAGAAGCTCCCACACCGCCTACTATCAATGCGACTATCACAAGTGCTGCAACAACAATCCCTGCTGTATGTTTCTTTTTAACAGGTCCCTGTGCAGAATCAACATTGTCTGCCATACCATACTGATATGTTCCATAGGTCTGACCGCCTTGTGGATTATTGTATGAATAATTATTACCGCCATTTCCATAATTATATCCACTCTGCTGCTGACCATTTCCGTATGAATACGGGTTACCATATGAATAGTTGTTATTCCCCGACTGTCCATTTCCATAAGAGTTGTTATTACTCTGTGAATTCAAATAAGAATTATAATTAACACCACCCTGCTCCCGCTTATCATCTTCGTACATGTTAAATACCTTCTTCCTTTCTGAATATGGCTTAAGTATAAAGCGATTCTGTGACAGAATTGTGTTTTAATTCTTATAAAAAAATAATATATTAATTTATAATAGTTTATAAAAATTTTATAATTTCATAAGGCTATTTTTAGTTTGGTTTTAAATACACGTTTAAACTGCTTCACCAGTCTTCTTCGATTATTTGAATCTCCATGTAATCAAACGAAATCTGATCAATAAATGCATCTTTGGTGAACCTGCATTTAGAGTGCCTCTGGAAATCTTTTACAATATTATCAAGCCATATCGGCTTTGACAGATCAAACTCATAACAGGCTTTTTCAATTGCATTCATAACCTTATGCGTTCTTGTATCATTTGTATCATCACAAACAACCATGTCTTTAATAAGATGGTTATTGTCGATCAGTTTTACCCACAACCTGAACATCTATTACTCCTATAAAAGCCCACTTTCTGAGAAAAGAAAAGTGGGCTTTTTTTAATGAATTCTTTTTTAACAATCTAATACAACAACAATGCAACTAACAAATTGATAGCAATGATCCATTCTATTTCAAGATGCTGTACTAGATCGAATCGCACTCATGACATTTGCGTGCATTCCATAAAATATCAATCCTCGTAACCGTTAGGGTTCTGGCTCTGCCATCTCCAGGAATCTGCGCACATCTCTTTGATTCCATTCTGTGCCTTCCAGCCAAGCTCTTTTTCTGCCTTGTCAGCATTTGAGTAGCAGGTAGCAATATCGCCAGGTCTTCTCTCTCTGATCACATAAGGAATCTTAACCCCGGTTGCTTCTTCAAAGTTCTTAACAATATCAAGAACGCTGTATCCAACACCTGTTCCAAGGTTGTAGATATTAAGTCCGCTACCTTTCTCAAGCTTCTTGAGAGCCTTAACATGTCCCACAGCAAGGTCAACTACGTGAATATAATCTCTCACGCCTGTGCCGTCATGGGTATCATAGTCATTACCAAAGACATTAAGCTCAGGAAGCTTACCAACAGCAACCTGTGTAATATAAGGCATAAGATTGTTAGGAATGCCGTTAGGATTCTCACCAATAGTTCCGCTCTTGTGTGCTCCGATCGGATTAAAGTATCTCAGAAGAACTACATTCCATTCAGGATCAGCTTTCTGAATATCTGTAAGAACCTGCTCTAGCATTGACTTAGTCCATCCATAAGGGTTTGTGCATGTTCCCTTAGGGCATTCCTCAGTGATTGGAATAAATGCAGGATTTCCATAAACTGTCGCTGATGATGAGAAAATAATGTTCTTGCAATTATGTTTTCTCATTACATCAACAAGAGTTAATGTTCCTGCGATATTGTTTTCATAATATTCCCATGGCTTCTGAACAGATTCTCCTACAGCCTTAAGTCCTGCGAAATGTATTACGCTGTCAATTTGCTCAGTTGAAAAAATCTTCTCTAGTCCTTCTCTGTCTCTTATATCAGTCTCATAGAATGGAACCTTTTTGCCTGTGAGCGCTTCTACTCTGCCAATTACTTTCTTACTGGCATTTGCAAGATTATCCATAACAACTACGTCATAACCCGCATTCTGCAGCTCAACTACTGTATGTGATCCAATATATCCTGCTCCACCTGTTACAAGAATAGCCATAATCAACCTCTTTTCTGTTAACGTTATCATTAACTAGCATACAATTTGTTCTGTTAGAAATACATTTTAAACGCAAATTCATCATTTAACAACACTAAATTGTTATGACAAGCTGTCAATATGTTAAATAAGAATGTTTATACCAAGAACAAAGAGTTGCATTGCAACTCTTTGCGCGCTGATGCGCGCAAGCGTTAGCTTGCATATACATTTGCGCATCAGTCGCATCCATAGCGGAGCGTTTTTTTTCATAGGAATGTGAAGCAATTTACTATGAAATAAAAAACACGGCATAGCCCATTCAACACAAGCTATGCCGTTATTTTTATTCAATAAGAAATATCAAAGCTCAATGCCATTTAACTTGCAAAGCTCTCTTGCTGATTCAACAGAATCAATTCCCTCTTTATTCTTGATAGGCGCAAACTCATGCTCTCTTACAACTTCATAAGGAAGACATGTGTCAAGCTCATGGATCATATCAAGAACAAGCTGTTCAAACTTGCAGCCATTTGGAGCTTCCGGCTTGATAAGGTTTGCGTTCTCATCGATGTAAGGAATCTTCTTCTCAACTACGTGGAGAGGAAGTGTGTTCTTTGCAATCTCATTAAGAGCCTTTTCATTGAAAAGATAATTAAGGATAACACCAAAATTATATGCAGGATCGCCATTTGCATCCTTGGCATCCATCATTTCCTGTGAAAGCTCATAATACTCAACAATAGAAGGTCTGCCATCCTCAAGACACATAACTCCAACCTTCTCATCAGGAGCATTTTTTCTGACAACCTTAGCTCCGCAGGAAACCTTAGCATTGACTGTTGCGCCAACAAAGCAAGGATCTGCAATTCTCTGAAGGACATTGTCAACAGCAAAAATATCAATCCACTCAATGCCTTCTTTTAACAGAACATCACGAAGTCCTGCCTTGAGCATTGAAGAATACCATCCTGCATTACCGTTTGGAGAAGTTGAGATTCTGCCCTTGCCCTCCATATAAACCTTTCCGTTATAGTCAGAAGCAGGAGCCATATCCTGTTTGAAGAATGTGATCTTATCCTCTGGATAACCAAAGAAATTATGCTCCTTAAGGAAGCTTATTGTAGCATCATTATTCTTTTCACTTGTCATGATAAAGAGATGGATGTACGCGCCATCTGCCTGCTTTACAGTATCAATAAGATTCTCGATGATTCTCTGGAAGATATAAACCTTCTTTGTAAGACCAATATCATACATTCCCTTAGGGTTATCAGAACCAAGTCTTGTTCCCATTCCACCGGCTAAAAGAACTGCTGCAACCTTTCCAGCCTTGATTGTCTCAACACCAATCTTAGTAAATTCCTCTTTTCTCTTCTCAATCTCATCAACCTGCATAGCTGCCAGAGGTTCGAATTTGCCACGTCCTTCACTCTTGCCAAGATTCTTACAATTCTCAAGAACTGCAAAATCCGTCTCATCAATCTGAGTAAGAAGTTCCTGCTTTTCAGCATCCGTAAGTTCATCATAATATTTCAGAACGTGTTCCTGTCCGAACTGTTCAAGTTTTTTCTTTGCTTCTTCTAAAGTCATTTCCACACCTCATTTACAAATGTTTAATTATTCCTTCAATATCATACTACAAAACTGCGTATGAAAATATAAATCTTTTCAAAATAAGTCTGTATAAAGTTTTCCAGCTTCATACAGACTTTATCATTTTTGTATTTCTTATTTACTGCACTGCTGCATTTGCCTGAGCAGGCGCTGCTTCTGTAACTGCCGGTGCTGCCTCAGCAGGAGTCTGTGCCGCCGGTAAAGGTGTACCAGGCGCCCATCCTGCAGGTGTTGTCAGAAGTCCATTTTTATCAAATGTGCATTCCACATTATCAAGAACAGCTGTTGTCTTAGCAAGCATTTTACCATTGTTGGCATCAAAGTATCTCCAGCCATCAGGAAGCTGAACCCAACCTACAACCATATGTCCATCTGTAGGATCAAGATAATAAACGCCTTCCTTGAGACTTGCTAAACCTGATACCATATTTCCATCCGCGCCAAAATAAAATGCCTTACCATCTATCGCATTCCAACCTGTTACCATTCTGCCATCAGCTGCAAAATAGTACTTTGATCCGGCTTCGCCTGTCCAACCTGTGAACATAACGCCATCAGCGCCAAATAAATAAACAGAATTTTCAATTGTCTGAAGTCCTACATATGCCTTGTGGTCTGCGCCAAAGAAGTACTTCTGTCCCTTTTCGTCTGCATACCATCCTGAAACCGCTGTTCCGTCAGGCGCAAACATATATTTTCCAATCTCAAATGCAAGCATTCCTGTCTGCATTACACCATTTTCATTGAAGAAATAGAGGTTATCGCCAACCTGAGTAAGTCCTATATGCATCAGATACTGATCATCAAAATAATGAACTCCGTCATTAAGAGGGATAAGCCCCTTCTGGCAGACACCATCCTCATTTGCATAACAAACGGCGCCACCAACATCTATAAGTCCGGTCCTTCTTACACCATTTCCATCAAAATAGTATCTTGCTCCATCGATGTCTGCAAATCCAACCTTAGCAAGTCCGCCCTGCGCAGGGTCAAGATAGTAGATACCAGTTTCATCCTGGAACCATCCGGCATTAATCACACCGTTTGCATCTGCATGATATCTTCCATTAGATAAGTTGAGCCATCCATACATCTTTTTATAATTATGATAGTAATAAATATTGCCGCCATAACTATTAAAGCCCTCTGGAATAAGTCTGCTGAAATAATCTGTGTAAAGATGATTGACGTCAACTCTTGAAGGTACTCCGGCAACTGAACCATGGCTGGTTGACTGCCACATCGCGTAATCTCCTGCATATTCACAGGAGGAACTGTACTGCGCCACCCACTTAGCCGCAGATACAACAGGCATTCTACCTGTAAACCAGTTCTTGCTGGCATAAACCATTGGCTCATATCCGTTAGCTGAGATTATGCTGCAGAATGTATCTGCAATCGCCTGAAGCTGCGCCGCATTTAGTCCTTTCTGGCTTGAATCCTCAATATCTATTGCAATAGGAAAAGAAACTGTATATGGTCCAATCCATGCCAAAACCTGATTTGCCTCTGCCGCTGCCTGTTCAGGAGTAGTCGCATAGGAATAAATGTAAACTCCTGCTCTCACACCTGCTGCATTTGCTCCAACAATATTATTTACAAACTGCTCGTCGATACCCTTTTTAGTAGTACCAACTCTTATCATTGCAAACTGCACACCGGAATTTTTAACCTGCTGCCAATTGATAGCTCCCTGATACTTAGAAACGTCAATACCCATAGCAATTTCGGGTCCTCTCGCTTCTACATTAACACTCGCAATCGGCGATAAAGATAGGAACGCTATTGCCGCAGCAAGCGCACCTAAAGAACATAATGCTCCCTTGAACTTTTTAAACATACCCTCTCCCTCAAAAAATAATTTCAACTAAATCAGTAACCAAAGCGCAATTCCATCATTATTTTTTACATGAAAAATACATTGCATCTCTATTGTTACAGTTTCCAAGAAAAAATGGTTATCAGAACGATAATCCAATGAATGGTTACATTTTTTGTAACAATTGAATTATACAAAAAAATAGTGGTTCTGACAAGCAAAACCGCGCAATAGACGGCGTAAATTTACTGTAGGATTTGAAAGGGTAGATTGCCCCTGTGATCAGTTCAGATGTTCAAACCTTGCTCATTATAATTCACTGGTAAACTGAACTGTTCCAAGTATATACAAACGAATGCACATTTCGGTCATTTTATCGATTTTGTGTTCACCCTCCGCTTTCTGCATCATGTCCATCAGGCACCTATAATTTGCCTCCTGCATATATGTGCTAAAAGCTTCAAGTCCACTGGTATGAAGAAAAAGATTTGCGAGATACTTCTTTCTCTCCTCTAAAAACATAGCAACAGATTTCAGCGTATTCGTCCACGCCTCCCTGGTCCCGTCTACTCCACACAGAATATTGTCCACTTCCCTTGTGTAATCCCAGGCAATAAGATCATACTTATCGCTAAACAGCCTGTAAAACGTGGCCGGCGAATATCCACAGTTATCCGTAATATCTTTTACCGTGATCTTATCTATGTTCTTATTCTCAGCTACTTCCCTAAATGATTCGGCTAAAATTTCTTTCGAAGTTTTTCTTTTCATTCATGTCCCCTCGTTGTATGTTATACCGCAATTTGTTCCAGTAGGGCTTAGGATTTATTTGTCTCAATTTGCTCTAGTAGGCTTAGGATTTATCTGTCTCAATTTGCTCAAGTAGGGCTTGGACTTACTTGCCTCTATTTTTTCTAGTAGGTCTATGATTTACTTGCCTCTTTTTCGCTTCAGGACTATGGCAACGCCAAGGTAGACAACTGCGGCAATTGCAACGCCGACTAGCAGCACTCCATATTGGTTAGAAACAAGTTTTTCGCCTCCGAATGTATAGATAAAAATATGTGGAAAGCGAGCAATAAATGTTATCAAAATCCATTTGATAAGGTTCTCGCCCGAATAAAATCCCAGCCATGCGTATGTATCTTTTGGAAGCGGAAGCAGCATAAAAAGAACATGGATCAGCGTCGGATTTCCCATGTCTATGATTTCTTCAACTTTCTTGAGCTTATCTTCCGGGAAAAGAGAAGTCAGAAAGTTTCTGCCAAATTTTTTTCCAATTAAAAAGGCGATGGTATTTCCTATAGTCGCGAACGCATCGCACAAAAGAGCTCCCTTCACACCTCCAAGCACATAGCCCGCCGCCAGATAAAAAGGCAGCCCAGGAATGCATGTCGAAAGTGTCTGCACCGCGACAAACGCGCCGAAGACCAATAAAGCTACAATCCCCTTCTCGTTAAGGTAGTCCTGGAATTTCTCAGCATCTCCAAGGAACGCAATCATCGGCCTGCCAATTACATAGTAGACCAGGACTAGGAAAAGGGTGATTGCTGCAATTGTGATTATAAGTCTTAATGTTTTTTTCTTCATATCTATATTATATGACAAAAAACTCCCCGGAAGGAGATTTTGGAGATCCGCGCAATAATTCAACAATAATTCAATCATAATTCATTTATATTAATGTCTGAACCATAGATAACGCAAGAGTTTTCCCAAATCGTCCGGGTCTGTTAAAAAGAGTCACCTTCCCGCCTTGTCTGATAACATCACGAATAAGCAATGTTTTATCAACATAGTACAGATTATTATCTCTAAAATCTTTATATTTTTCATACCCAATTCCGATTTTTTCATAAAAGAAAGCCCTCCATTCATCTATGTTAAACGAATAGAGAGCTTTTTACAATTTATCAAAAGACTAAAAAAACCTTATGAATGCAAACAATCAGACACTATAATACTCAATACCTGATTATCCCATAAGCCGCTGTGCCGGCATGGGCATAAAATGTAACAGTATTTGGATCAACATCAATATCCGGAAGGACTTCATAGTTTCCACCTTCTCTGACACACACAATCGCGAAAGTAGCATTTTCATCCCTAAAGCTATGCGGAATCTCGATTGTTGTTCCTACCTGTAGACCATCATTTTCATAATCATAAACCTTATTGGAAAAGAGTCTGCTGACTGTCATCTGGAAGGCTCCGCCATATGATGCCCCCATTGAATCAGCGACGATATGCATTGTATCTACTGCAAGCGGCGCTGTATTGATATCAATATCCCAGGTTTTCACAAAGAAATACTCAAGCACAATAAAGTTTGCCTGTCTCTGGAGATCTGCAAGTGGCGTGATAACTGCAAGTCCCGGAACGTTATGTGCATAATAATAACCTTCAAGAGTCGACGTTAATGTCTGCCCAAGATATGTAACTTTGTTGTTCGGTTCAACCTGTTCCTGAACCTCTTCCTCAGTTTCAACAGTCGCATCAGCTTCTTCAGTAATAACCTCGGCATTTTCCGTACTTTCATAAGAAGCGGAGGACTCTTCATTTACAAGTTCTGTTTCATCCGTAGATTCTGCCGCATAAACTGTTATTGTCTGTGAATTAGCACCAATAGTAATCGTTGCAGCTGAAATCACACATAATAAAGCACTTATTATTCTCTTTTTCAACTTTGCCTCCTACGAGCAAAACACTCACATCACTCAGTTCACAATATTCCTTGGCTGTCCATTTTGCCAAGCTTCAACATTTTTCTTTACTTCTTCAAGGCATCTTCGGCGCGCTTCTGTACTTGCCCAGGCAAGATGAGGTGTAACGATCAGTTTTCCACTATCCTGTATTTTAAGAAGTGGGGAATCCTTTGCCATAGGTTCAGGATTAAGTACATCGAGACCGGCAGCCTGTATTTTTCCTTTGATAAGCGCATCAGCCAGATCCTGCTCGCTGACAACCGCGCCACGTGCTACATTAATTAGTATAGCAGTCTCTTTCATCTTGTCAAAAGCTTCTTTATCAAAAAGGTTTCTTGTTTTATCACTTAACGGGCAATGAATAGATATAATATCAGAACGCATAAGCAGTTCATCAAAAGAAACTCTCTCATAATCTGTACATGTGCTGTTTCCGGAAGCAGAGTAAAAAATAACTTTTGCGCCAAAAGCTGTTGCAATCTGCGCAACTTTTCTTCCTATATTTCCCATTCCCACTATTCCATAGGTCATTCCATCAAGCTCATGGAAAGGAATATCAAGGCAGCAAAAATGAGACTGATTTGCATAACTACCATTTTTAACAAATTCATCATAATGGCGAAGATTTTCCATCACATAAAATAATAGCGCAAATGTATGCTGCGCCACTGAAGCAGTAGAATAATTGACAACATTTGCAACCTTTACTCCATGTCTGTTGCATGCCGGAATATTTGCATTATCAAATCCTGTTGCAAACTCACATATAAGTTCAAGGTCAGGCGCATCATCAAGAATCTTATCTGTAATTGCGCTCTTATTTATCATAAGAACCTTCGCGCCCTTAAGCCTCTCGGCTGCATTTTCTTCAGTTATTTTATCGTCATAATATGTCACTTCCCCAAGTGAATCATACAAACTATAATCCATATCTGATCCAACACTATCTTTATCGGCAACTACAATCTTCATCATTACTTCTCCATTCCATTTAAATTTATTGCTATCTCAAAACTATTCTCTATAATATTTCCACGCGGTGAATCCGTCAAATTCCACATTTTTCACTTGTATTCCCGGACCATATTTTTCATTCAAATATGCATAAAGATATCCCATATGCTCTCCTCCACCATAATAATACATGTCTTCACGGTCAGAAAGATTTTGAAATACATTTGATATTCCATTTTGATAAGCATAATACATACCTATAGGCGAAGGGATTATCCATCCTCCCACAGGAATTATATGTGAATAAAAGCCCTCATATTTTCTATCAATATCAAAGATATTTCTGGCTCCACATAATGTTCCAAACATATCATCAATGCTCATAACAAAAAGGCAATCTGATTCATCCATCTTTGTGAAAATGCTATATCGTTCTTCATCATTATTCTGAAAAGAAGTACATGTAAAATACAGATATGTCTTTTGCCAGAAAAACAAAAGAACTATCACTACAGGAATAGAAATCCAACATATAACGCGCGAATACATATTGTTACTTTCACCCCGGCTCTTAATCATATTCTTAAGAAGCGGAATCAAAACAACGGAAGTAATAAAAATAATTCCCGAAAACCATATGCCATACTCTACGCGCCAGACAGTACGCCTGATACACAATAAATAATATATTTCCCCCAGAGTAATATCTCCAAAAAGCAATGTATATAAAGTCCTTCGAATATCTTTTCTGATAATACTTAAAATTAAAGAAAAAATCGTCAAAACAAAAAACACTAGCGGAAGAACACTTACTTTTACTGATTCCTCAATCTTTTTAATTGTCTGGGAAAGCAGTTCCTTACTTACCCTAAACCTATTCATTTTCTGACCAGAGCCTATTTCTGTCATAAGTTTTAGCTTATCTAGAGTGAAATTATCAGTATCATTCCACATCCACTCTTCCATCAGGCGAAAATCCCACTCCGTAAATCCATTCACCAGATACTCATCCTTATTCCAGTCAAAATAATAGTTTCCATAGTCCCGTTTTTGAACCATTATCTTATCCCACTGATAATAATAGTTCCAATCCGGATTCATATCGAATGCAAAATAATCTGCAATTATGCAAAGGATACATCCAATTATCGGAATCAAAAGATATAATACCCACTTTTCTTTTTTATCTACCACGATATCAAATAGCAAGATAGCAATAAATGGAATCACCAAAATCATGCATTCTTTTCTTACAAGAAATCCTATAACAATATAAAAAGAAGCCAGCATAAGCAAAAATGTGTTTCTTCTATTATGTAAAATCCAAAACCAAAGCGCACAACCAGTTAAAATATATATTGTCGCACACTTAGTATATTGCAAGTTGATATAGTAGTCTTTTGCCAAAAATAGATTTATCAAGATTGCAAAGCATGCTGTTTCAAAGAACTCAACAGCCGCCTGGCCTGTACCTCCCCCGATTTTTTTAGCGCCAAAAGCTAGCACAATTCCCTCATTAAAGACCATAGTAATAATGATTGTTGAAAATAGATTTAGGATTAAAAATGTCCACAAATAGCAATTAATATGAGGCAGTAAAAAATACAAACCTTTTATCAAATATCCAAAAAAGATCCCGCTATGCACGATGTACTGTGATGCTTCACCATAAGCGCCTGCTGCAATCATATTCTGAATGGCATCATCATTAGTTTCATAAGATGGATTCCCAAACGCAACTGATAACGCAAATACAATTACTGATATCAATATGACTTCAACACATTTATAGAACTTCCTCATTCCCCTTACTCCCCTCGTTTACAGCAATAATCCTTTTTATCTTACCATAGTAAATAAGAATTAGACCGTAAAATTCATCATTACCTTAATAAGATTGACTAATGGATATATTTTGGATATTATATGGGTAGAAAATGATATTTTATGTCATAGGAGGTATCCATGAATAGACAAAATCCTGAAATAATGTCGATTGATGAAATGAACGAAATCAAGAAGACCCGTGGGTATAGCTATGAAATGATTGCCAGAAAGTCTAACCTTCCGATTGGAACAGTACAAAAGGTTCTTGGTGGCATTACCAAGAATCCAAGGCACACAACTCTATGTGCTCTGCAAAAGGCATTTATACTGGATGCCAACAGTTATTCTATTGGCAATATTGTTCAGGAAGAAGCAGTTAAATATGGAAATTTCCCGACCAAAAAGCCTGGTGACTACACTGTGGATGATTATGAAGAAATTCCTGAAGACCAACGCTACGAACTCATCGATGGCTGTCTTATTAAAATGGATTCTCCAACTTCCACTCATCAGCTTATTGCAGGGCAGCTTCATAGCAAGCTCCTTACATATATATCAGCGAATAAAGGAAAGTGTATTCCTTTTGTCGCACCCACCGATGTTCAGTTAGATAAAGACGATAAAACAATGGTTGTCCCGGATGTTTTCGTTGTATGTGACAGAGATAAAATTACACCCAAAAGAATATTCGGTGCTCCTGATCTAATAATTGAAATTCTATCCGACTCCACCAAAAGCAAAGATATGAAAACAAAGCTTGCAAAGTATATGAATGCAGGTGTCAGAGAATACTGGATGATAGACCTGGACAAACAAAAAGTTATAGTACACGATTTTGCAAATGAAGATATTTCTATCTACGCCTTCGATGATTCAATTCCAGTAATGATATTTGACGGAAAATGTACCATTGATTTCTCAGAAATCAAAAATTATATTGCATTTCTACTCTAAAATAATAATTCTTAATAAATACCGTAAAAAGGGGAACTGCCAAGGCAGTTCCCCTTACAATTATGATTCTTAATCTTATTAAGCAAATGGATTTTCTGTAGGATATGGAAGAGATGCTGGCTGGTTGTAGCCGATAACTTCTGCTCCTGCATACTTAAATACTTCGTAAAGAGCCTTTCCGAAGTGTCCGAACGCAACTGCACCATGGTGAGGGAAGTTGTGCTGGATAAGGATATGTCTGTAGAATCTTCCCATTTCAGGAATAGCGAATACACCGATTCCACCGAATGACTGTGTAGCAACAGGAAGAACTTCACCCTGTGCAACATATGCCTTAAGATGGTTGTCTGATGTGCTCTGTAATCTGTAGAATGTGATATCTCCAGGAACGATATCTCCTTCAAGTGTTCCCTGCGTAACTTCTTCAGGAAGGTTTCTAGCCATGATTCTCTGGAACTTCATCTCGCAGCTTGAAAGCTTGCTTGTGCATGTGTTTCCGCAGTGGAAGCCCATGAATGTATCTGTGTGCTTGTAATCGAACTTGCCCTTGATTGACTGCTCATACATATCAGCAGGTACAGAGTTGTTGATATCAAGAAGTGTAACAGCGTCATTAGAAATACATGTTCCGATGAACTCACTGATTGCACCATAAATATCTACTTCGCAAGATACAGGAATTCCGCGTCCTGTAAGTCTTGAGTTTACATAGCAAGGAACGAAACCAAACTGTGTCTGGAATGCAGGCCAGCACTTACCAGCGATTGCAACATACTTCTTGCCACCTCTGTGTCCTTCGATCCAGTCAAGAAGTGTAAGCTCGTACTGAGCAAGCTTCTCAAGGATTTCAGGCTTCTTGTTACCAGCGCCAAGATCTTTTTCCATATCAGCCTTAACTTCTGCAATTCTAGGATCTCCAGCGTGCTTGTTGAATGATTCGAAAAGATCAAGCTCTGAGTTCTCTTCGATTTCAGCGCCAAGGTTGTAGATCTGCTGAATAGGTGCATTACAAGCAAGGAAGTTCATAGGACGAGGACCAAAAGAGATAACCTTAAGGTTTGCAAGTCCATCAAGTGCTCTTGCGATCGGAACGAACTCGTTGATCATCTTAGCGCACTCTTCTGCTGTTCCAACAGGATACTCAGGAATATAAGCCTTTACTCCACGAAGGTGAAGGTTGTAGCTTGCGTTAAGCATACCGCAGTATGCATCGCCTCTTCCATCGATAAGGTCACCCTGTGACTCTTCTGCTGCTGCACAGAACATAACAGGTCCATCAAACTTCTGAGCAAGAAGTGTCTCTGAAATTTCAGGTCCAAAGTTTCCAAGATATACGCAAAGAGCGTTACATCCAGCCTTCTTAACATCCTCAAGAGCCTCAAGTGTCTGTGTCTCGCTCTCGATGATGCAAACTGGGCACTCGTAAACGTCCTTATCATTGTAGTTCTTCTTATAAGCCTCTACTAAAGCTTTTCTTCTGTTTACAGCAAGTGATGCTGGGAAGCAGTCACGGCTTACTGCAACAAGACCAATTTTAACTTCTGGAATGTTAATCATAAAAAATCCCCTTTCTGCGCATATCACGCATTTAAAACTTTCTTTAAATATCCCAAGAGTATCAAATACTCTTATCGATCATTTCATTCAGCATAGCTTTTGCCTTTTTCTTTGCTGAACTGTCTGTGTTCAAAACAATACAACTTACAACTTGTATCATTTTCTCGACGTCTATTATTATCTGTCATACTTATTCAAAATACAAGCTATCAAAGTGTCAAAAATTCAAGTGAAAAATTATACAAATTGCTTTTAAGTTGTATTGTCTAAAATACATTTTTGATACAACTTATTTTTATAACTGAACACCTATTGCAACACACTTATGTCCTGTAAGTTCAGCTGAACGTGCATCCGGCTGCTGTGTTCCGACAAACACTTTGAAATTCTTTCCAAATACGTCTCTTACACCATCTTCATTTACAGATGTAAACGCCTTGGCATCTAACACAATCTTAACCTCTGTCTTACCACCTGCGGGAACATGTACTCTCTTAAATCCGCAAAGACTTGGATTAACAGAAGCAAATGAAGAATCCATATCCTTAATGTAAACCTGAACAACTTCATCAGTATCGAACTTGCCATCATTAACTACATTCACTGTAACTTCCGCGCCTGCAAGCTCAGCATTTTCATGCTTAAGAGTAAAGTTGCAATCCTCTTCTACGTGGCAGTCACCATATGTAAGACCATATCCAAACGGATAAAGTGGTGTTCCTGTAAAGAACTTATATGTTCTGTTCTTCATTGAATAATCCTTAAAGTCAGGAAGATCATCAGCTGACTTATAGAAAGTTACAGGAAGTTTTCCTGAAGGTGACAGATCTCCGAAAAGAATATCTGCAACATCAGCTCCACCTCTTGCTCCCGGATACCATGCCTGGATTACAGCATTTGCATCGTCCTGTGCCTTTGAAAGGTCAATTGCACTACCAGCCATATTGATAACTATAGTTGGCTTTCCTGACTCAAGCGCAGCATAAAGAACCTGTCTCTGAGGAAGTGGAAGATTAAGATTTATCTTATCTCCAGATGCAAACTGGTTTCCTGCATCTCCCTCTTCACCCTCAAGATTCTCATCAAGACCAACTACTACAACTACAACATCTGAATAGTCTGCAACAGTCTTAACCTCTGACAATCTGTCAGGAAGGTTAGGATCAGCAAGGTTACTGATGTTATTCTTGAAGATATCGCATCCCTCTGAATAAAGGACTCTGACATCATCTCCGACTTTATCCTGGATTCCTTCAAGAACTGTAATGTATCTTGAAGATGTTCCGTGATAGTTACCAATAAGTGAAAGTCTTGAGTTAGCATTAGGTCCAACCACACCGATAGTCTTGATCTTGCTCTTATCAAGAGGAAGAAGTCCATCATTTTTCAAAAGAACTATAGACTCTCTTGCAGCTCTTTTTGCAACATCAAGATGTTCTTTGCATTCAACAACATCAAAAGGTATATTGTCATATTCTGTCTTATCAAACATTCCAAGAAGATATCTTGTTGTGAACAGTCTCTCACAAGATGTTGTGATAAGTTCCTCGTCAAGGATACCTGCTCTGTATGCGTTCATGATTACCTGATATGTACATCCGCAGTTAAGATCGCATCCCATCTCAAGAGCAAGCTTAGCAGACTCCTCAGGGCTTGATGTAACCTTGTGATTTTCATGGAAATCCTTGATTGCCCAGCAATCTGAAACAAAATGTCCCTCAAATCCCCACTTACCTCTAAGTGTATCAACCATAAGAGGCTTATTTGCACAGCAAGGCTCTCCGTTTGTTCTGTTGTAAGCACCCATTATAGCTTCAACACCAGCCTCTTTTACACATGCTTCAAATGCAGGAAGATATGTCTCTTCCAGATCCTTCTTAGAAGCTTTTGCATCAAAGAAATGTCTTTCACCCTCAGGACCAGAATGAACAGCAAAGTGCTTTGCACAAGCTGCTACCTTCATATATTCGCCATCTCCCTGCATTCCCTTTACAAAAGGAACTGCAAGTCTGCTTGTAAGGAAAGGATCTTCACCATAAGTCTCATGTCCTCTTCCCCATCTTGGATCTCTGAAAATATTTACGTTAGGAGCCCAGAATGTAAGTCCCTTGTAAATATCTCTGTCCTCACGCTTTGACTGCTCGTTGTATTTAGCTCGAGCTTCAATAGCAACTATTTCTCCGATTGCCCCCATCAGCTCTTCATCAAAAGCTGCTGCAAGGCCAATTGCCTGTGGAAACATTGTAGCTGTGCCCGCTCTTGCGACACCATGAAGTGCCTCATTCCACCAGTTGTACGCAGGAATGCCCAATCTGTCGATAGCCGGCGCATCATATCTAAGCTGAGACGCCTTCTCCTCAACTGTCATTTTGCTGACCAGTTCCTTGGCACGCTTTCTTGCTTCTTCTCTGTTCATATTTATCCCCTTTTATATTTCTTACTCATAGCAATAATTGATAAGCCCTTATTTATCCGCTACTTCTCGCTTATTGCCATATTCTCATTCTCAAGCATTTTATATTTTCACATACATAAGGGGGCTTTTTCCTACCAAATTTTGCCTTCAACATCTTAATATTTGCGACCTAAAAACCAAGCGATGCTAATGCACACTTTAGCTTAAGAAAGTGAAAGTATGATGTCAGGCGCATGTAACAGTCTGAAAATGTACAGTTCTCGGACGAAGAGATGATTTGTAAAACAAAAAAATCGAAAGAAGGTCGACTGCTATGAACAGCGCTGAAAGGAGACCTTCTTTCGATTTTAAGTTTTAACAAATCACGACGCAGACGAAAGCAATCATTTTCAGACTGTTATTTGTGTCTGACATCATACGTACCCATTTCAGAAATATTAAGGAAGCATATCAGCATCGCCGAAGTATTCTGCCCACTTCTCTGCACGCTCATCCATGATAGCCTGGCCACCTGCTGAGAGGTAATCTGAAATGTAGCTATCCCATGTAGAATCAAAATCAGCTACTGCAGCAACAACTGCGTTGTCGTAAACCTGATCTCTCTTTGAAGAAAGAGTATCACCAACACCTGCTTCTGCTGCGATCTCACCAACGTTTACGTTCTTTGGCTCAAGACCATCTGCGCGAGAGATTACATCAGCTGCGCTTACAAGCTCAGGATCAGCTTCTGCATAACCATATGCAAGTGAAAGAGCTGCAAGTTTCTCATCGCCAAAATATGTTCCGTTACATGTGATTGTGTAGTCAATGTTCTTACCTGAGTTCTGGATTGCATCACCTGTTGCTGCAATGATCTGGATTGCTCCGCTATCAAGAACTTCGTGTGTAACACCTTCATCACCTGCCTGGAGGTACTTGATTGTCTCAGGCTTTGAAATGAAATCAAGGTAAAGAAGTGATGCAAGAGGCTCAGTGTTTGTTGTAGGGAAGAAGAGCTTTCTGTCGCCTGCTGAGCTGTAAAGCCACTTAGCATACTTTCCATCTGAGTTCTGGAAGCAGTCAACTGCTACAAACTTAGCATCTTCGCCAACGTTTCTCTTAAGGTTTGCATTGATGCTGTCTTCACCGTTTCTGAATACATAATCCCAGTTGTGCTGGATTGCGCCAACGTAACCTGCCTTGATCATATCATCTTCTGTAGTATCTCCGCTTCCATAAAGAGCGAAATCTTTCCACATAAGACCATCGTTGTACCACTTGTTAAGAAGTCTTACAGCTTCCTTTGTTGAAGTCTGTGTAACCATTCTGTCATCAAATCCGTTGATGTAGTACTCTTTGTCAGAAATCTTAGGATCCATGAATGATGTGATGATGTTTGATGCTCTCCAACCGATATCATAGCTTGTTGAGAAAGGAACCATCTTAGAAGCATCTTTTCCAAGAAGAGTCTCTGCATTATCTCTGAATGCCACAAGCATATCTTCAAATTCCTGAGTTGTTGTAGGAGCCTTAAGTCCAAGCTTATCAAGCCAGTCCTGACGAACAAAGGTTACGATTCTCTGCTGCTCAGCACGTTTTCCTTCAAGTGCCCATACAGAACCTGTCTTAGGATCTTTGTCCCAAAGCATGTTTGTATCGCCAAGCCATCCCCAAAGATTTGGAAGATCAGCCTTGTAAGTCTCGATGGCTTCGCTAAGATCGATAACACCGCCCATCTGAGCGTATGTAAGAACTGTAGGATAGCTGTAAGTTACGCAGATATCTGGTGCTTCGCCTGCTGCAAGAAGGTTGTTGATATCATCAACCTCTGTCCATCTTGGAACCTTCTTGAAAGTAACTTCTACATTGTGCTCTTCAAGCATTCCCTTCTTGATGTACTCTGTGTACATGTTGTTTTCAGGATCTGAACCGCCGTCATTTCCTCTGTCGTAGATTTCTACTGTAATCTTTCTTGTGTCAGCAAACTTACCATCTGTAAGTTCTGATGCTGTCTGAGGCTCAGCCTCGCTTGTCTCAGTAGTAGCTGCTGCTGTGTCGCTACTTGTCTCCTGCTTAGGAGTAGCATCATTTGTTGTTGTCTGGGTGTCAACGCCCTCGTTTGATGATCCGCAGGCAACTACTGAAAGTGCCATTGCTGATGCAAGAAACATAGACAATACTTTTTTCTTCATAACTATACCTCCGTTTTATTATGTGTAATCCCTTTGTGGGTTGTTACCTATACTATTTACTCCTTAACTGCTCCAAGAGTAACTCCGTGAATGAAGTACTTTTGAAGGAATGGGTAGATGCACAGAATCGGCACTGTTGAAAACATTACAATTGCAGCCTTCAGTGATTCTGATAAGCCCGGCGCCGAAAATCCTTCCTGAGTAGCCACTTCTACCTGGTTAATATTATTGATGATGTTGTACAAAAGAAGCTGCAACGGATAAAACTTAGTATCTCTCATGTACATAAGTGCATCCGAGTAGCTGTTCCATCTTCCAACTGCATAGAAAAGAGCCAGTGTAGCCATAACAGGCTTTGAAAGTGGAAGATAGATCATAACCAGAATCTCAAAAAATGTTGCTCCGTCAATCTCTGCAGATTCTCTCAAACTGTCAGGTATTCCGTAAAAGAAACTTCTCATGATGATCATGTTGTAAACACTCATAACACCCGGAAGAATCAAAACAAGCGGATTACTAAGAAGATGAAGCTTTTGCATAAGCAGGTAGTTTGGTATTGTACCCGCATTAAAAAACATTGTAATTGTAATAAAGATATTGATCAGCTTTCTTCCCTTGAGGTTCTCAAATATAAGAGGGAACGCGCAAAGGGTTGTCATTGTCAATGAAAGAATCGTGCATACAACTGTAAGAAATACAGTCCACACAAATGCCCTTATGTACTTTGGATCCTTAAGCACTGTTGAGTATGCATTAAAATTCAATCCTTTTGGAATAATGTACACTTCGTTTCTTACCAGGAAATCCGTTCCACTAAGTGACTTGGCAAGAAGATTTAACATTGGGATAATGCACATTGCACTTACTAAGAGACAAAAGATAACAAACACAATATCCCAGACTTTATCAGCTCTTGATTTTACTTTCATTTCTATTCCCCCTTACCAGATTCCTCTCTCACCAAGTTTACGTGAGATGAAGTTAGCCATCAGCAGGAAGAATACTCCAACCACTGACTGGAACAGTCCCACTGCAGTAGTAAGTGAGAACTGCAAGCCCTTGATACCTACTCTATATACGAATGTTGCGATAACATCAGCAACTCTCATTACCAGGTTGTTCTGGAATGCAAATGGTCTGTCAAATCCACCACCAAGGATATTTCCAAGGCTCATTATCAAAAGAACTACGATCGTAGGCTTAATTCCCGGCAGTGTGATATGCCACATTTTGCGGAATCTTCCAGCTCCGTCAACAGCTGCCGCCTCATAAAGCTCAGGGTTAATTCCTGCAATAGCAGCAAGATAAACAATTGATCCCCATCCAAAGTTCTGCCATATACCAAAGCTTATATAACTTCCAATCCAGTGACTTTCATCATTAAGGAAAGGAATTGCTTCTCCGCCAAGATCCTTGATGACCATGTTAATAAGTCCGGCATTAGGAGCAAGAAGCTGAAGTGCCAAGCTGTAAATAATTACCCATGAAAGGAAGTGAGGCATATACGCAATTGTCTGCACAACCTTTTTGTATCTCTTAAAGCAAAGTTCATTAAGTATCAGCGCAAAAATAATCGGTGCCGGGAAACCAAAGATCAGATCAAGAAGATTAAGTGTCAATGTATTTCTAAGCGCATACTTAAAATCATTGTTCTTAAATGCCTTGATAAAAAACTCAAATCCATGGTTATCTGCCAGTGGCAATTCCCAAATGCTCTTTACAAGACTGTACTTTTTAAATGCTATCTGTACATAGATCATCGGAGCATATTTAAATACTGCCAGATAAGTCAGTGGCAGAAGCAGCATGGCGTATAGCTGCCAGTATCTTTTCATGTAAACGCCAAATGACTTTGATTTGCCCCCTTTAGGAGCAGGTGTTTTCCCCATTTTTTCATCTCCTCTTTTGTTACTCTAAAACTTTTCTGTATTTCTTTGCCATCACAAGCCACATCAAAAATTACTTATGATAGTTTATCCACAAAGATACATCTCATTCATTTCTCAATAATAGAAACTCTCTTTCGGTCCCAGGTAAGATTCTGGTATTTCCGTATCATTTCTTCTTATAATTATTCTTTCAAGAACAATTGCCGGGCTCATCCCATAAAACTTAAGAACATTCACACCCTTGACGCAATGGATGGTTTCTTCTACTTTTTTTACGTTATCCTTACATTCCTCTTCCCACTGAGCACTTAAGAAAAAAGGTATTTCAGGCTGTTTTACTGTATTGACCACTTGTATATCTTCATTATTAATTGAATATCCGATATAATGCTTTCTCTCAAAAACTGTCGGCGTCGTAGGCGCCAGTTCAAAGCATACTCTGTAATCGTCATCAGCTTCAGCAATGAACCGGTATTCTGTAAATGGCCTTTCTTTTTCATCTACAAAATCTGCCGTCGCAGGAAACACTCTTATGGCGCTTCCACTTCTTCCATATGGTAAAAGAACTTTAAACTGCCCTTTAGGAGTATCTTTCTTGCCACTGAAATGCTCAGCCTCCATACAGATATATCCATCGTTTTCTGCAAACAAATACTCATTATCCACAGATTTTTTTACATTTTCAGTTTTTTGCGGTGAAGCCTCAACAGAGACTGTCACCTTGCTATATCCGATACATTCTACAGTAAATGTTCCTGTTATCTTTTCCTTCAAAAGAGCCTTATCTGCAACAAGTTTTATTCGCTCTGTTACCTTTACTTCGCCTTCAGTCTTGCTAAAAGACATCCATCTGCAATCAGTTGTGATCTTATACTCAAATGGTTTATCACTTCCATTTATAAGATCAAACTCGATGGAATCCACATCAGGTCTTAACATATCCTTCCAGGTCTGTTTCTTATCACACCACTCAAGGCCTGTCATGTAATTCTCATCATCTTTTCTTGAAACAAGCATTCTTGGACTGTTTGCGCCATAGACAAGATGCCTTAAAGGATATTTATTATCCTCGTCGTTCCAATTCACAAATCCAATATGCTCCGAACGACCAAACCCTTTGTAATAGCCATTATCAACTGTCTCATACTCATCAATAAGCGCTGCATCCTCTTTTACACAGGAATCTATCAAAGCCGCAAGCTCATTTGCTTCAATCCTGTTCTGCTTTGCGAATAGTTCATTTCTGCCTGCAAGGATCCACATCTTCATCAGATTCGCAGTTCCGCATGCCGGATAATATAAAAGAGATATAAACGCCGATAAATCTTTTTCTTCTATTTTCTTTTTCAAGCAGGCGGCATCCCTCAATATTTCTTCAGATGTATCTAAAACCTGCTGTGCTTCTCCGAAATGAAGCGGATGATATACATGAGCATTCATTATCTCATGACGTCTTTTTTCCAAAAGTCCTGTATAATCCCACATCATCCTGACAACTTTATTTCGCAGAGATTGTGTCATCATCGCGCCAAACTGTCTGTCAACCCACTGTTTGGTATATTCAAGTGTGATTCCGCAATCATCACCACCCCACTTATCAATGTCATAAGCAAGATCAAGAAAGAACGAAAGCCCAAATTCCTGAGTTCCAATATCACCAACGTTCGTAACCCAAATCTCTCGGACGCCAAACTCATACGCCTGTGTCATCTGCTCCCATACTCTTGGAAGATATGTGCCTCCAATCCATTGATAGGAGTACGGCCCTCCGTGCATATCCATGTGATAATACATCCCAAAACCGCCCTTATGGCTTCTAATCTCTTCGCCTGGAAGTGTCCTGGTGTATCCACAATTATTGTCACTAAGCATGAGAGTCACGCCCTCAAGCTCAGGATCATCCATAAGTCCCTTTGTCTTTTCATCTCCGTAAAAGAACTCTTCCACTTCGGTAAAAAGAACTATCTGTCTCGGAACTTTATCCATATCTTCATCGATTATTTCTTTTATAAGTCCATTCTGAGTTTTAAGTACATCCCTAAGAAGATCTATATTCTCCTTAAGAGTAGAATCTTCCCCTAAAATCCTCGAATCTCTTTCACCTCTCATTCCGAGAGTTATCACATTTTCAAACTGTTTATTTCTTACAAGGCCGTCCCGCCAAAATCTGGTTACGCCTTCTTTGTTAGCTCTAAAGTCCCAGGCATCACCATAGATTGAATCTTTACCTCTTAGCAGACCGTATTCCTCTCCTGCTCTCATGCACGGCTCATGGTGAGAAGTGCTCATCACAACTCCGTATTCATCTGCGAGTCTTGCGCTTTCAAGTCCTGGACCATCCATGCTGAAGTTGGATCTCCACATAGCAGGCCAGAGGTAATTTCCTTTTAGCCTAAGCAGCAATTCAAAAATCCGCTCATAGCACCTGGCATTTATTCCGCCAAAGTGCTCCGTTGCCCAATTTCCAAAAGCGGGCCACTCATCGTTTATAAAAAATCCTCTATATTTTACTGAAGGTTCTTTGCTTACAAAATTGACTTCATCTGTCAAAGTTACATTTTTTCTTTTTCTGGGAAAAACATGATTCCAGTTAACAAGGGGAGATACCCCAAGAAGTTCTGAAAGGTGGAACAACCCGTAGATTGTTCCCCTCTTATCGCTTCCGGCAATAACCAGGGCATGGTCTACTCCATCCATCGGATCATCAATCACCTGAAAGCTATAACTCTCCCACTTACCTCGAATATCAGATAGCTTCACTAATCCTCGCTCATCCAAGTCCTCAAGAAAATCGCTCTTGTCCACCGTCCCAAACACAACCAGATTTTTGCATTTGCTTCCTTTGGAATACTCCCCTGCTCGAAATCCGGTTACCAAAAAAATATCTTCTCTAACAAGCTCCGCTATCTTATTTACTCCGGGAAAGGCTTTGGCTTCATAGGTAAACATTATCCTGTTGTCAAAGCAAACTTTTGCCACTTGAACCCCCAATGTAATCATTCATGTCAGACTTCCCCAAGTCTTCCCTGACATGAATGATTACCAATACATTTTTCCTAACCCCATATAAATCATATAATCTAGGATTTATATAGAAATACACAAAAAGATAGATAATTTTTGCATTTTCCGATATAATATTGCACAAAGGTATATGAGTTTGTGAAATTTTATTTATAGACATTGCACAGTGAGGGGATTGCGATTAAATAAGTATGAGAAAAGCGCTGGATTGTCCGTATAGTCTTATCGACAGGGATATAATATGTGAGCACAAAACTGCGAGGGTTACGCCTTCGGATATCAAAACAGTTCATAACCATGACGGATATGAGATTGTATTCTTTTTGAGGGGAGACGTTAATATTATGATTGAGCCTGATATGGTCAAGATGAAGCGGGGTGACATGTTTTTTATAAGTCCGCTGGTTTTTCATGGGCTTGATCTGGAAGATATAAACGGATACGAACGTGTCGTTATCAATATTCAATACGAAACGTTAAAAGAACTTGGTGATGAAGAAACCGACTTTTCTACTCTTTTTAGAAGCGATGTTTCTCCAAATATGAATCATCTTAGAATCCCGGAGGAAGGGCTTTCCGAATTTGTTCAAATTGCCGAAAAACTCCAGGAATGCATAGAAAGCACAGAATTTGGACATGCCGTTTTGTCCAAAGCTCTTTTAGTGGAATTTCTACTTCTTTCCTGTAAATATTCCGCGCTTGTAACTCAGCAAAAGAAAAACAGCCTTATGCCTCAGGTTGTCTCTACCATATTTGATTACATCGACTCTCACATTTCAGAAGACATTACAATTAACACAATGGCTTCAGACCTGCATTACAGCAGTGACCATCTAAGCCGTGTATTTAGCGAAGCCACCGGCGATTCGCTCAAGCATTACATTAATGCCAAAAAAATAGTTCTGGCGCAAAAACTATTACTCCAGAACTATTCTCCTTATGATGTATGTTTTATGGCAGGTTACAATAATTATTCAAGTTTTTCCCGACGCTTCTCCAAACAGATTGGGATGTCTCCCAAGCAGTATCAGCTCGCAAACGTCCTGCCAAAGTAAAATCAATAAATCGGCCTGTGCTGCTGGTCTTCAATTCCACTCTTTCTATAGAAGTAAGAGTTCACCTGATCGCACCACTCACGGGCATTTGCAACCTGCATCTCAAATCTGTGAGATACACAGTTGTATGTATTCTGCGGAACTTTTCCTTCAAAACTCTTCCATGAAGCTGCAAGTTCTTTTGCCTCATCATAGCCCTCAAAATGGCTGTCATAAATATACTGGATAAGTGTCTGTCCGCTCTTAAGTTTCCAATCATAATTAATATGATGGAAGAAAAGAAGGAGATTCTCAGGGCAAGTCTTGGGATCATTGTACATCACTGCATTCTTCTCATAATACTGCTGCGCATATCCGGTTCCCTTATCTGTTCTGTCAACTCCAAGTCCAAGGTGATCTGCTCTGTGATATGTCCCCCATCTTGAATACTCATATCCGTCAACGCTTGGTCCATAGTGGTCAGCAGGAGTAACCATCCAGCCAATTCCAAGAGGACTTGTATACTTTTCATAGATTTCTCTTGATCTAAGAAGCATATCTACAAGCTTGTCCTCAAGTTCTTTTTCCAGGTTAAAGGTAAGTCTTACCCATTCCCTTGCAATCTCCTCAGATGAAAGTTCTGTATCAAAGGCAAGTCTTCCAAATCCATAAAGATTTGCTGCTGCAAGGTCATTTCCTGTCCAGTTAAAGTCATTACCTGTGTTGATAACTGCTGCCATACCGGCAAGCTTATTGCCAAAAGCTCTTCCGCTCACAACATCAGCAACAGTGTCATTCTCAACCTGGCAATAGGTCTTGAATCCAAGGATTTCCTTGAACATAGGCATTAGATAGCAAAGATCGATCTGATGTCCTGTGTATTCCTGTGCAATCTGAACCTCAAGCATCTGATTAGTCCTGGTAAGTCCTCCAAGAAGAGGTGAAATCGGCTCTCTTATCTGGAAGTCCATAGGACCGTTCTTGATCTGGAGGATTACATTATCATGATACTGTCCGTCAAGATCTTTGAAATAATCATAACCGGCTCTTGCTCTGTCAGTCTTGGTATCGCGCCAGTCCTGAGTGCAGTTGTAAACAAAGCATCTCCAGATGATAATTCCGCCATAAGGAGCTATAACATCTCCAAGCATATTTGCGCCATCTGCCTGAGTTCTGCCATAGGTAAATGGTCCAGGTCTTCCCTCAGAGTCTGCCTTTACAAGGAATCCGCCAAGGTTTGGAAGTCTGTCGTAAACTTCTTTTATCTTGCCCTCCCACCAGGTTATTACTGCCTTATCAAGCGGGTCACACACTGCAAGTCCGCCAAGTTCAATAGGCGAAGCAAAGTTAAGTGAAAGGTAAAGCTTAATTCCATAGTCAGCAAAAATATCAGAAAGCTCAGATAATTTGTCAAAGTATCTATCTGTGATAAGGTCTGTCGCTGCGCCTCTCACATTTACATTATTGATAACTACGCCGTTTATTCCAACACTTGCCATAAATCTTGCATAGTCAACTGTTCTTTCATTGATTATTATCTCTTCACCGGTGAAAAAGAATGATCTGCCCGAATAGCCACGCTCAATGCTGCCATCCATGTTATCCCAGTGGTTCATCATTCGAAGAGGGTTTGAAGGAGCTTTTTTAACATTAAGCTCTGCTAAATTCTCACCCATTATCACACTTCTGATGATATGAAATGCACCGTAAAGGGCACCGTTTTCATCCGAAGCTTCTACCAAAAGACTTTCTTTCCCCTCAAAAGTGCCTTCGCTCTTTACAAGATATTCCTCTTTTGATAAAGATGCGTTTTTCTTAACGTCTACCTTTATATTCCTATCTGCAAGCGCTCTCTTAAGCTCTTTTCCCAAAGTCTTAATAACACGATTATCAGAATCAAAATCTGAAATTTCTACAACACACTTACTATTATCAATATTGTTATCAAGGATTTTGTTAAGCCACAATCCTGACCACTTTCTTTCCTCCATGATCAATTCCTTTCCGCATATTTTCTATTTTATGTTAGAATGGTTCTATCGTTACTGTGAGCAAAAAAGAATGTCGCAAGTGAGATTCTCACACCTAATGCGGTTGCATCTATGCAACATATTCCTAACTCATAATAATAACTGGGGAAGAGATTATTACCTTTTATAATAAAGTAAACGATACTAATCCTTAAAAAGCATATTATATTATAAAAAAATAGTCTAACCAATTTATGACATATTCTTATTATTTGATGTTGGTTTTGAACAATGTATATGAATCCCCCAAGTAAACAATCGGGTTAATTATGTACATGTCCGAGCATAACATCTTAACTTTCTCAAAGGAATTTTTACATTATGATTGATGATATTAACGCCAATTCAAGAGAACATATTTTTTATGATACATTAAAGGGAGTGCTGCTCTACCACAATGCCCTTGCAAATTATCCGCTGCACTGGCACAACGAGGTAGAACTTATACTTATCCTGTCCGGTTCACTTAAAGTAAAATTTCATAATGACGCTTCTTCAGTAATAGACTGTATTCCCGGTGACATAATCATGATTGCTCCGGGCACACTACATGAATACATTACAGAATCCGTGGGCGGAGAAAAACTTATACTTCTTTTTGATATTGCAGGCTACTCACAGGTTTCATCACTTGTACCGCTGCTTAAAACTCTGCCTCCTTATACTCACATTCGTCAGAGCGAATATCCTGTTGAGAGCGCAAGACTTCAGAATTACTTCTGGGAAATCGACAGGCTTTATGGTCAGCAGGATGAATTCCTTCAGATATCTGTTTACTCACTGGTTTCGCTTATTCTTGCCCAGATTGGAAGCATGCACCTTAATGTCATTCCGGCTGAAGCAGAGTCTGCCGACTCACAGCGCAAAAATATAGATAAACTTGTGGAAGTCACAAACTACATCGACTCCCACCGCTCAGACGACCTAACAGTTGAACAGTTAGCTGATCTTGCAGGTTTCTCCAAGTTTCATTTTGAAAGACTCTTCAAATCTTACATGGGTATTTCCTGCTATCAGTACATCACAAAGCGCCGCGTACTAATGGCTCAGGAACTTCTGGGAGATACAGATCTGTCTGTAATGGACATTGCCCTCCAGTCAGGTTTCTTTAGCCTTTCAACCTTCAACCGCGTGTTCAAGGACATCAACAAATGCTCACCGACAGAATACAGAAAGCTGTACAGAACCGGCGCGGATTCGAAGGTGTGATGGAATAGATATTCATATATAATGCTTTTCATTTACTAAATCAGTAGTGAACTATATACTCTCGTCAACAATCAAAAAGTCTTCTATGATAATTCAGTTTTTGTCATAGAAGACTTTTTAATCGTTTTGAAAATAACAAGGGACAGAATTGTAAAATTAATTTTCCAATTCTGTCCCTTGTTGACGTTCAAAATTTTCATGATAATAAGAACATCAGAACACGGAGCTGCTTTAAAGCATAAAGTAAAAAAAGGAGTATGAGCTATGACACCGGTATTAAATGTTGAAAACATTTGCAAGAAATATGTTACTAAGAATGGGGTTGTATGTGCTAATGATAATATCAGCTTTAGCCTCGGGCAAAATGAGATACTGGCAGTTCTTGGACCAAATGGAGCGGGGAAAAGCACGTTGATAAAGCAGATCATCGGTTATGTTTCTCCGGATAGTGGAAAAATAGAGATCAATGGTGTAGAAACCGGTAGTAAGTCAAAAATGCTATCTGAAATTAGCTATATGATGCAAAGCAGATTTGAACATTGGGATCATCTGACTGTTTATGATGCAATTTATTATTCTGCCAGACTAAAGAAAATGAGCAAGGCGGACACTAAGCGCGAGATTGAATATCTTGCTGCGGAATTGGATTTGAAAAAAGAAATGAGAAAGCTGTTAAAAAACCTGAGCGGTGGAAAAAAACAGGCAGCTGCTCTTGCATGTGCAGTAGTTGCCAATCCGAAAATCCTTATTCTGGATGAACCTACAACAGGATTGGATCCGGAAAAGAAAGTGCTGTTTTGGAATTTTTTAAGAAAGATCCAGAAAGAAAAGGAAACTTCGATTTTGCTCATTACCCACAATGTGGCAGAAGTTGAGGAAATAGTAGACAGGGTAATTATTGTTTCCAGAGGAAAGATAATTGAAAAAGGAACTCCTGAAAGTCTTCATAAGCAGGTTCAGGATGAGATCAGAATAGAAATAACATTAAAAGAAAAAGTTGATGAGAAGGTAGTTGAAAATGTATTAGAGGGCTATTCCTACAAGTTATTAGAAAAAAAGATAATTGTATATATCAGAGAAGAGAATCTGGTATCAGGAATTTCAAAGATCTTCGATGATAAAGAACTAAAAGATTATATTGATGATTTCAGAGTAGTAAGACCATCACTTGAAGATGTGTACATAAAACTGATGGGTGAAAAAATAGCTTAATAAGATGGATATTAAAAGGTGGGGAAAAATATGAAGAGTATCAGGAGTTTTCTAAAGGAAATATGGATCTATTTGTGTATTGGAGTTAAGCAGCAAAAATGACTATGTAAAATAAAGTGTGTAAGTTAAGTAACCACTAACTTACGCACTTTATTTTACATAGTCCGGTAAGGTGATATCATCATCACTTTACCGCTTTTAATTATATAGGCAATATTACATCCGCAATAAACATATTGTCCTTTTTTTCAATTTTAATTCTTCCATGCTCTTTTTCTACAGTTCGCTTTATATTCCCAAGACCAATTCCATGATTTCTAATATCATTCTTAGATGTTGGGGTGTTTATTCCCAAAAATGTCGCATTTTCGCGCATAGTATTTTTGATGCTAATGCTAAAAAATTCTTCACCAGCCTTAAAGTCAATAAATAATTTCAAATTATTTGTTCCACTTTCTTTAAGTCGTTGCAATTCTTCTATAGCATTTTTTACAAGATTTGAATATATCGTACAGATGCTAACCTCATCAGCTTTTACATCTACAGGTATACTCCCTCTTACTTTAACATCGACAAAATCATAAACTACAGGAAGATAATAATTTGAAATTGCATCTATGACCGAATTTCCCGTAACATAGCGTTTGGCCCGTAGTGTTCCAAATTCTTCTTTAAGATTTCCAAGATACTCTTTGAGATCGTCAATACTATTGTCATTCAAAAGAGCATTCATTACCATCAGATGATTCGTCATATCATGCCGGTACTTCCTGGTTTCATCTTCTCTTTCCAGTAAAGATTGATAATACTCCTTTTGAGTAGAATGCAATATACGTTCTTCCTTTATCAATTCCTTCATTCGGGTATTCATATCCAAAACAACCCATATCTGACTTCCAAGAAAAGCAACACCGAGGTACGATAGTAAACCTATGATGTAATAACTTCTTTTGTCTGACAACTCACTTGTAATGATAGTAGCATTTAAGCATTGAAAAAAACCGCAAATAATAAATGAACTCTGTGCAAATGCATTATAAAAGATCTCGCTTTTATCCTTAAAAAGCTTATTAATGAAATACTTAATCAAAAATATGACCAGTAAAGTAAAAAAAGTGCACAAATCAGTGACTATTGTTTGTATTTCAAACTCAGCATCTGTAAGCACACCTAGTCTATCAATAATATTTCCATTCACACTATCAATTGAACTTATACAAAAAATCAGAATAATTGTTTGCCATATCTTACTCCGAATTGGCACATCCATGATCCATACAAATCCAATTATCACACTCACATAAAGCACCATATAAACATCTAGATCTGACCCCTTATCCAGTTTATAGATAATTACCGGGATAAGAAGCAAAATAGCTTCTATAATCGCCCATGAGCGTTTTAGTCTTATCGATATTTCTTTTTTACTAATAAAATATCCTGTAAAATATTTACACAATTCCAAAAACAGGATAGCTTCCAATTCAATCAGCCGAATCATGCATCAGCCTCCTAACCTGTAATTAAGGTCATACTCTGTATACTGACACATAAAATCTGTCTGACGCCTCTTCGATATTGGTAGCGTTTCATTTTTAATAGTAACACTATCTTTTTTATACGAATCAACATACTTAAGATTAACAAGATATTGTCTATGTATTCTACAAAACAAACGCTTATCCAGCGTTTCTTCCAACGCATCAAGCGATGTATCTTTTCTGTAAACACCCTTTCCGGCAATTATTTCTACATAACCATTGAATGCTCGAATATATTTGATATCTTTTTCTTTAACCTTATAGCAAACTCTGTTTAAAAACATCTCTACTGTATGTTCTCCAACAGACATGTCCAGAGAAGCACATAAAGCATCTCGTATTTCATCTCTATCATATGGTTTTGTTATAAAGCGAAGTGCATGAATTCGAAAACCATCTTTAAACCGATCTATACGAGATGTAGCCAAAATAATCTTACATGAAGGATTCAGCTCTCTTACTCTTTCTCCTGCCTCAATTCCATCCAATTCAGGCATTTCTATATCCAAAAAAAGAATACTTAAATCTTTAACTTCCTCTAGCATTTTAAACGGAGATGTAAAAACTCTAATCTCCCAATGTATGCCATTTAATTCGCTTTTCAAAGAAGCAATCTGTTCCTGTAAAATAAGGGCGGACACTCGTTGATCATCACACACCCCTATAATAGTTTTTGACATGTAACTAAATTCCTCCAAATATAACCCAAATCCGTAATCAATATGTAACATTTTTTTACGTTTTTTTCAAGTTATTTGAAGATCAAAAATCTAAAAAGTAATAGCCCTTAATCTACAGTTTTTAATGCTGTTATGTATTTTTATTCAATTCCATATCCTTAACCTGTCATTTACTTTGTCTTTTTGAAAAATGTAATTCTAATAAGTGATAACAGATAAAACAAAACGGCTGAACCAATGATAAATGCCAAATGGATACCTGGTGTACATTTGGTATCACCGATTTTAATAATGATCCCCAATTCTTCACGAAATCCCTGAATAAACTCCGCCGGATAGTCTTTCATTCCTGTTTCAATAGCAGTTTCTGTCATAATCTGCCTAAGAAGTGCTGCAGAATGTGTACAAGGAAGAAATGACATTACCTTTTGAACTGTGTCAGGAAGATGGCCTATCGGAACATATGCCCCAACAAGGAAACCGATTGAAGCGCCAATCAAGATTGAACATCCTGAAAAAGCCTGGGATGATCTTAGAAATGTACAAACAAATCCAACAATAGAACTTGAAGATAAAACTGTCAGTAAGATAACTCCGATTACCTTAAGTGCCTGCTCAGTAGTAAGCAATTCTCCTTCATTTGCAACAATATATATCTCTGCAAGTGCAAATGTCACAAGTGTCATGATTACGCCAATTGCGATTGAGTTAAGCATATAAGCACCAATAATCTTAGATTTCTTAACTGGAGATGTATAGAAATCCCTATAGTTTTTGTTTGATTCATCATTTACCATTACACCATAGGCTCCCATACCTGTTGTCATAGTAGCTGCAGCAATCAGTCCTCCCATCACCCAGCTATTCATGATGAACGCTCCATTTATATCCATCTGAATTGAATCAGTCATTGTGTCACCAAGGAAAAGTGCATAGAGTACAATTATAAGCAGAGCCCCAAACAGAGAGAAAAACACTGCTGTCTTGTCTCGAAAATAAATACTCAGATTTCTTTTTAACATTCCTCTCATTCTCTTATCTCCTTACCTGTAACATTTAAAAACACATCATCCATAGTTCCGTGAAGTACCTCAAAGCTATCAAGGACATCATTAACTTTATTAAGTATCGGGATAGCATCCTTTGTATTTTTTAACTTGACGTAATACGCCTGACCGTTTTTCTCGTAATCTGCTGAAGAGTCTTCAAGAAGTTTTTCCATACCTTCATCATCATTTGCAGATATCTTTAATACTTCCGCACTATATTTCTCTTTTAACTCCAAAGGTGTTCCCTGAACCGCAATCTTTCCACCATCAATGATAACTACTTCATCAGCATCTTTAGACTCTTCCATATAGTGTGTAGTAAGGAAGATCGTCATATCTTTTTCCTTCTGGAGTTTTAAGACAGTTTCCCATACATTCTTTCTTGTCTGAGGATCAAGTCCTGTCGTTGGCTCATCCAAAAAAAGAATTTTGGGAGTATTAAGAAGCGCTCTTGCAATATCCGCTCTTCTTCTCTGTCCTCCGGAAAGCTTACCGTAAGGTCTGTCTATAAAATCAACAATATCTGCTGCCTGCGCAGCTTTCTCAATAGCTTCATTTATCTCTGCCTTATCTGAGTAATAAAACCCTGCTCTTACTCTTAAATTCTCTCTAACAGTAAGTATTGGATCCAGAAGACTGTCCTGAAATACAACCCCTATACTGTCACGAATTTTCTCCGGCTTTTTGTTCAGATCATAACCATTGATAGTTACTTCTCCTTCACTCGGAGATAACAAAGTACATAGCATATTAATGGTAGTTGATTTCCCTGCTCCGTTTGGTCCTAAGAACGCAAACAGTTGACCTTTTTTCACAGAGAAATCGATTCCTTTTACCGCCTGAAAATCTCCATATTTTTTCTTTAGTCCCTTAACCGATATGATATCGCTCATCCTCAAAGCTCCTTTCTTCTTTTAAATCCGCTCCCGCTGCCAAAATCACTGCCTGTGCGCCTTCTGGCTCAAACCTATTAACAAGCCTTTGTACATCTGATGCATTTGATTCGTCTTTACCGCCTTTGATATATTTGTAAATTGCATCTGTTATGCTTTCCAAAACGAGTCCTTATCAACTTACATAATTACTATCAAATAGGCATTGAAAATCTTTTGCTTCCAAGTACCTATTCTTTTGCCAATATTGCTTGATCTCATTGGTATCTTCTAATTTACCTATTATCTTTTGATTGATTTCAAAATTGGCTTTCTGCGCTTCCGATACCTTAAAGACGCCTTTATCACATTTTTCTTTTATTCTATCCGCTATTTGTCTGATTTGTTCTTCCAAATCCTTATTGGTATCTATCCCATCTCTTAAAACAATTTTTCCTATGACGCCACTTCCCCAGGATGATAGCAATTTCCCCAAATAGTTAGAAGTAATCAACAATTTCTTTTCGTTACATACAGTAACCAGAATTCCTAACTTTCCAACCATAGGCATCGTATAACACCAAATTGAAACTTTTTGAAAAAAGGCATTCAAATTTTCATCTATATCACTGCCCTTTTCTTCTGTAATAAACAGTATGATCGATGATTCTTTTAAAGTATCATCTAATTCGTCGTTTTTGCCATCGCACGCGGCTTCTATATCCTTTTGTGAAAAAACCTTATGCCCCCCAATTATTTGTTCATTTGTAAACTCATTTACAAATTCATCCAATACCTCAGCAAAAACACTCTGATACTTACTAGTTTCCCCCATGCATACAAACATTTTTTGGTTCTTATCCATTTTTACCTCACAAAAAAGAATATTACCATTTAACAGTACATTATGGTTTGAATAAAATTCATCAATAACTCCATTAATGACTTCTAAACTTTTTAAATGGATAGCATGATAAACACCAAAGAATTAAAGATTATCCAAAAACTGTTCTACGCCTTCCATGTAACCTTTTGCATCATCAATAACGCCTTCTACATGTGCGCTGTCTACATGCATGATTTCTTTTTTCTCACTTCCAACATTTTCATAAACCTGCTCAACATACTTGGGTGGGCAGACTTCATCTTTATCAGAAACAATGATCATGGTTGGAAGCTGATCTTTTGCAACCAGCTTTATAGTGTCACCGTCATCATACTTTATCTTTTTTACTAAGCCCATATATGCCTTACTTGTATCAATAAGATAGTTTGTAAACGCTGAATGAGCGCCTTCTTCTCCATCTCCAAACATAAGTCTTAGTAAGAGTTCCATTCCCGGAACAGGGCTATCACATATTACTGCATCTGCTGCCTGAACAGTTCCCGGTGTTACACTGGATGCATAAAGAGCTACTGTCTGGCCTCCCATTGACTGGCCATGAACATAAACTTTATCTTTGCCCAGGTCCTGCCTTGCATATTCAACCATAGCCTTAACATCACGCAATTCATGAATTCCAAAAGTGACCTTTTCATCAGGATTTGCTCCATGTCCTCTTTGATCATAGATGATCACATCATAACCATCATCAAGATACTGCTCCGCCAGAGGAACCATACAAACCCTGTCTCCTCCTGCGCCATGAACTAAAACAACACATTTATCGCTTCCATTTTCAAAATAAGTTCCGGGAGCCTCGTTTCCATCCTCAGCAGTAGCAACAAAGTCTTTTCCCTTATACTTTGAATAGAATGAATCAACATCATATTCCCAGGTTTCAAGCTGTTTCAAACTGGCAGCCACAGTATCTTTTTCCCTATTCTGATATAATATCTGATCCGTGACAAATGCGCCCATTGCAACAGAACCAATTATTGCGATTCCGGCTACAACACCTAATATAATCCCCGTAACCTTAAATAGCTTATTCTTTTTCATAATAATCAATACCTCTTTTCATAACATTAGCCTTTGCGCTTTATTCTCGATATTATCGCTAATATCAACGATACCGTATAACAAAAAGTATACTTAAAAAGAAGATACAATTCGCCCCAAAGTCCTTAAACGCTTCTTTAAATCCTTTAACGCAAAACTACCGCAAGACAGTTTTTCTGTCTTGCGGTAGTTTTTTACTTGATTATTATTCCCAGCCTAATGCCTTGCGCTTAGCTTTCATATCTTCCACGATGAGATTTCCAAGCGCTACCGGGTCTGTATTAACATTCATTGTTGAGCCAAGGAGTTCTTTAGTTCCATATTTCAAAAACTCAATAACATTTTTTGAGCCATAAATCTGAGCCTCTACGCAGTGATAGGAACTGATTCCGTTAAGTCTAAAGCCAAGGGCTGCATCTATGCCTTTTTCGTTGCCCCACTCGGGAGAAGCAAAGGCAAATGGAAGCTCATATAGATTTTTTCCAAGGACGCCTGCTACACCGGCAAATATTCCTGTTGAGCGGGTGTTATCAATACACTCACCAACATGCCATACCGGTGGAAGATCCGGCTCTAAGAATTCGCGCAGAGATTCGCCTGCTTTTTCTTTTCCCGAAATTGCGCAGTAACCCAGTTTCATAAGAGGGAAGGATGCGCAGCCATTTGTGATGATAAGAACATTGTTCTTAAGAAGTACATCTGCAACATCTATAATGCACTTTTCATAGAGAACCTTTGGATTGTTGCAGCCAACCATGTTTACAATGCCAAGTATCTGGCCTGATTTTATGGCTTCTGCCAAAGGTTTCATGCTTCCAAATCTCTTGTGGATATACTCAACAGAAAATCCAACTTCTGCCTCAACCTCATATGGAGGAATGTAAACAGGGATTCCTTTCCTGTTTTCAAAGCTTTCAATCGCACGGCGGACTATCTTTTCTGCAAGTTCCTGAGTTTGGCTTAAGTTGCTGTGATGATGGTCATATTCATAGCGCTCCGCGCCGGGAAGGCGAGCTGATTCACTGGTGGTAACAACCACAGTCTTAAAGCAATGCGCAACATCCATAATTGAAGGAAAAACATCCTGCACATCAGCAACCCACAGATCCAGTGCGCCTGTTCCAAGAACAAGTTCTGCTGATACCGCATTTGAAAGAGGAATAACACCACTATCACGATACATGGCAGAAAGTCCCGAACAGCAAATACCATAAAATCTGATTCCCTTTGCACCTTTCTCTTTTGCCAGGGAAATAAGGTCTTCTCTCTTACCTGCTGCCACAATCTGACTGACAAGAAGTGGAAGATGTCCATGAACAGCTATATTAACATAGCCTTTTTCAAGTGCACCGATATTTACCTTTGACGTAACTCTGTCACCAACTCCAAATAAAGCATCAGTAGCAAGGCTTGCTCCTACAACTCCTGAGAAAGTAAACGCTAGTCCGCAGCGCAAGAACTGCTGCATTATGCTTTTCCAGTCGCCATCTGTTGCGCAGCCACTCTTGTGATATGCTTCAAAAACCTCATGATAAGCACTGATTGGAAGGATATCCAACTCTTCCCAGGTCTTTTGTCTTTCCGGGAGTGCACAGGCCTTGATTGTCTTATACTCACCAGGAACAGTTCTTGATAAATCCTCAAGAAGTACATCAGCAAGATCTTTAGCGACATTCTTAAGCTGTCGATTTTTCTCTTTTATCCCAAAAGCCTGCGCAGTGCTTCTTATTTTTTGCTCACCTAAAATTGGTATATCAAGCTCTCCCTCTGCAACTTTTTTAAGCGCAAGCATGACTTCTCTTGCATGCATTCCATGCTGTGAAGCTCCCGCAGCTGCTGAGCGAAGAAGATTTCTTGCAACAATCAAGTCTGCGTCTGCGCCGCATACACCCTTCGGTGCTTTCGCAGTAATACGGCAGGGTCCCATATTGCAGATCTTACAACAGGTTCCGCTAAGTCCAAAATTACACTGGGGCTTTTGAGCATCAAAACGGTCAAAAGTTGTGTCAATTCCAAGCTGTTCCATGCGAAGAAGCATCTCTCTGACTGCCGGATCAGGCGTTTGTTCTATCACATCCTGCTTTGAAGGAAATGTCTTTCTATATTCTGAAACAGCATTCATATAATCTTTGGTAAAATCTTCCGGACTGCTATCACCGCCGTGATCACTGGCTTTGAGCGTTACTGTCGGAATTCCATGCTCATCAAACCCAATAAGATTTCTGTGGGAATGGATATGCTCCAGCCCTTTGTGACCATGTGAATGACCATGTTCATGGTCATGCTCATGATCATCAATGTGATTGTGTGAGTGACTCATACTAACAATTCTCCCCTAAATTATTTTTATTTATTACAACTATAACGATGTCACAGATTGTTTCGCGCAATGCGCGTCACAATTCTATGTACATTTAGAAATCATCAAATTGTGTATTCAATAGTTTCCTCTATCTTCATATTCAGAAGGTCAAATATCTTATCTCTAACAAGCAAAAAATCTCCGCTTGTCCTGTCCCTGAAATGATGAAGCGGAACTGTAATAATTCCCTTTACTGTACCGGGATTAGGTGTCATCACAACAATCCTGTCTGCAAGATAAACTGCTTCTTCTATATCATGGGTAACAAATATGATCGTTTTCTTTTCATTCTTACAAATATCCAGAATGTCATCCTGAAGCTTCATTCTGGTAATTGCATCAAGCGCTCCAAATGGCTCATCCATGAAAATAATATCAGGTTCAACCGCAAGCGCTCTTGCAATTGCAACTCTCTGCTTCATTCCTCCTGAGAGCTGCCTTGGAAAACTATTGGCAAAGTTATCAAGCTTCACCATTTTCAAATATTTCACTGCCTGTTCTCTTCGCGCAGCCTTATCTTTAACCTTTGCTTCAAGTCCAAGCTCAACATTTTTAATAACAGTGCGCCATGGCAATAGTCCGTAGTTCTGGAAAATGGTAACGTTCTTGGTACTTGGCGCTGTAACCTCTTTTCCATCAATCTTGATACTGCCATGATTTGCAAGATCAAACCCTGCAATAGCATTTAAAAGAGTACTCTTCCCGCACCCTGATGGCCCCAAAAGGCAGATAAACTCACCCTTTTCAATATCAAGGTTTACATTTGCTAAGGATGTGAACTCCACGCCATTTTCACTGAATGTTTTTCCGGCATTTTCTATGTGAATATATGACATCAGTTTTCACCTCCCCAAGCTCTTAGAATTCTCTTTTCCAAAAGTCCGATCAAAAAATCAAGAAGCAGTCCAATAAAGCCAATCACAAAGATAGTAGCCAAAAGGATGTCTGCCCTAATATTGTTTCTCGCATCAATGATCTGGTATCCAAGTCCTGACTGAGCGCCCACCATCTCGCCAGCCACAAGGAATATCCACGCACTTCCAAGTGCCAGGTGTATTGCATTTGCAATCTGCGGAAATGCAGCAGGCAGTATCACTTTCCACATTAAAGCCGGCTGCTTTATTCCAAAATTATCAGACACTCTGAAATAAATATCATCGATTTTGTTCACTGCGGAAACGGTTGATAACAGAACCGGAAAAAAAGCTGAAATAAAAATGATAACTATCGCAGGAAGATTTCCAATTCCAAAAAGCAAAACCACAAAGGGCATCCATGCTGTAGGAGATATCGGTCTTAAAAGCTGCAAAGTTGGATTTACATAGTTAAAAACTTTAGGAAGACTCCCAAGAATCAATCCAAGAAATACCGCTATGATCACCGATAGCCCATATCCGATCACAAATCTGTACATACTGGCACCAATGGATGCGATCAGTGTTCCATCCTGTATCATTTCAACAAGCGCCTGCAAAGCCATAAATGGCGAAGGAAACAGCGCAGGGCTGTAGGTGCTTACAGTAAAGGCAAGCTGCCATATAGCTATCAGGATTAAGATTGATACGATCACATATCTAATTGATGCTAGTTTCTTCATGGTATTATTGTCCCTTTGTGGATATATTTTTTAAAAATCGTTTATTACAAAATCAGCATATGCCGGTGGATTATCGGATAATCCATAAGCCTTAACCTTCTTAGCCAACTCATTGTACTGCTCTTCAGTAATTGCAAGATCATCATAAGAAATCCATTTAAGAGAAATATCCAATACTTCTTCATCTTTCTGATTCAGATATTTCTTGGCAACAGCTTTGGTTGTCTCAGGATCAAGATTATTTCCTGCTGTTTTATACCCTTCTACAAAAGCCTTTGCGGTATCAGGATGATTCTCAATAAACTTATCTGTCAGTACAAGAGCGCAGCAAACTGAGTTTTCCCAAAGTTCTTCCGAAGTATAAAGAACTTTTCCTGCACCGATTGAAACTCCCATAGCGCCAAAAGGTTCAGCCACACAGTAACCATCAATCGTTCCTGCTGCAAGAGCAGATGGCATTTCTGTAGGAGCAAGCTCAACTACATTGATATCAGAGGTAGTAAGACCATTCCTTGAAAGGGCATCATTGACAAGAATGTTATGTGAGGACTGGCGATGAGGAATCGCAATTGTTCTTCCCTTTAAATCCGCCCCATCTTTAACATCATTTGAAACAACAATAACATTTCCATCCTTATGTCCAAGTGCAACTGCCTTGATTCCAACACCCTCAGCCTTCGACTTCATCGCAAGCTCAATAAGAACTGATGCTCCATCTACCTGTCCTGAATTAAGTGCATCTAAAAGCTCCGGCCATGAACCATACTTAACAAGTTCAATTCCTATCTGGTCATTTCCCTCAAATTCATCTGCTTCCTCTAATGCTGCAAGTGAATGGGTTATTGGAAGATACGCAATCTTCACTGTTTCTTTTGGCTCTTTTGCATTTGCACTTCCGCAGCCTGCAAGAGCAAGTGCTGTAACAATTAGTAACGATAGCAATAATAAATGTTTTTTCATAACTTCTATCCTCCGCATAGGTAAATAGGTTTTATATATATGATGTTACTAATGTTAGCATCCACCTACTGTTTTGAAAATATAATTGATTTTATAGTCTGCAATAAGGAAATTCTATGGAAAACGAAAATGAAGATAACTATTTGTTTTCATTATCGCGTTAATACTTTAACTCATTAAATCAGCATACTAAAAAAGTCTACTATACATTTCCTTATATAGCAAGACTTTTATTTGAACATTTATATACTTGTATCACATCTTCCTTAGATCACATACATATCCCAACCACTTGACATTCTTTCCCTGCAATGCTGCAAAAAATCTTCAAGCGTCATATTCGTTGCAAAATCAGACATGAATGAATTTATCTTTCCCCACAGGCAAAAATCCACAGCATCTCTAAGTGAACCGCTACTATCAGAGGATTCCATTTCTTCTAAAACAGTTGTATCCAGAGCATTTATCACATCCGCAACTGTTATTTCACTCTCTGACTTATTAAGCGTATACCCACCTGTCTTTCCCTTTTGAGCTTTGATGAGCCCTGCCTGACGAAGAAGCGGCAATATCAGTTCCAAATACTTTTTAGATATCCCCTGTCTTTGCGCAATTTCAAGCGTAGAGACGCTCTCACCTTTTTCTGAATTCATAGCTATATCCGCAAGTGCAATAACACCATACTCTACTCTTGTCGAAACCCTCATTTTATCCCCTTTCAAGCATCATTAGCAGCCTTCGTTCTCTGCCTTCCCCATTGTCCACAGGCTAAAAACCCTGGAACAATCTTGGCATTTAATCTCCATAAGTAAACGTCTGCAAGAATTTCTTTAGTCTCTCCGTCTTGGGATTTTCAAAGAACTCCTTTGGCGCCCCCTCTTCAACAATCTTCCCGCCATCTATAAATATCATTCTGTCAGAGACCGCGCGGGCAAACTGCATTTCATGGGTTACTATGAGCATTGTTCTTCCTTCCTTTGCAAGAGAAAGAACCACATCCAACACCTCTTTTACCATCTCAGGGTCAAGAGCCGCTGTAATCTCATCAAGAAGCAAAATCTCAGGATGCATTATAAGAGCCCTGACTATGGCAACTCTCTGCTTCTGACCTCCCGACAGCTGCCTCGGATAATTATCCTTCTTAGACAAAAGACCTACTCTTTCAAGAAGCTCTAATGCTTCTTTTTGTACTTCCTTTTTGTCACGCTTTTTTACCTTGGTCGGCGCAAGCATAAGATTTTGCAGAACAGTAAGATGCGGAAAAAGATCATAACTTTGAAAAACCATCCCTATCTTTTCACGTATTTTACTAAGATCCTTATTTCCTGAATTAACAACCTCGCCATCAAGCAAAATTTCTCCATCCTGTATATCCTCAAGAGCATTTAGGCAGCGTAAAAAAGTACTTTTTCCACAGCCTGACGGGCCAACTATAACAACCACTTCTCCTTTTTTTACGGAAAGATTCAAGTCCTGAAAAACTGTTATGTCCTCATATCTTTTGCTTATATTCTTTACAGTTAAGATTTCTTCCATGTCAGTTCTCCCACTTCTTTTCCAAATATCTTGAAAGCATGCTTATCGGCCAGCACGCCAGAAAATACATCAAAAATATCACAAGAAATATTCCAAAAGCAGCATTGGGTGAAGATTTTCTGTTAGCTTCTATTATCTGCTGCCCAACCTTTAACACTTCAACTATACCTATCATCATCACAAGACTGGTTGTCTTTATCATTCTGGTAATGAGATTTATTGATAGCGGGATCATTCTCCTTATAATCTGCGGAACTATCACATATCGGTATGTCTGAAATTTATCAAGCCCCAGCGACATGCTGCTCTCATATTGAATAACCGGAATGCTTCCCAGGGCTCCTCTCACAAGATCTGCCATTTCAGCAGTTCCCCAAAATGAAAAGACTATGATTGATGCAGCCTCTGCAGATAAATTGATTAAAAGCGCCTTTGTGCTTCCGAAATAAACAATAAATAAAAGCACCATCTGTGGCATTATCCTTACTATCTCAAGATAAACTCTTGAAACTACTGTTATCACAGGATTCTTAAGTGCCATCAAAATTCCAAGCACAACGCCAAGTACAATGCTTATCACCACTGAAACAAGGCTTATTTTAAGAGCTACCGAAAGTCCCAATAGAAGTCTTATAAAATTGTTACCTTTAAGTAAAACCTCAAGTCCCATTATTCAAAACTCCAATATTATATGAATTATCGAATGATATTTCAGAAATGCGCACTACACTGCGGTTTCATGCAACAATGAATGCGAATTATGGTTTAGTGTCCAAACACTACCAATTTCTTCTCAATTATGCTTCCAAGAACTGACACAGGAAGAAGCATGATTATATAAAACACCACCAGCAAAAACAGCGCTTCTGTCGTATTGTAGTAAAGCCCTATAAGGTCTTTTGCTGTAAACATAAGGTCCATGAGGCTTATTGCTGAAAAAACGCTTGTCTCTTTTAAAAGAAAAATCACATTTGCAACAACTCCGGGAACACTTAGTGATAATGCCTGCGGAAAAATAACGTAAAAAAACAACTGTCTTTTACTAAGTCCAAGCGCCAGCGCGCTTTCTGTTTGTGAAGCAGCCACTCCATCAAGTCCGCTTCTAAACACTTCCGACATGTAACTTCCGCCCAAAAGTCCAAGTCCCACTGCGCCGCAGGTATCTGCTTTAACAGAGATTCCAATCTTGGGTAACGCAAAGTAAATAAAAAATAACTGTACAAGAAGCGGTGTATTTCTAAAAAGTTCAACATATACCTTGGAAACAGCAGACAACACCGGCACTTTAAAATGCAGTACAAATGCGGTAAAAATGCCAATGACAATCGAAAGGGCAATTCCTATCCAGCCAATCCTGATTGTGAGCCAAAATGCCTCTATGTACTTTGGTATATACGAACTTATAACTTCAAAATCCATAATAAAAACCTATCAGCGCTTTCTATGATCTGCCTTAAGTGAAATCTTTGTTCCCACATTCTGAATGATCTGGAAAATAATGATAAGAAGGATTACCGTAACAAACATGATATCCGTCTGCCATCTGTAGTAACCATACCTTACTGCAATGTCGCCAAGTCCGCCGCCACCGACAGTTCCTGACATTGCCGAATATCCCAAAAGAAGTCCTGTAGTAATCGTAAATCCTGTCAAAAGTGACGTTCTTGCTTCTACAAGAAGCACCTTTGTAATAATCTGGAAGTTACTAGCTCCCATTGACTTTGCCGCCTCAATAACTCCTGCATCCACCTCGTTTAGTGATGACTCAACCACACGGGCTATATAAGGCGCAGCACATATTACAAGCGGAACAATGGTTGCTGTTGAACCATAGCTTTGTCCAACTATAAGTCTCGTAAAAGGAATAAGAAGTATCAAAAGAATAAGAAATGGAATACTTCTTATAATGTTGCAGACAAAATCAAAAACATGATAAATAACCTTGTTTGGTCTAAGGCCCTTTTCACTTGATACATAAAGCAGTATTCCAAGGGGAAGCCCAACTGCATATCCGATGATTACCGACCCGAAAGTCATATATAAAGTATCTTTAATGCCCTCAAGAAGCATCTTTATAACCTGTTCATTCATTCTCGCCGACCTCCGCAACAAACAATCCTGAATTTTGTAAATGTTCTATGATACTGTTTTGTAATTCCTCACCCTCAGGAAGTCCAAGTATCATTTCACCGATTGCTTTGCCGTTTACATTTCTTGTATCAGCTCTCAGGATGTTTACCGGAGCCTGAAGCTTTAGAATCGTATTTGCAATCACAGGCTCATAAGCTGAATTTTCCTGGAAAACAATCCTGATTCTTTTCACATCATTTAAAATCTGAACAGGTGTATAGCGGATCTCTTTTCCTGAAATAAGCTCTTTGGCAGCATCTGATTCAGGATTTTCGAATATCTTCTCCACATCACCGACTTCAACCAGTCTTCCGCTGTCAATTATCGCAACCTTATTGCACACTTCCGTTACAACCGACATCTGATGGGTGATTATCACAATTGTTATTCCAAGATCAGCGTTAATCTTTTTTAATAGACCAAGAATAGAAGCTGTTGTCTGAGGATCAAGAGCGCTGGTTGCCTCATCACACAAAAGAATCTGAGGATTTGTAGAAAGAGCTCTCGCAATAGCAACTCTCTGCTTTTGACCTCCGGATAACTGCGAAGGGTAAGCCTTTTCTTTTTCCTCAAGTCCGACAAGTTTTAAAAGATCTTTTGCTTTCTGACGGGCTTCTTTTTTCTTAACACCTGAGATTTCAAGTGGAAAACATACATTGTCAATTACATTTTTCTGCTCAAGAAGATTGAAATTCTGGAATATCATTCCTATCTGGCTTCGTTTCTTTCGAAGTTCTTTTTCAGATAGTTCTTCAAGATTAACGCCATCTATAAGAACATGTCCCTCTGTTGGCTTTTCCAGATAATTTATAGACCGCACCAAAGTGCTCTTTCCTGCCCCTGACATTCCGATTATTCCGAAAATATCACCCTTTTCAACAGAAAGATTTATACCGCTAAGCGCAGTTACTGTATGCCCTTCAACTTCAAATTTTTTTGTCAGATTCTTAATCTCTATAACGCTCATATCTGCTCCATTAATTACGGGAGAGCCCTTTTGGTATTGCCCGGATATATATGATAATGCCTGCAATGCCATGGAAACACGAATGAAATGTTTCCATAAGACTCTCCCGTAAATCAATTCTTTATAATCATTTGTTCTTAAATCTTCAGCTCTCGAAGAAAATAACTGCTCCGTCATAAGTATCTTCGATGAATTTCTTGATATCAGCAGATCTGAGAACTGTTACAAGAGCTTTGATCTTGTCTGAATTCTCGTTTCCATCAAGTACACCGATGATATTTACATAAGTCTTAGCTGCAACTGAATCGCTTGACTCATATGCAATTGAATCTTTTCCGACAGAGTATCCTGCCTCAAGTGCATAGTTTCCATTAAGTACAACATATGAAACTTCATTTACTACTCTTGCTACCTGTGCAGCTTCAAGTTCAACAAATTCGATGTTATAAGGGTTTTCTACGATATCATTAACTGTTACCTTAAGGTCTGCGCCATCCTTTAATTTAAGAAGGCCATTATCCTGAAGTAAAAGAAGTGCTCTTGCTTCGTTTGTTGTATCATTAGGAATTGCAATCTTATCGCCATCTGCTACTTCATCAAGGCTCTTTTTCTTTCCAGGGTAAATTCCAAATGGCTCATAGTGGATGTCACCTGCATCAACAATATGTGTACCCTGCTCTTCGTTGAAGCTGTTAAGATATGGAACATGCTCCATGTAGTTTGCATCAAACTCACCTGACTCTACTACAAGGTTTGGCTGAACATAATCTTCAAATTCAACAATATCAAGGTTGTATCCATAATCTTTAAGGATGTCAGCTGCTTTTGCAAGGATCTCTGCGTGTGGAACAGGTGAAGCTGCAATCTTGATTGTCTCGCCGTTTCCAGGAACTATATCAAGCGCTGCTGCGTCTGAAGCTGTGCCTGCAGCTGCTGTTTCTGTAGAACCTGCAACCTTGCCACCTTCTACTACAAGTGTTTCTTCGTAATCTTTACCATAAGTATCAATAAGTGTTGCTTCATAATCTGCGTGGAAGAAATTCTCTCCGCCAAGGCTTACAATTTCATTGTTGAGCCAGTCAAGAAGTGTGCTGTTGCCCTTTGAAACTGCAGGAGCGATTGTATCCTGGCTTCCAAGTGAAGGAATACCTACTACATATCCATGATTTTCAATTGCATATGCGATAACTTCTGTATTATCATTTGCCCATGCAACTCCTGTTCCATTTTCAAAAGAAGTCTTTGCTGTTGCATATGTATCAAATTTCTGAAGCTTGATGTCAGGATAATTCTTTTCAAGATATGTCTCAGCAGTTGTTCCGGAAATAACGATAACCTGATCATCAGCTGAAATCTGGCTAAGGTCTTCGATCACATTATCCTCATGTGAAACAACTCCAAGTGCTACATTCATGTATGGAAGTGCGAAATCAACCTTCTGTGCTCTCTCTTCAGTTACTGTGAAGTTTGCAAGAACTATGTCGACCTTACCTGTCTCAAGATACTCAACTCTGCTTGCTGCCTCAGTTGAAACATAGTTTATTTCAACACCAAGGTCCTTACCGATTCTCTCAGCAAAGTAAACATCATATCCCTGATATGCGCCATTCTCATCAACATATCCAAATGGGTTCTTATCAGAAAATACTCCGATGTTAACCTTTCCGCTCTCCTTGATTTCATCAAGAGTTCTATAAATCTTATTCTCATCTCCAGTCTGTGCTGAAGCTTCTGATGCAGTTGAATCTGCCTTTGCAGCAGGCTGCTCACTTGATGAACCGCATCCTGCAAGTGCAGCAACACCTAATGCTGCAGCTGAAACACTTGCCACTACTTTCTTAAATAATTTCTTTTTCATAACTTTCTCCTCTCCTCAAATATCTGTGTGTTGTTTGTTGCACTATAGCTCGAAATAAACTCTATTATCTCTGCCTCTGTGCTACTTGTTGAATCTTATGTTAAATCTATTTACCTATTATGTCAATAGGTATATAGAAAAATATTTTTTATATGCAAAAAGGAGCCTTTCGGCTCCTCTGTGCAACATCTATATCTTATTTCTCAAATCTGAAACTCTTGAAATCGAAATTACTTCCGGGAAGAAATACAAATGAAATATCCCAATTTCCTTTCTTCTCACCAATTTCAAATGTAACTTCACTGTATTCATCAGTCTGTGGAAACTCTAAAATTTCCTTCACTTCATCGAGTGTTTCAATCGAATCCACAGCTTCTGCATTTATTCCCTCTAAACTCTTTTTCTTCATCCTAAGATGAATTGTATTAGCTGCTGCCTTTGCTCTTCCGCAGATAGTAATCTGTTTTGTTCCGCTCTCGCCAAAGTTATAGTCGTCAAAAGCAATGGTTACATTATTTCCGATACCTTCCACAGCTCCATCCGTCTTGGTAAAAGTATCACCATAGATTGAATCCGCATCCAAAGCCCGTACATCCACAAATGCCCTGTTCTGTCTGGCAAAAGAGAATCCTTTGATATGATACTTATTAAACAGCCTAAGGCTTATGGTCTGAAGTCCGGTTAAGCGCTCAGATAATTTCCAGGTATCTTCCTGATAAGTATTCCATATGGATTTTTTCTGGTAAAAAGCTTCTTTTAAAAGCTTAGAACCCTCTTCTCCCGGTATGCCTTTCCAGATTTCAAATCTGTATTCATCATCATTTAGGGTAAAAATAGGTATGGTTATTTCATCAGAACCATCTTTTCCAAAATCAATCCCGCTATAGCTTACAACAGTCTCGCCATCTTTTGCAGATGCCACGCCGTGTTCGTTGCCGTTACCTATTTTGCCGATAAAGGAAGTATACAAACTTCCCGGTATGAATCCGTACGGATCAAGGAATGCCGCTCCCATTCCGGAAACTTTGAATTCCAGATTTGACATTACAGCCACAACTTCTCTGCCACTTTTAGCTTCACACCTTATAACAAAGTCTCCATCGCCCATAGCTTCAATCTCGCAAGTATTCCCTTCTGCATGGAACTTTGCGATATTTGTGTCTGTACCATTTCTGTTGAGTGCTCTAAATACCACTTCCTTATCTGTGGCATCTTCAGGATAAACCTTTGCAACCACCTTAACTTTTGGATGTTCTGAAGTTAATATGTTAAGGTTTTCTGCTAAATCATCGCAAGGCTGTACCTCAAGTTTAATGCTTCTTACAGGAACCTTATCCGCTCTGGAAACTTCTACCTTTACACTGTCAGGATCACCAGTGCACTTCACTATCGCAAGAAGTTTACCGTTAAAGAGCTTTCGGCAGGAACTCTGATAACTGTCATAATCTGTGCTATCTCCGTTATCAAGTCCTATAAGCTGCCCATCTCCGCTGACACTTACATTTACATAGTCAGAAGCATTCTCTACAGGATTGCCCTCTTTATCCAAAGCGCTTATTTCAGCAAAGATCAGATCCCTCTCACCATATTTATCAAGCTTGTGATCAATATCAACTACAAATCTGTCTGTATCACCAAAAGATTTATGTGAATCTTCCGCTATGACATTTCCTGCTGTATCATATGCAACAGCCTTGATCTCACCCGGCTCATAAATTACCGAGTAATCAGCAAAAATCTTATCTCCACTATGCGGTGCATGAGTAAGCTGCTGCCTTCCCAGGCTCTTACCATTTAGGAACAGCTCAACCTCATCAGCATTACTGCAAACACGCACATCTATCTGCTGCCCTTCATTGAAATCCCAATATGGGAAAACATGAACAAAAGGATCTTTTTCAGCACTCACCCAGGCTGACTTCCACGCATAAAAAGCGTCCTTATAAAAACCTGCTGTATCAATAAGACCAAAATAGGAATTCTTGGTCTGGTAAGGCGTCGGCTCACCGATATAGTCATAGCCCGTCCAAATGAACTGTCCCATGGAAAATTCCATATCCCTGTCCTTACAGATACAAGCCTCTATGCTGTCTGCGCCCCAACTTGTAGTGCTGTTTCCAAGGGATGAGCACTGCTGATCTGATTCACATAGAGTCGGTACAGCCAGAGGAAAATGATAAACTCCCCTACTCTGCACAATAGAATAAGTCTCACTTCCATAAATGATCCAGTCAGGATGTGCCTTATGATGCTCTTTATAATAATTTTCAGCGTAGTTATATCCTGCAACTTTCAGGATATCTGCGCATCTCTGAGCTCTTTCCCAAGGCATATAGTTGGATCCGATCGTAGCTCTGGCATTCTTTAAAGGATCAAAAGTCTCCACAAGATTCTTTAAATCTCTGGTGATATCTTCTCCCTTCTCATTTGAGTGAGTATCATAAATCTCGTTTCCTATGCTCCACATGATAACTGAAGGATGATTTCTGTCGCGTCTTACCCAGCTCTCAACATCTCTTGCATGCCACTTAGGGAAAAATCTTGCATAGTCAAACTCAGTCTTTGACCCAACCCACATATCAAAACTCTCAGAAATCAGCATAAATCCCATTTCATCTGCAAGTCTGATAACATCAGGGTCATACATATTGTGAGTAAGTCTTATGGCATTAACACCCATTTCTTTTAACTGAATAAGTCTTCTTCGCATGGCAGTATGGTTATATGCCGAGCCAAGTGCACCAAGATCATGGTGAATGCAAACTCCGTTGAGTTTTATATTTTTTCCATTAAGGAAAAAGCCATGTTCAGGATTAAACTCTGTAGTCCTGAAGCCAACTGTTGTTTTCTCTTCCTGTAGAATAACACCATTAGAAGTAGCGTCTTTCGCCGCATCTTTCTCTAATTCCTTGCTATTTCCAGCAGCCTTAACACCTTCGACATCAGACGACCCGTCATATAACTTAGTCAAAAGAGAATACAAAACAGGATTTTCCACATCCCATTCATTTACGTTTTCTACAAGATATGCTTTCTCAACATATCTTGCATCAGCCCTTGAAGGAAGACATGTTAATTTTCTCTCATCTGACGTAACATCTTCTGAAACATTATTGCTGTCAAAAGAATTAACGCCATAAGTTACTTCTTTTACCTCTGACAAAGGCACACTGATAAGAGGGATTTTATTTCCCTCTGTATCAAACAGTTCATGAGTGACATTGCTATTTCCACTCACATCACCACATATTTCAGTATTCACATAAAGGTAATAGTCATGACCACTACCATTTGAATTCTTTTTTACTGAATGAACATAAATCCCATTTTCCGGAATGAATATATCATTATAATCGCAGATCCAGACATTTCTATAGATTCCTGCTCCGGAATACCACCTGGTATTAGGAAATTTGTTTCTCGCAGCCACCGCAAGATGATTTTCACCCTCAGTCAAAAAAGCTGTTATATCCAGCACAAACTGAGAATAGCCATACTTCCACTCACCGGCAGCTTTGCCATTTACATAGACAATACTGTCCATATAGATGCCATCAAATATCAGATATATCTTTTTCTTAATATCATCCGATGATAAAGAAAAATCCTTTACATACCAGCCTGTGCTGTCCTTATAAAGATTTGCTGTATCATGGATGAGATAGTCATGAGGAATATCCACCTGTTTAAATTCAGGCAGATGTTCCATAGCTGTCTCATAGCTTGTTCCAAACTCCGCTTCCCAAAATTTCCATCCTTCAGTAAAAAGTTTTTTCACTTTACATCCTTTCTGTTATCGGAAGTTCAAATGGTGACATCGGAATACCGGTCTCATTGGTAATAAGGCCGCCCTGATATGTGTTTCTGCAGCACCACTGCACCTTAGATGCACTTCCTGCACATTCATCACATTCAAGTTCAAGTGTATATTTCTTCCTGATCTTTGCATTACCAGCTATCTGCTCAGATTCCTTCTCTGACCCATCTTCAAATGATGCATGCCCGTCTTCTGTATTTTCGCAGATAGTCACCTTTGCCTGATGCTTAACACCATTATCATCCACAATATACATGTCCTTAATCTCAGTTCCCTTGCCGGCATTTAAAACACTTACTTCATCAGCATGGTCAAGAGTAACCGAGATAACCGGCTTTCCATTTTTTCCGATAACTCCTGTTGCGCTTATTGCAGCAGGCCCCATATACTCACCATTATAGCAATATTTCAGGTGTGATGCCCATAGAGCCGCTCTTTCTCCAATTGGTTCTTTGGTAACAGGATGAAGGTCATTATCTTCTCCAAGTCCCAATGTGACCACAAGCCCTGTGTTTTCAATATCAAGAAGTTTATTCTGGATAAGTCTGAATTTTCCCCAGTCATCAACTCTTGGAAGCTGATCGATCACAAAGTTTGGAAGCTGGACTCCGATAAACGGAATACTCTCATCTCCCCAGGCTTTTCTATAACCTTCAACCTGTCTTCTTGTAAGATCTTCATATTCAAAATCTTCAATATTTGACTCGCCCTGATACCATAAAACACCATCAATAGGATAATTATGGCATGGCGCTGTCATTGCATTATAAAGGCCTGTTGGCTTCCAGCTGATAAAGTCAGTCTCAGGAATCTGCTCGCACTTTGCTCCTATCCTGTATTTCCATGTGCCATCAAGCTTTACTTCTGCATCTTCATTAAAAAACTTGTAATCCTTATCAGGCGTAAATCTGCCTTTTCCTGTCTCAACACCAAGTCTTATAACAATAGTATTGTCTTTTTCCCTGGTTAGTCCTTCAGGAATATCATATTTTCTTGGAGGATACTGATATCCGGTATCTCCAACCTTAACACCGTTCACAAAAACAATGTCATTATCCACCATGGTTCCTAAAAAGAGCCTTGCGCTTTTCCCTGCAAGTTCTTTAGGAAGATCAAATTTTCTTGCAAACCATACACTTCCTATAAATCCATCAAGTTCAGTTCCTTCAAAGAAATTCGGGATGCTAAACTCATTCCACAAATTCTTTTCATCATCGGCATTTTGAGATGCACCTTCGCCATCTTCAGCTAATATACGGCTAATATATTCATCAGCCTCCCAGTGATTCTTGATTCCTTCATCATTCTGATAAAGGCTTCCTCTCCAGGCATTACCCTGCTCAATGTTCTTTTTTATCTGAGATTCAACAAACTTGTCATCAGCATATTTATCCGCAAGAGAAAGAAGCTCATCATATCCTTCAAGCATTTCTCTGCTCATCCATGACCATATGTTAGAGCCGCCAAGACTTGCATTGATGAAACCAACAGTTTGTCCTGTTATCTTCTGGAGATTCTTGGCAAAAAAGTATCCGGTTGCAGAAAAATTCATTATCGTATCCTGACTTACGCTCTTCCAGTCTCCGGTATGATGTTCCTCGTACTCACCCTTGTAGCAGGTCTCTTCCATAATCTTGAATGTACGGATCCTGTCATTTGGCTCAACATTCAGCATTTCAGGATATTTATCCTTAACTCTTATGATCGGAAGTTCCATATTGGACTGTCCTGTGCAGAACCAGACAATTCCTATCATCACATCATTTACAACTACTTTTTCTTTTTCATCAGAAATCACAAGCTTATAAGGTCCGCCGCTCTCTCTCGCAGGCAGATATACATCAAATCTTCCCTTTTCATTACATTCACCTGTAGCCTGGCTTAAAGCTTCATCATTCCCGTCAACAAGCTTAACACTTATTTTTGCTCCGGCTTCATCCCAGCCCCACACATGTATGCTCTTTCTTCTCTGTAAAACCGCTCCATCAGACAACAAACGCGGCAATCTAAGCTCTGACATAGTTTAATCTCCTCAATACATTTTTGTAATTTTCATTATACAAATCAAAAAATATGATTACCGCGTATTTAATGCTTCTATTCTCTCAATTTATGCGTGAAGAGCTCCGCCTTGAATTTTACTTTTTACTTTTTTATACTTTATTAAGTGTTTTTAATAAGGGGGATATCATAAATGACAATCAAAGCTTATTTAAACCCGGATTTTACTTTGGGTAAAAAACTCATTTTCTTTTTGGTGTGCTTTATCGGAATAGCGATAAGCCTCGGACTCATCTACCTGGTAGCTATCACTGTTCTTCAAAGAGACATTTCCGGACAAAGAAAGAAACTTGCCCTAAATAATGCCTTTGTAAATAAAGTCCAACGATTCTTCGAAATGCTCATTGCCGGAACTTCCGTTTTATCCTTCTCCTGTGCCTATGTGATAATAAATCATGTAAACCACCTTGTTCAGACAGGTGTCGCCACTAATCTAACCTCCAGAGAAAAAATGCTTGTTGAGCTGTGGGCTGAGGGAAAAGATTTTGTACTTTTACTCCTAATATGTCTATCATGTGTAATCAACACAATTCTCGACATGATCATCATTCCGCTAAAGAAAATCACAAAAGAAGAAAAGGCTACCATCCGTATGCTGGCAATGTTCTATGTGATAATTCTTTTAATGTACTTAAACCGCATAGGTGATGAAAGCGAATACAGCCCTGTCATGATGTACTACTTTGGACTTATGATAGGAAGATTTGTTTACTTTGATGCTTCCTTTAAGGACTTCCTCATTGCCTTAAAGAACATGTTCTTCAACCTGCCCTACCTGATTCTTAGCCTGTCCCTTACCGGTCTGTTATGTTACTTTGGTTTTTATATGAAATTCCTGTTGGAGCGAAACTACTTCATCGTCGGAATTTTCTACACCCACCTATTCCTCCTTGCAGGAATATTCCTGATCCACATAGTGTGGATGATCATTTCTGCATTTACACGCCCTCGCAGAACTAGTGTGCTGTCTCGTTCATATTTAATCAAATGACGAAGTAGATCATTTCATAGGCAAGGATGATAAATCGCAGGCAATGCGGGCATTGTCAAGATTTTCAGACGCAGCATATGAGATGAGATACAAGTTATTTGATTGAATTTGAGCTAGACAGTACACTAGCAATGATAACAAAAATAATCAGTTCTGAGTTTAAGATGTCAGTCAGATTGTGGGCAAGTAAAGAAATGTGCAGTTCTCGGACTGATCTTAAAATTCATGAGTAAGAAAAATGAGATATGCTTTCCTTCTCATGGTTCACCAAATTTTGAACCATAGGGAAGCATATCTCATTTTTATGTACCATGAATTACAGCGAAGACGAAAACAAGCATTTCTTTACTTGTCCGCATTCTGCTGCCATCCACGAACCAATCACGCTAAACGAAGTGTAAGAACTGAGCAAGCAGGAACCTTTACTTTAAGTCCGCCGTCTGTGCTCTCGTAATCCTTGAATTCCGCTTCTTTTACAACTTCAGGATTCTCAAATGTGTTATGAGCATCCATCTTGCCTGAAAGAACTACTGCCTCAGATACCTTGTAAGCCTTCTCTGAGTTAGTGAACATGATATCCACATCCTCTGCTGCCTCAAGTGAGTTGTTAGTAAGTGTTACAGTTACTACGCCCTGTTCATCCTCTGATACAGATTCAAAAATCTTAGGAACTTCATTCTTCTCTGTTCCAACATTGCTGTTGCCCACAAGCTCACTTCCAAGAAGTGTTGCACCCTGATGATGTCTGAACATCTTAAATACATAATATGTTGGTGTCTTGATCATCTTCTCACCATCTGTAAGGATTACAGACTGAAGAACATTGATAAGCTGAGCGATACATGCCATTCTTACTCTGTCAGAATGCTTATTGAAGATATTGAGGTTCATACCTGCAACAAGAGCATCACGCATTGTGCTCTGCTGATACAGGAATCCCGGATTTGTGCCAGGCTCAACATCAGCCCAGATTCCCCACTCATCAACAATAAGACCAATCTTCTTCTGAGGGTCAAACTGATCCATGATAGCGCCGTGTCTTGTGATAAGCTCTTCCATGAAATAGCTTCCCTTAAGTGTCTGATAGAAAAGATCCTCTGTAAATTCTGTAGCAGATCCCTTATGTCCCCAATCCTTTGTAGGAATTGTGTAATAGTGAAGTGATAATCCATCCATGAAGCCATGCTGCCATTCAGGTGTGTGATCAAAGCATGTCTCAAGAACATTCTTAGTCCAGTGATAATCATCACCGTTTGGTCCGCAGCAGATCTTGGAAATTGGCTTATTTCCATCATAGTTTCTTACATAAGTCTGGTATCTTCTGTACTCGTCAGCATAATAAACAGGTCTCATGTTACCGCCGCAGCCCCAGTTCTCATTGCCAACGCCAAGATAATCAACTGTCCATGGTTCTTCATGACCATTTTCTTTACGAAGATCAGCCATAGGTGAAACTCCGTTAAATGTCATGTACTCAACCCATTCGCTCATCTCTCTTACACTGCCTGAGCCAAGGTTTGCGTTGATATATGTCTTACAACCCAGCTGCTTTGTAAGCTCAAAAAACTCATGAGTACCAAAGCTGTTATCTTCAACAACTCCGCCCCAGTGAGTATTGATCATCTTCTTTCTCTTTTCCTTAGGTCCGATACCATCCATCCAGTGGTATTCATCTGCGAAGCATCCGCCCGGCCAACGAAGAACAGGTATCTTCATCTCCTTAAGTGCTTCTACTACGTCAGTTCTCATTCCATTTACATTAGGAATATCTGAGTTCTCCCCAACAAAGAGTCCTTCGTAGATACATCTTCCAAGATGCTCTGAAAAATGTCCGTATATTTCAGGAGCAATCTTTGATTTCTTGTTTTCATTGTTGATTATAAGCTTTGCCAACTTACGTCCCTCCTATAAATTACCATTTTTTCTTTGGACAATGTGTTCCAATACCAAGCGCCCTAAGCTCCACGTAACACCCACATACGAGACAGGTTCCCGTTACAAGCTTCTCACAATCAAGACAAACACTAAGTCTTTTCTCATAATCAGCTTCTGAAACCCTGTCCTCTGCCTTAATAGCATCCCGGTATTTCTGGATCATTTCCTTCTCGTTACCTTCCATATCTCGTAGAAGGCAATGTTTACAAACCCTGTTTTCCATCGATAATCTTTTGCTTAAATCTAAAGCTCACCAATACTTTATAATTTTCTAAATTATTTTATAATCATATCATCATAATAAGGCATTTTCAATCAGATTTAATAAAAATAATTCCTATATTTAGAAAAAAGAATGCCACAAGGACATTCTTTTTCCCGGTTTAAAATCAGCGATAACATCGCCTATTTTTCATATTTATAACAATCAGATAATCTTGTCAAAAGTTTCAGCCAATGCAGGATAAATTGTCTTAAACTGCTGGTATCTTGCTTCGTACTTAGCAACAAGCTCAGGATCCGGCTTTTCAGTCTTGCTTACTTTAACAATTGCTTTTGCTGCCTCTTCAACAGATGCATATGCGCCGCATGCAACCATAGCAAGCATTGCGCCGCCCATTCCGGGACCTTCTTCGCAGGTAGGAACATCCACTTCAATGTTAAGGATGTTAGCGATCATCTTTCTCCAAAGAGGGCTCTTTGCGCCACCACCGCAGATCATAGTTCTCTCAGGCTTAACTCCGATTGACTTTGCAACTTCATACATATCTCTTGTAGCAAATGCAACACCTTCAAGAACAGCCTGTGTCATATCTTCTCTTGTTGTATCCATTGTGATACCTGTGAAAGTAGCACGTGCATTAGGATTGTTCCAAGGAGATCTCTCGCCCATAAGATAAGGAAGGAAGAATACGTGGTTCTCACCAAGCTTCTCGATGCCCTTCTGCTCATCTGCATAATCCTTAGTCTTGAGGATTTCATCCATCCACCACTTGTTGCAGCTTGCTGCGCTGAGCATGCATCCCATAAGGTGGAAATGTCCGTCAGCATGGTCAAAAGAATGAAGTGCATTGTTGCTGTCTACAGCAAAGCTGTCAGATGACATAAAGATTGTTCCGCTTGTTCCAAGGGAGATATTGCACTTATTGTTTCCAACTGTGCCTGTTCCAACTGCTGCTGCCGCATTATCGCCTGCACCTGCTGCAATAACAACATTTTCACCAAGTCCAAGTTCTGAAGCAAGTTCAGCCTTAAGTGTTCCAACCTTCTCAAAACTTTCATAAAGCTTTGGAAGCATCTCTTCTGTAATGCCACAGATGTCGCACATTTCCTTAGACCACTTGCGATTCTTAACATCAAGGAGAAGCATTCCTGATGCATCTGAATAATCTGTGCAGAAGCTTCCTGACAACTTATATGCAAGATAGTCCTTAGGAAGCATGATCTTCTTGATCTTCTTAAAGTTTTCAGGCTCATTTTCTTTTACCCAAAGGATCTTAGGTGCTGTAAAGCCTGCAAATGCTATATTAGCTGTGTAATTGGAAAGTGTCTCTTTTCCAATCTCGTTGTTGAGATAATCAACCTGTTTCTGTGTTCTTCCATCATTCCAAAGAATTGCAGGACGGATAACTTCGTCGTTCTCATCAAGGATTACAAGGCCATGCATCTGTCCTCCAAAGCTGATGCCTGCAACCTGTGACTTGTCAACATCCTTAAGAAGTTCCTTAAGTCCTGTAACAGCCTCTCTGTACCAGTCTTCAGGATTCTGCTCAGACCAGCCCGGCTGAGGGAAGAACAAAGGATACTCCCTTGTCTGTGTTCCGTGAATCTTACCTGTTTCATCCATCAGTACAAGCTTAACTGATGATGTCCCCAAATCTACACCTATATAAAGCATAGTAACCTCCTTATTGAATCAGGATGCACAGTTATCAGAAAAAGATATATTTTTTTCATGACAGCTTATGCGTCCGACCTTATTATCTATTACTAATATGATACTGTATTTGCATCTATTGTTCACTCCGTATTTTGCTTTTTACTCCTTGATTATTGATGTATGGTTGATATAGAAAATCCCGAATGAATATGATTATTATTCATCCGGGATTACCGGCTTTCGTCTTGAAACCTACCATTCCCCGGTTACTCTTCTTAACCATATTGATTCTTTGGATCATCAATATGCAGCATATTTCTTCTTAGAAACTAATTCACCTTCATCCTGAAAATAAGGTATATCACAATCAGAACTGCAACAACAATAAGTGCCAGCAAAATCTTTTTTCTACGGGAAATATAGAAAGTTTTATTGATAAAGAACGAATCATCCTCATCATCAGCGCATAGATCAGTGCCGTTGTATCGAAGCGGATTTATGCGGCGCATCTTTTTGGATATCAAAACCAGAAGCCCAAAAAGATCCATGTGCTTACTCAAAAATGAAGTGATATTCTCCGGTGTGTTTTTCTTTTTTAAAATCCAGAGCATTAGTTTGGGATGACTTCCTATAAGACTAAGGAGCAGCTCATGATTCGTGACAAAATCACCTATTCCAAGCATGCCTGTGCTGAATCCGTTCTGATTCAGGATTTCCCTGACAGATTCAACCATTACAGGCTTTTCATACTTGTACTTAAGTATGTATGCAATGAGTTTTGCTGCGCTGTCTATATATTTTTCATCGGCAAAGGTATCCACCAGTTTGTCTGTATCGCCGCTTTTAGCATTAACTATGACACTTCCCAGGAGATTAGCCACATTTTCTCTGGTTTCCATCCTGCACGACCTGATAAAGCTGTTCAGCATCTTATCAAGGTCCATCATCTTTTTATCCTGCCCCTTAGCTTTCCACAAGGACATGCTTCCGCAGGAGTCAAAAAACAGAACCGCATTTGCGCAGTGATTCTCTGCAAATCCAAGTCTCCCAAAGTTTGTACCAAGATAGAACTGTTTTTGTCCCACATCATTAAGCAGGATATTTACAAAATCACTCTCTGCAATGATATTAAAAATCTTTCCCTGATTATTTCTTATCTCATCAGCATATTTTCTGATAAATTCATCTGAAAAGCCCTGTCCGTCAAAAGAAAAACAGTTATCAACCCTGTCATCCATGATTGTGATGAACTTAGACTTATTACCGCCTTTGGAATGCCCGGTGACGGTGATTATATCGCACCCGCTAAAGTCAAGTGACCCAAACCAGTTCAGGGCATTTTGCTGATATTCGGTAGGAACCACATATAACCCCGAAACATTATCAATCCATTCCGCATCAGACTGGGTTCCTTTAAAAGCAACTATCGCCTCATTGTATTCAGGATCAAAAAGAAATACACTTCTTCCGCCTCCGGCACCCTCGCTTTCATAGTGAACTTCCTTGATAATGATATTTTTAAGATGCTGATTAGGTCTTATTGACCACAAAATTTCCTTGTATTCCGCGCCGGTCACACCGGTACTGTATTCTCTGTCATTTTCAATCTGAGCAGCATTTCTAAGGACACCATTTACATAGTCTCCAATTGTTCTTGACTCCTGAATTGTAGACAAAAAAGTCCCTCTTGGTCCGCCAAGATTCTCGCAGTATAGCAAGTTATTGATCAGAACAATTTCTTCTAACGTAAGATTGCTGCTCATATGATACCCCCTGACATCAGATATAGATGCTCTCAGAATACAACCTGTCCTTTGTAAAATCAGAATCCTTATCCTTTAAAATAACCACATACACATCACCGATAACTCCTGCTTTCTTAAATGACTCCTCGATTTTTTTAACTACATTTTCATATTCGGTTCCCAAAATGCCTGAACCATCAAGAAAGATCTTTATGTCATTTCCTGCAGAGATTTTCCCTTTTAATACCTTGTCAGCATTTAATTCTCCGCTATACTCTTTTCCCAGATATTCCCAAAAACTCACATCTATCTTAACCACAGGGATTGATGGGCCAAGAATACTTCTTATCTTATCCGTGACCTCTTCTCTTATTATCTCGCCATAGAAATCATCACGAATTTCTATTTGACCATCCTTTTCTACTGCCATGGCAATAAATGCTGATTCGCGCACAATCTCAAGAGCCTTGTAGTACCACTCGTCATAATCTCTGGCAGTGCCGGATTTAGGCTCACATCCCGTAATCTCAAAATTGTACTCAGGATATTTTTCCTTTAAATACGCTAAAGTAGCCCTCATCTCCATAAGAAGCTTTTCATCCGCTTCATTAAGTTCTCCGCTTTCGATTCCCTCTGCGTCAAAAGAAATCCCCGACAATATTTTCTTTTCCTCACTTGTAAGTTCCATAATAGCCTCCCCGAATTTGCTCAGATTATTTATTCATCATTCCTGACTTCACAATATGCCAGAAGTTCTCTTTTGGTTATTGGCCTTGAAAAGAAATACCCTTGAAGATAATCAACTCCGAGCGCTTTAAGCTTCTCGACATGTTCTTTCGTCTCTACGCCTTCTACAAGAATTTTTCTCTTCATCTGCTTGATCATATGGACACAGTTTTCCAATATAATCTGTCCAAGTTCGCTCTTTTCAGCATCCCACAGGATACTCTTATCTATTTTTACTATATCAAAGTCAAGTTCAAAGAGAGAATGCATATTTGAATAGCCGGTTCCATAATCATCCATAGAGAAAAGAAATCCGTTTTCTTTAAGTTCTTTTACCACATTGCTAAGAAGCTCATAATCACTTGCAGAAACAGACTCTGTTATCTCAAAATTTATCCATGACTTATCTATACCAAAGCTGTTTACAATATCCAAAATATGCTTAACAAAATCCTTCTGCATGCACTGAAGCACAGAGAGATTTACATTTACGCAGTCCATTCCAAGCCTTTTTGCTTCGCCGCTCTGTATGAATCTGCATACTTCTTTTAACACAAAATCATCTATATCATTTATATATCCTGTCTGCTCAGCTATCGGAATGAACTCATCGGGATAAAGGTCTCCAAGGACCGCATCATGGAGCCTTATAAGTGCCTCTGCCCCATGGAGTTTCAGCCCATCAACACAGTGAGTTGGCTGATAATATACTTCATAGTTATTGTGACTTAGTCCCTCCGAAACCGCTGATTCAACAGCTCCACGCCTTATAAGGAACTTTAGATCATCACCGGAGATTATCCTGTTCTCCATCTCTTTTGGCATAGGAGAATCCACCATGTAAAAGAGATTTCCAAGGGTATGTACATTCTTGGGCACCTCTGCCGTAAGTATCACAGAAGAGAGCTTGATCGGCACCCCACGGATTTTCCAGGAATCCTCAAAACGGTCATGAATCCTCCTTGCAATTCCCATGGTTTCTATTTCAGTTACTTTTTTATTATCATCCTCCAAAAGAAGGAGCATTGTATCAGTAGCTGCATGGTAAATGCGGTATCTTGGAACAATTGTCTTTAAATAATCGCTTATTACCCTGACTATCTCATCTGTATTTGATAACTTGGTAATTCTTCCCATGATATCCATGTTCAGGATTTTGAGGCAGACTACATGGAAAATCTTTCTCTTTATGAGCAGGTGATTGGCATCCATCATAAGAGCATTTCTGTTGTAGACGCCAATAGCTGAATCCAGCCTGTCATCTTCATTTTCCACCGAAAGCATCACGCCGACAAGCGCCAGCGCTTCTCCAAACAGTTCAGTCTTTATATCTATGATTATCAGCTGGATTATTACTCCTATAAGTGTGATTATAAAGAAATATACCAGTGACCAGCGTCTTCTCCTTGTCAGCGCATTCCATGAAAGCATCAGATTGCAAAATGCCACAACAAAATATGTCAGCGCAATGATATAAAGCACCAGTTCAGCCCAATTCCTGTAAAACATCAGATTTTTGTCAAAATAATAAACAAAATGCGTGATTGGATTTGTCACCACCAATACCACAGACAGAACAAATGGCGCAAGACACATCTTCTTTAAGAACACTGTTTTCTCACAAAAAGCCCCATTCACTGTCATAACATAATAAAAAAGTCCCGGAGCCAGCGCCGTATGAACCAGGAAGTACAAGAATTGTGACACAAACATCAGGTATTTTAATTGGGGGAAATATCTAGTGTACGACTCAAATATCTCATAGCAAAGACATGTCGCCGAATTGATAAGGACAACATAATTCATGAAAAGAAAAATATGATTTTGGGCCAGATCGGTCCGTTTCTGAAGTTTCGTATAAACAATAGAAGTCAAGGAAACAATCATAGCCGAACAAAAGAATGCTACATGAAAAAGATTACCGTATGCCATCTCATTACCCTCACTTGAATGAAACACAATGGTTCAGCTATCATTATAACATTTCCTTATATTCGTTAAAATAGTAAACAAAATAAAACGAAGGATTGTTTTCCTGTTACAATTAACAGACGACAATCCTTCGTCATATTGTTTTTATAGTCTCATCTTTACTGAAGATGATGATCCTGTCCGGAGGAACCGAGTCTTACAAGTGCTCTGTAGAGCTTTGCCTCGGCGCGGATTCTTGCTTCCTTGTCAAGCATGTTATCCTTTAACCTCTCTTCTGCTCTTGCTTTAGCAGCTTTAGCACGCTCTACGTCGATATCTTCGCTCCATTCCCATGTTGTAGGAAGAACTCTGACCTCTCCGTTCATAACCGAGAGCATTCCACCGATACAGGCTGCTTTTCTTTCCTGGCCGTCGCCCATGGTCACCTTGGCAGTGCCCATTCCGATAGCTGTACAATAATTGGTATGACGAGCAAGTATCTCTACATCACCATCTATTGTTCTTAGCAATATCTTTTGGACATCTCCCTCATATTCGAGACCATCTAGGGACACAACCTGTAAATGATATGTTGAAGCCATATTGTGTGTGCTCCTTTACCCTAAATCACTACTTCTTTGCCTTCTCAAAAACTTCATCAATAGTTCCAACAAGAAGGAATGCACTCTCCGGAAGGTCGTCGCATTCGCCATCAAGAATCATCTTGAATCCGCGAATAGTTTCCTTAAGAGGAACGTATTTTCCAGGAAGACCTGTGAACTGCTCAGCAACTGAGAAGCTCTGAGACAGGAAGTTCTGGACCTTACGTGCTCTGTAAACAGTAAGCTTATCCTCTTCTGATAGTTCATCCATACCCATGATGGCAATGATATCCTGAAGTTCACGATATCTCTGAAGCACCTGCTGAACACCCTTTGCTACTTCATAGTGCTCTTTTCCTACGATATCAGGTGAAAGGATACGGCTTGTAGAATCAAGAGGATCAACAGCCGGATAAATACCCTTTGAAGCGATATCTCTGGAAAGAACGGTGGTAGCATCCAAGTGTGTGAATGTTGTAGCAGGAGCAGGGTCAGTAAGGTCATCAGCAGGAACGTAAACGGCCTGAACTGATGTGATAGACCCCTTCTTCGTTGATGTAATACGCTCCTGAAGAGCACCCATTTCTGTAGCCAGTGTAGGCTGATAACCTACGGCTGAAGGCATACGTCCAAGAAGCGCTGAAACTTCTGAACCAGCCTGTGTGAAACGGAAGATATTATCAATGAAAAGAAGCACGTCCTGATTCTTTACATCACGGAAATATTCAGCCATTGTAAGACCTGAAAGACCAACTCTCATTCTGGCTCCCGGTGGCTCGTTCATCTGTCCGTAAACCAGTGCAGTCTTATCAATAACTCCACTTTCCTTCATTTCTCCGTAAAGGTCATTTCCTTCACGAGTACGCTCACCAACACCGGTGAATACAGAAATACCACCGTGCGCCTTGGCAACGTTGTTAATAAGCTCCATGATAAGTACGGTCTTACCTACGCCGGCACCACCGAACAAACCAATCTTACCACCCTTAGCATAAGGGCAGATAAGGTCAACGACCTTAATTCCAGTTTCAAAGATTTCTGTCGCAGGAACCTGATCCTCGTAAGCAGGAGCTGGACGATGGATAGCCCATCTCTCAGCAGACTTAGGAGCAGGACCATTATCAACAGGTTCACCTAACAGATTAAAGATTCTACCCAGACACTCTTCACCAACCGGAACAGTTATCGGGCTTCCGGTATCTACAGCATCAACGCCACGAACGAGACCATCTGTAGAACTCATGGCAACACATCTGACAACATCATCACCGACCTGCTGTGCAACCTCGGCAACCAGCTTGTTGTCACCAATCATAATCTCTATAGCATTGTGAAGATCCGGAAGTTCACCCTCTTTAAAGCGGATGTCAAGTACAGGGCCTGTAACCTGTATTACCTTTCCTACATGATTTTCACTCATTGTTAAACTCCTTTTGTTTATTACGTTATTAGCTTTCAGCACCCGCCACAATCTCTGTAATTTCCTGCGTGATGCTTGCCTGACGCGCTCTGTTATAATACAGACTCAAAGTCTCGATCATTTCTTCTGCGTTGTCAGTTGCTGCTTCCATAGCTGTTCTACGAGCTGCAAGCTCACTAGCATAAGAAATGTTGATACTTGTATAAAGAATTCCCGCCAGGTATTCCGGAACAATCGCATCGAACACTGTCTCACTGTTTGGCTCATACAGAATAAGATCCTTTGGCTTACCATCACTTTTCTTTTCCTCAGAAGATAAATCTGAGAGCGGAAGAAGCGATGTAGCTGTCGGAACCTGGGACAGCATGGACACGAAATTTGTATAGCACAGGAAAACATGTCCAAATCCGCCACCACCATATGATCCGCAGATCAGCTTGGCAATCTGATAACAATCTGAGATAGTTATTTTGGCAACCTCGGCAAATTCTTCAGTAAAAATCGGAACATTTCTGTGTTTAAAGAATTCCACAGATTTTTTACCAATAGGAAGAACTGTCACATCATCCTTACCCTGAAGTTCCGCCTCAACAAACTTAAAGAGGTTTGAGTTATAACCGCCTGCAAGACCTCTGTCTCCGGCGATAACAACATACAGCCATTTATCATTTTCTCCAGCCTTCGTATACGATGACTGGAAATCTGTATTTCCATTGGCAATCTCTGTAAGTGTATTAAGGATAGTCTCAAGATAAGGCTTGGACTGATCAGCTCTTTCTTTTGCCTTACGAAGCTTTGAAGCTGCAACCAGCTGCATCGCCTTCGTAATCTGCATTGTGCTCTGGACGCTCTTGATTCGGAGTTTAACAGCTTTCATTGATCCAGCCATTATTTACCCTCCTTATTTGCTCTTGAGAAACTTATCAGTATATGCGTTCAAAGCTTCTTTTAACTTATTCTCAGTTTCTGCTTCAAGCTTACCTGTCTCACGAATTTCAGTCATAGCTGCAATTCCGGAAGGGTTATGATCAAGGAATTCATAAAGACCAGCCTCGTATTCAGCTACGTCTGTTGCCTCGATCTTCATCAGGATATTATTGACAACGGCATAAAGAATAGCAACCTGCTTTTCAACAGGAACAGGCTGATTCTTGTCCTGCTTAAGAACTTCAACGATACGTTCGCCCTGTGCAAGACGTGCCTTTGTATCTTCATCAAGGTCTGAACCAAACTGTGCGAAACTCTGCAGTTCACGATACTGTGAATAAACAAGCTTCAATGTTCCGGCAACCTTCTTCATCGCCTTGATCTGCGCATTACCACCAACTCGGGATACTGAGATACCAGGGTTAACCGCCGGCATGATTCCTGAGTGGAAAAGCTCTGTCTCAAGGAATATCTGTCCATCAGTGATAGAAATAACGTTTGTAGGAATGTAAGCTGATACATCACCTGCCTGTGTCTCGATAATAGGAAGGGCTGTAAGTGATCCGCCGCCATTCTCATCTGATAATTTAGCTGCTCTTTCAAGAAGTCTTGAATGCAGATAGAATACGTCTCCAGGATATGCCTCACGTCCCGGTGGTCTTCTGATAAGAAGGGACAGTGCACGGTATGCTACAGCGTGCTTTGACAAGTCGTCGTAGATACAAAGTACATGTTTTCCCTTATTCATGAAGTACTCACCCATAGCACAGCCTGTGTATGGAGAAATATACTGAAGTGGGCTAGGTTCTGAAGCTGTAGCAGCTACTACGATTGTGTAGTCCATAGCTCCACCCTTTTTAAGGTCTTCAACAAGAGCTGTTACTGTTGAACGTTTCTGTCCAATAGCAACATAGATACAGATAACATCTTTACCCTTCTGGTTAAGGATAGTATCAATGGCAATTGTTGTTTTACCAGTCTGTCTGTCGCCGATAATAAGCTCACGCTGTCCTCTTCCGATAGGGATCATGGAGTCAATCGCCTTGATACCTGTCTGAAGTGGCTCCTTAACCGGCTGTCTGGCAATAATACCAGGCGCAGGAGACTCAACTGGTCTATATTCTGATGATTCTATCGGGCCCTGACCATCGATTGGCTGTCCGATAGCATTTACAACACGTCCGATCATTTTTTCACCTACAGGAACAGAAACAACTCTTCCTGTACGTTTTACGGTCTGTCCTTCGCTGATACCTACATCTTCGCCGAACAATACCGCGGATACTACTGTTTCCTCGAGGTTCTGAGCCATTCCGAATGTACCATTCTCAAATTCCAAAAGCTCACCCGACATACAATTTAACAGTCCGCTTACTCTGGCAATACCATCACCAACAGTTAAAACTGTACCGGTCTCGTTCTGGATAATTGCATTCTGATAATTCTTTATCTGGCTTCGAATGACCTCGGATATTTTTTCTGGTTTTAGTTCCATATCATCCTCCGACGTTAAATTATTTTATAATACTACCTCGTCGACTCGTCTGCGAAGCTCGGATAACCTGCCCTTGACTGTTCCATCAAAGAGCTGTCCCTCAAGATCTACTCTTACGCCTCCAAGGACATTTGCGTCCACTTTCTGCTCTAAAAGTATCTTTTTACCGCTGATTTTTTCAAGTTTCTCACTAAGTCCGGCCAACTGGGAATCGCTTAGCTTAACCGCTGTGGTTACTAGTGCATCCGCAATTCCATGCGCATCGTTGTAACTCTTTCTAAAGCGCTTGTAACAAGCTGAAAACTCTCGAAGGAGCCCTTTCTCTATCAGAATCTTGATAAAATTCATAAGGTATGGCTGCAAGCTTCCGTCAAAAGCCTTGTCCACAAGCTGCAGTCTCTCATTCTTTGGGACTGAGGGTTCCGAAAGAAGTGTTACATAATCGGGATTATCCTTGAAGATTCCCTTCACAACTTCCATTTCGCCCAGTATTTCATCCGTTAGGTTCTCTTCCGCTGCCAGATCATATAGGCTCTGCCCATAAAGATCTCCAGCTTTACTCATGATTACCTATACCTCTTTTCTTCTAACTTCATGCTCCGACTTTACTGATAAAGTCATCAATAAGCTTTTTATGATCGGCTTCGTTGATTTCCTTCTCAACTACCTTTCCTGCAATATCCATTGCGAGAGAACCGATCTCATCTTTAGCCTCATTAACAGCCTTCTTCTTCTCCTGTTCAATATCAGCAGCAGCTCTTGCTTTGATACCAGCTGCCTCTTCCTGTGCCTCGCGCACCAATGTATCTGCCTTAACCTGAGCAGCTTTCTGTGCATCAGACACAATCTGCGCAGCTTCTGCATGAGCATTTGTCAGACTGCTTTCATACTGTTCTTTGAGAGAGTCGGCTTCATTCTGGGCTTCTCTTGCCTCACGGATCGTCTTATCAGCCAGTTTGCTTCTCTTTTCAAGGATTTCATTTATTGGCTTGAAAAGAAATTTCTTTATCAGGAAAACCTGAATGAACAGGTTGATGATCTGAATGATAAACGTCCAGGGCACTAGTGTTACCAGTTCCTGCGTATCTTTAGCCTCCGCAGTTAACAACATTAGAGCCTGTATATCCATAATGGTCTCTCCTTTTTAATAAAAACAATTAATTGAGGTATCCCATAAACATACCAGGTGCTACGAAGATAAGAAGAAGACCTGTAACGAAACCATAAATACCTGTTGTCTCAGCAACGGCACAACCAAGAAGCATAGTACCTGTTACATCACCCTTACACTCAGGCTGACGTCCGATGGCCTCAAGAGCCTTGGAAACAGCAGTTCCTTCACCAATACCAGGACCGATACCTGCGATAAGTGCACATCCTGCTCCTATACCACATCCTGCAAGTGCAATACCTTTTGCTAGTACCTGAAAATCACCCATAATTCTTTGCCTCCTAATGAGATTTTTTTGTGTTAATCCTTCAATATATCAAAATACACATACACGCATGTACTTTGGATACTATGAATTCCTTTATTACTCATATTCAATTTTTAGTCTTATTCCTCAGCTGCGTTAGCGATATACATAACAGTCAGCATACAGAAAATGAATGCCTGCATACAGCCAGAGAACCAGTCAAAATACACACCGGTCACAGCAGGGATACCAATTCCCAGGATTGGAATGTTGGAAAGGAAATTTCCAACCGCTCCGGGAATAAGTCCGAAAATTGCTGCTGATGCAAGACCTAATGCCCAGTAAATAAGTCCGTCGATAACTACACCGGAAAGAATATTTCCGAAGTGACGGCAAGCCATACTTACAGGTGTTGCCAACTCTGACAGAATATTGAATGGTGTCATAACAGCTATAGGCGTTGTGAATCCCTTCAAATATCCGCCAAATCCATTGGTCTTAATCTTGGTGGCAGTGATCATTATGAAAACAACTACTGCCCAGGCCGCTTCTGTTGATAGGTCTGCTGTTGGACTTCGCAGTCCTATAAGGCTTATAAGGTTTGATACCACACTCGTTGCAAAGAGCGCTGAAACAAATGGAATCAGCTTATCAAACTTATTACCTCCTGTGTTGTTACGAACAAAATTGTTGCCCGTTTCAACCAGCATTTCCGCAAAAGCCTGTCTTTTCGAAATGTTCTCGATCTTAAGATCTCTTGTCAGGAATATACACAGACCTGTGATTATCGCCATGACGATCCAGCTTACAATAAGCGTCTCTGTCAGTTTGAAATCACCCAAAATCGGTATGCCCGTATGAATGGTCGTGTATATCTGCGCATAATCGACTTCGAAGCTACTATTCATGCTTTCGCCTTCAACCTCCTTTCCCCGCAGACAATATTCCGCGTAGTTTAATGGTAAAGCTCGGTAAAAACAGCGGAACAATGCCCGCCACCAGATTAAAAACTGGAACTACTATAGCCAGTATCCCCCATACAAACTGAAGCATGGTACGATACCTGTAGCTCACACCCATTGTCTTCCTGGCTCTCTCCTCATCTTCAATTGAAGCTACCTTTTGAACGGTAAGAGCCATCCAGAAGAAATTGCCCACAGCAACCAGAAAACCACCTATTCCACCTAGAATAACTTTATAATCAAATGGAACTCCGAGATTAAATGGTGCATCCTCCGGAATCACCATGTGCAATACAAAAAACACTAAAAACATTACAAGCACGCCAATACCTGTGCCAACTGCGATATTTATTGTCTCTTTTTTTACTGCATCCTGTAACTTAGCCATAGAAACATTCTCCCAACAATACGCCAAAATTCCCCAAGGTCTACACTAATCAGGCATTACATCTAAAAATGTCTGTTAAAATAAACCTCATGGGAATCTTTTTCTTTTTTCTTTTTCTCTTCCTTGTGAATAACTGACAGATAAACCTTATAAGCGGTCATCATAGAACTTCCGAGCCCCAGTATAAATCCCGGTATATACACCCATGCACCAACAGAAAGTCTGCTGCACAGAAGGTAACAGCCAAAAAGGCATAGAAGCAGCGGCATGAGAAGTGACAAACCCAGCTGTCCAACCATTGCAAACTGACCAATTATCTGAGACATTCTCTTTATCTGCATCTGGTTTTTATACGCTCCTTCCTTGTCACAATGATAAAAAACCTTTGAACACAGCATGATTACTGCGCGCCGCTTTCTGTCTACTTTGTTATTTGTCGAACTTTACACAAATAATCACTCATAAGCGCAAATTAACATTACAAAGCAGTATAACAACTTAATAATACACTTTTTACTCACTTTCTACAACTAATGTTAGACTATTTTATATTATTTCGTTATTTATGTAACAAAAGAAAGAAGCCGCATGATTACTGGAATCATACAGCTTCTTACTTATATTTTTATAAAAGTTTTATCAAAATTTCGCTCATCTATGGCCGTATATAGCCGAACAAACAAGCATCTTATAATTGACGAATTTTATATTGAATAATGCACTCACTACTGAATCATTTTTGTCTGAACAGTATCGTTTTTATTCTTCTGTCTTGGCAGTCACAGCGATGTGCAATTCCTCAAGCTGCTTGTCTGTAACGTAGCCAGGTGCGCCCATCATAACGTCTGCTGCATTCTTGTTCATAGGGAACGGAATGATCTCACGGATTGATTCCTCACCTGCAAGAAGCATAACCATACGGTCTACACCGGGAGCAATACCTGCGTGTGGCGGAGCACCGTAGCAGAACGCATTATACATAGCAGGGAACTTAGCCTTAACATCCTCTTCACCAAGACGAACCATCTCAAATGCCTTGATCATGATCTCAGGATCATGGTTACGAACAGCGCCTGATGAAAGCTCGATACCATTTACTACAAGGTCGTACTGGTCAGCAGTAATTGAAAGAGGGTCAATCTCTCCTCTCTCTGCCTTAAGAAGTGTCTCAAGACCACCTGATGGCATTGAAAATGGGTTATGACAGAACTCAAGCTCGCCTGACTCTTCACCAATCTCATACATAGGGAAGTCTACAATCCAGCAGAACTCATATTTCTCTTTATCCATATGTCCCGGAACAGCTGCGCCAAATGTCTTAACAATAACGCCTGCTGTTTTCTGCGCTGCAGAAAGCTTACCGCTTGAAAGAACAACAAGGTCTCCGCTCTTAAGTGAAAGTGCTGAAACAACTGCATCCTTGATAGGAGCTACAAACTTGGAGATGCCTCCAACAAGTTCTCCATTCTCATCCATTCTAAACCAGTAAGGCTTATTGCCTGCCTGAACTTCAACATCAGCAATTGTCTTGTCGATGAACTTACGGCTCTCCTTAAAGTCTGAAACAACAACAGCCTTGATTCTAACGCCTGTTGCATCTCCTTCCTTAAGTGCCCCTTCGCTGTTATCAGCCATTTCTTTTGATACAGTTGAAGCAAATGGTCCAAAGCCGCAATCCTTAAGAGTATCTGTAACATCCTGTACTGTAAGGTCAATTCTAAGATCCGGCTTATCAGAACCGTATTTCTCCATTGCCTCAAGGTAAGGAATTCTTGTAAATGGAGCCTTTGATGCACGATTATATGTGCCAAACTTCTCAAATACAGGTGGAAGCACATCTTCACAAACTGAGAATACATCCTCCTGTGTTGCAAAAGCCATCTCCATGTCAAGCTGATAGAATTCTCCCGGGCTTCTGTCTCCTCTTGCATCCTCATCTCTGAAACAAGGTGCAATCTGGAAATAACGGTCAAATCCTGCTGTCATAAGAAGCTGCTTAAACTGCTGTGGTGCCTGAGGAAGAGCATAGAACTTGCCCGGATGTTTTCTTGCAGGTACAAGATAGTCTCTTGCTCCTTCAGGTGATGATGCTGTAAGGATAGGAGTTGTGATCTCCATGAATCCATGCTCAGTCATAGCCTGACGAAGTGCAGAAATAACATTGCATCTAAGGATAATATTCTTTTTAACCTCAGGATTTCTAAGATCAAGATAACGATATTTAAGACGGGCTGTCTCATCAGCTTCTCTTGAATGATTAATTTCAAAAGGAAGCTCATTGTAACGGCATCTGCCAAGAACTGTTATTGACTCAGGAACAACCTCAATATCACCGGTTGCCTGTTTAGGGTTCTTGGAACTTCTCTCCCTTACAACGCCCTTTACTGAAATAGTAGATTCCTTATTGATGGCCTTTGCATTCTTAACCATCTCTTCAGTTTCAAGAACAATCTGTGTTGTGCCATAGAAGTCACGAAGAACAACAAATCCAAGTCCGCTTCCGACTTCACGCATATTTTCAAGCCAGCCTACAAGTGTAACGCTCTCACCGGCATTCTCAATGCGCAGCTCACCACAGTTATGTGTACGTGATTGCATCATAGTAATACTCCATTCTAAATAATTCGTTGTTAAATTATTATTTATCTACTCAAAAAAATTTGCGTGGTATCGACTATTAATCTGATACCACGCAAAACATTTTAAATCATCACTTAATCAGTTGCAAGTAATAATTCAATTTCTTATTATTTAACCTTATTGCCACCCCATTCAACAACTGTATATCCAGATCTTGAAGGTGTGTCAAGGTATTGCGGATTGATCTTAACGTATTTGTCTGAAGGATACCATGCCATAAATACTCTGATCAAAGAATCCGGCTGTGGAGAAACTGTAAGTTTAGCTCCTCTCGTATAATTATCATACTGGAAACTGATCACATTGTATTCATTGCCTGTCATCATAGGAAGCCAGAACTCCTTGAACTCAGCTGCCTCAGCATCATTAAGTCCGAGCTGAGGAAGTGTTGAAGTAAGGAATGCCTCTGTATCTGCACCCTTCACACAATATCCTGAGTAGAAATCATATGAAAAGTTCGGATCGCCTTCCCAGAAAAGATAATTGTAATCCTGTCCTTCATACGTAATAGTTCCATCGGTATCGGCAACAACATTCCACGTATTCTCAGCGTTGAACTCAGGAATTATATCCACAAGATTTCCATCATAATCAAGGCTTACTGAAATTTCCGTGTCATCTTCTGTAGGGTAAAGATAAATGACCGGTTTAAGATCACGCCCGCATGCTATAGAATCAGCGCTTTCAGCTCCGCTCAGAGCCTTGACATTATTAACACAAAATACTGATGCAACCATAAGTCCGACAGTTGCGATGCTAAATAATGCACTTTTTTTCATAGTCATTTCCCCCTTACATCAAAAGAAATATTGTAAAAATGCCATCCCCATGCTGTCTGTGCATTAATTATAGTGCATTGCAGACAAATTTGCGAGAGTTTTTATCATTTTTTTAGATATTTTATGGCAAAAATTTGATATAATAGTAAACGTTTTCATTAAGTATAAATGACATAAACGTCATTTGAAACATCTCCGAATTTTTCACGTAAATCTTTCCTACAATCCCATATATACTTAGGAAACCAGATCAGTCAAGTTTAAGCAAAAGTTTTAATACTCTTTCCGCGCTTGTCTCAAGGTCTTTTCTTGAAAGAGCCTTCATCTCAATAGCGGCAAGGAGCTGCTCTGTATAGCCGCATCCCATTTTAATGTCGTTACCGGCAAGAACTTCCTTGTAATGCTCGCCATAGCCCCACCAGTCACTTACAACTACACCATCAAAGCCCCATTCATCTCGCAGAATTCCTGTTAAAAGATCTTTGGACTCCGAAGCTCTCTGGCCATTAATGATGTTGTATGAAGACATGATGCTCCATGGCTCTGCCTCTTTTACGATAATCTCAAACGCTTTCAGATATATCTCTCTTATAGCACGCTCAGAAGCTCTTGAATCACTCGCCTTTCTGTTGGACTCTTTGTTGTTAAGTGCAAAATGCTTTGGAGTAGCAACAATATTATTACTCTGAATTCCGCGCACCATAGCTGCTGCCTGTTTTCCCGCAAGGAACGGATCTTCGGAATAATACTCAAAGTTTCTTCCGCAAAGAGGACTTCTGTGGATATTTACAGCAGGTGTAAGCCATGCGGCAAAATTACATTCTTTTGCTTCTTCTCCACCGGCTTCTCCAACTGCAAAACAGATATCCTCATTCCAGGTGCAGGCAAGAAGTGTTGAGCATGGGAAAGCTGTTGTAGCAACACCAACTTCAGGCGCAATTCTGACTCCCGCAGGGCCATCACAGGTCTGAGCCGAAGGCACTCCTACTTCAGGAAGATTTCCGTATCCAAAGGTATTTGCCATCCCAACATTTGGCTGACCTCCAAGAAGGGTTGCAAGCTGTTCATCGCTTAGCTGCTCCATGAAATCCTCAAGGGTAACCTTACACTGCGCAACTTCAATGAACTGCTTGGGATCAGTATCCTTAGCAGGCTGGAATAACTGCACTCTCTCCTGTGCTCTTACCTGCGGGGTCTTTAACGACTTCCAGCTTATGGTATCTTTCCAGTCCTCTTCTCTTGGGAAAATAGATTCATAAGTATCAACCGGTTCAGTTAAAGGCAGCTCTTCGAAACTTCCGTCTGCAAGCATGCGCTTTTTTAAAGATGTAGGAACAAGTCTGTTTTCAACCTGCTCTGTAACAATATCTTTTTCCAGAGAAAAGACATAATCAAGTTCCTCGACATCTCTTACGCTGGTTCCAATGAAAAATCTGTAATCACCTTTTTCAAGCACCCATGCTGCCTTGCAGACCTTACCCGTATCATCATAGGAAGCCATATCATCAGTATAAAGAGCTATAGTAACCCTCTGACTTTCTCCCGGCTGCAAAAGTCTTGTCTTTTCATAACCTCCAAGGACTTTGAAAGGCTTTCCAAGTTTTCCCTGGGGAGCGCTGTAATAGAGCTGAACCACCTGCTTGCCCGGAATTTTGCCAATGTTGGTTACAGTCACACTTGCTACGATAGCATCGGCAATTATTTGCTCAGCACTTTTCCCTGATGACTTTGTCTTACCAGCATTTTGTCTATCACATACGCTGAATGCCTCTGCTTTAAGATTTTCCAGAGCAAACGATGTATAAGAAAGTCCAAATCCAAATGGATAATTCACCTTCTTGGCAGCTCCGGGTATTGTTTCAAAATAACGGTAACCTACATAAATATCTTCAATGTAATCTACATATTCATCATCTTCGTGGAATCCCTCTGTAGAAGGATAATCTTCAAGCTTTGCTGCAAAAGTATCCGCAAGTTTACCTGATGGATTCACCTTACCAAGAAGAATCTTGGCAGCTGCAAGTCCGCCTTCAATTCCACCCTGCCATGCCATCAATACAGAAGAAATAGCATCATCATCCTTAAACCAGGTAGTATCAACAACTCCGCCAACATTCATAACAACGATCACGTTAGCAAAGTTTTCTTTTACCTGCCTGACCATCTTCTTCTCAGCGCTTGTAAGATAAAAGTCCCCATGATCAAAGACCTTATTTCCCAAGTCTACAAGCTCAACCGCTTCACACTTTATCTCTCTTTCAACTCCGGCAACTTTCCTATCCCAGCCTTCACCGGAAAATCTACTGATCGAAATAATCGCAGTGTCAGTAAAAGCAGCCGCATCAGCAAGAATATCCTCCGGAAGCGTAGGTTCTTTTAACATGCCTGGAACAACTCCCTGCTTGTACTGTTCTGAAACGTAGTTTTCATAAAACTTAGCTGTCTCATCAAAAATAGAAATCTCTCCGGCAAACTCCTTCAGCCCCTGATAAAGATTTCTTATGTAGGGAACAGTAACGTCGCCACTTCCGCCGCCACCTTTTACATAATCAAACGTTCCCTTTCCAAAAAGCGCTATCCTGCTGCCTTTCTTGATAGGTAGAACATTTCTCTCATTCTTTAAAAGAACCATTCCTTCACACGCCGCGTCACAAGACAGGTCTATATGCTTTTTAGATGCTGTAACATAAGTCCTGTCCTCTCCAAGCGGAAGGTTTGGTGTGTATTTAATTCTTGCCCATTTTTCCATAAATGCAATCCTCTTTCTATGCGTAAAAAATGTTTTTCTTCGTAGAAAAACACAATAACTGTGTTTTTCATAAATACATGCCACATGACCATTAATTTATAATACTCTTCATCAAATAGCAAAGGAATTATCTCTATCTTTATTCACAAATTTTACTTACTCTTTTTGTACACTTTTATTACAAACTGTGTTAAAGTTAAGATGTATGCGGAATTAAATTATTCATGTATTTTGCCGCATATATATTCGTATTCATCACAATGAATAAATCTCCGAAGGAAAGGATGGTGGTTTTAATGAAGTCAGATTCACATATATGCAGTAGTGATCCTGCTCCTGGTCGAAGTACCAAGCTTAAAACCAACATCAATTTAATAGGAGATTTTTACAATGGAATTACAAGAAGAAAAGACTATCGCTGAAATTCTGCAAGAACTTCTTGAGTCCAGGCAATACACCAAACTTCGCCAGACCATCGCCGAAATGAACACAGTTGACATAGCTGCTGCAATGGGTGAGATGGAGGATGAGGATTCCCTTAAGATGTTCAGAATCCTTCCCAAGGACATGGCTGCAGATGTATTTGCCGATCTGGAACTGGATAACCAGCAGTATATTATCCGTTCACTGTCAGACCGAGAAGCTTCCAATATTATCGACAATCTAATGGCCGATGATGCTACAGACCTTCTGGAAGAAATGCCCGCCAACGTTGTAAAGCGTATCTTGGCCAATGCAAGCCCTGAGACAAGGGCTGATATCAATCATCTTTTGCGCTACCCTGAGGATTCCGCCGGAAGTATCATGACCGTGGAATATGTAGACCTCAGGGAAGACATGACAGTTTCAGATGCCATTGAGCGCATCCGTAAAAAAGGTGTTGATTCTGAGACTATCAATATCTGTTATGTAGTTACCAAACAGAAAGTTTTGGTGGGAACTGTTGCCCTTAGGTATCTTCTTATCATGAAGCCCGATGAGATCATCGGTGATATCATGAACACCAATGTCATCAGTATCAATACAATGACTGACCAGGAAGAAGCTGCCAGAATGTTCCAGAAATACGGATTCACTGCAATGCCAGTAGTGGATAATGAAACCCGTATGGTTGGTATCATCACTATCGATGACGTTGTGGACATTCTCGAAGAAGAGGCTACCGAGGATATTGAAAAGATGGCTGCTATCATGCCATCAGATAAGCCTTACCCCAAGGTAGGCATATTTGAAACCTACAAGAACAGAATTCCCTGGCTGCTATTTCTCATGATAAGCGCTACTTTCACAGGCGCTATCATAACAGGCTTTGAAGATGCTCTATCCGCCTATGTTATACTTACCGCTTATATTCCTATGCTCATGGACACAGGCGGAAATGCAGGCGGACAGGCAAGTGTTTCAATCATTCGTGCCTTATCACTAAAAGAAATTGAGTTTAGTGACCTTTTAATGATCATATGGAAAGAAATCCGAGTTGCAGTATTATGTGGACTAACCTTATCAGTTGCCAACTTTGTCAAACTACTCTTCTTTGACAAGTTATCTATAACAGTCGCTGCAGTAATCTGCCTGACACTTCTGATAGTGGTCCTTATCGCCAAACTTGTCGGTTGCTGCCTACCAATGCTTGCAAGCAAAGTCGGCTTTGACCCAGCTGTTATGGCGAGCCCTTTTATCACAACAATTGTTGATGCACTGTCACTCCTTGTGTACTTCAACATTGCAACAAATATGCTTCATCTCGTGACTTGAAGTTCATTCCTCAAAGTGATATATTATTAATTAAAGAAGAGCACCCACTCCAAAGTGGATGCTCCCGAGTTTGGTTATTTAGCTCTTAACGAGCCGCCTCTCCTGGTGCAGACAGGAGAGGCATTTTTATTTGTGCCTACTATCTCTCTTATCGAGAAAGTTCAGCAACGCAATTAGCAAACTATTTGAAGCAATCATCAATGTCAGTATTCCCAACATTATCATAATGATTTCATAATCTGTCATACACGTCACCTCCCTTCAAGTTCTGACTTGAATCGGGAGACTACCACCCTGTCATGGGTACTCTTCAGTGCCTGTTACAGCACCAAATTATAATAGCACATATGTTCGTGATGCTCAATGATTGTTTTACCGCACAATTTCAAACTCATATGCTGTGTTATAAGTTGCAACATAGAGTGTGTCACCGACAACTTCAAACTGATACGGTGCGGAATTCACTTTGATCTTGTCCACTCTGTCACCTGTGTATCTGTCGAGAAGATAGATATAATCAGGTTCTGCCGTAAATCCGTAGCCACAGATAATAGTGTCATCCACAATCACAAACTTGTCTGAATTGTTGGCAAGCGGTTCACTTCTCCACAAAAGTTCTTTTGTCTCAAGATCGATTGCAGCAACATAGTTGGACCATGAATTCTCAGATGCATATCCCGCATGCTTTATCCCTACATAAAGCGTATCGTCTACAATCTGCGCCCAATTAAGATATTCGGTAGACGTGGACTCTTTGTTCTCTTCATCATCCGGACCGTTACATAATACATGAAATCCAAGATCATAAAGAACCTTATCTTTAGAAGCATTGTATATCATAAGCTCGTTGTACATATAATCGAACTCATATGGATTGGCTCCTTCATAGTAATAATTCTCATCACCATGATTCAGGCTTGCTACTGTAAATCCGTTCTTATTAGCCCACACTTCCGTGTCAAGCCAGTCACTCTTATCTTCGGTTTTGAGTTTTAGAGAAACATGCTTTGATGCTGCAGGCTTAGCCTTTTCAGAAACATATTTTTTCCAGGTAGGATTGCTAATTACAACATAATCGTAATCAAAATCATGACTACTTTCTTCTTCCATTTCCCCACCTGCTTCAGCAATTCCATCATCTTCTGCAGGCTCAACCTCTATAACCTCTGCTTCCTCATTAACAACAAGGCTTGACATATCCTGTGTGGCATCCATCTGATATTCCTTTTTAATAAGGTTAGGATATTCACTGGTTGGTAAAACCGCCACCATATCCCCAGCAGCATAGCTTGCAATATCATATGGCGAAAAATGAAGCGTCAATCCATTGCCATCTATCGTCCAGGTATATGTATCTTCCTTCAGTTTATTCTTGAAAACATCAGGATCCCCTGTGCCGTCATTATAATAATAAGTATCTATTTCTTCAGATATCCCGGGATACTCCTCTTCAAGTTTCACACGGATGGCCTCAGACAAATTTGAATAATCATCTAAAACCTGATCAAGTCTTGGTTCCTCACCTGTCTCCGGAATAACATTCATCACTGTAGTCCAGTGATTAGGATGAACGCCTCCGCTAAAATCATAACAATTCATCATAAGAGTAAACAGCTTATCGTCTGCCCTTACTATCGTGGCTTCATTTTCACTTGTATAGGTGACATTCTCATTGAATGTATCCATCTTTGCCCATGAAGCATATTCTGAAACAGTCTCAAGAGTGCTCTTACTATAATGCTCGTTAAAATCATCTATGGACAAAGCAAGTTTTGGATACTTATCCAAATATTCATCCGGAAGAACAATAGTTGGATATGTTCCTGTTGCTAATTCTTTACCATCAACCTTGCAGGATACAGAATGTTTTATAACCTTGAATTCTGTGTTTACACTCTGTTCACCGGTATTTAAGGCGTCTGCACTCTTTTCTTTTGAATCTTCATTTTTTTCAAATAATGATGTGCTTTCCTTTGCTTCATCATCTGATGAGCCATTCACATCTGCACAGCCACTTAGCAAAACCGCAGCCATAGCCACCGAAACAATACTACAAATAAATCTCTTTTTCATAATCCACTCCTCTTGTATTACTATCAGAAAAATGCCCACTTAGTACACTGTCCCTAGTCAAACATACTCTATTTCCAAAGACATAATTCTATGTATCGTAACAGAATAATCTGAAATACACATACACTTCATTTTGCTTCATAATATAGTTCAGTATTAAAATGCTTCTTCAACACATTCACATTGAAAACATCATTTATCTTTTATGAAATACATACCGATACACTCTCGTCTCATAAGGTCTAAGCATTCCATGCCTAAGTTCCCACTCACTGATATTATCCTGTACCTTCTCCTTAAGCTCATGAATGTCCTTGGATTCTCGCAGATCTTCAAAGGTATCCTCAATCTTTTCCCATGCATTCTCAGAGCTGTGGTCTCTTCTATTCTTTCCATTAGGATAATTGCATAAAACAAGCTCCCCGCTCATGCCATGAAATTTCTCCGGCTTATGAGCCTTGACCGGAAGCCCGGAAAATGAGCATATAACCAAATAGCTCTCCCCGTCAAGGCTTCTTTCATACATAAAAATATTTGGATCCTTAGGAAAATGCTCAGTATAATCACCAAAGAGAAGTGTTTTTGAGCTCTTTCTGAGCTTCAGACACTTTCTATAAAAATTCAGAATACTATGCTCATCACTTTCCTCTTTTTCCACATTAACGCGCCTATAATTAGGATTAACATAAAACCATGGTTTTGACTTAGAAAATCCTGCATTTTCAGAGTCGTTCCACTGCATCGGAGTTCTTGCCGAATCTCTGCTGGATAAATGAATACGATGAAGCCGCCTTTCAGGATCTTCTTTCAAATGGTAAGTGTGATAATTGGTTATCGATGAAACATCCACATACTGGTCAATCGACATGAGCTTGATATTGGTCATCCCAATCTCCTGCCCCTGGTAAATAAACGGTGTCCCCTGCTGGAAAATATAGCTTGCAGCCAGCATTGTACCGCTTTCTCTCCAAAAATGCTCACTTCCATACCTGCTAATAATCCTGGGGTGATCATGGTTTTCCATATAAAGAGCATTCCAGCCCTTGCCATTTAAAGCCTTCTGCCACTTGGTAAAAGCCTTTTTTAGCTTAATCAGAGAAAAAGGCCGGTGAACATATTCTGTATAAAGGCAATCAGCCATCATATGGTCAAAAGAAAACATCATATCCAGAGACTTAGTAGGCCCTGTCAGATACTTCATCGCAGACTTAACTGTAGTCATAGGTCCTTCACCCAGCTGAAAACAGTCGTATTCATTGCATACCTTCCTAAACTCAGCAAGATATTCATGAATGTGCGGACCATCCTTATAATATGGCATCCCATTCACCGCAGGCAAAAAAGGAAGGCCATTCGGAAGCCCCTCCTTCTTAGAGATAAAGTTTATGACATCTTCCCTAAAGCCATCCACACCCATATCAAGCCAAAACCGCATTATAGACTTGACCTCTTCCCTGACTTTTGGGTTATCCATGTTAAGATCCGGCTGCTTTTTGGCAAAAATATGAAGATAGTACTGATTTCTTTCAGGAACATACTCCCATGCTTTTCCTTCAAAAAGACTGTCCCAGTTGTTTGGCTCATCTCTCCAGATATAATAATCACTGTATGGATTATCTTTCCCCTTACAGCTCTCTATAAACCAAGGATGCTCATCAGAAGTGTGATTGACCACCAGGTCCATTATTACCTTGAGTCCAAGTCCATGCGCTCTGAAAAGAACTTTCTTAAACTGATCCAGATCGCCAAAATCAGGATGAATATCCTTATAATCAGAAATATCATAGCCATAGTCCGCATTAGGCGAAGGATAGATTGGAGAAAACCAGATTCCATCAACACCTAACGACTTGATGTACTCCAGTTTATCGTACACGCCATACAAATCCCCTATTCCATCGCCATTCCCATCAGCAAAACTCCTGACCCAGATCTGATAAAAACTCATAGGCTTATACCAGTCTCTTAAAACGCTTTCCGGTTCACTGCCCATAACATTCATCTCCATTGGTATAAATCTTTCTACACTATAATCTTTAACCAATGCGTCAGCTAAGCCATTTTTGCTTAACTACATCTAAGGCATTCCTTGCCTCCTGCATCAGTTCTCATTTTTTATCTCTATCAATTCCCAAACTATCCGAAATATTGTCCTTTATCTCATCCACATTATCGCTTAAGTTTGCGAGTCCCTCAGAAATTCCGTCCTTTATCTTATCGATTCCTTCATTAAAATCGTTCCTGAAATCTTCCATATTTTCTTTTATGTCACTTGTAAAACTCTTGAAATCATCCTTAAATTCCATAAAGTTGTCACGCATTCCATCATAAATATTCTTCGGAGTATCCACAAAAACCTTCTGCGTACCATCAAGAATTACTGCCGCAGAATTCATCAGATATTCAAAACTTTGATGCTTCCTTATTCCAAGTTCGCCGCTTACAGCCATTTCATGAACTTCCTTGTATCTGTCATAGGCAAGTCGCGCAGCCTGATCCCAAGAAATATATATTTCATCCATGGCATGCTGTCCAACTTCATTCATATTCGGAATCTTATCAGACAAATCTTCCAATAACGCCGCCATAGACTCTGCATTCTCTTCTATCAAATATCCGTTTCTTCCGTGAGTGATGCCTTCTGCTGCGCAAGAACCCTTTATCAGGACACTTCCAAGCCCACAAGCTGCTGCCTCTCTGACAACAATTCCATTTGTATCATAAACAGATGGGAAAAGAAAAAGATCAGCCCTGGTATTCCATGCCCTTAAAACCTCTCTGTCATGCACAGGTCCAACAAAAATAATCTTTCCTGTCATCTCACCCACGGCATCAACGTGCTTAAATTCATCCTTTATTGTTACATCTTCGTCACCCGAAGATTTATCCTGCATTGCATTTGCATAAACATCATGGGCAATCCCTTTTTGTGCCGCAGTGGCTACAAGTCCTTCAAGGTCGGCTCCTCCGCCAACAAAGATCATTCTGTAATCAATGCCATGCTTTGACAAAATTTCCATGGCATCAACTATTATTGGAAGCCCTTTATAATTCATAATCCTTCCAACAAAAAGAAATACCGGAATTCCTTCAGGAAGATCATAAGACTCCACAACTTTTTTTACCATATCCTCGTCAATGCGGCCCTTAGGGAAATCCACACCGTTAGGCATAACTCTCAGCTCGCCCTCATATCCAAGGCTCCTAAGATTTTCGCCTGCCCCCTCAGATACCACCCATACATCGTCACAAGCTTCAATGTTATTCACCATGGCCTTTAAAGTTTCATTTTTAAGAAATCCCTCTCCAACAGCTCTCGCGATGTCCACATCAAATTTAGTATGATAAGTAAATATGACTGGTGCGCCTGTTTCTTTTCTCAAGATTCTCGCCATTACTGTAGAAGTCGCAGGGCAATGGGTGTGGATAATGTCGGGTTTCTGTGCCGCCATCTGCGCAATTTCCCTTATGGAAAGCGGATATCCCGTGCGGTATCCACTCACAAAATCTGTCGTATCAAAACTTGGATATGGCACTACTTTATATGGATATCCATCATAACTAGCATCCGGATATCGTGGTGTGCCGACAACTACGTTCGCACCAAGTTCTTTAGAAAAGACACTTCCGTAGTTCATAACTACATTTGCAACACCGTCAATTACCGGTGGAAAAGAATCGTTTAAAAGACAAATATTCATAAAGCCCCCTTTTAATGCTCACGCAAATAATCTTCAATAAACAGAAATCAGATAGTAATTCTAAATCTGACCATTCCTATCAGTTTTATATATGCTTCAGTGCCGTAACTAGCGCAGCTGTTATATATTAACTCGACTATATGCTCGCTGAAATTTAAATCTAGTGCATTGTCATTAGTTGTCGATGGGACTATCATGTTTGACTTTCTCTTGCTTTCATAAGGATAGACGCTCACAGTCCGATATATTTTTTCCTAAGATAAAACCCAAGTACAAATAATCCAACCGTTTCAACCAGATGAAAAATCACTGAAGTCCAGACAATTCCCACACTATAGCCGCCTATTGTCACCGTTCTCATTCCCAATATTACAAATGAAAATATAAAAAATGTCATGAGAATCATTGATATTACCTTTAGCAGCCTGTCGTTTAAGAAAATACCTGTCATCATAACACCGATAAGAATTGCCACCAAAAGCCCTATATATTTAAATCCGTGGGTATTGTTATAAATGGTAACAAAACTCTCGTTGGAACTTTCAGATGTGACTCCAAGATCAAGAAGATCCATGACAAATCGCCGATAGACCATTGAACATATATCATAGACCATACGGACTGCAATGAGGATAACACCCCAAAGCTCCATAAGTTTACAGATATCGTCTCCTGTCAGAGTCGGAACCTTTGAACCCATTATTTCCTGCTGAAGCACAGCCATTCTAAGGCGGTCCGATTCTTCCACCACAGACAGCGCTTTCCTCAAATGCTCATATGCGCCGACAAAAACAATGGCAATCATAATGACCTGGATCGTAGATACAATTATCTGTCCAAGAAGAACCATCTGATTAGCCATATCCGGCCCATTTGGATTTGCTCCCTGAGACACTTTTCTTATCACAGCCATTATTAGATTGGAAAAAATATGGATTGCCGCTGATAAATATAATGATCTTGATAAATAATGTTCTTTTTTATTTACGTACATTTTTTACCTTCACTCAAGTTTGTACCTGAATCATATTTATTCACGTTACTATGGTTCAAAAGTAAATGTTATGGCGTATAAGTTTGTTATTACTACAACTATTTGCTCGTCATTACTCAAATATTATGAACTATTACAGGAAGTGTATTATCTCGGTCAGGAATAATAAGACTGTTTTCTTCAATAACCGGTCTGAACTTTGTTCCTTCTTCATGCACATTTTTTCTGAATACCGGTGTCCCATCTCCCGCTAAAAAAGCTTTAATATAATCCTGAATTGTTTCTATTTTATAAGGAAAACTCATTCCGCCCATGTTTTCCTGGCTTGGCCTGTGAATATCAGAACCACCTGACATGCGAAGGTTCTTTTCCCTGGCATACTTGTAACCAAGCGCATTCTGCCAGTCAGGATTTGCCGCATTGAAGCTCTCCGCGCCATCACAAAACTCTGCTGCAAGATGAATAGTATCAAGATAATCCCTTTCTCTGTAAGGATGTGCCTGAACCATAATTCCTCCTGCTTCATGTATCATCTTAGACAACTCAGATCTTGATTTATCCATCACATCCGGATGCTCCAAAAGCCACTTCTTATCTACCCCGTAAAGCAGATATTCGTCCCCTTCAAAGTTGTACTCTATTCCAAAAAGAACTGTAAAGCCTGTCCCTTTTGCCTTTTCCAAAGCATGTTCATAACCGCTGCAGTAAATCTCTACCTTTTCCTTCCATGGAAGATTTCTTGGCACAGCACAGTTACCGTTAAAAAAATGATCTGTTACTATTATACCGCTATATCCTAATCCACTCATATACTCAATGTAGTTTTCTGCAGGAGTATCTGAGCAGGCACTTGCTTCAATTGTATGTAAATGTGTTTCGTAAATGTAGTTCATTGTTTTGTAGTTCTCCTAATATTCTCACTTTTTATTACTTAATTCCCAAAACGCAACTGCGCTGCAGGCTGCCACATTCAAAGAATCAACTCCATGTGACATTGGAATCTTCACGCAATAGTCGCAGGCAGCTATCGTTTCCGGTAATAATCCATCCCCTTCTGCTCCAAGGAATATAGCCAATTTCTCCGCATTTTTAAGTTCCGGATCATCAATATTCTTAGTATCATTTCTAAGAGCCATGGCAACCGTCTTAAATCCTAATTCTTTTAATACCGATATTTCTTTTCCCTCAGGCAAAAAAGTCCATGGAATCTGGAATACAGTTCCCATACTAACCCTCGCAGCGCGCCTGTACAGCGGATCTGAACAACCACTTGTAAAAAGAACCGCATCCATATTAAGCGCTGCAGCATTTCTGACAATTGCGCCTGCATTCGTAGGATTAGTCACATTTTCAAGGACCGCAATTCTCTTACAATTCTTGCAAAGTGCCTCAACCGACGGAAGTTCACGCCTCTTCATAGCACATAGAACACCTCTTGTCAGATGAAAACCTGTTATCTGAGTAAGCAGTTCGGATTCAGCAACATACACAGGAACATCAAAGCACCCGACGCATCTTTCTATGATGTCCGCTGCTTCCCTCTCAGTCTGATTCTTTTCCAGCAAAAGAGAAATCGGTTCATATCCTGCATCTAAGGCCCTTCCAATCACCTTTGGACTCTCTGCTATAAAAATCCCCAGCTCCGGCTCATTGATATGATAAAGCTGATTCTCCGATAACTGATGAAAAATCTTCAGCTCAGGAATATTTAAATTTGTTACTTCTATAAATTCACTCATTGATCTCATCAAATAAAAAAGCCCTCCACCACCTATTTTAAGGCACTGAAGGGCTCCAGGCAACATGATGCATTATGTTATAAATTTGGATCTATCATTTTCTCACGAAATACGCATTTTTGTCTGAACAGCAACGATTTATTCAGCGACTTTCCATCCAACAAGTTTACGGCTTTCCGAATCAAATGACACTCCAATCTTGTAAAGCTTTCTGGAATCAGCAGCAAAGGAAAGTGCGTAATCCTTGGAATCAATTTGTTTTAGCGCTGATTCGGCAGAATCATCTCGTTTGAATTCAAACAAATAAATATAGTCCTTTGTCTCAACTTTACAGTCAATACGCCCCATATAAGTATGAGCTTCACATTGCACTATTTTCCCAAGCAATGTAAACACTAAGTATATTACCGACTGGAAATAATGTTCAAAAGGATCATTATCTATGGTGTAGGTAATATTTGCAAACAGCGCTGTCAAATAATTTCTTAATTCTTCAAGCTGTCCGTTCTCTATATATTCATCAAGTGTAAATATATCCAAACCATTTCCAGGCTTAGTTTTCGGAACATAGGACGGCATCATGCTCTCAAGAAATCCATATTTTACTTCCTCATTTGGAAAGCACAATGTGTATCGTCTTTTTGCAACATCATAATCTGCAATGGTCAGATATCCGGTCTGATACAAAAGCGGAACCAAGTCCAATGTATCTCCCGTGTAATCTTTTAGATTTGATTCACTTGCATAAATCGTATGATTCGTAAACTTCCTGAGATCAAAACTATTTTTCCTTATGCCATCTATCAAAAAAGTTGGTGTTCCGGTTTCAAACCAATATGATCCAAATTCATTGTCATAAAAGGCACTCAACACACTGAAAGGATTGTATACTCCCTCCGCATGAGGATAAAAATGATATCCATCATATTGAGATTTCAGTATTCCAAGACATTCCTCTCTGCTTATTTTCCACTTGGAAGCCAAACTTATAATATCCGGTTCAAAATACTTATGAAGTTCATCCTCTGTAATCCCGCATAATCCAGCATATTGCTCAGCAAGAGAGATGTCCTTTAATTGATTAAGATCGCTAAAAATACTTACCTTATGAAATTTAGAAACACCTGTTATAAAAATGAATTGAATATACTCATCATAACTCTTTAGTGAACTAAAAAAGCCTTTGAAAACACTTTTGTTATGGTCTTGAAGCTCCTTATTGTCCATAACATCAAGAAGCGGCTTATCATATTCATCAACTAATATAACTGATCGCAAACCGGTTTTTTCTTTAGCTGCAATTAATAAATTCTGAAATCTTTCCGCCAAAGTATTGTCATCATTGATTGTGCCATATACGCTCTCCCAATCTTTCAACAAAAATGACAACTTGCCTTCTAGGGCCGCCTCTCCCTGATAATCAGCACCGTTAAAATCAAAATAGAATACCGGATACTTTTTCCATGCATCTGCATTGTTTTCTTCAAGTTTCTCTATCGCTAACCCTTTAAATAACTCTTTATTACCTTCCCAATAATGTTTCAACGTAGACAATAGAAGACTCTTACCAAATCTACGTGGACGACTAAGAAAAAACGGAACATTATTATGAACCAGCTTATAAATATACTCAGTTTTATCAACATACAAGTACTGTTCAGTTATGAGTTTTTCAAACCCCTGTATTCCAACGGGTAACTTTCTGTCCACCAATGCTTCCTCCGGCAATTATCTTATAATTCTGTAAGATCCATATATGTAAATATTATCACTCTTACATCTCATATACTTTATTATAGTCTACATTGAACTTGTATTTTCTCAACAGTTCATTCCCTCAATCATCTTCGCATACATTTCTTTTAATCCAACTCTTGCATTCCAGCCAAGTGAGCGGAGCTTACTTGTATCAAGATCCATAAAAAGAGTATTCGCATATCCCTGTGATGCAACATCCTGCTCTTCTATCACAACATCAATGCCATATTCATCAGCGACCATTTTGGCCATCTCATAGATTGAACAGTAGGTATCTTCATTCGCGACAGTGTAGGCATTCCCGGACTCTCCCATAAGAAGAATAGTCAAAATTGCTGTAACAGCGTCCAATGTATACAAATAGCACCTCTCTGTTTCGCCTTTGGTCTTGAGGGTTATGTTACGCTTCTCAATCGCGCATCTGGCAAACTCTGCAAAAACCCTGCCATCATTATATTCAACACCAGGTCCAAACGTCTGCGTTAACCTTGCAACTCTTGCAGGCACACCATATTCCTTGCAAAAAGAGAAACACAAATTCTCGCACAACTGCTTGCTCAGTGGGTAGCAGTTTCTGACAACTTCGGTGTTAAAGCCTCCTACCGCATCTTCCTTAACCTTCTCTCCTCTTTTCGGATAACCATAAATCTCCATTGTGGAAAGAAAAATAAAACCGCTAACATTCTTTTTTCTGGCAATCTCAAGCATCGCTCTTGTACCGCCAATTGCCGTCTCAATGGTCTCCACAGGATTATTGACAAAGAACTTACTTGATGTGGGGTTTGCTCCATGAATAATATAGTCCACATTTCCTTCAACATCTCTGCAGTTCTCCACACCATCAGGTATCAGGCAAAGCTTTAATGCCGTATCTGCCATAAAATCAGCAAAGACTTTTTCTGCCTTTTCCTTGCTTCGTACCATAGCTATAACAGTCGCGTTCAGCGATAGCTTTCTATTCATTATCAAGAGTGCCTTGACCAGGTTTGATCCAATAAGACCAGTGGATCCCGAAATAAGGATTGTCTTCCCCTTAATCCGTTCCCAATCTATGCCACTGGCACTACATATTGATTCAATATCATTGTATAAAGTGTTCATATTTTTTTCCTTTTATATTTTTTTCAGTTATCTATGAGTTCATTGTACCATGACAATTATTTAAGAACCATAAATCTTAAGGAAACATTAATAAAATCTTAAGAAAATCTAAAAGATTTATCTGATAAAATCTGCTATTATTTCTTTCGGTACGGATCTGACCATTATTATTCAGGCATCTCGCCGCCTTATTCTCATAAGCACTAAACGAAAACTTATGTAGTTTAACATAGATGCATTTGAGTTATTATTTATGAAAGTAGGTTAATACTATGCAACAAAAATCACGAATTATCAACAAATTCACAAAAAAGGATTATCTTAACGCCACAGGACCGATAGAAATCGGTATGACTAATGACTATATGTTCCGAATAGTCTTTCAGCAAAACAAATTTGCCCTCAAAGGCCTGATTGCTTCTGTGCTACACATTAATCCTGATTCCATAATTGACCTGGAAATCAAAAACGAAATAGTCCCAGGTGTTAAAATAACTGATAAAGAATATCGTATGGACATCCGGAATTCCGTGCCACTTACCAACTTAGAAATGCCAAGGACAATTATCTATATACTGACAAGTTTAATCTCATTGTGGTAGAATTGAGACATGAAAATCTCGCAACCAAAGAAGATATCACTTATGGTATCACTGATTGGGTTCGCCTCTTTAAATCTAAAACTTGGGAGGAACTTAAAATGGTAGCAAAAAATAATGAATATATGTCTTCAACTCTTAAATCCATGTACCTTTCAAACGCAGATTATAACGTAATCAAAGTTGCCAGAGAACGTGAGGAATTCCTCCGATATCAGGAACACATTTTGAAGCAAAATGCTGAAATGTCCAGTGAAATATCAGAACTCAACAAAAAACTAGCCGAATATCAGAAGATAATGGACGAAAACGGCATCAAATACTAATTTCTAGTAAACGGCATAGCAGCCACATCCAGATATTTATCCAAATGTGGCTGCTATGTTCTATCCATATACATGGCTTTGGTCAGTTCAAAGACCATTTTCTTCTTCGGAGCAGAAAGGTTCCTATAATAATATAGAAGCTCTTCTACCGTTGCAACACTTTCTTCACCCGCATCATGTTCAGCTCTATCAGCCGAACTAACTATTGCACATCCGTTAACATCTTCACCATTACCAAATTTTGATAAAAGAAACTCCACATTTATCCCATAATACTTGGCAAGTGTGTATAACTTCTCCGCAGAAGGAATAATCCGCCCCGTTTCATAAGCTGAATATGTCGAATCCTTTACTCCCAGAATCCTAGCAATATCCCCTTGCTGGAGGCCTGCATCAGATCGAAGCCTTCGGAGCATATCTGTTATTTGTGTGTGTTTATCAAATGTTTTCTCTTTTATTGCTTTGCTCATATTTTTGCCTTCTATACCAAAAAATAATCCGCCCAAAACAATCATTTCCTGTTCGTTTTGAGCGGTGCCAGGAGCAATATTGGGATATCTGTATCAGAAGCTTTTCTTACAACCCAGCTTCCAAAGTGCTGTAGCTTCTTTTTTACAAAAGAGAAATGCTCTGTATCATCGATTGGTCTTGCACCAATAACAATATCAGCTTCTCCGTTAAGAATAGGTCTTACTATAGTTTCAATATCATCCGCATTATACTGGTTATCAGCATCAGTATTAACAATGATATCAGCTCCACATCTAAGGCACCCATCCAAACCAGCAATAAAGCACTTAGCAAGTCCCTTATTCTTAGCAAAGCTGACAATATGATGGACTCCCCATCTTCTAGCAACTTCTACAGTGTCATCCTTACTACCATCATTGATAATAAGTTATTCAATTTCATCTATTCCATCAATATGCTTAGGCAGATCATTTAATGCTATCTATTATGTCTCTGCCTCGTTGTAACATGGAATCTGAATAATCAGTTTCATACGTTAGTTCCAAACTCCTTTTTGACTTACATGTTGCAGACAACAAAATAAACTATTTGAGCAACTGGGTATCATCTGTATTAAACACCTGCTCCATATATCGTATTAATTACACTCTCCCATTGTCCTCTTTCTAGAATATGTTCCATCACGTCACGAAATGCCCCATATCCTCCTTTGACTGAACTGACATAATCAGCAATCTCCTTAACTTCTTTACAACTATCAGCAGGACATGCCACATAACCAGCCAATTTCATAGGTGCAAGATCATTCAAATCATCTCCAACATAAGCAACATCGTCTTTTTCCAGACCATGCTTATTCATAAATTCCTTTAAAAATGACGCTTTATCTTTGATGTTTTGCAACAAAAAGTCTACCTTCATTTCTTCCATACGTCTTTTTGTTGCAGCACATTCACGCCCGGTAAGAATCATGGTCTTAATGCCTACCGCCTTTGCTGCAAAAAAACCAGCAGCATCTTTAGTAGAAAATTTTTTCATTTCATTCCCATGCTCATCATAATAAATGCCGGAATCTGTCAATGTTCCATCTACATCTATGACAATTAGTTTTATTGTTTTCTGCATCAGGTATCTCCCATTAGTTTATTGCATATGCCGACTCAGTAATGTATTCTACGTCAATTCCAATCTTATGTATTGCTCTGGCAACCGCTATATTATCATCTTCATTCTTAGGCGTTGAGCTCTTTAACGACGATTTATAATAATTATTCTTCCCTGTGATAAACCCATCTGCTCCAGCAACATATACCCGATCCATGCCAAGCAGGCTCAAAAGTTTTAATAGCATAACATAGCTGTTATACCCTTTCTCAAATGCACTTGACAGAGAATTGTAATTAAACCTAATAGCATCTTTCTCAGTTTCTACATTAGAAGTAAGTATAAGAGTTACATCCGAATCTGATGCTTGAGCAAACCGTTTTGCATTACTGAAAAAGGCATAATCAGCATTATAATCTTCAGGAATAAAGTTTATAGAAATTACAACTGCATCGTTCTCTGCAATAAAATCATCAATGTCTGTTCTATTCTCGACAATTGAAGTCCCAGGTGCCATTATGAGCACTTTCTTTCCATCAAGTGCCTGTTTTAGCCTGGTATAGCTTTCATGATCATCAATAAGATTATCTTTATATTCCTTATACCTTGCCTCTGCGTATGCTTCATCATAAGCAGTTGCTTTACTCCGATCAAACGCACCTAAAATATGATTTATATCCCTATTAGTAAGATCACCTTTTTCAAGATAATGTTCCGCATAGTTCCTATGAACGTTAAATCTAGCAGAAAGGAAGTAAGCAGGAGTATATCCCCACTTACTCAATCCTTTTATAGGTGCAATATATTCCTGAATCGCATCCATCAGATAATCAATATCATACCCTGTATCTAGGTACTCATTGAGATAATCAGCAATCAATTCAATAGGAAGATTTCCTGGAATTCTTCCCATTCCCATAAGACTTCCATCTATTGCCACAGGCCTGTTTAAATGTTTGTCAACAAAACACTGTGCCAAACTGCATCCCAATGACATGTTTTCATGTAAATGCAATGCAACGCGGATATTTCTGTCCAAATTATTATCCACAAGACTAACAATGCGGTCCAAATCTCTACGTTTCATACTTCCAAAAGTATCAACGATTGAAAACTGATACGGCTGGATCATATTGACCTGTTCAATAATCCACAATATTTTCTTGTCAGAGTATCCCATTATGTTTATTGGATTAATGGACAGTTTATAGCCTTTTTCTTTTACCTGCTTAGCAAAATCCATTCCTTCTTCAATGTCATAGTCATGAGCAGTAATTCTGATCATCTCTATACCAGAGCCACAATAGTCGCTCAACTTGGAAATATCATAATTACTGCGCATCGCCATTGCAGAATACATAGTACCAGTCTCATTATCAGGCAAAAGGCGATTCAGTTCTTCGATGGTATTACATACTGTAATGTCCTGATTATATTCCGGAACATTTCTTAAAAAACCAACCTCAACAAAATCAACTTTTGCTTTAGAAAGAAATCTGATAATTGCACGAGCATCATGATAGCCCCAATTCCAATCATTTACATAACCACCATCTCTCAATGTGCAATCAAGAATCTTAAGGTCATACTGAGCCACTTTACCCCTCCAACATATTTCTAACCAACTCTAAGTCTTTAGGTGTATCTACCGAAATAGTTTTATAATGTGAAACCGTCATTTTAACAGGTATACCATTTTCCACAAATCTCATAAGATCATTTTCTTCAGCTTTTTCTAATAATGACTTTTCAGTTTTTGAAAAAAAATCAAGTGCTTGTTTTGAAAAAATCTGTACACCGGTTACCTTTTCATACTGAAAATCTAAAGTCCCCTTAGGATAAGGAATCGGACTTCTTGAAATAAATAGTGTTTCTCTTTTTGAGTTTGTAACTACTTTTTGATTGCTAAAATCAATTACATCCGTAGGATTATCCAAAACATTCGTCAAAGCTCCCACATAATATCCGCCATCGAATCTATCCGGAACAATCAAAGAAAAGCACCTTTCATCAACAAGTGGTTCATCCCCCATTATGAGAGCATATAAGTCCGCATCAACTTTAGTAGATACTTCATATAATCTTGAAGTAGGTGTATCATGATTCTTCGATGTCATAATTGCTTTCATTTGATAATCTTTGCATTTTTCCATAATGCGTTCATCATCAGTAGCAACAACAATATCCATAAATAACGAACATTTTTTAACTTGCTGATATACCCACCAAATCATTGGTTTTCCATGAATATCTGCTATTGGTTTTCCAGGCATTCTACTTGATTCATATCTTGCCGGTATAACTCCTACAATTTTCATCTCTTGTTTCCTATTCATTTTTGCCATCCTTACATTCTCCAATATGAGAACTCAGGAGCCTTGAAATCATCAATATTGTAGATTCCCTTGATATCCATGAACACCTTTGTGCTGTGCTTAGGATTAAAGAACTTGGCAATATCGGCTGCCTGGTATTTTTCAAATGCTGTATGTGCAACTGCTACAATCACTGCATCCATATCTTTTACTGCAGAAAGATTGTCAAAATCTATTCCATAAAGTCTCTTGGCCTCATCTGAATCAGCCTCAGGATCAACTACTACAGGTGTGATTCCGTATTCGCCAAGTTCCTTGTATATGTCTATAACCTTTGTATTTCTGGTGTCAGGGCAGTTCTCCTTGAAAGTAAATCCAAGAATTGCTACCTTCGCATTCTTTACCGGGATATCATTTGCAATCAGGTTCTTTACACAGGACTCAGCAATATACTTGCCCATGTCATCGTTGATACGTCTTCCTGAAAGAATGATCTGTGAGTGATATCCAAGTTCCTCAGCCTTGTAGGTAAGGTAATATGGGTCAACACCGATACAATGTCCGCCAACAAGTCCAGGGAAGAAATGAAGGAAATTCCACTTGGTTCCTGCTGCCTCTAATACGCTCTTTGTATCAATATTCATTTTGTGGAAGATCATGGACAGCTCGTTCATGAAAGCGATATTGATATCACGCTGTGAATTCTCAATAACCTTGGCTGCCTCAGCCACCTTGATAGACTGTGCTCTGTAAACACCAGCAAGAGCTACCAGGCTGTATACCTTGGCAACTTCTTCAAGAGTCTCATCGTCCATACCGGAAACGATCTTGGTTATGGTATCAAGTCTGTGAACCTTATCACCAGGGTTGATACGCTCTGGTGAATAACCAACCTTGAAATCTACTCCGCACTTAAGACCTGATTCTTTCTCAAGAATAGGTACGCAGATATCCTCAGTTACTCCGGGATAAACTGTTGACTCATATACAACAATGCTGTCCTTTGTAAGGTACTTACCAAGAGTATGGCTTGCGCCCTCTACAGGTGAAAGGTCAGGAGTGTGGTCATCATTTACAGGTGTAGGAACCGCAACTACGTGGAATTTGCACTCACGAAGCTTCTCAGGATCTGCAGTGAATTCTACAGATGTCTCCTTGATTGCATCATCTCCTACTTCTCTTGTAGGATCTACGCCCTTCTTGTACAATTCAACCTTTGCCTTGTTGAAATCGTAACCTACAACCTTTATCTTCTTGGCAAAAGCCACTGCTATAGGCATGCCTACGTAGCCAAGTCCAACCAGTGACAATTTTTCTTCTCCTGCTAATAACTTTTCATATAAGCTCATACCAATTTTCCTCACTATATTATTTCTTCATCAATTCACGTTTAATACTGTTTGCTTTTTTTGCAAGCATATGCTTTACATCTATTACCGCCCTGGACACACCAGTTCTAACACTTATTTCATCATCATCAATTAACAACAGTAATTCTTTAGCCATCTTATAATACACGTGCCTTTTATAATGTCTTATATTGTCATTAAGATCATTCGTTGATTGAACAATTGTTCTCATATCCAATAATTTTGTATTACAAGAGTTCTCGTTGACAAACTGATCTACAATCTTGTTATATTCTTTATGTACCATTTCTCTGCCTACTTCTTTTGGATTAACAGATGGCACTTCACAACCATTAATCAATATCAATAAGTTATCTTTATCAATGTTATCTCGAATAAACTGTAAGTTATTGTATAGATCTTCTGCTTTTATTCTCCCTTCTGGCACAAGATGATTTATGTAAAAATCATTTTGCTCTTCGCGCCAACCATATGATAAATAGTCAAGATCTTCTGGAAATGCCCCAAAAGCAAGCTTTATTTCAGGATGTTCCTTAACATGGTATACTTTTTGTGCATAATCCATTAACAGACTAAGAATGACAATCTGCTTCTCATGCTTAAATACGCTCGTATCAAAGCAGTCTTCATTCAAAAAACCAACATCATTCAGTAACTGTTTTTTTATCTCCTCACTATATCGAAGACAACCACATGTAATAAACGTATGATCACGATGGAAGTTTCTAAAATTAAACTCCGTTGTAATGCACTTATCATCGATATTAAGATACGGCAGCATTTGTTCTAAATCGCATCCGCCTCGAATCACGAAGTTTCCATGCGTCCTCGTATCAGTTGTTTTTTCGCCATTTTCATTAAAACCAGCATTAATCCATGAAGGTTTATCTTCCCCATTGACATTGTTAACAACCTCTCCTTTAACAACTAATTTAGGGAACCCCATCTCACTATAAACATATTGTTCTATCCCCATCCCAATCGTTCTACAAGAAAACAGAAAGTGTACTAATTCACCATGGAATACGGAACAAAATCCAACTATACCGTAATCACCATACTTATCTTTTACATGTACATACTTATTTGTATATTCTGAGTCATTTAGTATGTTACGCAATGCTTCTTTTGATATTCGTTTTTTTGTATAATTTAATTGATTAGTTCTAATTATCAGCTCATGTATCCTATCTAATTCAGACATACAATCATTTTTAATAGCGACTTCAATATTCGAATCCATTAAAAACTCAATATTTGAATTAAATACCCTTTTTCTTTCATTTTTCTTTTCCAAAATCTTATATTTATCTAATCTACTATGCTTTTTATCTTCGCCTTCACATTCTGGCATCTTTAATAAATCTTCTATAATATAAGGAAGTGAAACATTGATTCCCTTATTATGATATGCAACTTCCTGCAAATTCCTTTCATCGTCATCTATAAAAAGAACATTTTCAGGTCTAAGTTGACAATTATCTATAATATTTTTTACTGAAAAGCCTTTGGGTTCGTAATCTATTACTGGAAAAACGAAATAATCCCATATCTGTGCCTCTGTTAATTTCGTTTTGACATCATCAAATGTATTCTTGGAACAAATTGAATTCACAATTCCTCGATCAGTCAAATCTTTTATCAACTGCACATTTGCATCATTTAGCTTAATATCACCTTCAGCAAGAATACCTGACCAAAATGTATTATCCATGTCCCATATTATTAGTTTTATTTGTTGCATAAATCACCTCGTATAAACAAACTCGCAATATATAAACAAAGTCATTTATTTTTTGCGATTTTTTTATCAAGCACCCCAATAATAAATTTTTTGTTTTTTATAGCGCCTATTGTTGCAGTTAAAACAAACCCAAGAACAACTAAATATCTAATGACTAAATAGTCATACAGAAAATTTGCTCCAATCATTACAAAAAGCATTACAGTCATAATCACAATCAAAATTTTCTCATTATAAACATGACCATACTCTGTCTTTTTATTTACAACATAATAGTGAAATATCACCATAAGTAAGAATCCAATTGCTGTAGTATATGCTGCTGATATATACCCAAATATTGGAATTGCGATGAAATTTAAAACTATATTGGCAAACGCTGCCATCATTGTAGCGGCAGAAATCCACCCAGTCTTTTTTTCATAAAACTCTATATTTGCATAAAGCGTATAAACAAATTGAAGCATAGTGCCATAACACACGGGGGGAATTACATATTTAGCTGGAATATAAGCCTTTCCTCCAAAAATCAAGACAATTTCTGGCCCAATCAGCATTATAAAAGTGCACCCAGCAGCAAATACAATGGTATATGGTATAGTGTATTTTCTTATATCTGATAATTTTTTATCCCTTATATGATCATATAGCCATGGTTGCCATGCTTGATTAAGACTTGTAAGCAAAACATTTGCTATAGACGAAATTGTATATGCCAATGAATAAAGCGCTGCATCTTCTGCTCCACACAACCTTTTAATTATGATTCTGTCAGACATAGCCAAAAGTGTACCCGCGAGTTCATGTGGAATCAGTGGAACAGAAAACTTAAGTGCATACTTCCAATGTTGTAGACATATCCCTTTTCCTTTTATTAGTATATAAAGCCATAACCCTGCATCCACAATTGCGATAAGAAAATAGTTTCCAATTGTTCTTCCCATCAACCTATCTTGCATAGCTAGCACAAGTACTACTGAACCAAGTGTAGATACAAATAATGTTATCCAGGTAAAAAACACAACCTTTTGGTAGTTACAACATATTCTGTTTTTAAATGTAAGTATCTGCATTGCGGGTGAAAAAAAGGCATACACAAAAATGAGCCTAATATATGGTTTGTCCATCTTAAGAAGAGTTTCAAACCATGTACTGTTTACTTCAAAAACCACATACCATGCAACTGTAATCAAATTCCCCAATAGAAGAATACTTGATAAGTACTTATCCAGTTCATTCTCATAATCATACTTTGCTCTAACTATAGAAACATACAGCTGTAATGTGACTATAATCGCTATAATATGGGCCCATGAAGAAATATTGCTAAACTCTCCATATTCAGACTTAGTCAACAATCTAGTAAAAATAGGAGTAGTAATAAACGCCATTCCTCTTATTACTAAATTACTGAGGGTGTATATTATTCCAACTTTTGCGACTGAAGCTTTTTTGCCTTTATTCATTCTATCTGCCATTTAGTATCATATTTATTTCGTTAGTTGTATTATTCATAGCATTCCATTTCCATATCTCAACGCTCGGCTGTATAGCGCGTTGTCCTTTATGTAAAAGGTCATACAATTCATTAGCTGAATTGAAAACCAAAGCCCCTTTTATATCAATAAGGTTTTGCATATTTTCAATGTAATTTGCATTATATAGATAAATTGGTAAATCAAAAGCTAATGCTTCGTATAAAGCACCAGAATAGATACCTACCACCGCATAAGAGTCCATAAAACATTCATATAAACTAATAGAACTATCTGATAATACTGTAATATTCTTCATTTCTTTTAGCTTTGGATACTTCTCTTCCCAAATATCATATTCATCCGGATGAAGCTTATACATTATTTTTTCTTCAGGAAACATCTCAGCATACTCCACAGCAAGTTTATAAACATAAGAACCTGCTAGAAATTGCGAAATAAATAGCAATCCAGTATGATTACTATTATGCTTTGACTTATAGAGCTCTACTTGTTTTTCAAAAAATGGAAATCCCACTGATTTTACATGATCATCTGATATAGGAAGCTCAAGCCCCATTTTCCAAAAATCACCATATGTAAATAGATAATCTGGAAATTGTTCAACATGCTGTCTTTTTTTCCACATATACTGAATCATTGATGGATTTATCTGAGAATGTTGGATTTCTACCGTTGGAATTGCACAATCATGAGCTATCTCATTTATTATCATATTATTCTGAGAGTAGCCAACCACCTCTATAACCAACTTGGGTTTAATAGCATTTATTATCTTTTTTATTTTTTTCCTTTTGTATTTTATGATATACAAATGCTTTGTCATCATATCTGCAATTACTCTACAAGTACTATCACCGCATGATTCAGCAAATACACTTTGGATTTTTTTATATATCTCATTCTTTGTTTCATTATATTTTTTTGATGCAACTCGCCTTATCACCCGCTCGTATACATTACTTTCAATTGAAAGCTTATCAAAATATCTCAAGTTTTTAGTCTTAGCTGGAGTCATATGCGAGTAGTAATAATATGATTCAAATGTAACGCAGCTAGAATAATTATCAGAAATATTCTCCGTAAATTTGCATATATACTTATCTTCGTCAATAACCCTTCTAGGATGATTTACAATTAAAATATCCTCTTTTTTGTTCCACTTTATCGGATATTTTATATATAGCTTCACATAATCAAGCAATTTAGTTTTCACTTTGTTATTATCTGTACCAGGTTTTTCCCCGTGTTCTAGTTCCAATAATAACCGATGAATTATGAATCTCTCATATCTCCATACTTTTACTCCATCTATTTCCCAATCAAGCAAATCTGAATCATTTTCCAGCTCGCAAAACTTAACGCTATCCATATCAATTGCACCTTATGTAAAGTAAAATCAAAAACTTACATCCCTTCAATTCATAAAATGTATGTTTGTTGCTATAACTATATATTTAATGTTCTTTAATGGGTATTAGTTGTAGCAACGATAAATCTTTGGAATAAGCATATTCGTTATCATCTATTTGAATCGAATATAAATTTACATTCGTATTAATCTTAGATAAATCTGACAATAATATTCCATCTGTTAATTCAGATATTTCATCCTCATTAAGATAGTTCAATTTCGTTCTAACATTATAAGTTTGTAAAGAGCGAATATATCCTGGTGCATTGCTCTGTTTAGTTGTTACATATATATTTATGTTTTCTTTTTCAGCCCAATTCAAAACCTCTGTCGATGCATCAGCACTAGCTATTATAGAATCCTCCCTCTTCCCCTTATAATCAAAACTTGAAATCCAAAAAAACAAAGAAACTGCCAAATAGATTGAAATCACAAGCTTTTCCTTATGCTTAATGCATCGAAATATAATGACAAAGCAAATAATAATTTCATAAAACAATAGTTTATTAAAATACATAGTAGGCGACTCGTTTTCTTGACAAAAGAACATTTTAAAAATACTCGCCATTGCCATAAGTGCTTTACTATTTAACTTTGGTACAATAAGTACCATGAACATTTTGTATGAGATTACAGAAACAACGCCTGCCAATAAATATGCATTTTGAAATTTCTCTATCTCTCGAATAATAATAATTGTTCCTGACAGTATTATTAAAATACAAAATGGTATTGCATACCTTATATAAAGATACATTCGCGGCTCATTCTCTGCCTTCATGTAATTTTTGAGCGCAATAGACAAATTCATAAGCGTAAATGATATTATGCCCCATATACCAATAAAAGACACCCCATCCAGCATCTTGCACATCTTATACTTGTTGATCGTATAAAGTATTATTGAAGTTATACACACAAATAAATAACCAAAAGAAATAATATTCGCAGATTCTGTTAATGAAAAAATCAGCTTCAATAAATCAGTTATCTGATTCTTATTCCAAGATGTCATAAGGGCACTTGAAAGGCTTCTACTCACCATAGAAGTTGCATTATTATCCAAGCTACCAACACTTTCATTTGTTGATAGAACATATCTCACATAAAACGAATCAGCACCTTTATATACTAAATATCCACTTATTAACCCAACTACGAACAAAAGAATAATAGATATCTTGATACTGTCTTTGTTCATAATATAAAAGAATGAAAAAACAAAAATATAACTAACTACGATAATTGCCGCTCTACTATGAATAGTAAATAAATATGTCATTAAAAATCCTGAACCAAATGCCAAGTACCATTTAGGTGATTTATTATTTTGTTCATGTAGTAGAGAAATTATCACTAGAGCAAAGCCTATAAACTCTTCTGTCAAAGCACTCAATCCAAATCCATAATCAGGTTTCAAAACACCTAACACACATATTATTGCGATAACAAAAGATTGACATTCTGTACAATTCAAGAATTTTTTACATAAATAATGAATGGCTAATGCCATAAACACCCATATAAATAGCCCCCACGATTTTATAATTATGTATATAGATGCCCAGTCCTTACACAAGTAAAAAAATGGAAATAGCATAAAAATATGGCCATATCCATGCCATATTCCATTTTTCGAAAGAATTCCTGACCAATCTACTCCAGCTAATCTTAATGGTGCTGCTATACTAGGGAACTCGTCCCCATCCTGTATTCCTGTGAATTGAAATGACGGTAAATAAAAAAGAATTATTAGTATAATAATCGCTAAGTTATACCCGTACATCTTTATCAATTTTTTCATTAAAATCTGCCTTTTCTAAATACTGCTACTGAGATACTTTGCATCATTTTTCCTAATTTTGTTGTTTATAAATAGTTGACTTATAAAATACATCGGATCTAATATTTCTTTTGTCACAAATGGAACCTTATAATGGTCTAATTTGTTTATCGCTTCAATGATATTTTTCAATCCAACATTTCTTCTTATACCATCATAAATAATGATTCCTTTGTTATATAAACAATACGAATATCTATTAGCAGGACTACTTTTTTTTGCAAACTGATAACACTTTCCATATTCTTCTGCATAACAAAAATATGCCTCTTTACTAACAACTGTCGTTAACGAACCATTTGCTCTAGTAATGCAATAAACAATTCTCTCATCAACAGCTGTTTTTTTGCTCAAACAACTTGCTTGAATCGAAAAATACATGTCATTACTGTTTTTAATAGCGCTGAATCTTAAATTATTACTTTTCACTATTTCTGTTCTAAATATTCTGGCACATGGAGAAAACCTCTTCTTTACTCTTTCAAGATTCTTTTCATTCGGATTAGCCATATATAACGCTATCTTGTTCTGATGTGCTATATGTCTTGTTGCCATCACATCAGTACCTAAATATCTGCTAGTCACGTTGAATATCACCTGATCATATTCACTATTAAAGTATTCTGAAACAATTGAATACATTTCATCCGTAAAATAATCATCTGCATCTGCAAACATTAACCACTTGCCAAGAGCATGATCCAATCCAATATTTCTACACGCCCCTGCACTTTGAATCCCTGAAATATTACTGTAAAACTCGACATTATTCTTGTACTCATTTTTTATACTGTCCAGCTTGTCTATATCAACATTACTGTTATCATCTATAACAATCACCTGAATTTCAGGCGTATTTGGTATTGTTCCTAAAAGCTTTTTCAGCAAAACTGGAGTATTATAATGCGGAATAATAATAGTAAGATTAATAAAATTCATATATACCCTTTCATAATTTCTACCTAATGATAAAAATGCAGTCATACTTAACTTAAGTAACTAAATTCATACCATTTTTTATAGAAAGCATATTTTCAATCAGACAAATTTCTGTATTTTTCCCAATCTATAAAATCCGTATTGCATACAGTCTCATCAATCTCATCAAAAGAACTATCTATCAACGTTCTCATTTATTCATTTCCTCTTTTATATCTTGTTGTTATTTCTGCCATTATTGATGCAGTCTTACTCTGCCTGCTCTTGCATCTTAAGAATCTCTCTAGCTTCAAATACAGATCTCATCGTAAATATATCCTGAGGAGTAGTAACTTTTATGTTTTCTATTGGTCCATCCACCAAATGCAATTTGTTTCCATAATGTTGCATAAGAGAACAACTATCTATGAAGTCGTTACGATTTTCTGCAATAGCCTTATCGTGCGCGGCAAGGATATCGTCAAGATAGAAGCTCTGCGGGGCCTTTGCTACTCTGGAGTTGCTTCGTGGAGGCACCTCATTTATAAGATCGCTATCATCTACTACCAATATTGTTTCAGTTACTTTTGATGTAGTTATTGCAGAACCATACTCTTTAACTGAACTGATATTGTCTGAAATAAGCTGCTCTGTAATAAAAGGTCTTACTCCATCATGTATAAGCACTATTGCCTTTTCATAAGCAATTGCTTTCGCCGCAACAAGACCATTATGTATTGATTCCTGCCCTGTCGCACCTCCACAAACAATGCTCTTTACTTTCTTTAAGTGATATTTCGAAATAAGCTCGTCCATATATGGAATCCATTCCTTAACACAAGCTATTACAATTGCATCTATTTCCTCATGATGATCAAATTTTTCAAGAGTATGTATTATTACCGGTTTTCCATAAACTTCCAAAAACTGCTTAGGCATATCCTTAGTGTGCATACGCCTTCCTACACCACCGGCAAATATAACCGCTATATTCATTTACTTTTTTCCATTCTCAATAAAATCAATTATGTAATCCACCACTGAATCTGATGCATGGCCTGTTTCATTCAATCCGACTCTTTTATGTAATTCACTTACGTTTTCAATATATTTCTCTTCGTCAAATTCAATAATATTGTCTGTAAGTTCAGCATTGGAGAGTGCAAGCGGAAACGGGAGTTCTTTCATTTTGTAATAATTCCCGTATTCTTTTTCATAGTCATCCAAATCCGGAGCATAAATAAAACACGGCTTCGGTTTTGTAATAAAATCCAACATACAGCTTGAATAATCTGTAATTAGAGCATCTGCTACGCAAAGGAGCTCCTGCATGTTGGGATACTGGGTCGCATTCCTCACCAAATCAGAGCATTTAATAGAATCTGAATCCTCAATATTATGTGGATGAAGTCTCATAAGAATCACCCATTCCCCACCAAACCTAGTTTGAAATGCATTAACAATATCCTCTGTATTTAATACGAATTCATCTATGCCAAATCCTTTCCTCCATGTTGGTGCATACAAAGCAATATGCTTTCCTCTAATATCAAAATGATTTTGAATCTTAGTGGTCAGCTCTTCATTTACCTCAAAAAAAGCATCATTTCTAGGGCTTCCTTGCTCAATTACCTTTCCACCATACGCAAAAGCCCTTCTGAATATTTCTGTTTCACTTTTGCTATTGGAAACCATTAAATCTGCAAGCTTAGCATTATATGGATAAATTTTTCTGTCTATGCATAACTGTTCACTTCCAAGATCTAAGCCTATTTTTTTGATTCCATAACTTCCATGCCAAGTTTGAATAAAAATTTGTTCTTTTCTTTTCCTTGTTCCCAAATCTTTCATGTTAGAATCAACCCACACTTTTGCGGTCGCTAATTCTTTGATTACAGAAATAAAACTATAGTCAACTCTTCGAATTCCTTTAGGTAACTCCGCCTCGACTCCTGGCTTTAACAGCCAAACCAAGTCAAAATTCTTATTTTTTTCCAACAGACTTTCACTTATGTAGTAAGGATTATCTCCATATCTTTTACCTTTCATATTGCAAAAAACTATTTTTTTCTTATTTATAGGAAAAAGGCTGTACAGACAAAACAACAATGACACCAAACACGCATACCCCAAATATGAGATATACAAAAAGGTCTCAGCCACTTTACTATGTTCTGCATAATTTATTAGAGTATTTCTAAATTTCATTTTGATTCACCCTTTCCCCACTATGCAGAATATTCATTTACTTCAATGTTTTTGTATTGGTTAAGAATACTTAAAGATAATTTTTCACTATTCCCCAATATCACAAAACTGTGCCTTGTATCTTTTATAAATAATTCTCTATTAGCGTCACTATCACCTAATATCATCTTTTTACCCATAGCTTCATAAATATATGCTTTCCCAGGAATGGTCCTATTTGCTTTCTCTATCTTTCCATTAAAATGTCCAGCCAAGCATATATCAGCCTGAGCTATTCTTTCTGCCAATTGTTCCTGCGGAAGCCAATCTGTGTAACGCACATTATCCTGTATTGGCTTATTTAACTTTTCAGGTATTGGTCCAATAATATCGAAAAAAATATCTTTTTCTTCTTTTAGCAAACGTATTGTATCCAACACAACGTCCACTCCCTGGAGTGGTAATATGCTACCAAAATAAAGAACCACAAATTTATCTCTTATCTCAGAAGGCTTGTTCTGAGGCCTTGGATAATATATAGATCTATCAGCTTCCAGATAAAGCGTTTCGACCTTATCCCTATCTGCTCCAAATTCCTCAATAAAAAATATAGCTTGTGCTTTTGTATCAGTGATAATACAGTCCACTTTTTTTACTGTTAATCTATCTATCCAATAACATAGCTTTGAAACAATGCTGCCTTTTTTGAATTTCTGCCTATCACACACCATGGTGTCATAAACAGAAATAAAGAAATCAATTACTATCTCTTTATTCCTAAATGCCCCTCTGAATATTGGAATAATAAGTTGCGGAGCAAAGCCAACAAATATCACATCACATTTTGAGATAATTCCTTTTCCAAATATTCTTAGAAAATTGGCGATAAACAATTTACTGTATATCTCAATCAACCTTTTTGGATAACTTTTTTGTGATGAATAAATCAATTCAACATGACTTGCGCATTCTCTGAGAATTTGTAATTCTTGGGAATTGCGGATGTAATCAATTTTTTTAGTTGTTATAAATAAAACTTTTTTCTCTTTTATTATGTCTTTAAGCATCTATACACTTTACCCATTCTTGAACGCATCATTTGAGTAATCTCGCTGTTCTTTTTTATAAAGAAGCTTCGGATATTGGAAAGAATAGCTGATCATTGTCACATCGTACTTTTTTGATAAAGCACGATACATAAGACCGGTATAATGGGATATCCCGCCCTTATAAGGGAACACGGGCCCGATTAGCACTATTTTTTTCAGATTAGAATTTTCATTTTTCACAGCTATCTACTTAGAAGTAATCGATGGCAATACGTCAATTCTCTATTCAAAATAGAGCCCCCATAAAACCAACTACCTATCTTCTTCCCTCATTCAACGTAATTTAGAGTGTATTTGTTTTGTGATTTTTAATATATTCTTTGTTATTCACTCTATTAATAATACATTGTGTATTATGTAACTCTTTACTAGGTATTGTCAATACTTTTTTCTTTGCACACAAAAACACACCACTCATCACGGATATTTCCATGATAAGTGGTGTGCCCTCTCTTTTTATTATTCTATTTTAGATAGTTTTCGATGTTTAAATAGAATAGAACCCATTCTACTTCATATAATTCTCATCAACCAATTCCCTGATCAATTGTTTCTGATATTCAGCATCAGTTGTAGATTTTGCAAGATCATCTAATCTACCCGAATCTAATAATATACTGTTCAATTTGTTGATATATTCTCTTTCCTCAATCCGCCCCTTTTCTAATCCTTTCGCTAATCCTTTCGCTAATCCTTTTTCTAATCCTTTTGCCAATCCTTCTTCTACAAGTACTTCCGTAGCTCTACACATATCCAGTCTACCTCCTTCTGCATTATCAAGTGGAATCTTTGCTCCGGTAAATGTGTTGATTGCAATTACCGAATTCACATCCAATTCCCACTGATTTCTAAAGTGTACCCCATGTCAAGTACAAATTAAGCTATAGGCATATCTAATTACAGCACATTATTTATCTATATATCAAACATCTCCAAGAGGATATATTCCTGTGGTGATGTACTTATAGTATTCATTCGGAGATAGCTTTGCTAACTGCCACTGATATCTTTCATTGTTATAGTAGTCCATCCAATCATCTATGATTGCTTTTACTTCCCTATATTTTTTGCATTCTGACAGATCTATCTCATCTTTCATATGACCAAAGAAGCTTTCCTGAGGGGCGTTATCCCAGCAATTGGCTTTTCTGGACATTGATTGCCTAAGCCCTTTGTCCTTGACCAGCTTT
>NZ_FOKR01000008.1 GCF_900112195.1 Butyrivibrio sp. YAB3001
TCTTGCCTTGCAGTATGGGCACTGTTCTCTGTCAGGACAAAAAGAAGACATGTACTCCTGAAAGAGTACCTCTCCGGATTTTTTTATTACAATGAGGTTGCTATTTATCAGGTTCTTCCGTATCATAGCATTGTGTGATGTATATCAGTATTGATTACATGCATAGGAGGAAGAGCGTGTCTTGCAGGATGTGGCTCTTCCTCTTTGTTTTATAGGAAACTACTATCTTAAGTATACGAAAAAAGAGTGCTGTAATACACAGCACTTTGATATAGATAAAAAACAGATATTCAGAAATTAATTCACCGCTTATTTGCGGTCGGATAGAATGCTAAAATGCGGGACTACACTTTTACAGGTTATTTCAGCCAGTGCGGCAGGGTTTTTGCTCTGTGCACTATTTATCAGGAGCGGAAGTTTACTTCCTTCAATGCTCATGCATGCAATAAATGATGTTTATGCTTTTATGAATTTGGATCTGGTTTCTGAAGCTGGAGTAATGGAAGGCACTTTAAAAACCTCTGATATAGTTCTCAATATGATTCTATCTGTTTTACAGATCATTATTGCGATATATCTTTTACATCCATCGGCAGGGGATGAAATTATGGAAACCTGGAACCGGAAATGGGGTAAAGAGAATTAAATCGTGATAAATATAATGCGCCGAACTAAAGTTCGGCGCATTGCTTTTAATTCCAGATTTCAGTTGGCTTTTTATTATTTTTGCTTCCCCATAGATAAACTATTATACAACTTACTATTATAAGTGCTATAGCTACTATTGTAGCTTCAACACCAAATCCTACGTCATATGCAAAACTATCCATGGCTGTAGATGCATCTAGTTTAAAGATTGAAACTGGCGATACGTTACCACTGTTTGGAAGTCCAAATATAATGTTCTGGGTGAAATTCCAGGCTGCGTGTGCTGCCATCGGCATCCATATTGAATCGCAATAATAAACCATAAGTGAATAGAGAAGTCCGGCAAAAAAGATACTAGGAAGAGCAAGTGGAGACAATCCAGGATTAGCTGCATGCAGCAGTGAAAACAGCAGAGCATTTCCTACAACCGCTATAGCAGGATTTTTATATCCCCTTCTTAGTCTCTGATACAGAAAGCCCCTGCAAAGTAATTCTTCTGCGCTGGACTGAATAAATACAACTATAAAAAGTGGTATTACCTGCAATAGATTTAATGAATCAAAATAAATATGGATATCTTTATGCAGCAAAGCCACCATAATGCAAAATGCATTTTGAGCAAAACCAATTAAAAGACCTAAAAGCAGGTATTTCACTGTATTTCCTTTGCAAAAAGATGTAAAAGCATTAATTATTGGTCTGTTTTTTTGGGTAAAGTAGCAATAAAGTAAAGCTATAATCCAAACTCCCAGGAAGGTTAAATATTGTTGAAATATTGTTAGGAAATCGACATTGTTATCGTTGATAATCGGTTTCATTAAAATTTTAGAGATTACGAGAACTCCCGTCTGCCCGACAAACATCATCACAATTGTCACTATAAGCGGAATAAGAAAGAAATCATTCCATTTATACTGATCCGTGTGCAGGTTCTTAAAAAAGTTTTTCTGTTCGTTGTTGTTTTCTGCCATATTAAGGTCCTCTCTTCAAGTGAATCATTTCTACATATATAATTGTAGCACATAATACCGTTAAAAATTTAAGGTTTTTCCGCCTAGATAAACGCGATTAAACTTTTAAGGTTACTGTTCAGAGGCAATGTCATTCACTTTACGGAATTCTATAAAAATATAGGATTCCGTTTTTTGATACCAGTAACTCAAAAAAATCTCACATATATACTTGACATAATGCCACAAATGTGCGGTTTTTTTCTGATTATCAATCAGAAAAAAGCCAATTAATTAGGATTTGTTAACTATCAACCAACCTAATTAAGGAGGCACATATGGCATCAATTACAAAAGAGAGCTACTGTCGGATACTATATAGAAGAAACTAAGACAGAGAGTGGGAAAAGAGTACTGCCAATGACACCTGATGTAGAGGAGTGTTTCAAAAGAATCATCAACAACAGAAAGCCTCCAAAGACAGAGCCTATGATTGATGGAAGAACAGGGTTCCTCTATTTTGATAAAGATGGAAGCGTGGTATACTCTTTGCATTGGGAACATTACTTTAAGCATATTATTCAGAAGTACAATAAGACTTATATTGTTCGGATTCCCAAGATTACACCTCATGTGTGCAGGCATACTTATTGTTCTAATATGGCAAAGTCAGGAGTAAGAATAATGAATAACATTATTAAAACGGATGAAACATATAATAACTGGATATCTTCACTTAAGAAAAGATATCGCAGTAGTCAGATTAAAGCTGCATCAGCTGTTAATCGGGAAATGCTGATATTCTACTGGGAACTGGTGCGGAACCTGTAAATCCTCAAAACTCAGTATGATTGGGGAACAGGCTTTTACAAAGCTGTTAGTGACGATATCAAGCGGGAATTGCCGGATGTAAAATCATTTTCGCCAAGAAACCTATTATACATGCATCAGTTCTATAGGCTTTATTCTGAAGAGACAATCACGCCACAAGCTGTGGCGCAATTAGGTGAGGTTGAGATTACGCCACAGGATGTGGCGCAAATGAATATCTTTATGATTCCGTGGGGACATCACAGGTTTATTATCGATAAATGTAAAGATGATCGGAACAAAGCGCTTTTCTATGTTGAAAAGACATTGGAGAATAACTGGTCCAGGGCGGTACTTCAGAACTTTCTTGATACTAACCTTTATGAGAGACAGGGAAAGGCAATCTCAAATTTTGAAAAAACATTGCCTGCACCGCAAAGTGACCTTGCACAGGAAATGACAAAAGATCCGTATAATTTTGATTTCCTTACTATAACAGAGGGATATTACGAGAAAGAGTTGAAGGATGCTCTTATGAATAATATATCTCAGTTCCTACTGGAATTGGGCACAGGTTTTGCATTTGTAGGACGAGAGTATCGATTGGAAGTAGGGGATACAGAGCAGTTTATTGATATGCTTTTCTACAATATTACCCTGCACTGCTATGTTGTGATAGAGGTTAAGATCAGAGCTTTTGAGCCTGGAGATATGGGGCAGATAGGTACATATGTAGCTGCTGTCGATGGTATTCTCAGAAAGGAAGGCGATGCTCCTACCGTAGGGTTGCTTGTATGTAAAAACAAAGATAATGTATTGGCACAGTATGCGGTGAACAGTTCCAATGCCCCCGTAGGTATATCAGAGTATGAATTATCGGATCTTATGCCGGATTATTCAGAGGTCGTGATAGAGACAAGCAATTTGATCATGAAAAAAGCTGTATTTGATGATTGGGAACAGCTGTACCGGAATATAACAAGCAGACCAGAATCCGCCAAATATATGCTATGGAAGATCGATGATTCTGAGGAAGAATCAAAGGACAGGATGCTTCGGACTCTTGATTTTCAAAGTAAAGAAAAGTATGCGCTTACCGTATATCTGAAAACGGAAAGCGGATTAGAGGCCATTGGATGGGCATCCATGCGTGAGGTCAATCCTGGTGTATATGAGGATATGGGAATCGCCATTGGACCGGACTTTGTCGGAAAAGGATATGGAAAACAGATTCTAAATGCATTGTGCGATGAGGCAAGAAATCAAGGTGCGAAGGAGTTTCACTGTAGTTATCGTGAAAAGAATCTGGCTTCAAAAAGATTGCAGGATGTATGCGGGTTTAAGTTTGACTACAGGTCTGAGGAGAAAACAGACTCCAGAACGGGAGAAATATACGTGGTGGTGAACGCTAAAAAAGATCTTCAGTATGTAGTTTGATCAGCTCGAATAGTCGAAGGTTGTCGATAAGACTGAAGTTAATTCTTATGTTGGCTTTTGTAAGGAGGGAAGAAAAAAGATGAAATACCAATACAAAGAAATGCCTGAATCTATGAGTGGGACATACGGAGAATTTGCAAAAAACTTCGGATTTGATTGGAAAGAATTTATAATGGGAATACCGACACCCATGTTTCTTGTCACAACCTATAAATCTAATGGACAGCCAAATGCTACGATGCAGTCATGGGCAGGGTTTACGAGTGCGAATCATGGAGGCGGGTATTACGTGATTCTATGCAGCGTGAATAAGAGAGGACATCTTTACCAAAGCTTAAATGAAAAGAAGGTAGCAGTGCTAAATTTCATGTCATCTGATTTATACGAAGCCTGCATGAAGACAATACAGAACAATCAGTTCGAGGCGGATGAGATAACTTCGTCAGGGCTTACTGCGGAGAAAGCTTCATGGGTAGAAGCGCCGATGGTCGCTGAATGTTTCATGAACCTTGAGTGTAGGTATTTGTGGGAGAAAGAAATTGTACCGGGTGATGATCATGTTATGATCTGCCTTGAAGTCGTAGGCGGGCATATAGAGAAGGATTATATGGAGGATATGTTTGGAGATAAAGGGGTTCTTTACAATGTCCATTATCCGATAAATCCGGAAGACGTGAAAGAAAAAGGTTGCGATTATGTGGCTGCACTTAGGAAAGTAAATCAATCCTACGAATATTGATGAGATATGAAATATATGCGCAAAACTACGATTGAAAAAAATTCTGAAATGTAAAGGATACGAAAAATGATAAAGGTACTTTTCATCTGCCACGGCACTCCGAAGGGATGATAATGCAAGCTTTTGCATAATGGGGCAAAGTTTAGCAGGCTATGGCAGATTTTTCTATAAATGAGATGCAGGAAATGCAAAGGCTTTTGCAGGATAAGTATAAAGATAAATGGGAACCTATTGGGCCAGAGACAGGTGAGTCCACAACATTTTTTTGCCATATAAGAAATGTTCAGATGGATGAGAGACTGTCTCCAAAAGACACCTTCGACATTGATCTGACAGTATTGGATCCAGTTATTTACTCCGGAAAATATCACAGTCTTGGCAAAAAGCTTGGGGAGATTGGGGATTTCCTATGAAGAAAGCAATTATCTAAGGAATAGTAATAGATGGAGGGCTCATAATTGTTAGCCAAAAACAAAAGCGGATGGATTGTTCATGAATATTTAGATGTTTCAGAAGGTGATATTGGAAAATATAAGAATGTCACAGGTTCATATGCAATCATAAAAATTAAGGATAAATACTTAATTGGCTATAATAATTGGCGAGATCAGTGGGAATTTCCTGCTGGTGGAATAGATGCAGGAGAGACAGCAAGACAAGCTGCATTTAGGGAATTATTTGAGGAAACTCACCAAGAAGTAAATGACTTGGAGTTTAAAGGACTATTCAGAGTGACAGATTCACATGGCACAGAAAAGTATCAGGCAGTTTATGTTGGAAAATTAGATGAACTTGCTCCGTATGTTTATTCAGACTCTGATGAGATGACAAAAATAAGGCTCTGGGATATGAAGGAAGATATTGGTTATGTGGATGAGTGCGATGTTGCTATTGCAAAAAACGTATTCTGTAAACGTTAAACACTGATAATACAGAAAAAGTATGAAGAATTCAACTACATGCGGAGGAAATAATTTTAATGGAAATATGGGATGCTTACGATAGTAAGCTTAATAAGATAGATGGTGTGACATTAGTTCGTGGGGAGCAGATACCAGATGGTTACTTTCATTTGTGCAGTGAGATTATAGTAAGACACACAGATGGAACTTACCTTATCATGCAGAGAGATAAGAGAAAGCACCTTGGCGGAATGTGGGAAGCTACAGCTGGTGGTTCAGCGCTGCAAGGGGAAGACCCATTAAGTTGTGCGTGCAGGGAACTTTTTGAAGAGACTGGAATTGAGTCTGACGAGCTAATCGAGATTGGACGAGTGTTACACTACAGTCACAAGACCTACTACGTTGATTATCTTTGCATTACGGATGCAGATAAGAACAGTGTTGTTTTACAAGATGGAGAAACATCTGCATTTAAATGGGTTACTGCTAAGAAACTGCGCAGCATGTCCAGAAATGAGCTAGCTACAATGCGTCAGCTTAATTTTATTGAGGAACTGACATAAAACACAGGCAAAGGATGACTTGGAAAAGTGAATAAAAACTTTGAATTACGGATAACAGAAGATGGTAATGAAAAGGACATCGAGGAAATATTTGAGCTATTGAAAGAGTACAACCTTACTAATCGCGAAGAATCTAAGAATGTCCCTATTGGTATTTTTTATGAAGATGAGAATAAAAAGAAACTTGCAGGCCTTACGGGTGAAACCTTTGGTAATTGGTTATGCATTCATTATCTTTTTGTTGATGAACATTTTAGAGGAAAAGGTCTTGGAAGTGCAATTCTGAAAGCTGCAGAAAATGAAGCTAAGAAGCGCGGATGTAAATATTCTTTTGTAGATACTTTTTCTTTTCAGGCTCCAGAGTTTTATAAGAAGCATGGATATAATGAAGTTTTCAGGCTTGATGAATATCCATATTCAGGGAAAAGATATTATTATACAAAAGCGTTAGAAATGGTTTGAGGTGAAAATATGCTCATTTCAGAACTAACAAAAGATGTCCTTACTGATGATATTATCGACAGGGTGTTATTTAAAGGTGTATTTAATCGATACAATTCCCAAATTATGTGATTGTATAGAAAGCTTAGATAGTGCCGGACAGTATGAGCAAGAACGAAAAATTGACGTATTCAACCCGATAGGATTACATCAAATGGCACATTACGAACTTGAAAAGATTTTTTCCTATCTAATAGAAAAGAGTAAGTATGTGCCTAATGGAAGCAATGAGGAGTGGGGATTAAAAATGGCAAAAGCATTTTATGATGAGTTTGCTTTAAAGTGGGTCTTTATTGATGTAAATAATATGGACTATGCAGAGATAAAATTGCTTGTTCTTGTGGCTTTATTCATGGAATGTAAAGAACAAAATAGATTGGAAATCAGGTAGTAGGAATGATAAAACCTTAGTAGTAAACATTTTCCATTTACTACTAACAGGTAGTAATAACATGCTAAAACTTGCTCTGATTTGCAACGATTTGTCATTTCAGAGTAATTCGTAAAAATCCTGGAAAGCCTTGCAAAATGAGGCATTTCAAGTCAAAAAGGAGATAAACAAACCTATGATAAAAATTCTATTCGTCTGCCACGGCAGGATTTAATGCCAAAGCAAAGAATGGCGGAAATAAGCCATTTATGGGCGGAGTGGTATCTGATTTACACCCCGTTTACACCTTTTGAAGGTGAGCTACCCGATGAATGACGAGAGCACTCTGTGTGATGCAGGGTGCTTTTTCTTAGGTTAGTAGCAAATAAAGTAGCAAATAAGGTAGCAAAAAGAGAACAGATATGATGCGTAGTAAAAACAAAAGTGTCGGTTTATATTGCAAAAATGTCGGTATAAATGTCGGTTTATATTACAACAATGTCGTATTGAAGATCCTTAGCAATCAATTCGGAATCTAATACGACCTAACTATTTTATAGATAAACTGTTTAATTACATCATCAATTGCCTAATTGCATCATTTCCACAAAATTGATGCAGTTAACGTTGACGATGAGTATATTGAGTGGTATTATTTAAGTGCATCATTTTATCCACTCATGAGTGAATTGATGTTTGAATGAGGATATTGAAATGAAAAATTTTGATTACAGTAAAAAATGGGAAAAACTACTGACTCCGGAAATAGTGGCACTGCTTACGCAGATTCATGAGTATAAAGGTGTGCAGTCATTTTTTATAGAAACGAAGGCAGATGCGCTGACACAGCTTGTGGAGATTGCAAAGATCCAGAGTACAGAGGCATCCAACAAGATTGAAGGTATCTATACTTCTGATGCGAGACTGAAAGCGCTAGTTAAAGATAAGACTACGCCTAAGACGAGAAACGAGCGAGAGATTGCCGGATACAGGGATGTACTTAATACAATCCATGAGAGTCATGATTACATCTCGATAAGACCGAATATGATCCTTCAGCTTCACAGAGATTTATATAAGTTTGAAGGTTATGATATCGGTGGGAAGTATAAAGCAGCGGATAACATCATTGAGGAAGAGGATGAACAGGGCAACAAATTTGTAAGATTCAGACCGGTTTCTGCATGGGAAACGCCCGAGGCAATCGAGAATCTTTGTAATGAATTTGACAAAGCTCTCGGAACCGGAACAATAGATCCGCTTCTTCTGATACCAATGTTTATACTGGATTTTTTATGCATCCATCCGTTTAATGACGGCAACGGAAGAATGAGCAGACTGCTTACATTGCTGATGCTGTACAGGGCTGGATACATCGTAGGAAAGTACATCAGTATCGAGCATCTGATTGAAAAGACTAAAACATCATATTATGAGTGTCTGCAGGAAAGCTCTCTTAACTGGTATGAGGAAGAGAATAATTATGTTCCGTTTGTACAATATATGCTCGGCGTTGTAGTTGCCGCATACAGAGATTTCTCTGATAGAGTAGAGACATTGGTTACCAGCGGCCTTTCAAAACCGGAGCGCGTGGCTGAATTGATAAAAAATACTTACGGCGAGATCACGAAGTCGCAGATCATGGAGAAATGCCCTGACATAAGCCGCATAACTGTTGAGAGGGCACTGTCAGAACTTCTGTCATCGGAAAGCATAATAAAGATTGGTGGCGGCAGATATACAAAATACGTTTGGAACAGAGATAAGGAATAGAGGAGAACGATAATGACCGGAGAACTTGGTAATAAGATTGATAGTTTGTGGGAAATCTTTTGGAACGGCGGGATCACAAATCCGCTCGATGTTGTTGAGCAGATGACATACCTCATGTTTATAAAGGATCTGGATGATACAGATAACCTCCGCGCAAAGGAAGCAGCCATGCTTGGGCTTTCTTACAAGAGCATATTTGCAGATGAAGTTGAGATCGGAGACCGTAAGGTTGATGGTAATCAGCTTAAGTGGTCTACCTTCCACGACTTCCCAGCGCAGAGAATGTATTCAGTTGTCCAGGAATGGGTATTCCCTTTTATAAAGAATCTTCACGGAGACAAGAACTCTGCCTATAGCAAATACATGGATGACGCGATCTTTAAGGTAAACACTCCTTTGATGCTCTCCAAGATTGTTGATGCTATGGATGAAATATATTCCATGATGGAAGAACTACACCAGACAGACATCCGTGGTGATGTATATGAGTACCTTCTTTCTAAGATTGCTCAGTCTGGCGTTAACGGTCAGTTTAGAACACCGAGACACATCATCCGTATGATGGTAGAGATGATGGATCCGAAGCCTACAGACTTTATCTGCGATCCGGCTTGCGGAACTTCAGGATTCCTTGTAACCAGCGGAGACTACTTAAGAGAAAAATACAAGAAGGAAGTACTTCTTGATAAACAGAACAGAAATCACTTCATGAATGATATGTTCCACGGATATGACATGGACAGAACTATGCTTCGAATCGGCGCCATGAATATGATGACTCACGGAGTAGAGAACCCGTTTATTGAGTACCGTGACAGCTTATCCGATCAGAATCCAGATAAGGATATGTATTCCCTTATTCTGGCGAATCCGCCGTTTAAGGGCAACCTCGATGCAGACACCGTATCAACAGACCTTCAAAAGGTATGCAAAACCAAGAAGACAGAGCTTTTGTTCCTTGCGCTGTTTGTAAGAATGCTTAAGATTGGCGGAAGATGCGCTTGTATCGTTCCTGATGGAGTGCTCTTTGGATCTTCCAATGCACATAAGGCTATAAGAAAGGAAATTGTAGAAAATCAGCGACTTGAAGCGGTGATTTCCATGCCTTCCGGTGTATTTAAACCTTATGCCGGAGTTTCTACCGGAATACTTATTTTTACCAAGACCGGCCACGGCGGAACAGATGATGTATGGTTCTATGATATGACTGCCGATGGCTTCAGTCTTGATGATAAGCGTACTGAAATCAAGGATAACGATATCCCTGATATCATCAGCCGCTTCAAAAATCTTGAAGCTGAAAAAGACAGAAAACGTACGGACAAGTCTTTTATGGTTTCTAAGAAGGAAATTGCTGATAATGATTATGATCTCTCTATCAACAAGTACAAAGAAGTTGAATATGTAGCGGTAGAGTATCCGCCAACGTCAGAGATTATGGCAAATATCAGAGAAATCGAGAAGCAGATCAGCCAGGAGATGGATGAACTTGAAAAGCTTCTATCTGAGTGAAACTGGAGATTGTAAATGAAGAAAGTAAGTAAACGAGGAGGTTTTTCCGACCGAAACGCAATTAAGCCAGAGAATGTAGAAATTCAGCTGCATGACTTTGATAAAAGGACAAGGGTTCAGTTGCAAAATATGATTAGCAATTTTTATAGTGCTGTATACGATCATGATTTGTATTTTGGGAGACCTTATATTCAAAAGTTTATACGATTTGTTCTTGGAACGGTATATTCTGAGACAATTGATACTAGAAAAACATATGATGATGACCCAATTATTAAGATGATAAATGACACGATTCTTAATGGAGATTATGACGAAGTCCTCACTTTAGTAGAGGCTTTAGTTCAGTATTGGGATTCATATCTAAAGGAAAACAGGGGCTATCAGTATTATGATGAGTATAGCAATACTTATCATGAGACATCAATTTATGAAGTGGCAAATGCCCATTTTGAACAAGAATATGTCGGGTATAGATTTGTAGATGGAATAATTGTCCCGATAAGCGACTCTTACGAGGTGGAAACCGTTAATGAGACTTTGAAAAATGAATATCAGCCTGTTTATGAGCATATTTCGAAGGCGAATAAATTATTAGCAGATAGAGAAAATCCGGATTATGAAAACTCTATAAAAGAGAGTATAAGTGCTGTAGAAGCTATTTGCGAAATAATAACCGAAACAAAAGGGAAAGAAGCTACTCTGGGTAACATGCTTAAAAAACTAGAGGAGAATGGGGTGGAGATTCATAAAGGATTGAAGTCAGCTTTTAATATTTTGTATGGTTACACATCTGATGCCAATGGAATAAGACATGCAGGAGATATTGGCGGCCCTTCTTCAACATTTGAAGAAGCAAAGTTTATGTTGATAGCATGTTGCGCTTTTGTCAATTATCTTACGGCAATCTGTGCAGATTAAAAGAAAGGCAAACCACAAATTAAGGTTTGTAGGAACGATAAATGGAAAAAATAAAGTTAGGTGATTTATGTAAGCCAAGTGGTAGACAGATAAAAGAAGATAAAGATACTCTTATTGATTATATAGATATCTCCGCCGTGGATAATGAAACTAAGAAGGTTACTGGGTATCAGACAATCACATTTGGAGAATCTCCGAGCAGAGCACGTAAAGCTGTTAAACGTGGAAATATTCTGGTTTCAACAGTAAGGCCGAATCTAAATGCGGTAGCATTACTTGAAGAAGATACTCCAAATGTTTCAGTCGCTTCTACAGGTTTTTGCGTTTTAGAGAGCAAAGATGATGTTGATCCTAGATTTATATTCAACTTCTGCAAATCTAAGCCTTTTATAGATGACATGGTGTCACAAGCTACAGGAGCGAGCTATCCAGCGGTCAGTGATAAGATTGTTAGATCTGCGCTTATCCCAAAGTATTCGTATCAAGAGCAACAGCATATCAGCAATGTTCTTGATAAATTGGCGGGGATAATAGATAGCAGAAGAATAGAACTGCAGAAATTAGACAATCTCATCAAAGCCCGATTTGTCGAGCTCTTTGGCGATTTGATGGAAAATCCATTAGGATGGCCAGTTATGACAATTGCGGATGTCTCTACATTTCTAAAAAGTGGACTGTCACGAAAATTGTCAGATGATGATATAGGCTTACCGGTTATAAGATCTGGAAATATACAAGACGGACAATTTATATTTGATGATGTGAAATATTGGTATATTGACGATCCACAGGGTGCAAATACTAAAGATTATATTCTCAATGACGGTGATGTTTTGGTGAATTTTATTAATAGTTCATCACAGATTGGTAAGACAGCTATATATCGTGATACAGGGCGTGATTGCATTTATACTACAAATATTTTCAGAATGAAACTTGCCGATAATTGTAATGAATACTACTACAATTGGTTTGCTATGAGTGATTATTATTATAGACATTTGCAAAGCATAATCCAGCCAGCGGTTAATCAAGCTAGTTTTACTACTGTAAATTTCTTAAAGTTACCAATTCCTCTTCCTCCAAAAGAGAAACAAGGGGAGTTTGCGGATTTTGTAAAACAAGTCGACAAATCAAAAGTTGCCTTGCAGAAGGCACTGGATGAAACACAGACTCTTTTCGATAGTCTAATGCAGAAATATTTTGGATAGGTGAAAGATTATGAACTGGGATGCAATAACGGGAATAGGAACAATCGGAGCTACCTGCGTCGGAATCATTGGCATATGGTTAAATTTGTATGAAAAAACAAAGAAGTTGCTAATTAAAGCAGAGTTTGAACCTCGATTTGTGATATATGCAACTAATGATTCTATGCGGACTGTGATTATAACTAAAATAGTGTTTAGCATTGATACTCAAGTCTTTTATGTGGATATCCGTGATGGATTGCAGGAACTCTGTATACAACCAAGCGGAGTGGATAGAATTACCTTTAATGGAAGCAGTGTAGTACAGTCTTATCATAAGGCTGGAATGGAAAAGCTGTGCAATCCGGCTGATAAGATAGATATTACCATTCATGATAATTATAAAAGAAAATACAAGATAAGAACTGATTTGACTATAGGGATGTTTGAAAGTGATTTGTAAATGAGGTTTGTTTATGACTATCACAGCATACATGATACTTGGCGATATAAATAGTTGCTTGAGATGTTACGAAAACTGCACTAAAATGTCATAAAAACTTCATTGTTTATCTTTAGGTAAGGCTTTACTATCAAAAAAAGAAGGAGGGAAGGCCATGAATGATTATAAGATTTCAGTTGAAATTGAGCCAGCGGATGCGTACAGAAAGGCTAAAAGCGATATGCTAAAGGCAATAGAGTCAATACGACTGCTTGCTCCTGTTCAGCAACAAAAGTTGGCGGAAGAATTACTTGGCACTGTCGGCTTTGCAAACTTTTGTCAATTACTTGACCGGTATTTTAGACGGTGAATATAATAGCGAACCTGATTAATTTAAATGCCCAATAGGGAGTTTTTTTATGGAATACATTTTAAAACTATTTGACGTAGATTTAATTAAATTTAAAATTATTGAGAACTTGTCTGATCCTGTGTTACAGATTACATGGATAAATGAAAAGAAAAAGCATCTGCTTCCTTTAGGTATGGAACTAAGCGACAAAGGCATTGCTTCTTGGCTGAAGAACAGAACTATTCCAAAAAACCGAGCCTATGTTAATGCCTTCCTTGCAAAGTGTGGTCTTAATGCCAACAGGCCTATGGATGTAATCTCAGTTTGCAGAGGTTTATCCTTAAATGATTCATACTGGGTAGTGGAAGAAGGATTTGCAGGAACATTTGGAGATAATAATCTCTATGAGAATAATTTCAGCCGTGTGCTTGCCATGATTGCTTTTACCGGATATGGGAGCAGTGCCAGATCTTCATTGGCATCTTCTCCGGAGTTTACAACAAACGGAATGCTTCCAAAATGTTGGAGAAGAATTAGCGGGAAAGTTTATCTTTATAAAGGAGCTACATCGGGAGCATCCAATACGGGGAATGAACCGTATTCGGAATTATATGCATATGAGATAGGGACAGCCTTGGGTATGAATGTTGTTCCTTACAAGGTTTCAAAATGGAAGAAGCAATTGTGCTCTGCATGTGAATTGTTTACGAGTAAAGATATAGCTTTTGTTCCTATAGGTCGGGTAGTAAAAACAGGTGGGATGAGGGCAGTACGAGAGTATTATGAGAAACTTGGATCTGAATATGTAGATGCACTTAACGATATGATAGTGTTAGATGCAGTGATCTACAATACTGACAGGCACTTTGGCAATTTCGGAGTGCTTGTGGATAGTAAAACAAATAAGATAATAGCTCCGGCACCATTGTTTGACCATGGAAATTCCCTGTTTAATCTAGCAGGAGAAGAAAACTGGGCAGATGAGAAACTACTTAAGGAATATGCCGAGACATTACTTCCTTGTGTATATGAAGATTATATGGAAGAGGCAAAAAATGTAATGGACAGCAGATTAAAAGAAAAGTTAAGAAAGTTGCTGACATATAATTTGAAAAAATCAGGTGCGTATAATTATTCTTCAGATAGATTGAAATTGATCAGTAGGATGATTCAGGAAAGAGCGCGTATGATATTGGATGGGAAGGAGGCATAGCGCATGACCGCCCGATATTTTTCCACGGTCATGCGTTTTTCGTGGCTATGACGAACTTCGATTATCTTCAAAAAGAACCGAAATTTGACACGTTTTCCGATGTAGCGATTGCGGCAGAGAAAATATTGTATATAGATCTGTCTTCCTGCATCATCAACTGCCGGAGGGCGATGGAGTTTGCAATAAAGTGGATGTATTCGGTTGACGCATCACTTACCATGCCGTATCAGGATAATCTGATAAGTCTTATGAGCACAGAGGAATTCAGAGATATCATCGATGAAGACCTTATGAAGCGTATGGACTTCATCCGCAAGATGGGTAACAATGCTGCTCATTCCGGCAAGAAGATCACGGAAGACCAGGCGATACTCTGCCTTGAGAACCTTCATATTTTCTTTGACTTTGTGTGTTACTGCTATGCTGATGAATACGAAGAACATACCTTTGACAAGTCTTTACTCGCAAAGAATGAAACGGAGCAGGTTAAAAAAGATTTCCCTGATGTTGATATAGAAAAGCTGATTGCTGAGAATTCTGCTTTAAAGAAAGAACTGACATCCCGCCGCGAAGAGCAGGCCGAGACCTATGTTCCGAAGCCGCTTGATTTATCCGAGTACAAAACCCGTAAGATATATATTGATGCTATGCTCATGGATGCCGGTTGGAAGGAAGGCTCCGATTGGATCAATGAAGTAGAACTTCCGGGAATGCCTAATAAATCCGAAGTCGGCTATGCGGACTATGTTCTTTATGACAATACTCATAAGCCGCTTGCTGTTATAGAAGCAAAGAGAACCTGCGTCGATGTATCTAAAGGACGTCAACAGGCAAAGCTTTATGCGGATCTTTTAGAGAAACAGTATAAGAGAAGACCGTGTGTTTTCCTAACTAATGGTTTTGAAACAAGAATTATAGATGGACAGTATCCGGAGAGAAAGGTTGCCTGCATATACTCCAAGGCAGACCTTGAAAAGATGTTCAATCTCAGAAGAATGCGGACATCCCTTGATCATATAAATGTAGATAAGAAGATTGCCGGTCGCTATTATCAGGAAGCTGCAATTAAAGCTGTATGTGACAGCTTCGATAAGAAGAACCGCAGAAAAGCCCTTCTTGTCATGGCAACAGGTTCCGGTAAGACAAGAACTGTAATAGAACTGTGCCATGTGCTTCTTGATGCAGGATGGATTAAGAATATCCTTTTCCTTGCGGACAGGACATCGCTTGTAACTCAGGCAAAGAGGGCGTTTGTAAACAACTATTCATCCCTTTCGGTGACAAACCTTTGTGAAGAGAAGGATAACTATAATGCACATTGCGTTTTTTCAACCTATAAGACAATGATGAACTGCATTGATTCGGTAAAGGTTGAAGACCAGAAGTTGTTTACTAGCGGACATTTTGACCTCGTAATATGTGACGAGGCGCACAGGTCCATTTATAACAAATATAGAGATATCTTAACTTACTTTGATGCGCCGATTGTGGGTCTTACGGCTACACCTAAGGATGATATCGATAAGAATACATATGAGATATTTGAATTGGAACCCGGCGTTCCGACTTACGGTTATGAGCTTGGACAGGCTGTAACCGATGGATATCTTGTGGATTTCTTGTCTGTAGAGACAAAGCTTAAGTTCATAGAGCAAGGAATCGTGTACGCAGATCTTTCTGAGGAAGATAAAGCAATTTATGAAAGTACTTTTGAGATGGAAGACGGAGATGTTCCGGAAGCTATAAGTTCATCAGCACTTAACTCATGGATTTTTAACGAAGATACCATTCGTCAGGTTCTTCATACCGTTATGACAGAGGGTATCAAGATAGATTATGGTCAGAAGCTTGGAAAGACTATTATCTTTGCAAAGAATCATGATCATGCCGAAAAAATCCTTGAAATCTTCAATAAGGACTACCCACATTTGAGCGGGTTTGCTCAGGTAATCGACAATAGAATCAACTATGCCCAGACTCTTATTGATGAGTTCTCTGAACCTAATAAACTGCCTCAAATTGCAATATCTGTCGATATGATGGATACCGGTATCGATGTACCGGAGGTATTGAACCTTGTCTTCTTTAAGAAGGTAATGAGCTATGCTAAGTTTTGGCAGATGATCGGACGCGGTACCAGACTATGTCCGGGACTTATTGATGGAGAAGACAAAAGCAAGTTTTACATTTTTGATTTCTGCGGCAACTTTGAGTTCTTCCGCATGAGCAAGGGAAAACCTACTGCTAATATGATTGCGCTTCAAGGAGCAATCTTTAATCTGCAGTTCGAGATTACATATAAGCTACAGGATCTGGAATATCAGGTAGACAGGCTTATAGCATATCGTAATGCTTTGGTAGAAATGATGACCGGTAAGGTGCAGGAACTTCCGCGTGAAAATTTTGCGGTAAGGCAGCACCTGAAATATGTTGACTTGTATTCAAATGAGGCGAATTATCAGATTCTGACGTATGAAGATACTTTGATAGTACGTGAAGAACTTGCTCCTCTGATTCTTCCGAACGATGACGAGGCAAGTGCGGTTCGCTTTGACGCCCTTATGTATGGAATAGAACTTGCATACCTTGTGGGTAAGAAATACGGAAAAGCCCGCAGCGATTTGTATAAGCGCGTTAGGGGTATAGCCAGCGTTGCAAACATACCGGAAATAAAGGTGCAGGCAGAACTTATTGATAAGATCCTTCATACGGATTATATCGAAAACTGCGGCATTAATGAGTTTGAGGAAATCAGAGAAAAACTCCGTAATCTTATGAAGTATATTCCTCATAACAAGCTTCGTTATGATACAAACTTTAAGGATGATATCCTTGATGTTACATGGAACGAGTCGGAGCTTGAAAATGATGATTTGAAGAATTACAAAGCAAAAGCGGAATATTATATCCGTGAACATCAGGATAATGAGGCAATTAAGAAGCTTAAGTCCAATATTCCGCTGTCTCACGACGACATAGAAGTTCTGGAAAAAGTTCTTTGGTCAGAACTTGGCACAAAGGAAGAATACGAGCAGGAATATGGCTCTAAGCCGTTGGGAGAACTTGTACGTGAGATTGTCGGTCTTGATATGAATGCAGCTAAGGCGGCATTTTCAGAGTACTTGGAGAGCAACAATCTTGATAGCCGGCAGATATACTTTGTGAACCAGATTGTCGAGTATATAGTTCACAATGGCATGATGAAAGATCTGTCCGTGCTTCAAGAATCTCCGTTTACGGATCAGGGAAGCGTGGTCGAGATATTTACAGATCTAAATGTCTGGATGGGAATCCGGAAAGTTATTGAAAGCATAAATGATAACGCGATAGCAGCGTAAGAAGGTGTATGTAATTGGGTAATGTGAATACTATACAAAGTAAAATCATGCAGCTGGAAGGTGGAGCTTTTCAGTCGTTGTTTGATGAGTATCTTTATAAAAAATATAAATTTACAAATATTCAAACTTTAGGCGTGCAGACTGCGACTAATAAGCCGACAAAAGGAACTCCGGATGCGTATGTGTTGACGGAAGATGGGAAGTATATACTGATTAACTACGGAAGCGTAAGTTCTCAGCCCGCAGATAAAATACGGGCTGATATTTTGTCATGCTTCAATACTGCCAAATTATCATTAGAGAAAGATAAAATCAAAAAGATTATCTGTGGACACTGTTCAACAAATATACATATAGAACAATTTAATAGCATTAAGGAGCTTTTAGAAGGGGTTGAAATAGAGCTTATTGGAATTGATACACTTTCTCATGATTTGGCATTAATATATCCGCACATAGCCAAGAATCAGCTAGGTGTAGAGATTGATACAAATCAGTTTTTTGATATTGAGGATTTTGTCAAAGCTTATGATGCAAATGGTATCAATGCGCCGATTGATTGCAATTTCCTGCATCGAAAAGAAGAAATAGATGCTACATGTAAGAGCATCAGCAATAATACAGTTACAGTTTTGACAGGACCGTCTGGAATAGGGAAAACCAGATTGGCGATTGAAGCATGCCGTGCACAGGATGACAAAGAATATAAGGTTTTTTGCGTTCGAAGCAACGGTAATTTTTTGTATGAAGATATAAAGTTTTATATCGATGATCCTGGGAAATACGTGATATTTCTTGATGATGCCAATATGGTAGTCAGCTTGGATAATGTTTTACAAACTCTTTTGACGCTTCCTGATGGGTATGAAATTAAAATACTGATCACAGTACGTGATTATGCTCGTGAACGAGTGATTTCTACAGTATCAAAGTATTCTACTCCAGAAGTAATAGAGATAGGAAGACTCACTGATGAAGAGATTAAGGACATTTTGAAAACAGATTTGGGAATTCTTAATCCTGAATATTTGAAAAAAATATCAGAGATAGCTAATGGTAATGCAAGACTGGCGTTCTTGGCAGGCATCAGATCTGTTGAAGAAGGATACAAGGCTATTCGCAATGCTGAAGATATATTTAGAAACTATTATGGTCGTATCTTAAGTGATGCTGAATTAACTAAAGATGATGTCATGATGCTTTTCTTAATCACGGTTGCGGGTCCTGTGAAAGGAGAAGAGAATCAACTATATACTGATTTGAAAAATCAGTATTGTTCCGAAATTAGAGAGAATGAAATAGTAGAAAAGCTTTATTCTCTTGAACTGGTTGATTGGTTTAAAAACGAAATAACAAAGATTTCAGACCAAAGTCTTGGTAATTATATTTTATACTACGTTTTGTTTGAAAAAAGGTGGGTGAGCATCGAAGGTCTAATAGCTATTTCGTTCCCACGATACAAGAATAAAGCTGTTTATGCATTAAAAACTTTAATAGATATTTTTAATTCTGAGGATGTTGCACGCTGTGTGGAAAACTCCATTATTTCTGCGTGGGATAATGCTCCTGATGGGCACGACATGGAGTATTTAGAAGCTTTTCACCAGGTCAATCCGGATAAAGCATTGAGCGTTATAAAAAAGAAGATAGAGCAAGAAAAATATGTGGATTTTGATATGCGTAGCTTTAATGTGGATTCTAAGAAGAACTTTCATGATATTTCGACAAAAGAGATTGGGATTCTTGGAGGATTCAAGTACACAGAATCATTTTATGATTCGATAGAGCTTCTTGTATCATATTTTGAAAAGCGGCCGGATTTAATAATGGATTTTTATTTTGTGATTTGCGAGCAGCTTCTTTATGATAAATACTCATGGAACAACAAATATAAAAATGAAAATGTGTTAATGGATAAGCTTTGGGAAGCAACTGAGGAGGGGGAGAACTATAATTTCAGTATACTATACATCCATGTGGCACAATATGCCTTAAAAACAGAGTTTTCATATACGGAAGAAGTTAGAAATCGCCGAGCTTTTAATTTTATTAGAGTGACGATTGGGTTCAGCAAAGAAATAGCGATGCTACGTAATAAGATATGGATGGCATTGGGAGTTCTGCGCTCTAAAAATGTTTACAGGGACTTAGTCAATGATATTCTTTCTGAGGTTCATTTTAATGGTTTAGATGAGAAGGATTCCATTGCCTATTTACAATCTGATTTTGACACGATTTTCACAGGGGTGATAAAAAAAGATGATATTGATTTCTATACTGCAAGAATAATTGATAGATACAGAGAAGTTGCTGGTCAGATAAATAGTCCGATTGATGAAAGATATCTGAGTGCCGAGAATAATCGTGAATTCAGATTGTACAGGATTTTATCGAAAGAGCATTTAATCGGTAGAACTATTGAAGAAGATGAAATAATTCGGAAGACCAATATATCTGCGGAATTTGATTCATATAGTCTCGAAGACTATACTGAGTTGTTTAAAATATGCAATTTTTTACAGGATACGCTTGGCGAAAACAATCTCTGGTCTATAAGCAGGGGCCTGGATATAGTTTTTGAATTATTGGAAACAAAGCCAGATTTTTATGTAGATGTTATCGAAGAGTATTTCAGAAATAATGCTCCATTCAGATTAAATGGCTATAGGCAAGTTGGATTTTTGCTTTCAAATATTGGGTACGACAAAACATATATTATTCTGAACGGAGCCGACTATCGGGGGAAAGATACATGGTTGTCTCTGATTTGGGAGTGTATAAACGATAATGATATCACAGAGACAGTAATTAGTGATTACAACGCTTTTTCAGAAAAGAATTTGGCGGGAAATAATCCAATAGTACCTTCGGTTAGGGTATTATTAAGGTATGGTGAAAGAGATAATGGACTAAAGAATAGAATTCTTAACCAAATAGCAGAAAAAGCAAGCCTGTCAGCAGCATTTTTGGGATATGCTTATCGGGATGATGATATAAATGCTATTTTGGATCTATTCAAAGATAATTATGATACACTATCCCAAATCTACATGAATGCTCTTGAAATTAGTGATCATTTGGATTACGGTGGAAAACTGTTTATCAAAATCTTTGAACAAAGACCGAGCATATGGAAACAGTATGTAGATTGGGTAAAAGACCATTCACGTCGTGATGGATATGAACAAAAGATATTTGATCAGATTTGGGATACTGAGAAGTGGAAAGAGTGTATCGACTATGCATATTCGGTTATTGTAGATGATGACATGGCTTTTTTTATAGAGCATCCAGCTAGATTGCTTTTTGGTCGAGCAGAACGAGAAGAGGATGTTGTTAAAAACAGAAAGCGGCAGTGGCTTCTTGATAGTTTGCATGAGAATTATGCGGATGTAGATAAATGTAGCAAGCTAATTGACGTGGTAGTTAACGTTATGCCTCAGTGGAAACAGGAGTTCATACTTGAGTATATTAAGGGAAACAAGAGCATTGAAGATTTCAAGAAGATTCATTTGTTTCCAATGTCAGCTTCGTGGTCAGGTAGTGAAGTGCCTTTGATATTAGACAAGATAGAATTTCTTAAGGGTCTCACAGACAAAATGAAGGGTGTTGCCTATATTGAGCATAGGGAATACATCGATGAATATCGAAGAGACCTGGAGGCATATAAAAGAAAGGTCGAACTAAGGGAGTATCTTGAAGAGGCTGATTATGCGTAAAGGATTCCTTGGATACGGGGAACCAGGTCACCATAAAACAAATCTTGGGCATTGTTTTTATACCGTTTGGGTGACATGATATGCAATTTTTTGAGTATCATATGCCAAATTAAATTGTATAAGGACATGAAAAATAGTAAGGAAATATGAGGGTTTAGGCTATGATTAGAATACTATTCGTCTGCCACGGCAAGGGTAAAGTTGATAAAGGATAAGCTGGATTATTTAGGGATGGCGCAGAATTAACGTGCTTTTGTGCATAGGAGACTACCAAAAAACTACTCTTGGGTTGATTGAAAATTGTTTCCGACATTATGAATAATATTTATGGTAAAATATAGCAAATGCGAGGTAAATGCTATGTGTGATGTTAAGAAATATGGAGAAATTTACAAGGAAATAATAAAGCTTAATGCTCAAGATACATTACAGCTTGTGCTAGAGAGCGAGACAGAAGACGAGAAGGATTTCTATGAGATGATAGGAGACTATCTTCTTCAAAAAAAGCAGCAAGAAGTACTAGAGAGGAATACAAACTGAAATGAAAAAGTACACTATTGTTGCTGGCGTCAACGGAGCGGGAAAAACTACTCTTTATGATGCAGAACAGCTTCAGAAATCTGAATATAGAGTTAATGCTGATGAAATATTAGTAGAAGCTGGCGGTGATTGGAGGAATGCCTCTGACGTGATGAATGCTGGTAGAACAGCAGTAGAGAGGTTAAAGCATTATATAGAGGATGGTGTAAGCTTCAATCAGGAGACTACGCTTTGTGGCAATTCTATTCTTAATAATATCGCAAAGGCGAGAGATAATGGTTACTTAATTGAGGTGCATTATATTGGACTATCCAGTGCTGAACTAGCAAAAGAAAGAGTTGCGAAAAGAGTTGCTAATGGAGGCCATGGAGTAAGTGAGGCGGATATAGAAAGAAGATATGAGCAATCTTTTAAAAACCTAATAAAGATTATTCCAATATGCAACTTGGTCGCTCTTTATGATAACACTGAAGGGTTTAGGAGATTTGCAATTTATAAAGATGGTATGCTTGTAAGAAAATCTCATAAAGTTCCGGACTGGTTTGAAAAAGTTTGCATATAATAATGTCGGGTAAAAAGAGGCTTTGGCGATAGCTATTCTTGGAAAACTCTTAATAAAGAAAACCTAATATTATTGATAAAACGCAGTTTATAGGAAGGCTAATCCAAATTGATTTAGGATTGGCCTTTTTTTAATGCAAATAATTAGATAGATATCAAAATAAAATTGACAACTTAAATTTATTGATGTAAAAATAATATAATAATTAGATAAGTATCGAAAAGGAAATGGATTGGAGAATAGACATGAATCAAAATACTATTGAGAAAATGATAAACGCTATGAAGATAGCTGCTGACGATGTAGTCCTGCTCAATTATTGGAGTGAGGGAGATGATAGTGACCTTAAATTGTTTGAAAACGAGTTAAATAGTAAAGGAATAAAATACAAGACGCTGAGCTTCACAGAGGAATTCCTTATAGAGCTTGCGTGTAAAGGCTCTGAAAATATAGATGACAGCTTTTTTGAGCCGTTTAAAGATTGTACAATGGTCATAGATGTTCTTCAAAGACCTGCCGGAATGCCGCCAAGGGGACTTGAAAAAGATAAATATGCAGATTTTTCTATGGTTCTTAGATCACTTTTTTCATTCATGAGCAGTCACGAAAAGCTTATTCAGATTACTATGCCGTCACAGACTAATGCTGCACTTGCAGGAGAAGACTATGAAGAATATAAGGTCAGGATTGATAAGGCTTTGAATATTGACTACGAAGCACTTGCTTTAGAATGCCAGAAGAAGATCGATAGCTTTACTTCAAATATCATAACAATAAGAACCGGTGAAGATAGTACACTTACTATGGATGTTACCGGAAGAGAGTGGATCATCGATGCGGGAGAAGGCGCTTTTCCGTGCGGCGAGATTTATATAGCGCCATCAGAAGATAAGACAAACGGAACTGTTTTTTATAAGAATCTGTTTATTGAAGATGTTGGCTCTTTTGACAATATAACAATAACAATAAAGAATGGAAGAGTAACAGACTCTGACTGTGACGCACTTAATGAACTTCTTTCCGGGCAGGAAGAAGGGGCAAGGATAGTCGGCGAGCTAAGAATTGGCATGAATCCGGCGGTTACATATTCCGGAAAAGGGGCTGCTCTTGATGAGGACGCACTTGGAACATTTCATATCGGACTAGGGATGAACTATTTGTTTGGTGGAACTAATAAGGCCAGGTTCCATATGGATTTTGTAGATATTGGAGAAGTTTATTAAGAGCCGGACAAATGGTTATCTACTGAAAAATAGAAATTATGAGGTACAAGAAATTTACATTATGGAAAACAAGATTAAAGAATTAAAAGAATTTATGGCAAATGAAAAGCAGAAAACACAGTTGCAGATAGACAATCTAATTGCTGACGACAGAGAAGATGAAGCCAGAACATATAGGGCTGCTCTTAACATTTATGATGTTTTTACTTCACTCATAGATGTGCCATATAAGCAGGCGGCCGGAGATGAGAGAGGCTTCATAGACGGCTTTAAAAAGCTATCTGTTAATGTCCCTGCGCTGTGGAGAAATTCTCTGTCTAAAGCTAAAGAGCATAATGATGCAGAGAAGATCATGATTGAAGAAGCTAAGCTTAAAGTAGCTGACAGCATTATTGAGAAATTTGATGAATTGTTTTGAAACGGGAGGTATTCATGACAGATAAAGAAGCAATTGCTTTTTTTAAGTGCCTTGCAGATAAGTCAAGACTGTCAATACTAAAGTCGCTTATGGTAGAAGACATGTACGTTGAGCGCCTTGCAGAGCGCCTTGAACTGACCTCTGCCACAGTTTCTTTTCACCTGAAAAAACTCGAAGATGCCGGGGCGGTTAAGTCTTACAAAGATCAGTACTATACTATGTACTCCATTAATAAGGAACTTTTTGAGGTGAATATCATTGATATATTGAGTCAAAAGACATCTGAAAGTGAACTGCAAAAAGAGCGCGACGATGCATACCGCAAAAAGGTAATAGATGCTTTCTTTGAATACGGCAAGCTAAAATCTATCCCCAGTCAGCGCAAGAAAGAAAAGATTGTTCTTGAAGAAATTGGAAAAGCATTTAAGAAGGGCAAAAAATATACGAAGAAAGAAGTGAATCTGATCATCGCTGATTTCCATGATGACTTTTGCACTATCAGGAGGGATATGGTTGCAGAAGGAATTTTGGAGAGAAAAGACGGGGCGTATATTCTCAATAGAGTGAAGGATTGATTCATATTATAAGAAGAAAGAAAATATCAAATGAAGTCAAACTGCTAAGCAAGAAAAGAGACCATTACGGTCTCTTTTTCATTTCTCCGGATATCTCAGAATCAAAAATGTGACTTACTACTTTTTGACTACTTTTGATGTCCATGATTTTCCTAGATATTCGTAGTTATTACACAAACTGTGATATTATAGTTCTGTCACCGTGATATATGAACACTTTTCTTATCCCGCAACGGTGCGCATTACAGGGAATATCTAGGAATTTCAAGGAGCATAGATAAATGATAAGAATTCTATTCGTCTGCCACGGCAGGGTACTAACTTGAAGGCGGAAACGCTGTATTTACGTGGGATTTTTAAGCTTGAACAATGAACGTACAACAGATTTACAACAAATAAATGAAGAGAGAAAAGAACCTGACCATATGACGGCATGCCAAACTGGCATGCTGTTTTGTATTGATGAGATTGGAGTGATTAGATGTTTCTGAAATCAATTTAATAAAGATTTGTTAATGAGTTTATTAAAACTTATTAATCAGTTGATAACATAGAAATTGAAGAAATATAGCTAATTTCCCAAGAGAGGATATTCTAAAATTATAGAAATTTTAAATCTCCTTGAAATGGGATAAGTCGATCTTACGGCTGAAGCAGCACCGTATAAAAGTGTATGTCTAAAGCTGAAAAATGTTTAGATGACATTTTTGGAGGTCATAATGTCTTGGAAAAAAGATAAAAAAGAAGAATTAGCATCAACCAATAATGGATGTATAGATGTTCCAGCAGTTGAAGATGAGTTTAATATCAGCAAATACATTAATGGGTTAACATCTTTTATTTGGGAATGTAAAACCCCAATGACGATTGCAATTCAGGGAGATTGGGGAACAGGGAAAACCAGTGTTATGCAGATGATTTACAACGAGATCAGCGATAAGACAAAGGATGATAAAGAAAAGCATTGTATCTGGTTTAATACATGGCAGTTCTCTCAATTTGATTTGGGTGAAAAGCTTCCACTTCTTATGATGAGCAAATTAATTACTGGGCTTGGTGGTAAGGATACGGAGACACTGAAAAATTCTGCAAAAGATGTGTTGGCAGGAATTATCAATATTGCCTCAGGTGTTTTTTCTCAAGGCGCAGCCGATTCCAGCAGACTAACTGATGCACTATTCAAAGAAGATTTTACAAAATCTCTTGAACGAATGAATAAGATTTTTGAAAAGATAGTTGAAAAAAACCTTGAGGAATCACAAGCTGATAGAGTTGTGATATTTGTAGATGACCTTGATCGATTAGCACCTGAAAAGGCCGTTGAACTACTTGAGGTTATGAAGAATTTTCTGGATTGCGAGAATTGTGTATTTGTTCTTGCTATAGATTATGGTGTTGTTGTTAGAGGAGTTCGAAAGAAATATGGAAATGACTTTGACGAAGAAAAAGGAAAGAGTTTCTTCGACAAAATCATACAGGTTCCTTTTAAGATGCCTGTTTCTGATTATGATATCAAAGAGTATGTGAGAATAAATCTTGAACATATCGGGGTTAGTGTAGATGAAACATCACTAAAACTATATGTAAACCTAATAGGGACTTCGATAGGCAGTAATCCCAGAAGCATGAAGCGATTATTTAATTCATTTTTCTTGTTAAAACAGATTACGCCTGAAATATTTGGTGATCATGTTAAGCGGAATATGCTTTTTGTGTTGTTGTGCCTACAGAGCCGTTATGAAAATGTATACAATTACATGATAAGAAATAAGGACGATTTTGATGCAGAGATGCTTAAAGACTTCCAAAATGAGGAAAGTGATTTGCTCAAGTCATTTAGCTTGGATGATAAGGCTAAGGTTTCTTTTATAAACTTTGCAGAGTTTATGTATCAAACCATTGATTCTGATGGGAAAGGTGGCATTGATCCCAAAGAGATAGGGCTATTTAGGGATGTGCTAAAATTTTCTTCAATTACAGCTACAGATACTGAGCCTACTGGAGCAGAATCTAAAGAACGTACCTATTACTACGCTAAAATTAAAACGCTTTCAAAAATAGAAACAGTTTCATTTAGAAGCCAATTAAGAAATGCAGCAATGCTAGGCTCACTTGCTTATGTGATGATTAAACAGTATCTTATGACAAATCATCCTGCGATGGAAGAATTCAAGCAACAATTATCTGATAATCGAATTTCAGGGGATTGGTTAATTGATGATGAAACTACAATAATGGCTGGATCCGATGTGAACCGTGTTTTCAAGGACAACAATGAAGGATTTTCACATTTCTTAACTCATTATTTTGTGTGGAATTATAAGGATTGCATAAAAGAACTAAATGGACTTCCATCCTTTAAAAACGGGGTTGATGGGATGCAAGTTACTTTCCCTCCGATAGAATATGAGGGGGAATCATATTTTATCAGCAGATATTGGAGCGAAACTTCCATTGATAAAATGATCAATCTGCTAAAATTGGGTGAATATATAAAAATAAATCCAGAAATGATTGAAAAAGAAATAACTGTCTTTAGTGACGATGAAATTGATTCGATGAGTAAAAGAAAATGTGCATTTAGAAAGGTGTGATTATATGAGTACATTACTTGATAGGAAGTGTTGCGGAACCTGTGAGTTTTGGCAGGGAAGCAGAGAAACTACAAGAAATGGTGTAAGATGCAAGAGTTCTTCTGATGAAGGAATATGTGGAAATAGGAAAAGCATGCAGCATGATAAGAGTACAAAGGCAAGCTATCATTGTGCTAATAAGTATGAACAATGGTCACAATATAATAGTTAAAATGTTGTGAGGATTCTGGGAATAAGCTAATTTTGGAGAAAGAACAATGAAAAAGACAAATAATCTCATACAGATGGAGCTTGAAGCATCTAAAGATTATATGCTTGATTCTTTTGTCTCAGAAGTGACTGGAGATCGTCTTGTCAGACTGACACCTGATAATGTTGCCAGAGCTGAAGCAATGTTTCATACAGATTCTGCATACAGTGCAGCAAGTAATCCCCAAAACGAACAATCATCAGCGTATATGATTACAAAAATGAAAGAATATATAGATAATAGTGGGGGTTCTTATGATGCGAGATATAATGGAATAATTAGTGAGATTGTAAAACGATTAGATGTCGAGAATAGTACTCATATCAATTCAGATGGAGTAGGAAGAGAAGAAATTACAAAAAGGATAGTTGAGATAGAAATACCGACATTACTTGAATATTTGAAGTATCCAGAGGATACCAATTTCGAATTGTTTGATAGAATATCGGAGAAAACAAATCCTAAAGATGGAAAGCATCATGGAAGGGTTAATCCATCTTTTGCCAGCAAATTTTGCCACTATTTGTGCTTTTTTATGTTTGATGGCGACGAGTACCAGGATAATTACCCTATATATGATTCGGTTATTAGGGATAATCTGCCAAAATATTTGAAGCACTATGGTTTAAATAATACAGATATTACTGATTACGTGGTATATAGACAGGCAATCGATGATGTTATTGAGCAATCTAAAGAGAAAATAAGTAGGAATGGTTTTGATCATTTGGTTTGGTATTTCTTTAAGGGGGCTAAAAAACTAGGAAGAGGTAGATGGTCAAAAATTGAGTAAACAATCATAAAATGATAACGTCTTTTGTAAATAATGGAGATAACGTATGCAGGATGATAAAGCAGACAAAGGGCGGTTCATGGATAGATGATTTTGCAAATATATTTGTTGGAAGCGTTTTTCTTGACATGGCATCAAAATATCTTTGTTTTAAAAGGGGAGAAACAAATCTTGCGTATGACTATGTCTTTCCTGTAAAGGATGGCTCTGTATACTACCAGATGGCAGTTGATAAAGAGACAGATATAGAGCTTTCTGATTTTTGTCAGATTTATCTAAGATACTGTGATTACGGGGAAGTGGCTCATGACGTCATGCATGAATGGCTTAGCAGAGTGAATATTGATCATGCAAAGTAAATATGTAGATAACCATATTTGAAAATGCTGTAAGTATATAAGGAGAAAAATGAAAAAGCTGTCTTTAATATTATCAATGGTAGTTTCAATTGTATTGGTAGGATGCGGAACAGAACCGCAACATCAAGAAATGTCGCAGGAAGAAGTAATGACCACAGAAGCGCCCACGACAGAAGCTACTGCTGATGATTATTCAAAATACAAAGAGCTTTTTAACATGTTAGAGTCTGATGATTATGATGGGGCGGTTAAATATATTGACGAATTACGTCCAGAGCCTGCTGTTGTAATTATAGACTTAACTCCTGATAATATCTTAGATTATTATGATATAGGGTTAGTGTTAAAAGATTATAGAGATCTGGATGCATATGGGAGTGTAAAAAAACTCAGATACGTAACAGATTACAGAATTCAGTTAAAGGACGAAATTAAGGAGCAGTTGGTGGAAGAACCAGACTGGTCACTTTCTGTAGGCGTAGAATATGATTACGCAATTTTCCCAGCTTATATAAAAGATATCGATGGAGAAGTTGTTGTTGATTATGATAAATATGAAGATATATCCACGATAACTAAGAATGAGATATACAATATTGAGGACTATAGGCAACACAAATCTAAAACAGTTACTTCAGGACAGCATGGCACACCAGATTCATTAGGAATTCTTTCCCCAATGGAGTATGATCCTAATAAAGTATTAACAGAAATTGGCGGCAACTATTTCTGTGTTAGCGCGGAGGATTATACTGAGGAGACATTCTACTTCCTATTGCCATACAATTTAAAAATCATTACGGCGAATGGTTCACTAAAACTTATCAAGTGACAAACAACCCAAGATTCAATACAAAGAAAGTGAGAGAATTACAGCATCTGAAAGGGAGCCTAAGCTGATTTGGAGTAAAAAGAAGAAATAAGAGTGTTATATGGTGGCAATAATAAAAGATGGCCCAAATAGGAACCTTCTAAAACAATGTGATTGCTTATGGCAAAAAGTGATAGAATAAATTTGTAGTTTCTATTGTCTTAGGACAGTTTGAAGGATTCCGGGTTATATGGAGACGCATATGTTTTCATCTGTGATAATTCGGCCCTCATGAGATTGGGAATAAGGCACACTAAATTAAGAAGGAGGTATTGAAATGAGTAAATACAGCACTTCTAGCCATACAGTGAGCCAGAATAATCACCATTCCAATCAGGGAAACCCGAATAATTCTGCTCACACTGCTGGCATGAACAATCATAGCAATCAGTGTAATCCTAACAATTCTGCTTATTCATCAAGTAGGAAGTAAGGAATACACAAACTAAAAACATCCACGGAAAGGCATCTCTTCGGAGGTGTCTTTTTCGTGGATGAATAACTGCTTTTTACTCGGTTTTTCTTTTCTTGTATAAGGCTGAAATACTTGTTGCAACTTATAACAAGATTCGAAAGGAGTTCACAATGAAAAATGTCAAAAATACCACTATCGACCTTGAGGATATGATAAACCTCATTATTGCTGCAGATGCAATTGTGGCGGTACAGGATGCAACTGAGATACTAAGTGGGGCTAGACCTTTAGAAGGGGTAGTAGATAAGCTGATGTATATGGTCGAAGTCATTAGGAAGCATTCAGCGTATTCTGATCTTAGGAAGGATCCGGATTCCAAAGAGGTTTTCAAAATACTTGAGGATAGACGATTGTATCCCAAGGAAATGGCAAAAATACTACTTGGAATAAAGTGAAAAAATCGAAAAGCATCGCTATGGCGGTGCTTTTTGTGTAGATAACATATGATTCATATGTTGCGTTCTACAGATTTACAACATATAAAAAATTGACAGGTTAAATTAAGAAAAGAGCTTGATCAAATGGCAGCATGCCAAACTGGCATGCTGTTTTGTATTGATGAGATTGGAGTGATTAGATGTTTCTGAAATCAATTTAATAAAGATTTGTTAATGAGTTTATTAAAACTTATTAATCAGTTGATAACATAGAAATTGAAGAAATATAGCTAATTTCCCAAGAGAGGATATTCTAAAATTATAGAAATTTTTAAATCTCCTTGAAAGGGGATAAGTCGATCTTACGGCTGAAGCAGCACCGTATAAAAGTGTATGTCGAAAGCTGAAAAATGGAAACCAAGAAAGTATGAGTATCTAAATTATGAAGTTCGAATGTGATCAATGTGGCATTTGCTGTCAAAATTTAAGACTGAATAAAATATATGCTCGGTTGGATCGTGGAGACGGAATTTGTAAATATTTTGATGAAGCTACTCGATTATGTAAAGTTTATGAACATCGACCATTAATATGCAATGTTGATGCAATGTATGAGAACTGTTATGCAGAAATAATATCAAGACCGCAGTACTATGAATTAAATAAACAAGCATGTAGATTACTAAAAGAAAAGGAGAAAATTTAGTATGTATCTTTCAAGGTTAAACAATCAGCAGAAGGCAATATTTTTAGGATTAGCCTTTAACCTTGCAACAACCGATGGGGATTATAGCGAGAGTGAAAAGGCAATGATTTCAACTTATTGCGATGAAATGCATATCTTTTTTGACAAAACGAGCATGGTTAAAAGTAATTCGGTTCTTCTTGAGGAAATGAGCAAGATATCGGATATAGAGGCGAAAAGGATTGTGGTCTTTGAATTGATTGGTCTGGCATTGGCAGATGGTAATTACCATGTTACAGAAAGAAACTTCATAAAGACAATGCTGGAAGAATTCGGACTTGAAGATGGATATGATTCAGAATGTGAGTCGGTCGTAAATGAATATCTTAACTGCCAAAGCAAAATCAGTCAGCTGGTGCTGGGTTAAAAAGATGGAAGGGTTAGCATGGAAATGGTTACCAAAGGCGAGCAAAAAGAAAAAGAGACTGCGAATCAAAATGGAATCGGTGTAGGAATTGGTTACTCAGCAACGGAAAGCGCTTTTCAATCCACTCAGCAAGCGGCAGTAACTTATGCGAAGCCAGAAACTTATACTGGAAATCGCACAATTTATGACGATGGCCAAGCTAAACTTTTGGCAAAAAATAAAATGTTTAGTGGTGGGACGGATGTATATGATCCGTATACTGGCGACAGGCTGTGTCTAACGAAAAAAGAGGCAAAAGCACTATATGGGGACCAATGGACAAAACATTTGGCTGAATCAGATCATGTAAGGCCGTTGGAAAAAATATTTGAAGAAACAAGGCACAATGTTTGGAACACTACAGATGACATAAGAGACGCTGCAAATAGTGATGATAACCTTAGGGTTGTTTCCAGAAGATTTAATAATGCGAAAAGAAGTCGAACTAATGATGTGTATGTGAAGGATGAAGACTATTTAGAAAAGAAAGGTGTCAAACTTACAGAAGGTGGAAAAGAGCAAGCAATCCGTGATGATAAACAAGCACAACAATCCATAAAAGCTCAGCTCAAAAAATCTAAGGTTTCAAATATTATTAAAACTGGACATGAGGCAGGAATAGCCGGTGCAGAGCAAGCTGGAATTACGACGTTAACAATATCTGGAATAATGAATATTGTGGCTGTTATTAAAGGGGAAAAAACCAAGGAAGAAGCCTTGGGAGATACAGCGAAAGCTGTAGGCGTCGCCGCTGGAACTGGTTATGTAATGGGTGGCGGCCTGACTGTTGTTTCACATACTTTATCGGATTCATCTTCAGAATTGATCCGTAGCTTGGCAAACTCTAATATTCCCGGAAAAGTCATTACTGCAGTTGTTGTGACTGGAAATACGCTAAGAAGATATGGGACTGGAGAGATCTCAACAGAAGAATGTTTGATAGAGCTTGGTGATAAAGGATTAAACATGTTTACTATGGGATATTCCATGGCTGTTGGACAGACACTTATTCCGATTCCCATAGTCGGCGGTGCAATTGGTGCTTTGGTGGGATCTATGCTCACAAGTTCTTATTATAAAAATCTTATAAATCAACTGAAATCAAGAGAACTTGCGAACGAGGAACGGGAAAGGATTATTTCAGAATGCCACAAGGCTGCAGAGCAGACGAGACAGTATAGAATAGAACTTGAAGCCTATTTGCAAAGGTATTTTGCGGAGAACAGACAATGCTTTGATGATGCTTTGTCTTCAATGCAGTTCGCTTTTGATGTAGGGGATTCAGATGCAGTAATTGCTGCAGCAAATGAAATAACAGAAAAACTGGGTGGTAGTGTAAAGTATAGAACAGTATCTGAGTTTAAGAACTTTTTGGATTCAGATACAGTTGATGTTTTTTAAATAATTTGAAAGGATTTAGATTATGCCATTACCTATTTTATTAGGAGCTGCTGCTATTGGAGCAGGTGTCTTTGGGGTGAGTGGCCACTTAAGTGCTAAAGAAACTAATGAGGCCGCAGAGTATAAAGTTAAAAATGCAAAACGCCGTTATGAGAATGCGAAGCAGAAGCTTGAGAATGAAAGAGGTTTAACTGAGACAGCTTTGGTGAATTTGGGGCAGAATAAAAAAGACATTTTAGACAGTTCAATGACTGAGTTTTTAAAGGCGTATGAGAAGATAAAAGATGTAAAAATATCTGATTCCATTGGTCTGGATGAATTATCAAATATGATGATTGATGAGGCTGGGGCTCTTAGAGTACAGGAAATAAGCAATATATATACTAATGCATTGTCTAGTGGGACAATGGGTGCCGTAGCGGGTACACTTGTGGGATTGGCTGCAAGTGGGTCATTGGGCTTGGTAACTAGTACACTAGGATTAGCGGGGACTTTTTTGACCTTTGGTGAAATAGGTGCAGCAGTTGAAATTGCAGGATCGGCATTGGCATTCGGCATTTCTGCAACACCGTTGGCAGCAGTTGCAGCACCGGTTGTCCTTTTTACTGGTATTTCGGCCAGCATGAAAGCAGATGATAACATGCTAGAGGCTAGAAAAATTGAAGCACAAGCTGATGCAGCGATTGAGAAAATCAATATGTCAATTGTATTGTGTAATGCGATAAAAGAAAGATCAGAAATGTTTAGCGCATTATTACTTGCGTTAGATGAAAAATTTTCAATGTGTACAGAGAAATTAGGAAGACTTATTGAAGAAAAGTGCGCTTCAGCACATTCGGATACTCTTTCAAGTTCAGATTTTACCTATGATGAAATAGCACTTATCGCAGTAACAAGGGCTTTGGCTGGTGCAACAAAGAGTATTGTTGATACACCAATTTTGACTACAAATGGACAGCTGGCGGATGACGCGTTTTCAACCTATAGCGAAACATCTTGCAAAATGCTGGAAATCAAAGATACTCTCGACGAAAACTCTTGGACTGATGAAATTGAAGAAGAAGTTGACAGTCTTGTTGCGCTTGGAGATGATTTATATTTTGGAAGAAATGGAAAAAATAAAGATATCGATGAAGCAGAAAAATATTATAAGCGAGCTGCTGATAATGGAAATCAGGAGGCCATAAAGCAACTCGGGAATATAGCTTACGACAGAGGAAATCATGAATTAGCTATCAGCTACTATAAAATTGGTGCCGAAAACGGATATTGTAAGGCTGAGTATAATCTGGCTATTAGCTATCAATTTGGCGATGGCGTAGAGCAAGACTACGATCTCGCGATAAAATATTATACATCAGCTGCCAATCATGGTTCTGTGGGTGCTATGACTAATTTGGCAATGATATATTATAATGGTGATGGCGTCGAACAAAACTTTGAGACTTCATTAAGGTGGTTTATGAAGGCTGCGCTTCAAGATGATTCTTACGCGCAACATATGGTGGGTCTGCACTATTTTGTTGGAGATGGAGTACCAGAGAGAGATTTAGCTATTTCAAAAGAGTGGTTTTCCAGAGCTAAAGCAAATGGTTATCTTGATTCTACTTATTTCCTTGGTTTAATTGCAGAAGAACAATTAGATTATGAGCTTGCAGAAAAATATTACCGTGAAGCTATTGATAATGGTGGTGAAGACATACAGGAAGATTTAGAACGAGTCGTTAGATTAAAATCAGGATATACATCAGATTATGATCCGGCGATAGCAAAAACGCAGGCAAAAATCTTTTCGGATAGTATGGATGAAGGACAATTGCTTTCGATGGCAGAAAGCTTATTTATAAAGGGACAGATTGATCTTGCGTTTGAGCTGTTTTTGACTTTAGGAGAAGAGTACAAAAATTCAAGATCCATGTATTTTCTTGGAGAGTATTATATTCAGCCTTATGGTCATATTGCCCAAAACCCAGTTAAATCAAAAAAATGTAGGTTAAGAGGGGCAGAGCTGGGAGATATTCTGGCAAGAATTAATGTTGGATATACTTATCCGAAGCAGTCAGAAGATAGACAGAAGGTATTTAAAGATAACTTCGATGAATTGTTAAAACTGGCGGAAGCGGGAGATGCTTTTGCTCAGAATGAAATAGCAGACTTATATTTTGGAGCATATGAGGATGTGAAAGATATTTCATCTGGAATTGAATGGTTAAGAAAAAGCTCAGAAGCTGGATATTGGAGATCAACTCAGAAATTAGCTGACCATTTTTATTATGGAAATGGTCTGCCTCAGGATAATGGAGAAGCTCTTTTATACTATAAAAAAGCTGTCGAACAAGGCTCAGCAGGAGCGGCAAACGAAGTAGGAAATATGTATTATAGAGGACTCGGGGTTGATATTGATTACTCATCAGCTATGGAATATTACCAGATAGGGTGCAAAGCCGGATATGGTTGGTCTATGTATAATCTGGCAAATATGTATTATAATGGTAATGGAACTAATACAAATTATGAAAAAGCCATAGAATTGTATAATTTGGCAGCAGAACACAATATTGCCAATGCGGCTTATATGATTGGAATTATGTATTATGATGGAAAAGGAGTACCTGCTGATAAAGAACAAGAATTTCTATGGTTTGAAGAAGCTGCAGAAATGGGACATGTACAGGCGCAAGCTTTTCTAGGGGATTGCTATTATTATGGTAGAGGAACAACAAAAGATTTGAAAAAGGCTAGATATTGGTATCAAAAGGCGGCGAATGGCGGGGGTAAAGGCGCAGCAGAAAGACTTCAAAACCTTTTTGGCTAACGCAGCTATATGCTGTTTTATATTATTTAGAAGTGAACTGGAACTAGTATGGTTCCGTGATTTTATTAAGAATCCAGAGTGCATGAAACGCTCTGGATTTTTCTAATGGAGAATTATGAATAATTATAGTGTCGTCTTAATTGAGTTTATTATGTTGGAAACAATTATCTAAGTTTCCTATCGATTTTCTTGGTAGCACAGATGATATTAGTTTTTTCGATAAGGTGTAGTAAAAGAAGTGGTGATTATCCAGAACCGGGCTACTATATTGCAGGAGATTATGTTCATGATTATTATGAAACGGCTGAAGATGCAATAAAAGCTTTGCATAGTTATAGAAAAGAATAATGCTTGTGATTATGAACCTTGTGGTTAACCCATAAGGTTCTTTTTTCGTTTTAATTATTATTTACCGTCAATAGCTGATATTAATTATTTATTTTTTACCTACATATTATTGATTTACACTTAAAATTGACCCATGTTTCAATTTGGAGTAAATATTCTTTAAATATTGAAGAGGCATCAGTATATTATGGAATCGGTATTAAGAAATTATATGAGATTGTTAGAGAAAATCAGAACGAGGATTTTTTACTTGAGATTGGCTCACATTATAGGATTAAAAGAGTTTTGTTTGAAGATTTTCTTAATAATACAACAACGTTATAAAAGAGCTGGCATAAAGAACGTGGCACTATGGCAAAGAAGACTATCTGATGTTAGAATTGTAAGATAACCAAGATAGTCTTCTTTTTTGGAAAGGAGGCTTATATTATGAGTGAGAGAAGGAGAGACAAAAGAGGACGTATTTTACATAATGGCGAGATGCAAATGTACGATGGACGCTATAGGTTCAAGTATGTTGACGAAAATGGTAAAGAAAAAGCTGTTTATAGCTGGAGATTAGACCATAATGATGCGACACCAGCAGGCAAGAAACGTGATACTTCTTTGCGTGAAAAAGAAAAGAAGATTCAAGCAGATATATTTGACCATATTGTTCCAGCGGGAAATAATCTTTCTGTTCTGAGTCTTGTTGAAAAGTATATTGCAACAAAGACGGGGGTTAGGCCTACAACACGAGCGGGGTATAAAACTGTCGTTAATATTCTGAAGAAGGATGCTTTTGGGAAAAAGCGAATTGATACAGTAAGGATATCAGATGCAAAAAACATGGTTAATAAAACTACAAAAGAAAGACGGGCGTAGTTATAGCTCCATACATACGATTAGAGGTGTGTTAAGACCAGCTTTTCAGCTTGCTGTTGATGATGACTTGATTCGAAAGAATCCATTTTCTTTTCAACTTGTGGATGCTGTTGTAAACGATAGTGTTAGGCGTGAAGCTATTACTAGAGATGAGGAACGTAAATTTCTCAAGTTTGTAAAAGAGGATAGACATTTTTGCAGATACTATGAAGGCATCTACATTCTTTTTAATACTGGATTGAGAATTTCGGAATTTTGCGGACTTACTGTTAATGATATAGACTTCGATGAGCATAAGATATATATAAACCGTCAGCTCCAGAAGAAATCTGGTGTTGGTTATTACATTGAACAAACTAAGACGTTAAGTGGCAATAGGGTACTGCCTATGTTACCAGATGTTGAGGAATGCTTTAGAAAGATTATTGCTAATAGAAAACCACCAAAGGTTGAACCGATGGTTAATGGTTATACAGGCTTTTTATTTTTTGATAAAGCAGGAAGTATAACCTATTCGCTGCATTGGGAGCATTACTTTAAGCATATAGTTGATAAGTATAACGGTATCTATAAGGTGCAGATGCCTAAAGTTACTCCTCATGTATGTAGGCACACTTATTGCTCCAATATGGCTAAGTCTGGTATGAATCCCAAGACTCTTCAATACCTTATGGGACATTCAGATATTAGCGTAACATTGAACGTATACACACATGTTAATTTTGATGATGCAAAAGCAGAAATCGCCAGATTAAAAGTCATGTAAAAAGTCCATTATTTCAAGAAAAAACCGAGGTATAAAATGAAATGTTTTATACCTCATTTTATACTTTTGCTGGAAATAATATGCGATTTATGCGTATTATATGCCGAGTTAAAAGGTATATAAAAACTAAAGAATGTTGAAAATACAGGAGTTTAGCAATGATTAAGATTTTATTTGTTTGCCACGGCAACATCTGCCGTTCCACAATGGCAGAATTTATTATGAAAGACATTGTAAACAAACAAGGATTATCAGACATATTTCATATTGAATCATCAGCCACACATACTGATGAAATATGGAATGGCGTTGGAAGTCCGGTATATCCGCCTGCGAGAGCCAAGTTGGCGGAGCATGGTATTGGGACAAAAGATAATGAACTTGGTGTAAGTGCGAAGAGAGCCAGGCTTACTTCAAGGACAGACTATGACAAATTTGATTTCATTATAGGAATGGACTGCGCAAATATCAGAAATCTGAATAGTTTGTTCAGGGGTGACCCGGAGGGAAAGGTCAGAAAAATGCTTGAATTTGCCGGGAGGGAAGGCGATGTTGCAGATCCCTGGTATACAGGAAATTTTGATGCCACATGGAATGATTGCAGCGAAGGCTGTCATGGACTGCTCAGGCAAATAATGGTTGATCCGAGATTTAGGGATGAATTGTCTTATAACCAAGATGTTTCATATGATTTCGACGATGATATGACATACAAAAATGATTTTCAAAGATATGATGATTTTCCACGAGGTTAGTACATTAACTAATAAGGGCATGTAACTATTTTAGTTGCAGCCCTTATTTTTTTATGGTATTCTGTTTGGCAGTTTGGAAACGTAAAGACATTCGGATTAGTTAAATGGCAATATAACATGAATATGCGGAAACTGCATTGCATACAATAGTTTATTGACTAATGCAACGCAAACAAGTCGTTTAGATAAAATTGTTATATAAGAGTTAAATGCTTTTTGGGAAGGAGTTTTTAATGGCAGTCAGGATTATTACAGATTCAGCAAGTGATATACCTCAGGAGAAAGCAAAAGAGTGGGGAATCAAGGTGCTTCCTTTAACGGTCAGATTTGGGGATGAAGAGTTTTTGGACGGAGTGACTTTATCAAGTGTAGATTTTTATAAAAAACTGATAGAGACTGATGAAGTGCCCAAAACGAGCCAGATTTCACCATTTGTATATTCAGAGGAGTTTAGAAAGGCCGATGAATGCGGTGATGAACTGATTTATTTTTCTCTCTCATCCGGAGTATCAGGATCATATCAGAGCGCATGCCTTGCAGCGCAGGACTTTTCGGAAAATATACATGTGGTGGATTCGAAGCAGTTCTGTATTTCTGAATATGTGATCGTGCAGAGAGCAGTTCAATTACGAGATCAGGGAAAAAATGCAAAAGAAATTTTGGAAATCATGGAGCCTGAGATAAAGAAAGCGCATGTTATAGCTGTTTTTGATACGCTTGAATATCTGAAACTTGGTGGAAGAATATCTTCAGTTGCTGCTTTTGCCGGAAATATTCTTATGATAAAGCCGGTAATAACAATTGAGGACGGCGTGGTAAAAGTCATAGGGAAAGCCAGAGGTTCCAAGAATGGTCACAACATGTTGATGGAATTTGTTAAGAAGACAGGCGGAATTGATTATGATAAACCTACTTGCCTTGCATATTCCGGATTTTCTGATGAGATGTTAAAAAAATATGTCCAGGATTCAAAAGCTTTGTATGAAGGGCATGAAGATGATATTCAGTATGCTGTAGCCGGCGCTACTATTGGAACCTATACAGGTCCCGGGGCGATAGCTTTTGCATATTTTGAGAAATAATTATCTTGTATTCCTTTCTTTAGAATAATAAAATGGAAAAGATAATGAAAAAATGAATAGTGGAGGAGCATCATGGCACAGAGAACTGATATACATAAAGTACTGATCATCGGCTCAGGACCGATTGTAATAGGACAGGCTTGTGAATTTGATTATTCTGGTACACAGGCTTGTAAGGCACTTAGAAGTCTTGGTTATGAAATTGTTTTGGTCAACTCAAATCCGGCTACAATAATGACCGATCCGGAGATGGCGGATAAGACTTATATTGAACCTCTTAACGTTGAACGTGTTTCAGCTGTCATTGAAAAAGAAAGGCCGGATGCTCTTTTACCTAATCTTGGCGGACAGTCAGGACTAAATCTTTGCGCAGAATTATATAAGGCAGGCGTTCTTGATAAATATGGCGTAAAAGTAATCGGTGTTCAGGTTGATGCCATCGAGCGTGGAGAAGACAGGACCGAGTTCAAGAATACAATGGATATGCTTGGAATAGAAATGGCTCGCTCCAAAGCCTGCTATAGCATTGAGGAGGCTTTAGAAGAGGCAGATGAGCTTGGATATCCGGTTGTACTTCGGCCTGCATATACTATGGGCGGCGCCGGTGGTGGCCTTGTATATAATAAGGAGGAACTTAAGACAGTCTGCGCACGTGGCCTTCAGGCTTCCATTATTCATCAGGTTCTGGTTGAAGAATCCATTCTTGGATGGGAAGAACTTGAACTTGAAGTTGTCCGTGATAAAGACAACAATATGATCACAGTATGTTTCATTGAAAATGTTGATCCTGTTGGCGTTCACACAGGAGATTCATTTTGTACAGCTCCTATGCTCACTATAGATGAGGAGCTTCAAAAAGAACTTCAGCGTCAGGCATATAAGATTGTTGAGCATATCGGTGTTATTGGTGGCACCAACGTTCAGTTTGCTCATGATCCTAAGACCGGACGTATCATCGTTATTGAAATCAATCCCCGTACATCACGTTCATCAGCTCTTGCCAGTAAGGCAACAGGTTTCCCTATCGCTTTAGTTTCAGCTAAGCTTGCCACAGGACTTACTTTGGCAGAACTTCCGGATTCCAAGTTTGGAACTTTGGATAAATATGTACCTAATGGCGATTATGTGGTTGTTAAGTTTGCACGCTGGGCTTTTGAAAAATTCAAAGGTGTTGAGGATAAGCTTGGAACACAGATGAGAGCTGTTGGCGAAGTAATGAGTATCGGTAAGAATTTCAAGGAAGCCTTTCAGAAAGCAATCCGTTCTTTGGAAAAAGACCGTTTTGGACTTGGCTGCATCGAGAAGTTTGAGAAAATGTCAGTTGAAGATCTTTTACGCAACTTAAAAAATGCTTCTTCTGAAAGATATTTTCTTATGTACGAAGCTTTGAAAAAAGGTGTCACAGTAGAAGAACTTTTTGAGATTACCAAGGTTAAGCATTATTTCTTAAATGAGATAAAAGAACTTGTGGATGAGGAAAAAGATCTTTTATCAAAATTTGAAGGAAAAGTTCCTGAGGGTGAAGCTCTTATTAAGGCAAAAAGAGATGGATTTTCCGACAGATATCTGGCAAAGCTTCTCAAGGTTTCTGAGGATGCTATCAGAAAAGAGCGTCAGAATGCCGGGATGAATGAAGTATGGGATGGAGTTCATGTTTACGGTACTGATGGAAACGCTTATTACTACTCAACTTATCAGGATGGCGCTTCACTTGAAAATCAGATGCGTGTAAGTGAAACTACTGACAATAAAAAGATAATGATCCTTGGCGGCGGACCAAACAGAATCGGGCAGGGCATTGAATTTGATTATTGCTGTGTTCATGCTGCCATGGCGCTCAAGAAGCTGGGATTTGAAACGATAATTGTCAATTGCAATCCTGAGACAGTTTCGACAGACTATGATACATCAGATAAACTCTACTTTGAGCCGCTTACCCTTGAGGATGTTCTTCAGATTTACAAAAACGAGAAGCCTCTTGGCGTTATTGCACAATTTGGTGGGCAGACTCCGCTGAACCTTGCTGACAAGCTCAAAGAGGAAGGCGTTAATATTTTAGGAACAACACCTGAAGTTATTGACCTTGCAGAGGACCGTGACCAGTTCAGAATGATGATGGAAAAACTTGAGATTCCAATGGCTGAGTCAGGAATGGCTTCTGATGTTGATACTGCAAAAGAAATAGCTGGCAGAATCGGATATCCGGTAATGGTTCGTCCTTCTTTTGTCCTTGGCGGAAGAGGAATGGAGATAGTAAGAAATGAAGAGAGCATGGAAGAATACATGAGGGCTGCTGTTGGAGTTACTCCTGACAGACCAATCCTTATCGACAGATTCCTTCATAATGCCCTTGAGTGTGAGGCTGATGCCATCAGTGATGGAAAACAGGCTTTTGTTCCTGCGGTAATGGAGCACATTGAACTTGCCGGTATTCATTCAGGAGATTCAGCATGCATTATTCCGTCAAAGCACATTTCTGAAAAACACTTAAAGACAATTGAGGAATATACCAGAAAAATAGCTGTTGAGATGAACGTTGTCGGACTTATGAATATGCAGTATGCCATTGAGGATGATACTGTCTATGTTCTTGAAGCTAATCCAAGGGCATCCCGCACAGTTCCGCTTGTTTCCAAGGTTTGCGGAATAAGTATGGTTCCGATTGCAACGGATATTATTACATCAGAGCTTACAGGACGTAAATCACCTGTCGAGAATCTGATAAATAGCAAGAAGAATGCAGAACCTGCTTATTATGGGGTAAAAGAAGCTGTATTTCCTTTTAATATGTTCCCTGAAGTTGATCCGGTACTTGGACCTGAGATGCGTTCAACAGGAGAAGTCCTTGGACTTGCCAAAACATCCGGCGAAGCATTCTTTAAAGCCGAAGAAGCAACAGGCCTTAAACTTCCTCTTGAAGGGGCAGTGCTTATTTCACTAAACGATGAGGATAAGCCTTCAGCTGCGTGCCTTGCAAAGAGCTTTGCGGATAACGGATTTACAATCTATGCTACCGGAAAAACGTATGAGATCATCACAGAAGCCGGAATCAAGGCGACAAGAATAATGAAGAATTACGAGGGTGGCCGTCCGGACGTTGAAGACGTTATAAAAAATGGAGAAGTTCAGCTTATAATCAACACTCCAATAGGGCGTGATGCTGAGCATGATGACGGATATCTCAGGCGCGCTGCCATTAAGGCACGTATTCCATATATTACAACTGTAGCTGCCGCAAAGGCCGCTGCAGAAGGCATTTCAGAGGTGAAAGAAAAGGGATGCAGTAATATAAGCTCACTTCAGGAGTATCATCAGCAGCTTTGATCTTTGGTCACAATTCCATCCCAAAACATGGTATAATAATCATGATAACGAATAGAAAATAATGGACATTCGTTTAGTTATATCATTTTTTGGAAAGGTGGTGCAATAATGAGCAGAGTTTCAGAGGTTTCAGCATTACAACAAAAAAGAATAAAAGAGATGACAGATCGCTTTAAAAAAGAGGATATATCAGATCAGCTGAAAACGCAGCTTATGATTCAGAATATGACTCAGACATTGAATGATATTTCACTCACCCTTGCAATGATTGCTGACAAAAAATAATGGAAAAAGATAGGGACAATACTTTGCGATTGCATGAAATCGAAAGGATTGTCCCTTTTCTATTTATGTTATTTTGATCAGGATTTGAAGAATGTGGAAAGAATGCCTCTTCCAAGGCTTGCACCCAGGTTTCCACCCAGAGTTTTTCCAAATTTACCCAATTTGCCGCCCACAGTTTTTCCTACTTCGCGTCCGACTGTGCCGGCAACTGAGTTACCTACAGCTTTCATTGCCTGCTTTTTTCTGCGTTCAGCGGCAGCATCTTCCTTAGCCTTTGCTTTGGCAGCTGCGGCTTCTTCTTTTTCTTTTGCTTTCGCTTTTTCTGCTTCTTCCTTGAGCCTTTCAGCTTCCTTGGCATCAGCAATGCCTTTTCTTTGCAGGAATTCGTAGGCGGAATCAGGGTCTACAGGCTCAAAGTATTTAGTGTAATAAACATTTCCTTTAATCTCTTTTTCACGAGTGGTTTCATCTATGCTTCCCATAAAACTCTGAGGGGGAAGAATCTTGACTTTCTGACTTATGCCGGGAGTACCATCTTCCTGTAAAAATGAACATACAGCCTCGCCTGTTCCGAGCTGCTGAATAACATCAGCTGTTTTAAAGTCAGGATTTTCTCTAAATGAATCAGCTGCGGCTTTGACCGCCTTCATATCGGAAGGAGTATAAGCGTGAAGCGCATGCTGAATTTTATTTCCAAGTTGAGCAAGTACACCATCCGGGATGTCTCTTGGATTCTGAGTAACAAAGTATATGCCAACACCTTTTGAACGGATGAGTTTTACCACCTGTTCAATCTTATCCATGAGAAGCTTGGGAGCATCGTCAAAGAGCAGATGAGCTTCGTCAAAGAAAAAGACCATCTTAGGCTTATCAAGGTCGCCGACCTCCGGAAGTGTTTCAAATAATTCAGACATTAGCCAGAGAAGGAAAGTTGCGTATAGCTTTCCGTTATTTATAAGACTTGTGCTGTCTAAAATATTGATCATGCCCCGTCCGCCTTCACCTACAGTGAAGAAGTCCTTTATATCAAGTGCCGGTTCAAAAAAGAATTTATCACCGCCTTCTATTTCGAGAGCAACAATGGCACGAACAATTGCAGCTATGGAGACTTTACTGATATTTCCATAGTCTGCTGCGAAATCTTTAGTGTTTTCGGAAATATAATTGAGCATTGCCTTTAAATCTTTTGTGTCTATCAGCAAAAGTTCGTTGTCATCGGCAATTTTGAATGTTATAGAAAGAATGTTGCTCTGAAGTTCATTGAGCCCTAAAATTCTTGACAGGAGAAGCGGCCCCATCTCAGAGACGGTTGTTCTAAGAGGAATACCGTTTTTGCCCATAACATCCCAAAATGTGGATGGATATTTTTTATAATCAAAACCGGCTTCTTCAAGACCAAATTTTTTAATTCGCTTTTGCATGTCTTCTGAATCGACGCCTTCTTTTACCATGCCTGATAAGTCGCCCTTGACATCTGCAAGAAAGACAGGGACTCCCATATCGCTGAATGATTCAGCAAGAACCTTTAATGATATTGTTTTTCCGGTGCCGGTAGCGCCGGCAATAAGCCCATGACGATTAGCCATTTTGGGCAAAAGAAAAACATTTTCATCCTTATCATTGTTTGCCACCCAGATCTTACCTTCTTTATACATACCATTCTCCATTCTGAAAAAACTGTGATAATATTGAAAAAAGCATCTACACTAGAGATAATTATACCAAAAATAGCGAAAAATTTTCATATTATCAGACTATCAGAGAAGGAAAATATATATTAAAATGGAGTATAATAAAAAAACCACCTTACTAAGAAGGTGGTGTGTTTTGGGAGGAGGGGTTGTCTAGTGGGGAACCAGACAACCCGTGTATGAAAAAAAGTATTGTTGGGGGTTCAGAAGTTATTTCCTTCTGATATGTATATAATACATGGTAACTGTTTCCAAATTGTGACTGAACTATAAAAGAAATATGACTTATTCTAAAAAAAGAGTGGGAGAAGTAGAAAAAATGTCAAAAAATAATCGTAAAAAAGTATGTACAAAACCTGCAAGGCCAGTAAACAAGAGCTGTTTTGAGAAAGTTATGATCACACTTATTATTGCCGGAGTGGTTATTTTGATGTTCATAAATTATGCTTTGCCGGTAATAAAAAATTCAGCGAAAAAAGTTGCAGCTGAAAAAACTGTGGATATGATCACAAAAAATGCAGAGAAAATAGCAGTGGAAAATCCGCAGGTTGCTGAGGTTCTGGAGTCTTTGACGGAAGAAGACAAGCAGGTGGTTAGCGAGATAATTGAGAATCATATGGACTCCGAAACTGTTGGAGAAGTCATGGGGTATGTTACGAATGGAGATAAGGAATCGCTTGTAAAGTATGCCGCAGACAATCTTACAGCAGAAGAAATTTCAGAACTTATGAAACTTTATGGGAAATATGGAGAATAATGAGTACTGAATGGTAATAAAACGGGGGAACAAGTTCGATATATATACTGGTAGTTGTCATCTGGTACTTTACCATGGTAGAGAATTACCACAATGAATAATTATAAATTTTTTAAAATTATTCCTATAACGCAAAAACACCCACGGGGGGACGTGAGTGCCTGCGATTTTCTTATGAGGGGGAGATAGTGATTAGGCTCTCTTAGGAATTCGAGCCAAGTTACATCACTAACTTGATTAATACTATAAACCCTAAATGTGTTCAAAAAGTGAACAATCCTAAGAAAAATGTGAAAAAAATATGTATATTTATTTATTTCAAACGTTTACTGGTATAAAAAATGGATAAGTATATATTCAATTATTTCACAAGGGCTTAAGGAGCATGCATGCACAAATATTTAGTATATGGATTGGTTGTTCAGTCGCAGCAGGAAATCCCTCAGTTGGTCAGAACTGATTCAGGCAATATAGACGTTAATATCTTTGAGGAAGATGTAACAGAAGAAGTTAACAGACTCATAGAAGATAATGGTTCTTTACACAGAGAATATTATATTACAAAGAAGTTCACCGCATTTTCTTGTGAATATGGTTTCTTTCTGATACAAAATGGAAATGAAATCAAATATAAGAGAAGTGAAGACCACTCATTTATGGAAACTGTGACTTTTATTCTTGGTTATTGCTTTTCGATTATTCTATTTCAGCGAAATATTATGGCGATTCATTGCAGTGTTGTTTCTAATGATAAGGGAGCAATTCTTATTTCGGGAAATTCCGGGGCAGGCAAGTCGACTGTGACCAGAAATTTTTTGGAAAAGGGATATAGATTTATGGCAGATGATGTTGCTGCTGTTACGATAGCGAATAATAAGCCATTAGTTTATCATACATTTCCTTATCAAAAGTTGTGTTTTAATGAAATCGAAAAAAGAAATATAAATGTATCGGAAATTATTAATATTAATGAAGAAAGAGATAAATATCTTGTACCGGTAAAACATGATTTTGAAAAGCATCCGCAGTTTATCCGTTTTTTGGTTGTTATAACGACCGGAGATGTAAAAGATATAGTCATGGAGAAACTGACAGGCTTTGAGCATTTTGTCCTGTTGAGAAGTAATCTTTTTATCCATCCTCTAAAAGGGGGATGGGAGAATGAGAAAGAGTTCACCAGAATGTGTTTACTGGTTTCTTCGTTACTTCCGGTATACCTTATCATCCGACCAAGAGAACGGGATACAATAGAAGAAGTGACTGGCATGATTGAGAAATTATGTATGATGTAACCGCTTGATAAATCAGTTGCTTTAGAAACATGTTACGTAATTTACTGTATTATTTTTTTACCAATAGAATAATAGGAGTTTGCATAAAAATAGGAATTACCCTTTTTGAATTATAACAAATCAAAAAGAATAATTCCTACTATGCAATTCATTAATTATAATATAAAAATAGTTCAACTGATCACGAAAGCTTAATCATATACCATCATTTTGACCGGATAAAGGAATTACCTGATCATCTGCAGGAGGTACAAGAGTACCAAGATTTAATGCGAGTCTGCTTCGAATCATGTCCTCTGTCTCTTTTACATCAACAAGGATAAACTCTGGTTCTGTCCATTTTTTCATTATGGCGCCCCCTCTCTTGTAAGGTTAATGAATCTATAATTAATGATACATATGTTTAGCAGGATAGTAAACAAATCTTACAAAAATGATACATTTTTAAACAAATTTAACATTTGGTTTAGATAAAAATCATAATTGACCGCTATTTTAATAAATCGTATAATACCATTTGGCAAAAAAGAATCCCTATTATTTTTTTGTTTGATGGATTTTTTTATGGAGGAAATTATGGAAAACGAAAAATTGAAACCGATGTTGTTTACGGTGCTGAAAGGGTACAACGGAAAGCAATTTGCACAGGATCTTGTTTCCGGAATTATTGTAGCTATTATAGCACTGCCATTATCAATTGCTCTTGCGCTTGCTTCAGGCGTTGGTCCTGAAGAGGGATTATACACTGCGATTGTTGCTGGATTTATTATTTCATTCCTTGGCGGAAGCAGAGTACAGATTGCCGGACCAACGGCGGCTTTTGCTACAATAGTTGCAGGAATTGTGGCTACCAAGGGTATGAGCGGACTTGCTCTTGCAACTATTTTTGCCGGAGTTCTTCTTATATTAATGGGAGTTTTTAAACTCGGATCTCTTATTAAATTTATTCCCTATACAATTACTACCGGATTTACAGCGGGTATTGCGGTGACAATTGCAATTGGACAGATCAAGGACTTTCTTGGACTTGTTTATCCTGCGGGAACATCTACAGTAGAAACTACTGAAAAGGTATCCGCTATAATAAAGAATATTGGAACCTTTAATTATCAGGCACTTATCGTTGGCCTTATCTGCCTTGTCATTCAGATTTTCTGGCCGAAGGTAAGCAAGAAAATCCCGGGTTCTCTTATTGCAGTTATCGTTGGTATCTTGATGGTAAAATTGCTTGGCCTTAATGTAAATACTATTGGCGATCTGTATGAGATTAAGGGACAGCTTCCTACACTTACATTGCCTTCATTTGATTTTAACACTCTTAGATCTGTGGCTGGCGACGGATTTACAATCGCTATTCTTGCAGCTATTGAATCATTGCTTTCATGCGTTGTTGCTGACAGTATGATCGACAGCAAGCACAGATCAAATATGGAACTTGTTGCGCAGGGAGTTGGTAATATTGGCTCAGCTCTTTTTGGTGGTATCCCTGCAACCGGAGCAATTGCCCGTACGGCAGCGAATATCAAGAATGGCGGTAGAACACCTATTGCAGGTATGATCCACTCAATCTGTCTGGTTCTTGTGCTTGTAATCCTTATGCCTTATGCTGCGCTTATTCCAATGCCAACTATAGCAGCGATTCTTTTCATGGTTGCTTACAATATGTGCCAGTATAAAACATTCATACATTTATTAAAAACAGCTCCTAAGAGTGATGTTTTTGTTCTTGTTATAACATTTGTTCTTACAGTTGTATTCGACCTTGTAGTTGCTATTGAAATCGGAATGCTTGCAGCATGCGTTCTTTTCATGAAGAGAATGAGCGAAGAATCAAGGGTTCGCGGCTGGAAATACTATGATCCTGAAGATGACCCGGATGGTCCTGGACTTAAAGATATTCCTAAGCACGTTCGTGTTTATGAGATAAGTGGTCCGATGTTCTTTGGTGATGCCGAGCAGATTGCAGAGATCAGCTTTAAAGATTTCACAAGAGCACTGGTTATTCGTATGCGTGGTGTTCCTGCCATCGATGCTACAGCGATGCATTCTCTGGAACAGCTCTATGATAAATGTAAAAAGAATAACGTTCAGCTTGTCTTTTCACATGTTAATGAACAGCCTATGAATACCATGGAAAAAGATGGCTTTGTAGATCTTGTTGGAAGAGATAACTTCCAGCCTCATATCGATGACGCGTTAAAGAGAGCTGCTCAAATATAATATAGACTTAAAACAACCGGCTATTTTATAATAATAGCTGGTTGTTTTTTATTGAAATACCTATTCAATAAAAGTGCTAGAGTTCCGTTATTGACATTCTTTCTTATTGAAATATCAATTCAATAAAAGTGCGAGAATATCTTGAGGGACTTTCTTTATTATTAAATGATTAAATGGGGTGAAATGTATGGTTATAAGTAGTGGTGAAATTAAGATAATTGGTGATGATTACGCGGGGAATTATTCATGCGGTCTCTCTATGCTTGGGAGTGGCACTGCAGAGAGAATGCATGAGACAAGGGAAGACATTTTTGGTGGAAGCACAAATGCTGAAAATGGGACTGTTTCTAGAGGGATTATTGTAAAAAACGAATCAGAGGATGGACTGTTGCTTCTTTCTGAGAACGTAGAGAGTGACCAATCTGAAGCAACTGAAGTTGTAACATCTTTTATCAATAATACGGAAAAAGAAGTTACTCTTGAATATATGACATCATTTAAGCTTAAGGATATTCCGGCAGATAAGATATACAGATTAGAGTCTTTTTGGAGTGCTGAGGGCAGAGTTAAATTTGATGAACTCGTTGATCTAAATATGGAGCACTCCTGGAGCAACCATGGTTACAGAGTAGAAAAGTTTGGAAATGTGGGAACAATGCCGGTAAGAAAGTATTTTCCTTTCCTTGCCCTTGAAGATACCAAGACAGGAAAGTTCATCGGCATAGAGATGTATGCTCCATGTTCCTGGCAGATTGAGATTCTGGTAAAGACCGGAGATGTGGTAACTGTTGCAGGCGGAATAGCGGACAGAGATTTTGGACAGTGGACTAAGAAAGTTGCAGCAGGTGAGTCTTTTACTGCACCAAGGGCGCTGATAGCAGAAGGTACTTCTCTTGAAGATGTATGCGATAAACTTGTCAGAGCGCAGAAGCCTCATATTAGTCCCGTCGATGATCATATGGGGATTGTTTTTAATGAGTATTGCACAACCTGGGGAGAGCCTACGATTGAAAATCTCAAGAAAATAGCAGATAAGCTTGAAGGTAAAGGAATTCAATACCTTGTTATGGACTCTGGCTGGTACGCTGATGATAATGGACAATGGTGGGAAAACAGAGGCGATTGGAGCATCAATAAGAAGAGATTTCCAAATGGACTTAAGGAACTTGCTGATTATGTGAGATCCAAAGGAATGATTCCTGGAATCTGGTTCGAGCCGGAAGTTGTATCGCCCCTTGCACCTGCCTATGCAGAGACTGATCATGTGGTAAAAAAAGATGGTTTTCCGTTGTCTGTTGCTTCAACCAGATTTTGGGATATGGAAGATAAATGGGTCAAGGAATATCTAAAGAAAAATGTCATTGATAATCTTAAAGAGAACGGCTTTGGATATATCAAGGTTGATTATAATGACACCATGGGAATCGGCTGTGATGGGCCTGATTCTATGGGAGAAAATCTTAGAAATAAGGTACAGGGAAGCCTTGATTTCTTTGAACGCATGGTAAAAGAGATTCCGGAACTTGTTATTGAGAACTGTTCAAGCGGAGGACACAGACTTGAGCCTGCTTTCATGGAAAAAGCGTCCATGGCAAGCTTTTCTGATGCTCACGAAACACTTTCTCTTCCTATAATAGCTGCAAATGTTCAGAGAGTTATAAGACCTGAACAGAGCCAAATATGGGCTGTTATGAGAAAAGAAGATTCGGATGAGAGAATTTTTTATTCTATGTGCGCGACATTCCTTGGAAGAATGGGGCTTAGCGGCGATATTTATGATATGAATGATCATCAGTGGCAGCTGATTGATGAGGCTATCAGCTATTATAAAGAGATTGCTGACATTATCAAAAACGGAAAGACTATTGTTATTAAGGCAGAAACCAAGAGCTACAATAAGCCGACAGGTGGGCAGCTTGTGATAAGAAGTTATGAAAGTAGAAGCCTTCTTATTTATCATAGATTTGAAGCTTCTGTATCTATGGAGGAATTTGCTGAGAATAATAGAATCAAGATTCCTGAAGGAAAGATAATCTCTAAATATGGTGATGCGCACTGTGACTTCTCAGCGCAGGCAATTGTGGTAGATGAAAATGCTTGATGGATTTTCCTGCTTTACGGAAGACTAATTTAGTAATTGGACATGCTCTTTGATGTTGTTGTATAAAATTAGCATGGTTGAGGGACTACTGGACAAGATTGATCGATTGAGTGATTATATGACTGATAAAAAACTGAGGGCTTAACCATGAAATAATAATCCACAAACCACTACATATGGTATAATGATATTACAAATTATACAAATAGCGGGGAGGCCTGTGCATGAAGAAAATCTACGTTTTGGACACTAACGTCTTGATTCAGTCACCAAATTCTCTCAAATGCTTTGAGGATAATGAAGTAGTTCTTCCGATGGTTGTTCTTGAGGAACTTGATGCACACAAAAGAGACGAAGGTGAGAGGGGAATCAACGTTAGAGAAACTATTAGAATTCTGGAACAGCTAAGGGGAAAAGGCGACCTGATCAAAGGCGTCAAGCTGGATAACGGGGGCTTTCTAAGAGTTGAAAAGAACTGTAAGGATGTTGAACTTCCCAAGGATATGGCAGAGTACAAATCTGATAACCGTATTCTTAAAGTATGTAAGGGACTTAGCGAGACAAATAAAGAACAGGTTATTCTTGTCACAAAAGATATTCTGATGCGCATCAAAGCACAGATTCTTGGCTTGAAATCAGAGGATTTTACCACTGAGCAGGTGGCAGGAGAAAATGAGCAGTATAGCGGAAGAATAGATGTTTTTGCTCCTGAGGAGGCTTTTAAGGAATTTAAGAAAAAAGGGATACCTATCGATAAGGTATACTGTTGTGATGAATCCGGGAAAAAATACTCACCTGTTTTTTATGAAAATGAGTTTGTCATAGTAAGAGCAGACCAGTCTGTTGGAAAGACACAGATGGGGCGAGTTTGCGGAAATGTGATTAAAAAACTTGATTACGAAAAGAGCCAGCCCTACGGTGTGAAGCCAAGAAATGCAGGACAATATTTTTTACAGGAAGCGCTTATGCAGCCTGCTGATGTGGCTCCTCTTGTAATTGTAAAGGGTATGGCGGGTACAGCGAAGACTTTTTACTCTTTGGCGGTTGGACTTGAGAAGATGATAAACAGACCAACAGGGGAATACAGGAGAATTCTTGTATGCAGGCCGAATTCACAGTTTGATGATGATATCGGATTTCTCCCTGGAGATGAGCAGGAGAAGATATCTCCGCTGATGAGACCTATAATCGATAATCTTGAGCAGCTGATAGATTCCAATGAAGAAGAACGGTATAAAGATGAAAAAGAGCTTCAGGGAAAGACTGATGAGGTCTTTGAAAGAGGAATCGTGCAATGTGAAGCTCTTAACTTCATTAGAGGAAGATCTATTCTTAAGACTTTCCTTATTATAGATGAAGCGCAGAACATGACTCCGACGCAGGCAAAGGGAATTATCACAAGAGCAGGTAAAAATACAAAAATAATTCTTTTGGGAGATCCTAATCAGATAGACAGGCCCTTCCTTGATGAGAGGACAAATGGTCTTTCCTATGCATCAGAACATATGAAGGGCAGTCCTTATACGTGGCAGATATCTCTTTCATCTTCTGAGTGTGAGAGAAGTATGCTTGCAATGGATGCGATAAACAGAATGAAAGATAAAGACGATTTTAAAAACGTTTCTTGATGTAATATAATATTTTACAAAATCTCTTTTGTGGAAACGGGCGAAAACCTAGAGAGTTTCGCCCGCTTTTTTTGTCCTATTTTAACAATTATTGATAAATTTTTAATAATTATTTTATATTTTAATGTTATATAGTATAATCTTGTGTGTGATTTTTGTAATTGTGATTTTTTTGAATTGTAGGTAGGTAAAAATGGACATTAGGATTGAAAATTTAACAAAGACATATGGCAACCTTAATGCAGTTGACCATATGAATCTCAACATCAAAGATGGTGAGTTGGTAGGCCTTCTTGGACCTTCAGGATGCGGTAAGTCAACAACGCTTTTCATGCTTTCGGGACTTACAACTCCTACGGATGGAAGAATTTATTTTGGTGACAAAGATGTAACATCTATTGCTCCGGAAGACCGTGAGATTGGACTTGTTTTTCAGAACTATGCCCTTTATCCACATATGACAGTGCAGGATAATATTACATTCCCGCTTATTAATCGTGGTGTAAAAAAGGCTGAAGCAAAAGAAATGGCACTTGAGATTGCCAAGGTTGTTAAGATTGACCAGTATATGAACAGAAAGCCAAGTGAGCTTTCAGGTGGTCAGCAGCAGAGAGTTGCTATTGCAAGAGCTTTGGTTAAGAAGCCACAGGTTCTTCTTCTAGATGAACCATTGTCTAATCTTGATGCTAAGCTTCGTGTTGCTACGAGAGAGGAAATCAGACGTATCCAGCAGGAGGTTAAGATTACAACTATTTTTGTAACACATGATCAGGAAGAGGCTATGAGTATATCTGACCGTATTGCTGTTATGAAAGAAGGCGTTCTTCAGCAGTATGAGGTTCCGCAGGTTATGTATCTTAATCCTGCAAATGAGTTCGTTGCAAATTTCCTTGGTACTCCTGAGATCAATAACATCGAAGTTGATGTTAAGGATGGAGTTATCAGTGCAGGAGATGTTGTTCTTAGAAAGGGTGCTGAGCTTGCTGATGGTCATTACCATGCAGGAATCAGACCTGAATCTTTCTATATTGATGATAGTGGAATTAGTTTCGAAGTTGACAACCTTCGTATGACAGGCAGAGACCTTCTTTTGTTCACAAAGCTTGGTCAGTCTGTTGTTCGTGTTCTTGTTCATTCATATATGCAGGTTTCAGAAGGCGATTCAATCAAAGCTTTGGTTCGTGAAGGCCATATCCTTGTATTTGACAAGGATGAGAAGCTGATTGGCAGATTCTGATTTGGAGGAGAGTGCATAATGGATAAAAAGAGTTTTAAGGGATATTTGTATCTTCTTCCTTCCATGATCATCATGTTCTGCTTTACCATTTATCCTTTGGTTCGAGCAATCATCATGAGTTTTCTTGGAAATTACAGCATTATCAATGGTAGTTATTCTTCTATTGGAATAGAGAACTACAAAGCATTGTTTGCTGATCCTGATTTTGCTATGTCTTTAAAGAATACAACTATTTATGTTATTTGCGTTGTACCGGCTTCAATTTTTCTTTCCCTTATCATTGCGGTACTTATCAATAGTTGTAAAAAGACTAAGGCATTGTTTCAGACTATATATTTCCTTCCATATGTTACCAGTGTAATAGCTATTGGTATTGTGTGGAGATGGATGTTTAACAGTAACTACGGTCTTATCAATTTTATGTTAGGACTTGTTGGAATCAGCCCTATCCAGTGGTTGAATCTTCCACAGTACGCTATGCCTGCTCTTATTATCTTTGCTATATGGAAGAGTATGGCTTTCAATATCCTTATTTTCCTTGCCGGTCTTCAGACTATTCCTGAGGATTTGTATCGTGCGGCAAGAATTGATTCAACTCCTAAGCTTAGGGTGTTTACACGTATTACTGTACCTCAGCTTGCGCCAATGATTGTTTATTCAAGTGTTATTGGTATGATTGGTGCATTCAAGGTATATAATGAAGTCTTTTCTCTTTTCCAGGGAAAAGCAGGCCCTGCAAATAAGGCGATGACAATTGTTTATTATATTTATGACAAATTCTACAACAGTTATAAATATGGCGTTGCTGCTGCAGGTAGCGTGGTACTTTTTGTGATCATTCTGATATTTACAAGAATTCAGCTTAGAGTTACAGGCGGAAATAAGAAATAATTATTTTAGTAAAATGAGGATATAAAAATGACAAGTAAAAGAAATATAGCTAATGTCATAGGCGTAGTGCTTAAATTCACAGTGCTTATCTTAGGCTCAATATTTACAGTGTTGCCTTTCATCTGGATGATCTCATCATCTCTTAAGACTCCATCAGAACTTGTGCAGGTTCCACCATCACTTTTTCCTGCAGTTCCTCAGTGGGGTAACTATAAGGAAGCATGGGCTGCAGCTCCTTTCGCAAGATATTTTATTAATACACTTATTGTGACATTGTGCACTACCTGTGGTGTCCTTGTTACTACAGTGCTTTCAGCTTTTGCTTTTTCAAGACTTAATTTCCCGGGAAAGAAGACCGTCTTTTCACTGTTCCTTGCAACACTTATGATTCCCGGTGAAATGCTTATAATAACAAACTACGAGACAATTATTAAACTTAAGTGGATTGATTCTTACAAGGCTATGATCATTCCGTGGGTTTCAAGCGCTTTTTATATTTATCTTCTTACAAGATTCTTTATGCAGGTTCCTGAATCACTGTATCTTGCTGCTAAGGTAGATAAATGTTCCGATTTTAAATATATGATCAAGATCATGGTTCCAATGAACAAGCAGGCTATCTTCTCAATTGCCATTCTTAATATCATCAGTTCATGGAATGCATTCCTTTGGCCATTGCTTGTTACTAATTCTCAGGAAATGCGTGTCCTTTCAAACGGACTTGTTCGTTTCCAGACAGAAGCAGGATCTTCTACAGAGCTTATAATGGCTGCATCCTGCATGCTTGTTATGCCGATAATAATTATTTATCTTTTCCTTAGAAAATATATTATTGAAGGTGTTACAAGAAGTGGACTTAAGGGATAAAATATATATTTGTTCATTTAAGGCTTTATGCCTTTTATGATAGATTTAACGCTTCACAAAAGAAAGAGAGGATTATGAAAATGAAGTTAAGAAAAATCGGTGCAAGCATTCTTGCTATGGCTATGGCAACATCAATGCTTGCAGGCTGCGGAGAAACTGCTGCTGAGACAACAACAGACACTCAGGCAACAGAGCAGACATCTGAGACAGCTGAACCAGCAGCTGATACAGCTTCTACAACAGAAGAGGCTGCAGCTACAACAGAGGCTAAGAATATTGAGGCAACAGAAATTACTTTCTGGCATGCTATGAATGGTAATCTTGAGTCAGTTCTTTCAGAAATCACAGATGAGTTCAACAACTCAAACGAATATGGAATTAAGGTTACTCTTGTAAACCAGGGCGCATATGGCGATCTTCAGACAAAGCTTCAGGCAAGCGCTGCAGCAGATGCTCTTCCAGATCTTGCACAGGCTTATAATAACTGGCTTACACCTTACCTTGACAAAATCGTTAAGCTTGATGATTTTGTAGCAAATGATTTTGACAACTGGGATGACATCGTTTCAGCATATCGTGATGAGTGTTCAGAATTCGGATTCATCCACGCTGTTCCTTACAATAAGTCAACTTATGTTCTTTTCTACAACAAGACAATGCTTGATGAATTAGGAATCGCTGTTCCTGAGACATGGGCTGATGTTGAGGCTGCTGCTAAGACAGTTATGGATTCAAAGAACATTGCCTTCATCGGTTATGATGACCTTGCTGGTGCAGTTGAGGCTTCTCTTCACCAGAACGGAAGCGACTATGTTGATGCAACAGGTGCTAAGTTCAACGATGATAAGGGTCTTGAGACATTTACATACCTTTCAGGTCTTTACAACAATGGTTATGCTCGTCTTGTTGGTGAGGATGGATACTTCTCAAACGTTCTCAGCAACCAGCAGATCGCTAGCTATGTTGGATCTTCAGCAGGTGTTTCTTACATCAAGGCTGAAGGATGGGATCTTGGTGTAGCTCCACTTCCAGGAAACGTTCAGAAGGCAGCTAACATGGCTGGAACAAACATTGTTATGTTCTCACAGGATTCAAACAAGCAGCTTGCAGCTTGGGAATACCTCAAGTACATCACAAGCACAGATGCAGTTACAAAGTGGGCAGTAGGAACAGGTTACCTTCCAATCAGACAGTCTTCTTATGAGACAGCTGATTACAAGGCATACATGGAAGAGAATGTTTGCGCAGCTGCTTGCTATGCACAGGCTAAGGACTTCTTCTTCTCACCTACATTTGATGCATCAAATGATATCAGAAGCACAGTTCCTTCAACTGTTGAATCACTTGTTTATGACAAGGCTGATGCTCAGACATGGCTTGATACTGTAGTTGGTGCAATCAACGCTCAGTATTAATTATTGCAAATACTGATGGATTCGGTATTTTTACATCTTTAGGGAGGGGAGCTTTAGCTCCCCTTTTCTGTTTAAGTTTTTACTTATGAGGAAAATAAATGACTAATTTAAGATTTTATAGTGGATTAAAGGAAATAGGCGGAACAGTTGTTGCTGTTGAGACAGACAAGGCAATCTGTATTTTTGATTTTGGTTATTCCAATTCTGACAGAATTGATTCAAAGGTATCTGTCAGAAAAGGAAATGAGGTACTTGATTATATAAAGCTTGGAATTTTAAATTCACTTGATGGTGTCTATGAAAAAAATATTGCAGATAAGCTTGGCAAAAAAGCTTATGGCGACACTGATAAGCAGGTTTTTGTGATAATCTCACATATGCATATTGATCATATGGGAGGTCTTGGCGCATTGGCGCAGGAACTGCCTGTTTATATGAGCAGTGATTCTGCAACTCTATATCATGAAATGGGAATTATGGGTGAGCTTGAGTACAGGGAACACTCAAATGTGATTCCGGTTGATTACGACGCATCATTTACGGTTGAAGATATTAAGGTCACATGTGTCCAGGTTGACCATGATGTTATTGGCGCATGTGGATTTTTGATAGAGACGAAAGAAGGAAAAATCTGTTACACGGGAGACTACCGTTTCCACGGCTACCATCCTGAAATAAGCAGAGGTTTTGCTGAGAAATGTAAAGGCGCCGATGTTATGATAAGTGAAGGCGTTACTATCAGCTTTGCTGATGTTGATACTCTTTCCCTTACAGAACCTGAAAGAGAGAGCAGTGAATATACATTACTTGAGAAAGTGGCTGACTATTCTGCAAATGAAGAGGGACTTATCGTCATAAATAATTACAACCGTAATGTGGAGAGAGTTCATCATTTTTGCGAGATTATAAAGAAAAATGGCAGAACTCTGGTGCTTGATCAGATCCAGGCTGAATATGTTGCAGCATTCTATGAGGATGATTTTTCTGTTTATTTACCTGAAGGCGGAACAATATCGGCTCCACGCATAAAAGATCATCCTGTTGTTACAAGAAAAGATCTTTTGGAAAATCCTAAAGCATATGTCCTTCAGCAGGATTACAAGGACAGTTATGAACTCTTTGACCTTGCGCCAGTTATATCAAAGTATTTGCATATGGATGGCGCTCCGCTTGGAGATTACGATCCTTCCTTTGGAATTTTTTACAAGATGCTTGATGCTATAGGGATAAATGTTGAAAGATGTGGACTTGGAGGTCATGCTGAACCATATTATCTCAGGAAGACTGTGGATGAAATACAGCCCAGGATTCTTATACCGCTTCATAGTTTTAGACCTGAACAGCTTAAGTCTGAGAAGGCAGGGAAAATAATACTTCCTGAAATTGGTGATGTTATTTCACTCTGAATTTAATTAAAGGACAGTTATACCCGGTTCATATAAAGAACTGTGTCGGGTATAACTGTCTTTTTGTTGAATAGGAAATGCCTGTTCAATAAAAAAACTCCGTTATGGATGCGACTGGCGTGCAAAGAGTTGCTTGCAACTTCATGGTATGTATTTTTTCTTACATATTACGTATTTAAAAACATATAAAATGTCTTTTGTGGGCGGACATTTGTTTTTATTCACAATAATTTGTATATATATTAAAAAGATTTGTGCAATATTTAGGGTTGTTTAGCGCTTTTGAATATGTTAAGTTTTCTTTATAGTTTTTTAGAACTTTAACTCATAAAAGTATCAAAAATGAATATGTATACAGAACAAGTGCTGGATTATTCATCTTTTATACATTTTAAGAGAAATATTTGAATATAACATTTTGAGGAGAATAGAAATGGCGCAGCTTTGGGGTGGAAGATTTACCGGCAGTATTAATGAACTGGCTTGGGATTTTAATGCATCAATATCCTTTGACAAGAGATTTTTGGAAGTAGATGTAACCGGAAGCAAAGCACATGCCCAGATGCTGGCTAAACAGGGAATAATCAGTGATGATGAGAAGGACGCCATTTGCAAGGGACTGGATTCAATACTTACTGATGTACAAAACGGTCAGCTTGAGATCACTAACAAATATGAAGATATTCACAGTTTCTTAGAGGCAAATCTTATTGAGAGAATCGGTGATGCAGGCAAGAAGGTTCACACTGGCCGCAGCAGAAATGATCAGGTTGCGCTTGACATGAGATTGTATGCCAAGTCTGAAGTTATCAGAATGTCCGAACTTTTACTAAATGTCCTCAAAGTTCTTGATGGAATGATGAAGGATAATCTTGAGACATATATGCCTGGTTTTACTCATCTTCAGAAGGCTCAGCCGGTAACACTTGCGCATCATCTTGGTGCATATTTTGAAATGTTTAAGAGAGACCTTCTTAGAATGAAGGATATCTTAAACAGAATGAATTATTGTCCTCTAGGAGCAGGTGCACTTGCAGGAACAACCTATCCGCTTGACAGAGAGTACACTGCAGAGCTTCTTGGCTTTTACGGTCCGACTTTAAATAGTATGGATTCAGTATCTGACAGGGACTACCTTATAGAATTTATGGCTGCGCTTTCTACTGTGATGATGCATCTTTCAAGGTTTAGTGAGGAAATAATCATCTGGAATTCCAATGAGTATCATTTTGTGATCATAGATGATGCATATTCTACAGGAAGCAGCATAATGCCTCAGAAAAAGAATCCGGACATTGCTGAACTTGTAAGAGGAAAGACAGGCCGCGTCTATGGTGATCTGATGTCACTTTTGACAACTATGAAGGGAATACCACTTGCGTATAACAAGGATATGCAGGAGGATAAAGAAGCTTTCTTTGATGCGATTGATAATACACAGAATTGTCTTACTCTTTTTACAGATATGCTTGCTACACTTAAATTTGATAAGGCTGCTATGGAAAAGAGCGCGATGCTGGGCTTTACGAATGCAACCGATGCAGCTGATTATCTTGTTAATAAGGGCATGCCATTTAGAGATGCTCATTCGGTGATTGGCCGACTTGTTCTTCACTGCATCGATAAAAAATGTGCGATAGATGATCTTAGTCTTCAGGAACTTAAGACTTTTTCTGAAAGCTTTGAAGAAGATATTTATGATGCTATAAGCCTTGAAACTTGCGTCAAGAAGCGTCTGACAATCGGCGCTCCAAGTCCTGATGCAATGAAAAAGGTTATGAGTATAAATGATGAGTTTTTGACAAGCTTTAGTTTGTCGTAAGAGTTTTGCTAATTTTTGTTAATAAAAGAATAATCATATATTAGGAGGAGTTTTATTATGAGTGACAAGTTAAAGGTAGCTGTATTAGGCGGAACAGGCATGGTAGGACAGAGATTTATCTCTATTCTTAATAACCATCCATGGTTTGAAGTTAAGACTATTGCAGCAAGCCCACGTAGCGCAGGACAGACTTATGAAGAGGCTGTAGGAAACAGATGGAAGATGGATGGCGCTATTCCTGATTCAGTAAAGAATCTTGTTGTTAAAGATGTTACAGATGTAAAGGGCGTTTCTGAAGATGTTGATTTTGTTCTCTCGGCTGTAAATATGTCCAAGGATGAGATCAAACACATCGAGGAAGAATATGCAAAGACAGAGACACCTGTTGTATCAAATAACTCTGCACACAGATGGACTCCTGATGTACCTATGATCATTCCTGAGATCAACCCTCAGCATATGGATGTTATTGAGTATCAGAAAAAAAGACTGGGCACAACAAATGGTTTCATTGCTGTTAAGCCTAACTGCTCAATCCAGAGTTATACACCGGCACTTACAGCGTGGAAAGAGTATGAGCCATATGAGGTGGTTGCAACAACATACCAGGCAATTTCAGGTGCAGGAAAGAACTTCGAAGAGTGGCCTGAGATGGTTGGAAATGTTATTCCTTTTATTTCAGGAGAAGAAGAAAAATCTGAGAAAGAGCCTCTCAGAATCTGGGGTAAGATTGAAAACGGCGTGATCGTACCAGCTGATGATGTTAAGATTACATGTCAGTGTATCAGAATTCCGGTTCTTTATGGACATACAGCTGCAGCATTTGTTAAGTTTAAGAAGAATCCTTCAAAAGAAGAACTTATCGAAAAACTTGAGAAATTCTCAGGACTTCCACAGGAACTTGGACTTCCAAGCGCTCCTAAGCAGTTTATTCAGTATATGCAGGAAGATAACAGACCTCAGATTACTTTGGATGTTAACTATGAGAACGGCATGGGAGTAAGTATCGGAAGACTTCGTGAAGATACAATCTACGATTGGAAGTTTGTAGGCCTTTCACATAACACACTTCGCGGTGCAGCAGGTGGTGCAGTTGAATGTGCAGAATTATTGAAGGCAAGTGGATATATAAATAAAAAGTGATGGTTGCAGATTCTAGTGTGCTGTGATTTTTAAAATGTATGTGTCAGTACAAGAGATCATCTGTTTGTGTGTGATTGTTTTACAGCATGGTTGGGCGCGCGTATGAAAGCACTAAGACAAAATGACCTTAATTTTCTAAACAGATATTATGAAAGTGGAGTATCAAATATTCTTGTGGTCTACGGACACAAGAATATTGATATGACTACTTTACTTACTTCTTTTATCGAGGATAAGAGTTATTGCTTTTATTCTGCCAGATCTGCTTCGACCAAAGAGCAACTTTATCTATGGGGGAAAGAACTGGGCAATGATGGAGCGATACTCGACGAATACCCGGATTTTAATGATATTTTTGACGCTATCGATAAAAAATCCGATACCAATTCTTTTGTGCTGATGATAAGGAATTTTGAAAATATTGTTAGAGGTTCTGATCAGTTCATGAAGAAAATGGTTTCCTTCGTGAAGAACAATAAGAAGCAGATTCTTGTTTTACTTATCAGCAATGATATAAACTGGGTTGAAAACAATATGGTTTCCGAGCTTGGGGATCTGGCAGGTTCAATCGCTGGTTTTAAGAAAATAAAACCTCTTAGTTTCAAGGAGATGAGAGCATATTTTCCAAATATGTCTTATCTGGATGCTGTTATGACCTACTCTGTTTTGGGCGGTCAGACAGGACTTTGGGATTTCTTTGATGAAGCTCTTTCTTTTAAAGAAAATATTTGTAAGAATTTTTTGTGTGAGGGAGCATTCTTAAGAAATGAGGCTGTAAGGCTTACTGAGCAGAATTTAAGGGAAACCTCTGTTTATCATACTCTTTTGGCAGAGATGGCAAGGGGAGTTAATAAACTGAATGATATTTATCATGCGACAGGTTTTTCCCGTGCGAAGATCTCAGTTTATATTAAGACACTTATTCATCATGACTTTGCGTACAAAGCATTTTCATTTGGAAATGCCGGCAGGGAAAATGTTATGAAAGGTGTGTACAAAATTGCTGATCCATTGATAGATTTTTACTTTAAATTTATCTATCCGAATGAAAGTAATCTTATGTTAATGCCACCGGAGCAATTTTATGATATATTTATATCTGCGGGAATGCAAACTTATGTTAGTGAATACTTCAAGAATGTCTGCAGAGAATATATCCTGAACATTGAAGAGCAGGGACAGTTTCCTTTTAATATTGAGGATGAGGGTCCATGGCTTGGCAAGGAAGGCAACATAGATTTTGTTGCACAGAGCGATGTGGGTGACACTGCTTTCGGAATGAGTTTCTGGGAGAGAATGGCTACCCATGCGGATTATGTTAAATTGCATTCTGACGCAAGAAAAGCAAGACTTGAGGGAGATGTGATCTATCTTTTTTCAACGACAGGCTTTGATTCATGGCTGAAGAATGCTGCCGTGAAATCACCTGAAAGTCTTAAGTTGATCGGCATAGATGAATTAACAAATGGCTAATAAATCAGTTTATATTGCGGAAAAACCAAGTGTCGCACAGGCATTTGCAGCCGCTTTGAAAATCAATTTTTCCAGGAGAGATGGTTACCTGGAGTCTGACGAGGCAATAGTTACATGGTGCGTTGGACATCTGGTAACCATGAGCTACCCGGAAGTCTACGATGAAAAGTATAAGAGGTGGGCACTTGACACCCTTCCATTTATTCCGACTGACTTTAAATATGAAGTCATTGGAAATGTCTCTAAGCAATTCAGAATAGTAAAGGAATTACTTAATAGGGCTGATGTTGAGACGATATATATATGCACTGACTCAGGACGAGAAGGTGAATATATATATCGTCTTGTTGACATGCAGGCAGGAGTTACAGGCAAGGTAAGAAAGAGAGTCTGGATTGATTCTCAGACTGAAGAAGAAATCCTAAGAGGCATCAGAGAAGCTAAGGATGACAGTGAATATGATAACCTTGGTGCAGCAGCTTTTTTACGGGCAAAAGAAGATTATCTGATGGGAATCAATTTCTCAAGGGCTCTTACATTAAAATATGCATATTCGATAAAAAACTATTTGAATATAGAAAAGTGTGTTATTTCTGTCGGCAGGGTAATGACCTGTGTGCTTGGAATAGTTGTAGACAGGGAAAGAGAAATCAGAGAATTTGTTAAAACACCATTTTACCGCGTTATAGGCGGCGTGGATATTAATGGTAAAAAATGTGATGCGGAGTGGAGAGTTACTCCGGATTCCTATTTTGACAATTCACCGGAACTATATAGTGAAAAGGGATTTAAGACAGAGGAAAGTGCAAAGAAACTGATTGCATCTTTAGTTGGCATGAACGGAGCTGAATTTAAGGAAGACAGTGATGGAAAAGAAGTGGCACTTCAGACTCCTATTGATGTTTCTGTAGAAAAATGTGAGAAAAAGAAAGAAGTTAAGAATGCGCCTCTTTTATACAATCTTGCGGAACTTCAAAATGACTGTTCGAGATTCTTTAAGATAAATCCGGATGAAACGCTGGCTGTGGCTCAGGAATTATACGAGAAAAAATTGACTACCTATCCAAGAACTGATGCAAGAGTGCTTTCAAGTGCAATTGCAAAGGTGATAGATAAGAATATTTCGGGACTTACTTCGTATGAGACCTGCAGTATTTTTGCAAAGTCCATTCTTCAGCATGAGGCACATAAGGGAATAGAAAAAAGCCGATATGTAAATGATAAGGCTATTACCGACCACTATGCGATAATTCCTACAGGACAGGGACTCTCTGCGCTTTCTACACTTAGCCCGACATCTGCGAAGGTGTACGAGATAATTGTTCGAAGATTTCTTGCTATTTTTTATCCACCGGCGACCTATCAGAAGGTGGCACTTGAAGTATCTGCCGAGAATATTGCAAATCCGGGAAAAAGAGAGCACTTTTTTGCTAACTTTAAGATACTTACTGCCAAGGGATATCTTCATGTTATGGATTATTCTTTTTTTAAGAATAAGAAGAGAAACGAAGACGATGGAGAAAATACGCAGGCTCAGGACAATGAGGAACAGACAGTGACTGATGAGGAATTATTTGAATATCTTCAGAAATTGAAAAAGAAAGATTTACTAAAACTTTCTGAGTTCTGTATAAAAGAAGGTGAGACTTCTCCTCCCAAAAGGTATAATTCCGGAACAATTATTCTTACAATGGAAAATGCCGGTCAGTTCATAGAAGACGAGGAACTGCGCGCTCAGATAAAAGGTTCTGGTATTGGAACAAGTGCTACCAGAGCAGGAATATTAACTAAACTGGTAAATATAAAATACTTAAATCTTAATAAGAAAACTCAGATAATCACACCTACTCAGATGGGAGAAATGGTTTATGAGACTGTTGCCTGTTCAATGAAACCAATGCTTAATCCGGCACTTACAGCAAGCTGGGAAAAAGGTCTCACAGGCGTTGCAGAGGGTAATATTTCGGAAGAAGAATATATGAGTAAACTTGATGATTTTGTAAGCAAACGCACAAATCTTGTAAAAAACAATGATTACAGAAATCTGCTTATGTCAAGATTTGCTTATGTATCATCGAATTATAAGGAAGATGCAACCAAGAAAAGTACAAAAACAAGAACAAAGAGTAAGAAAAAAGATGAACAGGAGAAAGGATAATAAGTTATGGAAGAATTCAAGATTTCAAACATGTATGATTTAAACGAAACTATTGCAGCGGATTATATGAAAACCAAGGAGTATCCATGGGAGCTTCTTGCAGGAATCAAGGATTATATCATTGAACTTGGAAATAAACTTCCTTCTGATAAATATGAAAAGAGAGGCGAGAATATTTGGGTTGCCAAGAGTGCAAAGGTGTTTGATTCAGCTTTTATCGGAGGACCTTGCATCATTGATGAAGATGCCGAGGTTAGACAGTGTGCTTTCATCAGAGGAAGCGCAATCGTAGGAAAAGGAGCAGTTGTAGGTAACTCAACAGAGCTTAAGAATGTCATTCTTTTTAATAAGGTTCAGGTTCCACACTATAACTATGTTGGTGATTCTATTCTTGGTTTCAAGGCCCACATGGGAGCTGGCTCCATCACATCTAATGTCAAGAGTGATAAGAAACTTATAGTAGTTAAGAATGGAGCTGATGATCAGGTTGAGACCGGACTTAAGAAAATGGGTGCCATGCTTGGAGATAATGTTGAAGTTGGTTGTAACAGTGTTCTTAATCCAGGAACTGTAATTGGAAGATGGTGCAATATTTATCCGCTTTCTTCTGTTCGTGGATGCATTCCTGCTTATCACATTTTTAAGGATAAGGATCACATTGTAAAAAAGGTTGACTAATCAATGAAAATCTGAGATTATTGTTACTGTTATGCGCATTTTGCGAGAAAATGATTCAGATATTTTGTAGTTGATTGTAGTGCATTATTTGGAGGTTTTTATTTAATGAAAATAGCAGTAACATATGATAATGGCCAGATTTTCCAGCACTTTGGACATACTGAGCAGTTCAAGGTTTACAATGTAGAGGATGGAAAAGTGCTTTCATCAGAGATAATAGGTTCTGATGGCAACGGACACGGAGCTCTTGCAGGACTATTAGCAGGAGAAGAAATAGACACACTTATCTGTGGCGGTCTTGGCGGCGGTGCTTATGCAGCTCTTACAGAAAATGGCATAGATGTATGCGCCGGCGCATCTGGAGATGCTGATGAGGCAGTGGAAGCTTATCTTCGCGGCGAGCTTGAAAGCTCAGGAGTGAACTGTGACCATCATGGAGAAGGTCATACTTGTGGAAATCATGATGATGGACATGGCTGCGGAAATCATGATGACGAGGGTTCATGCGGCAGCTGTGGCGACAGCGAGGAAGATGGATGCTCAGGCTGTGGTAGCTGTGGCGATGATGAAGAAGGCTGCGGCGGTGGTTGTGGTGGCTGCGGTGGCTGTCATATGGAACCAATAATGGAAGGCAAGAATGTTGGAAAGACTTGTCGTACACATTATAAGGGAACATTTAATGACGGAACTGTTTTTGATTCATCTTATGACAGAGGAACTCCACTTGAATTTGTATGCGGTGTGGGAATGATGATTCATGGATTTGATGCTGCTGTTGCAAATATGAATGTTGGTGAAAAAATGAGCATTCATTTAGAACCGGCAGAAGCTTATGGCGAGTTTGATCCTGATGCTATAGTTACCATGAATATTTCAGAGCTTCCCGGTTCAGAAGATCTTACAGTTGGACAGAAAGTTTATCTTCAGGACATCTATGGACGTCCTGTTCCTGTTACTGTCAAAGAGAAAGACGAAACAAAGATTACTTTTGATGCTAATCATGAAATGGCTGGAAAAGAGCTTAATTTCGATATCGAACTTGTAGAAGTTGTAGAATAAAATAATTGTTTTAGGATGCCTGCGATAGAGTTTTTCTGTTGCAGGCATTTTTTGAATTATTATCGTTAATGTTCAGACATAAATGTGCACTATGCTTCACATTTCGTGAGAAAATGATTCAGGAGTGAGAACGTTCATTATCTCATTCCCTTTTTCGGAAGCTTTTTCTTTAATATTCATTGTCGAAATGATATAATTGCCCTTGTGTGTAAGAATTGCACGTTATATTGAATGTTTGCGAAGGAAAGAATAAATGAAAGATTGGAACAGGTATTTTACGTCCCAGATTTTAGACAGGGGAAACAATTATCATAATAATGGAAGAGTAAAAGGCTTTGCACAGACTGGTAATAGCTGTGTTGCAAGAGTAGTCGGAACACATGTCTATAATGTGAGAATTGATGGATTAAATACAGGCAAATATAGATTTTCATGTGACTGCGCTTATGCAAGGGATGGCTTTCGTTGCAAGCATGAAGCGGCAGTTATGTTTCATTGGGACCATGAAAATCCTGATAGTGCGCTTGATGACCTGAATCTTAAATCTGATAATGGAAATACCTATTTCAATATAAGAAATATCCTTGAATCTGCCGAGATTTCTGCCGAAAAGTTAGAAGATGCAAGGGAACTTATTAAGAAAAATAAGATAAAGATCAAACATACAGATCTTTTTTACATGCAATCATATTATGAAGCAAAGGGAGACCTTGTAATCAGATTTGAGGGCGAAGTTACAGACAACAGAGCTTATCCTATATCTGTAAGGATTACTTTTTCAAAAGAAAAAATAATGAGTTCAGATTGTTTTGGTGCCCATAAGAACAATCACGATTATTATGGGTATTATAGCAGCTTTTACAAGAATATTTGTGAGCATCAGTTGGCACTTCTCTTACTTGCGGATGAATATATTGCCAAATATAATCCCGGAGATGACACGGATCTTTTTGGTGAAAAAATACTAGCTGGTTATAAGCAGATATCAAGCATTCAAAATATTGATGAAAATGTAGAAAAAGGCAAGGTGATAAGGCTTGAACCTAAGATTTCAGTCGGCTCTTTTGAAAATCATCTTAATTTGTTTTTGGGCTTTAAAGTTGGAATAGAAAAACTTTATGTTTTAAAGAGTATTCCGGAGCTTATGGATGCCAGGAATAAATATGGGAGCTTAAAACTTGGTAAGAGTAGCTCAATTTCTTTTATGGATTTTGATCTTGATGCAGATGCTGAAAAAATCTATGACCTGATAGAAGATGCCAAGGTTGAGGCAGACTATCTTATGGAACGATTCAAAACCATGGTTTCGTATGGTTTTGAGAAAGCCGGACTTAAGGATAAGATACAGCTTTCACCTGAACTTCTCGACAAGTTTTATGATATTGCTTATGGAAAAACGTATGAGATAACAGGTTACTCGAGGGCAGGGGAAAAGGTGCTGTCAAAGCTGTCTATCGGTGATGGAAAAGCTAAATGTCAGGTAAATATTGAGAACATCACTGACGCTAATGAGAGATTTACAGGAATAAGCGTTAATGCGACTCTTCCTCAGATGTTTAAGGGGAAGGATTACAATTATATCATTGATGAAGAAAAAGGAGTTCTTTTTAGAATTAATGAGCTGTCTCCAATAATGAAGCTGCTTATGAAAAATGCACATAATTCAAAGGCTTCTTTTAACATTGGAAAGAAAAATATCTCAGAATTCTATTACCGCATATTGCCTCAGATGATGGAAGCGCCTGAGATAGAAGTTATAGAGGAAAATCCCCAAAAGCTGCATGAAGCCCTTCCACCGGAGTGCAATATAACCTATTATCTTGACGTGGATGAAGATAATATCTTAGGCAGTGTTTCTGCAAGCTACGATGATAAAGAGATAAAACTGCATCGCCTTTGTGATTCTGATTATCCGCTTCCGGACGACAGGGACATTATCTTTGAACAAAAGGCTATAAAAGTGCTTATGGAGCATCTTCCTTCAACCGATGATGGCGAGTCTTTTTTCTGTGAGAAGACAGGCGAAAACACCTTCGATTTTCTCAGCGATGGGATTAGGAATCTGATGGCTATCGGAGAAATCAAGGCAAGCAAAGACTTTGAAAAGCTTAAGATCAGGAAAACTCCTACAGTTAGACTGGGCGTTTCTGTTGAAAGTGGGATATTGAATCTTAATGTTTCAACAGATGATATGTCAGAGGATGAATTATTGGAGCTTCTTGAGAGCTATCGCAAAAAGAAAAAATTCTTCAGACTTGGTAATGGTGAATTCATAAAGCTTGATCAGGATGATACCTTAGAGGAACTTGTGGCAACTATGCAGGCTATGGGTATTTCTGCTAAGGAATTTACAAATGGAAAGCTGCATCTGCCTCTTTATCGTGCAATCTATATCAATAAGCTTTTGGAAGAGCATGATGAGATAGCATCTGACAGAGACAAAAACTTTAAGAATCTGGTGAGAAACTTCAATGCTGTAAAAGATGCTGACATAGATGTGCCGGAAAGCCTTACAAAGGTGCTTAGAGGCTATCAGGAATACGGATTTAAGTGGCTTTCCACTTTGTCAGAACTTGGATTTGGCGGTATTTTAGCTGATGACATGGGACTTGGTAAGACTTTGCAGGTAATAACTCTTTTACTTAGCAAAAAGGAAATTGCCAAAAAAGATAAGAAAAAGATATCGTCACTTATAGTTTGCCCTGCATCTCTTGTCTATAACTGGGAAGAGGAATTCAAGCGCTTTGCACCGGACTTAAAAGTTGCGACTGTCACAGGAACTCAGGCAGAGAGAAAGAAGCTTTTATCAGGCAAGACTATGCCTGAAGTCCTTGTAACTTCCTATGATCTGTTAAAAAGAGATATAGGACTATATGAGAACCTTGAGTTTGATTATGAGATCATTGATGAGGCACAGTACATAAAGAATGCATCTGCAGCTGCAAGTAAGTCAGTCAAGGTGATAAAAAGTGTCCATAGATTTGCACTTACCGGAACTCCTATCGAGAACAGATTAAGCGAACTGTGGAGCATATTTGACTACCTGATGCCGGGATTTCTTTATACTTATGACAGATTTAAGAGTGATTTTGAAACGTCGATCACCAAATACAAGGATGAAGAGATCACGAAGCAGCTAAAGAATATGGTTGGACCATTTATTCTTCGAAGACTTAAGGAGAATGTGTTAAAAGACCTTCCGGATAAGATGGAAGAAGTGAGATTTTCTAAGTTTGATTCTGCTCAGAGAAAGCTTTACGATGCACAGGTAACTCACATGAAACGCATTCTTGAAAGCGAAGAGTACAAGTCAGGAAAAGACAGGCTAAAAGTTCTTGCTGAACTTACCAAGATAAGGCAGATATGTTGTGATCCTGAACTTATTACTGCAGGATATAAGGGAGAATCGGCTAAGAGACAGTCTTGCATCGAACTTGTGCAGAGCGCGATTGATGGCGGACATAAGATACTTCTTTTCTCACAGTTCACATCAATGCTTGAGCTTTTGGAAAAAGACCTAAAGATGGCAGGAATAGAGTATTACAAAATAACCGGTCAGACCTCCAAGGAAGAGAGAATAAAGCTTGTGCATGCATTTAATGAAAATGACATTCCATTGTTCCTTATTTCACTGAAAGCAGGAGGAACAGGGCTTAATCTCGTTGGAGCAGATGTGGTGATCCATTATGATCCATGGTGGAATCTTGCGGCTCAGAATCAGGCTACAGACAGAGCACACAGAATCGGACAGACTAAAAAAGTTTCTGTATTCAAGCTTATTGCAAAGGATACAATTGAAGAGAAGATAATAGAAATGCAGAATGCAAAGAAAGACCTTGCGGATGCAATATTAAATGGTGAGAGCGAGTCTCTCATGAATATGTCAAAGGATCAGCTCATGGAACTTTTAGGGTGATGGCATTTATTTGCAAGCATATAGTTTGGTTAATTAAAATTTGAAAAAAGAGAAAAAGGAGTGTTTCAGGACTGCATTGTTTTTGAACTAAGCAATGTAAGACTTGAAATGCTTCTTTTTATTATTCAGACCACACTTTAACACTGTAAAGTATTTACGATTTAAAGTTTAAAAGATTAAATGGTTGACATGTTCGAATAGAGTGGTATAATCAATCTTAAATTAGTTCAGATTCAGCAACTGCAATTCAAAAAATCACAAAAATCACACAAAAAACAATAGTCACAAATTTGCACTTTAAAGTGCAAAAGCACAAGCGGAATTACTGAACAAATCAAGGCTCAAAGGAGAGCAAAAATGCGAAAAAAAGTATTTCAGCTTTTGGTTGATAATAATCCCGGTACGTTATCAAGAATATCGGGTTTATTCTCAAGAAGAGGCTACAACATTGAGAGTATTACAGCAGGCATAACTGCAGATCCGAGATTTACGAGAATTACGATAGTTGCATCCGGAGATGATGTTATTCTGGATCAGATTGAGAAGCAGGTTGCCAAGCTTGTAGATGTCAGAGATATTCATGAACTCATCCCGGAAGACAGTGTTTACAGGGAACTTGCAATGGTCAAGGTCAGAGCGGAAGCGGAAGACAGACAGAGCATACTTGCAACAGCCAATATTTTCAGAGGAAACATTGTTGATGTAAGCCCGGATTCATTGATAATTGAAATTACAGGTAACCAGTCCAAGATTGATGCATTCTTAAAGCTTCTTGAGGGAAGAGAGATTCTTGAACTTGCAAGGACAGGTATTGCAGGACTTGGAAGAGGAACAGACCATATCATATATTTGGATGAATGATTTTAGTTTTGCTTTTGCAAGATTAAGATATATTGTCACAGTTATTTATGCTACTTAAATAGCTTATTAAATTTATTGGAGGAAAAAAGATGTCACAGGAAGCACGTATTTTTTACCAGGAAGATTGCAACTTATCATTACTTGAGGGCAAGACTATTGCTATTATCGGTTATGGTTCTCAGGGACATGCTCACGCTCTTAACTTAAAAGATTCAGGCTGCAACGTAATTATCGGTCTTTATGAAGGCTCAAAGAGCAAAGCTAAGGCAGAAGCTCAGGGACTTAAGGTTTACAATACAAAAGAGGCTGCAAAGATGGCTGATATCATCATGATTCTTATAAATGATGAGAAGCAGGCTAAGATGTACAGAGAAGATATCGAGCCAAACCTTCAGCCTGGAAACATGCTTATGTTTGCTCATGGTTTCAATGTTCATTTTGGACTTATCAAGGCTCCTAAGGATGTTGACGTAGCTATGATCGCTCCTAAGGCTCCTGGACACACAGTTCGTTCTGAGTATCAGGCTGGAAAGGGAACACCTTGCCTTGTAGCTGTAGAGCAGGATGCTACAGGAAAGGCACTTGATCTTGCACTTGCATACGGCGCAGGAATCGGTGGCGCTAGAGCAGGACTTTTGGAGACAACATTCAGAACAGAGACAGAAACAGACCTCTTTGGTGAGCAGGCTGTTCTTTGCGGCGGTGTATGCGCACTTATGCAGGCTGGTTTCGATACTCTTGTTGAAGCAGGCTATGACCCAAGAAATGCATACTTTGAGTGCGTACATGAGATGAAACTTATTGTAGACCTTATCTATCAGTCAGGCTTTGCGGGAATGAGATATTCTATCTCTAATACAGCTGAGTACGGTGATTACGTAACAGGTCCTAAGCTCATCACAGACGAGACAAAGAAAACTATGAAGAAGATCCTTGCTGACATCCAGGATGGTACGTTTGCAAAAGAATTCCTTCTTGATATGTCTGAGGCTGGCGGACAGGTTCACTTCCAGGCTATGAGAAAGCTTCACGCTGAGCATCCATCAGAGAAGATTGGTGAAGAAATCAGAAAGCTTTACAGCTGGAACAATGAATCAGACAAGCTTATCAACAACTAATAACAAGTTGCTTATTTTGCCGACTAAAAAGTGACTTATATTTTCATAATCTCCCTTACGTTGAAAATGTTAGAAATTTAGACTAATATAAAAAGAGTGTCATCATGCAATGGCACTCTTTTATTCAATAGTAAACAAGGTATTGGTTTTGTTTTCCGGGAGTATAGAATGACAGTTTCTTTTGTGGACTACAACAAAAAAGAGAGAAGATGGCAGACACCGCTTATTATGTTTGCAAGTTCATTTCTCATGTATGTTTTGGCAGTCCTTCCTATATTTATAAAAAGAGGTTTACCATTTTTTTATTACGGCGATTATAACGTACAGCAGATACCGTTTTATATAGCAGCTCACAGAGCGGTTCAGAACGGAGACTTTTTTTGGAATTGGAATATTGACCTTGGCGGTACCATGGCGGGCGATTTCTCGTTTTACCTTTGGGGCAGTCCGTTCTTTTGGATTACGATGCTTTTTGACGAGAGCGCAATTCCGTATCTGATGCCTTTTTTAATGGCTTTAAAATATGCAACTGCCGCGTGCTGTGCATTTCTTTACATCAGAAGATATATTGGAAAAATAAGTTATGCAATGATTGGCGGTTATCTGTACGCTTTTTCGGGATTTAATGCATGTAACATTGTTTTTAATCACTTTACGGATTCAGTTGCATTTTTTCCGCTGTACCTATTATGCTTTGAAAATCTGATGCACTCGGATGATGGGAAGGATGAAGACAGAGAGCCTTTTGGATTAAGACTTATTGCATTTGCGCTAATGACAGCTTTTATGTCCATAGTCAACTATTACTTTTTCTTTGGACAGGTTGTCTTTTTACTGATCTATTATGTTGTAAGATATGCGATTCATAATACACTTGCCAACAATCTCAGAATGTTTAACAAGGCTTTAATTGGCGGTGTTATGGGAATCATGCTTGCGGGATTCTTTCTTTTGCAGGCATATGCAGGTATTAAAGGAAATACCAGACTTGATAATTATATAGAAGGCTATGATATGCTTATTTATCCCAGCATGAAAATGTTATGGGACATGCTAAAAGCAGTGTCAATGCTTCCTGATATCATTGGAAAAGGAACACTTTTTTACACAACTACCGTAAAAAATGCATCCCTGGCAGCCTATGTTCCTATGTTTGGAATGTCCGGCGTCATAGCATACTTTATGCTTAACCGGAAAAAGAAAAACTGGGAAAAGACAATGCTGATAATCTGTTTTATTACAGCATTTATTCCTGTACTAAATTCAGCATTTTCAATGTTTAATTCAGCATATTATGCAAGGTGGTATTATATGCCCATCCTTGTTATGTGCCTTATGACTGCGCAGGCAGCTGAGAGAGGCAAATCTCCTCAGATTAAAAAAGGCGCGATCATTGCTGTACTTATGTTTTTGCTATTTATCGTAGTATATTTTCTGCCTTCAAAGGATGATGCCGGTAACACAGTATTGTTTAATATGACAGAAAATAATGCCATTTTTCTCAGGGATGCGGTAGGAACTGCGATTCTATGCCTTTTACTTCTTTTGGTTGTTTTTGTGGTTCCCAAGAATTTCGGATATAGACTGGCAGAAAAAAAGGGCATTAAACATGCAAAGAGTGTTATAAGAGATATTATTGTACTTTTTGCAGTGATTATTAGCTGCGTTATTTCAACTTATATACCTATAAAGAACGGAAGCAGTATCATAAGCGATAAAGGAAAAGAAAAATGGCAGAATCAAATGCTCTTTAACAAAGTGGAGATAGATCATAAATATTTTGCCAGAGGAGAAGTTGATAGTACTTCAACTAATTATGATATTGTTTGGGGAATACCGTCCCTACACTGCTTTTTAAGTACAGTTCCTTCAGAGATTTTTGACTTTTTGTACGGAAGTCTTGGGATAACCCGCACTGTAGAAACTAATATTCCGATCAGCAGGACGGGAGCAAGAGCACTACTTTCGGGAAGATATTATTTTGAAAATGCACTTGTCAGCAAGAACCGCATTTTTAATGAGGGAGAGGGAACAGACGGATACTATTTCCTCAAAAATGAAAATGGATTTGACGTATTTGAAAATCTCAATTTTATTCCTATGGGATTTACATTTGATTATTATATAACCGAATCAGAATGGGAAGATTTAAAAGCAGAAGAGCACGATTATGACCTTGTGAGAACACTGATCATTTCTGATGAGGATGCGCTTGAATTTGGCGACAAATTGGCTATGACAGAATTAAAGGCCGAGGATTTATCGGATGAGCCTTTGTCATATCTTGAGTTTACTAATGAATGTGCGAAAAGAGCTGAGAGCGCCTGCACGGAGTTTAAGACTGATACATATGGCTTTACTGCAAAGACCACTATGCTGAGGGATAATACTCTTGTATTTTTCTCAGTGCCATGCACTGAAGGTTTTAGCTGCACTGTAGATGGCGTTGATACCAGGATTATTAAAGCAGATTATGGTCTTATGGCTATTCCTGTTTCCGGTGGAAGCCATGAGATAAGAGTTGATTATACTCCGGAAGGATTCAAGGAAGGTCTTATCCTGAGTTCCTTTGGGCTTGTTCTGATTATAATATGTTTGCTGATTGTGTTAAAAAATATCAAGAAAAATGATTCAAAAAGTGATTAAATTCGTTATGTTTTCTAAATTATAGTGCTATGTTATATTTGCTATAACAAATTTGATATTAATTAAGGAGACGAGATTTTATGAGCAAAATGACCATGAGCCAAAAGATTTTGGCAGCACATGCGGGACTTGATGAAGTACATGCAGGACAACTGATTGAGGCAAATCTTGATCTTGTTCTTGGAAATGATATTACCAGTCCTGTTGCAATCAATGAATTAAAGAAATTCACTAAAGAAGGTGTTTTTGACAAAGATAAGATAGCACTGGTTCCTGATCATTTTGTTCCTAATAAGGATATTAAATCGGCAGAGAACTGCAAATGCGTAAGAGAATTTGCAAAAAGAAATAATATAACAAATTATTTTGAAGTAGGCCAGATGGGCATAGAGCATGCTCTTTTGCCTGAATCGGGACTTACTGTTGCAGGAGATCTGATCATAGGCGCGGATTCTCACACCTGTACCTATGGTGCGCTTGGAGCATTTTCAACAGGAATCGGTTCTACAGATATGGCAGCCGGAATGGCTACAGGTAAAGCATGGTTTAAAGTGCCGTCAGCAATCAAATTCAATATCGTTGGCAAACCTTCAAAGTGGGTAAGTGGAAAAGATGTGATACTCCATATTATCGGAATGATAGGTGTAGACGGCGCATTGTATAAATCCATGGAGTTTGTCGGCGAAGGAATAAAGAACCTTTCCATGGATGACAGATTTACAATTGCAAATATGGCAATTGAAGCAGGTGGTAAAAATGGTATTTTCCCTGTTGATGATATTGCGATTGAATATATGAATGAACATGCAAAAGGAAAGAAATATGTCGTATATGAGGCAGATGAAGATGCTGAATATGATGCGGAATATACTATTGACCTTAGCACATTAAAATCGACGGTTGCTTTCCCTCATCTTCCTGAGAATACTCATACTTTCGATGAAATTGATGATATTGCCATCGACCAGGTTGTCATCGGCTCATGCACAAATGGAAGAATTGATGACCTTAGAACTGCTGCTGAAGTCCTTAAAGGGCGTCATGTGGCTGAGGGTATGAGATGCATCGTGATTCCGGCTACACAGAAGATTTATTTACAGGCTATGGAAGAAGGGCTTATAAAGACATTTATTGAAGCTGGAGCCATTGTTTCAACACCTACTTGTGGTCCTTGCCTTGGCGGATACATGGGAGTTCTGGCATCCAAGGAAAGATGTGTTTCTACCACTAACAGAAATTTTGTAGGCAGAATGGGCGCTATTGATTCCGAGATTTACCTTGCATCTCCTGCAGTTGCAGCTGCAAGTGCTGTTACGGGTAAGGTTTCTGAGCCTTGTGAGTTGGGATTATAAGGAGGAAAAAAGAGATGAAAGCAGCAAAAGGCACAGTTTTTAAGTATGGTGATAATGTAGATACTGATGTTATTATTCCTGCAAGATACTTAAACAGCACTGATGCAGGCGAGCTCGCCAAACATTGCATGGAAGATATTGATAAAGATTTTGCGACAAAAGTCCAGGATGGTGATATTATAGTAGCTGATAAAAATTTTGGCTGCGGCTCATCAAGAGAGCATGCGCCTATTGCAATCAAGGCTTCAGGTGTAAGCTGCGTAATAGCCAAGAGTTTTGCCAGAATTTTTTATAGGAACAGTATAAATATTGGACTTCCGATAATTGAATGTGAAGAGGCCGCAGATGCAATAAAGGCGGGAGATGTTGTTACAATTGATTTTGATACAGGTGTAATTACCGATGAAACAACAGGTGAGAGCTTTAAGGGACAGGCATTTCCTCCGTTTATGCAGAAGATAATTGATTCTGAGGGCCTTATAAATTATATTAATTCAGGTGCTGCAACAAATTAAGAAATTGCCCTGTCAGACTATTATTTATTGTTAGGAGATGTTTTTTTAATGAGCAGATTGTTTTGTGTGATCCCATGTTATAACGAACAGGAGGTATTGCCCGAGACATCCAAAAGATTAAGAGAAAAGCTTGAGAGCCTGATAAAGAACGGAAAAATCTCAGACGATAGCAGAATAGTGTTTGTTAATGATGGTTCCAAGGACGATACCTGGAATATCATTGAGAAGCTCCATCAGGAAAATCCTATTTTTCAGGGAATCAATCTGTCTAAGAATATGGGGCATCAGAATGCGCTTCTGGCAGGACTTATGACAGCCAAGGACTTGTGTGATGCAGCTATATCAATGGATGCAGATCTTCAGGATGATATAAATGCAATCGATGAAATGGTGGACAAGTTTAATGATGGCGCTGATGTTGTATATGGCGTAAGATCAAGCAGAGCATCAGATACATTTTTTAAGCGCTTTACCGCTGAAAGCTACTATAAACTTGTCAATGCTCTTGGGGCAAAAACTGTTTACAATCATGCCGACTTCAGACTTATGAGCAGAAGGGCACTTTTAGGACTTTCTGAGTTTGGTGAAGTTAATCTTTTCCTTCGCGGCATAGTACCGATGGTGGGATACAGATCAGAAACAGTGTATTATGAGCGGGCAGAACGGTTTGCCGGTGAAAGCAAGTATCCTCTGAAGAAAATGCTTTCTTTTGCTGTTGAAGGAATTACAAGCCTGAGCACAAAGCCCATAAAGCTCATTACCGGATTGGGTTTTTTTATCTTTTTTGTCAGCATTCTTGTATTTATATATAGTCTTATACGACATTTTACCGGTCATACGATTCCCGGATGGACTACCACGGTTCTCTCAGTATGGGCAATCGGAGGTCTTATGATGATCTCACAGGGAATTATTGGTGAATATATTGGCAAGATTTATCTTGAGACCAAGAACAGGCCGAGATTTATAATTGAAAAATACCTTGCAGATGAAAAGGATGAAAAAGTGTTTGAAAGCTGTGATCACAGATAAAAAGCACTCAAAAAATAAATAACTTAGTTAGGAGATTTTTTATAATGGCAAACGGACATGGCAAAAAGCCGGAAGACTTCAAAAAGCAGATGGAGGACAATTTCAAAGTAGCTCCGGGCGAACATACACATGTTAAAAAGGTTATCGGTGTTGTTAGCGGCAAAGGCGGTGTAGGTAAGAGCCTTGTTACAGGACTTGCTGCATGCGCTATGAACAAAAAGGGCTTTAAGACAGCAATTATGGATGCTGACATTACAGGACCTTCTATTCCTAAGATGTTTGGAATTGGTAAAGCTAATTATGCAGATGAGACAGGTCTTTTACCTGCATCTTCAGATGGCGGAATCAAGATAATGTCGCTTAATATGCTTGTTGAAAATGAGACTGACCCTGTAATCTGGAGAGGACCTGTTATAGCAGGAATCGTTAAGCAGTTCTGGTCAGATGTTAACTGGGGGGATGTTGACTATATGTTTGTTGATATGCCTCCGGGAACAGGCGATGTTCCGCTTACGGTTTTCCAGTCACTTCCAGTTGATGGAATAATTGTTGTTTCAACACCTCAGGAGCTTGTTGGAATGATTGTTGAAAAAGCAATCAATATGGCTGAGATGATGAAGGTTCCGGTAATTGGAATTGTTGAAAATATGAGTTATTTAAACTGCCCTCATTGCGGAAAGCCAATAAGTGTTTTTGGGGAGAGCGGAATAGAAAAATATGCGGCTTCAAAAGGCATAGATGTTTTGGGAAGAATTCCAATCGATCCTGAAATTGCAGGCTTATGCGATAATGGAAAGGCTGAGGATATTGAGGGTGAGTATCTTGACAGCCTGGTATATGTACTTGAAGGAATGCTTCAGGCAGAATAAATATTTTAAGAATTCTACTTTTAGTTGGGAGTAGTGCGGTATGAAGATGAAGCCGGAAAAAAATCAGGTAACATGGGGAATAACAATTTTTGTTGTATGTGTTTGCCTGATGCTTGCATATTATGTAATTTTTGATGGCAAGACCATTGTTAAGAATATTTCCCAGATAGGAGATACTTTATCAGGGATAATCATAGGTATTGTATTTGCGTTTATTCTGATTCCTTTGATGGAAGGAATAGAGAATAGAATACTAAAGCCCATATACAGTAAAAGAGGAATAGATGTATCAATAAGCGCCAACGCAAATGCGAAAAAAAGAGCGCAGATGCGAAAAATCTCGATACTTATAACGATGATCATCTTCATGGCACTTGCTTACAGTCTTTTCAGAGTCATCATTCCTCAGATTGTGAGCAGTATTCGTGAGATTGCAAGTAATCTTCCTATTTATATCAGAAATGTAGATGAGTATTCAAACTTATTTTTGACTAATAATCCTGAGCTTCAGCACATTATTGATTCACAGCTTGATAATTATTATGAGACTTTAAGTTCTTATGTGACCAAAAAGCTTTTGCCACTTCTTCCGAGCAACGCAAATACAATTTTCCGTTTTGCATCGCAGAGTTTTATTTCAGTGATAAAAGTGCTCTTTGACCTGATCGTAGGATTTATCGTTGCAATATATGTTCTAAATGCAAAAGAACGTTTTAGCACAAGAGGCAAGAAAATTGCTTATGCAGTGTTTAAGGAAGACTTTGCAAATGAACTTATAAGTGGCTTTAGATTTGTAAAATACACTTTTCAGGGCTTTATCGGAGGAAAGCTGATTGATTCCACAATAATTGGAATTATCTGTTATATCGGATGCAAGATCATGGCGATTCCTTATCCTGTCCTGATTTCTGTTATTGTTGGTGTTACTAATATAATCCCATTCTTTGGTCCATACATTGGAGGTGGCTTAGGAGCATTTATACTGGTTCTTATAAGTCCGGTCAAGGCACTTGTTTTCATTATTTACGTAATTATATTGCAGCAGATAGACGGCAATATCTTAGGACCTACTATTTTGGGTAATTCCACAGGTCTTTCAAGCTTTTGGGTTATTTTTTCAATCACATTGTTTGGCGGAATGTGGGGAGTGATCGGACTTTTGGTAGGCGTTCCGATATTTGCAGTATTTTATGCGCTTATTTCAAGACTTACCAATATTCTTCTCATCAAGAAAGGACTTGATACAGATACAAACAAGTACAACGATCTTGCTTACATAGAAAATGGCGAGTATAAACTTCTTAGTGATAAAGCCAATATGAAGCATAATGCAAGGAAGAATATGTCAACATTTAAGATGATTTTCCGTTTTGATGGTCTTAAGAATAAAAGAACAGATAAAGACAAAAAACAATAATCCAGTATTGTTTTTTAATAGAAAGGGAGGAGCTTAAAAATGAGCAAGAAAAATTTGGATTGGGCAAATATTGGTTTCAGCTATATGGTTGCTGATAAGAGATACGTCTCCAATTATAAGGATGGAAAGTGGGACGAAGGAACTCTTACTACAGACAACACTATTGTGATGAGTGAAGATGCGGGAGTTCTTCACTATGCGCAGGAATGTTTTGAAGGCCTTAAGGCTTATGAGACAGAGGATGGCAAAATTGTTACTTTCAGACCTGATCTGAATGCTAAGAGAATGGTTGATTCAGCTACAAGACTTGAAATGCCTCCTTTTCCTGAAGACAGATTCATCAAGGCTGTTGAAGAAGTAGTAGCTGCAAACAAGGACTGGGTTCCTCCATATGGAAGTGGCGCAACCCTTTATATCAGACCTGTTATGTTTGCAACCGGCAATGTTATCGGTGTTAAGCCTGCTGATGAATATCAGTTCAGAATCTTTGTTACGCCTGTTGGACCATATTTCAAGGGAGGTGCAAAGCCTATCGTTGTAAAGATTTCTGATTTTGACAGAGCAGCACCTCATGGAACAGGAAATATCAAGGCTGGTCTTAACTATGCAATGAGCCTTCATGCAATAGTTACAGCTCATGAAGAAGGCTTTGCTGAGAACGTTTATCTTGATGCTGAGAGCAGAACATACATTGAAGAGACTGGCGGAGCTAACATTATTTTTGTAACAAAGGATGGTGGACTTGTTGTTCCTAAGTCACATACCGATTCTATTCTTCCTTCAATCACAAGAAGATCAATTGTTTATGTAGCAAGAGAGATTCTTGGACTTAATGTGGAAGAAAGACCTGTTAAGCTTTCAGAAGTATCAGATTTTGTTGAAATGGGTCTTTGCGGCACAGCAGCTGTTATCAGTCCTGTAGGAAAGATTAACGATCACGGAAAAGAAATCTGCTTCTCAAACGGAATGGAAGAGATGGGGCCGGTTATTAAGAAGCTTTATGATACTCTTACTGGAATTCAGATGGGCAAGGTAGAAGCACCTGAAGGCTGGATTCACGTTATTGAGTAATAAAAGTTTTAAGCAGGATGGAATAACGATTTGATAGCTTATGTAAATGGAATTCTTGAGTATTTGGAAGAAGGACTTGCTGTTGTAGATGTTAATGGCATAGGAGTAAATGTTTTTGTTTCCGGCTCAACAATGGACAAGATGCCGGGAATCGGCGAAACTGTTAAGCTCTATACTTACACAAATGTAAAAGAAGATGCTTTTACATTATTTGGATTTCTTTCAAGAGATGAACTAAATTTATTTAAGATGCTTATCACTGTGAATGGAATAGGCCCCAAGGGAGGCCTTTCCATTCTTTCAGTAATGAGTCCTGATGACCTTAGATTTGCAATAATGTCAGGTGATAGTGCATCTATTTCAAAAGCACCCGGAATAGGTAAAAAGACCGCCGAGAGAATTACTTTAGAGCTTAGAGATAAGATTAAAATGTCTGAGGATGATATGCTTTCAGAGTCTAATATAAGCAGTTCTGATGTGAGCTCTGATGGCGCAAGCCTTGCAAGAGACGAGGCAGTAGCTGCACTTGTGGCGCTTGGTTATAATTCCTCGGATTCCTTAAAAGCGGTTAGGAAGGTGTTGTCTGCAAATCCGCAGGCCGCAGAAGATACCGAGAAACTCTTGAAATTAGCTCTTAAAGAAATGTTCTGAGCGGCAAGGAGATTTTTACAGATTTACGGGTATGGAAAAAAGAACGATTAAAACGACAGCTCGCGGGGTAGATACAAAGGCAAATATTGAAGATGCAAAAATAGAAGGATCACTTCGCCCCAAGAGCCTTGATAATTATATAGGTCAGAAAAAGATAAAAGAGAGTTTGAGGATATACATCGAGGCTGCCAAGAAAAGAGGAGACAGTCTTGATCATCTTTTATTTTACGGTCCGCCCGGACTTGGAAAGACTACATTGGCGGGAATCATTGCCGTTGAGATGGGTGTGAACATTAAGATAACAAGTGGACCTGCAATAGAAAAGCCCGGAGATATGGCTGCTATTTTGAATAATCTTCAGGAAGGAGATGTTCTTTTTGTGGATGAGATTCACAGACTGAACAGGCAGGTGGAAGAGGTTCTTTATCCGGCGATGGAGGACTATGCAATCGATATCATGATTGGAAAAGGACCGACAGCCAGATCTATCAGGCTGGATCTTCCGCATTTTACTCTTATAGGCGCAACCACAAGAGCGGGAATGTTATCAGCTCCCCTTCGTGACAGATTTGGCATGATACATAGGATGGAGTATTATGATTTGGATGAGCTCTGCTCTATCATAATGCAATCTTCTCATGTTCTTTCTGTTGATGTTGATGAAAAAGGAGCAATGGAGATGGCAAGACGAAGCCGTGGAACGCCGAGACTTGCTAACCGTATTTTAAAAAGAGTCAGAGATTTTGCCCAGGTAAAATATGATGGCAGGATAACAGAGGAAATAGCCATTACAGCTCTTGATCTTATGGATGTTGATAAAATGGGACTTGATCATACTGACAGGAATCTACTCTTTACTATGATAGAAAAATTTGGTGGAGGACCTGTGGGACTTGATACACTTGCAGCAGCTATCGGAGAAGATTCGGGTACGATTGAAGATGTATATGAGCCTTATCTTATCATGAACGGATTTATCAATAGAACGCCCAGAGGCCGCGTGGTTACTGGGGCTGCTTATCAGCATTTGGGGCTTGAAATACCCGGCGGTGCTGATATATAATTTTATATTAATAGGGGCGGATGTGCTTTTGAGTTTGGTTTTTGGCACATTTTAATCAAAACAGGCAGTGAGGGGAGATTTATGGCATCTAAGACAGATACTGAGGTAATTATTGGGGGAAAAGTTTTTACCTTAAGCGGATATGAGAGTGAGGAGTACCTTCAGAAGGTGGCTTCTTACATAAATAATAAGATATCAGAATACAATAAGATTGATGGTTTTAAGAGGCAGCCTGTTGATACCCAGAATGTGCTTTTACAGCTTAATATTGCTGATGATTATTTTAAATCAAAGAAGCAGATTGAGCTTATGGAAGAGCAGCTTGCCGAGAAGGAAAAAGAATTATATGAGCTTAAGCATGAACTTATTGCTACTCAGATAAAGCTTGAGAATACTGAGAAAAATGGCAAGAGCCTGCAGAACAAGTTAGATGATTCTTCGAAGAAGATAATCCAGCTTGAGACGCAGATTAAAGGCACAGGAAGTAAAAAATAAAGATTTTGTGGGCTGTCCGTGTGACAGCTCATTTTTATTCGGAGGATAATTCTATGAATTTCCTCTAAAAAAAACGCTCCGTTATGGATGCGCACTCGCGTGAAATGAAGATGATGTAAAACATCTGCGTTCGGCGCGAAAAGAGTTGCAAGGCAACCCTTTGATTTATAAGAGGAATTTTTATGGTTGAGAAAGTTGAATTATTAGCACCGGCAGGTGGTTATGAAACAATGGTTGGCGCATTTAATGCGGGAGCTGATGCGGTATATCTTGGCGGCAGTAAGTTTGGAGCTAGAGCTTATGCTGACAATTTTGACAAGGATCAGGTTGTTGAGGCAATCAGGTATGCTCATCTGCATGATAAGAAAGTATATATGACCGTTAATACTCTTGTTAAGGAACGAGAGTTTAATGAGTTGTATGATTTTATGCTTCCATTTGCGGAAAACAGGCTTGATGGTGTTATTGTTCAGGATCTGGGAGTTATGCGCTTTATCAGAGATGAATTCCCACAGATTGAGCTTCATGCCAGCACTCAGCAGACTGTGACGGGCGTCAATGGCGCAAGACTTTTGAAAAAGCTTGGATGCTGCAGAGTGGTCCCGGCAAGAGAACTTAGCCTTTTGGAGATGAAGGCAATAAGGGAACAGGCTGATATTGAAGTTGAAGCTTTTATCCACGGCGCTATGTGTTACTGCTATTCCGGCGTGTGCCTTTTTAGCAGTATGCTAGGCAACAGGAGTGGTAATCGCGGAAGATGTGCTCAGCCATGCAGACTTCCATATAGATTGTCATCTGATAAAAAAGAAGTATATCCATTAAGTCTAAAGGATATGTGCACGATAAATATGGTTCCCGAACTTATCAGAGCAGGCATAGATTCTTTCAAGATTGAGGGGAGAATGAAGAGACCTGAATATGCCGCGGGAGTTACTTCTTTATACAGAAAATACATTGACCTTTATTATGCTGATCCGGAAAAAGAAATACAGGTTTCGGATGAAGATTTAAGGATTCTTAAATCGTTATATTTAAGGACAGGAATAAGCGAAGGTTATTATCATCAGCACAATGGCAAAAACATGGTGACAATATCTTCTCCTGCATATAATGGGACTTCTGATGAGGTTTTAAAAGATATTAAGGACAAGTATCTGAATAGCCAGCTTAAGATCAAGTGTAGACTGTTTTGTGATGCTACTATGGGTGAACCGTTATCTCTTTCAATGAGCATTGTCAGGAATGGTGAAGAATTAGAAGAGCATATCCAAGGAAATATTATCATGCCTGCTTCAAAGAGGCCGATGGATGTGGACGCAATTAAGGAAAAACTGTCAAGACTTGGCGGGACAGCTTTTGAGGCTGAAGAGATTAGTGTCACAATAGATGATAAGGGAAATCCTGCAGGTATTTTTGTTCCTGTGAGTGAACTTAACGAGCTTAGAAGAACGCTTACAGATAAGATGCTGGAAAGACTTCTGGATAATAGCAGTGAGGCTTCACTTGAAATAGGAAACAGACCGGAAAATAGTTCTGACACTAAATCAACTGAAATAAAATGCAGGAATGATTATCATGTTCTTGTAAATACACGTGACCAGTTAAAAGCTGCAGTAGATAAGGCTTTGGTATATGAAGATATCACAAGAATATACGTGGACAGCGATCTTTTTTTCTCAATGGAAAAGGAAACTGCTGAGATGCTTTCTTTAGATATGGGCAAAAAGAATATCGAATTTATAGTTGCACTTCCCTTTGTTACCAGAAAAGAAAACTTTGACGGAACTAAGGATATTATTTCTATTGCAGAAAATGCTGAGAAAAAAGGGTTTTGCGGTGTTCTTGTAAGGAATATCGAACAGCTTGGTATATTAAGTGAGATTGATTTTAGCGGCAAAGTTATTCCGGATTATGGAGTATATGTCTGGAATGAGCAGGCTGCTGAGCTTTTGATGGAATGCAATAAATTACCTGAAAATCATGATTTTGAGATTTCAGAATTTACGATGCCCTACGAACTAACTATCCATGAGAGTAAGGAACTCGTAAGAAGGCTTAGGGAAAACATGAACATTCCTCTTTCTTATCAGATTTACGGGCGTGTTCCGATGATGATATCAGCCGGTTGTGTTAAAAAGACTATGGATAAGTGCAGCGGGAAACTGAATCAGTTTAATAAAGAAAATTTGTCAATGACTGACAGGATGGGTAATGATATCAGGATTACTACAAATTGCCGCAACTGCTATAACATTATTTGGAATGCAGCTCCCACATCACTTCATAAAAAGCTTGATAATATCAGGAATATGCAGCTATTTGACCATTTTAGAATTGATTTTTCTATTGAGGATTATAAGGAAAGTCAAAGGATTCTGGATGCATTCCTTTCTGATAACAAAGAAAATAGAAAGATACTTGATGATATGGAATATACCACAGGTCACTTTAAGCGCGGAGTAGAATGACTAATGGAAATATATGTGACTGAAATATCCAAATACGTAATTACTTTTCTTATTTTTTCATATACAGTCCTTGCTTTTCTGACGTTTAAATATAGGACGGAAAAAAGAAGAAAATGGTTGTATGTAGGGCAGCTTGTAAGTATGTTTGCAATGCAGATGGCGTGCTTTATTCAGATACTTGCAAGGACGGGACAGATTAAATATGCATTCTTTTTTGCTTTTCAGATAATAATCTTTTCATCTGCAATTGCACTATTTTATATCTTATATCCTGATGGAAATCGCCTTATCATGAACAACTGCTGTATGCTTTTGATGATAGGGCTGATAATCGTTACAAGATTATCTTATGATAAGGCTATAAAGCAGTTTTTTATCATTACATTTTCATTTATTATCGGATTTTTTGTGCCGGAGCTTGTTTTTAGATTTAATTTTCTAAAAAGATTTACCTGGCTTTATGCAGCAGCCGGAATTGCCGCAATTGGTATTGTGCTTATCCTTGGTGCTGCGACAAACGGTTCAAAGATTTCATATACTGTTGGGGGAATTACGTTTCAGCCCTCTGAGATAGTTAAGATAATATTCTTGTTTTTTATGTCAGCTGCAATGTATAAAGCAGAAGGTTTTTTTGACCTGCTTTTAATATCTGCTGCTGCTGCAGTGCATGTTATAATTCTTGTTCTCTCAAGAGATCTGGGAAGCGCACTGATATTTTTTGTGGTGTACCTTGCGCTCATATACATCTCAACTGAAAATTTAGGGTATTTATCACTTGGACTTGCTTTTGGAATATTGGCAAGTATCGTTTCTTATAAGCTTTTTTCTCATATTCAGGTCAGGGTAAAAGCCTTTATCAACCCCTTTGGGGATATAGAAAGGTCCGGATATCAGCTTTCACAGTCTTTGTTTGGAATAAGTAGTGGATGCTGGTTCGGACTTGGGCTTTATGGCGGTTCGCCCCAGTCGATACCTTATGTTGAACAGGATTTTATCTTTTCAGCTATCGCAGAGGAACTTGGGGTTTTATTTGCTGTGCTTATGGCTTTGATATGTATCAGCACTTTTCTCATGCTTATGAGAGAAGGCTATTATATTGTTGATAAATTCTACAGATTTATTGTAAGTGGTATAGCTGTTGCGTATATTTTTCAGACATTTTTGACTATTGGCGGAGGCGCAAAGTTTATCCCGCTTACAGGTGTTACTTTGCCGCTTGTCAGTTACGGTGGAACGTCTGTTTTTACCACGATAATAATGATGATGATTGCGGAAGGCGTATGCATGATAAGAAGTGAAGAGCATTACGAAGCTATGGAAAAGAAACGCAGAAGATTGGAGGCAAGACAGCGTGCAGAGGAAGAAGCATAGACCTGAGAAAAGGTCTTATCCTATAATAGTGCTTAGCGCTTTCTATTCTGTGTTATTTGGGCTGTTGCTTATTTATATTTGCCATTACGCATATAATAACAAGCAGGAACTCTTAAATAACAGCTATAACACCAGACAACAGATTCTTTTGGCACAAAATACCAGAGGAAAAATATTATCCCGTGATGGGGATGTTCTGGCATATACTACAGCAGATGAAAACGGAAAAGAAAAACGTGTTTATCCCTTTGGAAAAGAATTTGCCCATGTTGTTGGATATTCCACAAACGGCAAGGCAGGCCTTGAGAGTAACTATAATTATTATCTGATAAATACAAACATAGAACTTCAGGAAAAGGCTAAGCTTGAGGAAAAGAAACTTAAATTTCCGGGAGATAATGTTTATACCACGCTTGATGTGAAACTTCAGGAAGTTGCTTATAATGCGCTTTCTGCTCGTAAAGGAGCTATTGTTGCCACAAATCCCAAGACAGGTGAGATACTTGCGCTTGTTTCTAAACCGGATTTTGATCCAAATACAATAAGTGAAGACTGGAACAGTTTACTGGCAGATACTTCTACGGACGCAAAGCTTTTAAACAGGGCAACTCAGGGACTATATCCCCCGGGGTCTACTTTTAAGATCGTGACTTCTTTGGCTTATATCAAAGAGCATCCGGAGGATTATAAGAACTACAGGTATTCATGCAATGGCCGTTTTTCGTATGAAGATGAGACTATAAAATGCTTCCATGGTGAAAATCATGGCAATGTTGATTTTATTAGTTCTTTTGCCAAATCATGTAATTCTTCCTATGCAAATATGGGAATTAGTATTGAGAAAAAAATATTTAAGACTACCATAAGCGATCTTATGTTTAATTCAGAGCTTCCACTTAGCATGAACTATTCAAAGAGCAGCGTTGATATAAAACTTGATACTAAGACTTCCGATGTCATGCAGATTTCTATCGGTCAGGGGAGTACTCAGGTGACCCCTATTCATATGAACATGATCACAGATGCTATTGCAAATGATGGTGTACTTATGAAACCATATCTGGTATCTTCGATTAAAAGTGACAGCGGGAAAGTTGTAAAAGCTTTTTCTGATGAGAGGTATAAGAGACTATTGTCAGAAAAAGAGGCAGAGATTCTGCAGGGGATGATGGAGCAGGTTGTCTTGTCTGGTACGGCATCAAAGCTAAAAGACCTTTCATATACAGCTGCCGGTAAGACCGGTTCTGCTGAGTTTACCGATTCAACATCGGATTCCCATGCCTGGTTTACGGGATATGCACCGGCTGAAGATCCTGAGATATGCGTTACTATCATCGTGGAAAATGCCGGAAGTGGCGGAAGTTATGCTGTTCCAATAGCAAAAAGAATTTTTGATGCTTATTTTGGAGTTGAGTAAGTAAATGTGTTAATATATGAATAGTTGGTTCTTATTATCTTTGTTGGGAGCGATTTTGTGAAAATAGAAGGTGGCTTTTGCCGTTTTTATAAGCATCTATACTGGGGAGAGAGTGTGAAATGGCACTCTTTGGTCAAGTGGAAATTACTGACAGGAAGAGGGCAGTTTAAGATTTTTTGCATTACAGAGGCTTTGGGAAAAAGTGATCAGCTTGAAATTATCCATTGCGCCTTTTTAAGGCAATTATATTATAAGGCGCATCCGGTAATGATATATGGTATTGCCTCTGGTTATGATGAAGCAGTTGATATCATTCTCAAGATATCTCAGGAAGCTTCAAATGCCGGTATGGATGGAAGATTGATTGATTATTTGGGGAGTTGATATGCTTTTTGTTTTGCTAAAAGTGCTTAAGGTGATAGGAATTACGCTGCTTGTATTATTGGGCGTGATTTTGATTTCTCTTTTACTTATTTTGTTCGTTCCTGTCAGATATCGGTTGGACGGACTGGTGCCTGAAACTGATCCGGACAATGGTTTTGATATGAATAAATTTATGTTTTCTGCCAGGTTTTCATGGCTGTTACATATTGTAAGCGGTGGGATAGAACTGCCTAAGAATAAAGAGTTTTATGTAAAAGTTTTTGGATTCAAGCTTTTTTCAACTAATAAAGTCAAGAATGACAAGAAAAAAGATAATGCAGATTCCGTCGCAAAAACAAGCGATAATGAAAATCGGGATCAAAAAGAAGAAAAAGGTAATGAAAAAGAGATAGATTCCGATAATAATAGTGAGGTTGTAAGTGAAGAAGAAAATGCAATTATTGACGATACTAGTCTGAAAGATGCTATTACGAATAATTTTGATGAAAAGGATATGATTATAGAAGATTCTGCTAAAGAAGGCAATGATGCAGAGGAAGCTATTACGTATGATAATGATACAGAAGATGTAAAAGAGAATAATAGGTCTGAGAATAGGGACTCTTGTAATAATGAAACTGATGAACAATCTCAAGAGGCTAATGATAAGGCTGCCATTGAGATCTTTTATGATATTGTGAATAAGATAAAACGTATAATCGAGACTCCACAAAATGTGTTATCAAAAATCCGATATACAATATCTAGAGTTTGTGATAAGATTGGAATGATTAAAACAACGCTTGATAACGAGATTTTTAAGAGAGCGTATGATGTTGTAAAAGACAAATTTATTCGGATGATGAAAATGATTCTTCCGGATAAGGTAGATATAGATTTAAAGCTTGGAATGGGTGATCCGGCGGATACTGCAAATATCATATCTGTGTATGGAATGATGTATCCGGTTCTATATGATAAAGTCAGACTTAGTCCTGATTTTGACAGAAAAGTTGTCTATGCCGATGCTCATCTTAAAGGGCATATTACAATGTTTACAGTTTTGTACTGTGCGGGCGTGTGCTATTTTAATAAGGATGTGAAAAAAGTAATTAAGAGATTTAAGAAAATAATGAAGTCCTGATTGCAGGTGATTTGGAGGTATGGGAGTGAGTAGTTTTAATGAAGTTGTTGATTCTTTGCTTGGTGGAATGAATAAGATCATGGCTGCTAAGACAGTTGTCGGAGAGGCAACAAAAGTTGGAGATACAATAATTGTTCCACTTGTTGATGTTTCTTTTGGAGTAGGGGCAGGAGCAAGCAGTGCAGATAAAAAGAATGGTGGTTGCGGAGGTTTTGCTGCAAAAATGTCACCTAGCGCAGTGCTTGTTATAAAGGACGGAACCACCAAACTTGTTAATATCAAAAATCAGGATGCTGTTACCAAGGTTCTAGATATGGTGCCTGATATTGTGAACCATTTTTCTGCAAAAAAAGAAGATATGGTAGAGGATTCGGAAGCAGTGGATATAGCTTTTCCGAACGATGAAAAAGAGCAGTAATAATGTCATGACAGGAACGTAATAGATAGTTTCCGCATGATAAGAAGTAAATGAGGGTACTTTTTTCTTTGCATTAGGGGGATTTTTATGGAAGAAAGAAAAAATATTGAAGAGATCATAATTAACGGAAATGAGGATGATCTTTCACAGCTTCGTGTATGGCTGTTTAAAGAGAGTGTTCGATTGGAAAACCATGAGAGTGCTCTGGAAGATAAATACAAGCAGCTTGAGCGCGACGAAATAGCATTCAGAAAGAGAATGGAAGCTGAAGAGATTAAACTGGATGCAGCAAAGAAAAAATTAAATAATGACAAAGCTCTCTTTGAACAGAGGCTTCGTATTTTGAATAACGGATTCGATCAGCTCAATGCAGATAAAAAGAAACTTGAGAATGAATATATAAAGCTTGAAAGAGAAAAGTCATATCAAAGAGAAAACGAATTTGATGCTTTAGATCTTCTTTTTAGAGGCGTCAATAATCCAATTGCGCTCAAAAAGCGATATAAGGATCTTATGAAGATGTTCCATCCGGATAATATTAGCGGTGACCAGGAAATGGTTCAGCTCATTAACCAGGAATACAGAACTCTTTGCAGACAGTTTGATATTTCAATGATAAATTAATTTTGTTGCGTGGAATATTATATTATGGTATTGTATACAAGTCGTTGCCAATTAAGGCAATGACTTGTATGTGTTTGTGTATGGAATTGAGCAGGAGTTGTTACTATTCAGACGAAAAATGAGAACTATGCTGTGCATTTCGTGAGAAAATGATTCAGTAGTAGTCAGCCTGTTCGATTGAAAAAATAATGCTAGTGCAGAATATGCCTGGCATGCTTTATAAGCGGGGAATCTATCTGATTTTGGATTTTTTGTGAAGTTTTTATCTTTGAGAGTTTACATAATTAATTCAGAGTCATTATCTGGCATTTCTGCCGGTGAAATCATTATTTTAAAATATAAAAAATTGAGTTGACACATCCGAACATTTGTTTTATTATATAAACAGTTCAGAACGGATGTTCTTAAAGGAGACGGGTATGGAAAGAGAAGAAAAACAAAAAGCATTAGAAGCAGCACTTGGACAGATTGAGAAGCAGTTCGGTAAAGGTGCTGTGATGAAGCTTGGTGATTCATCAGATACTATGAATATAGAGACAATTCCTACAGGTTCACTTAGTCTTGATATAGCACTTGGGCTTGGTGGAATCCCTAAGGGAAGAATAATTGAGATATATGGACCGGAATCAAGTGGTAAGACAACCGTTACTCTTCATATGATCGCAGAAGTTCAGAAGAGAGGTGGAATTGCAGGATTTATAGATGCTGAGCATGCACTTGATCCTGTGTATGCCAAGAATATTGGTGTGGATGTTGATAATCTTTATATTTCTCAGCCTGATAGCGGAGAACAGGCTTTGGAGATTACTGAGACTATGGTTCGTTCCGGAGCTATCGATATAGTAGTTGTAGACTCAGTTGCAGCTCTTGTTCCTAAGGCAGAGATTGATGGAGATATGGGAGATTCTCATGTGGGACTTCAGGCAAGACTTATGTCTCAGGCTCTCAGAAAGCTTACTGCTGTTATAAGTAAGTCTAATTGTACAGTTATCTTTATCAACCAGCTCAGAGAAAAAGTTGGTGTTATGTTTGGTAACCCTGAAACTACAACCGGTGGTAGAGCACTTAAATTCTATTCATCAGTGCGTATGGATGTTCGTCGTATTGAGGCTATCAAGCAGAATGGAGAGAATATCGGTAACAGAACAAAAGTTAAAGTTGTGAAGAATAAGATTGCTCCTCCTTTCAAAGAGGCAGAATTTGATATCATGTTTGGAAAGGGAATATCTGCAACCGGCGATATTTTGGATCTTGCTGCCGGCGTAGATATTGTTAACAAGAGCGGTGCATGGTATCAGTATGAAGGCGAGAAGATTGGCCAGGGACGTGAGAATGCTAAGCTTTATCTTGAGAATAATCCTGCAATTCTTGCTGATATCGATGCCAAGGTAAGAGCACATTATGGTCTTCCAACAAATGGAGCAGTTGTACCTGCTAAGGAAACCGGTGATGGCGCCGAGAAGGAAACACCAAAGAAAGCAAAAGCATCAAAGTAATAGGATAATTAGTATTAAGATTATTGTATGCCCCGCAATTTATTGCGGGGCATTTATGCAGGAGGATGAATTTGGTTGTATCAGACATAGTTAAGCTTGATAAGAAACGCAGTAAGGTCTATATAGACGGCGAATTTGCTTTTGTTTTATATGATAGTGAATTGAGAAAATTCGGTATAGAAATAGAGCACGAGATAGGCAATGTTTCTTACCAGGAAATAGTTGGAACTTTACTTGTGAAAAGAGTAAGGCTAAGGGCTATGAATCTATTGCAGAAGAAAGATTATACCGAAAAGCAGCTAAGAGACAAACTATCAGAAGGCTTATATCCGCCTGAACTTGTGGATGATGCGATAGATTATGTAAAATCCTACAGATATCTTGATGATGAGCGATTTGCAAGGGATTATATAACTTATCACATATCCTCACGAAGCAAGAACAGGATTATTCAGGATCTTTCGGCCAAGGGCATAGATAAAAGCTTGTGCCTGGATATTTTAGATGAAGTGTCCGGTGAAGAAGATGAGGATATAGAAATAGCGCAGATACAGAAGCTTTTAATAAAAAAGCACTATGATCCTAATGAAATCGACATTAAAGCACAACAGAAAATCATTGCTTTTCTTTTAAGGAGAGGATATAAGCTTTCAGATATAAAAAGAGCTATGCGAACTTCTTGACACTGTATGTTATAAAAGGTAAAATTTAAGTGTTGTAAAATTGTTTTTAGGTGTGCTTATCTAGTATTTTTTTAGTACACTATACAAAATATTGTACAATGAAAATTGAATAAGGAGGTGCTCCTGTAATGCCAGGTATTATTATTGCAGTAGTAGCAACTCTTGTCATTTCTGTACTTGTGACTTGGTTTTTGGCAAACTCATACCACAAGAAGGTAACTGAGGGGAAAATCGGAAGTGCTGAGGAAAGGGCAAGAAAGATTATCGACGAAGCACTCAAGACTGCTGAGGAGACAAAGCGTGAAAAGCTTTTGGAAGCTAAGGAAGAAGCTCTGAAGACACGTAATGACCTTGAGAAGGAAGTGAAGGACCGCAGAAATGAGGTTCAGCGTTCTGAAAGAAGGGTTCAGCAGAAAGAGGAGAACGTCGAAAAGAGATCGGAAGCGATTGAGAAGAAAGAGCAAAGTCTTAATGCTCGTGAAGAGGCGCTTAACAAGAAGAGTGAAGAGGTTGCTAAGCTGAATGAACAGAGGCTACAGGAACTTGAGAAAATCTCTGGCTTAACCTCCGAGCAGGCAAAAGAGTATCTTTTAAAAATCGTAGAAGATGATGTAAAACATGAATCAGCTGTCATGATTAAAAACATGGAGGCTGAGGCTAAAGAAGAGGCAGATAAGAGGGCAAAGGAAATTGTTGTCAATGCGATTCAGCGTTGCTCAGCAGATCATGTTTCTGAAACTACAATATCTGTCGTTCAGTTACCAAATGATGAAATGAAGGGGCGAATCATTGGTAGAGAAGGTAGAAACATTAGAACCCTTGAAACTATGACTGGTGTTGATCTTATCATTGATGATACACCTGAAGCTGTAGTTATTTCCGGCTTTGATCCAATTCGTAGAGAAGTTGCTCGTATTGCACTTGAGAAGCTTATTGTAGATGGACGTATCCATCCTGCAAGAATCGAAGAAATGGTTGAAAAGGCACAGAAGGAAGTAGCTGCGAAGATTAAGGAAGAAGGTGAAAATGCTGCTATTGAGGCAGGTGTTCATGGACTTCATCCCGAAGTTATTAAAATTCTTGGCCGTATGAAATTTAGAACAAGTTATGGTCAGAATTGCTTGAAACACTCTGTTGAAGTTGCTCAGCTATGCGGACTCTTGGCATCAGAATTAGGTCTTGATGTTAGAGTTGCTAAGAGAGCAGGACTCTTGCATGATATTGGTAAGGCTGTTGATCACGAACTTGAGGGATCACATATACAGCTTGGTGTAGATATCTGTAAGAAGTATAAGGAATCACAGATTGTCATCAATGCAGTTGAAGCTCATCATGGTGATGTTGAACCACAATCTCTAATAGCAGTTCTTGTTCAGGCAGCTGATACAATATCATCTGCAAGACCTGGTGCTAGAAGAGAAACACTTGAAACTTACACATCCAGATTAAAAGAACTCGAGGAAATTACCAATAGCTTTAAGGGAGTTGATCATTCCTTTGCTATTCAGGCCGGAAGAGAAGTCAGAGTAATGGTAGTTCCGGAGCAGGTTTCTGATGCAGATATGGTGCTTATGGCTCGTGATATTGCGAAGAAGATTGAGGATGAAATGGAATATCCTGGTCAGATTAAGGTTAATATCATTAGAGAGAGCAGAGCTACAGATTATGCAAAATAATTGATAATTGTCTGCTAGATATGAATGTATTAAAAAGGCTATCTCATTTTTGAGATAGCCTTTTTTCAATGCTTTTTTGTTATTAATTCACATACTTTCTTTAATACAAGTGCAAGAAGGATTGTAACAATTATTTCTTCCAAAAACAGAACTGCTATGTTCATGTTGCTGTAGGAAGTGTTTTGGCCTTGCCTGGATAATTCGAGTATTACGCAATGATGAATAAGAAAGTATTCATAGCTGATACTACTGATTTTTTCAATAATCTTCATTGGTTTAGGAGCTTTGGCAAAATATTTATCCAAAGCAGCAAATATTATAAATACAGCCACACATTGCGCCGGAATTTGGAAACTGTTTATCCCTGGTAGAGTGACAGGAATAAATAAGAAAGCTGCACAAGTAACTAAGCTTATAAAGACCGATAATTTCGGAATTCTATCTATGTAGTGAACAAGAAACATTCCTAATATAAAGTCATATATCTTTACAAGAAGATTTGTGTACATGGGAACTTTATTTACATATGGAATGTAGCTGTAACAAATAAGTATAAGCACATAGTAAATAGTTGCTATTCCCATTGTGAGAATTCTGTTTTTTATCATGGCAGTTCTAAGAAAGGGATAGAGCAGGTAAATAATAATCAAACATCCGAGGAACCATTCGCCAATTCCAAGAGAACAGGTTGGGATTCCAAAACTGTCCACATAAGCATCCATTCCAAGTATCGTGAATATAAAACTGAGCGGATTTACATTTCTGTCACCGAATGGATTGCTGATGGATATTTGCCTTGATGCCAACAAAAAAAACAAATAACAGATATATACGATGTAAAATGGGATAAGAATTTTAATAAATCGCTTTTTATAAAAGGTTTTTGAATCAAAACTGTTGCTGCTGCTAAGCATTAGACCGGCACCGGATAACATGAAGAATAGTCCGACACCAATTTTGGCAATATGCATATTTGCATTTGAGAAGAAAAAGCTTATACTTGAAAGCTGTCTGATTCCGTATATATAAAGAGTAAATATCATATGATAGAAGACTATCGCTACCATTGACAGTACTCGTAAAACATTCATGAAGTTATATCTTTTTTTCATAGTCATTGACTCCGTTCTGGTTTGCTCATAAAATAATACAACATATGTGAACAAAGTTTCAATATTTGCCTTATATGCTTGCAAAAAGCCAGGGCATTCAATAGAATTAATACATTAAAGATAAAACAAAGAGAAGGAGATAAGTGATGCACGAGTCAGGCGAAGATTATATCGAAACTATATATCTGCTTAAAAAGAAAAAAGGTTTAGTGCGGTCCATAGATGTAGCGAATGAACTTAATTTTTCCAGACCCAGTGTTTCAAGGGCGGTTGGTATATTAAAGGAAGATGGACTTATTACTGTTGAGAGCGATGGGGAACTGGTTTTAACAGAAGCCGGTCTGAAAAAAGCGAAAAGTGTCTATGAAAAACACACCAATCTGACTAAATTTCTCATGATGACAACAGGGGTAAATGAGACAATTGCGGAGAATGATGCATGCAGGATCGAGCATATCATTAGTCCGGAAACATTTAGGGGAATTAAGCGTTACATTAAGGAACATAAAGAATCATAACTGCTGTTTAAGTAGCCACTACTTTAAGATTGATGTTAGAGTAGTGGCTTTTGTAAGGAAATAGAATGCTGCCAGAATTATTTTGTGATAGAATGAAAAATCTGCTCTCAGACAAAGAATATGAGAGTTTTATAGAAAGCTTTGGAAATGATCAGGAACGATATCATGCCTTAAGAATCAATACTCTTAAGGCTGATGAAGGATTTGAAGAGAAGGTAGAAGGCCTTTTAGAAAAAGTCAGATGGGAAGAAAATGGCTATTATTATGACAATGCCTTTGCTCCAGGAAAAAGTCCTTTCCATGAGGCTGGAATGTATTACATTCAGGAGCCTAGCGCTATGGCGCCTGTTCATTATCTTGATCCTCAGCCTGGTGAAAAAATACTTGATCTTTGTGCAGCTCCGGGTGGTAAGACAACTCAGATTGCAGACAGAATGAAGGGTAGAGGCATACTTGTTACAAATGAGATAAACAGGGAACGGGCCAAAATCCTTTCTTTGAATGTGGAAAGACTGGGAATAAGAAACGCACTGGTCTTAAATGAAACACCGCAGCATCTGTCACAAATTTTTGAAGGTTATTTTGACAGGATTTTAGTTGATGCTCCATGTTCCGGTGAGGGAATGTTTAGGAAAAATGAAGAGGCCTATGGTGAATGGAGCCTTGAAAATGTTAAACAGTGTGGGCTAAGACAGGCTGAGATATTGGAAGGTGCTGCAAGAATGCTTATGCCGGGTGGAACACTTGTCTTTTCTACCTGCACCTTTGCTCCTATTGAAAACGAGGAGAGCATATTTAGATTTATTTTAAAACATCCGGATTTTTCAGTACAGAAAGTTGAACTGTTTGAAGGCATGGCAAATGGCAATCCCGATTGGGTGTCTGATGAGTGCAGGTCAGAATTTGATGTTTCTTTAGAAAAAAAAGAAGAAGCACTCTCTCAGGTTGGATCATCTATTAGATTATGGCCACATAAGCTTAAGGGTGAAGGCCATTTCTTGTGTGTTCTAAAGCGTGAAGGAGAGAGGTTAAATAGTGTTAATGATAAGTTTGTCCCTGGAGGCAAGAATCCTACTGCCAAGAAAGACGTTATAAGAATCTTTTGGGAATTTGCAAAAGAGACATTTTCTTTTTCAGATGAAGATAAAAAAGTATTAAAAAGCGGTAGAAGCCTTGATGGAAATATAATATCTTTTGGTGATCAGCTGTATTTGGCAGATCCTTTACTTCCATCAATAAGCGGACTTAAGGTCATGAGACCCGGATTACATCTTGGAACTATTAAGAAAGACAGATTTGAGCCGTCACACGCTCTTGCGCTTGCATTAGAAAAACAGGATGTAAAGAATACAGAATCTTTTGCTGCTGATTCTGATGAAATCCGTATGTATTTAAATGGTCAGACCATCAGGGTAGATGGTGAAGCTTCCAAGGGCTGGACACTCATCACTGCTGACGGATATAGCATTGGCTGGGCTAAGGCTGCAGGTGGTATGCTCAAAAATCATTATCCTAAGGGTCTTAGGATAAATTATTAGAAGAACAATGAGTGAATTGATATTTTGAAGTAATTCACAAAAGAGGAGAATAATTGAAAAAGCTTTTAGTATATTTGAAGGATTATAAAAAAGAAACAATATTGGGGCCTCTTTTTAAACTACTTGAGGCTTCCTTTGAACTTATGGTTCCGCTTGTAATCGCCGCAATGATAGATAACGGTATTTCCGGTGGAGACAAAGGTTACGTTATAAAAATGTGCCTTCTGCTTCTTTTACTCTGCGCAGTTGGCTTTATCAGTGCCATAACAGCGCAGTTTTTTGCTGCAAAAGCGGCAGCCGGATTTGCCAAGAAGGTTAAGAGAGCTCTTTTTGACAATATTCAAAAGCTGTCTTTCGCTGATATGGATAGTGTCGGTACTTCAGCGATGATAACGCGAATGACAAGTGATATGAACCAGGTTCAACAGGGCGTCAATATGACTATAAGGCTCTTGCTTCGTTCACCATTTGTTGTTTTTGGCGCAATGGTCATGGCATTTACGATTGATGCGCGCCAGGCTCTTATTTTTCTTGTAACAATTGTATTGCTCTTTATCGTTGTAGGAATCATTATGTTATGGAGCATTCCAAGATATGGCCAGATTCAGGGCGGCCTTGATACATTGCTGAGACTTACCAGAGAGAATCACACCGGTGTGCGTGTTATCAGGGCATTTGGTCTTGAAAACAAAGAAAAAGAGCGCTTTCACGCAAAGAGTAATGAACTTATGAAGCTGCAGAAGTTTGTAGGAAGTGTAAGCGCACTTATGAATCCTGTGACTTATGCAATTCTTAATCTTTCTGTTGCATATCTTATCTATAAAGGAGCTATCTATGTTAATTCCGGTGAGCTTTCTCAGGGACAGATTGTAGCTTTGTATAACTATATGTCACAGATCCTTGTTGAACTTATTAAGTTTGCAAATCTTATTCTTACTGTGACGAAGGCTATTGCATCAGGAAATCGTGTACAGGAGCTTCTTGAACTTAAATCATCCATGAAGGATGGAAACGTAACAGCCTTTGAGAGAAAAGAAGACCATGTAGTGTTTAATGATGTTTCTATGAGATACGCCGGAGATAGTGAAGACTGCCTTGAAAATGTAAGCTTTACAACAAAGAGAGGGCAAAAGATTGGCGTTATCGGTGGAACAGGTAGCGGAAAATCATCTTTGATAAATCTTATTCCGAGATTTTACGATGTCAGAAAAGGCAGCGTAGTGATTGATGGAACGGATGTAAGAGAATATAAGTTAGAGCTTTTGAGAGAAAAAATCGGTATTGTTCCTCAGAAGGCGGTTCTTTTCCATGGAACTATAAGAGACAATATGAAGTGGGGAAATAAAAATGCCACAGATGAGCAGATTTTAAAGGCTCTTGAGATCGCCCAGGCTAAAGAAATAGTAGAGGGAAAAGAAAATGGACTTGACTATATGGTTGCTCAGGGCGGAAAGAATTTCTCCGGTGGTCAGAAACAGAGACTTACAATAGCAAGAGCATTGGTAAAGTCTCCTGATATTCTTATTCTGGATGACAGCGCTTCAGCTCTTGATTATCTTACTGATAAAAAATTAAGAGAAGCGATTGAAACAATGGATAATGCTCCTACAACTTTCATTGTTTCACAGAGAACATCTGCAGTTTTGACCTGTGACAAGATCATCGTTCTTGATAATGGTAATGTTGCTGGAATAGGCACTCATGAACAGCTTCTTAACAGCTGTGAGCTTTATAAGGAAATTTATGATTCACAGTTTAAGAAGGAGGGTGCAGTATGAAAAAAGGTACGTTAAAAAAAGTATTAAAATATGCTGGTAAATACAGGCTGATTATATTGTTGTCGATGCTACTTGCTGTTGCAGTAGCCCTTTTGACATTATATGTACCGATTCTTGCCGGAAATGCAGTTGATTGTCTTATAGGCAAGGGGCAGGTTGATTTTACCAAGGTTGTTTCAATTCTTGCCAAAATGGTTGTTACTGTTATTCTTATCTCGGTTTTTCAATGGATAATGAATAAGGCAAATAATAGAATCACATTTCAGGTTGTAAGGGATGTGCGTACAGAGGCATTTGACAGACTTCAGAATCTTCCTTTTGAGTATCTTGATAATAAGCAGACAGGTGAGATTGTAAGCAGGATCATTTCTGATGTAGATCTTTTTTCAGATGGACTTCTTATGGGCTTTACCCAGTTGTTCACAGGAGTGGTTACTATCATAGGCACGATAGTTTTCATGCTTTATCTTAATTTTAAAATTGCAATAGTTGTAGTGCTTTTGACTCCACTGTCGCTATTTGTGGCTAAGTTTATTGCATCGAGATCATTTTCTCTTTTCAAACAGCAGAGTGAAGCTAGATCTGACCAGACTGCATTTATTGATGAGATGATAGGTAACCTGTCAGTAGTTAAAGCATTTGCCCATGAAGATGAAAACATGGAATATTTTGATGAGGTAAATGAGAGACTTGAAAAGACCAGTGTTAAGGCAACTTTCTTTTCCTCACTGACAAATCCCAGCACTCGTTTTATTAACAACATTGTGTATGCTGCTGTTGCGCTTTTCGGAGCGTTTGCATGTATTTCAGGTGGAATGACTGTCGGTGGACTTACTATTTTTCTAAGCTATGCAAATCAGTACACAAAACCTTTTAATGAGATATCAGGTGTTGTAACTGAACTTCAGAATGCTCTTGCCTGCGCAGAACGTGTATTTAAGCTTATAGAAGAAAGTACGGAAATTCCTGACTCTGGAAATGCGCCTGCATATTTTGAAGCAAATGGTGATGTTGAACTTGATAATGTTTCTTTTTCCTATGATAAGAGTAAGAAACTTATTGAAAATCTTAACCTTGACATCAAAAAGGGACAAAGAGTTGCCATTGTAGGACCTACAGGAAGTGGTAAGACAACACTTATAAATCTCCTTATGAGATTCTACGATGTTGATGAAGGCGCTATTACTATTGATGGACGTAGCATTCGCGACATCAAGAGAATTGACTTAAGAAACAGTTTCGGAATGGTGCTTCAGGAAACATGGTTAAGAAATGGGACTATAAGAGACAACATTACTCTTGGTAGAGAAGGCTTTAGCGATGAGGATATTGTGAATGCTGCAAAGGCATCCCATGCTCATAGCTTTATAAAAAGACTTCCTAATGGTTATGATACAGTTATCTCTGAAAACGGCGGAAACCTCTCACAAGGACAGAAACAGCTTCTTTGCATTACGAGAGTTATGCTCAGCATTCCGCCCATGCTTATCCTTGATGAGGCAACGTCTTCGATTGATACAAGCACAGAGATAAGGATTCAGAAAGCCTTTAATAAGATGATGGCAGGGCGAACAAGCTTTATTGTTGCTCATAGGTTGTCGACAATCAGAGAAGCAGATGTGATTCTTGTTATGAAAGATGGTCATATTATTGAACAGGGAAATCACAACCAGCTTCTTGAAAAACAAGGCTTTTATTATAAGCTTTATAATTCGCAATTTGCGTGATAGGAATAATATATGTATACAAAAACTATTGAACAGATGATTTCGGATTCATCTGAAAAACAGATAATAGATATCAGAGAGACAAAAGATTTTAATGTGGATTCTTATGAGGGAGCAGTAAACATTCCCTGGAATCTGTTTATGGATAATCTTGATAAAGTTGAAAAAGAAAAGGCAATCTATCTTTTATGTTACAATGGAAAACATTCAATGGAGATATGTGAGGAACTTGGACCGCTTGGGTACAAGATATATAGTATAGAAGGCGGATTTTACAGCTATATCAGGTATAAAATCGAGCATTTTGAAGCAGCTGAAAACGAAGAAAGATGCAAAGATATAGAAAGAAGCATAATTAAAAAGTTTCGACCACAGCTGTGGAGCCAGTTTACAAAAGCAATCAACACCTATGAGCTTATAAAAGAGGGGGATAAGATAGCTGTCTGTATCTCTGGCGGTAAAGATTCGATGCTCATGGCGAAGCTTTTTCAGGAATTAAAAAGGCATGGAAAAAATAATTTTGATGTGGTTTATCTTGTTATGAATCCCGGATATAATGACATCAATTATGAAACCATATTATCCAATGCCAGACTTATGAATATTCCTATTACGGTTTTTGAATCGGATATATTTGATATTGTAGCTAATGAAGATGGTTCACCTTGTTATTTATGTGCCAGAATGAGAAGAGGCGCGCTTTATAGTAAGGCAAAAGAATTAGGATGTAATAAGATTGCACTTGGTCATCATTATGATGATGTTATTGAAACAATACTGATGGGAATGCTTTATGGTGGCCAGATTCAGACCATGATGCCAAAGCTTCATAGTACTAATTTTGAAGGTTTAGAGCTTATAAGGCCGTTATATTTAGTTAGGGAAGAAGACATCATTAAGTGGATGAATTATAATAAGCTTAAATTTATCCAATGTGCCTGCAGATTGACAGAAAGCTGTGCAAGTTGTGGCGGTACTGAAAAAGGCAGCAAAAGAGCTGAAATAAAGAGTTATATAAGAGAACTTCGTGAAAAGAGTCCTTTTATTGAAGCAAATATTTTTAAAAGTGTAGAAAATGTTCATCTTAATGCGTTAATATGTTATAAGGACAAGGATGGAAACAGACATCATTTTCTTGATGAATATGATAATGACCAACATTAAAGTCCTGATATTTTATTTGTGTAAATTTTGTTTTTTAAATATGGAGAATAATTGTTTTATGAATAATCAGAGTAGACCCGTTATTGTCATGGGACACAAGAATCCGGATACAGATTCTATTTGTGCGGCTATTACTTATGCAAATCTTAAGCGAAAGGTTACAGGTGGTGAATACATTGCCTGCAGAGCCGGACACTTAAATGAAGAGACCCAGTATGTTCTTAACCATTTTGGAGTGGAGACACCTGCTTATGTCAAGGATGTAAGAACACAGGTCAGGGACATGGAGATAAGAATGCTTGAAGGTTCAAGCAGAAATCTTTCTTTAAAAAATGCATGGTCCAAGATGAGAGATGCCGGAGTAGTAACACTTTGTGTAACTGAAGGTGATGAGCTTACAGGAATAGTTACTACAAATGATATTGTAGAAACTTATATGGATGTGATCGATCCAAAGATTCTTTCACAGGCTCACACCTGTTACAGAAATATTGTTGAGACTATAGATGGAGAACTTATTGTAGGAGAAATCGACGATGTTTTGACAAAAGGAAAAGTAGTTATAGCTGCTGCAAATCCTGATATGATGGAGAATGTCATTGAGGAAGGAGACGTTGTTATCCTCGGTAACAGATATGACATGCAGCTTTGTGCCATTGAGATGAATGCAGGCTGCATCATAGTATGTGAAGGCGCTGAAGTGGCAAGAACAATACAGATTCAGGCAAAAGAGCATGGAACTAAGATTATCAAGACTCCATATGATACATTTATTGTTGCCAGACTTATCAACCAGAGTATGCCAATTGAATATGTCATGAAGCATGATAATCTTGTAAGCTTTCATATGGATGATTTCATAGAAGATATTCAGGAAGCTATGGCTCAGATGAGACACAGATACTTCCCGGTTCTTGATAAGAATAATCATTATATCGGAATGATCAGCCGAAGAAACTTTTTGGGAGCAAAGAAAAAACAGCTTATTCTGGTAGACCACAATGAGAAAAATCAAGCTGTCAATGGCGCGGATAGTGCTGAAATCCTTGAGATCATTGACCATCACAGACTTCGTACCATCGAAACAGCAGGCCCTGTATTTTTCAGAAATCAGCCTCTTGGTTCGACCTGTACGATAATCTATCTGATGTATAAAGAATATCAGGTAGAGATAGACAAGACTATCGCAGGACTGCTTTTAGCGGCAATTCTGTCAGATACTTTGATGTTCAGATCGCCTACATGCACAGCAATTGACAAGAAGGCTGGTGAAGAACTTGCTGCAATAGCAGAAATAGATTATGAATCCTTTGCAAAAGAGATGTTCCATGCCGGTTCTAATCTTAGTGGTAAGTCAGCAAAAGAAATTTTGCATCAGGATTTCAAGAAATTTACTGTTGATGATATGACCATCGGAATTGGGCAGATAAACTCTATGAGCGCTGAGGAATTATCAGAGATCAAAGAGAAGATTATGCCGGACCTTGACAGTGTTGCAGACGATGACGGCCTTGATATGCTGTTCTTTATGCTTACAAACATTATTGATGAATCATCTGAAGTTGTTTATTCCGGAGCAAAGGCTCAGCATACTTTAAATGCGGCATTTGGAATAAATGAAACCGGCAAAAACAGTGCGTATCTGCGCGGAGTTGTATCTCGTAAGAAACAGCTTCTTCCATCAATAGTTGAGACAATTCAGCAGTAATCTGGTAAACAAATAACTAAATATTTGCGTGAGTTTTTCTTGTTTAAAAAAATTGTTAAGCACAAAGAAAGCTTTGTGATAGAGAAGGAACAATTAATTTGACAATGTATGGGGGTACATATGGACGAATTAAGAATGAGAATGCTACATGAAATTATGGGAATTTATGGCCCAAATCAGGGACAGAGTATTGGCGCTGTAATTATCCCGGCATTTATCTCGGATTTTAAGAGTGTTCTTGAAAAAAGAGATAATGCTGATGAGGTGTCAGAGGAATACATGACTGAGGATAAACGTATTCATCTGATACTTACCGGAAGAAAGACTTTGGGCAAAAAGGGATTTAGAGCCTGTGTGACGGACGTGAATTTTAACGGAAAAGAACTTTTTGCTGAAGGAGAGCTAAACATATCTTTAAATTGATTGAAAGGGTTTTAGTAGATGTCAGAAACTAATAATGGTGAAAATCTTGAGTGGAAGAAATCTAAGGTCGAGCATCTTGCTCAGGATGAGTGGATTGACTTTAGAAGATGCGAATATATTCTTCCCAATGGAGAAATAATAGGTTCTATTTACAATTATTCAAAGCATAGTTTTGTTATTATAGTAGCGCTTGATGAAAATGGTAATTTTATCTGTGTAAGACAGTACAGGCATGGAATCGATGAAATAACTACGGAATTTCCTGCAGGCGGGATAGAGTTTCAGGAAAAGAGCGATGTTCCGTATATTACCTACGACAATATTATTGCTACAGAGGAAGATGCTTTTGATACTGCAAAGAGAGAACTTGCAGAGGAAACAGGGTATATATCTGATGAGTGGCAGCATCTTTTCACAGTGCCTGCTCATGCTACATTGTCAAATAGTAGAGTGCATATATATTTGGCTAAGAATTGCAGGAAGATAAAAGATCAGGATCTTGATGATACTGAGTTTTTAAATGTCAAGCTACTAACTGAACAGGATATTGTAAGTAGAATAAATGGCGGAGACTTTAAACAGGCTCTTCACGTTTTGGCATACTACATCTATAAAAGCAAATAAAAGAAAAAGATAATAAAAGAATAAGAATGCAAAAGAGCAGTTTTGATGTGTTCATCATTTTGATGGATGAGTCAAAACTGCTTTTTGTTTTATGCGAAATTACGCTGGGTTTCTTATGAAATAAAATGTTCCAATATGGATGCTCACTCCCGTGATAGGATTATGTTGCAGAAGTACAAGTGTATTAAAAATACAATATATACAAACAATTGTATAAATATACATCAATACACAGTATATTAGGTCAATTAATGAATAGAGAGAGAATAATCATACATAATTGTTAAAATGAGATTTAATCAGTATTTAGTGGCGTTTTCTTTCGATATAATCAATAAAAAAATCACAGAAATTTTATTATGAATTATGTCTGATATATTGTATATTGAATATAAATACACAATATTGTAATAAAGGGGAATTTGTGATTCTGGTGTAATTATGTTTCTGTGCGCATATATGAGAGGTGAATAATTATGAGTGGAAATCAGACGAAGAGTAAGAAAGCGAGTTCTTTAAGTTCTGTTAAGGGCAAAATATTTGTAATGGGTGCTTTGGGAATTGCAACAGCACTTATTATTGGTTTGGTAGGAGTTACCTCAATTACTAAGAATGCAAAGAACAGCGAACTTGCGTCAATAATCGATGATATAAATCTTCTTCAGGCCAAGAATCAGGCAGATGACGTATTATATCAATATTATGTTGATGAACAGTATATAAATGATGCACTCTCTAATCTGGAACAAATGCAGTCAGAGTCATTAGAGTTTGAGAAAAAAGCAGATGCAAGTTATCGTTCCTCCATTGATACCATAATTGAAAATGTTAATAAGCTAAAGGAAAATTATAATGAGATTCTGAGTATTCATTCTTCAAGAGGTTATGATGATTCAATTGGAAAATACAAGGAATTATCAGATAAATATCAGGAACTGGGCGCAAGTTTTACCAGCCTTGTAAATAATAACGACTGGGTAGAGATTCAGTGGGAAAATGCTTCCGCTGGTCTTAGTGGACCTGTTGTAAAGGCTGATGGCAAAGAGTATTCCAAGGTCAGTTATAAGCATAAGCTTCCTGAAGTCGGAAAAAGAAATAACCTCATCTTTCGTGTGGGCGGAACATTTACCTACAAAGCAAACTATTACATCACGAATATAGAACTCTCGAATGGAAAAGAAACAATTCCTGTTGACCTTACAAATGTTGAACTGATGGAAAAAGCAGGAGATGGCCTTGAAAATGCTGAAATGGCAGATTTTGACGGCAAAAGAGCTATAAAAGTCACAGGCAAATTTGATGCTGAAAATAGTAGATGGGAAGAAGTATCTACAACTCTTTCCATGATAGAGTATGACCCGGTTGCGTATCCTATACTTCAGTATGATATTTATTTTGACCAGGGAGTATTTCCTGTGGATGTAGAAGTAAAATATGGTGGCGCGGTTTCAGGTGTGTATGGCTTTGCAGGAAGATTATCAGACTTACAAAACATGATAAAGACATATACCAAACTTGTTGTAGAAGGAAAAGATATTTCGTCAAATCTAAATGAGATAGAGAGCACAATCAATGAACTTGAAGAAAATATCCCTAAGTATACAACAGACCCGGCTTTGGCTGATATATCCATGGAGTCTTTAAGCTCTTTAAAAACACTGTTTTATGAGATAAAAGATATTGATGCCAAGACTCTTTCCATAAAATCAGAAAACAGTACGATCAATTCTGACTTGAATCAGCTTTGCAGCCTTATGCAGAGCAAAGTTGTAGAAAATATGAATGCAGTCAGGTCAAGTGTGTATGTCATCATCATCGTTGTCCTTATTATCGGTATTGTTATACTTGTCTACATACTTGCAAGAGTCAGTATCGGAATCAACAAGAGCGTTAAATCATTCGACATGGCAATTAATGAGATTGCGTCAGGAAATATATCAACAAGAGCTGATTCTTCAGGAAGAGACGAATTTGCGGTATTTGCATCAAGTCTTAATGATTTTATGGATACACTGGAAGATACTATTTCCAATGTAAAGAAAGTAACAGATGTTTTGACGGATGCGGGTATTTCCCTTGAAGAAAGCGCAATGCGAACCAAGGACGTTGCAAGTGAGATAAACGGGACCATCAGTGATATTTCAAAAGGTGCTGATGAGCAGGCTAAGGATATCGAGTCATCTTCTCAGAGGGTTGTTGACATCAGGAATAACATTCAGCAAATCCTTGAAAGTGTAGCAACTCTTTCTGATAAGGCTGCTGATATGGAAGCGAAGGGAAAAGAAGCTACCGGCAATATGGAAGGACTGACAAAATCAAGTGATTCCACAAATGAGGCCTTTTCAAGAATTGTTGAGCAGGTTAAAAAGACAGATGATTCTGTAGGCAAAATTCAGGAAGCAGTCAGCCTTATTTCTTCAGTGGCAAATCAGATAAATCTGCTTTCACTTAATGCCAGCATAGAGGCTGCAAGAGCAGGAGAAGCGGGCAAGGGCTTTGCTGTAGTTGCCAGTGAAATCTCAAAACTTGCAGATCAGACTAATCAGTCTACAGGAATTATCGAAGGCATTATTTCAGATCTGTCTGAAGAATCAAATCGTACAGTTGCAACAATCAATGAAGTCACAGAACGAATTGAAGAGCAGAAAAACAATATTGACTCAACAAATGAGATATTTGGTATAGTCAGCACAGGAATAGACTTTACCGGAGAATCTGTTGTGGATGTTCTTGGTCAGGCAAGGTCTTGTGATAAAGCAGGAGAAGTAGTGGTTGACCTTATGACAAATCTTTCTGCAATTTCACAGGAAAATGCTGCTTCAGCTGAGACGGCTTCAACTTCAATGAATCAGCTTAACAATGAAACAGCCATGCTTGCAGATACATCTGCAGAACTAAAGAGACTTGCTGAAGAACTTAAAGAAAATCTTGAATTCTTTAAGATAAAAAATCAGTGATCAGTAAAAGTACAAAGCTAAGCTTTAAACTTTTTTGATACGCATATTTGTACCCCCCCTCCCAAGAGGCCTGCTAAGATTCTGCGTTACTTAGCAGGCCTTTTACCTGTTCATTTGACCCATTTTACTTTTTGAAATTATATACTTGAATAAATACAATACTTGTGATATATTAAAGAAGTTGTACGCCACAAGATGTTAGGCGATAATAATTAAATATGCCGGTGTGTCGGAATGGCAGACGATGCAGACTCAAAATCTGTTGTCCGCAAGGGCGTGTGGGTTCAAGTCCCACCACCGGCACTATTAGAACTCAGCAATGTTTTGCTGAGTTTTTTTGTTTTATAAGAAATTGGTTCACACTCCTATGAAATGAAAATGCTCCGTTATGGACGCGATTGATGTACAAAGAGTTGCAAAGAAACTCTTTGTCCTTGAATAAGTCCTATTACATAAAAAAGCTCAATTCTGGATCTTACGCCGTAATATGGCGTCCGGTAAAAAAATCACACCTTTTTCGAAATCCTTTTCCCACCTTCATGCAAATACTCTAATGCGATTTTGACGCAAAAGTGTTATAATAGTAACGCACAGCTGTATAAATTGATTCGGTATTACATATGGGAAAAATTGCATGAAGCTTGTTTCTGTCGATAAATTAGAGCCTGGACTGGTTGTGTCCGAGAATATATATACCATTGATGACCGCTTGGTGCTTCCTAAGGGGACTGTCCTTGACGATAAGGACATTGCCCGTATTAAAGCACATTCTCTTTACAATATATTCGTCGAGGACTATAAAAGAAATCCGCCTCCAAAGGATGAAAAGCCTAAGGAGGAATTGTCCTATCTTGAGAAACTCAAAAGATCTGAGCAATTTATCAAATTCAAAGAGCATATCGAGGAAAACGCAGAAAAGCTTGAAGAATCCTTCAGGATGATTGCCAATGGCACTATGCAGCTGGATATCGAAAAACTTACTGATCCTGTTTATCATCTTTTTGTAGAGGGGGGAGGAACAGCAGGCATTTTTGATATGCTTCATAATCTTAGAGACAACAGTGACGCTGTCTACATGCACTCATTAAATGTTTCACTTATAAGCAATACCATAGCTACGTGGATGAGACTGCCTGAAGAACAGGTGCAGCTTGCCACTGCAGGAGGCCTTATTCATGATATAGGCAAGCTTATGGTGCCACAGAATCTTTTGAATAAAAAAACTCCTCTTAATCCGCAGGAGCAGATGATTCTAAGAGAGCATGTAAAAAAAGGCTATGAGCTTGTACTTCACAAAGATATCGACAGTCATATTAAAAATTGTGTGCTGATGCATCATGAGTTAAGAGATGGCTCAGGTTATCCCCTGGGACTTAAGACTCAGCAGATAGATGACATTGCATCAATAGTTGTTGTTGCAAATATTTATGATGAAATGACTTCAAAGAGATCATCGAGAGAGGCAATCTGTCCTTTCACTGTAATTGAGATGTTTGAGGAAGTCGGAATAGAAAAATTTGATCCTAACGTTATCATGACGTTTCTTTCTAATATAGTTAATACATTTATTGCTAATCGTGTAATGCTGAGCACCGGACAGGTGGGAGACATTATCTTTATTAATCCTACTCATCTTTCTAAACCTGTGGTCAAATGCGGTACTGAATACATTGATCTACAGGCTAAAAAAGGTATATCCATTATCTCGTTGGTATAATTGCACAAAAGCGGGAAACGAAATTTGTAAAAAGCGTTTCTTGCAGTATTTAAGCCAGTGATGTTATTATTTCATTGTGGAAACTAAGTAATATGTTTTGGTTTCCTTAACCAAATAATCACTTGCCAAAGTTGGCAGAATGGAAGAAAACATGACTGACAGATCGAGAATTATTTTTGGTAATAAGATTAGCGACAAAGACTATAATAGCGCAGTTAAATCTAAAAAAGGCTACATAAAAAAATATGGTGATGATTCTGCCACAGATTATAAGGCTAATGTTACGGATAACAGCGTAATAGGACCCCTTCTTGGCGTTAAGAATATAGTAGTTTCTTCTAAAAAAACATCCGGCGAGGCAATTGATCCTGATAAGGGAATCATTGTTGGAAATATCCGTATGGGCTTTGGGCATTACAGAATATCAATGGCTATGGCATCATATGCAAAACATCTTGGATATACACCTTACTGGATGGATCTTAATTCATATCCTGAGACAACATGTACCAAGGTCATAGGACATCAGAATGAGCTTTATTCACTTGGTTCAAGACTTTCCAAGAATCCGATTTTTAATAAACTGGTGTGGGAACCTACCAATTACGAAGGCTTCAGAGCACTGACCTATAATGCAAAGGATCAGAAGAATGCAGAGCTTATGGCACCTGTTTATAAAGATGTGCCTAAGGATATTCCGGTTATTGCAACTCATGTATGGCCTGCACAGGCTGCAATTCATGCAGGAATGAAGAATGTAGTTAATGCAATTCCTGATAACTGGCCGATGGCGCTTCATTTGTCTGAAGGAAGCGTTCATACAATTCAGTGTAAAAATGCGTATATGGGTTACCGCATTTTAAATGGAATGAATAAAAAGAATGTATGTCAGCCTATGCCACAGGAGTCTCTTGTTTACACAGGTCATTATATTGATTATGAACTTGTCAGCAATATAGAAAAAGACTGTGAAGAGAGATTAAACAGAAAGAAAAATGGAAAACCGATGCGTTTCCTTCTTACAATTGGAGGAGCAGGAGCTCAGAAGGAAATATTTGCTGAGATAATAAGGCATCTCATTCCTTATATCAAACAGAATAAAGCAATGCTTTATATCAACGTTGGTGATTACAGAAATGTATGGGATCAGCTTATAAATGAGATTCCTGATATGGCTGCTTTAAAGACAGAGCATATGGATGATTGGAATGATACTCTTGCTTTCACAGAAAAAGCATTGAATCCGGAAGAGAACATTACGGGTATACATGGTTTTTATCACAAAGACATCTTTGAAGCTGTTTATACAACAAACCTTTTGATGAGAAGCTGTGACGTCCTTGTTACAAAGCCTAGTGAACTTGCTTTTTATCCGGTTCCGAAGCTCTTTATAAAGAGAGTTGGTAAGCATGAGATGTGGGGGGCTATCCACTCTGCTGAGATTGGGGATGGAACACTGGAGTGCAGAGATATTCCGCATACAGTACAGATGCTTGACCAGTTCCTTGAAACAGAGCTTCTGGATGAGATGTGTGAATCCATAGTTCTTAACAAAAAAATGGGTATTTATGATGGGGCGAAAAAAGTAGTAGAGCTTGCGATGAAGCTTAAGGAGGGAAATAACTAATGGAACAAAAAATGAAACTGTCAGGTGCAGCCAAGGCATCCTATGGTCTTGGAGCGGTTGGTAAAGATATGGTGTACATGCTGTCTGCATCATATGTACTTTATTACTTTCAGGATATTTTAGGCGTCAGTGCTGCAGCAATGGGTGTTATTCTTATGGTTGCCCGTGTGTTTGACGCATTTAATGACCCGATCATGGGTGCAGTTGTAGCCAAGACAAAGACAAGATGGGGAAAATTCAGACCCTGGCTTTTGATTGGAACTGTTACAAATGCAATAATTCTTTATCTTATGTTTTCTGCTCCGCCTGCACTTGATGCCAGTGGCATGGTAGCTTATGCGGCTGTTACATATATCTTATGGGGTGTTACATATACAATGATGGATATTCCATATTGGTCAATGATTCCTGCGTTTACTGAAGGGGGTAAGGAAAGAGAAGGCCTTACAACTTTGGCTCGTTCCTGCGCAGGCGTTGGATCCGCGGTTATAACCATCATCACGGTCAAATCAGTATCTGCACTTGGCCATATGTTTGGCGGAACAGGAATAAGTGATCGTGAAGTAGAGAGAATTGGTTTCTCTTACTTCGCAATCGCTATAGCGATTTTGTTTGTTTTATTTACAATAATCTGCTGCATTAATGTAAAAGAGAAATCAACAGTTGATATGAAGACTGCAACTGTTGGAGAAATGTTCAAGGCACTTATCTCAAATGACCAGGCTATGGCTGTAGTTGTAGCAATTGTTATTGTAAACTGTTCAATCTACATTACATCAAACCTTGTAATCTATTTCTTTAAATATGATTTTGGCGGCGCAGGCTGGAGAGATGATTATACACTGTTCTCAACCTTTGGCGGTGGAATACAGATACTTGCAATGATGCTCTTGTATCCATTCCTGAGAAAGTTCTTTACATCAATAAAGATTTATTTCATCAGTATGGGAATGGCAATTTGCGGATATATTTCACTTCTTGTATTGGCATCAACATCTATGACTAATGTATTATTACTCTTTATTCCAGGATTCTTTATCTTTGGAGCTAACGGAATGCTTGCGGTAATCACAACTGTATTCCTTGCAAACACTGTTGACTACGGTGACCTTAAGAATAATCGCCGCGATGAGTCAGTTATATTCTCAATGCAGACCTTCGTTGTAAAACTTGCTTCCGGTGTATCAGCATTTATCGCTGCACTTGCGCTTCAGGTACTTGCACTTTCTAATGACACAGAAGCTTCTGCAACAGCAATCGACTATTCACTTGGTGTTGATACAGCTCAGAAGATGGGACTTAGAATGACAATGACTCTTATACCTATTGCAGGTCTTGTATTTGCAATCTTCTGGTTTAAGAAAAAATACATTCTGACTGATGAAAAGCTTCAGGAAATATCAGTTGAACTTGTTCAGAGAAAAACTAAGGATATGTAATCCTTCAAAAAAAGGGTGGTTTCTGCCAATGCTTTCAGGGCGGTGCGCAGATTGCCACCCTTTTAATTTTATGCGTTTTATTGTATTCTATATGTTGTAGTGTTTTATAGTAAACGTCAGATATATCTGGTGTTCACTATATGTTTACAGCCATTTTTTAATACAACATATTGGAAGAATCACAACAAAAAGAGTGATACTATGACATGCAAAAATGCTGATAAGATCATTACACAATTTTTGGATGATGATCTTAATAATCAAGAACTTGGAGATTTTTTGAATCATATTGATAACTGCCCGGAGTGCAAGGAGGAACTGACAATTCAGTTCCTCGTTAAAGTTGGCATGAAGAGACTTGAGGATGGAAATAATTTCAACCTTAAGTATGAGCTTGATAATATGCTAGGTGATGCGAGAAAAAGGCTGAATATGAGAAGATATCTTTTCTTTGCCAGCCTTATCCTTGAATTCTTAGTTGCAGCGCTTGCGGTATCCACAGTTGTATTAGCTATAGCAATCGGGTGAGAGATTATGTCAGAAAAAATATTAGAGATTTCATTGAATGAATATGTGAGTAATGCCTATAATAGCATTCCTGTGTTTACAGATGCTGACGGTAATCAGATAAGCGGAATTTATGGAACTTTGTTTAAGCTGATAAATGTTTTAAAAAGCGGTGACTTTGAGCAGATGAGAGTAGCTGAAAAAGGCTCAGAGGATGCTTTAAACAAGGACAGTGCAGCAGTTGGATTGCAGGTTGAAAAGCTTAAGGAGATACTTAAGCTTTTTTCAGTAAGTGAAGAGGAAATCCTTGTTCCTGTAAATGAGGAATTCATAAGCAGTCTTGAAGAGAAACTTAACCTGTTTTCTCCTGACGGAAAAGCAAAGGCAGTTCCTCAGTTTACTCTTAAGATGAAGGCTACTTCTGATTTAAGCGAAGTAGATGCGTTGTTCCAAAATGCCATGGAAACAGGAAGTAAAAAAGACAACTTCGTATCATATTATTTTTTGACAGATGTTGTTCAGAATTCTGACAATAAGCGAAAAGACATTATTGGAATGTCGTTGTGTTTTGGAGAAGAAGAGGCCTTTTTTATTCGGGTTGAGAATTTTATCACTGCTGATTATCTGGGGAAAAAGCTTGAAGCCTTAAGTGAGAAGGTATCTCTTGTTACCTTTGATATCAAAGAGAGTTACAGAGTATTTACTCCAAATGAAATAAAGATCAGAACGGAAGGCTTTGATATGGCGGCTTTTGAAAATAAAGCAGCTTTTGATGCAACGCCTAAATGTACTGATGTCTTGATTGGAGCGTATCTTTTAAATCCAAATAAAAATGATTATGAACCATCGGATGTTTCCAAGGAATATTTAAGCCTTAATCTCCCCAAAAAGAATGATCTGTTTGGAAAGGCAAGTCTAAGAAAAGCAGATGAGAAGATAGTTACAGATTATGCCTGCAAGATAGCTTATGTCTGTTATAAAGCATCTCCTTTGATACAAAAAAAGCTTTCGAAAGAAGGAATGGAGAATCTTTTTTATCAGATAGAAATGCCGCTTTCCTATATTCTTTTTGCAATGGAAAAAGAAGGTATTATTGCTAAAAGAGATGAACTTAAGGTATATGGAGATAAGCTTCAGGTAAGAATCAGTGAACTTGAAAAAGCAATTTATGAAGCGGCCGGACTTACCTTTAATATTAATTCTCCAAAACAATTAGGAGAGGTACTTTTTGAAAAGTTAGGACTCCCTGCTGAGAAGAAGACAAAGAGCGGTTATTCAACTGCGGCAGATGTTCTGGAAAAACTGGCTCCGGAGCACAAGATTGTTGCAGACATATTGGAATACAGGGGGCTTTCTAAATTGAAATCCACCTATGCTGATGGCCTTACAGCTTTTATTGAGAGTGATGACAGGATACATACAAGCTTTAATCAGACAATAACTGCAACGGGAAGAATCAGTTCTACAGATCCGAATCTTCAGAATATTCCTATGAGAACTGAGCTTGGCAGACTTATCAGAAAAGTTTTTGTTCCTAAGGACGGATATGTTTTTGCGGATGCTGACTATTCACAGATTGAGCTTAGGATTCTTGCACATATGTCTGAGGATAAAGAGCTTATTTCTGCGTATCATGAAGGAAAGGACATTCATGGAATAACTGCTTCTAAAGTATTTCATGTACCTTTTGAAGAGGTAACTCCACTCCAGAGAAGGAGCGCAAAAGCTGTCAATTTCGGAATTGTTTATGGAATCAGCGCCTTTGGACTTTCACAGGACCTTTCAATCAGTGTTGGTGAAGCCAAAGATTATATGGAGAAATATTTTGAAACTTACCCGGGGGTTAGAGATTACCAGGATAAAGTAATACAGGATGCCAAGGCAAAGGGCTACAGTCTTACCATGTTTGGAAGAAAGAGGCCTATTCCTGAACTCAAGGCAAGTAATTTCAATTTAAGGCAGTTTGGTGAGAGAGTTGCGATGAATGCGCCTATTCAGGGAACTGCTGCTGATATCATGAAGATTGCGATGATAAATGTCTTTTTCAGGATAAAAAAAGAAAATCTTAAGTCAAGACTGATACTTCAGATTCACGACGAACTTGTAATAGAGACCGCTGATGATGAGAAAGATAAGGTTACAGAGCTTCTGACCCAGGAGATGGAGAAAGCAGCAGCTTTGCTTGTTCCACTTGAAGCTGAATGCCATATCGGAAGCGACTGGTATGAGGCTAAATGATTTTTATTATAGGAGATTGCAATGGGAGAGCTTAAAGTCGGTAAGACGAACATTATTGGGATAACAGGAGGTGTTGGCGCCGGCAAGAGCACTGTCCTTGAATATATTAAACAAAATTACAATTGCAGGGTTATCCTGTCTGATGATGTTGCAAATGATATAAAAAAGAAGGGATATCCGGCCTATGACGAGCTTGTAGAGCTTCTTGGCAGAGAAATCCTGGGGGAAGATGGTGAGATAGACAGAAAGAAAATGGCGGATGCTATTTTTAATAATAAAAATAAACTAAAAAAAGTCAATAATATTTTGCATCCTGCGGTAAATACCTTTATTATTAATATTATAGAGAGTGAAAAACAAAGTGGGAAATTAGATTTTGTTTTTGTTGAAGCAGCTCTTTTGATAGAGAATGGATATGACAAGATCGCTGATGAATTATGGTATGTGTATGCGTCAGAAGAGATAAGAAGAAAGCGGCTTAAAAAGTCGAGGGGCTATACTGATGAGAAGATAACTGATATTTTCAGTAAGCAGCTTGATGACGCGACATTCAGAGAGCATTGCCAATTTACCATAGATAACAGCGACAGTATTACATCGGCTGCAAAACAGATAGATTCCAGATTATCTGATTGGAATAAGGAACCTGCCACATAATATTGCAGTAATCTAATAATAGGGGGATTGGAAAAGAGTATGCCTAGTTTGGAACAAGCAGATCAGAAGGTTGTTTTTGGACTTGATATCGGAACCAGAAGTGTTGTCGGAACTGTCGGTTATATGAAAGATAACCAGTTCAATGTAATAGCACAGGCTGTTGAAATGCATCAGACCAGGGCTATGCTTGACGGACAGATCCATGATATTGGCAAGGTCGGTATGACAATCCGCCTTGTAAAAGAAGAACTTGAACAGCAGACCGATATGCATCTGACAGATGTCTGCATAGCAGCTGCCGGTCGTGTTCTGAAAACGGTACGTATTATTTATGATTATGAGTATCCTGAAGGACATACAATTACCGATGAAGATATTTATAATCTGGATTCTTCTGCAGTAGAGAAGGCTTATGCCCAATTTATTGAGAATAATGATTCCGGACTTAAATTTTATCTTGTGGGATACTCTGTTATGCATTATTATCTTGATGGGTATCAGATAGCAAATCTTGAGGGACATAATGCAGGCAAGGTGAGTGTGGAACTTATTGCCACATTCCTTCCTGATGACTGCGTTGATGGTCTTTACAAGGCATGTGAGAGGGCTGGTTTAATGGTTGCTAATCTTACACTCGAGCCTATCGCAGCCATGATGATCGCAATTCCCGACAGATTCAGAATGCTGAATCTGGCCCTTGTTGATGTGGGCGCAGGAACATCCGATATTTGTATTACAGATGACGGTTCCATCACTGCATACGGCATGCTTCCTATAGCCGGTGATGATATGACTGAGATGATCGCAAGGAACTGCCTTGTTGACTTTAATTCCGCAGATGAGATTAAAATTGCCGCAAGCCATAATAGTGAAGTTAAATATGTTGACATCATGGGGCTTGAGAAGACCATTACTGCTAAAGAGATTTCCAAGATCTTAAAGCCTAAGGTAGAAGAAATGGCTAAGAAGGCAGTTAATGAGATAAAACGTCTTAATGGCGACAAGCCTGTAAGTGCTGTGTTTGTTGTGGGCGGTGGTGGAAGAGTTCAGGGATACACTGAAGCGATCGCCAAAGAAATGGGAATTCCTGAGGAGCGTGTTGCTCTTAGAGGTGAGGAAGTAATGAAAAATATTACTTTCCTTAATAGTGATGGACTTGAGAGAGATTCATTGCTGGTCACACCTCTTGGAATATGCTTTAGCTATTATGAAGAGGCCAATAACTTTATCTTTGTTTCTTTTAATGGAACTCAGACTAAGTTGTATGATAATGGCAAGCTTCAGATTATTGATGCAGCCATGCAGGTTGCATTTCCTAATGAAGATCTTTTCCCAAAGAGAGGTCAGGAACTGAAGTATACCGTAAATGGCAAAGAAAGAACACAGCGAGGTGGCCCGGGAGATGCTGCGGTAATCTCCCTAAACGGCAAAGCTGCGGATATTCATTCCAAGATTCATGCCAATGATATTATAAAGGTAACTCCTTCAACTGCAGGAGATCCAGGGAAAGCTACGATTGAAAGCATTCCTGAGTTTAAGACAAAGTTTAATGTCAATGTAAATGGCAAGAATGTTGAGGCTTCAAGATACGCCACAGTAAATGGCGAAGCTCAGACAGGATTTTATAGCATACAGCCGGGGGATGAAGTTAAGATTCTTGATTACAATACAGCGGCTCAGATAGCCGAGCTTTTAGATATCACTATTACAGAGGATACCATCATCATCGTCAATAATGAGCGCGGTGATCTTGACACTCCTGTATATGAGAATTTTAAGGTTGAGTTTAAGGACCAGGAAGATGCTATAATGGAATACTATTCTGATTTTCCAAGTGCAGACGAAGTGGCTGTCAGCCAGGAAAATGAGAATTCTTTTGAAAGCGACGACAACGATGTAAGACAAGTTGAAAGCAGTGAGATGCTTACGGATGAAAATGAGCAGGATGAAGATGAGGATTCTGAGAATAAAGAACCTGTAAGAAATATCCTTGCCCATGATCTTCATGTTGTTGTCAATAATGATTCAGTCACACTGCATGGAAAAGCAGATTATGTTTTTGTTGATATCTTCGATGCAATAGATTTTGATCTGTCCAAGCCAAACGGCAGAGCAATAATCACTACCTTAAATGGCAGAGAACCTGAATATATGCAATCTATCCACGAAGGGGATAAAATCGAAGTATATTGGAAGTAATATTTTATAAGTTTTTTGGGAGAGTATATGAGATTTACAAGCATTGCCAGTGGAAGCAGCGGAAACTGCACGTACATTGGCTCACAGAGTACGCATATTTTGATTGATGCGGGAACTAGCAAGAAAAAGATTGAGGAGGGACTAAGAGCTTTAGATTTAAGTCTTGCAGATATAAAAGCCATTTTTGTTACACATGAGCATACTGATCATATTTCAGCGCTTCATACTATTTTGAAAAAATATGAAATACCGATATATGCTACAAATGGAACAATTACAGGCATTAGAAATAGTGATAAAAAGAATGAAATGACAAATTCAGAGTTTATCCCTATCCTGGTGGATAAGGAGATAACTCTTGGAGATATGGTTATCAATCCTATGACTATATCTCATGATGCACTTGAACCATGTGGCTACAGAGTATATTGTGAAGGAAAAAAAATCGGTGTGGCAACTGACCTTGGTTGCTATACGGATTATACTGTTGAATGCCTTTCAAACTGCGATGCGCTTTTGCTTGAAGCTAATCATGATGTGAGAATGCTACAGACAGGGCCATATCCATATGTTTTAAAGCGCCGTATTCTTGGCGATACAGGGCATTTATCAAATGATAAGAGTGGAGAACTTCTTTGCAAGCTGTTAAATGATAAGCTTCAGGGTATTTTTCTTGGTCATTTATCCAAGGAAAACAATCTTCCTGAACTGGCTTATGAGACAGTCAGAGTTGAGATTGAGATGGGGGATAATCCATTTCATGCCAGTGATTTTCCGCTGATAGTTGCGAACAGAACAGAGATTTCTCCGGTTCTTTCATTCTGATCAGAGTACAACATATTTTTTCTATTCATTATATTTTCTGATATATGAGACGGCCATGTTGAGATGTACTATGGTTACTGTTTGGGCTAAAATGCGAGCTTTAAGAGGGTGAACAGTAACGTATTATGAGGATAAAATATGGTTCACAAAAAATATCGCCTGACCGGTGCAGAGGAGCTTAGAGAAAAGCTTTCCTCAATCAGTCAGGAAATAGATAGTATTGATTATTCAGATGGCGTGATAAACATTTTTGTCGGTAATGTTTCGGAAGATGAAGTGAGAGACATTACTTTTATGCTGAATGAACATTTTCCTAAACTGAAAGTAGTTGGTATGTCATCTGCTACATATACTATTTTATACGATATGCCAAGCACTCTTGAGCTTGGTTTTACTCTTATGACTGTTTCCAAAGTACATTCTTTTCACAGGGAATTTTATAGAGAGTCTGAGAATCTGGTTGAGAATTCTTTGGCATATGCTAAGGAATTGAATGAGAAGATAAGACAGATTCCTGAGGTTAAGTGTATCGAGATTTATTTTGCATGGCTTAAAGCTTCGGCTTCTGAATTTATTGATATTCTTTCTGAGGGACTAAATGAAGTTCCGATTTATGGTGCAATCGCCAGTGTCAATTCCATTGAGTATATGAGAAACTATATTTCTATAAGCAATAGAGATTCTATTGTGTTATCTGATAAATGGTTTGGCCCCGGAGTGGCTGCAGTTGCTTATACTGGGGAAGACCTGTATATCTATGAAGATTATATCTTGGGTTGGCAGCCGATTGGCAAATCAATGGCTGTTGATTCTCTTTGTGTTTCCAAACATGGTACGACGACAATTTGGTCTATTGATAATGAGAAAACTACAGATATTTATAAAAAATATCTTGGTGTTAATCCAAATGGATATTTTGTTACAAATGTAAGCGAATTTCCACTCGTTGTTGAAAGAAATGGTCTTTTGATTGCAAGGACACCGTCTTCGTGCGGAGATAAAGGCGAGATTTATCTTGAAGGAGATATTCGTCCGGGGGAGAAGGTAAGGTTCTCTTACGCTGAGAGAAAAGAAATACTGAGACTTACAAGAGAAGGCGCTGACAGAATGAAAGGTTTTGAACCTGAGAAGCTCTCACTCTGTCTTTGCGGAAACAGATTTTTGCTCCTGCAAAATGATGCACATTTTGAGCGGGATTATTATGCTGAAGCAAGCCCGGAAGGATACGACCTTGTGCTTGGAATGGGCGAATTATATAGATATAAAGGACAGGGCGGAGTTCTGAACAGCGCCCTTGTGGCACTTGGGATGAGAGAGGGGCTTTCAGGAGAAAAAGAGAGTCATATCATTCAAACTGCTGCAAGTCATGAGCATTATGGAACAGTTCCTTTGGCTGAAAGACTATCACACTTTCTTAAAACTATGACGGAAGAGCTGACTGCGGCAGTTGGTGAAGCAAAGGCTGCAAGTGAAGCCAAGAGTTCTTTTCTTTCTAATATGTCACATGAAATAAGAACGCCTATAAATGCGATAATAGGCATGGATGAAATGATTCTTAGAGAGTGTGATGATAAAAACGTATTGGAGTATGCTCAGAATATAAAGGCGGCAGGAAATACCCTGCTTAGCCTTGTAAATGATATTCTTGATTTCTCCAAGATTGAAGCCGGTAAAATGGATATCATACCCGTTGATTACGATTTTTCATCAGTGATAAATGATCTGATGCATATGATAAAGCCAAGAGCAGATGCCAAAAATCTGGAACTTATCTTTGACGTAGACCAGAATATTCCATGCATCCTAAATGGCGATGAGATAAGAATCAAACAGGTAATAACCAATATTCTGACTAACGCAGTTAAGTACACAGAAAAAGGAAGCGTAAAACTAAGTGTGGGATTTCAGAAAATCTCGGAAGAGAGTATTCGCTTTGATATCAGCGTAAAAGATACAGGAACCGGAATAAAACAAAAAGACCTTGAAAAGATGTTCCTGGCATTCCAGAGAGTTGACGAAAAAAGAAATAGAAATATCGAAGGAACTGGTCTTGGATTAAATATTTCACAAAGGCTTCTTGAACTTATGGGGAGCAGACTTGAAGTAAACAGCGTATATGGAGAAGGCAGCGAGTTTAAATTTGTGCTTGAGCAGAGCGTTGTGAAATGGGAGCCTATTGGTGATTTCATGGAGGCTTATAGTAGGGCTCTTGAAAAGCAGGATAATTACAAGGAAAAGTTTACTGCGCCACTTGCAAGAGTTTTGGTTGTTGATGATACTCCAATGAATATTACTGTGTTTACAGGTCTTCTTAAAAAGACACTTGTGCAGATTGATACTGCTTTAAGTGGAATGGAATGCCTTGAAAAAACACGTAAAAAGAAATATGACATTATTTTCCTTGATCACAGAATGCCTGAAATGGATGGAATTGAGACCTTGGAGGCACTTAAGGGCGAAGAGGGAAATCCAAATGTTGATACAGTAACAATAAGTCTTACTGCAAATGCTGTTTCAGGAGCAAGAGAGCAGTATATCGCTGCCGGTTTTGACGATTACCTCACAAAGCCTATTATGTCGGATAAACTTGAGGCAATGATGCTCAGATATCTGCCGGAAGATAAGATTGAGACAAGCCTTGAAAAAGATGAGCAGGAAGAAGATGAAGTGGATGAAGCGACAGATTCAGGAATTATTTCAGGGCTCTTTAATATAGCTGACCTTAATCCGCTTGAGGGCATTAAGAACTGTGGCGGAACAGATGTCTATATTCAGACAATAAGGGCTTTTATCGACAATTTTGTTGAGAACTATGACGCTATAATGAACAGCTTTAAGGATAAGGCAATAGAGAATTATACGATAAAAGTACATGCTTTAAAGAGTTCGGCAAGGATAATCGGAGCAAAGAAACTGTCACTTCTTGCAGAGAAACTTGAAAAAGCAGGAAATGAAGCAGATATAAATGCAATCATTTCAGAGACGCCGATACTTCTTTCTCTGTACAAAAAAATCGGCGATGAACTTCTTAAGAAAATGCCTGAGGATACAGGCGATGAAAATCTTGAGGAAATGGATCCGGAAGCCTTTGAGGATGCTGTCAATTCAATCAAAGAACTTGTTTATAATTATGATTATGACAGTATTACGTATATAATTGATTCAATGAATGGTTACAGAGTTCCTCCTGATAAGAAATTATTCATGGAGAAGCTAAGGCGGGCTGTAGCACATGCTGACTGGGACGAAATTGGCAGGATATTATAGCTTAATAAGGAGAGAGCAATGAAAAATATAATACTTCTCATAAGTAGCGGGTCGACATTTATGGTTGATGCATTAAGTAATGGCCTCAAAGATGCTGGCATCATGGTAATAAAGTGCGCGCCAAAGATAAGTGAGCTTGAAAAATACAAAGATAATCCGCCTGTTATTTTGTTTTATCTTGGAAGTTTTATTGATGATATAAGTGATGTTTTAGTGTATCTAAAAGATATGTGCGTTGAAAAAGATAAGATTCTTTGCACTATCGGAGATCCGCTTGAATTTGAAGCTCTTACTAAGGTCATTCCTGCTGAGATTGTAAAAGAGCATTATAACAGGCCACTCAATGTTAAAAATGTGGCGGAGAAGATGCAGATCATCATGTCAATGAACAACGAACTTGCAAAGAGAAAGAGAATTCTTTTGGTTGATGATGATCCGACTTTTTTGACGCTTATAAAATCATGGCTTGAAGATAAATACAGGGTAGTCATCGTAAATTCCGGTGTCCAGGCCATTACTTACCTTGCAACAAATACGCCTGATCTTATTTTATTAGACTATGAAATGCCAGTTACACCCGGACCCAAGGTCTTGGAGATGATAAGAAGTGAGAGTTCGACATCAACTATTCCGGTTATTTTTTTGACGGGAAAGGGTGATAAGGAAAGCGTAAAAAAAGTATTAAGCTTAAAGCCTGAAGGGTATATTTTAAAGGGGATTGATAAAGAAAAGCTTAAAAAACAGATTGATGAGTTTTTTGAAAAAAGAAAAGGATAATGGAGCAAAGCAGGAAAAAATAGAATTGACATTTATTACAGATATTGGTAATTTTGTAAGAAATGGCGTTTGCTCGGGAGGAAAATATGAATAAGACTATCATAACTGTTGTTGGTAAGGATACAGTAGGTATCATAGCCAGAGTTTGTACTTATCTGGCAGATTCAGGGATCAATATTTTAGATATTTCCCAGACTATTGTAAGCGGATATTTTAACATGATGATGATTGTTGACATGGCAGCAACCAAAAAGGATTTCAACACTGTAGCTGATGACCTTGATAAATTGGGTAATGATATTGGCGTAGTAATAAAATGTCAGAGAGAAGAAATCTTTGACTCTATGCACAGAATCTGATTATATTACGTTACTGTTTGAACAATATTGCACGAATTAGTTACTAGAGTGAGCTGCAAGCGAGTGAACAGTAACTACATTACCGTTTGGGGAGAATTAAGATGATAAATGTTACAGAAGTAGTTGAAACCAATGATATGATCGAGAAGGAAAATCTCGATGTTAGAACGATTACTCTTGGAATAAGCCTCCTTGATTGTATCAGTGATGATCTTGATGAATTAAACAGAAATATTTACAACAAGATTTATGATGCAGCTAAAGATCTTGTATCAACAGGCAATCAGATTTCAAGGGAATTTGGTATTCCTATTGTTAATAAGAGAATTTCAGTTACGCCCATTGCGCTTGTTGGAGGCGCTGCCTGCAAGACTAAAGAGGATTTTGCAAGTATTGCCAAAACTCTTGATAAGGTTGCAAAGGAAGTAGGAGTTAACTTTATTGGCGGTTATTCAGCACTTGTAAGCAAGGGAATGACTCAGGCAGACAGACTTTTGATTGAATCTATTCCGCTTGCTCTTTCTACAACCGATGTTGTATGCTCTTCAATCAACGTAGGCTCTACAAAGACAGGTATCAATATGGATGCTGTCCGTCTTATGGGAACGATTGTAAAAGAGACAGCCGAGGCTACAAAGGAAAATGATTCACTTGGTTGTGCTAAGCTCGTTATTTTCTGCAATGCGCCTGATGATAACCCATTTATGGCAGGAGCCTTCCATGGTGTGACAGAAGCAGATAAGATTATTAACGTTGGTGTTTCAGGTCCCGGCGTAGTTAAGACAGCTCTTGAAAAGGTAAGAGGAGAGAGCTTCGAAGTTCTTTGTGAGACAATCAAAAAGACAGCATTTAAGGTAACAAGAGTTGGTCAGCTTGTTGCAAAAGAGGCTTCAGAAAGACTTGGCGTACCTTTTGGAATTATTGACCTTTCCCTTGCTCCCACACCTGCAATTGGTGACAGCGTTGCTGATATTTTGCATGAGATAGGTGTTGAACATGCTGGCGCTCCAGGTACAACTGCAGCTTTGGCTCTTTTAAATGATCAGGTTAAAAAGGGCGGTGTAATGGCTTCTTCTTATGTTGGCGGTCTTTCCGGAGCATTCATTCCTGTAAGTGAAGATCAGGGAATGATAAATGCAGTAGAGGCAGGCGCACTTACTTTAGAAAAGCTTGAGGCGATGACCTGCGTATGCTCAGTAGGACTTGATATGATTGCTGTTCCCGGAGATACCAAGGATACAACAATCGCCGGAATTATTGCAGACGAAATGGCAATTGGCATGATAAATCAGAAGACAACTGCTGTAAGACTTATTCCTGTAATTGGCAAAGGAGTTGGTGAAACAGTTGAGTTTGGCGGACTTTTGGGTTACGCGCCAATTATGCCTGTTAATCAGTTTTCCTGCGATGCTTTCGTTAATCGTGGAGGTCGCATTCCAGCTCCTGTGCATAGTTTCAAGAATTAAATACATATTATTTGAGTATACCCCTTGCATTATGGCAAGGGGTATTGTATTATCTAACTGTACTAATAATGTTAGTACAGTTAGTGCATATGTGATTGTATGGTGGGATGATATGAATTTAATTGACTATCAGGATAGTAGACCTATCTACGAACAAATTGTTGAAAATTTGAAGATTCAGATATACAAGGGAATCTTGCAGGAAAATGATCAGATGCCATCTGTCAGAAGTCTTGCCATGGAATTATCTACAAATCCCAATACAGTTCAGAAGGCATACGCTGAACTGGAAAGACAGGGATTTATTTATACTGTCAAGGGGAAAGGCAACTTTGTTAAGGGCAATTCTTCTATGATGGACAATAAGAAGAATGAAATAATTGCCAAGATAATACGTCTTTTTAAAGAGGCTCAGGATATTGGCATTCCTTTGAATGAACTTGTACATGACCTTAAAGTGGTATTAGTTGATTCACAAAATGGCGATACTGAGATGTCTTTTGACATAAACTTGATAAGAAAAGGGGAGGGACAACATGATTGAGTTACTGGAATTATTAAAATCATTTGACGACATCAAGGCTGTCAATCATGTTTCATTGTCTATCAAAGATGGTGAAGTTTTTGGTCTTGTTGGTACAAATGGTGCGGGGAAGAGCACACTTCTCAGGATTATGGCAGGTGTGATAAAGCCTGATGGTGGTGTGGTGTGTGTGGATAATCGGGCTGTTTATGATAATCCGGAAGTTAAGAGAGATATTTTTTATATATCAGATGACCAGTATTTTTTGCCTAACAGTACTCCTGAAGAAATGGCTGATTATTATGAAGGAATATATCCTTCATTTGACAAACTTAAGTTTTTAAAGCTTTGCGGCGGCTTTGGAATTGATGTTAAGCGCAAAATCAGTTCTTTTTCCAAGGGCATGAAGAAACAGGTATCAATACTTCTTGGAATATGCGCAGGAACCAAATATATACTCTGTGATGAGACATTTGATGGTCTTGATCCGGTTGTGAGACAGGGAGTGAAGAGCCTTTTTGCTGCAGAGATATCAGACAGAGGGCTTACACCAGTAATTGCATCCCATAACTTAAGAGAACTTGAAGATATCTGTGACCATATAGGACTTCTTCATAAAGGCGGCGTGATTCTTTCTGAGGACCTTGGCGATATGAAGGTCAGAATGCAGAAGGTTCAATGCGTATTTGCAAGCTCTGATGATGAAGCAAAGGCCCTTGAGGATATGAATGTTCTTATACATGAAAAGAGAGGACGTCTCCACACAATTACTATTCGAGGGGAAAGAGAAGAGGTTGAGGCAGCATTTAAGCGCGGAAATCCGATTTTCTTCGAAGTTCTGCCTCTTTCATTAGAGGAGATATTTATTAGTGAAACGGAGGTGGTCGGATATGACATCCGCAAATTTGTCCTTGGCTGATAGATTTAGTAATCATAAAAAGTATATTTCAAGAACATTATGGTCATCCTACATTGGGTTTGTGATCATGGCTGTTTACTATGTTCTTGGCGTGATGCTCATTTTAACAAGAGCATTGAATTATGGCAGAATGTATAATCAGGCGCCGGAAGTATTAAGACGAGAAAAATACGTTGCGGTTACAAGTATTCTGGGATTTGAGCAGCTAGGCTGGATCATTGTTGTTGCACTTGCCATAGTATTTGCGTTTCAGGGATTTAATTATCTTTTTGACCAGAAAAAGATTGATTTTTACTTAAGCCAGCCGACTACCAGGGCGGAGAGACTCACAAGAAATTATATAAATGCGATCACTACTTTTGCAGCAATGTACATCATTACAAATGGGATTGCGCTTATAATAGCAGCTTTCTTTGGAGCTGTGAACAAAGTCGTTCTTCTTACAGCTCTCATTGAAACAGCAAGAATCATAGTTTTATTTTTTGCTGTTTATAGTATTACTGTCCTTGCGATAATGCTTACCGGAAGTTTTCCGATAGCACTGCTTGTACTTGCGTTTTTCCTTGCAATTTCTGTACTGTTTGGCGGAGAACTTATTGGTTATAAGAATATTTTCTATGATACCTATGCAGCAAGGGAATCTGTCATGATAGGCTCGCCAATTTATGACAGATATGTACTTACATTTCAGATGAGATCACTTAGAAGTCAGGACTGGTTCAATACTTCTTTGGAATCCATCACAAAATGCTTTGGCTATTTTAAGAATAAAGATATTGATACTTTTATTGTTGGTATCATAGCGTTTATTTTTGTTATTGTTTTCAGCAAATTCAGAAGAGCAGAGCATGCGGGCAAGACTATTGTTTACAGACCATTTAGATGGTTCTTAAAAATAGTTCTCTGTATAGTGATAGGACTTGGGGCAGGGGTTGTTCTTTATGTGATGTATGATTTTGCCTGGAGTACAAGTGTTTATGTGATAATGTTTATTGTGATGATCATTTCAGGGCTGTTTTCAGGTTGTATATTGGAAGCAATTCTTGATGGCAACATCAGAAGTATTTTAAAAGGAATGCCCCAGACAATTCTGGCACTTGCTATTACATCGCTTATCTTTGTCATATTCAAGGGTGATCTTTTAGGATATGATAGTTTTGTGCCTGAACGCACAAAAATTGAGAGTTGTGCTATACTTGAGAGTGGCTATGATTATCAGCTTTATACAAATGGTGAGAATACATATGGTAATGATTCTGAAGAAAATATGAAGATTACCGATACTGACACTTTTTGTGAAGTAGTCAGAATAGGTATGCAGACCAAGAAAGAAGAAGCCAAGTCTTCAAGAACAGGTAAGTATAAGAATTTGGGAAACGATACTACAGTTCTTTTCAGGATGAAGAATGGCAAGAAGATATACAGAAGCATTACTATACCATATGATATAGACAGTGCTTTGTTTTCTAAGCTTATAGATTCAAAAGAATACAAAGAGGGCTGCTTTAGCGTATTTTTTGATGATAAGATGAGAGCGTATGATATGGCAAACAGAAAGACTACGTCCATGCAGTACATGTCTGTTTCCGGCAATAGGATTACAACTGATCTGTCATATGCTGAACTTAGCGATGCTTACAGAAAAGATATAGAAAAATACTTTTCATATGAAATGGTAGGCAAGAGTATTCCTATAGGAAGAATAGAATATTCAAACAGTTCAAATGACGGATATGCAAGTTGTGATTTTGATGTGTTCGAGTGTTATGAAAATACGATTGCGCTGCTTAAAAAATATGGTATTTTTACAGAGGATAAGCTCGATGTCCAGAATAATGTTGCAAGCGTTAGTGTGACAAATTATTATCCCGGTGTTGATTCTGAAAAAGAGGATATAGATATTTCAAATACTTCTGTAGAGGAGAAAACTGTTACCTACACAGACAGGGATAAGATAGTACAGATTCTGGAGAATGCCCGTTGCAGAGAATTCTATAATAAATGGTATAATGATACAGATTATTTAAATAGTCAGTATAGTATTAGTGTTGAAACAAAAAGTGCAGTGGATTCCTACGGGAGCCGCACAGTTTTTTATTCATTTGAAGTGGGGAAAGTACCTGATTTTGTATATTCAGATACCAATTGATAATTGAAAAAGTTTTATTTGTCCAAAAAAGAAAAATTAAATAATGAAAAGACTAAGCATGCTTCAAGTCTTAAGAGAAAAAAGCTGATTTCCTGGCTGTTTCTTTTGCCATCTCTTTTCGGGGTTATTTTGTTTTTTGTGGCGCCGTTTATGGTAGTAATATACTATTCGCTTATAAACAATCCTGTTCAGAAAGAGTTTGTGGGATTTGACAACTATATCAATGTTTGGAACAATGCAGCATTTAAGCAGGCAGCAAGTAATTCACTTGTATTTTCGCTTATCTCAGTGCCGATGGCGGTATTTTTATCATTGTTTCTTGCGGCGATCATGGAAACAAGAATTCCTTTTAAGAGCTATTTCAGGTCTTTTTTCTTAAGTCCGTTGATGGTGCCGACTGCTTCTGTTGTGCTTATATGGCAGGTAATGTTTCATCAAAATGGTCTTGTTAATAATGTTACGGCATTATTTGGCGCCAATAAGATTGACTGGCTTAAGTCAGATAAGGCATGTATTGTAATAGTTGCGTTGTTCCTATGGAAAAATCTTGGATATAACATGATCCTTTTCATGGCGGCTCTTGCGAGTATTCCCAAGGATCTTTTGGAAGTGGCGGCTCTTGAGAATGCGAATAAATGGCAGGTCTTCTGGCTTGTTAAGGCAAGATATCTGTCATCGACAATTATGTTCGTGGCTATCATGTCGCTTATCAGTTCATTTAAGGTATTCAGAGAAGTTTACCTTATGACCGGAGATTATCCGTATCAGACATTGTATATACTACAGCATTTTATGAATAATACTTATGCATCATTGGATTACCAGAAGTTATCAACTGCTGCGATTATCATGTTCATTGTTGTTACAGCTCTTGTTTACGCCATGTATGCGATAGAAAATATCTATGGTAAGGATATAGAGGGGTAAATGACATGAGAGTGAAAATGCAGACAAGAGTAAGACAACGGATAAAAAGAAGAAAGATGCGTATTGATACGCTAAAGACAGTAATAGTTACTGTGATTGCTGTAATATTTGCGGTAATATTCCTTCTTCCGACTTTCTTGACGATAACAAACTCTTTTATGTCATCGTCTGAAATAAGTGCTAATTACGGTAGTATATTTGCAACCACAGAAAAGGGCGGCAAGGTTTTTATTTCCAAGACTGTCAATCTGAAATTTATTCCGGATATAGTTTCTTTTACACAGTATTTTACGGTTTTATTTAAAAGCCCGGAGTATTTGATCAAGTTTTGGAACTCGATGATATATGTTGTCCCCATAGTTGTAGTCCAACTTATGATAGCGACATTGGCTTCATATGGATTTGCCAGATATACGGGGAAACTAAAAAATGCTATATTTTTTGCTTATATAATTATGATGCTTATGCCTTATCAGGTTACGCTTGTTCCGAACTTTCTTGTTTCGAAGGCACTTGGGATTTATGGAACAAGGTGGTCAATATGGCTTCCCGGAATGTTTTCGCCGTTTGCGGTTTATCTTTTGACTAAATTTATGAGGCGTATTCCTACGGAAGTAATGGAAGCTGCTTCGATAGATGGAGCAAATGAGTGGTATATTTTTTCGAGAGTATGTCTTCCGCTGTGTAAGGGAGGTATCGCATCAATCGCAATCCTGGTGTTTTTTGATTATTGGAACATGGTTGAGCAGCCGCTGATTCTTTTACCGGATTCAGAAATGCATCCGCTTTCAGTGTTCTTATCCAAAATCAATTCAGGTGAGATAAGTCTTGCTTTTGCGGTTGCTGTAATTTACCTTGTTCCGCCGCTTCTGATATTCTTATATGGAGAAGAGTATCTTGTTGAAGGTATTTCATATCAGGGTGGAATTAAGGGCTGATGTGAGCGAGGTTTTAGCATAAGCGGTTTTTAATGGTGATTATTGTAGAACAGTGTCATGGAAATGTACTTGTTTTGTGATAATATATACGAAAATAGTTATGTTTTCGTTTCAGTTCAGACAGGAATGCGTACTGTGCTACGTATTTTGTAAGAAAGTGATTCAGTAGTTTTAGGGAGAGTAATGGGAGATGTCAGATAGTTTTGATAACAAAAATGAAATCATTGTTGATGTTGACGGAAGTTCTGCACTTTCGCCAAGGCAAAATGACAAGAAGCCACCGGTTAACAGGAAGGATATGGTAAAGAACTTTGCAATAGGATTCTTATCCTTAATGCTTGTGCTTACGTTCTTTTCTAATACGATTATGAATTTTTCGCTGTCACAGGTGGCAACGCAGCAGATTACAAGCGGCTCAATCAGTCCTCAGATAAGAGGAACAGGAGTTGTATCTGCTGAGGATCCTTACAATGTTACAGTTAAGGAAACCAGAAAAGTTTCAGGTGTAGCTGTCAAGGAAGGGGCACATGTTGAGATAGGAGATGTTCTTTTCTATCTTGAGGACAGAGAATCAGAGGAATTAAAATCAGCCAAAAAAGAATTGGATGATATGGAATTAGCCTACGAACAGGCTCTTTTTACAGGAGATATTCCCGATGATGTAATTTCAAGAGTCAGAACAGGAAATACTCAGACATATGATGCATATCAGCTCAAGCTTAAGGAAGTAAATGACAGATATGATTCAGCAAAGGCAGTGGCTGATGCAGCTACTAAGGCGGTAGAGTATCTTACAGATTTGAAGAGCCATGATTCAAATGAAATAGACTATCAGACTCTTACATACGAATATGAGAATGCAAATGCTGAATATCAGAAGAATTATGCTAAGTATATTTATGATTCTACCGATGAAGCTCAGAATGAAATTATTCAAAATGTAGAGAATGAATGGGATTATGTAGTTGCTGAGAACAATAGAGAAACAAAGGAACTTGAAACATATAAGAATCAATTGAATATTGGTTATGATCAAAAGCTTACTGAAGCAAAAGCTAATGAAAGCAAAGCAAAAAAAATCCTTGAAGATGCAGAAGCAGAAAAAAACAAGCAGATTAAGAGCATTAATGCTGAAATATCTCTCTGCAATCAAAGGGATAAGATAAAAGAGCAGAAGGATAAAATTGCAGAACTTGAAAAAGAATCCATTGGAGCTTCAATCAAAGCGCCTGTTGCCGGAACTGTTTCTCAGATCAATAAGGCTTCAGGTGAAACAGTGTCTGCAGATGAAGCGGTAGCTGTTATCCAGATTGATGGTAAAGATATGACTGTAAGTTTTTCAGTTACAAATGCTCAGGCTCAGAAGCTTAATGTTGGAGATCCTGCAAAGCCCCAAAACTCATGGCTCTATGGTGATGACTTTAAGGCTACACTTATAAATATCAAGAACGACAAATCAGACCCTTCAAGCAAGAAACAGCTGACATTTAAGATTGAGAGTAAGGATGTTGCACCAGGACAGTCTGTTGCACTGGCAATTGGAGAGCGTTCTGTTGAGTATGACATGATCGTGCCCAAGAGTGCTATAAAGACAGGAACTACAGGAAAGTTTGTCCTTGTTGTAAACAGTAAATCCAGTCCTTTGGGAAACAGATATATTGCATCAAATGTTGAGGTTACTGTTGTTGCATCTGATGACAACTATGCAGCAATTACAGCAGCATTAAATGGTGATGAATATGTAATTACTACTTCTACAAAGCCTGTTAACGCAGGTGATCAGGTGAGGCTTGCAAACGAGTAATGATTTTTGAAAAGATTTGTAACTGTATAAAAAGTTTTTTTTCAAATAAAAAGAGAAATGTAATCCTGATAATAATAGCAGCGCTTTTATTAGTTGACCTTATCCTGGGGCTGATATGCAGGCTCTTTGTATCAAAGCTTCCTGAGCAGCTTGCGGCAGACAGATGGAATTATGAGGGAAACGATGCTCAGGTAAGTATATTTTTTACTGAGGATCAGATGATAACTCCTGATGACATCAAGAAGCTCGAATATACCATGGAGACTAAACTTCGAGATGCAGGTGTTCTGAATAAGGATGATGATGAAGAAGAAAACGCCGGTAAAATAGTTGATACTATTGAACTTGGTGGTAATGAGCAGAAAACCGAAGCTTCTGATAAAGAAAAGGTTAATGAAATCGCATTATTGTACAATAGTTGTTACAGTGCTCAAGGATTTACTTCAATTGTTTTTGAGGATAGGACAGCTTCTGATGTAGATGCCATTGGCGTTGAAGGTGATTTTTTCTTTTTCCATCCGCTTACGCTTGTTAATGGAGCGTACTTTTCACCGGATGATATTATGAAAGACCGCATTGTTGTTGATGAAGAACTTGCGTGGCAATTATTTGGCTCAAGCGATATTATCGGACAATGCGTTGAGATTGGTGGAGTAAACCACTATATTGCAGGGGTTGTTAAGCGTGATGAAGGAAGGATTAATAAAGCAGCAGGACTGAACAAAAGCGTTGTTTTCATGTCCTATGAGAGCTTGTCACAATATGGAACAATTCTTAGTGGACGTACGGATTCTTCCGGGAGTAGCGAGGATGGAACAAGCAGTTCAAATGGTGGTATCAACTGTTATGAAGCTGTAATACCGAACCCCGTTGACGGTAGCGCTGCTAAAATGGTAAAAGAAAGTTCCGGAATTGAAGATAAATATATCTCTGTGGTAGATAATACCAACCGTTTTACCTTTTTTAATATACTTGAGATAATCGGAAGTTTTGGTAAAAGAAGTATGTGGGATAAGCCGATTTTTTATCCTTATTGGGAAAATGTGGCAAGAGGATGGGAAGATATTATTGCGCTTATCTGGTTTTTTAAATGTTTGTTTCGCGTTAGCGCCGCTCTGCTTGTGACTATTTTTATTGTTGATGCATATAGGAAAAAGACATGGAGAGTTTCTCAGATAGTCGCTTATCTGGCTGATAAGAAGTATGAATATGAAGCCAGAAAGCAAATTCAGGGAAGGTAATGCAAACTGTTATAGAGAGGAGAGAAATATTATGAAGAACTATGCAAAGAGAGGTTTGAGCGTGGTGCTTGCCTTGACCATGGGAACTATGCTTTTCACTGGTTGCGGCAAAAAGAAGACTGATGAAGAAAGCATTCTTAATGAAGCTACAAAGGCATCAAAGGATTATGTATTTGCATCTGAAGTTTTGAATATTACTGAAGATCCATCTGGAATAAATGGAATTATACCTTTGGGTGACAGATTATGTGCAACTTCATATGGTGAAGATGGAGAAATCGAGCTTATCTCATTTAATGCTGATGGTTCCGATATCGAGAAAACCAATATTAAAGTTGGTGAAAATGAGAATTATTCATATTATACCTTTGATTCAGAAGGGAACATGTACGCTATCTGCAATATATATACTTGGTCTGATTATTACGAAGGTGATGCAGAAGGTTTGGAAGATTTGCAGGATGGCTCTTTAGAAGATGGTGACTCAGAGAATCAAAGTGAAAATGAATCTGACAAAGAGAGTGCTGATAATTCCGGAGATGCTTCAGAGAAAACAGATGACAAAGATACTGAAGATAAAGAAGCAGAGAATAAAGACACCGAAAGTGCTGATGGAGCAAATGAAGGGGCAGAATCTGACGATGTAACAGTAACCGAAGAAGATACTGATTCAGAAGATATCAGTGCACCTGAAAAAGATGAATGTTATCTTGTAAAGTTCGATAAAGACGGCAATCTTCTTGAAAAGATCGATCTCATGGAAAAATATGCAAATGATGGATATGTATCTATCAGTGGTATGACTGCAACAGATGATGGAACAATTCTTATTAGTCTTGAGCAGGGAATCCTGAGCTATACAAGTGCTGACGGATTTAAGATGCTTGTGGATAATGGAACACAGTATCGTTATTACCAGATGTATAAAGGCTTTAATGGCAAGATTTTCCTTTCATCATATGGTGATAAAGGAATAGAGTTAAGTTCTTTTGATCCTGGTACAGGAGCTATAGGCGAACCTTCAAAAACATTACAGAGCTATGGAGATTATTCTTTCTTTGGCGGAAATGGATATGACCTCTATATGAGTAATGCTGAAGGTATTTATGGTTATGATCAGGCTGCCGACACAATGACTAAGCTTCTTGACTATGTGGATTCTGATCTCGAGCTCAATGGTTCAGTTGGTCAGGCTGTTGCAATAAGTGATTCGGAATTTGTTGCATTGATTCCGGATTCTGATTACAACTACTATGTTGCACATCTTACAAAGGTAGCACCGGAAGATGTTAAGGATAAACAGCTTATTACACTGGGTGGATACTATATTGATTATGAGATCAGAAAGAAAGCTTTTGAGTTTAACAGAAACAGCAACGAATATAAGATTAAGTTTGTAGACTATTCATCTTATGATACTGATGATAATTATGGTGCTGGTGCAGACAAGCTTAATATGGATATTGTTTCTGGAAATACTCCGGATATTCTTATTCTTGGTGATGAGATGCCGGTTGATAGCTATATCAATAAAGGACTTTTCCTTGACCTTGCAAGTTTCATAAGTAACGACTCAGAAATATCAGAATCAGATTTTATTACAAACATTTTTGATGCATTTAAGACCGGCGATAAGGTATACCAGATAGTTCCAAGCTTCTATATCAGTTCAATGATAGCTAAGTCAAAATTTGTTGAAGGTAAAGATGTACTTACATTTAAGGATTGCGACGAACTTATCAAGAATACAGGTGTTAAGAGAGATAATGCTTTTGGCATGATGCTCACAAGAGACGGATTCCTTGAGCAGGGCATTGCATATTCAGGTAATTCCTATATAGACTGGGAAAAGAAACAGTGTAACTTTAATAGCGATTCCTTCATTGAATTCCTTGAATTTGCAAAAGATTTTCCTACAGAATACCCTGAAAGCGCATGGGAAGATTATAAGGATACTATGTATCTCAATGATGAATCATTGTTTAACTTTATTGTGTTCTCTGAGTTCAGTGATTATGCATATTATAAGAGAGCAGTATTTGGCGATGACTTTAAGTTTGTTGGATTCCCTAATAATCTGGGTATCAACAACTCAATTATTTATCCGTCCAAGAGAATGGCAATTAGTTCACAGACAAAGAGTAAAGATGCATGCTGGGAGTTCTTAAGAGCATTCCTTACAGAAGCTTATCAGGATGAAGTGACTTATAGCTTCCCAATCAGAAAGTCAAGCTTTGATAAGAAGGCTCAAAAAGCTAAAGAAAGACCATATTACATGGATGGTGATGAGAAGATTGAATATGACGAGACATTCTATGTAAATGGTCAGGAAATCGTTCTTGATCCGCTTAATGATGATGAAATATTGGATTTCTCAAACTTTATCAAGTCACTTAACCTTACATACACCTACAATAAGAATGTAAACAACATCATCTTTGAAGAGGCTTCAGCATTCTTTAGTGGACAGAAGACTGCAAAAGAAGTTGCTGATATTATTCAGAGCAGACTCTCAATATATGTGAATGAAAACAGCTGATTAGATATTGAGTAATAAAGATAAAAAGGAAGGTTGCTGAAACGGCAGCCTTCTTTTTTATAGCACAAAAAATAAAAAAGTCTCAAGCCATGCGACTTGAGACTAAGCAGGATACGGGAATCGAACCCGCCTCCTCAGCTTGGGAAGCTGATATACTACCGATGTACTAATCCTGCGAAAAATATAATGTCAAATCATTCAGTATTCATGCATCTTTGGTGACTCAACTATTTCATTTTAGCTAATTTGTGATATAATTTCAAGAGTGAATTCATTTTTTATTATTTTATTTCAAAAAACTTTTTTGGGGAACACAAACTGTTGATTTGTGTAGAAAGAAGGCGAGATGACAGAGAAAATGAAAGATGTTGCGGGTAAAGGAAAAGGATTAGCAGGAGAATTTCGCGAGTTTATCATGCGTGGCAATGTGCTTGATATGGCTGTCGGTGTAATCATTGGCGGTGCATTCCAAAAAATAATATCATCACTGGTTGATGACATTATTATGCCTGTTATCAGTTTGCTTACAGGCGGAATTGATTTCAATAATAAGTTCGTTGTTCTTGGAGGTGGAGAGCCGGGCGCTACATATCTGACTTTGGATGCGGCTAAGGAAGCTGGCGCTGCAACCTTGAATTATGGAACGTTTATTACTGTAGTTATCAATTTCTTATTGATGGCGTTTGTGATTTTCCTTCTTGTAAAGTGCATGAATGGTGTATCTAATAAATTTGCCAAGGATAAGGCTGAAGCACCTGCTACGACCAAAATCTGTCCTAAATGTAAGAGTGAGATCAACATTGAGGCTACAAAGTGTCCTTGCTGTACATCTGATCTATAAAAAAGGTTTATTTTTTTATAATAGAGTGCTATAATCTCTTTTAGGTATCAGGGAGTAGCTTGCATAAGAAATTATTTTTGATGCGATGAAGATTTCTTATGTAACATATATCGTCAACACAGGAATATTTATTCCTCGGGATATGTTATAAGTAGCGAGACTTTTACCACAATTTTTGTTGTGGAAGAAGTCTCGCTTTTTCTGCACATTTTTAAGGAGGATTATTTTATGATACTTAATTTGTTACTGTTGATTGTTGGATTTGTCGCATTGGTAAAGGGTGCTGATTACTTTGTTGACGGAAGTGCTTCACTTGCCAAGGTTTTCAGGGTTCCAAGTCTTATAATCGGTCTTACTATCGTGGCTCTTGGTACCAGCGCTCCGGAACTTGCGGTTAGTACAACGGCTGCGCTTCAGGGTTCAAATGAGATTGCCCTTAGTAATGTTGTTGGTTCTAACATGTTCAATCTGTTGGTTGTTCTTGGCGCATGTGCATTGTTTTGCACTGTTCCCGGTAACGAAGACATTTTTAAAAGAGATTTTCCTTTTTCGATAATTGTTACTGTTTTTGTTCTGATATGCACCTTGTCATCAGTAGTTTTTTCCGGAAATGTGTTTGCTCACAATATGGCAGATGAGGCCGGAGTTATTGGAAGATTAGAAGCAGTTGTTCTTATAGTGGCATTTGTCGGATACATTCTTTGGCTGATCAAGGCTGCGAAAAAAAACAAAACAGAAGAATCTGACGAAAAGCTTATGCCGGTATGGAAGTGCTTTTTATTTATTGTTTTAGGTCTGGTAGCTATTGTTGCAGGAGGACAGGCTGTAGTTTACAGCGCAAAAGAAATTGCAAGGTTCTTTGGAATGTCTGAGACACTTATCGGACTTACAGTTGTTGCATTTGGAACATCATTGCCTGAACTTGTGACATCGGTTGTTGCTGCAAGGAAGAATGAGACAGGATTGGCAGTAGGAAATGTAATCGGTTCAAACATATTTAACCTGATGCTTATACTTGGTGTTTCATCGTTTCTTCATCCGGTTACAGTTAATTTCGCATCATTCTTTGACCTAATAGTTCTTATCTTTATGAGTGTGATAACATACGTATTTCTAGTTAGTAAAAAAGAACTTAACAGACCGGAAGGCATTATAATGATTTTGATCTATGCAGCACAGATTGTATTTGCTGTTGTCAGATAAGATTAGTATTCAGACACGAAATAAAATTTAATCTAAAGAGGCGTGGATTACATAAAAGTTATCCACGCTTTTTCTATGAAATTATGTATAATAAAGACATGGGTGATAATATGAATTTACAGGAAAAAAATAAATCAGCACTGATAGCAATGAGTGGCGGAGTAGATAGTTCGGTAGCAGCAGCCCTCACTATGGAAGCGGGGCTTGACTGCCATGGCTGCACAATGCGTCTATATGAAAATGATATGGTTGGAAAGGACATATTTGATACATGTTGCAGCATAGAGGATACTAAGGATGCCAGAGCTGTGTGTGACAGACTTGGGATTGATTACAATATTTATCATTATGAAATTGAATTCAGGGAAAAAGTAATTGAACCATTTGTCTGCAGCTATGAGAAAGGTGAAACTCCCAATCCATGCATCAGGTGCAATAAATATCTTAAATTTGATATATTGTATCAAAAGGCGCGTGAACTTGGCTGCGATTACATTGTTACCGGGCATTATGCCAGAATAGAAGAGCGTGATGGCCATTTTTATCTTTTGAAAGCTAAGGATGCAAATAAGGATCAGAGCTATGTATTATATGATCTTACAGAAGAGCAGCTAAGACATACTCTTTTTCCATTGGGCAATATAAGTAAGCCGGAGGTTCGTGAGATTGCTCAAAAGCATGAATTTGTTACTTCTCATAAGAGTGAGAGCCAGGATATCTGCTTTGTTCCTGATGGTGACTATGCCGGAATGATAAGGCGTTATAGAAACAAAGAGTATCCTAAGGGGAATTTTGTTGACAAGGATGGAAAAATTCTTGGCACCCACGATGGAATTATTAATTATACGATTGGCCAAAGACGAGGACTTGGCATTCCCGCTGACAGAAGACTTTATGTAACAAAGCTTGATGTGGAAAATAATACTGTAATTCTGGCTGATAACGAAGACTTATTTAAGAGAGAGGTCGTAATACGTGAATTCCATTGGATAACAGGAGATGCGCCTTCAAAAGAGTTTAGGTGCAATGCTAAGATAAGATATAAGCATAAAGAACAGCCGGCTACAGTATTTCCTTTAGATAATAGAATGGCAAGAATCGTATTTGACGAGCCTCAGAGGGCTGCAACAGCCGGACAGTCAGCTGTTTTATATGATGGCGATATTGTTCTTGGCGGCGGTATTATAGATTCTGTTGGAGATAATTGATTTGTTTTATAGCTATTCATATATGCTATAGTAACTGTCAGATAAATTTGCCGTTTACTGTATAGATTCAGGCGCCGCAAACGACATTAGGCAATATCTAATGGGATTCACGATAAAATGAAATCACAAAATATGTATTGACCGTTGATTGTATGTAAAAATGAATGAGCAAGCAAATTTTACATTGCGATATGAAAGGAGAACAAGAAGGTAATGTTATATGGTGCTTTAGAAGCAGGCGGAACTAAGATGGTCTGTGCGATTGGGGATGAAAACGGAAAAATCTTTGAACAGGTTTCGATTCCGACAACTATGCCGGATGAAACTATGCCAAGAATTATAGAATATTTCAAAGACAAAGATATTAAGGCTATTGGAATAGCGTGCTTTGGACCAATTGATCTAAACAAAGAGTCTGACACATATGGATACATAACATCAACACCCAAGACTGCATGGAAGAATTTTAACATAGTTGGCTGTATTAAGGATGCTTTGGGAATTCCTGTGGGCTTTGATACAGATGTCAATGGCTCTCTTTTGGGCGAGATAACATGGGGCTGTGCAAAGGGGCTGACAGATGCTATATATCTTACAATAGGCACAGGAGTAGGCGGAGGTGTTATGTCTAACGGCCGTCTCCTTCATGGAATGCTTCATCCTGAGCTTGGCCATATCATGATCAGCAAAAGAACAGAAGATAAAGGAAAATGCGTATGCCCATTTCATCAAAACTGTTTTGAAGGGCTTGCTTCAGGCCCGTCAATAGAAGTAAGATGGGGCCAGAAAGCTGTTGAACTTGCGGATAAAGAGGAAGTTTGGAAACTGGAAGCTGATTATATCGGTGAAGCACTAGTGAATTTTTGTATGACACTCAGCCCTCAAAAGATTATTCTTGGAGGCGGTGTTATGCACCAGGAGCAGTTGTTTGTTTTGATAAGAGAGTATTTCAAGAAATATATGAATGGATATATTCAGACTAAGAACCTCAAGAATCTTGATGAATATATCGTTCCTGCAAGCTTGAATGATGATCAGGGAATTATGGGAGCTATAAAGCTTGCAATGGATTCAGTTCAGTAAAATATGTTAAATAAAACTCGCCAAGAGATAATCGATAGATTGTTTCTTGGCGAGTTTTTTATACTGATTATTATCAAGTTTAGTGTGAAAGTGCAAGTTCCTAGAACGAAGTTGAACCGCGCTTTATCAGTTCTCCGGAAAAAATAGTCTTTTGTGGCATTTCATTTTGAGACAGTGTACCAATAAGTGTTTTTACAAGCTGAATGCACATATCTTCAAGCCTGTTGTCGATTGAAGAGATATCAGGTTCGGAACAAAGGGTGAGAATTGAATTGTTGTATCCGATTATCTGAAGATCCTTTGGCACGTTTATATTGTTTGCTCTGGCGAAATTCATAGCGCCAATTGCAAGAAAGTCGTCACTGGTAACAATGCCGTCAAATTTTATTCCTTTTTTATAAATAGCCTCAACAAAGTTTTTTACACCATCAATATCTTCATGGCTTCCCTTAAAACACTGCTGCATTTCTTTTTTGAGTGCAATGTCATGAGTCAGTAGCGCATTCTGATAACCTGCAAGTTTTTTCAGACCACTGTAGGAATTACTGTTATAAAGATACAAGATATCTTTGATTCCAGCATTGATCATTTTTTCTGTGGCATCCTGTGTTGCCTTGTAATCATCACATAGAGTGCAGTAAACGTTATGACAATCAAAATCAGCGTTTAAAAGCATGATCGGAACGGAGGCCGCAGCGTCTTTTACATATTGATTATCTTCCGGATTATTCATGATAAAATTAGATCCGACCATTACTACGCTGTCAACATGCTGTGAGAGAAGAAGATTGAGAGAATCTTTTCTTGAATCCATTTCATATCCTGTACAGCATAAAACAGAGTGGTAGCCATTCTCACGGAGCTTTTGCTCAATGAAGTAAATGGCCTTGGCTAAATATAGGTCAGATGCATCGGCACATAAGATTCCTATGGTTTTCATGGAATTAAGACCAAGTCCTCTTGCAAATGCATTTGGCTTATAACCATATTGCTCGATGATATCCATTACTTTTTTACGTGTCCTGGGCTTAACATTAGTGCTGCCGTTTAAGACTCTGGATACTGTAGCAATGGATACTCCGGCTTTTTTGGATATATCATAAATAGTCATCTGGTTACTCATATTTTATCTCGTTTCTAATGGAAAATTAAAATATCTTACCGCATTGTTATAAGAGATATCTGATGCGATTTCGCCAAGTATGGACATATCCTCTGCAGGGTACTCGCCGTTCTCAACCAAAGAACCAAGGAAGTTACAAAGAATTCTACGGAAGTAATCGTGACGTGTATAAGAAGTGAAACTTCTTGAATCAGTAAGCATTCCTACAAACCCTGAAAGATTTCCTGACTCTGCAACGGAAAGCAGCTGCTGTTCCATACCGAATTTTGTATCATTGAACCACCATGCAGAACCCTGCTGAATCTTAGCTACTGTAGGTCCCTCATTGAAAGCATTGAGAGTGGTGTTTATTATCTTGTTATCACTTGGATTCAAGCTGTATAAAATTGTCTTAGGAAGTATTTTTCTTGAATGAAGAGCATCAAGGAAATCTGCCAATTCACCCATTGGATAATATGCATCGATTGTATCAAAACCGGTATCAGGACCAAGCTTTTTGTACATAGGTGTATTATTATCACGCTTGCATCCAAAGTGAAGCTGCATAACCCAATCTCTCTTGGCAATCTCTTCGCCTTCAAAGATCATGAATGCAGTCTGGTACTTAAGATCCTCTTCTTTTGTGAGTTCAGCGCCTGATAATCTCTTGGCAAAAATAGCTTCAACTTCATCGTCAGAAGCAGGGTAGTACATAACGTATTCGAGAGCGTGGTCTGTGACGTTACAACCCTTTGATGCAAAATAATCGAAACGAACTCTTAAAGCCTCTTTGAGTGACTTAAAAGAGTCAATCTTGACACCGCTTACTTCTGAGAGTGTATCCAAATAGGAAACGAATTCCGGTTTTGAAATGTTCTTGGCCTTATCCGGACGCCATGCAGGAAGAACCTTTACATCAAAAGATGTATCTGCTTTGATCTTGTCATGCCATTCAAGAGAATCTACAGGATCATCTGTTGTGCAGATGAGTGTAACATTACTCATTTTAATGAGCTTACGAACACTCATGTCAGGAGCCTGAAGTACTTTATTACAGATATCGTAAACTTCTTCAGCTGTTTTTTCGTTTAGAATTCCGTTATAGCCAAAATATTTGCGAAGTTCCAGATGAGCCCAGTGATATAGAGGGTTTCCAACAGCCTTGCCAAGGCATTTTGCAAACATCATAAATTTTTCTTTATCAGAAGCATCACCTGTGATGTATTTCTCATCCACACCAAATGCTCTCATAAGACGCCATTTGTAATGGTCTCCCCCTAACCATACCTGTGTGATTGTGTCGAAATGACGATCTTCTGCAATTTCCTTAGGGCTGATGTGACAGTGGTAATCCAGAATTGGCATCTTTTCGGCAAAATCATGATAAAGTGTTTTTGCTGATTCAGACTGAAGTAAAAAATCTTCATCCATGAAGTTTTTCATGTAAATATACCTCCCAATAATATTTTGTAGTCTTAAAAATGATTGAATATGTTGCCACGAGATATCTTTCATTTTTTTGAAAGAAATATGAAACTATGTAAGCGATTTCATACAATTTTACAAAGGTATTATACTAGACGGTATCAGCAAATACAATAGAAAAATTTGTTGACGGCTGCATTGTAAGATAATATAGTTTTAATGTAATTGCTTACATTATGTAACAAAAATGAAACAAGGGGTAGGTTATATGAGTTCAATATTAAAGATTCATCCTGAAGATAATGTTGTTGTGTGTCTTAAGCAGCTTGCAAAGGGGGAAAAGATTGATTTTTCTGATGGAACTTCAATTGTTGCGCTGCAGGATATTGCTGCCGGACACAAGATGGCTGTCAGGAAAATTGAAAAAGATGCGAATATTATAAAGTATGGATATGCCATTGGTCATGCTCTAGAGGATATTGAGGCAGGAGAGTGGGTTCATACACATAATACCAAGACAAATCTTGAGGGAATCCTGGATTACAAATATGATCCGGATAAAGATAAATTGGAGAAAAAACTTGCATCGGCCGGAAGCAGGAAGGCAACTTTTAAAGGCTTTGTGAGAAAAAATGGAAAAGTTGGAATAAGAAATGAAGTTTGGATAATTCCAACTGTTGGCTGTGTCAATAATATCGCAACAGCGCTTGCAAAAGAGGCAAATAAGTTTGTAAAGGGCAGCGTTGATGAAGTTGTTGCGTTTACACATAATTACGGATGCTCGCAGACAGGAGATGACCAGGAACATACAAGGACAATTCTTGCGGATCTTATAAATCATCCAAACGCCGGAGGCGTACTGGTTTTGGGACTTGGCTGTGAGAACAGCAACATAGATGTTTTGAAACCTTATATAGGAAGCGTTGATCCTGACAGAGTTAAATTCCTTGTTTGCCAGGAGTCTTCAGATGAGATGGAAGAAGGCCTTGATCTGTTAAAAGAAATCATAGAAAGTGCAAATACTGATGAGAGAGAGGAAGTTGATGCATCTAAGCTTATCATTGGTTTAAAATGCGGTGGAAGTGATGGCTTTTCCGGCATAACTGCAAATCCATTGGTAGGAAGGATTTCCGACAGAATCGTTGAATGCGGAGGAACCTCCATTTTAACTGAAGTTCCGGAGATGTTTGGCGCTGAAACAATCCTCATGAACAGATGTAAGGATGAGAAAACCTTTGATGACACAGTTAATATGATAAATGGTTTCAAAGAGTATTTTACAAAGCAGGGCGAACCAATTTACGAAAATCCATCACCTGGAAATAAGGCGGGTGGTATCACTACACTTGAGGATAAATCACTTGGATGCACACAAAAATCAGGAGATTATCCTGTTATGAATGTCCTTGAATATGGACAGAGAACAGACACAGCAGGACTTAATCTTCTTTGTGCACCCGGAAATGATCTGTGCGCAGCTACAGCTCTTGCAAGTTCAGGCGCTCAGATAGTTTTATTTACAACAGGAAGAGGAACACCTTTTGCCTGCCCTGTGCCTACTATGAAAATAGCAAGCAATAACACTATTGCAGATAAAAAGGAAAATTGGATCGATTTTAGAGCGGGACAGATCCTTGAAGGAAGAACTTTTGAAGAACTTACAGATGAACTCTTTGAAAAAATTCTCAGAACAGCATCAGGAGAAAAGCTAAAGAGTGAACTTGCAGGTTTCCATGATATGGCAATATGGAAGAGAGGCGTCACACTTTAACACATACTTCTTGGTATGGAATTGCTGAATTGATCATCTGTACCAATGGGTAACTAAAATGTAATTGGTTACATTTTAGCTTGTTGGTAAATACATACAAATGCAAGCGGTTTCTTATTTGAAATAATGTACAAAATATTTATAAAGCCTTTGTCAAAAATTGTATTTTTAAAATTTTTTTTGTAAATTTTAACATGTAAGCATTTTCGGAAACCCAGTAAAATCGCCGCTTTCATGAAAAGTTACACAACTTTGTTACAAAACCGACAAAATTCATGCTTGCAAAGGCTTCAAATACATGATAAAGTACGTACATAAGCAAGTGAAAACGCTTACATTTTATTTTCAAACATTAATGGGAGGAACAAATAAAAATGAAAAAGAAAGTTTTATCTTTACTTCTTTCTTCAGCAATGGTTGCATCTCTCGCAGCTTGCGGTTCTACAGAAACTGCTCCTGCATCAACAGAGACAGCTCAGGCTGATACTAAGACAGAGACTCAGGCTACAGACGGAGCTGCATCAACAGAAACAGCAGCTGCTGAGGATTTCAAACTTGAGACTCTTAACATTGTAGTTGACGGAACTCTTACAGCTACAGTTGAAAGCGGACAGAAGGAATTTGAAGAGCAGTGGGAAGCTGCAGTATCTGAGAAGCTTGGACATCCAATTGACCTTAATATCAATCAGCTTGATCACTCAGATTATGCAGGAACAGTATCAAGACTTCTTACAACAGGCGAACCTGGTGACGGAAGCTATCCTGACGCTATGATCATGAGCGCATCAATGCTCAGACAGTATCAGACAACAGGTATACTTTGGGATATGGCTGATGCATATGCAAATGCTGAGTTCCAGTCTCGTGTAACACTTCCTTCAGTTAACGAGAACATGAAAGACAGCGAAGGACACCTTTATGGTTTCGCTCCTACATATGGTAACGGATGTGTTACTTACATTAAGCAGTCATGGCTTGATGCAGTAGGCAAGAAGGTTGAAGATATTAAGACATTTGATGATTATTATGCACTCCTTAAGGCATTCACAGAGAATGATCCTGACGGAAACGGAAGTGCTGGTACATATGGCGTTATTGCTGCCGGCTTTGGTAAGCTTGATGAAGCTCCATACATCAACTACATGCCTGAATTCTGGCAGGGCGCATACCCTTCATTCTATCAGAAGGATGGCGTTTGGGTAGATGGATTCCAGGAGCAGGCTACAATCGATGCACTTGGCAGACTTGCACAGGGTGTTGCTGATGGCGTTATCGATCCTGATACAGAAGATGCTGGTACAAAGCAGGCTCGTGAGAAGTTCTTCTCTAACGATCAGACAACATCAGAAGGTGTATTCACATATTGGGCTGGTACATGGCTTAGAACACTTACAACTAACATGGAAAAGCAGGAAGTTGACAACGATCTTGGTGATAACAGACTTGTTCAGCTTGCTCCTATCCAGGAAATCAAGGATACATGGGGTGGATACATCAACAGAGAAGCTCCTGTTTGGGTAATTACAGATGATCAGGATGGTAATTCAGCTCGTGAAAAGGCTATCTTCGATGCACTTCTTGAGACAATGCTTGATGGTGACAAGGTTCAGACTCTTTGGACATATGGTGCTGAAGATGTTCACTGGTCAACACACGCTGAGGAATTCTCAACAAATGCTGATGATCCAGAGAAGAAGAAGGATTATTCATATGAAGAAGGTCAGTTCCACCTTAAGCAGTCTCCTAACGACCCTAACTCTGTATGGAAGAAGAACCATCTTGATTCAGTACTTGTAATCGCTCCTCTTACAAACGGTTTCGTTGATAACGATGAACTCGTTCAGAAGGGTAATAAGTTCTTCACAGAGAACTGTGTTGATGCTCCTGCAGCACCTTCATGCGATACTCTTGCAGAGAACGAAGCAGCTCTTGTTGAAGCTAAGACAACACTTATGAAGCAGGCTGTAGCAGGTGAAATCACACCTGAAGAAGCAGTTGCTCAGTACCAGGCAGAATTTGGTGATCTTGCTCAGCAGATTCTTGACGAGCTCAATGCTCAGTAATTGAATTACAATAAAATTATTTGATTTGTCTTCCCCATCCTCAGGAAGAGCAGAATCTTCTTGGGGATGGGGATTATATTGTGAAAGGATGAGGGTGCTATGAGTAAGAAACAGAATATTACTACAACATCCACGGGTGCTTCTGTCAATAAGAAACCTCTAGGTACACGTATTTGGAATAACCGTGGATATTACCTGATGTTTCTTCCGGTTTTGGTTTATGTAATTATTATTTATTACTGGCCTATGTTAGGCGTTCGTTACGCATTTTATGAATATAAACTTAAGAGTATTAAGTGGGTTGGACTTGACAACTTCCGTGTAATGTTTGGTAAAAAAGAGTTCTGGACTGCGTTTACCAATACACTGCAATTATCTATAACAAAGCTTTTGATTACAACATTCGCATCTGTTTTGGTTTCTGTTTTCTTAAATGAAATGCACAATATGTTCGCAAAGAAATCCTTACAGACAATTATCTATCTGCCTCACTTTATGTCATGGGCAGTAGTAGCAGCTATTTTCCAGTTGTTTTTATCAAAGTCTTCAACAGGTTTTGTAAATGAAACCTTGAAATCATGGGGATTACTCAGTCAGAGTATAGATTTCCTTCATACAAAGAGTATGTGGAGACCTATCTTTTATATGATCAATATTTGGAAAGAAACAGGTTGGGGAACAGTTATTTTCCTTGCAACACTTTCCGGAATCAATCCTGAACTTTATGAAGCTGCAGATATTGATGGAGCTTCAAGACTTCAGAAAATATGGTATGTTACAGTACCGGCACTTATGAATACGGTAATTATCGTACTGATTCTTAACCTTGCTAAGGTTCTTAACCTTTTCGAGTCAGTATTTGTACTATATAACAACCGTGTGTTTGATGTATCTGACGTTATTTCTACATATGTTTATCGTCAGACCTTCCTTACTGCCATACCGAACTATGGTTATACCACTGCGGTAGGTTTATTTAAATCAATTGTAGGCTGCGTTCTTGTGCTTGTATGTAACTGGGCAAGTAAGAAAATTCGTGGACGCGGTATTATTTAAGGAGGAACATTATGGCGCAGGCAAATGCAGCACCAATGCGTGTTAATGCTAAAAAGAATAAAATACACGTATTTGATATTCTTAACTATATTGTATTCGTTATAATTGCTTTAATCGTTCTCATTCCTATTTGGAAGGTCGTAGTTGACTCTTTTAACGCGGTTGGTGTTTATCAGTTTAGACTTTGGCCGAAAGATTTTACACTTAATGGATACAAAACAATTTTTACAACTGTAAGATTATACAGACCATTCCTTAATTCAGTTATTACAACTGTTTTAGGTACACTTCTTGGACTCGTTCTTACAACACTTGGTGGATATGTTCTGACTCAGAAAGATATGCCGGGAAGAAGTATTTTTTCTTTTTTCCTACTTTTTACGATGATTTTCAATGGCGGACTTATCCCTGAATACCTTGTTATGAAACAGCTCCATCTTGTAGATGTAATGTGGATACTTGTTGTCAAGCATGGTATGAATGTTTACAATCTGGTACTTATGAAAAACTTCTTTGAAGGAATACCAGAGTCTTTATTTGAGGCAGCTAAGATTGATGGTTGCACCCCAATGGGAATCTTTTTCAAGATTGTGCTCCCTCTCTCAAAAGCAGCGCTTGCTTCTATCGGTCTTATGTTTGCGGTAACTGTTTGGAATGATTACAGTACCGTTCAGATTTATATTACAAATCCTGATCAGGTTAACTTCCAGTACAAGCTGAGAGTTATGATCATGGATGGCGACACGCCAACAACAGCTTACAAGGTTTCACAGAACACACTTTATTATGCGGCAATTGTATGCGCTATCCTACCTTTCATGGCAGCATATCCATTCCTGCAGAAGTATTTTGTTCAGGGTGTTAATGTTGGAGCTGTAAAAGAATAATTGTTCTAAAAGGGAAACTTCGGTTTCCCTTTTAAATTTGTATCACAAGAGCGGCAAGAGAATGAATGCTTGCATACAAGTGTATTTGGTGTTCGTGTGCGAAAAGAGTAGGAGACAAAAATGCGACGTATATTTTGGGCAGGAGATTCGACGGTTGCCTGTAATAAATTTAATACTTTCCCGCAGACCGGTATTGGACAGGCATTTGACAGATATGCCAAGGAAGATGTTATCATCTACAACCATGCAGTAAATGGCAGAAGCACAAAGAGCTTTATTGATGAAAAAAGACTTGAACGAATAAAAGAAGAAATATCAGAGGGAGATTATCTTTTTATTCAATTCGGTCATAATGATGAGAAAAAAGAGGATCCATCAAGGTATACAGAACCACATGGTTCATTTATCGATAATCTTGGCGAATTTATAACCGCTGCGAGAAATAAAAAAGCATATCCGGTTCTGATAAGCCCTGTTGAGAGAAGATTATTTGAAGATGGAAAGCTCAAAGCCTCTGCCCATATCGAATATGTAAAGGGTATGGAAGAAGCAGCAGCTAAATATGAGGTTCCTCTAATTGACCTCTTTGGAATGAGCAGGGAGTTTTTACAGCGAGTAGGAGATGAGAGGTCAAAGCAATACTTTATGAATCTTGCTCCTATGGAGGCAGAGTGGGCTCCTGAAGGGAAGATAGATAATACTCATCTTAAATATGAAGGAGCAATGCTCTTTGCCGGAATGATTGCAAAGGGAATATCAGATTTAGGAAAGCCTTATTCTACACTTCTGGCAGATGAAGCTTTGATAAAAGATTCTTTTAAAATTGAGGTAAATGGTTGATAATAGAATTTGTTAGAAAAATATGATTTTGAGGAGAAGAATATGCAGATTGGAATCAGATTTCATGATACAGTTGAACTTCCTTTTGAACAACGTCTTAAAGAAATAAAAAAACAAGGATTTTCCTGCACCCACATAGCTCTTTCTAAAGTGCCCGGATTTACTGCGAATCCCACAGCGCTTACACCTGGATATGCAATGTATTTAAGAGATGCTTTCAGACATGCTGATCTGGATGTTGCTGTTCTTGGTTGTTATTTGAATCTTGCAACTCCTGATGAAGCAGCGCTTAGAGCAAATCAGGAAAAATATATGGCCCATATCCGTTTTGCTTCGCTTATGGGAGCAGGTATGGTTGGTACAGAGACCGGAGCTCCTAATGTGAATTATTCATATGACAAGGAAGCCTGCCATAGTCAGGAAGCACTGGAAACATTTATTACTAATTTGAAGCCTGTTGTTGAATATGCAGAGAAGATGGGCGTTATAGTTGCAATTGAACCTGTCTACAGACATATTGTTTATTCACCAAAAAGAGCAAGAGAAGTGCTTGATAGAATCGAATCTCCAAATCTTCAGATCATCTTTGACCCGGTAAACCTTCTTTGGACTGACAACTATGCTCAGAGATATGAAGTGTTTGAAGAAGCAATGGATATTTTGGAAAAAGAAATCTGTATGATTCATTTAAAAGACTGCGTTCTTGAAAATGATGGAGTGAAGAGTATGGCATGCGGACTTGGAGAACTTGACTATTCTTCAATAATAAAGTTCACTAACGAGAAGAAACCATTTATTCATGCTACATTGGAAGATACAAAGCCGGATAATGCTGTTGCTGCTAGAGAGTATATTCAAAATCTGGAACAGGCAAAAATGATCTGATTATAGTTCATAATTGGCAATGGACCAGAAGCGATGAATTAGCCGGATATATTTCATTGGCAATTTATGCATAGGCTAGACATTTTGTATTTTAGTTTATATATAACATAAAAGAGATGGAGTAGCTGCATATCATAAAATATATGCCTTCTGCTCCATCTCTATTTTATTGATATTATATTTGAAAAATCTAAGTTATTGAAAAATCACTTCTTCAAATGTTCAATCTGCTTTGTCAAAATTTCCGGAACAGGAATCTGCTCCTTATTCAGCTTGGCTATTGCATTAAGCACCGGCTTAGCGATATTGTTGATTCTTGTGCTGTAATGATTGATAAGCTCTGTATATTGAGGATTATCGCCAATCTTTTCCCTGAGTTCTTTGGAGAAAGGACAGAAGGTAAAGAGGATTTCACGCGCCAGCTTATTAAGTCTAGGTGATCCGGCAGACTCAAACTTAACATATTGCAGATAATCAGCAATAAACATGTTTTTATAATTGTTACTGTATTTCTTGAGGTCAGTTCGTATCTTTTCTTTATTGTCTGATGAAAGGGCAGGATTCTTTTTATAAAACTGCAGATAATCACAATACATAGATGTAAGTGATGGGTCTGTAACGTCATTCCAGTGTACACCCTGTTCTGTCTTGCACATTTCCCATCTGAATTCACCAAAGAGTCTGACCATGCATTCTTCGGTATTCTCAGTATTAAATATGGATACAAGCATTCTGGCCGGTGTGCTTCTGTTTTTACCTTCAATTTCCTGCCATAGGGATGCTCTTGAGCCAACATTTGGCATCAAAATCATGTAAGGAGTGATGTCGTTTGCATAGTAAATCTGGTTTATTCCGATTTCTGGATTTGAAAAAACAGCCTGCCTGCAGAATACGCCATAATCAACATTTCTGATCATCTTATAATAATCATTTACTTTGCCAACAGTCATGTAGGCCATATCAAGAGGCTTTAGGACATTTTGTGAATCGAAAACAGGCACAAAAGCTGATATTCTTCCAAAAGTCATTCTATTTCCAAGAGCAAAAAGATTATGTATCTCAAATTTTAAACGGCTCACAGGATCATTAGTCATTTGTTCAAGCTGTTCCTGATTAATGTCTCCGCTCATTTTTTGCTCGCGCAGATAGGTAGGCCAGTCCTGATCAAACTCATTTCTTGAAGGTTCTACTCTGAGATTATAAATTTTTACCAGCCATTCGTAGAGTGTAAGGACTTTTCCATCAGGGTCAGGCGCATAGGCTTTTGCCATGTTACAGAGAGTTGTGGTATTTTTCTCTCCTGCAAGTTCTTCATCGACAAAGCCAAACATAAAGAACATCTTAAGTTCTATAGGAATATTTGGGTCAGATAAGCTTTTAATAAAGGCCGGGGTGTATATTTCATAAAAGGTGGTTCCGATGCTTCTTCTGAGAGCTCTTGCTTCATCAGATGAGTCATAGCGGTTTTCGTTGCTCTTGAACTGACTTATCTGGTCTTCAAATTTTTCTGATATTTCCTGTGACACACCGGAGTATAACAAAATGGTGCTCAGCGCATTTACAATCGTTACTGTATGAGAGCCGCCTTCTTCCGCATTTTCAAGGTCATTTAACTTGGCACGAATAGCTTTCATGGTGGTGTTAAATGCAGAAGTCTTGGATTTTAGAGTCTTGCGATACTCAGACAATAACTTGGACTGTTCGGATATATTGTGATATATATGGTAAGTTGTCATTACAGTTCCGGCTGCAATTTCTAGGCTTAATGGATAAAGAGTCTTTTTTAGTGTTGCCTCATTTTTCTTAAGAGATCTGATGTAATCGAATGCCCAGTCTGATAGAGATTCATTTCTTTCTGGAGGAATGAGTTCATCTATTTCAGGGAACTGCTTTGCAACCTCACCGACTTTTATGCAAAGATTTGGATAATCAGCATAATCAGAGATGATTGTTTCATATTCATGCATTGCATCGTCGAATTCTTCCTCAAAAACATCACAGCATTTTGAAGCTGCCTCGACGGATTGGGCAGCAAGAATAGCAGCAATTTTGGGATTGGATCTAACAACATTTGGAATATCATCCACCGATTCATATGGATATGAATAGACAGCAGATTCTTCATTTGCTTCAATATTATAGGTGTACTTTTCTCCGGGAGTTTCTACAATTCCAACGAATCCACCAACGCCCAAAGATATAGAGGTGAACTGATTAGAAATCTTAAGACTTCCTTTTACAACAACTTCAATAGTGCTTACTTCATCAGTTCCAGCTTTGTGTAAAACCTGACCTTTTTCAAGCTTAACAAGACCCATGAAACACCTCCAAATACAAAATAACATATACATAATTATGGTATCACGTTGAAAAATATACTTCAATTGTAGGCGGTGTTGTAAATATTAAATTTATGTTAAGTGGTACATAGCTAAGGGGATTGACATTAATCTTAAAAAGAAGTAATCTATGATAGCTATCACTGATTACTAAAAGAAACAACTTAGAGGTATCATATGCCAAGAGATAAGTCGTTAAGCCACGAAAAAGTCAAACAGGCTATCAAAGAAGAATTCTTGGAAAAAGGGTACGAAGATGCTTCAATCAGAAGCATAGGAGCCCGTGCAGGAATGACTTCGGCTGGATTGTACAGACATTATGCAGACAAGGAAGCAATGTTTGATGCGATGGTTGAGCCGCTTATCGCAGATATGAAGGCCTGGACCAGACGGCATACCAGTAAAAAGCACAATATGCTCGATGACGGAGCTCCAGATAATGAACTTTTTGGAGAGACGTTTATTGATATGATCAGGGAGGTTATACTTCCTCAGAGAGATGAATTTATTCTTCTTATGACACGTTCAGGTGGAACGAAGCACGAAAACTTTATTCATGATTACGTGGAGAGTAATCAGAAAGAGTTTCTCGAGGCTATAAGATATCTTAGAGAAAAAGGTTATCCGACTTTGGAATTAAGCGAGGAGGAATTACATATGCTGCTTTCAGCATATCTCACAGCATGCTTTGAACCAATCATCCATTATTATGATGATGAAAAAGTTGATAAATATCTAAATACAGTCCAGGAGTTCTTCATGCCGGGATGGCTGAGAATTATGGGAGTTAAGTAGAAAGAGCCGACAGGCTCTTTTTTCTTTTGTTAGCTATCATTTTCAAGTTAGCGATAGCTAACGATAGCGAATCATTGATAACTTATATGAACATATTTCATATAAATAGAAAACAAGGAGGAAAAGAAGTTGGGAAAGACGGAAAAATATGATCATATGAAGCTGATCAGACAGTATGCAGGAGGACATAAGAATCTGATGGTTCTTGGGCGATGCCTTGCAGCAGTGAGCGCAGTGCTGACACTGATACCATATTATGAGCTTTGGAAGATCATAAGAACAGCGGTAAATGGCGAGAATCCAAATAAGATTAAGTTTTATGCCTGGACAGCAGTGGGACTGATAATAGGAGCTCTTTTTGTATACATACTGGCGCTTCTTTGTATGCATATTTCAGCATTCAGGGTTCAGGCAAATATGAGAAGTGCTCTGATGAGAAGGATACTTACATTGCCACTTGGAGTATTCGATGAAGACGGAACCGGTAAGATAAGGCGCATTGTCAATGATTCAACAGCTGCTACAGAGACTTATATAGCTCATACTTTGGCAGATAAAACTGTTGCCGCGGTTACTCCTATAGGTATGCTTGTGCTCGTATTTGCTTTTAATTGGAAGATAGGACTTATCTGTATGATTCCTGCCCTTATCGGCTTTACCTGTCTCATGGCAATGATGGGAAAAGGCATGCAGGAGAAGATGAAGGAATATCAGGATGCGCTTGAAACAATGAGTAGTGAGGCAACAGAGTATGTACGCGGTGTTCCTGTTGTAAAGACTTTTGGACAGACAGTGCATTCTTTTAAAAGATTCAAGGCCTGCATAGACGGTTTTGGAAAATGGGCAACTGACTACACGCTGATGCTCAGGTTTCCTATGGCGGGATTTATGACCTGTATTAATGCCATCTTCGCATTCATAGTTATTGCGGCATTTGTTGTAACAAAAGATGGGGTTGATAACGCCAGCATATTGAATATTATGTACTACATTATCATCACACCGCTGATAACGGTGGCTCTTACAAAGATTGCATATTCCGGTGAGGCAGAAATGAATCTTATTGATGCTTTAAAAAGAGTGGACAGAATCATGGAAATAGAGCCTCTCGAAGAAAAAAAATCCGGTCAGATGCCCAAAGACTGTGGTATTGACCTTAAAAACGTAACCTATAGATACAAAGAGGCAAGTAGAGATGCTGTAAGCAACGTATCAATTAGTATCATGCCCGGCGAGCATGTTGCACTTGTGGGACCTTCAGGTTCAGGGAAGACTACTTTGGCTGAACTCATGGTGAGATTTTTTGATGTTACATCCGGTGAGATTTTGATTGGTGGTGTCAATGTAAAAAATATCAGTTCTGCCAAACTTATGGAGCAGGTTTCTTTTGTATTTCAGGATAGCAGACTTATAAAAAAATCTATTTTGGAAAATGTCCGTATGGCTAAGCCGGACGCATCGGAAGAACAGGTTTTGGAAGCACTCAAAAAAGCACAGTGCATGGATATCATAGAAAAACTTCCGGATGGTATTCATACAGTGATCGGAGAAAAGGGAACATATCTTTCCGGAGGTGAACAGCAGAGAATAACCATTGCAAGAGCGGTCCTAAAGGATGCTCCGATACTCATTTTGGATGAAACAACAGCTTTTGCAGATCCTGATAATGAGACTAAAGTGCAGGCGGCATTTGAAGAACTTTCGAAGGATAAAACACTCATAATGATAGCCCACAGATTAAGTACAGTTATGAATGCAGACAGGATTTTTGTCATGGATGACGGAAAGTGCATCGAATCCGGAAACCACGATGAACTAATGAAAAAGAACGGATTGTATAAGCATATGTTTGATGAATATACAAGATCCATTGAGTGGAAGGTAGGTGCATAAAGATGATAGAAAAACTTCAGCATAAATACGCGCTTTCAAGGCAAGGCGCAGTTGACATGATCAAAGCCTGCATAAGTGTTACATGTACAAATATTGTATATATGATGTCGGCCGGAATACTATATACGCTGATAAAAGATTTATTGTGCAACACTTTAAATAAAGACAGAATTTCATTTTATGTTATAAGCTCGGTTATTGTTCTTGTCCTTGTTTTTATCATGAACTTTATTCAGTATAATGCCACATTCCTTACCACTTATCGTGAGAGCGGAGTCAGAAGGACGACTATAGCTGAGAGATTAAGAAAACTGCCATTATCCTATTTTGGTAAAAAGAATATTGCAGATCTCACAACAAATATCATGGGTGACTGCGCAATGATCGAAACAGCATCAAGCCATTGGATTCCTGAACTTATCGGGGCAGTGGCATCAGTCAGTCTTGTAGGAATAAGCATGTTTTTCTTTTTTGATTTCAGAATGGTACTTGCGAGCTTTTGGGTGATACCAGTTGCATTTACTATCGTGATAACATGTTCCGGCGCTGAGAAAAGAGCTGTCCGCAAGAATCAGGCGGTAAAGCTTGATATGGCAGATGGTATTCAGGAATGCCTTGAATCAATCAGAGATTTGAGGGCAAATAACGCTCAGGACAGATACATGGAGGAACTTGACGGGAAAATTAAGAAAGTTGAAAAGTTTGCTCTTTTTACTGAACTGAAAATGGCAGTATATGTAAATTCAGCAGCAATCATATTGAAACTGGGAATTGGAACAACAGCTGTTGTTGGAGGTATTCTTTTTGCCAAAGGGGAGATTGATCTGCTCACGTTCTTCATGTTTTTAATGCTGGTATCAAGGCTCTATGATCCAATGGAAATAACTTTGCAGAACTTTGCAGCAATAATTGCTACAGGAATTCAGTGCGAGCGACTGGATGAAGTGCTCTCACATGAGATACAGAAAGGCTCAGAGGAACTAAAGAACAATGGCTATGATATTGTATTCGATCATGTAGGCTTTAAGTATTCTGATGACACGGATGTATTAAAAGACGTAAGTTTCACTGCAAGACAGGGTGAGGTTACAGCCCTTATCGGACCTTCAGGCGGAGGAAAGACCACTATTTCAAGACTTGCTGCAAGATTTTGGGATGTAAACAGCGGCAAAATAACTCTAGGCGGCGCAGATGTTTCCAAGGTTGATCCTGAGACACTTCTTTCCAAATATTCTATAGTTTTTCAGGATGTAACATTGTTTAACAATTCAGTTATGGAAAATATCCGTATCGGTAAGAGCGGAGCAACTGACAAAGAAGTCATGGAAGCAGCCAGACTTGCAAACTGCGATGAATTTGTAAATCTTTTACCCGATAAATACAACACAAATATCGGAGAGAACGGAAGTGAACTCTCGGGCGGTGAAAGACAAAGAATCTCCATAGCAAGAGCCTTTTTAAAGGATGCCCCTGTAATTCTTCTTGATGAAGCAACAGCTTCACTTGATGCTGAAAATGAGACAGCAATTCAGGAAGCACTTTCAAGACTTATAAAGAACAAGACAGTAATGATCATCGCTCACCGCATGAGAACTATAGCAAAAGCAGACCACATTGTTGTCTTAAAAGATGGTGTTGTTGCCGAGCAGGGAAGTCCTGAATCTTTGTCAGGCTATGACAGCATCTATAGCCGCATGACAAAACAACAGATGATCTCCCAGAACTGGAAGATGTAAAAGTATAAAAGAGAACGTGAGGCAGGATTTGTTATTGCGGCTTTTGTGTTTGCTTTGTGTCCGCTGGCTTCTTTGATATGTTAGACATACGATTGTTCTTGAAAATATTGTACGCTATAATAAAAAAGGCAAGAATTGTCATATTTTTAGGAAGGTGTGAAGAAATAAATGGGGAATATCGTAAGTCCGGGCACAATGTCATTTGAAACAGCTATCAATTCTGAAATATATGTTGATAAAACAGGCATGTTAGCCTATTTGAATAGAGTTATCGGAACAAAACAGCGGTTTGTTTGTGTTTCAAGGCCAAGGCGTTTTGGAAAGACAACTGCGGCTGATATGGTGTGTGCTTATTATGACTATAGCGTTGGCAGTGCAGCGATTTTTGATAAATATGTAATTTCTGAAGATGAAAGCTTTAAAAAGCATATGAATAAGTATTATGTGATACATATTAATATGCTTGATTATATTGGAAAAGAAAAAAATATGTTTCAGCTTCTCCAAAGTGACATATTACATGAATTATATGAAGAAGGAATAATTGAAGAAGGGTATGATAATGGCAATCTGAAAAAAGCAATTGAAAAGTCTTTTAGCAAAAATGAAAAACAGTTTATTTTTGTAATTGACGAATGGGATTGTATTTTCAGAAATCTTCAGGAAGAGACAAAGCTTCAAAAAGAGTATCTGGATTTTTTACGTGACCTTCTTAAAGATAACAAAAACATTGCACTTGTTTATATGACAGGAATACTGCCTATTAAGAAATATGGAGAGCATTCGGCACTCAACATGTTTGACGAGTTTTCAATGGTTGACGCCGGAGAATTATCTGACTATGTGGGTTTTACTGATTATGAGGCTAAGAACTTATGCGATAAGTATAAAGTTGATTACGCTAAGGTAAAAGAATGGTATGATGGCTATGTCTTAAAATATAAAAAGAGAGAATGTAATAATGGTGAAATAGTAGGATGGAGAGATTGTTCTGTAAATCTTTACAGTCCGGAATCTGTTGTCAACTGTATGATGAAGGGCGATTTTAAAAATTACTGGAATGCAACTGAAACGATAGAAGCTCTGAAAGTTCATATAGAAAGAAACGAAGATGGCCTAAGTGAGATAATAAGTGTTTTAATAAATGGTGGACGATATAAAGTAAATATTAAGAAATATCAGAACGATATGACAACATTTGTAAGCGCTGATGACGTTCTTACATTGCTCATACATCTTGGTTATCTTGGATATGATTCTGAAACAGAAGAAGTATTTATACCAAATAAAGAAATTCTTGATGAGTATAAGAATTCTGTAGAAAGAAACGGAAAATGGAACAGATTGTTTGCTATATTAAACGATTCTGAAAGGCTTTTAATAGCCACCTGGGAAAAAGATAGTGAAACAGTAGCAGAATTGCTAGAATATGCGCATGACAGAGCTTCAAATATGACATATAATAGCGAGGCCGCGCTAAGTTATGCTGTGCAGCTAGCATATTATAGCGCACATAATTACTATACTCTGATACAGGAGTTGGACACCGGAAAGGGATATGCTGATCTTGTATATATTCCGGCGCCGGAACATCCTGATAAGCCGGCACTTTTAATAGAGCTTAAGTATGATGAAAGTGCCAAGACGGCAATAACTCAGATTGAAAAGAATAATTACCCGCAAGTACTTGAAGCATACAAAGGAAACCTCATTGTTGTAGGTATTAGCTACGACAAGGATGCCGATAGTAAGAAATATAATTACAAACATCATAGCTGTATTATTAAAGAATTATAAGACGCTCCCCAAGGTCATTGATGTGGAATGACCTTGGGGAGTTTGCACTTTCATTAAATAATAATCTGTTTCATACGGTATTCACTCTGTGGAAGAGAGCTGCAGATAAGATTATAGATCTTGCTGGCATAGAGAGTCTCATCCAATAGTCTTTTGCTATTAAAATCAAGCTGCGAATCAGCCTGTTTCAGATTGCTTATTATAGGAAGAGACGAATTATCTTTTGCTTTTTTTAACGCTACAGTTGCAGCTTTTTTCATTCCAAGAATACGAACAAATGAAGTGAAATCATCTTCCTTATACTCATCCATATTTGAAGATGTAATATTCAGTAAAATATGGATGAGATTTCTGCTGATTCGTGAATAGGTCAGATCTTTAGACTTTAGTGTCATGCAAAAATCATCAAAAGTAGTATATTTTTCCAAGTTTGAAAGGATTTTATTTGAAAAATCCTTTGTGATATCCAAAAACTTCTCATATCCGTTTTTCTTTTCCTCAAGCAATTTAAACAAAAGAAGCTTTGAAAGTTCGTTCATGTCAGCAAATCTGGCGGAATTATCTTTTAAACAATTAAAACACTCTGATGGCATGGAATTTGATATCTCAGAAGACAGACCATGCTTTAAGATATGCGCCCTTATGGCAGTAGCACTACTGAAATTATTTATTTCTTCAGACTTATAGTCTTCACCGATTCTTTGTATAGTCAATGGCTTGATACTGCTGTTTCTTAATATGATTGCCTTTATATATTCAATTCCTAAAATGTTATTTGATGAGTTTAAGATGTTTGAATAGTGTTCTTTTATTGATGGATCATTTTCCGGATTCAATACGGATAAAAGAGCATCCTGCCTTGCTTTTGCAAAATTTGAACCTTTCTTTAATGAACTATCCAGTGCAGATTTAAAATCATTGGATTCTTCAGATAAAGTAGTGGCTATTTCTGATAGTGCCACGATATCTCCGCATTCACTTCCAAAAACAAGTTCATCCACGATGCCAAGTTTGTCAAGAATAGAGACTGCGCCTTTTGCAAAAAACTCAGCGCTTCCTGTACTGTAATAAATTGGAAGTTCAAGGCATATGTCAGCTCCGCAGGATAAAGCCATCTTTGTCCTTGTGAATTTATCTGTCAGGGCAGGAGCACCTCGCTGAACAAAATCTCCGCTCATTACAACAATGATATAATCTGCATTTAGCTTTGTTTTGCAATAATCAACCAGATGCAGATGCCCATTATGGAAGGGATTAAATTCAGCTACGATACCGACAATTTTCATAAAATGTAAACGCTTTCATTTTTTACTGATTTTTGTACAATTTTTTCCTTGCGAATATATTTATCACTGTTACAATTATAATGGTATGGTCTTTATTAAGTCAAAAATTACTATTCACATATTTAAAAGAAAGAAGGTTTTTTATGAAAATTCTCGTTATTAATTGTGGAAGTTCATCTCTTAAATTCCAGCTTATCGATTCAGAGACAGAGGCAGTTATCTGTAAAGGCTTATGTGAGAGAATCGGGATCGATGGAAGTCAGATAGTTTATACTCCTTCAGGAAAAGATAAGATTACTATAGCAGAGCCTATGCCTGATCATAACAGAGCTATCGAGATGGTCATTGAGGCTCTTACAAACAGTGAAAATGGTGTAGTTTCTCTTGAAGAAATCGGAGCTGTTGGTCATCGTATTGTTCATGGCGGAGAGAAATTTACAAAGTCAGTTATAATTGATGATGAAGTTATTAAGGCAATTGAAGAAGTAAGCGACCTTGCACCTCTTCATAATCCTGCAAACCTCATTGGCATCAGAGCTTGCCAGAAGGTTATGCCCGGGGTTCCTATGGTTGCAGTATTTGATACAGCTTTCCATCAGACAATGCCTGAGAATGCTTATCTCTACGGACTTCCATATACATACTATGAGAAGTATGGCATCAGAAGATATGGTTTCCACGGTACAAGCCATTCATATGTAAGCAAGCGCGCTGCTGAGATTCTTGGAAAAGATGCAAAGGACCTCAAGATGATCGTATGTCACCTTGGAAATGGTGCTTCAGTATCAGCAGTTGATGGCGGCAAGTGTGTAGATACTTCCATGGGACTTACTCCTCTTGAAGGACTTATCATGGGAACAAGAACAGGTGACATTGACCCATCTGTTGTAGAATTCATCATGAAAAAAGAGAATTCATCAGTAGCAGACGTTACAAATCTTCTTAATAAGAAGTCTGGTGTATTTGGCCTTTCTGATGAACTTTCTTCTGATTTCAGAGATCTTGAAGATGGATATGTAGGCGGACATGCAGGTGCAAAGCGAGCTGTTGATGCATTTGTTTACAGAGTAGTTAAGTATATCGGCGCTTATACAGCTGCAATGGGTAGAGTAGATGCTATCTGCTTTACAGCCGGTGTTGGTGAGAACAGCGGATTTGTTCGCAAACTTATCTGTGAAAAGCTTGCATTTATCGGAGCAACAGTAAATGATGAAGCTAACAAGGTACGTGGAAAAGAACAGATTATTTCCGGTGATGACAGTAAAGTAACTCTTATGGTAGTTCCTACAAATGAGGAACTTGCTATTGCAAGAGATACATACGCACTTTGCAAATAAAGAGTTCAAAGTAATTCTTTATTCTGGAGTTTTTGGTATTAAACAGATTTATGTTGAATAAACTGCAATGCAAAATTTGCACAAAATAAAACAATTGATTTAATATTATTGAATATCTTGAAGAGACAATGTACAATATGTATGTTGTCTCTTTTAAATTGAATAGGAAAACCCTGATAAATTTAGAGTCATCCTCTATGGATGAGCATGAACAATTTCTTTGTGTTTTACTAAAATATTTTATTTTTATCAGCTATTAGAGGTGTGTATGAAAGAACTAAACTCCTGTAAAGATGCAATGGCAGCGAGCATGGAGAATAAATATTTTGCCGTTGCTCACTTATACAAAGATGAGAAAGCAATGGAGATGCATATTCATGATTGTTATGAAGTGTATTATTCTATTTCTGGCGGGAAACAGTTTCTTATAGATAATAAAGTCTATGATATTGAGCCGGGAGATCTTTTTCTGATAAATCAATATGATTCTCATTATCTGACTCAGATTGACAAGGAACTTCATGAGAGAATTGTGATAATGATCGATCCTGAGTATATGCAGAAGATTTCAAGCCCTGAGACCAATCTTGATGCTTGCTTTCAGAATCGTGGCGAAAAGTTTTCGCATAAAATAAGACTCAATCAGGAACAGCAGGGACGTTTTTTATATTTTATAAATAAGATAACTACAAGTAATGATTATGGACATGATCTTCTAGAAAAGGCTACTTTTACAGAACTTTTTGTGATGATCAACAATATCATTATTAATATGAATACCAATAAGACAACTGAGAAAACTACGACCTATAACGAGCAGGTTGATGCGATTCTTTCATATTTAAATAATAACATTCAATATCCCATCAGTATTAATGACCTGTCCAAGCATTTTTATATCAGTGAGTCTTATATTTGCAGAATATTCAAGGCTGCAACCGGAACTACAATTAATAAATATATGACTGCAAGGAGAATATCTATGGCCAAGTCACTTCTTGCTGATGGCATTGGAGTCAGCGAAGTATGCGATAAGTGCGGTTTTAGTGATTACAGCAACTTTCTCAAAGCATTCACTAAATCAGTAGGTATTTCCCCAAAGAAATATTCTCAGTATTGCAATAAGTAAGGATGTTGTCAGTAGCCCCGCGTTGATATACAATAGTGAATTGAAAATGAATTGTTGGGACGGGGAATTTATGCGAATTATCGATTACTATAATTATATATGCATGGCTGCATTCATCCTTATGGCTGGTGCAGCCATTTTTATGAAAAGAAAAGATAAAGAGATAAGGCTTAATGATAGAATTACAAATATTCTATTGATTCTTATTATTCTTGTAGCTGCTGTAATAAGGATTTTCAGACTCGATAGCATTCCGCTTGGACTTCAGCAGGATGAAGCTTCAATTGGTTATGAGGCCTATATTCTTGCAAATTTTGGAATCGACAGAAATGGCTATTCATGGCCTATTTATCCTATTACATGGGGATGCGGTGGAGGAAGCCCGCTTCTTATATATCTTAATGTTATTTCAATCAAACTCTTTGGAACAGGTATTTTTAAATTGAGGCTAATACCTGCAATTTGTGGAGTTATGACTGTCTTTCTTTTTTATCTTTCACTTAGAATATCGTTTGAAAATAATAAGAATAAGAATGCAATAGCTCTTTTTGGAGCGGCATTTCTTGCTGTTTGTCCATGGCACGTTATATTGTCAAGATGGAGTCTTGATTGCAATATCATGCCTTTTAATATGATGCTTGGACTATACTTGTTCTTAATTGCACACAAAAAGAAAAGTACTGTGCTTTATTGCCTGAGTTCTGCTGCTTTTGCTGTGTGCATGTACAGTTATGGCGCTGCCACGATTGTTATTCCGGTTTTTCTTGTGCTGTTTAGCACTTATTGTTTGGTAAAAAAAGAAATTAGTGTAAATCAGCTTGTTTTGGCGATTATTGTATTTGTTGTTGTATTTGCTCCATTGTTATGGTTTTATAGTGTCAATTATCTGGGAGTTCCTGAGTTTATTTCTGAAGTCTTTTGCGTAAATAGATTTACAGCTGACAGAACAGGAGAAGCGCTTGTTCCAATAGATTCTTTGCCCACGACTATTATCAGAAATTTAAAATCAATGCTTCTTTCCATTACAATTGGAGATGAGAGCCATACTTTGATGCATTTTTTTCCGGGGTATGGAACATTATATAAGTTCACATTTCCGATAACATTTTTGGGATTATTTCTTGTGATAAAAAGAAAATTTAAAATATTTTCAGATGCATTGTTTACAGCATTTCTTTTTGCATGCACTGTTCTAAACATGATAATTGTTCCCGACACCAGCAGAATGGTCATGATGTTTATTCCATTTATTTACTTTTTAGTGATAGGAATGGAATTTGTTATTGATAAATCACACAAGCTTTTTGTGGTGGCTGCTTTACTGCTGATGTTTGCAGCAATTTCTTTTTCTAAGGATTATTTTATGCAATATAGCACATATGCAACCAGTATCTTTATGCCTGGTTATGGCGAAGCAATAAAAAGAGCATACGAAATAACAGGAGATGATAATACAATTTATTCTACTTATGATGGTTTGTCGGCTCCGTTTATGCTAGCGCTTTATTACAATGAATACGATCCTTACAAATTTATAGACTCAGTTGTTTATAAGGACGAAAAAGCGGAATTTCGTATAGCTGAGAGCTTTGGCAATTTCATTTTTTCTTTGCCTGAAGATATAAATGCTGATGGTTATATCAAAGATGTATTTGTGCTTTCAAGTAATGATCTGAGTTTGCTTTCAGATGCTTCTTTGTACAACGTCGAAGACTATTGTGGCTATCATGTTGTCTATAAAAAATGAGTTGTAAATGGATATGAAAATTCATTTTATTACTTGTTAAATTTTTGAAATAAATGATCAAATTTATTGCTTCGTATATATGCACAATGGTATAATTTTACCCGAAAAAGCTCAAAAAATATCTAGTTTGTCGTTAAAATTTTGAGTGAGATAGGAGGAAAGTGTATCAATGAAGAATGTATTAAAAAGAGTTGTGACAATTCTATTGTCAGTGGCGTTGTTAATGTGTATTTTGCCGGCTCAGACAGCTAAGGCATCCACATTTAAGATTCCAAGCAACGCAAAGCCTTTTAATGGGCATTATTACAAATTGTACCATGTTGAAGATTATATAACATGGGATAAGGCACAACAGCAATGTGTATCTATGGGCGGACATCTTGTAACTATTACGTCACTCAAGGAAGACACCTTTATAGAAAATCAACTTTTTACTGAAAAAGGCGTATATGAATGGTGCTTTATTGGAGCTTATTCAAATGGTGATACTTGGAGATGGGTTACTAATGAGAAGTTTTCTTATACTCCTTATAGCGGATGGCCAGTAGCTGGAAGTAATCGTATTTGTGTAAAAAATACAAATTCTGGAAAGTTTGATTATTGGAATAAAGGACATGAGTTCAAGTATTATATTTGCGAGTGGGATACATCTACAGCTAATATCCTTCCGGATCAGGTTAATCTTACAAGTGTTAAGAAAGCTAGCTATAGGTCAATCAATGTTGCATGGAATAAAGTTTCCGGTGCAAAGGGCTACGCTGTTTATATGAAGCAGGATAAGGGTGAATACAAGAAAGTTGCAGATATTACAGACCCTTCAATAACAACATTCACCGCGACAGGTCTTACAGGTGGAAGCACATATACTTTCTGCGTAAGAGCATTCAAGTATATTTTTGGAGAGAAATCTTATGGTGATCTTTCATTTGAAAAGAGTGCCAAGATTGGTCTTGTAAAGGCTGCAAGTGTTAAGCTTAATGTTACATCCAAGAGCATTGCAAAGGGTAAATCATTTACTCTTAAAGCAACTGAAACATCTGTTGATGCTAATGAACCAATCATTTGGAAGAGCAGCAATACAAAAGTTGCCAAGGTTTCATCAACCGGTAAGGTAACTGCAGTTGGTAAAGGAACTGCTAAGATCACAGCAACAACAAAATCTACAAAGAAGACAGCAACATGTAAGGTTACTGTAAAGTAATATCATATTATTATGAAAATGGAGAAAACTGTTAGTGAAACAGAGTTTCTCCATTTTTTTGCAATCTTTGCTTATTCATAATAAAAGGCTTCAACATATATGTGAATTGTCGGTATATTTGGCAAATGTTATAATAATTCACGTTAAAGAACTCGAAAACACGCGTGTTTTTGCTAATGTGATAATTATCGGGGTGAACAAGGAGGGAAAGGTATCAAATGAAAAAAGTATTACAAAGATTCGGGGGAGTTTTACTAGCAATGGCATTACTTATGTGTATTTTGCCGGCACAGACAGCTGAGGCGTCCACGTTTAAAATACCAAGCGATGCAAAGCCTTTTAATGGGCATTATTACAAATTATATAGTTATGAGAATGGTATGGAATGGACAAAAGCTCAGCAGTTATGTGAGTCATTGGGCGGACATCTTGTAACAATCACTTCATCAAAAGAAGAAACATTTATAGAGACTCTTCCAGGTAAAGATTCAAATTTTTATTGGTATTTTATTGGAGCTTATTGCAAAGATTCTGAATGGAAATGGGTTACAAATGAAAAAACAACTTATAAGCCGGGCGAAGACTGGCCATCAACAGGTTTAAATTTATACTGTCTGAAAAGCTCTCAGAGAGGTGAGTTGAATTATTGTGATAGTTATTTCGCAGTCAATGCTTATGTTTGCGAGTGGGATACATCTACTGAAGATATTTTGCCGGACCAGGTTACACTTACAAGTGTGAAGAAAGCCAGCTATAAGTCAATTAATGCTTCTTGGAAAAAGGTTTCTGGAGCAAAAGGCTATGCTGTATATATGAAGCAGGATAAAGGCGAATATAAGAAGGTTGCAGACATTGCAGATCCTTCAATAACTACATTTACTTTTAATAATCTTACCGGTGGAAGCACATATTGTTTTCGTGTAAGAGCTTATAAAATGATTTATGGGGAAAAATCTTTCGGTGAGCTTTCTTATCCTAAGAGTGTTAAGCTTGGTCTTGTAAAAGCTGCAAGTGTTAGACTTAATGTGAAGGCTAAGGTGATGAATAAGGGAAAATCATTCACATTAAAGGCAACAGAAACATCTACTGATGCCAATGAACCAATAGTATGGAAGAGCAGCAATACAAAGGTTGCCAAGGTTTCATCAACAGGTAAGGTAACAGCTGTAGGAAAAGGAACAGCTAAGATTACAGCAATAACAAAATCTACAAAGAAGACAGCAACATGTAAGGTTACTGTAAAGTAATATCATAAGATTATGAAAATGGAGAAAACTGTTAGTGAAACAGAGTTTCTCCATTTTTTATATATCATTTGTCGAGGCATCATATGTTTTTTGGTATTCAGGTACAATTTTTTTAAGATTTAAGTGTAAATTAATTGTTTTGAAAATTGTAGAAAATCAGCGCAACAGAGAAATAGTTTAATATTGTCAGTATATTTGCGGGATGCTATAATAATTCACGGAAAAAAGCCCGAAAACATGGATGCTTTGCTAATATAATGATTTTTGGGTTAAACAAGGAGGGAAAGTAACAAATGAAAAAAGTATTACAACGAGTAGGGGGAGTTTTATTGGCAATTGCATTGCTAATGTGTATTTTGCCAGCGCAGACAGTTGAGGCATCAACATTTAAAATTCCGAACGATGCAAAGCCTTTTAATGGGCATTATTACAAATTGTACTACAGCCAAAGTGGTGTAACATGGGCTAAGGCACAGCAATTATGTGATGCATTGGGGGGACATCTTGTAACAATTACATCATCAAAAGAAGAAACATTTATTGAGAATATTGTAGATAAATCCAGTTATGAAGAATATGCAATTGGAGCATATTCTAAAGGCGCTGGATGGAAATGGATTACTAATGAAAAGGCAACTTATACACCATGTGGTGGCTGGCCATCAGCAGGGACTGATCTCGTTTGTGCAAAGAGAATGAATTCTGGTGCTTTAGATAGTTGGTGGACTACTACATTTTATTATTATATGTGTGAGTGGGATACATCTACAGAAGATATCTTACCGGATCAGGTTACTCTTTCAAGTGTTAAGAAAGCAAGCTACAAGTCAATTAATGTCTCTTGGAAAAAGGTTTCCGGAGCAAAAGGCTATGCTGTTTATATGAAACAGGACAAGGGTGATTATAAGAAAGTGGCAGATATTACAGATCCTTCAATCACTACATTTAATATGAACAATCTTACCGGTGGAAGCACATACTATTTTCGTGTAAGAGCTTATAAAATGATTTACGGAGAGAAATCTTTCGGCGAGCTTTCTTATGCTAAGAGTGTTAAGCTTGGCCTTGTAAAAGCTGCAAGCATTAAGCTTAATGTAAAGTCAAAGGCAATAAACAAGGGAAAATCATTCACATTAAAGGCAACAGAAGCATCTGCTGATGCAAATGAACCAATTATCTGGAAGAGCAGTAATCCAAATGTTGCTACAGTTTCAGCTTCAGGAAAAGTAAAAGCAGTTGCACCAGGAACTGCAAAGATTACTGCTACAACAAGCAAAACAAAACTTACTGCAACTTGCAAAGTAACAGTAAAGTGATATATGGGGACTGTAAAGAAGAGGAATCTTTTTTACAGTTCCTTTTTTGTTAAAGCAATATCAATTCCTTATAAATACTTGATAAGGAATGGGGAAGATGATCATACAAACATATTCCCAAGGCGTTGACAGCCTGAATATACTAATTAATCATTCTTCAATAATTTATAATATTAGAATATTAGAAATTATAAATTTTTTAAAAAAGTTGTTGACATGTTAAGGGGAGGGTGGTATATTTGTATTCGTTGCTGCTGATGCAACTGATGAACAGCTTCAAATGCAACAAAGGAGCGGAATATAAACTCCAGCACATTGACAAATAAACAGTAATGCAACCCTGAAAAATTCCAAAAGAATTATTCAGAACGAAGATAGTAAATAACGGACAGAACAAAAGCCAAGCTTAAGTTCTGGCCAGATCAAACTTTTAAACGTGAGAGTTCGATCCTGGCTCAGGATGAACGCTGGCGGCGTGCCTAACACATGCAAGTCGAACGGATTTTGCTCGCAGCAGAGACTTCGGTCGAAGCTTGAGTAAAGTTAGTGGCGGACGGGTGAGTAACGCGTGGGCAACCTGCCTCATACTGGGGGATAACAGTTGGAA
>NZ_FOKR01000035.1 GCF_900112195.1 Butyrivibrio sp. YAB3001
CCTTCCTATTCTGTCAAGCCTGAAAATACGATTTTTACTGGCTTTGACGATTTTGTTTTTCCTCAAAACAGGAGCCAAAGGTGATGAATTGTCATAGTATCCTGTACTGAATAGCTGATTTAAGGTAGCACTAATAAAGCATCCTCTTGTTTGCTCTATAAAGGCCTTTTTTCCTTTGATTAACTATGATGGCTAACCTTCCGTGTCTAAAGGGATCGTGTCCCAACTTCCTTCGTCCAGCCAATTCATACACCAAGTGCCAGCAAAGCTCCTACACAGGGTCATGCCCTAGGGATAAAACCACCGCCAGCTACAGCTCTTGTTTGTTGTCCTTTACTGACCAATCTACGCTTTGAATGGTACCGATAAGTCGGTGGACGCAATCCATCCTGTTGTAAGTTGGTAGCTATGTTATGCAGAAGACTCGCTCCTGCTGTTACTGGATTCCTCTCCGGAATCCTGACCAACCACCGATAAGTTTCGGTAGCTCGGCAGGATTCCGGAATATAATTCTTACTTATGCAGCCACTATTTCTGCTTCTTCAAATCTCTTGATATCATTAAGCATCTTCTGTGGATCGTAGGTGATTCCCTTCTTCAGGATTGTAAATATGATCCTAAGAAGCTTACATGCTATAACTATCAACGACTGCATCTTCTTTAGTGGATTTTTCGCTCTGGTAGTGTAATACTCATGTATATACTGGAATTCTGGAGCATGAGCCACTACCGATTTAGCTCCCTGAAACAGCCAGGTTCGCAGTTCTTTGCGTCCTCTATGGCTTATCTTTGTTTCGCCATTATGCTTGCCTGAACTGTTGGCTACAAGATTTAATCCGCTGAGTTTCTGTATTTCCTTTGCATCATCAAATCTTTCAATGTCTCCCATTGAAGATATGATTCCAGCCACTATGTTCTGTCCAAGTCCTGATATTTCAAGGATGTTCTCTGCATGGGGTATTTCCATACATTTTTCATTGATTGCAGCTTCAACTGTCGCAAGCCTCTCATCCAATGAGATGATATCTTCAACATGACACTTTACTGAATATCTGTCCGGCTCTGATCCTTCTTTCTTGCCTATGCTTACGCAGGCATACCTGAAAATCTCAGCAGCCCTGCTATAGCCGCGTCCTCTAAGCTTAGCCTTGTGCCATATATCTCTGATTCCATCTTCACCCAGCCTGATTATATCTTCTGGAAACGGTGCAACCTTAAGTATCTCCATTGCAAAGCTGCCATCTGTTTTCCCAAATGCGTCCTTATATTCAGGGAAGTAAATCTTCATCAGCCTGTGTAACCTGTTTATGCTGCGGATCCTGTTCTCAGCAAGCTGGCTCCTTAGAAGTGAGAGACTACGCAGATCAGCGTAGATGCCCTCCGGAAGATATGGCATACCGTAGTTTCCGTTCATAACAAGGTTTGCAATGACCTTGGGATCTTTTCTGTCATCCTTAAGCTGGCTGTTATCCTCGATTTCTTTTGTCTGTTTTACTGCATATGGATTTACCTGCACCACACTGATACCATTGCTTATCAGCCATGTTGCCACGCAAAACCAGTAATGACCTGTAGGTTCAAGTCCAAGTACTATCTGTTCCTTACCATTTACTGCAGCAAGGTCTACCATCCAAGCTTTTGCGGCTTCAAATCCTTCCTCGTTGTTAAGGAAAGAGAATGGCTTTCTGCTGAGTTCTCTGCCTTTTCTATCTATAGCCCTCAGATAGTGGGTTTCACTGCCTATATCGCATCCAACTATAAGCATGTCATCTGATATAAATGAGAGCTTGGCATTCTTATCAAACTTTCCTGATGTCTCCAGATCATGCCAGGTCTTAGCCTGCAATGTATTTAAGAGATCATCCACTCTGGTTTGTCTTTCTTCGGCAGATAAAGTATTTATCACCGAAAAGTTGTTGCTTACTTGATTTTTGTTGTTCTTTGCCTTAGCATTCATGTTAGATACCTCTCGTATTCTTGGATTATTACCAACTGCCAGGTCAGTAACAATCCAACTTTACTTGAGGTATTCTTTTTAGGTCAACCCCTGTTTATATCTTACAGGAAGCTCCTTCACTCAAATACGTATGATTTTATAAACCCGGTTGTAACAACCAAGTCAATAAGTAATTTTCTTTTTTTCATACAGTTATTTAGTGAAATTAAGTTGCACAGCAAAATCAGCAGAGCAATTTCTTAATGACAATCGATTAGGCTGACTTCTAGTCGATTTCGCACACAAAAAAAAGAATCAACCTCTTAACAGCTTGTAAGAGACTGATTCTTTTTTATGTTTTATCATCTGAGGCTATATAGTAAACGGCATATTTATCTGTCGGTTACTATAGAATATGATAACTCTTACCTTCTAATAAATCTTGGAGCTACAAATTCTACTCCATTCGCAAGGCAATCCTCAATAAATCTTTGATAGTACAAAGGCTCCATCTCCTCTGTCTCATCATGGGCATGTAGAAGAAGCATGTTATAGCTATCCGGTTTTAACAAGGCGCCGCCATTTACAGGATTTTCTTCATGCATCCTTTTAAACACATCATCAATAGTAAATCCACTATTAGGGCGTATATTGTACTCAGCAAAATCAAATGTCCAGAACGTATCTATATCTGCGGCAAGGCCCTGTTCTTTCCACCACTCATACTTAATGTCTGTGTCATCAACTTTATCAAATCCCTGCTTTGCGAGATACTCCTGGAGTTTCTCCTTATTTGCGCCGCCCTTATCCCCATACGGAAAGCGGAACGGTCTGTACTTTCTTTCAACTCCTGCCTCACTGTAAAGATTGTTTAGAACTTCCTCACATTTCTCAATTTCTTTTACACCCTCTTCAAAAGAAATTGAAGAAAACTGCGGGTGAGTATAACTGTGATTTCCGATGATAATCCCCTTTTTCACAGCATATAAAGCTTCTTCATGATACCTCTCCACATTCTGTCCCCAGGCAAAAAATATGAATGGTACCTTATTTTTCTCAAGATAATCAACAATCGCCGGGGTATTCTTGCTTGAAAAATCGTCTATTGTCAGTAATGCTCTCATTTTTCCACTCCTAGTTTTTTTATCGTAAGTAATCACTGCCTTAATCCTATGTCTATAGTAATAGAACAGCTTAATTTGTCAAAGGGGGAATCAAAACATGATAACTTTCATTTTTAAACAGTTACTCATCGAAAAAATCATCATTTAGCACCAATATATGCCTTAATAAGTGTTTCAAATTTAACATCAGTATATTTTGATTCAAACTTATGTTTTGCTTCTAAATAATCTGCAATAAACTCTCTGTTTATCTTTATCATATTTTTTGCTTTTTTCGCATTTGTAATATTGATCTGTTCCTTCAAAGACCTAATAAATAAATCACATAGCTCATCCGAAATATATTTAAAACCTTTCGAAAAATTGCAAACATCTGTCAAGAATGCCTTTTTTAAATAAATGGTAATATCACTGCATTCATCACCAAGATTTGAATTTGAATACACTTTGATTAGCCTTTCATTGATTTTTCTTTCAATTTCATCTTTATCACACCCTTTTGATTGCTGTATTTCTTCATATAATTTAAACGGATTAATCTTATATGTACCTTTTTTATTCCCTTCATCATACATTTCTTCAAGTAATAGTCTAAACTCAGAATCTCCTTCGCTGAATTCGCTTAAGCTTCTCTGATTTCCAAGGAATAATTGCTCCATATCTCTGATGTAGGAATCTAATGCCAGCTCAACTTCTTTTGTATACACGTCCGTTTTTTGTTGCTCTTCATTATTATTTTGAAAAATTTTTAAAATATTACTTTTTTCAATTACAGTACTGGTATACCCCATATGAAACAACTGATTCCACTGGTGTGGATATGTCCCCCAATAGCCTAACTTTATCCGTCTCGAAATTCGAGTATAATTGGCCTGAGCTGTCTTCCAATGAATTCTTTCCCAGTCCACCTCAGCATTTTTAAATACTTCTCTCAAAAAGTCGGTAATGGCCTCACTGCATGAATCAATTTGAGCAATTACCTCATCCGGTATGATTACCATGTTTGAATATTCATTCATAGAAATCGAAGCTAACAATTTATAAACTTCATCCCTATTATTCTCATACATATTAAAATTATTTTTTAATGTATCCTCATCCAGTGAAACAGTAATAAGATTATTTTTCAATGTAGAGTATAAACTATTGATATATCCTGCATATTTTGGTCGTTTACCCTTTAAATCTTCTTCAAATTGTTCACTAATAATATATTCGTAACTTTTTGGCTTTCTAATATTACTAAAATAATGCTCTGCCGACTTAAATTCAGCAATATCTGTCCCCAAAAATATATCTAATCCTGTGAATACACAATAAATAGGGGCCATAGGAATCAATTCAAATATACTTGGTATTATATTATGTAATTCTGTCGGCTTTCCCGAATCAAGCTTTTTCACATAGACTACAGCCAGATTAGAATCAAATTTCAAAATATTATCTTCATTCAAACTATAGACCATATCGCTAAGAACATTATTTTTGTCAGCATTCCAGTCTGCATGATCTAATCCATAGGTATCTATCATATTAAGCTTGGAAATCTTTAAATCGTCAAATATAAAAGCATACTCATTGGATACACTATCGCTTATAGTTACTGAATCAACCATGCCTGTTAATGAATTTTTGCCTTTTTTTTGTAACGAATACATCAAAAAACTTCTCTGTTCGAATGATCCGTCTAAATTCAATTCCACTTCATAGTTATTGCGCTTAATCAAATACTTTGAAAATACTTTTTTTATAATTTCGCGATGTATTCCCCTATAATGATCCTCAAAATAACCTTGTATTGATTCTTTTTCTTGGCCACACTCATTATCTAACCGACGGTCCTCTTCATTAGCACTATCTTGGCTGTCTCCCAAAAAATCGAAATCTGATTTATCAAAAAAACCTTCTACTGAATCCAATATTTTGTTAAAACAGCTCTTGGGGTCCTCTTGTCCTTCTATTGTCTCAAATAAAGCCGTTTGCATAAAATTAAAATCTTTTTTTCCAGACTTATTTTCGCTAAGTTTTAACTGAAGTATTTCTTCACACAGTTTTTCTAAATTATCTATATAATATCTGTTCTCCTGATCTTTTCTCTTTAACTTTTTACCTTTTTCATAAAACAATTCATTGATTTTCGAATTGCATTCATTAATTTCCTTTTCAAATTCCGGACAATTTTTAATCAATTCTGAGGAATAAACATAGCAAAAATATCTTAAATATCCTTCCAATGTTTTTTCCTTTTGTTCACCGAATACCTCCCGGCATATATAATACAGATAATTATGATAATTCAATAGCTTCATGCGTTGCACAAATTTTTCCTGGTTCAAAAACTTTATTTTTGCTTTTGGTTTCTCCTGATACTTGCTTATCTCATATATTACACTTGATCTGGTCGTCTGACCGTCATTTGTGGAATCTATATAATTTGAATGAAGTAAAAAACTTTTAGCAAAAGATGATTTTCCTGCCCCACTTGCACCTAACAATAGAAGAGTTAAATCACCCTGATTTCCATCCGTAGGAGGATTAGGATCATTCTCTTCACGATTACTTTTATCTTTAACAATCCATCGAATCTTTGCAGATTCATCCTTCTCCTTGCTAAACAAAATACATCCCTGTTCTCGTAAGTATTCCAATATAAAGGGCATTTTATAGTAATACATAAGCTTAAAGGGATTTTCGCCGTTTTCTAGATTTAAAACAGACTGATTCATCCCCAAAAGACGTACTCCCCGGTCAGGAAGTTTCTGAAAAACTGGGCTTCCTGAAAATCCTTGAAATAACCTGTAGTCCATATAATTGTTATACCAATGATAATCATCTTTAATCTGAAACACGCCTATTCTGGAGTTTGACGGAAAAACAGATTTATAGATTCCATTTACCAATAGTTTCGAAGAAATATCACTATCTGACAGTACTTGCGGAAATCCTTCCATACAGATATCCACAATGTCATCATCTTCCCACAAAATCCTTGTTTCCAAATCAAGATCTATATCTCGATGAAAAGACAAAAGTATCACAGCAATGTCTTCCACACTTTTCAAGTTTTCTCCATCCTCTTGCAAATTTTCGTTTTCAGTGGCTGAATAAAATAATTCCGCTGTGACTTTGTTTTCTTTTTCCTGTCCTGAGCTAATTTCTAATTTTCTACCTTCTTTGTTGTATATATCAAACTGAAAATATTTAAGAACACCGTCTTCATCGCTTTCACTTCCATCCAATGGAATGTCTTTTATCAAATGTCTATTTGTAAAAATTATGTAATTATGCTCTTCAAAATTCTCATTCCTTGGCTCACAAGGATATATTATCCCCGTCCCCATTTGCATAGCGGTCCTTATCCTGACTATATTCTGATTAATATCCATACCGTCCTCACCCCATATATCCTTTTGAATAAAAAATATTTATAATTCTATAGACTGTTTATCATCTGCGTTTAATCCTTCGTATTCCGAATTACTATAAATCGTTTTTTCCTGGGATAAATTTAAAATGTAATCTGCTATTTTAACAGCATTATTTTTACTCAGAGACTTTTTATCCACATTTGTAAGTACAAATTTTTCACATGGTATAAGCTTTATTATTTCTTCAAGTCCTTCATTATTTTTATAAGATCCATGATGCGGAATTTTAATTAATACATTCTTTGAAAGCGGGCATATAGTCTTTGGACCGGTAAGCATTTCAATTGTAGGGAGAATATCTTTTAAATATCCATCCCCTGTCATCAGTAATAATGCCTCCTCAAATTCAATAAGACACATAATAGAACTTTTATTTACCACATATTCATTCCCACTTGGATTTTTGTGTTTTTCCTTATACTGTTGATAATAGTCATAAAGTAGTTCTATTTCTTTTCGAGCTGTTGGTGACAAAAAAGTAATATAAATTTGACTTTTTTCTTTTTTGGGAAGCTTTCTTCTTTGTTCGGCACTTAAAAAAATTGCATTTCCAGAATTATACTGATACTCCCTATATGAACAAATTATTTCTCTCCCTTTTATAAGCTCCTCAAATTTCTCTGCTTGCCTATATGATATTATTCCGGTAGTAAATTTGTTATACACAAAGACAGTATCCTTTACCTTACTTTCCACCACTTTATCATCAAGCAATTTAAGTAACCCCTTAATATGATCCTGATCAATATGTGTCAATATAATGTAATCCAGTTTTCCTTCAACATTTTTTTTAATATGATCTAAACAGTTTTCCGGATCAATTCCCCCGTCAACCAATATGTTAGTAGTGCTTTCGTTGTCAACTATTTCTATCAGGAAGAAATCCTCTTGACCTTCTGAAAAATTATTAAATCTGATCATTTTACTTTTTCCTCACCTCAATACCCTTTTCTCAAATACCCCAAACAGAACAACAAGTTGTTTTGCAACTCAATTTCCTCGTATTGCATAAAAAGACATGTGCTCCCTACCAGGAAACACATGTCATTATCATATCATAGCAACATTCTGCATTTCATCACATTTATTGCTTGTTTTACATTATTTTAGATACTCATATCCGCCGTGAATCTCATTTGCTTGTTATGAGGTAGCCACCAGACAAATCCCCAAAGCATTGTCATGGCAAAGGATTTCCCATTTGTAACGCCTATGTCGCGGCCGGTTTTCCGCCCGATGAAGCCACTCCACAAAATGGAGAAGCAAAATTCCTGCAAGCAGCCATGGGAAATCTGCCAGAAGCGCAAGACACAACGCTACAATCCACACTACAACCACCAGGGCATAGCCAAGGCGTTCAAGAAGTGCAGTTTTAGTCCAGCCAAAATCCATTGCAGAGAACATAATCCTCCACTGATCCCGCAACTGCGCCTTTTTTTCTTCTTTAGACATGGCAGGGAGCGGCCATGGGATATAGTCCTTCTTAGCATCCTCTGCGCTCAGCTCAGGCAGAGGAAATATTCTGTCCTCTTGAGCATGAGGGCAGTCCACATATTCACCCTTGCGGATAAATCTGCGGCGGGTGAGAATCGTACCAAGCATTCCGGTTACTGTAGGCACCAGTCCCTTGTTTTTAGGACTCATGATTGGCATCATAACCCCTGCGGCATGACATACCACAGCCATACATTTGGCGGGATCGCAGCAGCCCTCGGCGAAGTAGTCACAGCTGGGACGAGCTGCAGCAGCACAATTGCCCAGTGCCATGCGGTGCATCGGCAAAGCTGCAATATCCTGTAGGCTGTACGGTTTCCCAATCTTATCAAACCACCATCGTGTTCCCTCAAGCTCCACGCCTTCTCCTTCTACGATGCAGAGAGAAAAATCCTGACGCGCACTCTTTTTATAGTTGTAATAGTCAAGCCCTGTCTTGGCTGCTGCAAGACATCCTCCACTGCACGACTGTTCCAGTGCCAGTGCCTGCTCGGCTGTTACAGTATCTTTATCTTTAATGACCGGAGCACCGTTCTTGGTGTGCCCTGCCAGTGCCTGCAAATTTGGGAACTCCCGCGCTGTCTTTTCATCCATAAAACTACTGATGGCCGGGCGGAAAGGAATAACTACGGGTTCACCAATAATTACCGTATCCGGGTCTCCAAAGCCCCTTTTCTTTGCTTCCATCATCAGCTTGTTTTTGTCCGGATCAAACCCCATCATGCGAGTGGTAATCCTGTCTACCTCCACGCTATTGTTACCTGCGATAATCTTGCCAACCCGCACGGGATCCACCGGAGCAGGGGTATTGCCTTCGCCGCCGATAATACCATCAATGACAGTCAGGTCCGGCTTAAAGAGGTAGAGTAGATCTGCCAGTTTCTTATTTATAAGATAGCTGTGATTGCGTTCCCTAAGGAAATACGGGATTGTACCCATGGCATTCTTGAAACCCAGTGTCACACCTGTATAAAGATTGGTTTTCATCTTGGGCACTGAAATATAAAAGGCGTTCCCTTTTACCACCTCATCAAGTGTGTCCGGAAGATATATCTCCTTCATAACCTCTGCCTTTGGCAGCATATACCGCACCACAGGCCTAAGTTCTAACGCCACTAGCCCTGTACCGTAATGCTTCGCGATACGGTCATAGCCTGCTATCCGAAAACTGGCAGGTGTAGGCATAGGCTTTCCTGATGACTCCGCAATGGTTATTTTATTTGTAAAACGACTGATATACCTTACTACTGCCTCAAAAACACGCGGGTCCGTGGTCTCGGGATAGTCTGCCTTGTCAAAACCACTGTTATGATAGACGGAAACCAGATTCGGCTTGATAATGACCGGACGATTGTTTTTTAGCTGCCCGGAAAAATGTGTCTTTTCATCAAGGCGGTCCAATGCGCTATCCACGCACGCCCTTATAGCGATAACATCTTCTCTCTTATCATAGGCATCTGTGCCAAAAGAATCCGGCAGCACCACAAAATCCTTCAAATAATCTAGTTCACGTGCTTTTTCAATTACAACATAACTCCCCGCCATGAATTATTCTCCCAATTCTCCATATTCTCCGAATTCGCACCCAATGTTCTTTGCCTCAACCCTGTCAATCAGTTCGGTCTTGCCCCCCTTCTTGCTATATAGTTCAATGACACCTATACCGTTGCCACCGTTAAATAGGCGATTATGCAGCTTTTTGCCATTGGGTGCCTCATAGTTCACAAATAGCATATCTTTCTTTTGGCAAGTGATCTTAGTATCCATAATTGCAGAAGTCGTTTCCTGCCGAACATGCCAAAGAACAGCTGTGTCGGTCTCGCTGCACTCGAACTTAGTGCGACAAAATGTCCAAAATTTGGAAAAATTGAATTCATAGCTCTTACCTTCATACCAGAAATCGGAAAGAAGCTTACGGTTCAAGGCTACTCCCAGCACCTTCGGACGCCCGCCACCGATGTCAAACACGCTGTTTTTCAGCTTTTTCCCCGTGAGAAGGCTGGTAAGATTATTACTGCTAAGCCATACCCAAGGACTGGTAAAGTCGCCACCCCAGTTCTTGTCAGCATAGCCGTAACTGGTCTCTGGCCTGACAACGAACTTTCGACCATTGCAGATGATCGTACCGGAATATTCGGTTTTCATGCCTTCGGCATGCCAGAACATCTCAAAAGCGTTAAGACGCTGGAAAAATTTGCTCGCGCCATATCCAACGTTGAAAGCAACCTTTTTGTCAATATCCAGGTCCCATGACATACTCCCGCTATCGCTCATATATTCCGGATGGGCTGCGGCATCTTCTTTAGAGACTGTAACTGTACCGGTCATATGCGATTCCGTCAAACTACATTCAGGCGCAGTGAGATTAAGATTTGTATCGTAAGGGAGAGTAACATCCTTCCATGCGTAAAAGCGATGAAGCTGAGTAGCATCCTCGCCCCACCAGCCAGCCTTCACCATCAGGTAAGAAGGTTTCTTGCCATCCTTCTTCCTATGCGGATGTTGTCCAAAAACGGGTTCATCTTCTGCAAGATTAGGATTACATGTAAAATACTCAATAAAAAAGGGCTTCTCTTCTCCCGTTTCCGCATCCTCTGCCGTGAAGGAATGCCACCACCAATCGTAGCCTCTTTTACTCAAAGGGCCACGTAACATGAAATGGTTTCGCTGCTTATCACTGATATTTGCCATAGATACCCCCATTTGTTTTTTCTTGACGGTTACTTATTAGTGTAGTTGAATCATTTTTGAAGCGCACAGTTTAATATGTGTTTTTTCGTTCAAAATGTAACTTTATAGTATCACAAAAGCATTCTAAAAAGGAAGTTATATTGATAATTAATTATCGAAAGGTTATAATATTAGAAATCAAAAGACGAATTCTACACGTATGGAGGCACCTATGGGTTACACGGCAGAAGACATTCAGAGCATTGTGTCAAAACAGCGACAGTTTTTTAGAACAGGAAAGACACTGGACGTTGAATGGCGCATTAACAGCCTGAAGGCCTTAAAAAAGATGATGGTTGAAAACGAAGCTCTTTTTTTGGGTGCTCTGCAAAAAGACTTGGGACGCAGCAAAGTCGAAGCCTATCTTTGTGATATCGGCCCCATTATTACGGAGATCAACGAGACTATTCATGGTCTGCGTAGGTGGGCACGACCTGAACGCCATTTTAGCGGTATCATGTGCTTTCCCTCTTTTACCACCAAAGTTTATAAGATGCCTTACGGCGTTTCACTGATCATCAGCCCCTTCAACTTTCCGCTACTGCTGTCAGTAGGGGTATTGGCAGCATGCATTTCAGGCGGTAACACTGCAGTCATCAAGACCAGTTCCAAGACGGTTGCCTGTACTGAAATCTTAAAAAAATGTATTTCTCAATACTTTCCCGAAGAATATATTACCGTTGTAGACGGCGGTCACGATGTGGCTGACCTGTGCCTTGCCGAGCGGTTTGATAAGATTTTCTATACCGGTTCTCCCAATGTAGCTAAACATGTAATGGCAGAAGCAGCCAAAAATCTGACTTCTCTGGCACTTGAGCTTGGCGGCGAAACAGGCAACTGGTGCGTAGTGCGAAGGGATGCAAACCTGAAAGACGCAGCGCGGAAAATTGCCTTTTTCAAGCTCTGCAATGCAGGGCAGGTCTGCATCAATATCAACCAGATTGCCGTGGCAGAGGAAATTTCAGATGAATTTCTCAAGGAACTAAAAGCCGAATTCATCAGACAGATTGGCGAGCACCCTGAGGAAAATACGGAATATCCACGCCTCATCAGTGCCTCGGCCTATGACAAATGCGCTCAGACAGCGGAGCAATATCGTCCCAGAATACTCTTTGGCGGTACCGGAAATCGTGATACATTGCGCTATGCTCCCACTATAATTTATCCCGTTAATTCAGATGAGGAAATCGTCCGCAGGGAGCTGTTCTGTCCCCTGCTGCCTGTAGTCCCTTACAGGGACGACAAAATTGACGATATACTGGACATCATTGAAGAACGAGAACATCCGCTTGCATTGTATGTTTTTACCAAAGATATGAATTGGGCAAATAAGGTTATGCATACTCTTCAATACGGAGGTGGTTGCATCAACGAGGTATGTATACACATGATGGTCAAGGGCGTCCCCTTTAACGGAACCGGTCACAGTGGTATGGGAGCCTACCACGGTGAATGGGGATTCCGCGAGTTCACTCATCCCCAGACAGTGCTTACGGGCAAAACTTTCTGGAACCTTTCCCTAAGGGAACATCCATACACCGGAAAAGCAGAAAAAATCAAAATGAAACTGTTGAAATGGTTTGAGCGGTGATCTTTTTATCTTCATCCCTGTAGCCATATCAGACTTATCGCTACAAGAATCTGCCCTGTATAGTATAAAACCCCATTTAAAAACCTCAAGCTATTTCTAACTCTCTGTCCAAAATAGTTAACTATAAGCACCACATCACTTGCAAGGAAAAGAAATATTCCTGAGAAAAACAATATGCTAAAATTTGTCATACGCTCAACTAAGGCTCCAAAGGAAATAGATGTAAGGAGTGTTACAAAAGTCACATAAATAATGCCAAAGATCAGCATCACCTTGTCCACAGTAGTAAGCTTAAATAGAATGATTTCCAAGACTACTGCTACTGCAAGTCCCAAAAGAAGAAATAATGCATGATTTGAAACAAGTGGATATATTGCCGCAAAATAAGCTATATGCCCGGCAAGAAACACAATGGCTCCGATAGCAAAAACCAGCTTTCCATTTTTGTCTAAAAGATATTGTAGATTTAGCAAAATATCTGCTATAAATCCAAGAACCAGTCCCAGGATTACAAGGTTATCAGTTCTTCCACCACTACTACCCACAAGTCCAATGACAACAAAGAAGAGAGAAGCTATCCCTTTATAGATAACAGCAGGAAGATACTTCTCTTTGATTTCCATGCTGACATAAATCACCATAAATAACTCACACAGTATTGCTAGTAAAAAAACAATTCCCATAACAATTCCCTCCACTATTTCTAGTAGTTGCTCGTATTACTTATGTTCTTTGCTTTTTATCCTTAATCTTTTTAAGATATTTACCTGCTGCAGGAGAAATAATAAGTTTTGCCACTAATCATTCCTCCTCACCGAAGACATCATCATATGACATTGACTCAAGCTCTCCGGTTTCCATCTTATGAGCGTCATCAAGCATTTTCTTAACTGCTGGTCTTACTTTTGCCTGTCTATTCTTGAAATCCTTGCTTTCGATATACTTCTCCGGCTCAGCAAGTATATCATCCAAGTCCTTAATTCCAATTACTCCTGATTTGAGAATTAGCCATTCGAATGACTCCGGGAAATAGAGCATTACATCTTTTCTACTCTTTGCTATAGCAGCAACCTTGGCAACATAGGCACCAAAGGCTGCGCCGTCAGCAATTACAACCACTTTCTTATTCTTTTCGGCGTTCTCGATTCTTCCAACAAACTGTGAGTTTCCTTCTACACTCACACACTTACCTTGCTTACACACCTTAGAAAAAAACTGATATCCAGGCTTCGAGTCTTCTACCAACACCAAAACTTCTTTATCCAGTGTTTCATTTGAATCATTATAAATTCTGTAAAACTCATGGTAGACTTGCTCTGGATAGTGATATTTACCTGTAGTCCTGATTCCATAGATTTCCTGAACACTATAAGGCAGATTATATAGAGGCTGTCTTGTAATCAAAACATAATAATTTGAAGAAGCCTGTACCAACTCTGCAAAATCTTTGGAATATATAAAGGGATAACCTTCATCGATAAACACTATACTATCCTTATAAGCTTCTAAAATCATCTTCCAAAGACCTGTATCCCCACCAAATACCACACAGGGAACATCTGACTGTACGCTAATGCCACTTTCTTTTCCAAATCTTGAATGTGTTCCCAAAAGATCCAAAAGTGTAGTCTTTCCGGAAGCGCTATCGCCTTGAATGACAGTAATATTCCTATTTATATCAAATTCATATTTTAGTCGTTTTGATTCAACAACTACATGATGTTTATTCTTCATATATATAATACTTCCTGGGCATCAGACATATTTTAATGCTACATGCATATAATCCTTGGTATTAGTCACTTTGATGTTCTCATTAAGTATTTCAATTTCTATATCGCCACAATCATCAAAAGGCATGTAATATCTAAGATTAGCAGTAACATCCTCTCTTCTGCCAATCTCTGCAAGCCATTTTGCACAATTTTCGCCACAGCTTGTGGCATTAAAAACAAGATCAGGTCTTTTATAAATGCAAATCAGAGTTTGCAATCCACCGGATAGTTTCTCTGGTGGAATTGGTCCTAAAACATCACTTTCTATCAGCTGTCCTCCCTTATAATGTGACTTATCTATATCAGTCATCATCTCTTCCACAAAAGGATCTGCCAGCCATTCTTCATCATAATTGAATCTGAACCATGATGGTCCATGCATTACATCTTCTTTTTCACCAAAAAATATTCTTAGCATTTTTGTTCACCTAATAAATGAAGTCTCATTATTTTCGTATATCTTATGATATTATAGCATCATTTCGCCTATCATCGGAACTATATCATTTTTACAAATGTACAAAATGGTTGTTGCAAAAAATGCAACAACCACTAATCTCAGCATGCATATTTAACTTGTAAACCATTTTAGTTTACGCTTCCAAAACAATATCCCTGATTCCTGTTTGCCTTTATCTGCTCAACATCTCCTGCAAGGCTATGTGTCTTACAATAGTACCTGACATTCTCACGAGAAGTTCCAACAACTATGGCTATGGACTTATACCCAAGTCCCTTATGTCGCAGCTCTGTAATCTGACGTGCCATTTCTGCATTCATTGCGATACCTCCTTATTTGAACATATAGTATTTGTCCGCCGCAGCGGTATACCATACATCACTTATAAGGAAGAAATAGTCAAGGTTTTAGCGATGTTTTTCGTCATAGAACTCAGCATAATTGAAATCCTGCAAAGCAACGCTCTTGCATAAATCCAATCTATACTCATCTCCATCTACACATAGTAGGCGCGGCGGATACTTACCAACACTTGGATTTTCAAGGATAGCATTCTTTTCATTTTCGATTATTTTACTCTTTCGAGGAAGCGATAGATTTGCAAGAACAAATAGTATGTAGTCCCGCATTTTAGCATTCTATCCGACCGCAAATAAGCGGTGAATTAATTTCTGAATATCTGTTTTTTATCTATATCAAAGTGCTGTGTATTACAGCACTCTTTTTTCGTATACTTAAGATAGTAGTTTCCTATAAAACAAAGAGGAAGAGCCACATCCTGCAAGACACGCTCTTCCTCCTATGCATGTAATCAATACTGATATACATCACACAATGCTATGATACGGAAGAACCTGATAAATAGCAACCTCATTGTAATAAAAAAATCCGGAGAGGTACTCTTTCAGGAGTACATGTCTTCTTTTTGTCCTGACAGAGAACAGTGC
>NZ_FOKR01000009.1 GCF_900112195.1 Butyrivibrio sp. YAB3001
CGCCTGAGCAAACCACTGCTATAGCGGTTGCCCAGGCGGTCGACATTCAAATATTATTATCTGTACTCCCATGTGGTTACCCACTTATCCGCCAGTTGTACAGACACTTAAAACATACACTAATCTACATTTTTTTTCAAGAGGATAATTTAAATATCTAAAATAACGATAAATATATACGCAATAATGATTGTAAGCTACTTAATCATGTTATAATTAATGAGATTATGGAAGCGTGTTGCGCGGAATAATACGTAACATTACTTTTGAACGTTACATCCTACTACAACTAAAAGGATATTTCATGGAAGAGTTTAAGCAATCTTCAACTGAATATAAAGATGGATATGATGAGCTGACAGGGCTTATGAACCTAAGGGGCATTTTGCGCCATCTTCAGGAACAATATGAGGCTAAGGGATTAAAATATAATGTCATTCTCTATCTCAATGTCATGAATTTTAAAAGCTTCAACCAGCAGTATGGGTTCGCAGGTGGCAATGAATATCTAAAAGGGCTGTCACAGATTCTTCAGGATGTTTTTGCGGGCGAGCTCATCGCAAGAACAGGCGGAGATCAGTTTATTATTCTGTCACCTGATATGGAAGAAAGTAAGATCCTTAGTAATCTGGATCTTGTAAGGGAAAATGCGCGCAAGCTTGAGCGAAATCTAAAGATGCGCATAAAAGCCGGCATCTATCTTGCAAGCGGTGATGTACATGACCCTGTTGTTGCCGTGGATAGAGCAAAGATAGCCTGTGACGACATAATCAGAGTATACGATAAAGACAATAATTTTTATAATGATGAGCTGAAAAAGAAGAATGATCTAAGACAATATGTCATAGACAACTTTGAAAGTGCATTTAAGCAGAGATACTTTAAGGTTTATTACCAGAAGGAAGTGCGGGCGCTGACAGGAAAAGTGTGCGGATATGAGGCACTTTCAAGGTGGATCGATCCGATTTATGGAATGATCTCACCGGCTATTTTTGTTGAAGTATTAGAGGATGTGCATCTGGTACATAAACTTGACCTTTATATCATAGATCAAGTCTGTGCAGATATCAGACATGATATCGAATATGGACAGGCTGTCCTTCCGGTGTCTGTCAATCTTTCAAGACTTGATTTTGAACTATGCGATATAAGAAGTGAGATAGATAAATGCAGGGCCAAATATGATATCCCTGTGTATCTTTTAAATATAGAGATTACTGAGAGCGCCATTGCATCCGGTGAAGATTTCCTGGGTTTTCAGATAAAGAATTTCAGAGATGCAGGCTATCAGGTTTGGATGGATGATTTTGGAGCCGGTTACAGCTCACTTAATAACCTTAAGATTTATGATTTTGACGTACTTAAAATAGATATGAATTTCCTAAGGTCTTTTGAATCAAATAAAAGATCCATGGTCATTCTTGCGACTATAGTAAATATGGCAAAAGAACTTGGAATGCACACGTTAGCTGAAGGCGTTGAGACACAGGAACAGTATGACTTCTTAAAAAGAATAGGATGTGAAAAGCTTCAGGGATATCTTTTTGGAAAGCCAAAGCCATTGGAGGATTTTGTAAAACCTGATGATTTTTCTTTTGAAAATTGTGAGGACATAAAATATCAGCAGTATTTCAAGTGTATAGGTGACATAAATGTTCTTGGAAGTACGCCTCTTCGCGATAAAAACATGGAGGTATTCAACAATCTCCCTATCGCGATAGTTGAACTTGAGAATGATGATATCAGTTTTTTATATGCTAATAATGCCTATAATAATTTCCTTCATTCCGTTGCTATCAGTGGTATGAAAGAAGCTGCAGCCAGAGCGCATAGGATGGATATTCCCGAACAGAAGTCCTCTGTCGATGCTCTAAAGAACGCAGAAAAGAGCCCTGATAGTAGAAGCGAATCGGACATGATAATCAACGGAAATGTCGTAAACATGAAAGTTCGTTTTATTGTAAGAACAGGCGATAAGGCTGCATTTGCAATAGTTCCAAGAAATCTATCACTTTCAGGGGAAGAAAAAAAGCTTGCAGAGAATATTCAGGTTGCCATGGCGCATGTTTTTACCCAGTATTTCAGGGTGGATCTGTATGACGAGGATGGCACTGTTGTCAATATTTTCCTTAATTCAAGTCAGCTTCCAATTGCGGATAGGGAGGCAAACGCTGTTAAAGCTGTGCAGATGTATTCCAATATGTATCTTTATCCTGAGGACAGGGAGAGGTTCAGGAAATTTTATGATATTACCACTGTGAGAGACAGAGTTAAAAAGACAAATTCTGATTTTGTGGTTGACTATTATCATTCTGCGCTTCCTGGGGATAATGGCAGAATGCAGATGTACATGATACTTCCTTTCTATTATAATAACAGATGGAAGTTTATCTCGTGCTGCAGATATGCGGATGAGATAAATGATGAAATGAAATACGGGAAATAGGGAAAGATTATGCTAAGGTTTTGTTTGGGAGCATCCGGATCAGGGAAGAGCACACTTCTTTTTCAGAAGATAATCGACAGTAGTTTTAAGGAAAAAGATAAGGATTTCCTGATAATAGTTCCGGATCAGTTTACGATGCAGACGCAGAAGGATGTGGTAAAAATGCATCCTTCTCATGCGATAATGAATATTGATATATTGAGCTTTGGAAGACTTTCACACAGGATATTTGAGGAAGTTGGCCTTAGCTCTTTTTGTGTGCTTGATGATGTGGGAAAAAGCCTTATCTTAAGGCGAGTGGCAGATATATTAGGGGACAAACTCCCTGTTCTTGGTCCTAATATGCATAAGCCAGGATACATTGACGAAGTGAAATCCACCATTTCCGAATTTATGATGTACGGAATTTCGGATGATGAGCTTTCAATCCTTGAAGATAACAGTAAGGGAAGAGGCGCCCTAAACAGTAAGATCAAGGATTTAAGGCTTCTTTATCGTGAGTTTGATAACTATATCAAGGGAAAATATATCACAACCGAGGAAACTTTGGATATTCTCTGCAATTCTATAGGAAAGTCAAAGCTTATTAGTAATTCTGTGCTGGTATTTGACGGCTTTACAGGTTTTACGCCCATACAGTACAGAGTAATTGAAAAATTGTTGGAATACTCAAACGAAGTAATCGTATCTGTCACAATGGATACAAAGGAAAATCCATATTCAGGAGAATATGAGGAACAGGAACTCTTCATGCTGAGTAAGAAGACAATAAATGATCTTCTTAAGCTGGAACATAGAGTCGAGCAAAGACAGATGGAGAGCGTTGGGCGCATTCCAAACTTTCCTTTATGGGTAACTCTACGGGATAATTCTTTGGATTATCTAATATCAGATGAGCATGTAAAAAGACTATCATCTAATCCGGAACTTGCTTTTCTTGAAGAAAATCTTTTCAGATATAATTCAAAAAAATTTGAGGATGAAGTTAAAAAAATAGAGATCTATGAGGCATCAACACCTGAGGTGGAAGTAAGACAGACCATGATAAAGATTGCTGATGCCATCAGAAATAACGGCTATGCTTACCGGGATATAGCCATTGTTTGTGGTACGCTAAACGAGTATTCGGGGATAATAGATAAAACTGCAGAAAAGTTTGGAATACCTGTTTATATCGATGAAAATCAGGAACTTATGCTAAATCCATTTATCGAATACATCACAAGTGCGCTTAATATCGCTATTTCAGGGTATAAGTACGAAGATGTATTTCATTATATGCGAAGCGGAATGAGTTCTTTTTCTGAAGAAGATACAGATCTTTTGGAAAATTATGTCAGAGCTCTCGGAATCAAGGGAAGAAAGCAGTGGGATGACAGATTTTCAAGAAGGATGCCCAAGCATTTCAAGTCAAAGAAAAAAGAAGATGATTTCCGTGATATTGAGATAATGGAAAGACTTGAGAAAATGCGTATGGCCATAAGTCAGGGGCTTTCTCCATTATTTGAGATTAAAAAGGGAACCGCTTTAGATATTACTGAGGCGCTTTTGCAAGTAATCGAGCAGGATGATTGCAAGGGAAAGCTTGATTCATTCAGGGATCTCTTTTTGCAGAATGGTAATCGCAAGAAGGCAAAAGAATTTGAACAGGTCTATGACAAGGTAATGGCGCTTCTTGAACAGATAAAGACCATAATAGGAAGTGATGAAGTAAGCCTTGCGGAATACCGTGATATTCTTATGGCGGGATTTGGCGAGATAGAAGTAGGAACGATTCCCCAGGATGTTGACAGGGTTATAGTGGGTGATATTGAGAGAACAAGGCTTAAAGAGATAAAACTCTTATTTTTCCTTGGAGTAGTGGATGGTGCAATTCCTTCTAATTCCGGGACCGGCGGAATCCTGTCTGACATAGACAGGCAGTTTTTAGTGGATTTAAATACAGGTGTTGAGCTTGCGCCAACGCCAAGACAGCAGATGTATATCCAAAGGCTTTATCTTTACATGAATCTTACAAAGCCTACAGATAAGCTGTTTTTATCATATTCGGAGCTGGGAAATGATGGCAAGTCCAAGAAGCCTGCCTATCTTGTTCCTAAGCTTTTGAAGATGTTTCCAAAGCTTATTGTTTCAAGACCTGAAGACGGAGATTTTGAAAGTCAGAATATATGTCCCAAGGATAGCTATGGGAATGCGGCTGAACTTGTAAGAAGATATGCTCTTGGGCATATGAGTGAAAAAGAAAAAGAAAATCTTTTTGCTCTTATGAATGTCCTTAAAGATTATGATGTCCATGGGTCTGAACAGAATTCTATGCTTGAGAAACTGACAGATGCAGCCTTTACTCATTATGAAAACAGGCCTCTGGCCAAGCTTGTGGCGCTTTCTTTATATGGAGCTAATCTGGAAAACAGTGTGAGCAGACTGGAACTTTTTGCTTCCTGCTGCTATGCCCATTTTGTAAAATATGGTTTAAGACTTCAGGAACGTGAAGAATATGATTTTGACAGGTCTGACCTTGGAAATGTTTTCCATGAAGTCCTTGAAAAGTACACATCAGAGATGATGGATAAAAATCTTGACTGGCGTACTATTTCTGAAAAAGATTCAGAGGAAATGCTTCAGAGGGCGCTTACAGCCTGCGTCGATAAATATGGCGAGACCGTTCTTAGAAGTAGCGTGCGCAATCAGTTTATGATAGACAGAATTCACAGGATTTTGTTAAGAACCGTTTCTGTGCTTAAGTATCAGCTTTCCAAGGGCAGATTTAATCCTGCTTTTGTAGAGATGGATTTTAGAGAGACCGGAAATATTGATGATATAAACGTAACCCTGACAGAGGCGGAAGAGGGACACATTAAGGAACAGATGGCGCTCCACGGCAGGATTGACAGAGTTGACTTATACGAAGATGATTCACATGTTTATGTAAAGGTCATCGATTTTAAGTCGGGAAAGAAGAAATTCAGCATAGCCTCTTTATATTATGGCATTCAGCTGCAGCTTGTTATGTACATGAATGTCGCGCTTGCTTCACAAAAAAAGATATCTTCCGGAAAAGACGTTATACCGGCGGCAATACTTTATTATCATGTTGATGATCCTATTACAGAGGGAAAAGCTGATATGGAGCCGGCTGATATAAATCAGAAGGTTATTGAGGAACTTAAGACAACGGGCCTTGTGAATGAAAATGCAGACATTATCCAGATGCTTGATGAGGGACTTAGCTCCAAATCAGATGTAATTCCTGTTGCTATCAACAAAAACGGAAGTCTTGCTGCATCTTCACAGACAGTTTCCTACAAGGATTACAATGCAATAACTGATTATGTGGGAAAGAAGATAAAAGAATACGGAAAGCGTATTTTGAACGGAGATATTGCGGTCAATCCATATGAGCAGGGAGAAAGGTCGTCATGCACATACTGTGAATACAGGGCAATCTGTGGTTATGATGAGAAAATACCGGGCTTTTCCATGAGAAAACTTGAATTAAATGACAAAGATGCGTTGGAAGCTATACGCTCAGAATTTGAGGGAAAAGAGGATAAAACATGAGATTTTGCAGCTGAGCATTAGTTTCATGATTTTGAGAGATATTTGTCAGATAAGATGATTACAGAATTATAAAATTTGAGTACAGGATGGTAAGAAATGGGAGTCTCTTTTACAGAAGAACAGCAGGCGGTAATAGACGCAAGGGACTGTAATATATTGGTATCAGCAGCAGCCGGTTCGGGAAAAACGGCAGTGCTTGTTGAAAGAATCATACAGATGATCATGGGCGGAGTTGATATTGATCATCTTTTGGTAGTTACTTTTACCAAGGCAGCAGCGCTTCAGATGAAGGAAAAGATAACCCTGGCAATACAGGAAAGTCTTAGCAGGGATCCGATGAATAAGCATCTCCAGAGGCAGGAGACGCTTATTCACAATGCGCAGATTACTACGATAGATTCTTTTTGCCAATATGTTCTTAAGAATAACTTCAATACTATTGGAGTGGACCCGGCATTTCATGTGGGAGATGACGGGGAACTAAGGCTTTTACAGGATGAAGTCATGCAGGATATGCTGGAGGAAGAGTATGGAAAGGCCTCCGAGGGGCAAAATGAGGACTTTTTATACTGCATGGAATACTTTGCAACCGGAAGTGATGACAGGAAGGTAGAAAGCTATATTTCTCAGCTTTACAAATTTTCCATGAGTATGCCCTGGCCTGAGGACTGGATAATGGAAAGGGCGGGGGATTACGACATCGAGGGCAAGGACTTTGAAAGTCTGCCCTTTGTTGAAAACTGCTTAAAGATGACGAGGATGAAAATCTCAGAACATCTGGACAGATTAAATGTTGCTGAAAAGGTGTGCTGTGAGAGCGATGGCCCTTACATGTACGGAGAAACTCTGGAAAAAGATATTGAGAGCGTTTCTGCGCTACTTAAATGTAAAAAATATGATGACTATTTTGATGCTTTAAGAACTGTTTCTTTTGGCAAACTTCCAATCAAAAAGGACGATTCTGTAAGCCCTGATAAAAGAACTTACGTGCAGGGAATCAGAAAAAAAGTAAAAGAGGGAATTGATAAACTTGCAGAATCCTATTTTGCTCTGCCTTCTGAGACTGTATGTGCTCAAATGGCGTTATGCGACAGAGCAGTGAAGGAATTGTGCAGACTTACCCTACGCTATAAACAGCTTTTTGATGAGAAAAAACGTGACAGGCAGTTTATTGATTTCAATGACATGGAGCATTTTGCCCTTCAGATACTGGTAAATCATCCTGATGCGGAACAGACCATTGGGAAGAGCTGTCAGGAAATAATAGATATGTGCACTCCTTCCACCGTTGCCCTTGAGTACAGGGATTTTTATAAGGAAGTGCTTATTGATGAGTATCAGGACAGTAACAATGTACAGGAACTTATTTTGAAGTCTATTTCAGGAGAGATTCCGGATAAATCTGAGCGATTTATGGTTGGAGATGTCAAGCAGAGTATCTATAAGTTCAGACTGGCAAGGCCTGAGATTTTTATGGAAAAGCTTCATACCTATGACAAGACAAAGGGAGCAAAGAATCACAGAATCGACCTTCATAAGAATTTCAGAAGCCGCAAGGAAGTGCTTGAAGCTACCAACTATATCTTTGAAAAGATAATGAAGACGGATCTTGGAAGCGTTGAATATGACGAGGATGCAAGGCTTGTGCCGGGCGCGTCCTACGATGAGCCTAAGATGGATGTCACGCCTGAACTTATCATGTTTGAGAGTGACAGCGAAAGCGAAGCCCTTTCTGATTATGATGCAAAAGAAAAAGAAGCACTGGTGGTGGCAGAGAAAATTCATGCCCTTATGGATGAAAACCACGACCTTAAGTTTAAGGATATTGTTATCCTGCTGCGGTCAGTATCCGGATTTGATGATATTTTCAAAAGAATACTGGATGAGCAGGGAATTCCTGCATATATAGAGTCAAAAAGCGGCTACTTTAATGCATGGGAAGTTGCGGTGATGCTTGACTTTTTGACAGTTATAGATAATCCCAGTCAGGATATTCCGCTTACAAGCGTTATGCATTCCTGCATAGGCGGCTTTGACGATGAGGAACTGGCAAGACTCAGGATAATGACAGACGAAGTGGCAGATGAATGCCTTATCGATTCTTTTTATTATGGTCTAAAAAAGCTTTTGGAAAAGAAAAAAGACAGTGATGAGACATTGGATAAGCTTGCGAAATTTATAGATATGGTGGAAATGCTGAGAAAAGAATCAGTGTATACGCCTGTCCATGAAGTGCTGCAGAGAATATTGGATATTACAGGTTTTGATACCTATTGCCTTGCAATGCCTTCCGGTAATCAGAGAAAAGCTAACCTTGATCAGCTTTTGCAGAGAGCGCAGTCTTTTGAAAAAACAAGTTTTAAAGGTCTTTTTCATTTTGTGAGATACATCGAGAACATGAAACTTGTTCAGGTGGACTATGGAGAAGCCGGAATTATAGATGAAAATGCGGATGTTGTCCGTATTATGAGTATACATAAGAGTAAGGGACTTGAGTTTCCTGTTGTTTTTGTCTCAGGTCTTTCCAAGAAATTTAATAAAAGAGATATAACGGGTGACCTTATAGCTGACATGGATTTTGGCGTGGGTGTAAAGTGCATTGATACAAATCTTCGCGTGAAATATGACACCTTAAAAAGACTTATGATTGCAGATAAGATGGACACAGACACACTTGGTGAGGAACTTCGTGTCCTTTATGTTGCGCTTACAAGACCAAAAGAGAAACTTATCCTTACTGCATCAGTAAAGAAAATGAGAGATTTTGTTACATCGACACTAAAGACAATCCCTGTTCTTGCTTCATCAAACGGCGTGCTTCCGTACTCCACAAGAGCCGGAGCAACAAGCTATTTGGACCTTGTGTTGCCATCACTTATCAGGCACCCCGGCGTTAAAGAAATGCTTAACCAGCTTGAAATATCTGATGCCGATTATACGCCATATGTCGATAAACGTGAGGATATTCCTGCATTTTCTTTTACTGCGCTAAGTGATGAAAAGATAGTTTCCGCCATGCTGAAAAGAGAAGCACTTACCATTAACAGAAAGAGCGAGTTCATGGAAAAGTCACTTTCTTTTGATGATGAACTTGCGGGGAGACTCAGAGCTAAGTTTGAGAGCAAATATGCCTATGATTATCTGAAAGGTCTTTTTACAAAGACTACTGTTACGGAACTTAAGAAGCATAAGCTCGAAGAAGCAGGAGAGGTCTTTGGAACGGCAGCAGATTATGCGGATGATAATGAAACGCAGTTTTCTGAGGAAATTGAATTTTCAGATGCTATTGAAGATATGTTTGGAGAAGCTATCGGGAATGTGGATGTATCGGAAGAAAGGTCTTTAGGGAAAGAAGAAACGACAGCTGATAGGAAATATGAGATAGATACTGCTGATGGCGTAGATGGGAAAACGGAGAAAGCAACAGCCGGTGCAGAGAAGAAAAAGAAACTCACCGGTGCTGAGCGTGGTACAGCCTACCATAGAATAATGGAAATTCTTGACGATAGAATTTATGGCGATGAAAAGCTGATGCAGGAAGCACTTTCCTTGGCTGAGCAAATGAAGAAAGAAAAGCAGGAAGAACTTAAAACCAAAATTGGCACTGGCAAAAAAGCACCTCTTGACGCAGTTTCCAAGAGAGTATACGGATGGCTCTATGAGAAGGTCCGTGAAGGCTTTATTTCTGATGATTACAGAGCCTGCATGTGGCCAAAGGATGTCACGACATTTCTTTCTACTAAGCTGGGGCAGAGAATGGGCGCCGCTTTCAGATCAGGACAGCTTATGAGAGAAAAGCCCTTCATGATGGGAGTTCCTGCAAGCGAGCTCGACCCAAAGTTCCCACAGGAAGAAATGGTCCTTATTCAGGGAATTATCGATGCCTGGTTCATAGAAGATGGCGAGATAGTCCTTTTGGACTACAAGACCGACAAAGTTAAAGAAAGTCAGGAACTTATCGACCGCTATAAAATCCAGCTTGACCTCTACAAGCAGGCTCTTGAGCGCACCACAAATATGAAAGTTAAGGAAGTATTCATCTATTCATTTGCGCTTGGGGAAGTGATTGAACTGGCGGTTTAAAATTGCATAGTGAACATAAAGAAGAACGGGACAAAGAATAATTTTGTCCCGTTCTGATATGTTACGCAAAATTTATTTTACTGTTATAACGCAGGTTGCAATCTGGCCACTTGCGGTTTTTGCTTTGATTGTGGTCTTTCCTTTTTTCAAAGCTGTTACTTTTCCGCTGGCTGATACTTTGGCAATACCTGGTTTGCTGCTGCTCTAGATGAACATCTGGGCGGGGCCCTTCATTATGTCAATAATAAGTGTTTTTTCGAAGTTCAGAGGTGTGTTTTTCAGGCATTTTCATAGACAGCCCGGACCAAAGGTATCCGATTGGAAATGTGCAGTTCTCGGACGAGCAGGATGATTTACAAAACGAGAAATCTAAGGAAGGTCGACTGTTTCGAACAGCGCTGAGAGGAGACCTTCCTTAGATTTAGAGTTTTAGTAAATCACCGCGCAGACGAGGGATATGCACTATGCTCGAAAATACCTCGCTTAGTGCATCCCCATGGCTCGTACTAGTCTCGAAAATACCTCGACAAGTACTCTGCTCAAACACAAACATTTCCAAACAGATACCTTGGGCTGGGCGTATGACAACATATTGCTGTCTAGGTACTGTGAAAAATACACAAATAAACTGCTGTTAATAACGCTTACAAAAGGCAACATACCGAAAATATTAAAAATTCCCTTAACAAATTCTTAAAAAATAGTGAAAAAAGTTACAAAAATAGCAATTTAAGCAAAAGAGGCAGCAATACATGAGAAGTACGATATTGCAATAATTGCTAAAATGAACTTGCTCGAGCAAAAAACTAGAAAAATGCGGCAAATTTGACCACTTATTTTTGCTGCGGCTTAAAATGGAGAAAGGAATCGGATATGAAAAAACGTGTAGCGTTGGCACTATGTCTGATGCTGTTCGGGGGAGCAGTCATTGGAAGCAGTACTACTGTATCTGCAGCTAGTGTCGTGAGCGGAAGTTATGTCAAGGCAGACAATGAGAACAATCCGCTTGTGACACAGAACTATGGTGCGGACCCTGGGGTTATGGTCTACGATGGAACAGTTTATATCTACACCACTAACGATACTCAGGAGTTTGCGGGGAATAATGAGAATACTTATGGGAAGATAACTACTCTTAACTGTTATTCTTCCACAGACATGGTCAACTGGACAGACCATGGCAGCTACAAGATTGCAGGCAGAGATGGGGCAGCTAAATGGGCGAACAACTCATGGGCACCATGTATCACCAGCAAGAAAATTAACGGCAAAGACAAGTTCTTTTTATATTTCGCAAATAATGGCGGCGGAATCGGAGTGCTCACTTCAGATTCACCAACAGGTCCATGGACGGATCCTATTGGAAAAGCTCTTATTACAGGAAGTACACCGGGATGCAGCGGCGTAGTGTGGATGTTTGACCCTGCAGTTCTGGTAGATTCGGATGGAACCGGATATCTTTATTTTGGTGGCGGAATTCCAAGCGGACAGGCAGCTCATCCTAAGACAGCAAGAGTTATCAAGCTTGGCGCAGATATGATAAGCACATCAGGCTCAGCTGCAACAATTGATGCTCCTTATCTTTTCGAGGATTCCGGAATCAATAAGATTGGAAATACATATTATTACTCATATTGCTCAAACTGGAACTGTGCTAATGGTTTTAACAACGCAGCAATCGAGTATATGACAAGTTCAAGCCCTATGGGACCATTTACATACGCAGGCGAGATCATGAAGAATCCGGGCGTATTCTTTAGCGGTTCTACAGGAAATAACCATCACAGTATCTTTGAGTTCAATGGAAGCTACTACATGGCTTATCACACAAGAAGCGTTGAATCTAAGGTTATCGGACGGAGCCTTGGTTACAGAACAACTCAGATTGATAAGCTTAATGTATCAAATGGCAAGATTAACTCACTTACACCTTCAATGTCAGGCGTTTCACAGACTTCTTATGTAAATCCTTATGAAGCTGTACAGGCTGAGACAATGTTTACTCAGAGTGGCATTGGAGTTTCAGGCAATGGCGACGGTGTGGCATGGGTTAACCAGATTTCAAATGGTGATTACACAAAGGTTAAAGGAGTTAATTTCTCAAAGGGACTTGGCTCTATAACTGTAAATGTAAACAGCAGAGGCGCAGGCACTATTCAGGTTAGAGAGAACAGCCCAAGTGGAAATCTTCTTGGAACAATCAACCTTTCTAACACAAATGGCAGCAATGCGAACTTTACCGGTGAGATGAAGAATGTTTCCGGTGTAAAGAATATCTGCTTTGTATTCAATGGAAGCTTCGAGTTTGATTACTGGCAGGCAGCAGCTCCGGGTGAGACTGCAGGTCAGGGCCAGGGCGGAGAAGCAGCAGGCGGCAATCAGGGTCAGGCACAGACAAACCAGAATGATAATAAGGTTGAGTGCGAGACCATGACAAAGAGTGGTCAGTACGCAGGCACTATCAGTAATCCGTTCAATGGCGTAGCTCTTTATGCTAATAACGACAGCGTAAGCTTTGAACAGTATTTTGCTTATGATACACACAATGTTACTCTTCGCGGTTGCTCAAATAATAGAAACATGGCAAAAGTAGATCTTAAGATCGGCGGCGAGAAAAAGGGAACATTCTATTTTGGCGATGAATATCCTGCAGAGTACACTATAGAAAATGTTACTCACAAGACCGGCGCTCAGACGGTAGAACTTGTAGTATCAGCTGACGATGGAACATGGGATGCATATCTCGATTACCTAACATGGGATAATGGCCAGGGTTCTTCTCAGGGCAATACAGGCAGCCAGGGCGGAAATCAGAGTGGCAATCAGGGCGGTTCTTCTCAGGGACAGGTTGTAGAGGCTAACCTTCTTAATACCTATGGCGCTCAGTTCGGATATTCAGGAACATGTATCAACCTCTATCAGCTTAGGGATTCAAGCCAGCTTAATATCCTTAAGCAGCACTACAACTCAATAACACTTGAGAACGAGATGAAGCCGGATGCGCTTCTTGGCAGTTCAGCTAAACTTATCACTGTAGCTGAAGCTAAGAACAGAGGATATTACATTCCTTCTAATTACAGTGAAGCTTATGTGCCACAGATCAACTTCAACACAGTTGATGAAGTAATGAAGATCTGTTATGAGAATGGTCTTCGTATGAGGGCTCATACACTTGTATGGCATTCACAGACACCAAGCTGGTTCTTTAGAAACGGATTCTCAGGAAATGGCGGATTTGTAAATTCTTCTACAATGGATGCCCGTCTTGAGATGTATGTAAAGACAGTTATGAACCATGTATATTCAAATCAGTACGGAAGCGTTGTTTATGCATGGGATGTTGCAAATGAAATTCTTCACGCACAGAATTCAGGATGGGAAGCAGTTTACGGAAGCAACAAGACTAACGCTTCTTATGTAAAGAAAGCGTTCAACTTTGCTTATGAGACACTTGAGTACTTTAAGCTCACTGACTCAGTTAAACTCTTCTACAATGATTACAACACATACATGGAAGTTAATGGTGTAATCACACTTGTAAATTACATTAACCAGGGCAAGAAGGTTTGCGCAGGTGTTGGTATGCAGTCACACCTTGGAACAAATTATCCTTCAACAGATTATTATCTTCAGGCGCTTAATTCCTTCCTTAAGGCAGGATTTGAGGTTCAGATAACAGAGCTTGATATCACAAATAAAGGCGACAGTGATATGGCAAACTATGCTTACAACCTCTTTAAGGGTATTAACGCAGCTAAGAAGAACGGCGGCAAGATTACAGGTATTACATGGTGGGGACTTTCAGATCAGACAACATGGATCAACAATTCAGCTCCACTTCTTTTCTCAAAACCTGGTCAGCCTAAGCAGGCATATAATAAGGTGATTCAGGCATATACAGAAACATTTGGACAGCCAACATCAGGCAGTGGATCAAACACACCTGAGATCAATCCAAATCCTGATCCACAGACAGATCCTGAACCAACACCTGAGCCTACACCTGTTGTAAATGAGAACAGCACAGCACGCATTGAGGATGGCTGGTACTATATCAAGGGCGTAGCATCTCAGAAATATCTTACAGTTTCAGGCAATAAGGCAGATGGATGGAACAGTGTTGTTATCAGCTCCGGTACAGGAGTGGACGGCCAGAAGTGGTATGTGACAAATGTATCTGATGGCTATATCACACTTACAAGCAAACTTGGCGACATAATGCTCGACGTTGCTAATGGAGAGAATGAAGACGGAACTGACGTAGGAACATATCAGGGATATGGAGGAACAGCTCAGCAGTTTATTGTTAAGAATACTGAGAATTCAGGTATCTATACAATAGGAACAAAGGCATCTGATGCTACCAAATATCTTGACTGCTATGAAAAGAAGACTGATGATGGAACTAATGTATGCCAGTGGAAGTACAATGGCAATGCAAATCAGCAGTGGCAGTTTGAAAAGGTAGAGGAGCAGAGCCAGACTGAAGATCCACAGCCAGAGCCTACACCGGAACCAGATCCAGAACCAACACCAGATCCTACACCGGATCCGGAACCTGCACCAGAACCACAGCCTTCAGCTGACGGAATGGCACTTGATTATTCAATCAATAGCTGGGGCTCAGGATATCAGGTTAGCCTTAAGGTTAGCAACAATACAGGTGACGCTGTAAGCACATGGAAACTTAAGCTTTCAAAGAATCAGGTCAACATTGATTCCTGCTGGAATGCAAATGTAGTTGAGGATGGCGATTCTTACGTTTTGACACCTGTAGACTGGAATGCAAATATCGCAGATGGACAGAGCATTGAATTTGGCTTCATCGGCGTTGGTCAGGTAGGAAATACAATCGATTATTCGTTTGAATGATTATTAGGATATTATATAAGAACCGGTAGATGAATTCTTACATCTGCCGGTTCTTTTTTTGAAATGGAAGTTCTGGTAAAAGATGTTTAAATATGGATGCAAAGTGCTATTTTACAGCTATTTACTGTTGGATAGATACGCTGATACAGAGTGAAATTTTCTTGCGGATTTTAACTTTTTTTTGTAATAAAGATACTTGTTGACATGATTATTTGTGCCGTGTATAATTCGGAACTGTTCGGGAAAACGAATGAAAACAATTCGTTTGAAAATGTTGATACTAGTAGAGTAGATGTAAAATATGGAGGAAACTACAGTGAGAAGAAACAAAGAATCTTTTACTATTAACAGAATTGCAATCGTTGGTGGAATTATACTTGCTTTTGGTATATTTGCCGGAATCAATATTAATATATCACACAAGAACGCAGCTCTGGATGTTGTTACTGATTCAAACAGCTACACTACTTATCTCAATGGCGAAGAAGTTCACCCATTCTGGGAAGCTAACATCCTTGCTTCAGATTGGGTATCAGTTGATTCAGACAAAAAAGAAGTTCATCTTACAGAGTTTGTAGAATTTTAAAAATATTGCTTGACACGTTAAAATGAAATGTGTTAGTGTAATATAGTATTTGAAAACAAAGCAGAGTATCCACTCTCACCCTGCGGCGCAGCTGGCAGGCGTTAATATCTTCTAAATGCTATTTTGATTAAGAAGCGTTTTATTATGATTATTATGTGGATATGACTGCGGTTGTATCCACTTTTTTATTATTTCGGAGGGCAAAGCCATTAGCGAATTATTTATTAACGATCAGATCAGGGCTAAAGAAGTACGAGTTATTGGTATTGATGGGGAGCAGCTTGGAGTTATGCCGATTCAGGATGCAAGGAAGATTGCTGATGATGAGGGTGTAGATCTTGTTATGATTGCTCCAAATGCTAAACCACCTGTTTGCAGAGTTGTTGATTATGGCAAGTTTAAGTATGAACAGCTTCGCAAAGAGAAGGAAGCTAAGAAGAAGCAGAAGACGGTTGAAATCAAAGAAATCAGACTTTCACCTAATATTGATACTAACGATCTGAACACAAAGGTAAATGCTGCCAGAAAATTCCTTGAGAAAGGAAACCGCGTTAAGGTAACACTTCGTTTCCGCGGACGTGAGATGGCTCATATGGGAGCCAGCGTGCATATTCTGACAGATTTTGCAGAGGCACTTAAGGATATAGCTGTTATTGAGAAACAGCCTAAGGTTGAAGGACGTAGTATGACCATGTTCCTTACAGAAAAGAAAAATTGATTTTTACCATTTTTGGTTTAAATATTTTTTAAAACATAGGAGGATTTTAGTTATGCAGCAAAAGATGAAAACAAAGAGAGCTGCTGCCAAGAGATTTAAGGTAACAGGCACAGGAAAGCTCATGAGAAGCAAAGCGTATAAGCGCCACATCTTAACAAAGAAGTCAACAAAGAGAAAGAGAAATCTTAGACATGCTGGTCTTGTTGATGCTACAAACGTTAAGACAATGAAGAGCATTCTTCCTTACGCTTAAGCATTAGACTTAGCGAGGCAGTTGATTTTTTAGTTATTAGAATTTTAGGAGGATATTTAAGATGGCAAGAGTTAAAGGCGCATTAAATGCCAAGAAGAAGCACAATAGAGTATTAAAGCTTGCAAAGGGCTACAGAGGAGCTAGATCTAAGCAGTACAGAGTTGCTAAGCAGTCAGTTATGAGAGCACTTACATCAGCATTCGCTGGTCGTAAGCAGAGAAAGAGAGATATGAGATCTCTTTGGATCACACGTATCAATGCAGCTGCAAGAATCAACGGACTTTCTTACAGCAACATGATGCATGGTCTTAAGCTTGCTGGTGTTGATATCAACAGAAAGATGCTTGCAGAGCTTGCAGTTAACGATCCTGAAGGATTCAAGACACTTGCAGAACTTGCAAAGACAAAAATTGCTTAATTAAGAAATTAATCTAAGAATATTAGCGGAAACTATTATTGTAAAAATAGTTTTTATAAGATAAAATGTAGAGGTATCGATTATTCGATACCTCTATTTTTGATTGTTCTTAAACTTTTTAATGTGATTTATATATATGGAGGTAATAACATGGCTGCATTAGATACACTTGAACCAAAGGAAGTATTTCATTTTTTTGAGGAGTTGTGCAATATCCCTCATGGATCAGGAAATGTTCAGAAGATAAGCGATTACCTGGTTTCTTTTGCTAAGGAAAGAAATCTTGAAGTAACTCAGGATGCTGAACTGAATGTAATAATCAAAGCTCCCGGTAGTGAAGGATATGAAGACAAAGAACCTGTTATCCTGCAGGGACATATGGATATGGTGGCAGTTAAGGATGATACCACTGACAAGGATATGGTGACAGAAGGTCTTGATGTTACCACCGATGGAGAATATGTGTGGGCTAAGGGTACCAGCCTTGGTGGAGATGACGGAATAGCAGTGGCATATTGTCTTGCGCTTCTTGATTCTAAGGATATTCCTCATCCACCTCTTGAAATTGTAATAACAACCAATGAAGAAACAGGTATGTTTGGCGCAGCAGCTATTGACCTCTCCGGCCTTAAGGGACGCAGGATGATCAATATTGATAATGAAAAAGAAGGCGAATTTATAACTAGCTGTGCAGGCGGTGCCAGGGTTTATTCAAAGCTTTCTCTGGAAAAAGAAAAGGTTAAAGGAATTAAGTGTTCTGTAGCAGTTTCAGGTCTTTTTGGCGGACATTCAGGAGAAATGATAAAGCTCGGAAGAGGAAATGCCAATATTATTATTGGAAGAGTTCTTTTAAATATAATGAAGAACTTTGAGATAAGACTTGTTAGCATTGTTGGCGGCGTTGCTGATAACGCAATACCATCAGGCGCAAATGCTTCTTTTGTAACTGATTCAGCAAATATAGCTGCAATAAAGAAAATTGTGGCAGATACTCTTTCAGAGATAAAGGGCGAATTGGAGAATAAAGACGACAATGTTGATATTTCTTTTACCTGTGATGAAGAAGAAAAAGAGTTTGATTCATTCAAGGTAGATGATACAAAGAAACTTCTTAAGATGATCAGCGTAATGCCTGATGGGGTACAGGCTATGAGCGCTACTGTGGAAGGACTGGTAGAGACTTCACTTAATCTGGGAATTGTTAAAACAGAAGGAAACTTCGTGACTTTGGAGCAGTCTGTAAGAAGTAGTGTGGAATCATCAAAGAAGGTGCTTATTAATAAGCTTTTGACCATCGGCGAAGTATTTGGTGCAGAGGTGACAGTAAGCGGTGAGTATCCGGGGTGGAAGTTCAGACAGCACTCCGAGCTTAGGAATCACATGGTGGAAGTATATAAAGCTCTTTATGGAAAAGAGCCAAAGCTCATGGCTATCCATGCGGGACTTGAGTGTGGACTTTTAAGTGAGAAGATTGAGAATCTTGACTGCATTTCAATTGGACCTGATATGCAGGATATTCACTCTGCCAAGGAAAAACTTGCTGTAGAGTCTACAAAAAATGTATGGGAGTATTTAAAGGCGGTATTAAAGGGGACTTGATGTCAGACAAGGAGGGATTACATTTGGAAGAAACAAGGCAAATGATCATGGATGCCGTGATCAATCAGTTTAACCAAAAGGGGATGAAGTTTACCATGGATGATATTTCCAAGGAACTTCATATCAGCAAGAAGACTATTTATAAAGAGTTTAATGATAAGGATGAGCTCTTTTTTGCCACTGTAGATTATGGTTTTTCAGCTATCAAAAAGAAAGAGGCAGAGATAGTTTCGGATGATTCTCTGGATCTTGTGGATAAGATATCCAAATTAATAGTATGTCTTCCTGATAATTACAAGAATATTGATTTCAGGAGAGTATATCAGTTAAAAGAAAAATATCCCAAGGTTTACATGAAGGTGGCTGAGAGGATAGAGAGCGACTGGGGAGAAACTGAGAAGCTTCTTAACAAGGCTATTGAAAAAGGCGTGATAAAGAATGTGCCGGTTCCTCTTATTAAGCTTATGGTAGAGGGTGCAATTGAAAAATTCTTAAGTTCAGAGGAGTTTTCAAGGACAGATCTTAGTTATGAAGAATCATTAAATAAGATGATTGACATTATTATCAATGGCCTTAAGATATGAATAATATAAGGTTGCTTATGCAGTGAAATTTGGAGGGTATAGCATGATTTTTGCAGATGGAAGTGTATTTCTTTTACAGACAAGAAATACATCATATCTATTTAGGAAAACAAAATCAGGACATTTGGAGCATATTCATTTTGGAGGTTCAATAGTTTCTGCTGAGGATTACGAGAAGGCTGTTATTTCAGGAAATGCTGTAGATGCCTTTAAGAGTGGAAAAGAGGGATTGTATCAGCTTACGGCAGCTCTTTCTCCAAAGCATGTATTTGGCGGCGGAAACATGAATGTCTATTCTGATGAGCACAGTGATGTATTCTTGGAAATGCTTGGACTTGAGATGTCCTCTTTTGGCAAAGGTGATATAAGAGAGCCATTCGTAGAGTTAACATATGCTGACGGTTCATCTACAGTTGATTTTTTATATGATAGTTTTGAAATATCTGATGGGAAAAAAGCTTTAGAGACATTGCCATCCTCTTATGATGATGGCTCTTTAAATAGCGACTGTGTTGTAAATTCTGCAAGCGGAGAAAAATGCAGCGACAAGGCGCAGCAGCTCTTTATAACACTAAAAGATAAAGGCTATGGGGCTAAGCTTACTCTTATATATACAGTTTTTCCTGATTGCGATGTGATAACAAGAAGCGCTGTCTTATGCAATGAAAGTGATAACAACATTGTGATAGACAGGCTTATGAGTACTCAGATAGATTTTGATACTCCAAGACTTAAAATGATATCATTTCATGGAAGATGGGCTGATGAGATGGGCAAGCATGAATCAGTCTGCACAGGCGGCAAGGTTGTTTGTGAGGAACTTGCGGCTGGAGAGTCCGGAAGCAGATCCAATCCTTTTGTTATAGTAAGTGATATTTCTGCCGATGATGATCATGGCGATTGCTATGGCTTTAATCTTGTATATAGCGGCAATCATTATGAGGCACTGTCTTCAAATGCTAAGAATATAAGCAGATTTGTTACAGGTATCCAGCCTGTAGGCTTTGACTGGCTTCTTGCCCCGGGCGAGAGGTTTGAAGCTCCTGAGGCAGTTATGACATTCTCTGCCAAAGGCATGAATGCAATGAGCATCAATATGCATAATTTTGTGAGAAAGCATATTGTAAGAGGAAGCTTTAGGGACAAGGTAAGACCTATTCTTATTAACAGCTGGGAGGCTGCGTACTTTAATTTTACGCAAGGTTCTCTTTTATCTCTTGCAAAAGAAGCTAAGAAGTGCGGCATAGAGCTTTTTGTAATGGATGATGGCTGGTTTGGTCAAAGGAATGACGATAAGACTTCTCTTGGTGACTGGTATGAAAACAAGAAAAAGCTTCCCGGAGGAATCAAGGAACTTGCAGATAAGATAAATGCACTGGGAATGATGTTTGGAATATGGGTTGAACCGGAAATGGTCAATGAGGAGAGCGATTTGTATAGAGCTCATCCTGATTGGGCTGTAAGTGTTCCGGGACATGACCACTCAAAGGGCCGTAACCAGATGAATCTTGACCTTACCATGAAAGAAGTTCAGGATTATGTCATTGAATCCATGAAAAAGGTCTTTTCTGCTGGAAATGTTGAATATGTAAAGTGGGATATGAACAGAATATTCTCAGACAGATATTCAAAAAAACTTTCGGCTGACAGGCAGGGAGAATTCCAGCACAGATATTATCTTGGACTGTACAGAATCATGAAGGAACTCACAGAGAGCTTTCCTGATATTCTTTTCGAGGGATGTTCAGCAGGCGGAAACAGATTTGACTTAGGAATCCTTAGTTATTTCCCTCAGATATGGGGAAGTGATGATACGGATGCATTTTGCAGACTTGATATTCAGCGCGGTTACAGCTATGGCTATCCGGCAAGCTGCGTGGGAGCACATGTTTCGGCGTGCCCAAATCATCAGACTCTTAATAATGTTCCGCTTGAGACAAGATTTGAGATAGCTTGTCCTGGATGCTTTGGATATGAGCTTAATCTGTGTGAGATGTCTGACGGAGATAAAAAAGTTGTTGCTGATCAGGTAGAGTTTTACAAAAAGTGGAGAGAAGTTTTCCAGTTTGGTAATTATTACAGACTTCCTGACTATGGTTACATGATCGTAAGCCAGGACAAAAAGAAGGCGGTTGCTTTTGCAGTAGAAAAGGGTAGCAGACCAAATAATGATTACAGGAAGATTAAGTGCGTGGGACTTGATGACAGCAAGGTGTATAAGATTGCAAACAGAGTCGTACCGCTTAGTTTAAAAGAGTTTGGAAGTCTGGTAAATGCAGTTGCACCTGTTCATGTAAAGCAGGATGGCATTATTCATAATATCATGGATAAGGTTGTTCACATGAATGGCGAACAGCAAACTGAGATTTCCACAGGCGCTGCTTTAAATAACCATGGTTTTGCTCTGAATGCAAGCTTTGCAGGTACGGGCTACAATGAGAATGTGCGCATCATGCGAACCGGGGATACAAGGTTATATATGATGGAGGAAGTGTGAGATTATCATTCGCAGTTTAAGAGATACACTTCTAGCACCGGCAACGCTCTGTTAGAATTTATGGGGCGAATCCGGTGCCTATGATTTTTGACTTGCATAAGTATTATGAATGAGTTAAAATCATTTTGCACAATTTGTTTTTGGATGAGTTTTTAGCATATCCATAGAAAAGGTGATAAAATGGGAGCATTAAGAGATTTATTCTTTGGTAATGATACTGAAAGCGAGGAAAAAGATATGAGTAATGAAGAAATCAAGGCTGAGGCAGCCGCTGAAAATAAAGAGGGAAACATCATAACTGCAGATATGCTTGTAGGTGATATTATTGCAAAGCATCCTCTTGCAGCGCAGTTCCTTATGGAGTGCGGAATGGGCTGTATTTATTGTCCTGCATCTCAGATGGAATCTTTGTCAGAGGCTTGTGCTGTACATGGTATAGATGGCGAAGAAATCACAGATGCGCTCAATGATTATCTGCTTGAGCATAACGCATAATTGGTGAGTGCTACTATAATGTAACTGTCAGTTAAATCTGCCGTTTACTTATACAGCCTCTGTTGGATGTGCACGGATTTTGCAAAGAAATATGCCACTTTCTGTGGCCGAAATCCGTTGCCGCAAACTACATTAGATAAGAAAAAAAACAAGGGACGGTTGTTGTATTAACCGTCCCTTTACTGTTATATACAGACATGAATATTGAAATTAGTTACTGGAGTAAGCTGTATGCGAGCAAGCAGTAACACTGCATCTTTTCTGAAGATTACAATGTCCTTCTTGAAATCTCATCCTGTTTTTTGGAAGAGTAGGATGAGAGAAATTCAGTGGCAAGGAGCTTCTTGCATTCATCACAAAGTTTGCCTTTATAAATGGGTTTCTCGCATCTTTCGCAGGTAAGACCAACATTTATAGCTTTGTGGGTAACAAGACGTTCTTCACGCTGCCATTTCATGATCATCTGTACCGGTACGCCTGTTGCGGATTCTATTTCCGGTCCGCTGCACCCGGGATTCTGATCAAGGTAGTTGGATACAGCACTAAAATCTTCATCATCCTTTTTCTTGCAGACAGGGCAAAAAACCGGACCAAAGCCGGAATACTGGAAAGGCTTATGACAAATCGCACAGTTTCTGAAAAGCATGGCAAATCCCCCTTTTCACTAAAATACTATATAAAAATCTTAGCACATCTGATTGTACAGTTCTATTATTATTCGATTAAGCATTTCTTAAGAATAACGAAAAAATAGAAAAGATATGTTTGAAACATCAAAAATGCTCGCGTATCTGATTTTCGGTGCGTTTTACTTCTTCCCAGAAATCTCTTGCAGATAGGCGGATGGCTCCGCTGCTCATGACGATAATCTGCTCGATTGCGTCAGAAGTTGCAACTGTAACTCTGTATTTTTTGCCAATCTCATTTGCTGCTTTTTCTATATATTGATCGGCTGTTTCGGCTTCTTTTGTATAAATGATAGTTAGACCGGCATTTTGTTCTATATGTTCTGAACCTCCGCGTACTTTGTATGCATCAAATACCAGAATGACGTTTTCGCGCCTGTATCCTTGAAAATTGATCAGAATATCGGTGAGTTTATCCCTGGCTGCTTTTAGGTCAGTGGCAGCAAGAGATTTTAATTCATCAGAAGAATAGATGACATTGTAGCCATCCACCAAAAGATATTCTTTTTGGCGCTCTGCAAGGCGTTCATCCTTTTTACTGTTTAACTTTTTTGCAGAGAGAGTAACATTTGGCTTTGGCACATCCTGTTCATCTAAAGAAGCTTTTTTCATCTCCTCATAACGACGCCTTTCCTCAGGCGTTTCAACGTATCTTGGTTTAATTGTGCCGTAGGTTCTTTCAAAAATATCTTTAAGCTCATTTTCAGTGAATGTGAGGTCACGCTGTATTTCATCAAAACTTCTGTCGTCAGTTGATTTCTTTGTGGATTTGGACTGCAATTTTTTCAGGGCATCCATATCGATGTTATCCGTTAAGTCAGTTTTTACAACTGAAGTTTTTTCTGATGACCAGGCATTTTCAAGGTGCATGTATGAGTAGACTTCATCCCATGGAATAAGAGTCCCGGCTCCGTGAGAACAAAAAACAGAGGATGAAGGGTTTTCTGTGTCAAATTCCGGATAGTAATTCTTTTCCTCAAGCACTTCTTCTGTGTTATGGCAGGGCGCATATCCACTGAGAGTAGTAGAGATGCTGCCTTCTCCTTTGGTAAAAGACTTAAGCTCCTGGGCATAGTCGGATAGGCATGCAGCTGGGATAGTGCCTGTAAGAACAGATTTGCCATTTATAATATCAGGGAGGCCAACATTTCCATACATTTTTTGAATGTCATTTAGAACGCGGCCTATATTTTCCTGTGGTACTTCTATTCTGAAATTAAGAACAGGTTCCAAAAGGACTGAGTGTGCCTGCATAAGACCCTGTCTTACGGCTCTGTAGGTTGCCTGTCTGAAATCACCGCCTTCAGTGTGCTTTTCATGGGCTTTTCCAGTTAAAAGAGTGATTTTTACGTCGGTCAGCTCTGAACCGGTAAGAACTCCTAAGTGTTTCTTTTCCTGAAGATGCGTTAAAATAAGCCTCTGCCAGTTTAGAGACAGTACATCGGTGCTGCATTTGTTGTGAAAAGATATTCCGCTTCCTGGCTCAGCAGGTTCAAGCAATAGATGGACTTCTGCATAGTGGCGAAGTGGCTCAAAGTGTCCCACACCTTCAACGGTATCGGCGATTGTCTCCTTATATACGATATGGCCCGGACCAAATTTAACGTCAATTCCAAATCTTGTCTTGATAAGGTGAGTTAAGATTTCTTTTTGTACATCGCCCATTATCTGAACCTGTATCTGGTCGGAACTTCCCTGAAGGCTTACTAGGAGCATTGGTTCTTCTTCCTCTAAGCCCTTTAATTTTCTGTAAAAAGAAACTGTATCAGTATCATCAGGAAGAATCAGGCTGCATGATAAAATAGGCTGGATGACTTCTGACTGTACTGACCCGGAAAGTGCGCCAAGGCCTTCACCTGAACGGGTGGAAGATAGTCCTGTTACAGCTACAACCATGCCTTTGCAAGCTTCCTGCAGGTTTTCATATTTCTCGCCATTATAAATGCGCATTTGGTCAACTTTCTCATCGTGAATCTGATCTCTGACACGGAGCCTGCCGCTTATTATTTTTATGTGAGTGAGGCGTGTTCCCTGTATATCACGACTGATCTTATAAATCCTGGCGGAAAAAGAATCATCATCTGAAACATCATTTTGCTTGGAATCTGAGTAATCAGAAAGCAGATCAAGGAGTTTCTGAACACCTGTGGTCTTAAGAGCTGATCCGAAAATACAAGGGAAGCATTTGCGAGAGTTTATCAGCTGTTTTATCTCGGAGTTTGTCATTTCTTTTCCCTCGAGAAAAGCTTCCAAAAGATCATCGTCGCATACTGCAAGTTCTTCCTGAAGTTCTAAGGAAAGAGAAGAGGATGGATCTTCGTTTTCTGCATCAAAACAGATGCAATGAGAGGTTAGATTGTCTCTCAAAGCATCCATGATTTCTTTTTTATCAGCGCCTGGCTGGTCCATTTTATTAACGAAAATTAGTGTGGGAACCTGATAATGGGAAAGCAATTTCCATAAAAGCTTTACCTGACTTGTGACTTTGTCAGCAGCGCTTATGATAAGGACTGCCATATCAAGAATCTGCAGAGTTCTTTCCATTTCGGGAGAAAAATCCGCATGTCCCGGTGTATCAAGCAGGGTAAAAGTAGTGTCCTGGTATTCGAAAATTGCCTGTTTTGAAAAAATAGTAATGCCGCGTGAACGTTCGAGCTCATAAGTATCTAAAAAAGCGTCTTTGTGATCCACACGGCCAAGTTTTCTGATGGCTCCGCAGGTGTATAGCAATGCTTCTGAAAGAGTGGTCTTTCCTGCATCTACGTGAGCTAGTATTCCAATTGTAATATTTTTATTCATGTATCGTTACTCAAGCGGGCTGTAGGCAATCTTAGCGCAGATATCCTGGTTGTAGTTGCCAAATCCCCTTCCAAATATAGTAAGTCCACCTACATGTTCAGCATTTTCAGGTACTTCAAGCTTGAATTTAATGCTGCTCTTGGAGGTGAGGGCAAGCTGATCAATAGTCACATCTGAAATCTTAAGTCCATCGATAAAGGTGCCCTTATGATTTATAACCAACATCTTGAGCATACCATATTGGTTCCAGTTAGGAAACCACCAATCGGGAGTAAAGATACCCTTTACATCACCAAAATCTCCCGGAGATATCCAAGTTCCAAGGAGAGTATCATTTAGATAAAAGTAAATATCGGAAGGCCATACATTGTTAACTCCGGGAGCCTCTGAACTTAGCTCTGCAGAAATACATATTTCATCAATCTTTTGATTAAAAGGAATGAAATTGGGGATTGAGTATTCAACATAACCTCTTGTAAACCAGAGAATATCAGCTTCGTACCTTTCGGGATGGGAAAAATATCTGGTATCATCAACTTCACCAATGAGCTTTTTGCTTGAAGCAAGACCGCAGGTAGGATATACTTCGTAGTCGTTAAAAAGACCTACCTTGATATCGGAGGTATATACTTTTTCATTTTTTGGAGCGTCCTGTATGTCGATAAGTATTTTATCAAGATTTACAGAGCATACCTTCTGATTGCCGTGGCCGGAGGTTTCTGATGAAACAGTTACAATGCCGCATTCTTCAAGCTTGCGGATATGGCTTGTGAGGGCTCCGTTAGTGATCTGAAGCTTACTTGCAAGCTCGTTCATGTTCATGCCACTTTCATTTATTAAAATCTTAATGATCTCTATGCGAATGTCTGACCCCAGTGCTTTAAATAATTCAAGACCCTCATCAAGGCTTTTGATGTGAAGCATTTGACAACCCCCTCTAAATAAAAAACTAAAGTTTACAAATAAATAAAATAATTCACATAATATTATAATAGCTAAATTTACTTTATTCAACTACAAAATAAAAGCCCCCCGCGCAGGAGCATGCCTACACAAAGAGCTTTATTGGCTGTTATTCGTTTATTGTAAACTGACTGATAAGGTTGTTCAGACTTTCTGACTGTTCGGAAAGCTCCTGTGATACTGCACTGGATTCCTGGGCAGTAGCGGAGTTGTTCTGAACAACGTTGGAGATCATTTCTATTCCTCTGTCAATCTCATCCATGCTCTGAGCCTGCTGCTTAGCAAGGTCTCCGGTCTGGATTATCATGGATGTTATTTCTTCTACGCTGACCTGCATGGCATCAAGTGCCTGAGTAGTTTCAGCAACAACAGTGTTACCATTTTTGATTTCATCCATCGTATCGGCGATAAGCTGATGTGTGTTCTTGGCTGCTTCAGTACTTTGGTCTGCAAGCTTTCCTATCTGATCGGCTACTACTGCAAAACCTTTTCCTGTTTCACCTGCGCGGGCAGCTTCAATTGAGGCATTAAGCGCAAGGAGAGAAGTCTGTTTTGCAATTGCTTCTATAGTATTGGTTACCTGCTCGATTTCCGCAGAAGCTTCCGTTATCCTTGTCATGGCATCTGTTACAAGATGCATCTTCTGGGCGCTCATCTCTGCGTTATCATGAACTTCTGTGGTCATTGCTTTGCTCTTTTCAGCAACTGATGAAAGCTCTCTTGTCTTTTCAGTGACAGAATTTACAGAAGCGGTAAGTTCTTCAACAGCAGCTGCCTGATCGGTGGAACCTTCTGCAAGGTCGTTTGCTCCCTGCGACATATTTACTGCGCCCTGTGAAACCTGGGCGGAGGATTGTTTTACTTCTGAGAGGGTGCTGCTCAAATTTCTGGAAATATCATTGAGGGCATTTTTTATTGTCTCATAATCACCGATATAAAGCTTTTCATTCTGAGACCCCCTGGAAAAATCACCACCGGACATTCTCATTAGTGTGTCGTCAATATCTTTTACAATTTTACCGATAGAATTCGTTGAATGCGCGATGTCTTTTGCAAGCTTACCAAGTTCATCTTCGGAATCAGTGTCTATTGTAAGCTCAAGTTTTCCCTGGGACATTTCATCTGCGGCAGCTGTAATTGCCTTGATGGGACCAAGGATATTTGAAGTAAGAGCAGAACGGGCTTTTGTTGAGTAGATCAGAGCGTATATTACCACCACTAGTGATATTACAGTCATGACAACGACTGAAACGATGGCTATCAAATATGCTGATTGCGCCTGAGCTTTTGCTGAAATACCTACTTCTTTAAAGTCTTTTACCACGACTTTTATGGCTTCATTTACAGTCCCGACATAGTAGTCGTAAATTTCAGCATCACTTGCCCCTGAATCAAATAATTCATCAAGTTTATCATCAGCTGTATCAATGGCTTTGATATGAGTATAGATTGAAGAAACATCTCCTTTATAAACCTTACTTAGGTTATCAAGGCCATCATTAAGTTCCTGGATCTTTTCTGCGGCGCCTGCAATCTGCTCTTTTCTATCAGATTCCTCCTGAGCAGACAATGCCCACAGATAATATTTTGCCAGAGCCTGAATTGTTATTCGCACTTCTCCCTGAGCGCTGTTTTGTTCATAATAAACTGCGTAAATACTGTGGAGATTTAATAGTGCAATTAAATCAATTAATACAATTACTACAAAAATTACAATTAGATTAACCTTAAAGCGATTAAAAACCTTTTTAAATTTGTCAGAAACGGATAACCTCCTAAATTCGCTCTGGCTAAAAGAATCTTGTCTTGTAGGAGTATTTGACATATTTGCCTCCTTGATAATTATATGTTCTAGGGAAAAAATAAAAAAAATCACTCTATACATATTATCGGCAATAAATATATCTGAAATTAGTTATTTTCTTTCATTTATATCATAAATAAGCGCAAAAGTACGCAATATTACAATTAATTTATAAAATTCAGTAAGATTTTAAAATAATGATTTTACTTATTATAAATAAATTGCTATTATATCAGTGTTGTTCAAATGTAATTTTTATCTTATAGGATTTTTTATGAGATAAAGAGCTTCACTTGATATAAGGAAGCTAGATTTTTTATCAGAGAGGGAAATGAAAAATGGTTAAAGCAGTAGTAGGTGCCAACTGGGGTGATGAAGGCAAGGGAAAGATAACAGATACATTATCTGATCAGGCTGACGTTGTTATCAGATTTCAGGGCGGTGCCAATGCAGGTCACACTATTGTAAATGATTATGGAAAATTTGCGCTTCACACAATGCCATCAGGTGTATTCCACCAGAATATCATGAATATTATTGGTAATGGCGTTGCTTTTGATATTACGAAATTTATGAATGAGCTTAAAGAAATCACATCAAAGGGCGTTCCTGCTCCACAGATTATGATTTCTGACAGAGTTCAGGTTATGATGCCTTATCATGTGCTTTTTGACACACTTGAGGAAGCAAGACTTGCAGGTAAGAGCTTCGGTTCAACAAAATCAGGTATTGCTCCTTTTTATTCAGATAAGTATTCAAAGATTGGCTGGCAGATCAACGAGTTCTTCCAGGATGATGATGTTATCAAGGAAAAGATTGCCAGAGTTGCAGAAATCAAGGATGTTATTTTAGTAAATCTTTATCATGCAGAGCCAATTGATCAGGATGCATTATTTGATCAGATAGTTGAATGGAGAGAGCAGATAAAGCCATATGTTGGCAATGTATCTCTTTATCTTGACAAAGCTATTAAGGAAGGCAAGACAATTCTTCTTGAGGGACAGCTTGGAACAATGAAGGATCCTGACCACGGTATTTATCCTATGGTTACATCATCTTCACCACTTGCAGCTTACGGCGCTATCGGAGCAGGAATTCCTCCATATGAGATCAAGCAGATTGTTACTGTTTCAAAGGCATATTCATCAGCTGTTGGAGCAGGTGCATTTGTTTCTGAGCTTTTCGGTGATGAGGCTGAGGAACTCAGAAGAAGAGGCGGAGACGGCGGCGAATATGGCGCAACAACAGGAAGACCAAGACGTGTAGGCTGGTATGACTGTGTTGCAAGTAAGTATGGCTGCAGACTTCAGGGTACAACAGATGTGGCATTTACAGTACTTGATGTACTTGGATACCTGGATGAGATTCCTGTTTGTGTAGGTTACGATATTGACGGTGAAGTTACAACAGAATTCCCTGTAACACATCTTCTTGATAAGGCAAAGCCTGTTTACAAGAATCTTCCTGGTTGGAAGTGCGAGATCAGAGGAATTAAGAACTACGAGGATCTCCCTGAGAATTGCCGCAACTACATTGAATTTATCGAGGAGCAGATTGGCTTCCCAATCACTATGGTAAGTAATGGCCCTGCCAGAACTGATATTATCTATAGAAAGAGTAAGCTTTCAAAGTAATGGTTTTTAATATGAAGAATGATTCACAGACACCTATGTATAAGAGGGTACTGGCGCTTGTTGGGCTGGGCCTGATCGCAGTCCTTATTGTGGCTTTTTTGCTTGTTGCCTTATTTGGGGGACCTGATTCAAAAGATCTTTTCATGGGACTTGCGGGGCTTATAGTCGCAGTGCCGATTCTGATATGGCTCCTTTTGTGGGGGCTGTCAGCTATTACGGGAAGGCACAATATTGCATCTTTTGATGCCGGAAGCAGTAATAAAAGACATGACAGATTTGGCAATGTAATTCCTGATGGGAAGATCAACACAGTGGTCTTTGATATTGGTAACGTTCTTACGGATTTTGCCTGGGAGAAATTTCTTTTGAATAAAGGCTACGATAAAGAAATGGTACAGCGAATGGCAAAAGCAACCGTTATGAGTGAGGACTGGGTTGAGTACGACAAGGGAAACCTTTCTAACGATGAGATTGTTGCCAAGTTTGTTGAAAACGATCCTGAGATAGAGGCTGACCTAAAAAAATCCTTTGTTAATATTGATGGAATAATCGAAAAAAGAGATAGAGCAATTCCATGGATAAAGGCATTAAAAGCTGCCGGTTACAAGGTCCTTTACCTTTCCAATTTCTCAAAGCAGGCGCTTGAAGGAAACCCTGAGGCAATGGCATTTCTTGATGAGACTGATGGCGGAATTTTAAGCTATAGGGATCACGAAGTTAAGCCATATCCTGAAATTTATAAGCTTCTCGAAGAGAGATATGAGCTTGTTCCTGAGAAGACAGTGTTTATAGATGACACGCCTGTAAATATCAGAGCGGCCAAGGCACGTGGATGGAAGGGAATTGTTTATAAAGATTATAAGCAGGTTGAAGAAGAACTTCGTCAAATGGGCGTAAATTATTAATGTGATGACAGGGTTATAAAGTCATAATGTTATCATGTAGGCATGAGCACGTTATGAGCTTTGGACCCTGTCATTATTTATATATAAAATAAGTATAAAGCATATTATAATCCTCCGTTTTATGCCGATATAGCTTCTGGAATGAAGAATAATGGTAAAAATGGAGGATCTATAAATGGATTTAGGATTCCTTGCATCAGCTAATAGTATTACCAGTAAGTATTTATCTCAGAACATATCAGATGACCTTTTAAAGCCGTCTATGGGGATAAATGATGTTTTTAAGAAAAAACTTGGAGCAGAGTTTGAGGCAGCTTATGATTCTCTGATGGGAACAAGAGCAGTTGATAGCGCAATGAGGCAAAGTTATACCGCTACTCATCAGGATGATCTTAAGGAACATGCTACGAGGCTCGGGTATTGTATCGATAACAGGATAATTGATATGCTTCATCTTAAACTCACGGATGAGATGAATGATAAGGTCAATATGGCAATGGATGCTGCAATCAATAATCTAACGTGAAGTTTTTAAATAGCTACTGTATTTAGTCGTCAGAGAAAAAATTTTCTCTGACGATTTTTATTGAATAGCTTTTGCATGCAAAAACTCTATTTTATTCTGTACTTTTTATACAAGGCTTGCTATAATTGTTCAAGAACTTTGAAACGTGCGCAAAATTTTTTCCAATGCATGTTTCTGTATTGCCAGAAGCCAGAACAGGAGCGACTTTCAATGAATAGTGGAAATGACAATAATGTCAATGAAAACAGTGTTGAAGATATCGTTTCAAGATACAGGCCAGAGATTTCCAAGCTGGTTCCTTATTTGAATTGGCTCAAGGATAATTCAGGAGCAGATGTTGCTCAGAGTTATTCCAGCAATGACCTCAAGTCTATACCATTTTTGGTATATGATTCTAATTTGCTTGCATTCATCAAGGCAGCTCAGACTACCAATCTGTTGGATCGCAATTATGTCTATGTTTACACCAGAAATCATTTGAATAGTGCGAAGGATGAAATCTTATTTATACAGGATGCGCAGATTACTGATATGGATGATCTGGCAGGAATTCTATCCAAGTATATTCTTTCGGGAATGACTAAAGGAACTGTATGGATGGAGGGAGTTCGCAACGGAGTTCTTTATCTGGTTGTAAAGAAGATGGATGAACTTTGCAAATTCTGGGGTCAGGAGATGGGTAATTAAGAATCCTATTACTAAAGAATATTACATTTTTCAGGAGATTTTGAATGGGAGAGAAGGCAGACCATAAGAAGAAGCATATTTTGGACAAAGCCAGAGTTGTTTTTTCTGAAAAAGGTTTTAAGAATGTTACAATGAAGGACATTGTAGATGCCTGCGAGATCAGTCGTGGGGGTCTTTATCTCTATTTTTCAAGTACTGAAGAATTATTCCTTGCTGTATTGGCAGATACCCATGAAGATGACGATGATGAAGCGATTGCAGCAGCACTTGCCGGTGATGCTTCTGCAGGCGATATGCTGGCTCTTTTCTTAAAGGAACAGAAAAAAGAAATCCTTAGGAAAAAGAACAATCTGACTGTCGCTATCTATGAGTATTATTTCGTTAATAAAGTGACGGATAAAGACAATTTCCTTAAAGGTCAGTTCGACACAGCTGTAAGAATCGTTGAAAAGCTTATCGAAAATGGAGTTGAAACTGGCGAGTTTTGTTGCGAGAATCCTTTTGGATGTGCCCGCAATCTGATGTACGTGGTGGAAGGCCTTAAGGTGATGTCTAAAACTATCGGCATCACAGAGGAAGCTATTGATAAAGAATTAATGTATGTTTTAGAGGGATTAGTCCCCGAAGATTAAAGTGCTTAATAATTAATTAAGCACTTTTATTTTATACACAGGCTCATGCAATGACGGGCCGTGCGGCGAGTAGGAGAATGACTCTACTTGATCATTAAAATTATTTATAAGAGGAGTAATTATGAGCATTGTAAGACGAATCTACGTTGAAAAGAAAACACCGTTTGCCGGAAAGGCAAGAGAGCTGAGACATGAGATTAAAGGCTACCTTGGAATTAACAGTGTTGAGGATGTCAGAATATTTATAAGATATGACGTTCAGAACGTATCTGATGAGGTTTTTGAGAGAGCATGCACAACAGTTTTTTCAGAACCGCCTGTTGATATTCTTTACAGAGAGACAATTGATATTCCTGAAAATGCAAAAGTTTTTAGTATTGAAGCGCTTCCGGGACAATTTGATCAGAGAGCAGATTCAGCCGAGCAGTGCGTTCGTTTTATAAAGGGTGATGAGGAGCCTGTTATCAGAACTGCTGTTACATATATGCTTATTGGTAGCATGACTGATGATGAAGTTGAAAAGATTAAAGAATATACAATGAACCCTGTGGACAGCAGGATTGCTGATGGAAATAAGCCTGAGACTCTTGTAGAGAATTACGATGAGCCTGAGGATGTTAAGATATTGGACGGCTTCAAGGATATGGATGAAAAGAGCCTTAAGGACCTCTATGAATCTCTTGGACTTGCCATGACATTTAATGATTTCAAGTGGATACAACAGTACTTCCAGACAGATGAAAAGCGTGATCCTTCTATGACTGAGATTAGAGTTCTTGATACCTACTGGTCAGATCACTGCCGCCACACAACATTTGGCACTGAGCTTAAAAATGTAGAGTTTGAGGATGGATTTTTCTCAGAGCCTATAAAGAAATCCTACGAGGATTACCTTGCTGCAAGAGAAGCTCTTTATACTACTGATGATAAGAAAAAAGAAAAATTCATTTCCCTTATGGATATAGCTCTTATGGGAATGAAGAAGCTTAAAAAAGATGGAAAACTTACAGATATGGAGGAATCCGAGGAAAACAATGCCTGCACAGTTGTTGTGCCTGTTGAAGTAGACTACGGTGAAGGTCCTAAGACAGAGAACTGGCTTGTTTTCTTTAAGAACGAAACTCATAACCATCCTACAGAAATTGAACCTTTTGGTGGTGCAGCTACATGTCTTGGCGGAGCTATCAGAGATCCGCTTTCAGGAAGAGGATATGTATATCAGGCTATGCGTGTGACTGGTGCAGCTGATCCTACAGTTCCTGTAGCTGAAACAATGAAGGGCAAGCTTTCACAGAAAAAGCTCGTAAGAGGCGCAGCAAGCGGATATTCATCCTATGGTAACCAGATTGGTCTTGCAACAGGTTATGTAAAAGAAGTTTATCATCCAGGATATGTTGCAAAGAGAATGGAAATCGGAGCAGTTATGGGAGCAGCTCCACAGGAACATGTAATACGTGAGAGCGCAGATCCCGGAGATATCATCATTCTTCTTGGCGGAAGAACAGGAAGAGACGGATGCGGCGGAGCAACAGGTTCATCAAAGGCTCATGATAGCAAATCTCTTACAACCTGCGGAGCAGAAGTTCAGAAGGGAAATGCTCCTACAGAGAGAAAACTTCAGAGACTCTTTAGAAGACCTGAAGTCAGTGAACTTATTAAGAAATGTAACGACTTTGGAGCAGGCGGTGTATCAGTTGCAATCGGAGAGCTTGCGCCAGGTCTTGATATCAATCTTGATCTTGTGCCAAAGAAATATGCAGGTCTTGACGGAACTGAGCTTGCAATATCAGAATCTCAGGAAAGAATGGCAGTTGTTGTTGCACCTAAGGATGCAGACAGATTCCTTTCTTTTGCTGCAGAAGAAAACCTTGAAGCTGTAAAGGTTGCGGTAGTTACTGAAGATCCAAGACTGGTTCTTAACTGGAGAGGTAAAAAGATTGTTGACATCAAGAGAGCATTCCTTGATACCAACGGAGCTCACCAGGAGACATCGGTAAAGGTTGAAACACCTGATAAGGATAACAATTATTTTGAAAAAATCGCCAGTGATAAAGTAGCAGAAGCACTTGCAGGCGGTGACGTTAAGAAAGCATGGAAAGAAGAGCTTGAAGATTTGAATGTATGCTCACAAAAAGGACTTGTTGAGATGTTTGACTCTTCAATCGGAGCAGGCTCAGTTCTCATGCCTTATGGTGGTAAATATCAGCTTACAGAGACACAGGCTATGGTTGCAAAACTCCCTGTTCTCTCAGGCAAGACAGATACAGTTACAATGATGAGCTATGGTTTTGATCCATACCTTTCAAGCTGGAGCCCATATCATGGCGCTGCATACGCAGTGACAGAGTCAGTGGCAAGAATTGTTGCAACCGGTGGTGATTACAAGAATCTTCATTTTACATTCCAGGAGTATTTTAAGAGAATGACTGAGGATTCTCAGCGCTGGAGCCAGCCACTTACAGCACTTTTGGGAGCTTTCGATGCTCAGCTTAAGTTTGGTCTTGCATCAATCGGTGGAAAAGACTCAATGTCAGGCTCATTTAATGAGATAAATGTTCCTCCTACACTTGTTTCTTTTGCCGTTGATATCGCAAAGCTTTCAGATGTTGTTACTCCTGAGCTTAAGAAGGCAGGAAATAAGCTTGTTCAGTTTAAGATTGCCAAGGATCAGTATGATCTTCCTGATTATGATAAGGTAAAAGAACTTTATGAAAAGATAACAGCTCTTATGAGAAAAGGCGCTATCGTGTCAGCTTATGCAGAGGACTGCTACGGAATTGCAGCTGCAGTTTCAAAGATGGCATTTGGTAATGGCCTTGGAGTTAAGATAGCAGATTCTCTTTCAGCAAAAGAGCTCTTTGCAAATGATATAGCAGATATTATTGCAGAAGTTCCTGCAGCTTTCCTTGATGAAGCTCTTTTGGTTTCAGGAAGCAGAGAAATCGGTGAAGTTACAGAAGAAGCATCATTTAGCGCATGTGGCATGACACTTTCAGAAGAAGAAGCACTTTCTGACTGGAAGAATAAGCTTGAGAAGGTATTCCATTCAACTGTTAATGCTGAAAAGACACCTGTTGAGAGTAAGCTTTACAATACTTCCTCAGTACATATTTGCAAAAACAAGGTGGCAAAGCCTACAGTATTCATTCCTGTATTCCCTGGCACAAACTGCGAATATGACAGTGCGCAGGCATTTATGAGAGCAGGAGCAAATACTGATATAAGAATCTTCAGAAACAGAAATGCCAAGGATATTGAGGAGTCTGTAGCAGAGTTTAAGAAAGCAATTCAGAATGCACAGATCATTATGTTCCCGGGCGGATTCTCAGCAGGTGATGAACCTGACGGAAGTGCCAAGTTCTTTGCAACTGCATTCCAGAATGCTGAGATAAAAGAGGCTGTTGAGGACCTTTTGAATAACAGAGACGGACTTGCTCTTGGTATCTGTAATGGTTTCCAGGCTATGATAAAGCTTGGACTTGTTCCAAACGGACATATCACAGGGCAGGATGCTGACTCACCAACACTTACATTTAATACAATCGGACGCCATATTTCCAAGATGGCTACTATAAAGGTTGTTTCCAATAATTCACCATGGCTTATGAAAGCAGAGCTTGGCGGAGTTTACACAAACCCTGCATCTCACGGTGAAGGAAGATTTGTAGCTCCTAAGGAAGTGCTTGAAAAGCTCTTTGAAAATGGCCAGATTGCCACACAGTACTGTGATCTTGATGGCAATGTGACAATGGATGATGAGTGGAACATCAACGGTTCTTACAGCGCTGTTGAGGGTATTCTTTCACCTGATGGAAGATGCCTTGGTAAGATGGCTCACTCTGAGCGCCGCGGTGATGGCGTAGCAATCAATATCTACGGCGAACAGGATCTTAAGATCTTTGAAAGCGGAGTAGCATATTTCATGTAATACTAAATGAAGATGATGCTAAAGAGCACGCACTCGTTACAAGAACTTTTAATGCGACATTCTTTTTACAAAGAAGTACACTGCTTGGAGTCAGGTCAACATTGACCTGATTCTAAGCGAGAATTATAGCAACGGAGGAAATACATGAAAGCATTTTTGATATTGGAGGATGGCACTGTTTTTACGGGGAAACACATCGGTGCCAATAAGGATGTTGTCAGCGAGATAGTTTTTAACACCTCAATGGCGGGTTATACAGAAGTATTTACAGACCCATCCTATGCAGGACAGGCAGTTTGCATGACATATCCCTTGATAGGAAATTATGGCGTATGCCTTGATGATATGGAATCAGAAAAACCTTGGGTTGACGCCATTATAGTAAGAGAGCTTTCCCGTATTCCTTCTAATTTTAGATGTGATATGTCAATTCAGGAATTTCTGGAAAGATATGAGATTCCGGGAATCGAGGGAATTGATACAAGAAAACTTGTAAGGCTCCTTAGAGAAAAAGGAACCATGAACGGTTATATTACTACAAATGAAAACCTTAAGTATGAAGATGTTAAAGAAAAGCTTCATGCCTATGTCACAGGAGACGTAGTACGCAAGGTTTCCTGCACAGAGAAAAAATTTTTAAAGGGTGTCAGCGATTTAAGTGAAAATGGACCTCTCTCAGGAAGCGCAGTTTTTAACAAAGAAGATTATGCAGCAGCTCTTTCAGGTGACAAGAGTAAGAGAGAAAAAAGGCCTGCAATTGTAAAAGAACTTAATGGAAAAGGTCTTAAGATTGCTTTATATGATTTTGGAGCAAAGAAAAATATTGCGGATTCTCTGGCAGCAAGAGGGTGCGATGTGACAATCTACCCATGCGGAACATCTGCTGAGGAAGTCCTTAAGGATGACCCTGATGGAATTATGCTTTCAAACGGCCCCGGAGATCCAAAGGACTGCGGCGATATTATAAAAGAGATTAAAAAGCTCTATGATTCTGATAAGCCAATATTTGCTATCTGCCTTGGCCATCAGCTTATGGCACTTGCAACAGGAGCTGATACTTTTAAACTTAAGTATGGCCACAGAGGAGGAAACCACCCTGTAAAGGATCTTTCCACAGGCAGAGTTTATATTTCTTCTCAGAATCATGGATATGTAGTGGATGTTGATAAACTGGACAGAAAAGTTGCTGAGCCTGCTTTTGTAAATGCTAATGATGGCACAAACGAAGGTCTTTCATATGTGGGCAAAAATATTTTCACAGTTCAGTTTCATCCTGAAGCTTGTCCAGGACCACAGGATTCAAGCTACTTATTTGACAAATTTATAGATATGATAAAAAAGGGAGGTAAGAACTGATGCCAAAGAATAAGGATGTAAAAAAGGTTCTGGTCATCGGTTCAGGACCGATTGTTATTGGACAGGCTGCAGAATTTGACTATGCCGGAACACAGGCCTGCAGATCATTAAAAGAGGAAGGGATTGAGGTAGTTCTTGTTAACTCAAACCCTGCTACTATCATGACGGATAAGGACATTGCCGATGAGGTTTATATTGAGCCCCTTACAGTCAAGGTCCTTGAACAGATAATTGAAAAAGAAAAACCGGATTCAATCCTTCCGACGCTTGGAGGACAGGCAGGACTGAATCTTGGAATGGAGCTTGATGAATCAGGATTTTTGAAATCCCATGGAGTTAAGCTTCTTGGCACAACAGCTGAGACAATCAGAAAAGCAGAGGACAGACAGGAATTTAAGGACACCATGGAAAAAATTGGTGAGCCTTGCGCAGCTTCTTTGGTTGTTCACAATGTTCAGGACGGTGTTGCTTTTGCCAGTAAGATTGGCTACCCTGTAGTGCTTCGTCCTGCGTTTACTCTTGGCGGTTCAGGCGGCGGAATTGCGCATAATCAGGCAGAATGCGAGGAAATTCTTGAGAATGGTCTTCGCCTTTCAAGAGCAAATGAAGTGCTTGTTGAGCGCTGCATTTCCGGTTGGAAAGAAATTGAGTATGAGGTAATGCGTGACAGCGCAGGAAACTGCATAACTGTCTGCAACATGGAAAATATCGATCCTGTCGGCGTGCACACAGGTGATTCAATCGTAGTTGCTCCTTCACAGACACTTTCTGATAAGGAATATCAGATGCTCAGAAGCGCAGCTCTTAATATCATCGATGAGCTAAAGATTACTGGCGGATGTAATGTTCAGTTTGCACTTCACCCAACAAGCTTTGAGTACTGTGTAATCGAGGTTAACCCAAGAGTTAGCCGTTCATCAGCGCTTGCTTCCAAGGCAACAGGTTATCCTATCGCAAAGGTTGCTGCAAAGATTGCCCTTGGATACACTCTCGATGAGATTACAAATGCCATCACAGGCAAGACCGTTGCAATGTTTGAGCCTGCGCTTGACTACTGTGTAGTAAAGTTTCCAAGACTTCCTTTTGATAAATTCATTACAGCCAAGAGAACTCTTACAACGCAGATGAAGGCAACAGGTGAAGTAATGAGCATCTGCACCAACTTCGAAGGCGCTATGATGAAGGCCATCAGATCTTTGGAACAGCATGTGGACTGCCTTACAAGCTATGATTTTTCAGAGCTTGATGAAGATGAACTTTTAGAGAGATTAAAAGTAATCGATGATCAGAGAATCTGGGTAATAGCAGAGGCTCTAAGACGCGGAATCAGCCACGATGAGATCCATGATATCACTCTTATCGACCACTGGTTCATAGATAAACTCCATACTCTTGTTAAGATGGAGATAAGACTTCTTCGTTGCGGAGAAAAGAATACTGCAGGAAAAGCAGGCACTTTAGAGGATGCCAAGAAGATAATCAGTTTTGAAACACTTCTTGAGGCTAAGAGACTTGAGTATCCTGATACTGTAATAAGCAGACTTACAAGATTTTCAGTTGATGTATTAAAAGAGCTTCGAGATGAATATGGAATCTGTGCAAGCTTTAAGATTGTTGATACCTGCGCCGCAGAATTTGCTGCACAGACGCCTTACTATTATTCTGTATACAATGGCCCTGATTCAGAAAATGAAGCGCTTATAAATGATGCTAAGGATAATCACCCTAAAAAGAAAATTCTGGTTCTTGGTTCTGGTCCTATCAGAATCGGTCAGGGAATAGAATTTGACTATTGCTCTGTGCATGCTACATGGGCATTTAAGAATGCAGGATATGAGACAATCATCATAAATAACAACCCCGAGACTGTAAGTACGGACTTTGATATCGCAGACAAGCTTTATTTCGAACCACTTACAGCAGAAGATGTGGAAAACATCGTGCGACTTGAAAAGCCGGATGGAGCAGTAGTTCAGTTTGGCGGACAGACTGCGATAAAACTTACTCAGGACCTTATGAAGATGGGCGTCAAGATTTATGGAACAGACGCTAAAGATGTTGACGCAGCAGAGGATAGAGAAATCTTTGACCAGATTCTTGAACAGACACAGATAAAGAGAGCACAGGGCGCTACAGTTTATACTGCCAAAGAGGCAAAAGAAGTTGCTAACCGTCTCGGATACCCTGTTCTTGTAAGACCTTCCTATGTTCTTGGCGGACAGGGAATGCAGATTGCACTTTCTGATCAGGAAATTGAAGAGTTCATGAATATCATTAACAGATATGCTCAGGACCATCCGATTCTCGTTGACAAATATCTTCAGGGAATTGAGACTGAGGTTGATGCAGTCTGTGACGGCGATGATATTGTTATTCCAGGAATCATGGAGCATATCGAGAGATCCGGAATTCACTCCGGCGACTCTATCTCTGTTTATCCGGCTCAGTCTCTTTCAGATGAAGTAAAAGAGACTATTGCTGAATATACAAGAAGACTTGCAAAGGCTCTTCATGTTGTGGGACTTATAAATGTTCAGTTCATTGCTGTTGGAAACGAAGTATATATCATTGAGGCAAATCCTCGTTCTTCACGTACTGTGCCATATATCAGCAAAGTTACCGGAATTCCGATAGTTGATCTTGCAGCACAGGTAATGATGGGCAAGAAGTTAAAAGACCTTGGATATACACCGGGACTTCAGCCTGAGGCAGGTTACGTTGCCATCAAGATGCCGGTATTCTCTTTTGAAAAGATCAGAGGTGCTGAGATCAGCCTTGGACCTGAAATGAAGAGTACAGGTGAGTGTCTTGGCATAAGCAAGAGCTTTAATGAAGCACTTTACAAGGCATTCCTTGGAGCAGGTGTTAAGCTTCCTAAGTATAAGCAGATGATCATTACTGTGAAGGACAGCGACAAGGGTGAAGTAATAGATATTGCAAGACGATATGAGAAGCTTGGATATATAATCTATGCGACGAGATCTACAGCAGAAACACTTAATGAAAACGGAGTGAAGGCAAGAAAGATCAACAGACTTTCTCAGGAGTCACCTACAGTCATCGACCTTATCCTTGGACATAAGATTGACCTTGTAATTGATACGCCTACACAGGGAAGAGATAAGAGTCGTGACGGATTCCTTATCAGAAGAACTGCCATAGAAACAGGTGTAAATGTAATAACTGCACTTGATACTGCAAGGGCACTTGTTACAAGCCTTGAGAATGAGAGCAGTGAGGAATCACTTACACTTGTCGATATTGCAAAGCTGTAATATTGTATGACTTTTTAGATGAAATTACAGAAATCCGCACTAGCTGCGGATTTCGTGAGAACATGATACGAGAGGCAAATAGGCCCTTCGACGAAGTCGACTTTTAATGGCCTATTTGCGGCATTCTTGAATCTCTGATTCAAGAATGTATAGGATACCGAATTTCCTCAGAAATACGGTATCCGTACTGGACTAGGCTTCACCTTTAGGTGAAGGCGTATCTGCCAAAGGCAGATTTCCGAACGATTTTTCCTTGTTATCGTTCGGAAAGTCATGCATTTTCTCATTCACTGTTACAGGAAAATTGCAGTTAATGCGTGTTTATGTAACTATAATTAAGAATAAATATATAAATACCCCGTAGATCTTTTGCGGGGTATTTGTTTACAAATTGAGCTTAGTGCATTTAAAGAAAGGCTACTACATTGAAAATACTAGTTATAAATGGACCAAATTTAAATTTCCTAGGAATCAGGGAAAAAAATATATATGGAAATCAAGACTACGATTATCTATGCAAATTTATAAAAGAGAATGCTTCTGATAACGGTGATGAAGTTGAGATTTTTCAGTCAAATCATGAAGGCGCGATAATAGACAGAATTCAGGAGGCCTATAGTGATGGAACTGAAGGAATTGTAATAAATCCCGGAGCTTATACACACTATAGCTATGCAATCCATGATGCCCTAAAGAGTGTTGAGCACATAATAAAGGTGGAAGTTCACATTTCAGATATTCAGTCCAGAGAAGAATTCAGAAAAATCTCCGTGACAGCGCCTGCCTGTGACAGGCAGATTTACGGGCATGGGCTCATGGGATATATTGAAGGTATGGATTTTATCCGCCAAAGTTCATTGGTTAAATAAAGAAAAAAATGTGATATAATTACGATATATTGGCTTTATAAATCAAAAAATCATGCAGGGGTAAGACTTATTTACTATGGCTGTAGGAACCTACGATACAATTAACAGGATATTTGATACCTTCGCAGTTACGTCAAGGAGCCGCTATGTTTTTGTTTATGATATGAATAAAAACATTTCAAGATGGTCACTTAACGCAGTGGATTATTTCGGCCTTACGGGAGAGTACATTTATAATGCTTCAACTGTCTGGGAAAACCGTATTCATCCGGATGACAGGGATAATTATGAGGAATATATAAATGCGGCTTTTTCAGGGGCAAAGGTAAATCCTAATCTTGAGTACAGGGCACGTAACAAGAATGGAGAATATGTTGTTTGTTCCAGCAGAGGAGTGGTAATAAAGGATTACGCAGGAAAACCTGTATTTTATGCATGCTCGATAATAAATAAGGGTATTGTGGATAATAATGACCCGATAACTCTTTTACCAAATCAGTATGAGATGTTAAACTACATGCGGCAGCTCAAAAATCAGAAGAAACAATATGCTATTCTGATGATAAATTTTATTGATTTTGGCGATATTAACAGACGATATGGATATACTCTCGGAAATAATATACTCAGGGCTACTGCCAAGAAGCTTTTGCAGGATTCTGAGGGCAAAGGCAAAGTTTATCGTGGTGACGGCACCATACTTGCGCTTATTTCAGATTCCATGAGTGTTGATGAGGTAAAAAAGTTCTATGGAGTAATGAGAGCTTTTACCAGGGATGCCCTTACTATCAAAGGCAAAAAAGTCGGGGCAGAGATTGGCGGAGGCGTCATTCTTGCTTCTGATTTTGATATTGATGAGCATTCGATTTATACCAGCGCAAAATATGCCCTTGATTTTTCAAAGACGCAGCGTCATGGAAATCTTATTATTTTCCACAATGACGAGCTCGATAATAAGAACACCAGCATCGAGAAAGTTGATGCTGTAAGAAATAGCGTTTTAAATGGCATGGAAGGCTTTTATCTTGAGTATCAGCCTATCGTCGCTGCCAATAACGGAAGACTTGTGGGTATGGAAGTCTTTGTGAGGTGGCAGAAAGAGCCATTTGGAGCTGTTTCTCCTTCAGAATTTGTTCCGTGGCTTGAACAGGATCAGGTATTTTATAATCTGGGCAACTGGATTTTGGAAAATGCACTTAAAGATGCGCTTGAAGTAAGACATCATGTAAAGAATTTTTATTTGAGCGTAAACCTTGCGTTCATGCAGCTTGAAAGGTCCGAGTTCAGGACTACGCTTATTGACATTTTAAGAAAAACGGGATATCCTGCTACAGGATTGTGCCTGGAATTAACTCAGGGCAGCAGGCAGCTTAGCATGGAACACTTAAAGAGCCAGATAGAGTTCCTTAAGTCCTGCGGAGTCAGGATTGGACTCGATGTTACGGATTTTGCTTCACTTGATTATGTGAGACAGATTCCTGTTGATCTGGTAAATATTGTGCCTGCTCTTACTGATGGTATTGAGCAGAATACAACAAATAAGTTTGTGATTGAGGCGATTACTTCATTTACTCACAGATTGCGGATAAGAACGTGCTTTACCGGAATCGAAGATGAAGAAACTGCCGCAATTGCCAAGCAGTATCCGGTGTCTGACCTTATGGGCTACTATTATGGAAGACCATGCGGTATAGATAAGTTTAAAGAGCTGGATATTTATAAGAACATTAAATGATTTTTAAAGGATTATATTAGATGAGCAAAACCTTTCGCTATATTCAAAATGAGGATGTGCTTAAATCTTTTGAAGACTTCAGAGATACAGTGCTTAAGGAGAGGCCGGTGGTTATCGCCAGGCATGGGGACTATTCTCTTTTACTGGAAAAAAGATCTGAAGATGTTTTAGGACTTAAGATAGTTAATGATGAAAAAAAGACTGTTGTAAGTGACAGAACTTATGATATAAAAAGAACAAATAATGAGCTGATTGCAAGGGGAGTGCGTCACGCTTGTCAGAAGATGTCAGAGCTTTGCGATGAGGACATCAATAGGAAAAGATTTCAGATCTGGAAGTGGTATCTTCTGGACTGGCAGAAACATCATGCGGATGAAACACAGGAACTTATAGATAGGGAAATAGAATGGGATGAGGAAGTTGCCAAGACAGAAGCAGACCTCATGGACATGGAAAAGTTTTTACACGGAGATTACTTAAATCTTGGAAATACTCTTAGTCTTATCGATACTTATCTTAAGGATGAGACACATAAGGAAGTTTTCAGGAAGTTTGCTGTTTCAGATATTATGGAAATGACCAGCGAGGATACAAAGGTCAAATCCTTGGAAGAGGCTGAGCACAAGAATCAGAAAGAAGAGCTTAAACTTCACACTTATCAGTTTAAGGTAAGTGTTGAGGCTACTGACAGGGAACATGCCCGTCAGGCACTTATCCGTTATCTTGGTGGTGACGACCGCATATCGGTGCAGAAGTGATGATTTCACTAAAGATAAGAAAAACTGGGATCTATTTAACAAGATAATTCAATATGTTTTGTTTAGACCATATCAAGCAGAGGTTTGATATGGTCTATTTTTTGTGGTACAAAATTGGCAATCCAATGGATACTTTTATACAAGTTCATTTGCTGGTCGTAGGTGAAATCAGGTATCTGACAGTAAGGCAAGATAAACTGACGGCTTTGCATTGGGGTTGTGATATACCGCTTAACACAACATTGAGAAAACTGACAATTTTTGGCAATATTTGAAACTTTGATAGCATTTTGTGGTAAGCGGTATGTGCAAAAATACTTAATAATTATTTCATGTGTGTGAAAAATGGGGAATATGCACAAAAATAACAATGGAGGAGAAAAAAGAATGCACAAAAAATGGTTGGGGTTTTCCTCTGTCATGATGGCTGGAATGCTGGCAGTTTCTAGTGTCAGTCCCGCAGCTTTTGAGGCAAGAGCAGCTGAACTTGGGGAAGAAAAAGCTGTTATTACCGAAGAAGCTTCTCTTGATGAGACTAAGGACAGTGAAGAAACTAAGGCTCAGAAGGACACAGAGGAAAAGGCATCTGATGAAGAAGCTAAGGAGGCTGCTGAAGGAAGCAGCGCTGAAACTTCTGAGAAGGAAGAAAAGGCTTCTACAGATGTAGAAGAAAGCAAGGAAGATGATTCAAAAGCTGATGAAAAAGAATCATCTGACGAGAAGTCCGAAGATAAAGTAAAGGACGACACAGAAGAAAAGAAAGACAGCAAGGAAGAAGCTGACGAGGAAGAATCTAAAGACAAAGATTCTAAGGAAAAAGAAACAAAAGAGGACAAAGAAAAATCTGACAATGAGGATAAGTCAGAGGAAAAAGATAAAAAGGACGATAAGAAAGAAACTGATAAAGAAAAGAAGGATGATGCAGAAGATGCTGAGAAAAAGGACAACAGCCTTATTTTCTTTGACAGATGGAATCAGAGTTCTACCTTTTCAGGAGTTCTTTCTTTTGAAAAGCAGTATCAGGAGTATGTATATGACCTTGGTGAAACTTATGACGCTTCAATCGTTAAGAGCATAAAGGTTAAGGTTTCAGACCAGGGAGATAACGTATGCATTAAGCTCTATGATGACAGCCTTACAGAGAAGCAGGCTAATTACGGCTGCAACGGAAGCAGTGAATATGTGATGATTCCAAACTATGACGGAAAAGTCAGATATATAGCTGTAATGTCTATGGCTGATGGTGAGGACAAATATCCTTACGGGATCACAGTTGACGAGGTATCAGTTGATGCTGAGGCTTCTACTGAACAGCAGAATGAAGAGACAGTAGTATTTAAGGGTGACGACCTTAAGTTCTCCGGAAGATGGGATAAAAAAGAAGTAGAAGGAAATACATTAACTTATGAGGAAGCATGGTCTGAATACTGGTTCTCTTTTGGCAGAGAATTTGCAGCAGACAGCATTAAGTCCATCAAAGTTAAAGTAAAAGATCAGGACCTTTCAGTAGCATTTAAGATTTACGATGCTGATGGAGGTGAAATTCAGGCTTTCTACGGACAGAATGGTAAGAATGAATACGTACTATATCCTAGTCAGGATAAGGGCGCAACACACTTTGCTGTAATGGCAATGAACGACCAGACATATCCCGGTTCTATCACCATTGAGAGTGTTGAAGTAAAGGTTGATACAACACCCGAAAGTGAGAAGCCTGAAAAAGGTGTTGAATATGATATCGTAGATCTTCGTGATCCTATGACAGAAATTCTTGGCGATGACTTTATAGTTGGTACAGCAATCAGCTATCAGGAATTTGCTGATTCAGCAGAGATGGAGCTTGTTACAAAGCACTTCAACGGAGTTACACTTGGTAATGAATTAAAGCCTGACTCAATGCTTAAAAAAGACGCTGAGATCAAGACAGTTGAGCTTAATGGAGAAGAGTTTGCTTTCCCTGAGCTTAATTTCTCCAACCCTGAAAGATATCTTGATTTCTTTGTTGACTGGAACAATGAGCATCCGGACAAAAAGATCCGAATAAGAGGACACGTTCTTGTATGGCATTCACAGACACCTGAGTTCTTCTTCCATGAGGATTATGATACAAGCAAGCCTTATGTAACACCTGAGGTTATGAATAAGCGTCTTGAGTACTACATAAAGAGCGTTGCTGAGCATTTTACAGCAGAGGGAAGCAAGTATAGAGATCTTTTCTATGGCTGGGATGTTGTAAACGAGGCTGTAAGTGACAGCACAGGCACATACAGAAATGCAAGCGAGAATTCAAGCTGGTGGGCTGTTTATAATTCATGTGAGTTTATACAGAACGCATTTGTATATGCAAACAGATACATGCCTTCTAATATAGCTCTTTTCTACAATGATTATAATGAGACCGGTACAAACAAGATGGGTGGAATCTGTGAACTTCTTAAAACTGTTAAGAACACAGAAGGCGCTCGTATCGATGGTATGGGAATGCAGGCTCACTATCAGATTGAGAGCAATTCACCATCCATGGATCAGTTCAAGGTAGCAGCTAAGACTTATGGAGAGATCGTAGACCAGGTTCAGATTACAGAGCTTGACTTTAAGGGAAGCGCAAACAGCACAGATGAAAGACTTGCTGAGAGATATAAGGCTGTTTACGATACAATCAGACGTTTAAAAGCAGAGGGAACAAACATCACCGGTATGACAATCTGGGGAGTTGTAGATAAGCATTCCTGGCTCCAGACTGCAAATAATAACGGTGGCGGCTCAAACGGAAGCTCAAGACAGTATCCACTTCTTTTTGATGATAATTACAAGGCTAAGAATTCTTTCTGGGCACTTGCAAATGCAGGAGAACTTGAGCCTGAAATCAAGAATATCATTCTTATCCAGAATATAAACGGTGACTTTACTACAGGCAACGAATATTCATTTGGTGAGGGTGAATCAAAGCTTTCCTTCGTTCCAATGTGGGATGAAAACGGCGTTGCAGTTAAGGTAACTGTCCTTGATGGAAATGCAGAGGATAATGACAGCTTCACAGTTTATGCCGATGATGGCAATAGCATCAAAGCAGTAACAGTTACAAGAAGCGAGGCTACAGCTGTCGAAGGTGGTTATGAATCAGTTGTAAGACTTGATGTTGATAAAGACGTTCTTGCTTCAAATAAGCTTAAGCTTGATGTAACATTCAAAGATGGTGAAAAGACATTTGCCTTTGGCGATACAACCTTCAAGCAGGCTGATAGCAGCAAATACTTTGCAGAGACAGTTGTTAAGCCGCTTCTTTCAGTGAATAAGGGAACAGTTGTAGTTGACGGTGATCCATCAGATGAAGACTGGGCAAAGGCTAAGGAACTTCAGCTTACTATCAATACTGGAGCAAACGTTACAGCAAATGCCAAGACTCTTTGGGATGAAGAAAATCTCTATGTTCTCGTTGATGTAAAAGATCCTGTTCTTAACAAGGATTCATCACAGAATCATGAGCAGGATTCACTTGAAGTATTCATTGATGAGAATAACCATAAGACAACATCCTATGAAGAGGATGACAAGCAGTACAGAATCAACTATGAGAATACACAGAGCTTTAACGGTAAAAAATGTCTTGAAGAAAACATGAAATCTGCAGCAGTAGTTACAGAAGACGGCTACAGAATCGAAGCTGCTTTCAAGTGGACGGACATTACACCACAGGCAGGAAATAAGGTAGGTCTTGAACTTCAGATCAACGATGCTGATGATTCAGGAAAGAGAATCGGAACACTTAGCTGGGCTGATAAGACAGGAAACGGATGGTCATCACCTGAAGTATTCGGAACAATTCTTTTGACAGTGGAAAATGCAGATACACCTGATACTCCTGTTGATCCGGATCCTGCAGATGAACCAGTAGATCCAAATCCTTCAGATGACCCTGTAGATCCAAATCCGACAGATGATCCTGTAGATCCTAATCCATCAGATGACCCTGAAGATCCAAATCCATCAGATGACCCTGAAGATCCAAATCCTTCAGATGATCCTGTAGATCCTAACCCATCAGATGACCCTGTAGACCCGGATCCAACAGATGATCCTGTAGATCCTGCCCCGATAGTTGAACCGGAAAAGGAAGAGGCAAGACTTGTAAGCTTCCTTGGATTTACATTCTACGTAACAGCAGACGGAACAAGACTTACTGGCTTCCATACAATTGATGGAAATGATTACTACTTTGGCTCAACAGGCATTATGTACAGGCTTTCCTGGATCAACGAGAATGGTAACTGGTACTATGCAAAGCTTGACGGAACACTTGCCAAGAATGAAATAGTATCAAGACTTCTTTCAAGATATATCTTTAACGAAGAAGGCGTGATGCAGACCGGATTTGTTCACTTTAACGGTAATGATTATTACTGCGGAACAAGCGGAGCAATCTATACAAACAGCTTTATCACAGTAGATTGCAAGACCTACTATGCAAAAAATGATGGACGTCTTGCTAAGAATGAGACAATCTGGAGACTTTTCAGAAGATACAGATTCGATGAGAACGGAGTTCTTGTAAAATAATTAAATTATTATGAAAAAGGGAAGAGTGCTCTAAAAATGCGCTCTTTCCTTTTTTGATTAATGTCACATTGAATGATAAAATACCACAGGGGAAAGACTAACAGGTTATATTTGTTTTTAGCTTTTAAAGGAGAAAAACATGGCAAATAAGGTATGGGATCTGGAAAAATTCAAGCAGACAGCAAGAGAGGCAGCGGCAGAGGGAATAGTTCTTCTTAAGAATGACAAGAATGCGCTTCCTTTTGCGAAGGGTACGAAAATTGCAGTCTTTGGAAGAAGTCAGATGAATTATTATAAGAGCGGAACCGGCTCAGGCGGAATGGTAAATGTTGACTATGTGGTTGGGATTTATGAGGCTTTGGAGAAATCTGAGCATGTGTCTGTTAATAAAAATGTCAGAAAGGCATATGAGAAATTTGTAAGTGAAAATCCTTTTGATCATGGTGTTGGCTGGGCAGCAGAACCCTGGTTTCAGAAAGAGATGCCACTTGATGATGAACTTGTAAAAAAGGCTTCAAAGGAGTCTGACGCAGCAGTGTTTATCATCGGAAGAACAGCAGGTGAAGATCAGGATAACAAAAATGAGCAGGGAAGCTTTCTTTTAACAGATGAGGAGATAGCTTCTCTTAAGAAGGTGTGCAAGGCTTTCGACAGAACGATAGTGCTATTAAATGTCGGAAATATAATCGACATGAAGTGGGTCAATGAGATTAACCCTGAAGCAGTGCTATATGTCTGGCAGGGTGGGCAGGAAGGCGGAAATGCAGTACTTGACGTTCTTTGCGGTGATGTTAACCCTTCCGGAAAATTATCTGACACAATTGCGGCAGATATTTATGACTATCCGTCTACAGAGTTTTTTGGCTCTGATACCAGAAACTATCAGGTGGAAGATGTGTATGTGGGATATAGATATTTTGAGACCTTTGATAAAGAATCCGTTCTATATCCGTTTGGATTTGGTCTTTCCTATACTTCTTTTGGCATAGAGACAGATGGCTTTAAGTATGATAAAAAAGATGGCGTAAAAGTAGATGCGCTTGTTACCAATAAAGGGGATGTTCCCGGAAAAGAAGTCGTGCAGGTATATGTAGAAGCTCCTCAGGGCATTCTTGGAAAGCCTGCGAGAGTTCTTTGCGGCTTTGCAAAGACGGATGTTTTAAAGCCCTCAGAGAGCCAGAAGATAAGCTTTGATATTCCAAAATACTGGATGGCTTCATATGATGACGGAGGCGTTACAGGTAATAAATCAGCCTACGTTTTGGAAGACGGCGATTATAAGATCTTTGTTGGAAGTGATGTGAGAAGCGCGGAACTTGCAGGAGAGTTTAGCATTGCAAAGACAGAAGCTGTATATCAGTGTGAGGAAGCTTATGCTCCAGTACAGGCGTTTGACCGTCTTCTTCCTGTGTTTGACGGAAATGGATATCTTAAGGTGTTCGAGGATGCGCCTACAAGGACTCTTGATCCTAATAAGAAGAGAAAAGACAGACTTCCAAAGGCTGAAAAGTATACAGGAGATAAAGGCTATAAGCTAAAAGATGTTGAAGAAGGCAAGGTGACTATGGAGAAATTCATAGCACAGCTTTCGGATGAAGATCTTTGCGCAATGGTCAGAGGCGAGGGAATGTGCTCACCTAAAGTTACTGCGGGAATTGCGGGAGCTTTCGGAGGAGTGACTGATAAGCTGTCCGGTTTTGGAATCCCTGTTGCAGGATGCTCTGATGGCCCAAGCGGAATCAGAATGGACTGCGGAACACATGCTTTTTCTCTTCCAAACGGAACCTGCCTTGCATGTTCTTTTAATGAAGAGATAAATGAAAGACTCTTTAGCTATGAGGCACTGGATCTTAGAAGACACAGAATTGATGCACTTTTGGGACCAGGAATGAACATTCACAGAAGCCCGTTAAACGGCAGAAACTTCGAGTATTTTTCTGAGGATCCGCTGCTTACCGGAAAGCTTGTTTCTGCGCAGCTTCGCGGAATGCATAAGTATGATGTAACAGGCGTTATAAAGCATTTTGCAGGAAATACACAGGAACTTAACAGACATAATGTCAATAACATAGTATCAGAGAGAGCTCTTCGAGAAATTTATCTGAAGGGCTTTGAGATAGCTGTAAGAGAAGGCGGAGCCAGGGCAATAATGAGTACCTATGGCCCTGTAAATGGCATCTGGACTGCCAGCAGCTATGACCTTCTTACAACCATTTTGAGAAATGAGTGGGGCTATGACGGAATCGTTATGACTGACTGGTGGGCAATGGGCAATGATGAAGCCGGCGCTCCCGGAAGCTATCAGAATGTATCTTCTCAGGTTCGCGCTCAGAATGACCTTAATATGGTAAACACCAGTGCAGAACTCAATTCAGGCGGAGATGACCTTATGGATGCTCTTGAGAAGGGCAGATTATCAAGGGCGGAGCTTGCAAGAAGCGCAGCCAATATCCTTAGGTTCTTACTAAAGACACCTGTGTACAGGCATATGCTTGGAGAAGAATCAGAACTTGATAAAGAGCTCAAAGGTGCAGTTTCTGCTGACGAGGCATCACTTAAGGATACAATAAAAGTAATACTTGCTGATACAGAAGCTTCTCTTGATGTGGAAAAGATAAAGATAGAAAAGGGCAGTTCCACAGTATTTGGAGTTACCTGTCTGCAAAAATGCTTCATTGACCTTGAACTTGTCATGAAAGCAGATAACCAGCCTGATGTTGCCCAGCTTCCGCTTTCAATATTCCAGGATAAAGAACTTGTGAAGACTATTACTTTAACTGGTATGGATAAGGAGTGGAAAAACTATAGGATAACCCTGATTCCTGCGTTTATGAATAATTTCTTCCTGAAATTCTATTTTGCTCAGGGAGGCATTGCAATTAAATCTGCAAAGCTTATCAAGACACAGGAAATAGTAGATGATTCCAAAAAAGGAATTACTGAACTTACAGACTGACTTTTTGCTTTGTTTATCATTTGTTTACCTTTTTTTTATAAATGCAATATGCCGAAACTAAATTTCACTTTTTTTTAATAATTTAGCGGTGGAAAGTGCTGATATTGCTCTATCTTTTGCAGAAAATATGGTATATAATGTACCCATTAAATGAAATTTTGTTGTAAACAATGAAAGGTTGAGGGGCCACGGATTTGTTTGCAAGCCAGTTCATTTAAATAATTTTTCTTATGAGATGGAGGAAATTGAATAATGAGAAGTTCCGCAAAGACTAAAAGAGGCATGAGCCAGAGCTGCATCGAGATCATGTCAGACGCAATCAAGGCAAAGGAGCAGAACCTATCATACGGCAAATTCAAGGCTCTTGATATGTTGGGAGCAGGCAGTATGCAGGATGATGATTACGTTTCAGAATACCAGGTTCACACAGCAAACATCGTTCGCAAAACTGAGCAAACAGAGAAAAAGAAAGCAGTTGCTTTTGTTAAAGTAAGATCATAAATTTGATTCTGATAAATTTTTTTTGAAAACTGAATATTGTGCATAAAAAAGGACTGTGAAATATTATTTTTCACAGTCCTGATTTTTTTTCTTAGGGAAATTGCTTGCGCAATCTATTCTTTATTCACTCTAAAAGTAGTCCTGATTTATAGGTGGAAAATGTATTTATTCATCATTTTTCCGACCATTGAAATGATAGGACCAAGGAAAAGAGCCATGAGAACAATTCCAAGGTTTGGTGTTCCCTTAAATACGATACCGATGATGATTGCAAGTGAATCCCATGAGATTCTGATTATTGAAAAAGGTACCTTCTTAAGAACTTTTTCTGAAAGGATTTGTGGCAGCGCGTCATAGGGGGCAACTCCCATATTTGCGTTGATGTAAAATGACACTGAAAAGATAAAAGCGAACAGCGCTGCTAAAAATATGATTGCCCTTTGTGGGAAGGTGGTAAAGAAGCTTGAAGGAATTGTCTTATCCCATACCCAGCAAAAGAAATCAGCTATATATCCGATAAATACCATGTTTGCTATAGTTCCAAAGCCAATCAGATGTCTTCCAAATATAATTACTAAGATAAAGAGAAGAGTATTAAATAGTAACTGCCAGTTTCCAAAGCTTAAGTGAAAGAAGTTGGATAGTGTCAGATTCATGAAGGTGCAGGGGTCAGTTCCCAGATCTACTTTGATAAGGAACGAGAGGAAGAATCCCATGAAGAAAACTCCTATGTTCATTATCACAAGACGTTTGAAAAAATCTTTCTGAGTAAAATAATCTTTAATGTATTTCTTGATTGATTCCATAATTGTAATCCTTTTCATTGAAATATGATGATGTCTCGAATTGTTCAGTACAAGTTACTATCACAATCCTACGTAACAGTCGGAAATCATAGGGACACTTCCTACTTTTTCCTCGGGCTCCGGCGATTCATACGATGTGAAGCGCGTAGTACTGATTTTTGTAATTGATGATGACAGGTGCATTTACAAAGGCCTCATCGCCAACGTAGCAGCGGTCATTCTCGGCATCAAAAGTGTATTTACGACCTTCACTGTCGTTTTGGTTTATGTATTCCAGAGCCTGCTGTAGTGTTTCATCACCTTTACACAGATGAATGTTCATATTTTTAAACACTCCTTTATACTTTTTTCAGACATTAAATTCAGGGAATTGTCTGAATTTGTGTTAAAATGATATTAATTATGATTATGCGCTTTTGGGCGCACCAATAAACATTATACACAAAATACTAAAAATGGAAATACAGGAAAAATATAATTTACTTAAAGAGAATATTGCAGCGCTTGGAAAAGTGGCTGTTGCCTTTTCAAGCGGTGTAGACTCGACATTTTTGCTAAAGGTTTGCAAAGATGTTCTTGATGATAATGTCGTGGCGATAACAGCAAGATCAAGCGTTTTTCCGTCGCGTGAATCGGATGAGTCTTCTGTTTTTTGCAAAGAAAATAATATAAAACAGATCATACTGGATGTGGATCAGCTAAAGCTTGATAAGTTCAGTGATAATCCGGCAGACAGGTGTTATCACTGTAAGAAATATCTTTTTACTAATATGCGGGATTATTGCAAAGAGAATGATATTCCCTTCCTTGTAGAAGGCTCAAATGTCGATGATGAGGGAGATTACAGACCGGGACTTCGTGCAATAGCTGAGCTTTCAATAAAAAGCCCGCTAAGAGAGGCAAGGCTCACCAAGGAAGAGATACGGTTTTTATCACAAAAACTAAATCTTCATACCTGGGATAAGCCCTCCTATGCGTGTCTGGCGTCGAGAATTCCATACGGCGACACTATTACGAGAGAAAAGCTTGGGATGATTGAACAAAGCGAAGGGCTTTTGCTTGATATGGGATTTAGGAATATCAGATGCAGAATGCATGGAAATGTTGCAAGGATTGAGCTTCCACCTGAGGATTTTGACAGATTCATGGAAAAGAATGTGCGGGAGAGAGTTTATGATGAACTTACCAGGATTGGTTTTAAATATGTTTCCCTTGATATAAAAGGTTTCAGGTCAGGGAGCATGAATGAGGTTCTTGCTGCAGAAAAGAGCTGAATTTTATCATAAACGACATTGGTATCTGCCTAATGCCGTTTACAATAGAATTATATTGACAGAAGTGGAGAATACAGTGGAAGAAAGAGAAATAGAAAAACTCTTACATGCAGTAAAAGATGGTACTACCAGCATAGAAGATGCTATTTTAGAGTTAAAAAAGGCTCCTTTTGAGGATATGGGGTTTGCAAGACCTGATATTCACAGAGGACTTAGGCAGGGAACTGCGGAAGTGATATATGGACAGGGGAAAACGCCGGAACAGATTTTTCTGATAGCGGGAAAGCTCCTGGAAAAGGGGCAAAAGAGTGTCCTTATCACCAGAATGTCGGTGGAAGCAGCAAATTATTTTGAAGAAAATAAAAAATCTATCAGGTTTACATATGATGGCATGAGCAGGATTGGCATAGCCGGAGAGCAGATAGATGAGGTAAAAAGAACCGGCAAGATAGTCATCGCAACCGGCGGTACAAGTGATATGGCAGTTGCGGAGGAAGCCGCAAAGACTGCAGAACTTTTTGGAAATCATGTGGTGAGGCTTTACGACGTGGGAGTTGCGGGCCTTCACAGACTTCTTAATAAACAGTGCATGGATGAGATAATGAGTGCGAAGGTCATAATCGCCATTGCAGGAATGGAGGGAGCGCTTGCAAGCGTAGTCGGGGGACTTGCTGACTGTCCTGTGATAGCAGTACCTACAAGCGTAGGATATGGAGCTTCGTTTGGCGGGTTATCAGCTCTTTTATCAATGCTTAATTCCTGCGCAAGCGGGGTTAGCGTCGTGAATATCGACAATGGTTTTGGAGCGGGATATCTGGCAAGTATGATAAACAGAGGGTAATAGGCTACTGCTCAGACAAAAAATGCGCGTATTAGTTTCTACAAGCGAGTGAACAGTAACGGTAACATAATATTGGAGGAAGATACTTTGAAAGAATTGTTGGAGATGGCAAAGGTTTACAGAATGCCAACAGGGAATATCATCAGATATATTTATATTCCGTATATATTTGATAGCATCGAAAAAGCATTATTGGGGAGCAGAAAAAAGTGATAATAGAGATAAAGGGAGTAGCCAAGTCTTTTGGGGGTAAAAAGATTTTGGATGATATTAACTTAAATATAGAAGATGAGCATGCTTATGTAATAACAGGAGAAGCAGGAAGCGGAAAGACACTGCTTATGAGACTGATCCTGGGGCTTGAAAAGCCTGATGAGGGGCGTATAGGTCTTTTGGGAGATTATAAGTATCCTTATATAAATGCAGGAGTAGTGTTTCAGGATGACAGACTGGTTGAAAGTCTTGACGCAGTCACGAATGTAGCTATGGTGAGTAAGAAGATTTTCAGGGAGACTGTGGCAGAGGATCTTTTATTATTTCTTCCCAAGGAGCTTTTGATGGTTCCTGTGAGAAACTTAAGTAAGTGTCAGAGGAGAATAGTATCAATAGTTCGTGCCTGTGCTATTCCAAGCGATGTTCTTATAATGGATGAGCCGTTTACAAACGTGGATCCAGACACAAAGAATAAGCTTATTTCCTATATCCGCGATAAACAGGGAAAAGGGTCTTTGACTATCATGGCAAGAGATACAAAAGACCTTGATTTTGCAAGAATTGTAAAGATATAAATAACAGAAACTATCCATTCTTTTTTTCTTAGGCAAGGGGGTATTGCATTATGGTAACAAATGACGAAAGTATGAATAGCTTTAAGCACAAAATCATGGAAGAAGTGTGCAGACTTGAGTGGGACGGCATAAATGATCAGGAGCATATCGAGCAGCTGGTTCTTAAGACAATTCCGGGACCAAAGCCTGAGTATAGATGCTGTATCTACAAGGAAAGAGAGATTGTCAGACAAAGAATAAATCTGGCAATGGCAAAGAATCCTACTTACAATCCGGATTCTACCAATATTGTGCAGGTAATCGATCCAGCCTGTGATGAGTGTCCGATCGCGGCATATTCAGTTACTGATAATTGCAGATTCTGTATGGGAAAAGCATGTCTTAATTCTTGTGCCTTTGGAGCTATCACGCCAGGTGATACTCACATGCATATTGATCCTGCCAAGTGTAAAGAGTGCGGTAAGTGTGCAGCAGCCTGCCCGTACAGCGCAATAGTACATCTGGAGCGTCCATGTAAAAAAGCATGTCCTGTGGGAGCAATTACTTATGATGAGTACGGCTACTGCAAGATAGACGAAGATAAGTGCATTCAGTGCGGACATTGTATTCACAGCTGTCCGTTTGCGGCTATTGGAAGTAAGACCTTCCTTGTAGATATCATAAAGGAAATCAAGGCAGGAAAAGAAGTTATTGCTATGTGCGCCCCTGCAACTGAAGGTCAGTTTGGCGAGGATATCTCCATGGCTTCTATAAGAGAAGGCTTAAAGAAACTTGGATTTGCAGATATGATCGAGGTTGGACTTGGTGGAGATATGACAGCTGCCTATGAATCAGAGGAGTGGGCAGAAGCCTATAAAGAGGGTAAGAAGATGACAACTTCCTGCTGTCCGGCATTTATAAACATGCTTAAAAAGCATTTCCCTGAACAGTATCAGAATAATATGTCATCTACTATATCGCCAATGTGCGCTATATCAAGATACCTTAAGGTTACAAGACCAGGCTGCGTAACGGTATTCGTGGGACCATGTATTGCCAAGAAAGCAGAGGCTCAGGATAAATCTGTCAAAGACAATGCTGATTATGTTGTTACGTACGGCGAACTCAGGGCACTTATGCGTTCTAAGGATATTAAATTTGAGCCTGTTGATGAATCATATCAGGAGTCATCAATCTGGGGCAAGAGATTTGCAGGAAGCGGCGGCGTAGCTAAAGCTGTAATTGAATGTATGCAGGAAAGAGGAGAAGATACCTCACAGATCAAGCTTTTGGCAGCCCATGGCGGACTTGAATGTAAGAAAGCACTTACCCTTTTGAAGGTAGGAAAGCTTCCTGAAGATTTCATAGAAGGAATGGTATGTCCGGGCGGCTGTGTTGGAGGACCGTCAAGACATAAGAATATTACAGAGATAAATAAGGCAAGAGAGAATCTTTTGGCGAAGGCAGATGACAGAAAAGTATTGGAAAATCTAAAGAACTATCCTATGGATAAATTCTCTATGCACAGAGACGGGCATATGTAATTACAGTCAACGACATAAAGCAAATGCAGATGTCATTTACGATATACGTTAAGTTGAACTACTGATTGTTGATTTTTTATAACCCCGTTTGATTCCCGCAGTATTGCAGGAGGTAAGGCAATGGATAGCAAGAAAACAGGCATCTTTTTTGGCAATTTCTACAGGTCCAAGGAACCAACAAAGATTATCGTAAACATGATGCTGGTGCTTACCACGGCATATTTATCCATCATGTACAGTAACCATGTCTTATACGTCCATAATGGCAATCAGATCGTTGCGGGGGCTGTTTATGCATTTAAGTACATTCCCATTATCCTGGCTACAGCCTATGGAGGGGCTGTGCCGGGAATGATGAGTGTGCTTATGATCTTTTTTTACCGCTCTATTATTTCCAGCAGCTTTTCTTATCTTACATTCATATATCTAATTGTTGTATGTGTTATTGACAGATTTTCCAAAAATCATTTTTTTTCAAAAATCTATAAAACGCTGATAGTTGTAGTTACTCTGCAGTTTGTATTGGGGGATCTGTGGGGGATTCTATTATGGCTTTTGTCGGGTAAAACTATATCAAGTCTATCTGCCGATAAGCTTATTTATTTCTTTTTAAACGAATTTGCAGGTGCATTTATTGCATGCATGATAGTTTTTCTTACTTATAAGTATATGCCTGATGAAAAGAAGCGCTATTTTAGTAACGGAAAATACTATATAGACAATTCTCTTTTATCAGATGATGAGAGATATGAGGTTGAAGGCCATTCCAGAGTTGGGCGCGTTGTGATGCGAGTCATAGTGTTTGAAGCGATTATTCTGGGCGTATCTGCTGAAATTGCATCAAATACCCTTGTCCCTACCATGAAATATATAAACGCATCCAAGGATCAGGTCATAGTTATCGAGGAAGATTATGACTATATAACAAATACTGAATTCTTAGAAAGCAGAGTAAGTTTTAAGCTGTCAAAAGAGGCAGCAGATTCTCAGGCCGCTGAGGTAAAATATTCCATGAGTCTTGGACTTAAGGATTCACAGTTTAGTGTAAAGCTTGCAATGCTTATTTCGATAATTGTCATCCCGCTTGCGGTTTTTGTGAACAGATATGCTCAGAGAAGAATTGCTGAGCCTATCAGGGTTCTGTCAAAAGCTGTCTCGGATATTTATAATTCTCAGGAAGGCGAAATTAACGAAAAAGTAAATGAGGTTCACGAACTGAGATTATCAACAGGTGATGAGATAGAGAATTTATATCGTGCGGTAGACCTGACCTTTTACAGGCTGATGGAGTATATCGAACTTGTTAAGAGCAGGCAAAACATTGAAGATCAGCTGGAAGTTGAAAAGAGTGCAAACGAAGCAAAATCAAGATTTTTGTCTAATATTTCCCATGAGATAAGAACACCTATAAATGCTGTTCTTGGTTTTGATGAGATGATTCTCAGAGAGAGTACTGATGAATCGATTATTGGTTACGCCAGAGATATCCATGGCGCAGGCAAAACTCTTTTAACACTTATAAATGATATACTTGATTTCTCCAAGATTGAGGCGGGGAAAATGGTTATTATCCCGGTTGAGTATGAGCTTAGTTCTGTGATAAATGATCTTGTAAATATGGCTTCAATGAGGGCAAAAGACAAGAATCTGAAGTTTAATGTTGAGGTGAACAAGGAACTTCCGCATATTCTTTACGGTGACGAGGTACGCATTAAGCAGTGTATCCTGAATATTCTTACTAATGCGGTCAAGTATACGGAAGAAGGAAGTGTTTTACTGAATATTGATTATGAGGATGTGATTCTTTCAGATGAAGATGATGAAGATGAGGAAGATACTACATATGATGATTATATTCTTTTGAAGGTAAAAGTAACAGATACCGGAATTGGCATCAAAGAGGAGGATATAGAAAAGCTCTCTACTGCATTTGAGAGAATAGATGAAAAGAGAAATCGTACAATAGAAGGAACAGGACTTGGAATAAATATCGTTAACAGTCTCCTTACCATGATGGATTCAAAGCTAAATGTGGAGAGCGTATATGGAAAGGGATCGGTTTTTTCTTTTAACATAAAGCAAAAAGTTATATCCAGAGAACCTATAGGTGATTTTGCAAAGACATATAAGGAAACGGTCCGTAATGATAATGAATACTCGGAGAGCTTCCATGCGCCTGATGCAAAGATACTTATTGTGGATGACACAAGGACAAACCTGACAGTAATAGAGGGACTTCTTAAGAAGACTCAGATTCAGATAGATACTGCCACAAGTGGAAAAGAAGCACTTGAAAAGGTAAAGGTAAAGAAATACGACATTATTTTCTTAGATCACAGAATGCCGGAGATGGACGGAATCCAGACTTTCCATGCAATGCAGGAGCTTTTAGATAATCCGAACGCTGATACACCGGTTGTTGCCCTTACGGCAAATGCCATATCGGGTTCAAGAGAGATGTATTACAGCGAAGGCTTCTCGAATTATATGTCAAAGCCTGTGGACCCGGGCAAGCTTGAAGAGATGATACTTGGCTATCTACCTGGGGAAATTGTTAAACGACCGGGAGATGAAGGATTTGTCTCTGATTCCGGAAAAGGAGATGAAGAGAGCATTGCTGCAATGCAGGAGCTTCTTACTATTTCAGGAGTTGATATTGAGTATGCGCTTGAGCGGTGCGGCTCACCTGAGGCAGCAAGAGATGTTATGAAGGATTTCAGACTTGCCATATCTGAAAGATCTGAGATCATCGAGAGAACTGAACGTGAGGGAGATATAGCAAATTATACGATATACGTGCACGGCCTTAAGAGCTCAGCAAGAGCCATAGGAGCCATAGACCTCAGTGAAAAGGCAGAATATCTTGAAAAATGCGGCAATGAAAATTGGGTTGAAGAGATACATGAGCTGACGCCTGAGCTTTTGGAATTATATAGAAGTTATCTTTCAAAGCTTGAGATACTTGCTACTGAAGATGACGAAGGAAAAGAACTTATAGATCCTTCAGAACTTGAAGGCGCTTATAATTCAATAAAAGAATTTGTATCGGGTTCTTATTTTGACAGCGCAGATGATATTATGAAAATGCTTGAAGATTATAAGATACCTGATGAATACAAGAAAAAGCATGAAGAGGTCAAAAGATTATTAGCTGCTGTTGACAGAGATGGACTTCTGAATATACTTTAATAGTAGCGTTTAAAATAGAAAGGAACAAAATGGATAAACATGTTTTGCTGATAGGCAATCAGAAAAGTTTCATGCTAAATGCTATTGGTAAGGGACTTGAAAAAGAAGGCTATAAGGTGACCAGTGCTTCACCGAGCGGAGAAGAAATCAGGAATATTGCGAATAAGCCCGGGATATATCTTTTATATCTTGGCGATCTTACCGCAGAGGATTCTGAGGCTTTTAAGTACCTGAATGAGGCTATAGACGCAGAGCATTTCCTTCTTTATCTTATAGGTAATAAGGAAGAACTTAATCTTGCTCTTATGTATATTGCCAAGGAAAAGGTGCAGGAGAGCTATCTTAGACCTTTGGATGTCAAGCTTTTGGCTGAACAGCTGGATACAGTTGTTGACTATAGCGCTGTCGATGAGAATCTCAAGAAAAAGATCCTTATCATCGATGATGACGGTGCTATGCTCAGAATGATGAAGACATGGTTCTCAGTAAGATACAGAGTATACATGGCCAGTTCAGGTAAAATAGCGCTTACATTCCTTCAGCAAAATCCTGTGGATCTGGTCCTTTTGGATTATGAAATGCCGGTTATGAGCGGCCCTGAGGTTTTAAAAGAGATGAGAAACACTCAGAGCATAAAGGATATTCCGGTCATTTTCTTAACTGCCAAGGATGACAAAGAAAGCGTAATGAAGGTAGTAAGTCTTAAACCTGAAAAGTATCTTCTTAAGTCAATGTCCAAGGAAAAACTAACAGGCGCTATCGATGATTTTTTTATATCAAAAGCTAACAGGAAAAGGTAACTAATATGATATCAAGATTGATTGACAGAATTGTAGACACAGGCGCACCTATTGTTGTAGGGCTTGATCCTAAGCTTTCTTTTGTACCTGATTCCATAAAAAAAGACTGCTTTGAGGAAAAAGGAGAAAACCTGGAAGGAGCAGCAGAGGCTTTTTGGCGCTTTAATAAGGAAATAGTCGACAATATTTACGATATTGTTCCGGCTGTTAAACCACAGATTGCCATGTATGAGGAATTGGGAATACCGGGACTCATCGCTTTTAAGAAAACTGTTGACTATTGCAGGGAAAAGGGACTTATTGTTATCGGCGACATAAAGAGAGGCGATATAGGTTCAACATCGGAATCCTATGCTGTTGGCCATCTTGGAAGCGTCAAAATAGGTGACAAAACTTTCAGAGGTTTTGAAGAAGATTTTGCAACTGTTAATCCATATCTTGGTTCAGATGGTGTAAAGCCATTTATCAATGTTTGTAACCGTGAAGATAAAGGCATTTTTGTGCTGGTTAAGACATCAAATCCGTCAAGCGGAGAGTTCCAGGACAGACTTATTGATGGAAGACCGCTTTATGAGTGGGTTGGTGAAGAAGTAGAAAAATGGGGGCTTGATTCCATGGATGGCTCATACAGCAATGTGGGAGCTGTTGTGGGAGCAACATATCCTGAAATGGGTAAGACACTTCGCAAGATAATGCCTCATGCATATATTCTTGTGCCGGGGTACGGCGCACAGGGCGGAAAAGGTAAGGATCTTGTTAATTTCTTTAATGAAGATGGCCTTGGAGCTATTGTAAATTCCTCAAGAGGAATCATTGCTGCATGGCAAAATGAGAATTACAAGGAATTTGCAGATGGCAGAGTGGGCGAAGCTGCCCGTGCAGCAGTTCTTGACATGAAAGAAGATATTTCATCAGCACTTGCTAAATAAAGTAAATACAATGTTTTTAATATAAAGGAGTGAGAGGGGTATGGAAAGATACAAGGAAGAGTTTATCGAGTTTATGGTGGACAGCAATGTCCTGAAATTTGGTGAATTTACATTGAAGAGTGGACGTAAATCACCATTTTTTATGAATGCGGGAGCATATGTTACCGGCTCACAGCTTAGAAAGCTTGGAGAGTATTATGCAAGAGCTATTCATGATACCTTTGGTCTTGAATTTGATGTGCTTTTTGGACCTGCTTATAAGGGAATTCCGCTTTCAGTTATCACTTGCGTGGCTATCAGCGAGCTGTATGGCAGAGAAATCAGATATTGCTCCAACAGAAAAGAGATAAAGGACCACGGTGACAAGGGTATCCTTCTTGGATCAAAGTTAAGAGACGGTGACAGAGTTCTTATTATCGAGGATGTTACAACTTCCGGTAAGTCTATTGAGGAGACAGTTCCGATCATTCAGGAACAGGCTGATTGTGATATCGTTGGTCTCATGGTTTCTCTTAACAGACAGGAAAAAGGCCAGGATTCAGACATGAGCGCCCTTGACGAAATCAAGGAAAGATATGGTTTTAGCGCACATGCCATTGTTACTATGGATGATGTTGTAAGTTATCTGTATAACAGACCTATTGACGGAGAAGTGATCATCAATAAAGATATCAAGAAGTCAATCGACGAATATTACGCAGAGTATGGCGCAAAGTAATTCATGAATCGGCCGGGAACTGCGAAATGGTTTCAGGGGAATGATTTAGTTAGCTGTATTATGGAATTTATTTAAACACTTATAGGGTTTACAGACATAATCTTACTACTGATCTTGTGATTTATAAGGAGAAAAAATGGACGAGCGTACATACAAAGTAATGGGGAATACAGGTGCTATAAATATCGCATTTGGGGTAATTGCTATTGTTGCCGGAATAGCTTCAGGAGTGCTTTTGATCATCAGTGGCGCAAAGCTTCTTGGCAGCAGAAAAAGAGTGATCATTTAATATATGTCTAAGGAAAGCAGATTTAAACTTCATATTAAAAAGCTTGAACCTGTAAGAGACAGGTTTATGTTTACTGATAACAGACATCCCGAGAAGGGCATCATGAGTGCCGTCTTGGGGTGTATTTCGGTTACCTCTTTAATACTTACTGTCGTACTGACCTATAATGAGGGCGGTCAGGCAGATTTAAAATACGCCGCGGCGGCATTTGTTGCGGCGATATTTTCTGTTGTGGGACTTATAATTGGTATTATGTCCAGATTTGAAAAGGATATATTCAAACTTTTCCCCAATATCGGAATAATTCTTAATGCAATCGCGGTTGCGTTTGTTGTTTTTTTGATAGTACTTGGGGTTATAGCTTAAAAAATAGATAAGGAAAAAATATGAGTAATAGTGAAGAATTAATTTACGAATTTGAAAGCGGAAACGAAGTGCTTAAGGAGAGATATGCACTTGCAGTTGAAAGACTTGGCAGCATTGAAGAAGAGCATCTTTCAGATGAAAAATATGATATATATTTTCATTTTGTAAAAGATTTTATTTTGATGCTTACAGAAACCTATGACTTTATCAAAAATGGCGGTTTTGACAGTGTCTCAATTGAAGAACTGGCTGAGCTAAACAGAAAGCTTTACGAGGATATACTGCCATCAAATTATGATAAGAGCTATGGGAATCCTACTTTTGCCTGTGAGGAGTTTGGCGATGACTTCGGACATCTTTTGTCAGCTCTTTATTTTGAAGTTCGCGGACTTATAACAAATGTATTTAAAAATGAATTATTTGAGCTGACAGTAACCATTGAGCTGTTCCTGGAAGTGTATGGGGCTTTCCTTTCTGCAGATCAGAATGGAGCTAAGCCTTCATATGAAGAAATAAGGAAAATCATGTACTGGTTTGGTAGCGATTACGCTGAGCAGTTCAGAGAGAATGGCTTTGCCGAGATGGTTGTCTCAGACAAGAATTTTGTCAGAGATATAGTTCTTGAAGCTGATCTCACAGACCTGCGTTATCTGTACAGATTCGGAGAGTATATAACAGATAATGAGCTGAAAACAGCGCAGCATTTAAATTCACTCTCTCAGGAAGAAATCGACAAGCTGGCAACAACCTTTACTGAAGGTTACAGAATAGGTTTTGAGATAACCGGAAAAGATATATCTATAAAAAAGACTGCTTCGCTTCATTATAATATTGGATTTGAGAGAATGGTCAGAAAAGCTATAGATAATCTTGAAAAGATCGGGCTTAAATCCACAATCCAGCTTTTCCCAATGAGCATTTACGGAATGGGAGGCAGTGCTTCAAGAGGAGGAACTTACGGAGCTATCCCTAATAAGCAGTTTAACTATGATCACAAAGAAGATGTGGCTCTTTTCCTGGATAACAGCTTTGTGACCAGAAAGCTTGAGGCTGCAAGGGCAGCAGGTGAAAAATATAAAAAAGAGGCAAAACTATTTGGAGGCCCTGCAGTAATCGAAGTCTTTGGTGAAGTGCCATTTTCTCCTAAGACAAATGAAAAGGCTGTAAAACTTTCTCCTGCACAGCAGAAGATGCTCAGTGAGTTCAGAATCCAGAACAGTCTGATAGTAAATGATTACATAATAAATAAAGAAAGAAGCTTTACGATTATTTCTTTCCCGGTTCCTGATATCGGTGAAAAGTTTAATGATATTTTCAATGAAACAGTAAGGATAAACACTCTTGATTATAAGCTGTATCAGGGTATTCAGCAGAAGATAATCGATGCTCTCGATGAAGCTGAATATGTGATTGTTAAGGGTATGGGTGATAATCATACTAAGATGAAGGTCATGCTCCATGAACTGAAGGATAAGGCGCATGAGACTAATTTTGAAAACTGCGTTGCAGATGTAAACATACCTGTGGGCGAAGTATTCACATCTCCTGTTTTGACAGGAACAGAGGGAACTCTTCATGTGACAGGAGTTTATCTTGAGGGCTTGTTCTTTAAGAACCTCGAAATTAAATTTAAGGATGGCTGTATAACCGATTATAGCTGCAGCAATTTCGACACTGAGGAAGAGGGTAAGAAGTATATCAGTGATAACATTCTCTTTAACCATAAGACACTTCCAATCGGTGAGTTTGCAATCGGAACAAATACTACAGCCTATGTAGTAGCCAGAAAATATGGCATTGCAGATAAACTTCCAATTCTTATTGCTGAGAAGACCGGTCCTCATTTTGCAGTTGGTGATACCTGCTACTCATATGAAGAGGATACTGTAACATATAATCCGGATGGAAAGAGCATTATTGCAAGAGATAACGAAATATCTATAAAGAGAAAGACCGAACCTGATAAAGCATACTTTAGCTGCCATACTGACATAACAATTCCATACGATGAGCTTGGTGAGATCAAGGCAGTCAGACATGATGGAAGTAGTATTACCATCATAGAAAAGGGGAGATTTGTTCTTGAAGGAACAGAAGAATTGAACAAGCCAATGGATGAGTAAAAAACAATAAAAATAGTGGAACAAAATGTGGCGTTATGTTATGATACAAAAGATTTGTGTAGTTTTTTGATTCAATGGAGGATTGGTATGGCCAAGGTTGGAATTGTGATGGGTAGTGATTCTGATATGCCTGTCATGGCAAAGGCTGCTGACATTCTGGAGCAGCTTGGAATCTCGTATGAAATGAGAATTATTTCAGCACACAGAGAACCTGATGAGTTCTTTGAATATGCAATGACCGCTGAAGAAAAAGGCTTTAAGGTAATTATTGCGGGAGCAGGAATGGCAGCGCATCTTCCCGGAATGTGTGCGGCAATTTTCCCTATGCCGGTTATTGGAATCCCAATGCATACAACATCCCTTGGAGGCCGTGATTCATTATATAGCATTGTTCAGATGCCTACCGGAATACCTGTGGCAACTGTAGCCATTAATGGCGGAGCCAATGCGGGTATCCTTGCAGCTAAGATTCTTGCTACAAGTGATGATGCTTTATTACAGAAATTAAAAGAGTATTCTGCATCTTTAAAGGAAAGCGTTGTAGCTAAGGATGCGAAGCTTCAGGAAGTCGGATATAAGAATTATTGATAATTTAACTGTTTTTTGTTTGTTTTGTCGTAGTAATAAAAACTTTTATGTATTAAAGGAATGAGGAGAAATTATGGCACTGGATTACAAGAAGGCAGGCGTTGATATCGAGGCAGGCTACAAGTCTGTGGAGCTTATGAAAGAGTATGTGAAGGAAACTATGAGACCGGAAGTTTTGGGTGGTCTTGGAGGCTTTTCCGGAGCGTTTTCATTAAGCAGGATAAAGGATATGGAGGATCCGGTTCTTTTATCCGGAACTGACGGAGTTGGAACAAAGATTAAGCTTGCTTTTCTTCTTGATAAGCATGACACTATCGGCATCGATGCAGTTGCAATGTGCGTAAATGACGTTGCATGTGCAGGTGGTGAGCCATTATTTTTCCTGGATTATATAGCTTGTGGAAAGAATATTCCTGAGAAGATCGCAGCAATCGTTAAGGGAGTTGCAGAAGGCTGCAAACAGTCTGAGGCAGCGCTTATTGGCGGTGAAACAGCTGAACATCCGGGTCTTATGCCTGAGGATGAGTATGATGTTGCAGGCTTTGCGGTTGGTGTTGTTGACCGCAAGGATATGATCGATGGAAGCACTATAAAGGATGGAGATGTTCTTATTGGCGTAGCTTCAACAGGTGTTCACAGTAACGGTTTTTCATTGGTTCGTAAGGTCTTTGATATGACCAAAGAAAGTCTTGAAACATATTATGATGAACTTGGAACTACACTTGGAGAGGCTCTTTTAACACCTACAAGAATATATGTTAAAATGATGAAATCCATCAAGAATGCAGGGGTAAAAGTTAAGGGATGCAGCCATATTACAGGCGGCGGATTTTATGAGAACATTCCGAGAATGCTTCCTGATGGAATAAAAGCAGTAGTTAAAAAAGATAGTTACGATATTCCTCCTATTTTCACTCTTATGCAGAAGAAGGGTGGAATCGAGGAGCATATGATGTATAATACGTACAATATGGGCCTTGGAATGGTACTTGCAGTAGATAAGGCAGATGTTGATAAAACTCTTGAGGCTATCAAGGCATCAGGAGATAAGGCATGGGTTGTTGGTAATTGCGCAGCTGGTGAAAAAGGCGTTGAGCTTGTATAAATGCATAGTTTCAATACATAAAAAAAACACCCGCGGGAGGAACAACCTTAATGAAGATTGCAGTACTAGTATCTGGAGGTGGAACAAACCTACAGGCCATTATTGACAGCATAAATGATGGGAGAATAACCGGAACTGAAATATGTCTGGTTTATAGCAATAATTACAATGCATACGCTATCGAGAGAGCAAAGAATGCAGGTATACCTGTTGTAGTAAAGAGCCCTAAGGAATTTGAAACAAGGGATGATTTTAACAAGGCTCTTTTGCAGATATTGCTTGATGCAGCGCCGGATCTTATTGTACTGGCAGGATGCCTTGTAGTTATTCCGGATTGTGTTGTGAAGGCTTTTCCTAACAGGATTATCAACATTCATCCGTCTCTTATTCCTGCTTTTTGCGGAACAGGCTTTTATGGGCTTAAGGTTCATGAAAAAGTTCTCGAAGGAGGAGTCAGAGTGTCCGGAGCCACAGTTCATTTTGTAGATGAGGGAACAGATACCGGTCCTATTATTTTGCAAAAACCTGTAATGATAAGGCAGGATGATACGCCAAAGTCATTACAGCAGAGGATTATGGAACAGGCAGAGTGGATTATTTTACCCAAGGCCATAGATCTTATTGCAAATGGCAAAGTTAAAGTTGAGAACCATAAGGTTATCATAGAAGGTTACAGTACTGATATATAATGGGGAGTACATTTATAAAAAATGTACTGTTTTGAGGAAGGGAAGTATTTTTAATGAAAGTTTTGATTGTTGGCGGAGGTGGCCGTGAGCATGCTATTGCTGAGGCTGTTTCCCGAAGTAAGCAGGTTGATAAGATTTATTGTGCGCCGGGAAATGGCGGAATTGCAGCTCTTGCTGAGTGCGTGCCGATTACTCCTATGGAGTTTGATAAGCTTGTTTCTTTTGCTAAGGAAAACGAGATTGACCTGACAATAATTGGAATGGATGATCCACTTGTTGGAGGCATAGTTGATGTTTTTGAAGCTGAAGGATTAAGAGTATTTGGACCAAGAAAGAATGCGGCTATTCTTGAAGGAAGCAAGGCTTTCTCCAAGGATCTTATGAAAAAGTATGGAATTCCTACCGCAGCTTACGAAACTTTTGACAATGCTGGGGATGCACTTACTTATCTTGAGAATGCTAAATTTCCTATCGTGTTAAAGGCTGACGGACTTGCACTTGGTAAAGGAGTTCTTATCTGTCAGAATCTTGATGAGGCAAAAGCCGGCGTTAAGGAAATAATGGAAGATAAAAAGTTTGGCGATGCCGGCAATCACATGGTCATAGAGGAGTTTATGACCGGGCGTGAAGTTTCTGTTTTATCTTTTGTAGACGGAAAAACATATAAACTAATGTCTTCTGCTCAGGATCATAAGAGAGCAGGAGATGGCGATACAGGACTTAACACCGGTGGTATGGGTAATTTTTCACCAAGTCCGTTTTATACTGATGAAGTTGACAGGTTTTGCCGTGACAACATTTATGGGAAGACTGTTGAGGCTATGGCATCTGAAGGAAGAGAGTTTAAGGGCGTTATTTTCTTTGGACTTATGCTTACACCTGATGGACCGAAGGTTCTTGAATATAATGCAAGATTTGGCGATCCTGAAGCACAGGTTGTACTTCCAAGATTAAAGACAGATATCATAGATGTCATGAATGCCTGTATTGATGGCAAACTTGATGATATGGATATAGAATTTGAGGACAAGGCTGCAGTTTGTGTAGTTCTTGCAAGTGATGGATATCCTCTTAGCTATGAAAAGGGTAAGCTTATCACGGGGCTTGATAAGTTTGATGGAAAAGACGGATATTATTGTTTCCATGCAGGAACCAAGGCTACTGAGCAAGGCATTGTGACAAACGGCGGAAGAGTCCTTGGAATTACAGCTAAGGGAGATACGCTTAAAGAGGCCAGAGAAAAGGCTTATGAAGCTACAGAATGGGTTAGCTTCGAAAATAAGTACATGCGTCATGATATAGGAAAAGCTATAGATGATGCAAAGGAGGTAGTAAAATGAATAAGTTGGGAAAGAGAGTAGCAGGTATTATGCTTGCTGCCGGCGTTGCAATTTCGGTTTTTGCCGGCACAGGAGTTTCAGCGTTTGCTTATACTCAGACAACCGGAAAGGTTACTTCTGATAATGTAAAGGTCAGATCATCAGCAAGCACGACTGCATCACAGGTATCAAGTCTTAAGAATGGTGATACGGTTGATATTGTAGATGAGGCAACAGATGCTTCAGGTTATGTTTGGTACAAGATTTTTGTAAACAAGAGTGAATACGGATATGTTAGAAGTGACCTTGTCAGTAAGTCCGGTTCTTCTGACGGCGCAGCTTCACAGCCTGCAACTCAGACAGCGGTTTCACTTCCTGAAACACAGGCAAGTGCAGTTGAGCAGAAAAATGCAACAGTTATTGCTGATAATGCCAATGTCAGAAAAGGCGCAGGCACAGCATATGATTCAGTAGGAAAAGTTTCAAAGGGTGATACAGTTGTTATTACCGGTGAAGCTACAGGTACAGATAATAAGAACTGGTATCAGGTTACTTTTGGAGCTAATTCTTCAACAGGTTATCTTAGAGGCGATCTTGTAGAGATATCAGATACTCCTGTTGAGAATGTTGAAAATACAGAAACAACTGAGGCAGAGAATTATGATGTTACTGCAGAAAACGGAGAATCCGGAGAAACAGCACAGGATCAGCAGCCTGTGATTGATTCATCAACAGGTGATGGAGCATATTCTTTGGTTTATACCTCAGATGATGAAGGCAATTCAGTATGGTATCTGTATGACAACGAAGGCGGTTACCGAGTTAAGGTAAAAGAACTTATTGAGGCTGCCCACAGCGCAGATGCTGTTTCAAAGCTTCGTAAGAATGCTGATAACTATAAGACAATAGCAATTATTCTTGGACTTATATGCCTTATTCTTGTAGGCGGTGTAGTATTCCTTGGAATTAAGCTTAGAGAATCTCTTTATTATGAAGAGGACGAAGAAGAGGAATATGATCGTTACTCTCAGGCACCAAAGAAGCAGAACGATAATAACTCACGCAGACCTGCAAGAGAGAACGAAAATGAGAGACCTGCAAGAAGACCTGTAGAAAGACCTGAACAGGATGAGAGACCTTCAAGAAGGGTTTCAAATGATGAGCGTACAGTAAGACCTACAAGAAGACCTGCTGAAGAAGAGTATGAGAACCGCTCAGCTCGCAGACAGCAGAGACCTTCAGATGAGCGTGAGGATTCACGTGGCTACAGAAGATCAGATGATGATTATGAATCAGAGAGACCTTCAAGAAGACCATCAAGAGAGCAGCAGGAACGTCCTTCAAGAAGAGGTCCTGAGGACAGACGCAGTCAGAATGTGGACAGAGATCCGGCTCCAAAGCGCAGAGCACGCAACTTTGTGGGCGAGGACGATGATTTTGAGTTTGAGTTCCTTGATCTCGATGATGACAAATAAATAGAATTCATTAAGTGGGAGATTACATTTGCGAAGAATGTGATCTCTCTTTTTTATTGAAAAATGTGTAATATCTGTTATACTAAAGTTGTCACAGAAAAGGAGGCGATGGCATGATCATAGAGATAGATTTTAATAGTGATGAAGCAATTTATGTTCAATTGTGCAATCAGATAATATTAGGAATTGCTACGTCTCAATTTCGAGAGGGCGAGCAATTGCCAAGCGTAAGACAACTTGCAGAGACGATTGGAATTAACATGCATACTGTTAATAAGGCGTATTCTATTTTGCAACAGGATGGCTTTGTGAAGATAGACAGAAGGCGTGGAGCGATAATTGCCATTGATATTAACAAGCTGCAGGCACTTAAGGAAGCCAGGTCAGAATTGGCAGTGGTTTTAGCCAGAGCAATTTGCAAAGGCATTTCAAGAGATGAGATACATGGTCTTGTTGATCAGCTTTATGATAACTATGAACGCAACACCATGGCTTGAAGATACTAATGTTTATGATATTTACGAAAGGAAGTAAAAATGGATTCTAAGTTTACAGTAATGGCCGCTGATGCTCTTAAACTTGCTAAACGAACAGCCAGAAGCCTTAAACTTAACTATGTGGGCACTGAGCATATCCTTATGGGACTTATCCTTGAGGATGGTAGCGTGGCATCACGAATCCTGATCGATAACGGGATTGATGAGAATCGCATGATGGATATGATAAGGGATCTTATCGTACCGGACAGCAGCGTTCGTACATTGGATAGAGATGGCTTTTCCCCAAGAGCTGAGAAGGTCCTTGAGGAAGCTCACAGAATGGCTGAGCGTTTTAAGGCTGACAAGACAGGTACAGAGCATATTCTTTTAGCACTTATTAAGGAAGGGGAGAATGTGGCTGTTAGACTTATCAGCACACTTAATGTTCCGATTCAGAAGATTTATGCAGAAACCCTTGCCGCCATGGGAGAAGATCCCAATCTGGTAAAAGAAGATCTTGGCAAGAAGGTTGCTGCAAGAACCGGCAAGAAAGCATCAATCCTTGCACAGTACAGCCGTGATATGACTGCGCTTGCTTTGGAGAACAAGCTTGATCCGGTTATTGGAAGAGAAAGAGAGATAAAGCGAGTTATACAGATTCTTAGCAGAAGAACCAAGAATAACCCATGCCTTATCGGTGAGCCGGGAGTTGGTAAAACTGCAGTTGTTGAGGGACTTGCTCAGCGCATTGCCGCAGGGGATGTGCCCCTTACGGTTCAGAATAAGAGACTGGTCACACTTGACCTTTCCGGTATGATTGCAGGTTCCAAGTATCGTGGTGAATTTGAAGAGAGAATAAAGAAAGTTATCAAGGAAGTTTCCGAAGATGGCAATATTATTCTTTTTGTGGATGAGATGCATACGCTTATAGGTGCCGGCGGCGCTGAGGGAGCGATTGATGCTTCAAATATTCTTAAGCCTTCTCTTGCAAGAGGCGAGATACAGATGATCGGCGCAACTACTATTACAGAATATCGCAAGTATGTAGAGAAGGATGCTGCGCTGGAAAGAAGATTTCAGCCTGTCAATGTTGATGAACCTACCAAGGAAGAGGCAACAGAGATTTTAAAAGGCATTGTGAGCAAATATGAAGAGCATCATAAGGTGACAATAACACCGGAAGCTATTAAGGCTGCAGTTGATCTTTCTGAGAGATATATCAACGACAGAAATCTTCCTGATAAGGCAATTGACCTTATCGATGAGGCTGCAAGCGCAGTAAGACTTAGAACTATGGGTGTTTCACCTAAGGTAAAAGAGATAGAAGAGAGCATTCAAAAGCTTGATGGAGACATCGAACAGGCTTTGAAGGATGCTGACTTTACAAAGGCAGGAGAGCTTAACAAGGAACAAAATCAGCTTATTTCAAAGCTTGGCAGAGTAAAGAATGCTGAAAAGAAGAAAGAACAGTCAGCAGGATTTGTTGTAAATGAGAATGATATTGCAGAAGTTGTTGCTGAATGGACAAGAATACCTGTTAAGAAGATTGCTGAAAAAGAATCTGAAAAGCTTCTTAAGCTTGAGTCAGTGCTTCATAAGAGAGTAATAGGTCAGGAGGATGCAGTAAAGGCTGTATCCAAGGCAATAAGAAGAGGAAGAGTAGGACTTCAGGATCCGAACAGACCTATTGGTTCATTCCTTTTCCTGGGACCTACAGGTGTAGGTAAGACAGAACTTTCCAAGGCGCTTGCTGAGGCTATGTTTGGTGATGAAAATGCCCTTATCAGAGTTGATATGTCCGAATACATGGAAGGTCATTCGGTTTCAAAGATGATCGGATCTCCTCCAGGATATGTTGGCTATGATGAAGGCGGACAGCTCAGCGAGAAGGTAAGAAGACATCCATATTCCGTTATCCTTTTTGATGAAATTGAAAAGGCACATCCGGACATATTTAATGTTCTTTTGCAGGTGCTTGATGACGGACATATCACAGATGCCAAGGGAAGAAAAGTAAGCTTCAAGAATACTATTCTTATCATGACATCCAATGTGGGCGCGCAGAAGATAGTTGATCCCAAGAAGCTTGGATTCGGTGCGGGCTCTGATGCCAAGAAGGACTACGAAGACATGAAGTCGGGAGTTATGGAGGAAGTTAAAAAGCTTTTCAAACCCGAATTCATAAACCGTATAGATGAGATCATGGTATTCCATACTCTTAATGAGAAGGAAATGATGGATATCATAACGCTTCTTTCACAGAATCTTAGTAAGAGATGCAAGACGCAGATGGGCATAAATCTTACTATTTCACCTGCTGTTAAGAAGTTCCTTGTGGATAAGCATTCTGATGCTAAAATGGGTGCAAGACCATTAAAGAGAGCTATTCAGTCTGTGATAGAAGATGCCATGGCAGAAGAACTGTTAAAGGGTAATATTAAGGCTAATTCAGACGTTACTGTAGGGCTTAAGGATGAAAAGATTGTTTTTACAACTTCAGAGGGAAAAACATCTGTAAAAAAAGCTAATGTAAAGACTACGAAAACTACAAGAACAACTAAAACAAAGGCTGCTGTTACCACCAAAAAGAAAAAATCAAAAGTTTAAAAAGTTTTAATATAAAATGATTCCAATATGAATTATAATGTAGGTGTTCAGATACATAATAGTAGTTTTTACGACAGGAGGTTTGATATGGCTGTCATAGAGCAGTTGATACGTGCTGAGGATGACGGAAGCATCAGTTTTGGCAATTATAAGCTTCCGGAGAAAAAGAAAGTTGAGAATTTCGAACACAACGGGGATCTCTTGAAAGTCAAGACGTTCAAGGATATTACAAAGCTTGAGAGTAATGAAAACTTCGTTTACGAATCAGTGCCGGGAACAGCGGTTCACGGTTTTAAAGAAACAGATAAGGGAGTTGAATTTGACGTCGAAGGTGACAATGATGCGCAGATAACTCTTGGACTCTTGGAGAATACAGAGTATAGTGTGTTTGTAAATGGCAGTAGTATCGGTAAGATGAGCACAAATCTTGGAGGAAAGCTTAATCTGAGCGTTGAGCTTGCATCAGAGGGAAAAGCAAACGTAAGAGTTGAAATGTAATTAAAGTCATTAAGGTACGGTTCTTGTCTATTCATTATTTGGAACGAATAGATGAGAACCGTCTTTTTTTAGGTGTGTATTTAGTGAGATTGGAGGAGTAATGGCGAATAAAATAAAGACAGTATTTTTTTGCCAAAGCTGCGGTTATGAATCATCAAAATGGATGGGGCAGTGTCCGGGGTGCAAACAGTGGAACACTTTTGCAGAAGAAGTGGTAAAACCTGCGGTTAAAGGTAGTGTTAAAACAAATTCTATTGGTCTTTCCGATGGAGAAGCTTCAAAACCTCTTACACTTTCAGAGATAGTTATGAAAGATGAGGACAGGGCAGATACCCATATAAATGAGCTTAATCGTGTGCTCGGCGGCGGACTGGTAAGAGGTTCGCTTATACTTGTGGGCGGAGATCCTGGAATTGGAAAATCCACTCTTTTGTTACAGGTGGCAGGAAATCTTGCAAGGGATAAAAGAGATATCCTGTATATCTCAGGCGAAGAATCATTAAGGCAGATAAAATTAAGGGCCAACAGAATCGGTGATTTTTCTGAAACATTAAAGTTTTTGTGCGAAACTAATCTTTCAAATATTGAAGAGGCGATACTTAGAGCCAAACCAGAGGTTATTATTATTGACTCTATTCAGACCATGTTTAATGAGTCTGTATCATCTGCGCCCGGAAGTGTTTCTCAGGTCAGAGAATCCACGGCAGTGCTTCTCAGGATTGCAAAAAGCATGAATATTTCGGTGTTTATCGTGGGACATGTGACCAAGGAAGGACAGGTGGCAGGACCAAGAGTTTTGGAGCATATGGTCGACACTGTTTTATACTTTGAAGGAGATAGGCATGCATCCTATAGAATTTTGAGGGCGGTTAAAAACCGTTTCGGTTCAACCAATGAAATTGGTGTCTTTGAAATGCAGGAGCAGGGGCTTGTGGAGGTGGCTAATCCTTCTGAATTTATGCTGGATGGAAGACCTGAAAATGCCAGCGGTTCGATAGTTACCTGTTCTGTGGAGGGTACAAGGCCTATACTTATAGAGGTTCAGGCGCTTGTCTGTCATACGAATTTTGGATTCCCGAGAAGACAGGCAAATGGTACGGATTATAACAGAGTGAATCTTTTAATGGCTGTTCTTGAGAAGAGAATAGGGCTTCAGCTTGGCGATTTTGATGCCTATGTGAATCTGGCTGGCGGAATGAAAGTTGCGGAGCCTTCGCTTGATCTTGGTATATGCCTTGCGATAATATCGAGTTTTAAGAATAAACCTGTAAGTGATGATATGGTTGCATTTGGTGAAGTCGGACTTTCCGGCGAGGTAAGAGCGGTTAACATGGCGGAGAGCAGAGTCCAGGAGGCTCAAAAGCTTGGCTTTAAGACATGTATAGTGCCTAAAGCACTTGAAAATAAGCTTAGATCAGCTGTAAAAGGCATAGAGATCATTGGTGTTTCCTCGGTTGTGGATGCGATGAAATTAATTTGATATAAAACTTTTTATGGAGTTATTTTTTTTCAAAAGATGTCGATAAGATTAATGTGTGGAGCCTTATCGACATCTTTTTTGTCGTGAAACATTAAGGCGCATATTTACTGAGTTTGTTAAAAATGCTGAGTCGGAATAATAACGCTTTACAGTGGAGGAAATAACGATGACATGTAAAAGGTGTTTGAGAAAAGTAATTAGGATCAGCGCATGTCTGATCATGGGAATGAGTGTTCTTTTTTCTACTTATACAAGCAGAGTCTATGCATCAACATATTCGGATGCAGTTGGAATATCTGAGGATACCTATAATACCCTTATAAAAGGCACAACGGTCTATAATGGTGTTGATTATGCCAAAAAAGACGGATATAACCCGCTTTATTATTTCCTTAACTATGCGGATCTAAGAGCTGCATATGGCGCAGATCCGGCTAAACTTGTAGAGCACTGGGCAATATTTGGACGAAATGAAAAGCGTACGTCAAATACGCAGCTGGCGCTTGCTCCGCAGGCAAATAGCAGTAAGAAAGAATATGTTGTGCCCTCCAATCAGAAGACGAAAACCAAAAAGGATGGTATGGTGGTTATTCCGCAGGAAATTCACAGTAACGGTGGAATGAACAGAAGGCAGGAAACGGAAGCTAGAAGTGTTGCGCTTCAGCTTGCTCAGAACATATACAATCAGGTAACTACAAATGGCGGTGGTACGCAGATTGAAATGGTATGCTATGCGACAGGAATCGTAAAAGCATATCTTGATATTGGAACATTTACAACAGAGGGAAAACTGTACAGAACGGCCTACGGAGTATTTATAGCTCATGAGTATTCGAGCGCAGGCGCAACAAGAGCATTGGGACTGATTTTGGATTATCTTAATCAGTTATGTCAGGCAGACAAGGATAAAGAGTATCCACCTCTTCAGTGGGTTCATGTAAATGCGAATACCTGGGATGACCAGTGGTGTCAGATTGTATGCGACAACCATGAAGCTTATGCCGATGCTATTGTTTCTCAGGCCGGATACGGAAAGCATCCAAATCAGGGCGGAAGTAAGCAGGATGTTCAAAGCTATTATCAGTATGCAACAGAGAACGATATCATCAACACAAGGCCTCCTTATGTCGATGGTGATTATAAGATTACGGAGAACCAGCAAAAGAATCAGAATCCGATGAGCGGTCAGAAACCGGAATACTAAGAAATACTGATCAAATAAGTGCTTATACGTCATATCTATGCGGATATATATTATGAAAATTATTGCAAAAAGAAATCTATATGCATGTTTACTGGTATTTTTCTTGTTTTTTTTTAACACAGTCAGAGTAAATGCCAGTGGAATAGATACAATTGATTCATCTACATTTAAAAGTGACTATAGCATCTCAGAGGTTCATATTGGGAGCAGCGTTAGTGAAATAACATCAACTGCATTTAGAAATCTTGTGAATCTTCGTGAGATAACAGTAAGTGAGAAAAACCCATTTTTTGCTTCGTACAGTGGATGCCTGTATGATAAAGGAATGACAGAGCTGGTCTGCTTTCCTCCTGCCCTTAAAGGTGCGATAATTCCGGATACGGTAATAAGTATCAGGGAAAATGCGCTTCATGGTCTTTCTGAGGATTTAAAGGAGCAGGTAAGAAGTGTGGTGGAGGAACAGGCAAATTGGAATCTTCCTGAGGCGGAAGTTCCCGGCGAGCATTTTGTTCATACCATTTATGGAGTCAGATGGCGCCAGAATGATGGAAACATTGTTTTGCCATACTCAAATATAATGTCACTTGCAGGCACAATTGTTGACGCGAGTTCAACAGGCGATATGACGCAGCCAAAACAGTTAGAGGAAGCATTCAATTTCTTTTCCGATGCTATTACGTATGAAAGAAGTATGGATGTGCCCTCAGGCGACTGGATAAAAGAATATGCATCTAAAACTCTTAGTGAGAAGAAAGGTAATTGCTACGGCTATGCAGCTGCATTTGGATATGTTGCAAGAGGACTTGGATATGAGGCAAGAGTTTGCACGGGCACGGTGGAATCTGCACTTGGCGGACGGGCAGCACATGCATGGACTGAGATCAAGATGAATAATAAGTGGTATATCTTTGACACTGAGATGCAAAATGCCAAGGGAAGCGGCTATTATAAACAGACTGATGCCACTTACCCGGCAGGACCGATTGAACGACAGGCAATATACACGATTGAGTTTTGAAAAAGGCAGGGAAGAATATGAGAAAATTTGTTGGGTTTTCATTGATCTTTTCAGGAGTTATTTTTTCGGTGTTTTTAGCGAATCTATTGCTATATTGCTTTGTGCCTTCATACAGGAATGCTCTCGAAAGAAGGATAGGAAAAGATGATGATATTCCGGTAATTGTCATTGAGAAAACACAGAATGCCTCTGAAACAGAGGCTCTTTCGCAAGAGGAAGATAATATATCGGAAATACCTGTTCCTTTGGCGGCAACCTATATTGGGACGGAAGATTCTGTTATTGAAGATGGCGAAGAAGAATCTTTTGATGAGAAACCGCAGATAGTTGATAAGGACTATTATGAGGATTGTGGGACAGGAAGGGTTTATTGGGTAATCCGCTATTCCGATGGCACCACAGAGATAGAGAATGTATCACTGCCATGATTATAAAGGGTGTATACTTAAATTGTGGCAGTTTTTTACTACGATGGAGATGATAGATTGTAGATGTCGATATAATGAATAATACAGGAGCAAAATGCATCAGGCTACTCATATTACTTATGGTGAGGGAAAAGTTAATATCTTGCTTGATTCTACAAGCCTGAATGAGGTCGCGTCTCCGGAATTCAGATTTGCTGACTATTCCGATGTTGTGACCAGTTGTTTTACGCAAAAAGAACTTGATAGGATAAGCGAAGGTGAAAATGCGGATCTCGTCTTTTCGTTTGTGGTTTCTGACAAAGCGGAAGATGAGAGCATACAGAGCGGATTTGATGCTGCTTTAAAAGAGTATGAGGATGAGTATGGCACTTTAAATGAGGGAATATACATAGATGTAACTGCGTCCAAAAATTTTACCGATGGCTATGATGTAGAATTTTCAAATACCAGGGAAGAAGTTGATATCCAGATGGATATTCCCCTTTACCTTGTTAAAGAAGACAGAGAATATTTCTTTTTATCAAATTATATGGGAGAGTATGTGTTAGTAGAGGATTCATCACCTGATGCCGATGTGCTTACAGTAAAAACAAATGTCATCAGTGATGGATTTCTTGTTTTTCAGGATAGAGAAGAAAAGATTACTGATAATTCCGGTGGCGGCTTCCATATAAAGGGACAGTATGTCTTTGTTTTGGCTACTATTATTCTTGTTATGCTATGGTTTATGTTTGACCATTTGCATAAGAAACAGTAAACTATAATCTTCTATATTTTTGGGATTTGTGCTAATATATTCCTTGGGCTAAATTTAGCTTTTTTAGCTAAAAAATAGCGCATGGCATGGGGAGCGTGAAGTTGTGGGAATTAAAGGAAATAGAATTCATATAGCCCACTGTTTGGTTACATTATGTGTGGCTTTTTCTTTGTTAGTTGGTTGTAATGGGACTGGTAATCTTGTGACTGGTGATGTGGCTGCTACTCAGAGCTCATTTCGGGACAAGCACGTTGGTGTCTGTATTTATGAGCTAAATGACAGCTTTATGTCTCTTTTTACCAACGAACTTATCAGATACCTTGTTTCTGAGGGTTTTTCTAAGGAAAATATTAAAGTATACGGTGGCTCCAATAACGAAGCGGTTCAGCTTTCTCAGGTTAAGGCGCTGGTTGACGAGAGAGTGGATGCACTTGTTATTAACCCGGTAAATGCATCGGTGGCGCATACTATTACTGAGCTTGCTACAGGCAATTCGATTCCTGTTGTTTATATAAACAGAGAGCCTACAGGAGATGAGGAAGATAAATGGGAAGAGTATAACCTGAAAGCTACCTATGTTGGCTGTGATGCGAGACAGTCAGGGATTTACCAGGGTGAACTTGTTCTTGGAATCGGAATGGACAAGCTTGACCGCAATCGGGACGGAATCTTGCAGTATTATATGATAGAGGGCGCGCCGGAAAATATCGATGCCGGATTCAGAACGGTATACTCTGTTTCAACTATTAAAAATGCCGGAATAGAGATGGAATGTCTTTTGGATGAAGTTGGAAACTGGGAGGAAAAAAAGGCAAAACTCATAACAGATAAGGGGTTAGAGCAAGGGCTAATTCCGGAGGTTATCATATGCAACAATGATGCAATGGCGCTTGGCGCAATTAAAGCTTTGCAGGATAACAATCTTGTACCCGGTAAGGATGTGTTTGTAGTCGGCGTTGATGCCCTTCCAGAGGCACTCGACAAGATTAAAGAAGGAACTCTGGTGGGTACAGTCTTTAATGATTATATTCGACAGTCCCATGAGGCAGCAGACGTAATGATCAATTATCTTCAGGGAAAAGACAATGAGCATTATGTTGCCTGTAACTATGTTAAAGTTACCAAAGACAATGCTGATGCCATTTTGAATGAGATTGATAATAAGAAACAGAAGTAAAAAGTTAAATGTTACTTCTGTTTGACGACCTGATGAGAAAAGGTTAAATGAGAAAAATTTCAAAAAATAAAAAATAAGTGTTGATTTTCTAATTACACCGTTATATAATAGAGAACGTCGTCGGGGTGTGGCTCAGTTGGTAGAGCACTATCTTAGGGAGGTAGGGGCCGCGTGTTCGAATCACGTCACTCCGATTGAATTGAGAGGCTACGAGTTCAGTATTTAACTGGCTTGTAGCCTTTTTGCTTGTTTGAAACAAGTGGTTCCTAAGTGGTTCCTACGAAAGGCTTAACCATGCTGGTTAGCCGAATACCTTTTCCCACCTCTCGTCTGCAACTGCTTCATTACTGGCATTTCGCATATAATGAAGAGTAGTAGACTTGCATCTGTGACCACTATTATGCTGGATTGTTAATAAATCCATTCCTGCTTTTGCTTGTTCTGTTACAGCGTAGAATCTGATTTTGTGACTACTAAGATATCTTACACCACACGCTTCGCAATATTTCTTCAGATATTCGTTGAATTTGTTAGTCTTAACAGTTGTTCCTGCTTGATTTGTAAGAATAAACTCGCTATTACCACTTAGAAGCTTGAGCTGTGATAATATGTTTCTTGCAGTCTTCGAAACCGGTAGCCATCTGTCACCATCTTCACCAGACTTTGTGTAATCAAGCTCCAACTGACACCATTTGCCATTTTCGTCCTTACGGTCAACAATCTGATTGTGAATGTATATCTGTCCTTTGTTTTCGTTATAATCAGTCCAGCGAAGAGCTTTCAGTTCTCCAATCCTTACATCCAAGCAGAACATCAACATAATTCCCAGAGTGTAAACATTCTGAGGAAGAGATTGAAGATAAGTGAATAGCTTTTCTCTCTCTTCAGGTGTATACACCTTATCCTTATTGTTCACAATCTTACATTTAAGGCTCTTTGTTGATACTGTTTTGGCAATATTGGAGCTTACGATATCATTAACTACAGCGTAGTCATATATCATATTGATGATACCCTTGATATTACCTAGCTCAGCTCTTGAGATTGATCTTCCAGAGGTAAAGCTCTTATAGAAATCAAATATCTTCTTGGCTGTGAGCTTAGATAGTGGAATAGTTGTTATCGGATTTCCCTTATAATACTTGTCCCACGTATTAACATTTCTGTCATAGGTCTTAGAGGATATATCAGCATCTGCTTTTCTTTCAGCCAACCATTTAACATATAGTGCTTCTAAGGTTGTGTTCTCGATATCTCCAAAAAGATACTTGTGAAGCTTATCCCACATCTGTAGTTCTGAAACTGCGCATTGTGGCGCAGGATTATCCTCTACAATGAGTGCTTTGGGAACACGAGCCTTGTATTGATTTTTGGATGGACAGTAATATACTATCTTCGAAGTATCCCTGACATAGGGAGCAAACTTCTCTACCACATCTTTCTTTAATTTATCTAATGTCATTTGATATATTGCGACATCCTTTGAGACGATTTTATCAGTTAAAATGGCATCTAACAATTGCAATTTTTCATCTTCCGACAAAGAAATATAGAAAGTATCGATTAAAGGCTTGTCTTTCTGATGAAAAGAGGTGATGACATTTTTGCTATTCAGTTGTTCCAATGCCAACACCTCCTTCCTTCTGATATGTGGCAATGTAAGTATTCTATTATCTTGTTAAACAGTCTCTGTTAACGATATGTTCCTTGCTGACAATTTGATGTGCCAGCTTTGTTGCACCATGCTCCAAGCTATTGATGGTCTTATTCAGATCATTATGGTAATCAATCAGTCCGTTTATTCGATTTATGAGAAGACTTTTCTGTTCTTCAAGCTGTTTGTTTTTACGCTCAAGCTCTTCAATCATCTTTTGCTGACGATATTCATTTATGTTCATGTGCGCCTGCTTCTCTCTCTTTGGATGGTCAATCTCTAGTCCATGTAAGTTGCATATTCGTTCTAACTCTTGATTTTGAGCCTTTTCCCATTGAATTTGAGCTGTATCGTGAATGTTCTTAGAATCCAGTCCATATCCCATCTGATTCAAGGATTTTACAAGGGCATTTTGACGTTTCATACCTCTGCTGAGGTTATCTGCGACTGGAATATAATCTATATGCACATGATTAGCGCCAGCTTCATCGGCATGATAGTAGCAACCTATCATTACAAGATTAGGATTCCTCTCGCTCCAACTAGCACAGAATTCTTTTAAAATCTGTTCAGATGTAGTTGAGTCAGGATGATTTTCATAAGATCCTACTGCAATAATCATTTCATACACAGAGTGTTTCTTCTTGTCCTCTTGTATTTTCTTATAGTAGTTTTTTATCTGTCGTTCAGAGTGTCCCTTTTGCTTCTGGTTTTCATTGTATTCTTTGACTGCTTCATTAAAGATGGTTTTATAGGCTTCTTCTGGTTTTATATCCAGCCAAGTTTCATGCCTTCCATTTAAGTCAACATGTTTTTCTTTGGATACAACTTTTGAGTTACGTAGGTTGTGTTGCCTAGCGATGTTAGTTCCGTTATGGGTTGATATCGTGTATTTCATTCGTGTGTCCTTTCTTTTCCTCAGAATGTTCTAGTAATAATCTCTGATATGTTGAGAGATTATTATTAGCACCTCTGAGAAACGAAAAGACCCACTCATAGTAACCTAATACTACTTGTGGGCCTCCCCTCAAGTGATTAGGGCAGGAGGAATATCCTCCTGCACCTCCTTTTAGAAAAACTAAGATTAATAATTCAAATCAAGTTTTTCAAGCTCTCTTCTTTCATCTGTTAAAGAGACGTTAGAATCAGAAAAGTCTGAGTCAAGATTCTGCATAAGTTCGTTGTAAGCTCTTCCCATGTTTAAAAATCTTGCTGACTGCAGTCCAGCCACATTTAAAAGATTGGTATATTCTTTATATGTGTGTATGAGCCTTTCTGCGTTCAAATCAATCAGCTTTCTATACACAGAGTTTTTCTGATACTTGATTGGATCAAAATAGCCCAAACCAAGCGGACTAGAAAAACAGAGTCTTGCATAATCGAACGTAGCATTTGGGAGTCCAAGATCACAGTAAGTACTTTCATATTTTTCGTAGTACATCTGTAACTCGTTGTTGATTCCTTCGACATCTGCCTCAGAAAGCGGTGTCAACTCTTTGACTGTTTCTTCGAGGGCTTCGTTTTCCGTCTTGAGGCTACTGTTTTTTGAACTCAGATGCCTGTTCTCTCTACGTAACTTCTCGAGTTCCTCTTTGATAGAACGTAACTCTTCGTCTTTTTTCTCAAGCTCGGTTTTAAAAAAGTGTTTTGTTTTAAAAATAGTGTTTTCCATAATATCTTCTCCTTTCTGGAAAACGGGCAGCGTCAGTATTATAGGTAGAAAAGCAACTGCCCTCTTGCTTTCCTGCATTTAATTTGGTTTTTTGTGTGGAATGTCTAAAAAGAAATAGCATTTTTCAAAAAATATCTTAAAAAAGATTATCGGATATGTATTCAGTTGAAATATTTAACCGTAATAAACAGTAGATACTTTTTCTTCTGATAATAAGGTGTGTATTGTCTTCTGATGAAAACACAGGCTAATAAAGGATGATTTGGTATGAAATATATAAATAGGAAGGAATCGGAAAGGTTACTACGGAGGTTAGTACCTAAAGATAAGAATAAAATCTGAAACAAAAAGCATATAAACCTAGTGAATAAGCGGGATTGAAGCGGATGGATTTGTTCGGATTATCTTAATAAGATGTTCTATTTTTTTATATTATCCCAAAGACGTTTGCATAGCATGTTCTTTTTCTTCTTTAAAAAAAAACTTCCATATTATCTGTAGCGCGCTAGAAACAAAAAAATTTTCAGAAAGGAAAAAGAAACATGATTAGAGAAAATAGTAAGACAAGAAAGAAGATGAAAACTGTAGGTATGCAGGAATATGTTAACGCTGATACTGGAGAACTGAAGCAGTTTAAGGTTGAGTCCGTTGAGGAGAGAGATTTTAACTTTTATAAGGTATGGATGCCGGCGTTTATCACCTCCCTCTGTGCTGTCAGCAACCAGAAGGCTAAAGTGATGTGCTGGATTATTGATAACATCAACAAAGAGAACCAGCTTATTTATACTCAGAGAGTAATCGCTTCTAAGACCAACTCGAGTCTTGAAACTGTAAACTCAACAATTAAAGAGTTGCTCAAGAAGGATTTTATGAGAAAAGTAGGTAAGTGCTACATGGTTAATCCCAACATTCTTTTTAAAGGTACTATGAATGTGAATGCTCGTTTAAGGGCTGTTGACGAATATTTGGGTGCTAAAAGAGGCTGATAGAAAGAAGAAAAACATGAAAAAAGAGGCTACATAATCACATGCAGCCTCTTAATCTTTTACAGGGTCTATATTCTTAAACAAATCATCAGAGAAAAAATCATAAATACTTATTCCCAAAGCATCGCATACTAATTGAATAGTTATGATACCAGTATTCTTGCTAGTGCCATATATAATGTTTTTTAATGTCGAACGAGGCATTCCTGCCTTTACTGATAATGCGTTTACTGTTAAACCGTATTCCTTACATAAGTCTAAAATGCGTTGTTTTACTGCTTCTTCTATGTCCATTTTGTTCTCCCTTAATTAAAGACTACTAAAGGGAATAAATTTTTGTGGACTTTATAAAGACCATGTGATATAATCACTTTCGCTTTCGATAAATCATTAATCAATGAGTGGTTAATTGATTTATATGATAAAGGGCAAAATTAGAGTAATCTAATGACGCAAAGCTAAAGGGTCCTACGGGATAGCCAGTTGCAAGTGATTGGTAGCGATGCGTATGTATCGCTATTTTTTTTGCTCTTTTTTAAGCAAGAAGACAAATTGTTATGATTATGATTAAGGAGATGCAGAAATGAAAAATGGTAATGAAATGAGTAGAGAAGAACTAATAAGTGCGTTAAAAAATGCTTTAAATGAATGTTCTTCAATAGCATTTAAAGACATTGAAGGACAGGAACAGCTGGTTTTGAGTGAATACGAATTAGAAACGGATAGATTAGAAAGGAAAACTGAAACCAAATCAACAATAACGTGTTTTTTTGCTAGCTGGTTTATTTTTGGAATTTTTGTTGATTTTTTTACTTATGTGTTCATGAATGCAGATTCAGGTTCAAGTGCTTATGGTACCTTTTGGGGATTAGTTATAGCAATTGTTTTCACGAATATCAGGAAAAAAAGAGCAATGAATAAACAAGAAAAAATGTCTGATGAAAAAGGTAAGAAAATGGATGAATTGGAAGAGAAGAGAAAAGCTTATCTGCACCAACATCCTGAAATATTTGGATTTATACCGGATATATATGTTGATAGTAACGTTATTGCAATACTATTATACTATGTCACCAACATGCGTGCGGACAATCTAAAAGAAGCTTTAAATCTTTTTGAACAAGAAAGAGCTGCTGGAATTTTTTAAAAATGGAGAGTTAAAAGTGAAAAAGAATTTATTAAAAGTATTATCGTGTTTAGCATGCATGTGTTGTGTATTGATTATCTGTCCTGCACTAAATGTGCAAGCAAAAAAAGGGTGGGTTAAAGTTCAGGAATGTAGTCCTGGAGCACCTGTTATTTATAGTGAATATGAAATTCCAGATGATCCATACGAACGTTTGAATAATTGTATAAATTTTTTAAGAAAACAGGGATGGAGTGAAGAGAATATTGCAGATGGAATACCTCAGGTATTAGAAAGCCTTGGCTTACCACCTGAAGCAAATCCATATAAGAAAACTCCTAAGTACACTCAAGAGCAGATAGATGCAGCATGGGAGGAAGTTTCAAGAACAGATGCTACTTGTACTAAAGGAACTACTGTAGAGTACAAGAATTCACTTACAGGCAAGACCAAATCTGAGGAAATATCAGAACCTATTGCTCATTCTTATGAAAAGATTACAACTGAGCCAACATGCACATTAGAAGGGCTTGATACATTCACATGTTCAGGATGTGGAGATTCTTATGAAGAGGTGCTTCCTGCAGTAGGACACAGTTACGAAAAAGTAACTGTGGATCCAACCTGTACTGCTGACGGAACTGATACTTACACATGTACTACATGTGGAGATTCATATAAGGAAAGTATTCCGGCACTTGGCCATTCTGAAGGAGAAGCTGTGATTTCAAAGAAGCCTAGAGCTTTTTCTGAAGGTGAGCAGACTATTAGCTGCATTACTTGCGGAGAAATACTGGAAAGCATTATTCTTCCACAGACGTTTCCAATCTCGTTAAAAACTACGATTATTATCGGTGTTGCTGCGATTGCTTCTCTTTGCTGCTTGACTGCAGGTTGGCGCTTAGTTAGAAGTAATAAGAAAATAGATGTTATTAATGACAATGTTTAATGTTGTCTAGGAGAAAAATAAATGACTAATAAAAAAATAATACTTATAACAGCGCTTGTTAGCGCTTTGCTGATGAATGTAACTGCCTGTGGCAAGGCAAATGACTCAGCGACTGTATCTGTTAAAGATGATACTGTACAGATTGAAACAAATCAGATTGAAAAAGATATAGAAATGAGCGCTGAAACAGCAGATATAAAAGTTAAGGAATTACCAGTTGAAGATTTTGAAGCACTTGTGAATACTGGCTATGACGGATATGCTCCTATTGATTATGGTCAGGGAATAAGTATAACGCAAACTGGAAATGGTGTTGAGTTTGGCCGAGATGGAGTGAAGGATGGCGGACGAATTTGGAATGAATTACTCCATAAGGACAAAAAGCTAGTGTTTGCTGATGGCCATTATATGGCATGGTGTGGTAATGATGTAGTCTATTATCTGGAATTTGAAGCACCTATTGACAATATGTATTTTGGAGAATTGTTTGGCACATTGCGAGGTGAATTATGTCATTTTATGATTGCTAACACTTCTGGCGACCAAAATGTTTACTATCTGCATGATACAATTTCTCTTGATAATTATACGATGCTGGTAAATGGTTTAGAGGATAATAGCGAAGAAATATATGAAATCTATATATTTGATTCAGAAGGTAATTTGATTGACAGATACGAGTAATAAATGTAAAAAAATAAGAGTTAAAGGTGTCTTTTAGAAGATGAATAAAATAATAAACAAAATAATAAATAAAATATCATTAGGATTGTGTACGGTAGCTTTGCTTGGTATTTTTAGCTCTATTGAAGCAGATGCTAGAGTTCAAAATCAGTCTGACGATATATTTTATGTAGATAGTTGGAGTGGATTTCAGAGAAACGAAACTAATCTTCCTGTTGATGCATACATTGGGGATGGATATTATTCATGTGGTTCTGCAGATTTGTCGGTAGTTATTACTGCGATAAATGAGGCTCATGGTGATGAAAGTGAAGATAAGTATCATCAGGGATACCCAGAAGGTTCAATGAAGACAGCATTTCAAATGATGATGGATGGTTGGTTGCCAGCGGACTGTTATTACATGATGTTTGATTTTGGTTACTATACTGAGTATGTTGACTATTTCAAAACAAAGGGATGGATTAGTCCATCTTACCAGTTGCCAGATACATTCTATACAATGGAAACAAAGAAAGATTATTCTAAACCGTATGTGTTCTATTATTGTGGCACATACACAAAACTCACATCATATAGCTATACACATGCAACAGATTGTAAATATCTTGCGGAGTATAATAATAGACAGAGAAGATTAGATTCCACACCAGTGCATAATTACGAGATTACTGATCATAGAAATGGATTAGGTGAATATATTCCAAAGTCCTATTTAGAGGACAACGGTTTACTTGGACAGCCATTGCCATATATTGAACTTTTAAAAAATTGGATAGGTAATAGTGCAAAATTTAATGCTTATGATTACTATATGGCAAACCCTGAATTGCAGGAAAAATATGGCCCTGACCCAATTGCTCTTTATTATTATTGTATCGAACAAAATCCAAACTTATTAATTCAATAATCAATTAGTATAGATATAGGAAAAGTGGCCGTAGCACTCTAGAGCGAAAGCCACTTTGTTTTATATAAAGTAATGGTATGGAAGTAGTTACAGCGGTAAAGAAATACAATAATTTTCTGAACAATGAATATGAATTGATAGTGGTTCCTAAAGTGGTTCTTAAGAAAAAAGGATGCCGCAAACCTCCTTTCCATGCATGTTTCAGAGATGGGTGATTATTCGAATCACGTCACTCCGATTAGTAAAATAGAGGCTTTCAGCTTTTTTGGCTGGAAGCTCTTTTTTTATAAGGTTGACAGTTTAATGACAAAACAAGGTTGGCTTATTTTAGTCTTTGTTATTGTAAGTGCACTGCCAAAAGATAGACATATTATTGATATAAGCATGCCCTAAAAAGCCACAATATAGTGTCGTGGGATCATTAAAACGTTGTGATATTATCGGAAAAAGAAGTGGAGAGTATGATTTTATGATGTGATATAATTGGGATAGAAATAGATATAAGGATATGAAAATAAATGCAGGAAAGCATAGTTGCACAGAAAAAAAGAAACAGGCCAATAGCAATAACGGATGTTGCTATAGAAAAGGTTCCAAGAACACATATATTTGGTTTTACAAATGAGCAGAATCAGTTTATACAGGAAATGCACAGAGAAGTTTTGAGAGTTGCTAAAGAGCTTTGTGAGAAATATAAAAGTAATAGCATGGAGGCAGTCATACTTCTCGATTCTCATACATGGGACAGTTGGATTATTAAGGGTAAAAAGGATAGAATTGTAGATATAAAGAATAATCCTAAGGCTAAGGAAGTACTTGACACAAGTACTAAAAATTCGTTACTTTTATTGCATAATCACCCAAGTACAGGAACTTTCTCAGCAAGGGATTTGAGGACGTTTTGCAACAATGATTCCTTGTATATAATGACAGTAGTTGGGAATGATGGTTCAGTATATGTGCTGATGAAAAATGTTGGATTTGATCCAAGTGCAGTTCTGGAAGAGTACGGACGTCTTGCAGAACAGTTTGAAAAGCAGGGTTGTAAATATAATGCTACAGAAGCTATAAAGTATATGCTAAAGAATGCCGAGAAGTATAATATGTCATACAAGAAAGGTAGGAAAAAGATATGAGAAAACAGAATAATACCGTATCAAAACCTCAACCTTTTATTGCACCTGGTTCGGAAAAAAAGCTGACTCCTGAGGAGATAAATAAAAGAAAAATAAAGTTTGAACGGTTAGAAAAGATTGGCGAAAAGCATACCATTATAACAGGGTATGATGCAGAAGGGGAAACAGAGAACCCCTATAGGATAAAGGCGATGATTTTGATAAATCAGGACAAGGATGTACCTGAGGAGCTTATAAGGCAGATTGAGGAATATGATAAACAGCTATTGAAAACAAAATAATGTAAAAATACATGCTCTACTATGAATAGGTAGGGCAGTTTTTTGTTGTAGGAATATCAGATTTGAAATTAATAATAGAACTTCAAGAATTTAAATTAAGGCACAATCCCTTATAAATCAGGATAATCTTATTGCAATATCACCACTGACAATGAAATATATCAGCGTTTTAATAAATCCAGATTAGGATATAAAAATGATATGAAATTAAGAACTGATTTGGACGTGCATATGCTTAAGAGTATGCAGGAAGTACTTGAATATGGATTTGAGGAAAAGTTGAACAAGACATGCACCATCATGGATTCGCGGGGAGCAATTGCCGGAGAGAATAACACGTTGATCTGCTATATCAGTTATTTTGAACTACCGCTCATGAAAGAGATAATTTCTGTACATTCCGGAAGTTTTAGTACGGTTTCTACTATAGATGAGATATTAAGATAATCGGGATACATTATATTACAAGGACACAGATTGATAAGAGGATAATTATATTGAAAAGTATTTGTACGATTAGGAACTTCATACTGGCTCTTTTATCAATGGCCATCATTATCGGTGGTCTGTTCTTTGGTGCGCATGAAACTCTCGAATTAACAGAAGACTATGATTATATATTACAGTCATCATCAGAGGCTACATGTTTGCCACTAAGGTCTCATCTGATGATCAAGGCGAGTGACTCTTGTATTATCTCAGCTTCTGAGGTAAGGGATGTAAGAGTTGTAAGTGAAGTATTAAAAAGAATAGAGAATAATTCTTCCAGTAAAAGAATTGTCATCTTGTCTTTAATAATCTGTATATTGATTTCTGAGGGGGCTTTCTACACTTCTGTTTTACCCTCAATCTATCCTTGGACGAGCTTTATATCGTCAAGGCATAGCATAATGTGCTACATCCATAATCAGGATGGGGCAAAATAATCTCTTTTTTTTCCAAACAGTGAAGAATAGTTAAAAAAATGGACAGGCAAGGTCTGTCCTCATTTGCGTGTCATACGCAGGAAATGGAGAGAAAATGTTAGTTTCAAATATTATTGTTGGTATTTGTTGTGTGTTGGCCTTTGGAGCAGTAGCTTGGGCGGTAATAAATGAATTCAAACCTGAATCCAAAGATGAGACAAACGAAAGTATAGAAAATGAAGATGGAGAGGAAGAAGATCATGAGTGATATTCTTATATTTGTTCTGCCTAAAAAACCACTGCCCAATATATAAAACATCATTTTTCAGAATATCTGTTTCAGCAGATCCTATATCACCAGAATCTGTTTCAACAGATTCCATTAGAACGACTTTCTGCAGATAGCTATCTTTGGACATGGTTTCAGCTTTTTAACGGAAGAATGATATTTAAGTGGAAGATATCGTTCTCCGTATTTGTGTTGAGGGCTCCTTCGAACTTGTCTACAAGCAGCTTGATGCTCTTGATTCCATAGCCGGTTCCGGCACTGCTGACGTCTCTGACCGGCAATTCATCTTCAAAGACTATATTTCCTTCATAATAATTCCAGATATGTATCACAACAGAATCACCAAATTGCTTGAGGCTCACATCTATGAGGCGTTTGTCGGAATCGGTGACCAGATCCGCAGCAGCTCTTGCATTGTCGATGGCATTGGCAAACAAAAAATACAGAGACATACTGTCATATTTTCCAAGGCAATCAGTGTAGCTGACGCAGTTAAAGCGGATGTGCTGACGGGTGCAGAGAGTGCTCATGTTGCGAAGAAGTACATCCAGAACGTCATTACCTGTTTTAACAAGAGGAGAGAAGTTGGAAACGGATTCTCTTATGGGACCAAGATCAGGAAGATCTAGATTTTCCTTGTCGGCGAGTCTCTCAATACGGTCAAGCATATGCTTGAGGTCGTGGGTCTGCACACCGATGAATTCTACCATTGTTTTCCACTGTTCGTACTGCTTTTCCGAGGCAGTAAGAAGCTCTTTTACAACTAGAGCCTCGGCCTTCTGCTGTTGCCATCTGTAGAGATAGAGCTGGATGACAAGGGCAAGGATACAGCATATGATCGCATAGATACAGGATGCAGCCTCATAAAATATGTTTCCTCCCGGATGATCGGCAATCAGTCTGTTAACTCCGATGCAGGTTATGATGATAAGAACGGAAACGGCATTTAAGCGCATGGAGCTATTCTGAGGTTTGTAATGCCTTGCAAGAAGAAGATAGGTAAGAAGATAAACTACAAAAAACACGCACAGATCTGACAGAATATAGAATGACGAGATCCATGAAAGCTTACTAAACGCAGGTATGAGCATGAAAAGTGTAAGCACCTTATTTGCAATGTGCTGCGTAGCAACTCCGGCTATACAGGCTGGGAAAAGAATCAGAAACGGAGCGTCAAAAAGAATACAGATCCCTATTATACTTACTGCGATCACAATAAGAAGATACATAAGTCTGATGAAAGTGGATGCGGTCTGATAAAGGTCCACAAAGGACATCAGAAAAACAGAGATGATGAGAAAAGAAATGAGCTTTGGATAAAACAAAGCTCGTTTTTTTAAAGAATATACGAATAAGAATTCTGCGATAAAAATTTCAAGAAAGTAACCAACTGCTCTATAGCTGTTTAACCAATCAAAGATCATTTATATCCCCCTCCAAGATACATGTTAAGCTGCTCCATAAAGGCCTTCTTCTTAGAACGGCCTATTTTTATCCTGTCACCGCCAACAGCGATCTCATCTCCGTACAGCCCTGTAACATAGGAAAGGTTAACCAGGGCGGAGGCACTGCATCTTGCAAAATTGCATCCGGACAGCTCATTTTCTCTTTCACTTAAGCCACCATAGGAGTCTATGACGCCGTCAACAGTGTGGAACATAAGATCATGGCCCATTACATCGATGTACATTATATCATTGGAAGAAACTATTCTTGTTCCCTCTTTTTCTTTTATCTTAACAGGCTGACCGCTTCTACTTGAAAGGAGCTTGATCGCTTTGTCAATTTTGACAGAAAGATTGCTGTAGCTGATGGGTTTTAAACAGTAATCAAGAGCATTCACACTGTATCCCTCAGGGGCGAACTGAGGCATGTTGGTCACAAAGAACAAGATGACTGTATCGTCGATATTTCTCAGTTTCCTGGCGGCGTCCATACCGTTCAAAAATCCTTTTCCCAGGTCAACATCCATAAATACGATGTCAAAAGCTTTTTTGTAGTTATCCAAAAATGTTTCGGCCTTATTGAAAATTTGGGTATTAAAAATAAAACCCTTCTCAGATCCGTATCTTGAAAGGCATTTTTCAAGGAAAGAGGAGTACTCATTATCATCTTCCACAATGGCTACAAGTAATTGTTTCATAGGCTTATTGTACAGCATTTTATAGATGATTGTAAATTACGCTGTAAAAGGTGCAGATTATTCCATCTTGATTGAAGTTACATTCCGGAATTTTGTAAAATTTTGACAGATTAAAGGAGTCGTGAAATGAAAAAGTTCTACAACATCAACAACGGTTGGAAGTTTTATTTGGAAAAAAATGATCCGGTTATGGTCAATATTCCCCATACCTGGAATAACATTGACGGACAGGATGGGGGAAATGATTATTTAAGGACCCTGGCCAGATATGAGAAAGAGATAGATTGTCCTTCTTTTGACAGGGAAAAAGAGGACGTGTACATCGAATTTGATGGTGTTAACTCGGAGTGCGATGTATACCTGAATTCGCAGAAAGTTATAAGACATGAAGGCGGATATTCAACCTTCAGAGCAAATATTACAGATCACCTTGTTGAGGGAAAAAATTTCCTCAAGGTCAACGTGGACAACAGACCAAATCAAAGAGTATATCCTCAGAAAGCCGATTTTACATTCTACGGCGGAATCTACAGGGACGTAAGACTCATTGTTGTAAATAAAGAAAGATTTGATCTTGATCACTTCGGAGGACGCGGACTAAAGGTGAGTGCCCGTCCGATCGAAGGCTACAAGAAGGCAGACGTCAGAGTGAGCTGCTATCTTAATACAAACAGAGGCAATGTAAGGATTATTGTCTCTGATATGGAGGGAAAAGAGTTTTTTTGCCAAAATGCAGGCAGATCTTTGAACGAAGCACATCTTGAATGCTGCATCCATGAAGTGGAGCTGTGGGACGGAATTGAGAGACCATATCTTTATAACGCCAAGGCTCAGCTTGTTATAGACGGAGAAGTCGCAGATGAAGTTGAAACACGCTTTGGTGTCAGGGATTTCCACTATCATCCAAAGACCGGTTTTTATTTGAACGGCAGGAGCTATGCACTTCACGGTGTCTCAAGACATCAGGACAGAAAAGGCCTTGGAAATGCCATCACAGATGAGATGCACAAAGAGGATATGGACCTTATCTGCGAAATGGGTGCAAATACCATAAGACTTGCACATTATCAGCACAGTCAGACTTTCTACGATCTCTGCGATGAGAGAGGAATGATAGTCTGGGCCGAGATTCCATATATTTCAGAGCATATGCCTGAAGGAAGGGCCAATACCATCAGCCAGATGAAGGAGCTTATAGTTCAGAACTACAATCATCCTTCAATTGTCTGCTGGGGTATATCCAATGAGATAACAATATCCACCAAGGACAAGGCAGATATGCTGGACAATCACAGACAGCTCAATGACCTTTGTCATGAGATGGATAATACAAGATTTACAACACTGGCATGTTATGCAATGTGCGGACCGTTCAATAAGGTGGCACACATTACAGATACAGTCAGCTGGAACCTTTATCTGGGCTGGTATGTTCCGGGGCTTTTCCTCAATGATATCTGGATGAGATTTTTCCACATGGTTTATCCGGACAGAAGCCTTGGTTATTCAGAGTACGGATGCGAGGGAATGCCGAACCTTCACAGTGAGCACCCAAGAAGAGGAGATCACACAGAGGAGTATCAGGCAATCTATCACGAGTACATGCTCAGATGCTTTGAAAGAAATCCTTTCATGTGGGCGACTCACGTTTGGAACATGTTTGATTTTGCAGCTGATGCAAGAAACCAGGGTGGCGAGCCGGGAATGAACCACAAGGGCCTTGTTACCTTTGACAGAAAGGTTAAAAAAGACAGCTTCTATCTGTACAAAGCATGGTGGAGCAATGATCCGTTCGTCCATATAACTTCAAAGAGATTTAAAGACAGAACGTCAGGAAAGATAAAGATTAAAGTCTATTCCAATCAGAATGAAGTAACTCTTTTCAAGAACGGAAATAAGATCGCAACAAAACATGGACAGCATGTTTTTGAATTCACAACGACGCTGGAAAACGAATGCACCTTTAAGGCTGTCAGCGGCTCTTTTAGCGATGAAGCAGTTTTCAGGAAGGTGAGCAGACCAAATCCTGACTATAAGCTTAAGGAATCCGGAGACAATGGCGCAAACTGGACAAAATAAATCAGAAATATCAAAAAGATTCGGAGATAAAAAATGGGAGAAACAGTTACGAAAAACGACGGGATCAACAGAGCAAAGCTTTATCAGCTGGTTCTTTTCCCACTGAACAATGGGGCGACAAATGTCTACTATGTTCTGGTACTTGCCTACATAGCAACATTTGGTTCAAACGTGCTTGGGCTTGGAGTTTTGTTTGCTTCAGTGATGGTTACGGGAATGAGGGTGTTTGATGCTTTTACAGACCCGATAATCGGAGCACTTATGGACAGGACCAACGGTAAGTTTGGTAAGTTCAGACCCTTTATGGTTATAGGAAATCTGATAATGGCACTCAGCATTATCACCATGTATGTGATAACACCGGGAATCCCGGAATCCATGATGGGACTTAGGTATGCAGCATTTGTAGGACTATATGCGATCTGGGTTATCGGATACACTTTCCAGACATCCTGCACAAGAGCCGGGCAGACAGTTCTTACTTCAGATCCTAATCAGAGACCACTGTTCACCATTTTCAATACAGTCGGATCTCTCGCCGGAATGGGTGTCATGCAGTTCCTTGCACCGATCATCAGGGCAAATGTTGCAGATTACTCTAAGGCAGAGTTTTACAAAGTTCTTACACCAATTGGAATTACGGTATCAATTCTTTTGACTATCCTTGCAATTATCGGTATCTGGGAAAAAGACCAGCCGAAGTACTTTGGAATCGGAGGCAGCAAGCAGGAAAAAGTAAAGATCTCCGAATACATCGAGATCATCAAAAACAACAGCCCTATGAAGAGGCTGATGATCGCAGGAGCAGGCTGCAAGCTGGCCCTTTCGATCGCAACAAACACTACGGTTTTGTGCATGCTCTACGGATCAATGATGGGCAACTATGATGGTCTTTACCTTCCGATGATGATAGTTGGTTATATTTTCTCGGTTCCTTTCTTTGTCCTTACAGTAAGGACCAGCCAGAAGAAGGGACAGAGAGCATCACTCCTTCGATATGTATCTCTGGCACTTATCTGCTATGTGGGAGTACTTGTTCTTCTCCTTGCATGGAAGCTGGATGTACCGGCACTTAACCTTGTGCTTATATCAAACGGAAAATTCAGTATAAACCTTTATACGGTTTTATTCATATTATTCTTTGGAGTTGGCTATGGAGCTTATTACTCCACAGCAGATATGCCAATTCCAATGGTAGCTGACTGTTCAGACTATGAGACCTACAGATCCGGAAAATATATTCCGGGAATAATGGGAACTTTGTTCTCACTGGTAGATAAGCTTGTTTCTTCTTTATCTGCCACAGTTGTAGGAATAGCTGTAAGTCTTATCGGAATCAAGTCTCTTCCAACTGCAGAGACGCCCTTTGCACCGGGGATGAATGCAGTTGTTATCATACTTTTTTGCATAGTACCAATGATTGCATGGGTTATCACGATCATAGCCATGAAGGGCTACATTCTCACAGGGGATGAGATGAAGAAGATCCAGGATGTCAACCAGAAGCGAAAAAAAGCCATTGCAGAAGGTATGAGTATCGAGAAGGCAATGAAAGAATTCACCTGATAAGTGAAATCAAAAGGCAATGGAAGAGTATAGAAAAAACCAGGAGGAAAAAACATTGAAAAAGACAGGACTTTTCAGGGGCATGGCCGCTGTGACGACATTTCTTTTGTCTGTTTCCGTTATTGCGGGAAACACATTGGAGTCATTTGCATCTACTATTGACACTGCCCTTGGAACACAGAGTGAAATGATGGTAACAGATGACAAGGATGCCGTGTATGACAAGTTTGCACCACCGGCAAACCTGCTTAATGAGGATGGGACGGGCAATTCTCATGCACTCATTCAGGCAGCCATCGATCTTAACAGACAGCAGGCGGCAGAGGGATCAGTTCTTTTAAAGAACAACGGAGTACTTCCACTCGCAAGCGGATCTAACGTTTCATTATTCGGAATCCGCTCTCAGGTGCCAATCCTTGGATCAAGCTTTGGTGTTAAGGCTTGCGGAGGATTTATTAATCTTGATGAAGCACTTCAAAATAACGTTACAGATTTTGCAAATCATATCACAACTTCTCTTTCACAGAACTGGGCAACAGGCCAGGTTGAGAGAGGATATACAACTGATGGATGGTCAGGAGACGAGTTTGAGTTTGACGGTGCAGGCTTCAAAGTAAATCCTACTATGACATCAATCTATACAAAGCTTAACGAGACTTATCTTCACACAGAAAATGCAGGCCCTTCCGAGGAGTATGATCCGGGTGAGCCATCTGTAAAAGAGATCGAGTCAGTAAATTCTTCTTACAAGGACAGCTTTGCAAAGTATGGCGATGCAGCTATCGTTGTTATCGGAAGACCAAGCGCAGAGAGTGAAGACTATCTTCCGGGCGGAATTGTTTCAGGCCTTGGAGCAGAGGAGCCTCTTGCACTTACAACAAATGAAAAAGATATGATCGCTCTTGCAAAAGAGTGCAGTGACAAGGTTATCGTTCTTGTTAACAGCGCTTCTGCAGTAGAGATCGGAGATCTTAAGGGCGATGCGGATATTGATGCGATCCTCTGGATCGGTGCACCCGGCTCATATGGAATGCTCGGTGTTGCAGATATCCTTAGCGGAAAGGTAAGCCCTTCAGGCGGACTTGCAGATATTTTCCCTACATATAACCTTTCAGCACCTGCTATGCAGAACATGGGTAACTTCTCTTACAAGAATGCAGCTGATGTTATCACAAGAGAAAACAGCAGCAACTACATCATTGAGGCTGAAGGCATCTATGTTGGATACAGATATTACGAGACCAGATATTATGATGCTGTTCTTGGACAGGGCAATGCTGCATCAAAGGCAGGAACCTATGCTTCAAAGGGCAACTGGAACTACGATGATGAAGTAGCGTACGGCTTTGGCTACGGTCTCTCATACACTACATTTGATATGGAGTTCGACGGAGAGCCTGTAATCGAGGTTTCCAAGGAAGGCGATGTTACAACAGCTACTGCAACCTTCAATGTAAAGGTCACAAATACAGGTAAGGTAGCAGGTAAAAAGAGCGTTCAAATCTACGGACAGGCTCCTTATGAGCAGGGTGGAATTGAAAAGAGTGCAATTGTCCTTCTTAACTATGGCAAGACAAAAACTCTTCAGCCCGGCGAGTCAGAGACTGTTTCTGTAAAGGCTGATCTTCAGTACATTGCAACTTACGACAGCTCTTTTGACAACGGAGACGGAACAAAGGGAACATATATCCTTGATCCCGGAACATACTATTTTGCATTCGGTAACGGTGCACATGATGCCCTCAACAACATCATGGCTCTTCAGAATGTAGATACAGCAAGCCTTGTGGGCGAAGCTAATCCTGCATATGCATTCCAGACAGAGATCACAGAGGACGTCATTTCAAGAACTGCCTTTGCTTATTCAAAGACAGGAGACAAGATCTCTAACCAGCTTGATTATGCTGACTGGAACTATTTCCAGGACGGTGAGGTTACATACCTTAGCCGTGCTGACTGGGATAAGACATATCCTAAGACTTACAGCGATATGACTCTTACAGACCAGGGACTTATCGATTACTTAAACGGTAAGTACTATACACTTAAGACAGATGATGATACATCAGACATCAAGTGGGGCGTTAACTCTGACCTCATGTTCTATGAGATGGCAGGCGCATCCTTTGACGATGAGAAGTGGAATGAGCTCCTTGATAAGATGACTCTTGAAGAGGCTCAGTATATTGCAACTTTTGGTGGCCCAAGTATTCCCGGAGCATCATCAATCGGAACTGTTGAAACTTACATGACAGAGAATGCCGGAAACGGTATTGCGGTTAACCTCAATGCGTCAAAAGACACTGAGGCTCCATGGAACATCAAGAGCGATGATCCAAACGGAAACTGGCACCCTGAAGTATTCGGCAGCAGCCCTCTTACAGCAGCTGCATTTAACCCTGAACTTTCCTATGCTCTTGGTGAGTTCATCGGAATCGAGTCACTCTTTACAGGTATCCCGATCCTTTGGGGCCCTGGACTTAACACACACCGTCATGCATACAACGGACGTAACGGTGAGTACTATTCTGAGGATCCTATCCTTTCAGGATATACAGCAATGGAATTTGCAATCGGAGCACTTAACTATGGTCTTATCGCAGCACCTAAGCACTATGCGTTCAACGACCAGGAGACTAACAGAGCAGGCGTTGCTCCTTTCATGACAGAGCAGAGAGCCCGTGAAGTTGAGCTTAGAGCATACCAGATCGCATTCGAAGCAACAAAGTATGACACAGATTCTTATGACGCAGGTATGAGAGGCCTTATGGTATCCTTCTCAAAGATCGGACCTGTTGAGTGTACAGTAAGTACAGGACTTATGACAGAAATCCTCAAGAAGGAGTGGGGCTTCACAGGATATGCAGTAACTGATATCTATGATGACTTTGATCTCTACACATCAGTTCTTACTTCAGGTGCAACCTGCTACGATACAAGAGGTATGTCAGGCTTCTATACAGATACAACTCTTGACAGCCCTAGATTTGCAAACCAGGCTGACGGCGCAGCTATCAGTGCCACAGTATTTGCAGGTGATGCAAATGCTCAGCAGGCGGTAAAAGAGTCTGCACATAATGTACTTTATGCAATCGCATCCAGTAACCTTATGAACAGATACAATGCAACAACTCATGTAGTTAAGCTTAACACATGGTGGAGAACAGCATATAGAACAGCAATTGGAGTTTGCGCTGCTCTTACAGCTATCTTTGCTGTATTGTATATTCTTTCAAAGAGAAAAGAGAAGGAGGCGTAATAATGGCAGACTTTATGAAAAAGCAGAGCGTTGGAGCTTACTTTAATATAATTGCAGCAGTACTCGGCGTTGTCGGAATTGTTGCAGCTGCTATCTGCAGCAATATGACAGTTACCTATGCACTTGGCAATCTTGGAACAGTTATAGCACTTGGATGTAGCGGAATTGTTTTGGCAGTTCTTGCGGTAGTACTTCCAAATAAGTTTGGAAACCATGATATTCTTGGCACTATTTCAGTTTTGGGAGCGATAGCTCTTTTCACTACAGCCTTTGGAAAAATCCTTTCAGAGAGAATCCTTCTCATCGCAGGACTTTTCAGCTACGACTCAGTTAATACTGTAGGCTGGCAGGTATTTAGCGTAACAGTAGTTGCATTTGCAGGTTTCATTGTGGGAGCGCTTGTTCTTATAATCGGTGCCTTCACCCGTTCTGTAAAGGAAAACGCATAATTTGTACAAGATAATAATTCTTGAGGAAGACTCCCGGCAGCTGCCGGGAGTTTTTTGATCGTATAGGAAATTGCTCCGCAAATCCCTATACGATCAAAAACGCTCCGCTATGGATGCGCAACTCGCGGAAATGAAAGTATTGCTTACGCAATCCGCTCGTGCGCGAAAGAGTCGCGAGCGACTCTTTGTTCCATATAATAAAAGATATAAAAATTGTGCAAGATTATGTTGACAACAATCGTAATTTATGAGAATATGGATGGGCGTTAGCAAATGCTAACAAGAGAGGAGCTTATTCATGAAGAAGAAATTATTATCTACAATTATGGCAGCAGTTATGGGTTTATCAGTAGTGGCTTGCGGAGCTTCAAATGAGACACAGACTGCCTCAAATTCAGTTAATACAGAGACAGAAGTAAATTCAGAAACAGAGGTAAAATCAGAGACAGCTGAGGGTAAGGCAACAGAGGATGCTTCTACAGACGAGATTTCAGCATCTGAGGATGTTTTCCCGCTCACTATCACACACGGCCTTGGCGAGACTGTTATTGAGTCAAAGCCTGAGAATGTTGTGGCAATTGCGTGGGGCAACCCCGATGTACCTCTTGCTCTTGGAGTTATGCCGGTTGGAATTTCAGAGGCCAATTTTGGACCAAGAGATGAGAATGGACTTCTTGCATGGACTGCCAAGGCTTTTGAGGATGCAGGCGTAAAGCCGAATGTATTTGATGATACAGACGGATGGGATTATGAGGCAATTTCAGATTGTGCTCCTGATGTGATCCTTGCAGCTTATTCAGGACTTAGTCAGGAAGAGTATGACAGATTATCAGAGATAGCACCTGTTGTTGCTTACCCTGAGATTGCATGGTCCACAACCTGGCAGGAAGAGACAGTAAATGATGCCATTGCACTTGGCATGGAGAAAGAGGGCAGAGAACTGGTTGAAGATACAGAGAAGCTCATTGCTGATAAACTTTCTCAGTATCCCGAGCTCGAAGGCAAGAGAGTTGCTTTCTTCTGGCTTTCAGAGGATGACCTTGGAACCTTCTACATTTACACAAGCAATGATCCAAGAGCTGCCTTCCTTTCAGACCTTGGATTTGTAACACCTGACAGCGTAAAGAGCCTTATCACAAGTGATCAGGATTTCTCAATCACAGTAAGTGCTGAGAATGCAGATCTTTTGACTGATGTAGATATCATCATCACTTACGGAACAGAGTCACTTGTAGATGCAATGCAGGCCGACGGAAGATTTGCAAACATTCCGGCTGTGAAGAACGGAGCATTTGTGCTTCTCGATTCAAATGATGTTCTTGCAGCAGCCAGCACACCAACAGTTCTTTCCATTCCTTATGCAATTGATGACTATTTGAAAGCGCTTAATGATGCAGCAGAAAAAATTCAGTAATTACAAGTTAATAACAGGGCTGGTGGTGGAGATCGCCTTCGTGCTTTTGGGAGTTTTTCTCTAAATATCCTATGGCAGCAAGAGCATTCCTTTTTCGGATGTGACGGGCTTTTTTACAGGGGCACTTACAGATGACTTCATTTCAGCAGTTATCTCAGCCAGAATACCCAGAACAGTTTTTGGGCTTCTGGCCGGTGCTGCGCTTGGGGTATCGGGAGCACTGATGCAGGCTATCACCAGGAATCCTATTGCTGACCCAAGTATCCTGGGAGTCAACACCGGGGCTTCGCTTCTTGTGGTGATCGGGATAGCATATCTTAATATTTCCTCCGGAATAAAGCTTATCGGACTTTCTTTTACAGGAGCGCTGCTTACAGCTCTTTTTGTATACGGGATTGCATCAGTGGGCTATGGCGGTGCAAACTCGATAAAACTTGCCCTGGCGGGAGCTGCGGTATCAACAGCTCTTGGAGCGCTGGTAAACACCATTATGCTTCCTGATTCACAGGTCATGAAGGAGTTCAGATTCTGGCAGGTGGGCAGCATAAGCGGAGCTACCTGGGATGATGTAAGGCTGCTTATTCCGTTTTTTGTTGTCGGTGCAGGGTGTGCACTTCTTTGCGCATCCCCTTTAAATGCACTGGCTCTTGGAGATGAGATGGCTGTATCCCTTGGGGTAAAGGTTGGACAGATAAGGCTGTTTACTGCGTTTGCAGGAGTGCTTTTATGCGCGTCAGTTACTGCTCTTGCAGGACCTATCGGCTTTGTGGGACTTATGCTTCCACATGTTTGCAGGCAGCTTTTTGACAATGATCTGAGAATAATAATTCCAATGTCCATGATCGGAGGAGCAGGTCTTTTAACCTTTTCCGATGTACTTGGAAGAATACTGGGAAGACCCGGGGAGCTTGAGGTTGGAATTATTACTGCAATAGTCGGCGCTCCGGTATTTATCTGGATCGTTTGGAAGACAAAGGCAAAAGGTATATGACAAATTCAATAGATAATGATTTAAGAAAAATATATAAAAAGCATGACGTTCAGAACGCCTTTTGCATCGTGGCTCTTGTTGTCATCATCGGCATCCTTTCAGTGTTTATGATGACTCTTGGCAATACTGATTATTCGTTAAAAGAGGTGTTTGGATACCTGTTTAGTAATGAAACAAAAGGAGCTGCATATACCATAAAAACCTTGAGGCTTCCAAGAATGCTGGTAGGCGGTTTTGCGGGATTTGCTTTTGGCATTTCAGGATTTACTTTTCAAAATCTGTTAAGAAATCCTCTTGCTTCTCCGGATATTATAGGAGTTACGGCAGAATCCTCTGCGGCAGCTGTTTTCTGCATTTTGATCCTTGGAATATCCGGTGCGGCTGCTTCCTTTTTTGCCGTGGCAGCAGGACTTATCATAACTACACTGATATTTCTTTTATCAGGAAAAGGACATGCATTCTCAAGCAGGATGATCCTCATAGGAATCGGAATGCAGGCGGTTTTGAATGCACTGATATCATGGATGCTGCTGGTGGGCTCAGAGTATGATGTAGGAACTGCGCTCAGATGGCTTCGCGGAAGTCTTAATCTTGTGCAGATGAGTGATGTTCCGGTAATTGTGACAGTGACTGTTATTTGCAGCGGACTGCTTCTTATATGTAACAGATACCTTCGTATGATGCAGCTTGGTGACGAATATGCAACGACACTCGGAGTACCGATGACAGCAGTAAGAGTATGCTGTATGGTCTGCGCGCTTGTGCTTAGTGCAACAGCGACAGCTGCCACAGGCCCGATCGCATCGGTTGCATTCTTATCAGGGCCGATTGCCCAGAAATGCACCAGGAACGGCAAAAATGCCATGGCTGTTGCAGGCCTTGTGGGAACGATACTTGTTTTTGCATCAGAACTTGTCAGCAAGAACGTTTTTGAGACGAAGTACCCTGTTGGTGTTATAACAGGACTTTTAGGGGCACCGTATCTTCTTTTGTTACTGCTAAACCTGAACAGAAAGGGAGAAAAGATCTAATGGATGGATTTGCACTTAGTCATGATTTCTGTGCCAAGAACATCAGCACGGGATATGAAGAAAAACTGATACTTGAGGATATGAACATTACCATCCCTGCCGGAAAGTTCAGTGTTTTGATCGGACCAAACGGCTGCGGAAAATCAACTTTATTAAAGAGCTTTGCACGTCTCTTAAAACCAAAGTGCGGAAACGTTCTTCTTGACGGAAAATCAATTTACGAACTTCCAACCCAGCACCTGGCAAAGGAGATTGGGCTTCTTCCCCAGTCGCCGATTGTCCCTGCGGGCATAACAGTGGCAGACCTGGTTGCGCGAGGAAGATTTCCTTATCAGAATCTTTTCGGGCAGCTGTCAAAGGCTGACTATGAGGCTATTGCCTGCGCTATGGAAGCAATGGGAATAGCGGAGCTTGCAGATAAGAGTGTGGATTCACTATCCGGCGGCCAGAGGCAGAGAGTATGGATTGCGCTGGTCCTTGCGCAGGACACAGATATCCTTCTTCTCGATGAGCCAACCACCTACCTCGACATTGCATATCAGGTAGAGATCCTGGACTGCCTGGCAAAACTTAACAAATTAAAGAAGACCACAATAGTGGCCATCCTCCACGACATCAACCTATCCATCAGATATGCTGACCACATCTTCGCTATGAAGAAAGGACAGCTCCTTGCAGAAGGAACTCCAAGAGACATCATCACAACCGATCTCATGAAAGAAGTCTACGGCATGGAGAGCTCCATCATCACCGATCCCGAAACCGGAGACCCCTACGTTATACCAAGGAGCAAAGCCGGCTGATGTTTTGAAAATTATGATGTGAAAATTACCGATTTTGCGGTTCGCCTTTTTGGCGGACCGCTATTTTGTTATGTTCAAAAAAGTAGTGCCGCCGAATGGCGCAGAAATGATTTTATGTTTATCCGCAGCAAATAGAGAAAGAAATCACAGGCATAAAACTATGTCTTTTGTAAAGGGTCTTCCGGTAAAACGGAGGGCTTTTTGCTTTTTTTTAAATTGTGATAAAAAACATGGGATTGTTTTGGTCAGACAGCTGAAAAAGCTTGATGAGAGAGCAAAGATTCCGACATTTATAACAGCCATGACACGTGGCATTATTGGAACTTGCTAAAGAGATAACAGGAGAAGTATGATGTTACTTGGGAGGACATTAAAAGATGAACGCAAAATGGATATGGAAACAGGGCAAAAACGGTGAAAACACATGGATGGATTTTGTAAAGAGATTCACGCTTGAAGGCGCACCGGAAAGGGCTATAGCGCAGATAGCTGCCGATTCAAAGTATTGGCTCTATATAAACGGTGAAATGGTCGTAATCGAGGGCGGCATCAAGCGCGGGCCGTCAAGGAACTCTACATATTATGATGAGGTGGATATTACAAGGCATCTTAGTGATGGTGAAAATACGATTGCCGTGCTTGTGTGGCATTTCGGTCAGCAAGGCTTTTCTCACTATTCAAGCGGTATGGGCGGACTGCTGTTTGAAGCGGATATTGATGGCATGATCGTATCGTCGGACAGCTCGTGGAAAATCATGAAGGATCCCGCGTATGTTGTGGCGGACGAAAATGACTTCAAGGCGAATTTCAGGCTTCCGGAATCAAACATATATTATGACGCATCAAGGGCTTTGGGAGAATGGTATATGCCATCGTTTGATACAAGCGATTGGGATAATGCCGATGTTGTCGGTAACGCTGGCACGGATGCGTGGGGCGAGCTAAGAAAGCGTATCATTCCGCAGTTTAAGGACTACGGTATTGAGGACTACATAAACAGCGCCGATTATACAGGGTTTACTGCCACAAAGGACACTGTGCTTGAAATGCGTTTGCCGTATAACGCGCAGATAACTCCGTATCTGAAGGTCACAGCACCTGAGGGGAAACGAATAGATATCAAGGCTGATAATTATATCGATACCTTATACGATACGCAAAGCGTTATGGCAGTTTATTATACAAAAAATGGAGAGCAGGAATACGAATCGCCAGGCTGGATAAACGGTGAAAAAATGTATTACAGCATTCCCGCAGGTGTTACGGTGCATGAGCTGAAATACCGCGAAACGGGCTATGACACGGAATTTGCAGGCAACTTTGAGTGTGATGATGAATTTTTAAACAAGCTATGGCAGAAATCGCTCCGCACGCTTTATATCACTATGCGCGACAACTTTATGGACTGCCCCGACAGAGAACGTGCGCAGTGGTGGGGAGATGTCAATGTAGAAATGCAGATGATGATGTACTCCCTTGACGAAAAGGCTCTTTTGCTCTACAAGAAGGGTGTGGACGCAATGGCGGGCTGGGCGGAGGATAGTGGCTATATGCTTACGGTGGTTCCGTCAGGAAAGGATCAGTTTGAGCTGCCTCTGCAAAACCTCGCGGGAATATGGGGCTTTTGGTATTACTATGAATATACGGGTGATAAAACAGTACCCGAGCGTGCATACAATATGTCAAAAGATTATCTTTTAAGCTATGCTATGAAGAACGGTCTTGTAGAACATAAAACCGGCAGCTGGGACTGGCCGGACTGGGGCGACAATGCCGATATCGCTCCTATGGAAAATGCATGGTACTATATGGCGCTCACTGCCTGCCGCAGCATGGCGGAGCTGCTCGGATACAGCTCTGACCTTCCGCTGTATGATGAGCGCCTTGAAAGCATAAGGGCAAATTTTGACCTTATGTTTTGGAAAGACGGTCATTACTATGACAATACCGAAAACGGCGCACCCGATGACCGGGCAAACGCGCTTGCCGTTCTGTCAGGACTGGCGGATAAGGATAAATACAGCGATATATTAAAAATAGTACTCACGACCGAGAATGCGAGCCCGTATATGGAAAAGTATGTGCTTGATGCGCTGTGCAAAATGGGACATATTAATGAGGCTGTAGACCGCATAAAAAAGCGTTATAAGGAAATGGTCGAATTTGACTACTCCACGCTCTGGGAATACTGGAACAGGGAAGGAACATTAAATCATGCATGGTCGGGTGGTCCGCTTATTACGATGTCAAAGTATATAGCTGGCATCCGTCCGCTTGAAACGGCGTACAGACGCTTTGAAATAAAGCCATATTTGGGCGGGCTGAAGCATATAAAATGTACCGTTCCGTCGGTTGCCGGAGCTATTGTGCTTGAAATAGACGCTGGCGCGGCAATAGAAATGAGTGTCAGAATACCCGAAAACACTACCGCTGAAGTATATCTGCCGCTAATAAACAACGAGCTGCCCAAAAAAACGGAGCTTGAATTTACCGTTTTGGACGGTTACGCGCGATTCATCCTCACCGGTGGGGAATACAGATTATGATTCACACTCAAATCCGTATCTATAGAATTTGGAGAGGAATACACTACAATGTGCGTTTGTACAGTTACAGGTGGTGGTGGAACTGACCCAAAGATAGATAAATGGTTGTGAATCCAAATGGTAGTTTTGATGTCAGGGCTTGACTAAAAGTTATTTTTTGCCGATATACAAATAGAAAACCATAACTATGCATGATACATGATAGTGTCAGATTTATCACAGGTGGAGGTGCTTTATGAGGATACAACATAACACGGATGTTCAAATAAATCCTTTTCAAAATCAGGATAATGTCAGGACTGCCGCAGGTGCGGGAAAAACCGCTCATAAGAGTGGTAATCTGTCCTCAGTATCCGGGGCTAATCTCAAGGGTGAAAGCCTTGTTCAGCAGAGGCGGGGCCTTGCAAGAAAGCAGGCACTTAAGGTTGTGTCAGATGCATTTGGCAGCGAGAAGAAGCTGGATGCCCAGATGCAGGGGATAAAGGACGAGATAAAGCGTCTTCAGGATGTGATAAACGAAAAGACTGCTGATACGATGGAGAATGATGCCAGGATAAAAGAACTTCAGGAACAATACGGAATTGATCCTGACGGTGAGGAGAGCAAGGAACTTTCAAAGCTTGCATTTAAAGCAAATCATTCCAAAGAAGGACTCTCGGATGAGAAAAAGAGTCAGATGTCCGAGTACCAGCAGCAGGCGCTGTACTATGTTGCAAAGAATCAGCAGAATGCTCTCGATATTGATCAGGCTAAAGCGCAGCAGGCAGGTAATGTCCAGGGGTATGCTGACATGAAGAGGGAACGCGCTAAGTCTCAGGATATGATTAAGGCACAGGATGCAGCTGAAGAGATTATGGATGCTGCAAATGGCGAGTCGATAGCTCTTTTGACACAGGAAGCAGTTGAGCATGTAGATGAAGAGCAGAAAGAGCGCGAGGAAGAGGCCAAAGAGGCTGCCGAAAAGAAGAAAGAAGAGAAGAAGGAAGAAGCAAAGAAGCTGGAAAAAGAAGCTATGCAGCAGGAAATGATAGAGAATATCAAGGAACACGCTGCAGAGAGTAATAGGACCAGTGCTGATACCAAACGAGCCATTGCCAGAAGAGAACGTGCAGAAGCTGACAGTATGGGAGTAGAGGAAGCCCAGAGAACTATTATTTCTGAAAGTGCATCTATGGAAGATACGCAGAATGCTGTTAATTCCGAAATAACAAATATCCTCAATAAGCTTAGTCTTCTTTCAAATGATGTTAAAGGTAGTACCGTAGATAGCCAGATATAAAAGTATTCATGACATAAATGATGCTATTGGTGACATTCCTGTTATCTGATAGAGGGATTGCGTCGATAAGAGAGCAGAGAAGTCTTTAGTTCATGTACACGGAGGTAGATGATTATGACAGGAATCAATATTACTTCAGTGAACAGACAGGCAAAAGATATTAGCCGGGCTATGAAAGACTATAATCATAACCTGATCAGAACTCAGGAAAGGATGCTGGCAAATAAGAAAACCAAGACCAATGATGATCCTGCATCATGAAAATATTTTGGCATTGAGGTTAATGTGCCAAGTGAAGTAAGAAAATCAACTAATGCGTATGCAAGCACAGAGATTGCAACAAATCAGGATCTTATTGCAAGCATCCGTAACAACATCAAGAACACAGATCTTTCAGACAAAAATTCTGTCAACAACTTAATAGCCTCGTATGAAGATATGATGAGACCTGCTTATAATGCACAATACCCAGATGTGCTTAAGGCGAACTTGGATGATGCACTTTCTAAGGATATAAGCGAATTTCTTAAACTTATCGAATATGCAGACAAGTTGGTTAGATAGCAGAGTTATATACTGCAACAGATTTTATACGGATATATTCAGAGAGAAGCAGGAAATCCTTTGCAACTAAAATTGCTAATACCATATTTGACAGAAGGAATTATGAGGAAACATTCTTTAGAGATCTTGTGGAGGCAAATAGTGAGGTTGTGATATCGAGTCCAAGGCTAACAAGGTACAAAGTATCAAAAGCAATAGCTCTTTTGAAATCAAGGCAAGAATCCGGTGTAGTTGTAACTTTAATCAGCTAGGAGTTGATAGAAAAAACATGTTTGCGTTTTAAAGGACAATTGGGCTGAGAATTGGAAAGAGATAGTTATATCGATGTGTTAAAAATCTATGAAGAATGCTGTTATTGCTTGTAAAACAGTATCCTTTATCGTATTATTTAGTTAGAAATAGTTGACTTTGTTGTGGTGATAATGTATCATATAGATTTATTGTATTAAAAGATATGCAGGCTCACTTGCTGAGGGATTCACGTCGGCTGAACCGGGCACTCCCCTGCTTAAAAAATAATCGTGAACGATTGCCGATAGTAAAGCTTTTGGCTCTGGACAAGAGCTTTACTTTATTTTTGGAGATAATCATGGACATTACAGATATCAGGAAATGCGCTCAGGCATTTGCCACTTATCCAGAATATTACTGGGCTTGCTGTTTTTTTTGTAACTTTTTTGAAGTGGTTCCTAAGTGGTTCTTGAACATTAACGATAGATTTCTTCAAGTCGTTTGTCCTTTACTGCGCTTTTTTCAGCTCTTCTGACATATCCAAGCTTTGTATCAAGATTTTTGTGTCCGTGATGGTACTGAACACGTTCTATTGATATCCCTTCTTTAATCTGTTCTGTAACAGAATAGAAACGCATCTTGTGGCTGCTTAGGTATCTAATTCCACTTGCAAGGCAAGGAATAACACAAGATAGAATTGATAATGCTAAGGATATAGACTTAATCCAGTATTTACAGGATAGATATCAAGATAAGATCAGACAGCGCAAGACGGGAGAATTGGTTCTCTTGTCTAATAAATCATTTGTTGTATATAAAGACCATGCCTATGACTTTGGAGAAGTCAAACATCCATATAAAGATAGCATTTTTGTTGAGCAAATGCTGAGCGGTTGCACGTTCATGGAAGCCGTTGAACGATTAGAAATATGGCTCGCTGAGCAAAAAGGCGGTATTCATATGTTTGATAATCTTGATTCAAAAAGAAATGATGATGTTGACGAAGGGATGATGCAGATTCCATATGGATTATGGTAATAGTAAAAGCCTCTAATCAGTATTAAACTGATAGGGGCTTTTTTCCTCTTTTTCGGGGATAAAGCGAAGGATATCTTTGACATCACAATGCAGAACTAAGCATAAGTCATTTATGGTTCTGGTTGAGATATCTTTATTATGTTTCAGTCTATGAAGCGTGCTGTGAGAAAAGTTGTGCTTATTAGTAAGCGTGTACCAATTTTCGCCAGAACGCTTTAACGTTTCCCAAAATGGCGCATAATCTATCATTAGTTAAATTCCTCTAAAAAAAGGGTAAAATATCTTGCGTTTGTTGAATATCTTCTATAAAACGAATATAATAAGAATATATTCGTAATAACGTATATTTTGGAGGTGGAAAATGGCTGATAATCAGAATGCAAATCTTAAACCTTGTAAGCATTGCGGACAGATGATGGCAAAAAGCGCAAAGGTATGTCCTAACTGTGGTGGAAAAAATAAACCACCAATCTACAAGCGACCATGGTTTATTGTTATAGCAGTTATTTTTGTTCTTGGTGTAATTGGAAGCATTGGCGGTGGTGGGAATTCATCTAATTCTGGAAGCAGTTCAACTACTACTAAGACAGAGACAGCCAACACTACAACACAAGAAACAAAAGAAGAAGTTATAGAATACACACATTATGATGTGTCTGAAATGATGGACGACCTTAATGGAAACGCTATGAAAGCACAAAACAAGTATAAGGGTCAGTACATTGAAATTACTGGAAGGTTGAATACCATAGACAGTGATGGAAAATATATATCAGTGACAAGGTCTGATGATGAATGGGCTATACTTGGTGTTCATTGCACAATAAAGACAGATGAGCAGCGTAATAAAGTTATGGATATGACTATAGGTGATACTGTTACAATTCGTGGAAAGTGCACAGATTGTGGTGAGGTTTTAGGATTTTATCTGGATATTGAGGAAATAGAATAATATAAATAAAAAGTGACGTTCTGAGAAAGAGCGTCACTTTTTTAATAAGTGGTTCCTAAGTGGTTCTTAAAAATAGCGTAACCATGCGGTTTATCCAAACACCTTTTCCCATCTCTCGTCAGATACCGCTCTGAAATTGTAAAACTTCCGTAAAAAAACTTGCATCTTATTGACACAATCCCAGCAAAATCAATATATTGTAAATAGATAAGCAAACACTTGAGGTTTGCTTGAGCGATGAAGTCGTATGGAGAGCTGGTATGCTTTGCACGATGGAGCCATAGGTGGGTTTGATAAGTAACCACAAGCCAGCTAGGAGTAATCTGAAAGAAAATTATCAAATAATGTTTTTTTAAAAAACGTTTGTCTCTTTTCATTGACACAAGCCGTGCAAACGCTTATATTGTAAGTATAAAAAAGGTGCTACCCGTACAGCAACGGTTAGTCCGAAATTTGACGATTATTAAAATAACCGCTTAGTTTGCAGACCGGGCGGTTATTTTAATGCTTGCTATTCCTACCGATGGAATAGCCAAGACCAAAGAACGTTGCACAAAGCGCAAGTACTGAAATCATGCCTTCCATGGTTATCATAGGGCAGGTTCCTCCTATAGTTATTCCCTTGCGGGTTTCTATATAAACAGGGCTTGTACTCCCTGATAGAGGACTAACCGCAACCGTTTAGGTAGCACCAATAGCATAATTATATCAATAAATTTTGCCTTGTAAATCCAAAATGTTATTAAGGATACAAGGCTATAATATTTCGTAAATGGTTCTCAAAATGGCTGCAAATAAAGCGGTTATTTATTAAGTGGTTCCTAAAGTGGTTTCTAAGAAAAAAAGGATGCCGCATACCTCCTTTCCATGCGTGTTTCAGAGATAGGTGATTATTCGAATCACGTCACTCCGATTGAATATTAGGACCGCAAATAATGTTGGCTTTTGTTCAGAAGGATTATCACAACCAGGGTATCGGTAAAGCTCTCTTTGAGCATGTTTTGCATGAGATAAGTGCTGCTAATAATTCTGCTTCAACTATTACAGTTAATGCATCACCATATGCTGTAGGATTCTATGAAAAACTTGGCTTTACTGCAACTTCAGAAGAGCAGGAAAAACATGGAATTCGATTTGTGCCGATGAAGTACGCGATTGAAGATATTAGATTTGAGTTATAAATAAAGCCGGTATTCACAGCAGTTTGCAATCGTTATTCGATTGTAAGCTGTTTATTTATGAATCCTTGGGGTTCATCAAGAAAGAAAGCGGGAATCTGCTGACTGCGTATTGGAAAGTGCCAGACGATAAGGCTGTGCAGAATTGTATGAATTGATACGTGATAGGATAGGTGCAATAATTGGGAGCCCTGAACAGTAAAAACTACAGTTAAATAAATATACAATAACTTTTACAGTTAATATAATAATATATTAGTATATGGGCTAAATACGAAATGGGGGATTTCTATGATTCTAAAAACATCGCAGAACGGTCAGGAACTTGAGAATGGAAGTGAAATACTTGAATTTATAGATGTTCCGGAGGAAGACGCACTTAAACTATATTCACCTGTAACTAATGCGCTTGTTGTGGTGAAATGCGGCAGCAGGCATCTTCTTGGCTTTAATAAATGGCGCAGGCGCTTTGAGATATTCGGAGGGTGTCGTGAGGAAGGTGAAACTCTAAGGGAATGCATTGTCAGAGAAACTGAGGAGGAATTAGGCCTTAAGGATGTTGCTTTCGAATATATAGGGCTTGTGCATTACAATATGGCGCCGTCATACTTTAGCAAGGAATGGCATGAGGAATATGGTGCATTGTATGGACTGACTGTTTCAGAGGATAGATTGCCTGAAATAGAAAAAGCACGAACAGATAAGGAAGAGATAGAAAGACTTGCCTTTTACGACGATATTAAGGGAAAAGAAGTTGTTGCTCAGATAGACGAATATCTGCTAGGTTTGTATGACGATGTTGTACCAACGATAGATGTGGCAAAAGAGCTTTTAAAAGAGGCAGCAGGCCTTAATCCCGGTCCGTGGGAGAGGCATAGTGAAAATGTGGCATTGGCTGCAAGAATGATAGCCAAGGAGTGTGATGATCTTAACCCGGATAAAGCATATGTTTTAGGGCTTCTTCATGATATCGGAAGAAGATTTGGTGTAAGCTTTTTGGCACATGTTTATGATGGGTATCATTTTCTTTTGGAAAGAGGCTATAAGGATGCAGCGAGGATTGCGTTAACACATTCTTTTAACCTGTGCAAACTTGAAGATTATGTAGGAAAATTTGATATCTCAGAGGAAAAGCAGGATGAGCTCAGGAGCCTATTAGCATCAATTAAATTAGATGATTATGATTATCTCATACAGCTTTGTGATGCGCTGGCGCTGCCTGAGGGAATCGTGCCTGTTGAACAGAGGATGAACGATGTAAAGAGCAGACATGGTTACTATCCTCAGGATAAATGGGACAGAAATCTTTTCCTGAAAGAATACTTTGAGAATAAGATGGGAAAAGACTTGTATGAGGTTCTAATGCAGACAAATAAAAACTAAATGATATTAAAGTGTGTAGAATCAACAAAAATCATTGGTTGGCTTTCATGATATATAGCCTTTGATGCACCTCATACATGATAAAGAAGCCTTTTTGCAAAGGTGTTTCTGTAGTTGCTTGGAGTTAATCCTATTGTGGCTTTGAAGGTTCGGGAGAAGTTGTGAACATCTGAAAAGCCGACAGCGCTTGCTATTTCTGTGATTGACTTGTTACTGTCGGTAAGGAGAAAGCAGGCGGTGTCCATTTTTTGAGAAATTACAAATTGCTTTAGTGAACTTCCGTGTATTTCGCTGAAAAGGTGAGAGAGGTATTTGGGGCTATAGCCAAAAGTATCTGCAATCTCACCTATTTTTATATTCTTAGAGATGTTGCGTTTTATATAATCTGCGATATCAGAGTAAATCTGTTTCTGGCCGAGAGGGTCTTTTTCTAATGTGTTTTCTGCGGTAAATTGACCATAAAGCATCGCTATAATGGCTGTGGTCATAACGTCCAATGTCATATCCGGATAATTGTTCCTTTCAAGATCCTGAAGCTGCTTCATTTCGATGGCTATTTTTTCAAAACGAGGTATAGGCGCAGTCTGAGGAATGATAAAACATCCATGTTTCTGATATGCCGGAAATTCGTCACTGTCTATAATTGCAGGAAAAGGTTCAATATCTGCTGTGAAGTGAACCCAATAGAAAGCGCAGTAGGACTTCTTGAAGCCTTCACGCATGGATTTGCTTGGGGGCAGGATAAGGTATTCGCCGGCATTTACCGTGAAATCTATTTCCATATATTCCAGGTAAAGAGTTCCTTCTGTGACAACAATAAGCTCATAATCGCATAAAAGCGGCATTTTAAGATGCTTCCAGTCTGAGGAGAGCGCCACAAATTTGCCTGAGCGTAAATAATGAAGGGGATTTTTTCCCGGGAAAATAAGATAATTTGATTTGTTAGTCCTTTTTATAGCCATTTGTCTGCCAATCCTTTTAACACCAAAAATGAAAAAATAACACCATTTGGATAAATATTAACACAAATTGTAAAAATTAATCCACTATAGCACGATGAAATAAGGAATTATTAAGTTTGGAAAAAATGACACTTTATCGATAAGTCAGCTATTTAACCACTTTGCAATATGGGATAATCTAGTACAGTGGTTTTTGAATATTAAGAAATTCAGATGGGGTGAAAAGAAATGGAAAGTTTATGGAAAAGCGTTCCTCATGGAAACGTCAAAGTGACAGATGTTTATTACGATGAGGCACTCAAGATTGATGTGAAGAACATGCTTCTTCTAGATGTGGATAGGCTCCTGGCGGGATTCAGGGAGGCAGCAGGATTTATTGCGGGTCTTGACGCGGATGCCAGAGAAAAGCTGATGAAGGGTAAAAAACGTTATGGCGGTATGTGGGAAGATGGCATGATAGGCGGCCATACACTTGGGCACTATATCACTGCGATGGCGCAGGCAATGGCAAATCCGGGACTTTCACAGGAGATGCAGGCTGAAGTTGCAAAAAAGCTTGAATATGTGATTGACGCGCTCAAAGAGTGTCAGGATTACACTGTCGGAACTGAGTATGAGGGATTTATTTTTGGTGCAAATCTTCCTACAAAGGAGTTTCAGGAAAATCCGGCTCTTCAGTTTGATAACGTGGAAAAAGGACTTGGAGAGATTTTTACACAGGCATGGGTTCCGTGGTATACAATGCACAAAATTCTGACGGGATTAAATGCTGCGTTTAGAGTAGCAGGAAATGAAAAGGCTTTGCAGGTTGCAAATTCACTTGGAAAATGGATTTCAAACCGTACAAAGAAGTGGGATAAAGAGACGCACAGAACTGTACTTGGAATAGAGTATGGCGGGATGAACGATTGCCTCTATGAACTTTATCAGATAAACAAAGATCTCAATGAGAAAAACAGTAATCTTTGCGATTCTTCATATGAGGAGTTTAAGGAAGCAGCTCACTGTTTTGATGATGAAACGCTTTTTGAGAAGATTTTTTCGGGAAAAGAAAATGTTCTAAATAATACACATGCAAACACTACAATTCCGAAGTTTATTGGCGCGCTTGCCAGATATGAAGTTGATCATAATGAAGCAAAATACCTGGAATATGCAAAAGCGTTCTGGGATATGGTTGTTCTGCACCATACATATGTGACTGGTGGCAACAGTGAAGATGAGCACTTCGGAGAAGACGATGTTCTTGATAAGGAACGAACAAACGTCAACAATGAAACGTGCAATACCTACAACATGCTTAAGTTTTCCAAGAGACTTTTTGAGGCTACCGGGGAAAAGAAATATCTTGAATATGTGGAAAGAACTCTGATAAACGCAATCATGGCTTCACAGAACCATGAAACCGGATTTACTACATATTTTCAGCCCATGGCAACAGGCTACCACAAGGTATTTAACACTCTTGATGGCAATTTCTGGTGCTGCACAGGAACAGGTTATGAGAATTTTACCAAACTTCAGAGAGGCATATATTATCAGGGAAAAGAAAAAATGCTGATTGCGTTGTATCTTGCTTCGGAGTGCAAGATGGGAGACTATTCGATAAAACAGGATTGTGATCTTTCAAAAAGTGATGAGATAAGAATTACAATCACACCAAATGAAGGAAGAACAGTTAATGACGATATATGGCTTCGCAAACCGGAATGGATTTGTGGCAAACCGGATGTAAAGATTGAAGGAACTAACGAAAAGGCAGAAGAAAAAGAAGGATTTTTTGTCATACCAAACGATTTTTTAACGAAAGAAACTACAATTGTTGTCAGATTCCCCATGTCTATATCATGCACGAATCTTCAGGATGGCATGGATACATATGCTTTTTCATATGGACCATTTGTATTATCGGCAAGGCTCGGAACTGCCAAAATAAGCACAACTTCCCATGGAGTTGCTGTAAGTGTTTCGGCATCCAGGAGTGTTGAAAGTGACCACTTAAAAGTTACAGCTGAAAAATCAGTGGATGAATATATCAAAAACATCGATAAGTACCTGATAAAGAGAGAAGGTCAGATGGAATTTGATCTTACCGGAGTATCTAAGGATCTGGTATTTACAACTCACTATAACCAGTACAAAGAAAGCTATGGTATATATTGGGCATTCGAGTGCTGAAAAAATCTCTCCTATGGAAAAAATAAACCATAGGAGAGATATCTTTGTAAATTTGCGTGTATATACTGTGACTCTGTTAGAATATGATTAAAATGACTTGCATGGCAATTGACTTGGAAGGGTCAATTTGCCCACTATACATGAATAATCGAATCAATTAGCGGAAGCCTCTGATTCTGTAGTCTCAGTTGAGGTTTCTGTTTCAGTTGTTTCCTCTGAAGAACTCTCTGCAGAAGCTTCGGAAGTGTCTGCTGTTCCTTCCTCAGTTGTCTCAGATACAGTTGCATCAGTAGCATCTGTTGATACTTCTGTAGCGGAAGCATCAGAAGATGAGTTTGATGCGCTGACTTTATTCCAAACAATTGAACCGGCAATGGCAATAACGATGGCAGCAACAACGACTATGCTGGAAATCTTTATGATTTTATTTCTCTTTTTCTGCTTGGCGATTCTTTCTTTACGACCTGCTTTTTCTTTTTTGTAAGCGTCTATTTTTTCCTGACTCATAGTTTTTCCCCATTTCTATAGTTTTGAATTTGTGTTGTGCATTTACACAAGAATATATTATACTCCAATTGTGAATAAAATGATAAATAAATATGTGGGATTTATGTTTTAAACTATACATTCTTTGTTGCACGAAAAATGTAGTAAATGCGTGCTTCTGAAAATTTTTTAATAACATATATCATATTAAATCATTAAGCCTGTGTGTCTGTGAATATTTATCAGCATTGCCAAAGCAATTCTTTAGTGCTGAATATTATCACATCAGTATAACTATATTTATAATACAAAATGAAAACGCTTACATTTTAATAAGGATGGAATAGAAAATGAAATTTTATTTTGCGCCGATGGAAGGGATTACACTTTATCCTTTGCGAAATGTTCATCATATGATGTTTGGGCAGCAGATTGACAAATATTACACACCATTTCTTACTGCTGCACACACATTTCATTTTAAGAAAAGAGAAAAAAGAGATGTGCAGCCGGAATTTGCCCGAGGGTTTGAAAACTTCGGAGAGGAGATAGTGCCGCAGATCATGTCAGGGAGCGCAGATACGTTTGTCTGGGCAGCCAAGCAGATGAAGGAACTTGGATATAATGAGGTCAACCTCAATGTGGGATGTCCTGCGCCGACGGTGACAAACAGGCATAAGGGAGCAGGTCTTTTACTGGATGTTGAGCATCTTGATAATATGCTATCGGGCATCTTTGATGAAATGACTGATTCATATGAAAAATCGCAGATATCTGTAAAGACAAGGCTTGGCTTTTATGATGAAGAAGAGGCAACGGAACTCATGAAGGTCTATGCCAAATATCCGATAAAAGAGCTTATTATCCATGCGAGAGTAAGAGAGGATTTTTATCGCGGGCAGCCAAGAATCGATGCCTATAAGAATGCTGTCAAAGTTTACCGAGAAAACGGCGGCAAGGCTGAAATCTGTTACAATGGCGATATTACAAGTGCGGAAGATTTTTGGAAGCGCTTTTCGAATGAGAAGCCTGAGGGAAAAGAATGTTCAACTACAGATTTAAGTATTGATAGCGATAATACTGCTAGTCAGGAAAAGAATGGTGCCTATACAGATGGCTATCCTGACTCAGTTATGATAGGAAGGGGCCTTTTGGCAAATCCTGCTTTGGTAAGAGAAATAAATGGCGGAGAGAAGCTTAAGCCTGGTGAATTAAAAGAATACCTCGACAGATTATACCGTGGGTATGAAGAATTTATCCCCGAGGAAAGAAATGTTATCTTTAAAATGCTGGAGCATTGGGCGTTTCTTATTCCTCATTTTGAAAACAGTGAAAAATACATTAAAGCGATTCGCAAATCAAGAAGTAAGAGCGAGTACATGGCGGCAGTCAACAATATTTTCGCTGGTACTGAATTTACTAATTAAACAATAAATTATTTATGTGAAATTACAGAGATACGAATTTAATGTGCCCTTTCTGTGAAAATGGTTCAGTGACAGATATGTTTTGTGGAGAATTTGCAAGGTGCGAAAACTGTAATCATTTAAGAATACATATAAATTTGGCATGAATAAAAAAATCAGAAATGATAGCGTGATAACTGATCATTTCTGATTTTTTGTTTCATGTAATATTCTTATCGATTAAAATCGCTTTGCTATGAATGCGCTTTCTTGGGATTAGTGTATATTTATTTCTGCATCGAAATCTTACTCTCCGGTGGAACAGATTCCGTGATGAAAGCATTTGCTCCGATAACTGAGCCTTCACCAATGACTGTCTCGCCACCAAGTATGGAAGCTCCTGCGTAGATAGTAACATTGTTCTCGATTGTGGGATGTCTTTTGACACCCTTAAGTGCCTGTCCGCCGCGGGTAGAGAGACCACCGATGGTAACGCCCTGGTAAATCTTGACATGTTCGCCGATTATGGAGGTTTCACCGATTACGATTCCTGTGCCGTGGTCGATCATCAGATATTTTCCAATGGTTGCTCCCGGATGGATATCTATTCCGGTCCTGCTGTGAGCATACTCGGTCATCATACGAGGGATAAGCGGCACTTTTAAAAGATAAAGCTCATGCGCGATTCTGTTTATTGAAGAAGCAAGAAGTCCCGGATAGGAGAGGATTATCTCCCCTTTGCTGTATGCGGCAGGGTCGCCATCGTAGCAGGCCTGCAGGTCTGAGTTGACATATTCTCGTATCTTGGGAATCTTTTTGAAGAATTCATGTGTGATGCATCTTGCTCCGCAATCCAAAGTTTCATCGGTCGCGTTAATATATTCGGGACTGTGATGGAAAGCAATTGCAATCTGCTTTTGCAGGTTGTAAATTACGTCTTCTATGACAATTGCGATGCGATTGTTGTCATTATAACTTTTGTAGATTTTGTCTCTTGAGTAGCCGGGATAAATGATTCGCAGCAGCTTTACCACGATATCTTTTACCGCATCCCTGTCAGGCTGGTTATATACATCCATCTGATCAATGTCGCGACCATTTTCATAATCAGCGAGAATAAGATCAACAATGGATTTTATCTCATCTTTGAGTGCATCATTATTACTTTTATTGAAGTCCATTTTTGCAGTCCTGCCTATCTTTAGTATTCGTAAAGGTCAGAATTTTCCGCACCTTTTCACCATTATACAATCAATATTCATATGTTAAAAGAAAAAAATAGCCTTCCACTAAATAATTGCAATAAAAATGTCGATAAAAAGAGTGCAGATGTTATATGGTTCTTTTCTAAATGTGAAATTCACGTTACTGTTCATACAAAAAATGCGCATTTCGTGAGGAAATGATTTGGTCACATTTGTACACGGACGTACGGGGAAAAGACGCAAATTTTTGGAGGTACGTGTACTATGTTGAGATCACTTTGGTCTGCTGTTTCCGGCCTTACAACCCATCAGATGGAAATGGATGTTATAGGTAATAACATCTCTAATGTTAATACGTCAGCGTTTAAATCCGAGACTACAGGGTTTAAAGATATTCTTTATCAGACAATGAGATCGGCAGGAGCGCCCGGTAACAACAGGGCAGCAACTAACAGCTCCCAGATTGGTCTTGGTGCAAGAGTTGGCTCTATTTATACCAATATCACAACTCAAGGATCGGCAATCACGACGAATAATCCATTTGATTTAATGATTACTGGTGATTCGTTCTTTGTAGTGTCTGCAGCTGCTGGTGCCGCTAATCAAGACACGTTTTTTACAAGAGATGGTAGCTTTTTGATTGATTCTAATGGATATCTTGTTACTCAAGATGGTCTTTATGTTAACTTTTTAGAAGGAACTGGCGTTGGTGGTGAAGTACCGCTTATTTCAGATGCTACTAAGTCAATAGCTGGTACTGCGACAAGTGAAGCTGTTTTTAAAGGTAACATTGATAGATATGATAATGGTTTGACCGATGGAAAGACTATAAGTCTTGAAGTGTTTGGAGCGGATGGTAATGTCTATAATCTCAAATTTAATTTGACAGATGCCGGCGATAATGATGATACGACATATTTGTTGTCTTTACAGCAAATTATGGATAAGGATGGGAATACTATACGAGGTAATTCAGATAAACTATTATTAAAGTATGGTGCAGCTGATGGCGAATTGGAAGGGATTATTCCATATACCACTATGTATTATGGTGATAATGAAGAAACACTAGATGAATCTGGAAAAGTAACTGAGACACAATTTAGTGTAAATGGTACTATAGGTGTTCATTCTGAATATGGACACAACGTAGTTGGAAAAGATGGGAAGACATATACACTCATTTTTTCTACAGATTATAGTGAGGAAGAAAATGCAGATTATGATTTCTCATTAACTGGTGTAATAAAACCAGATGGTGAACGAGTTGATTTTGATGAAAGTGTAGCACTGGATTTTGATGGACTAACAGGACAATTAGTTACTGTCAATGATACTGCGGAAAGTTCATATACTTTTAAATTTGATAAATACGATAAAAAAGATGATAGAAATCTTGATATAGGACCTGTTGTTGTTGATTTTTCTGAATTGAAAGAGGCTGTTGTTACTGGTAATACATATAAATATGATTTTACTGGCGATGCTTCAGTGCTTGGTTCAATTACGGTTGATTTTGCATATACACATAATTATGCGGGACAGAATTCTGGTCATGTTAGTAGCATAAATGCATTAAAGGGAAATATCAATGGCGAAAACAAAGGATATGCTAATGGTGAAATGTCTGGAATTTCAATATCAAACGATGGTTCTATTATTGCAAGTTATACTAGCGGAAGGACGGTTACATTAGCTCAAATAGCAGTTGCTCAGTTTACTAATGCTATGGGACTGGACAAGGTTGGAACAAACCTATATAAAGCATCGGCTAATTCGGGTGATCCTATGTATTATGATATAACAACAATAGATGGAACTATCTCATCAGGCGTTTTGGAAGGCAGTAATGTTGACCTGGCAAAAGAGTTCACAGACATGATAACAACTCAGCGTGGATTCCAGGCAAACAGCAAAGTTATCACCACTTCTGACGAGATTTTACAGATATTAAAGGGATTAAAACCGTGATGAAATAGCGTCAAAAAAATGGAAACCTGAAAAATTTTACATCTTGGAATGAAATTTTGAATCAATGAGCTGGACTGATGTTCAGCTCATTTTTACGTGGAAACTGTGAAAATTTTATGAAAAAGTGGTTGTATTAATAATCCGATGGGTATATATTTATCTCACGCGGCAAAATAATCTTAGCTAAAAAAAAGTAAAATTAGCTTAATATAGTTAAGATTCATACTAAATAAAGGGCAAAGCCATTGAAAGATGGTGACGCAAAGCTAAAGGGTCTTAAACGTTTCGGACGAAAGACAGCCAGTTGCTGGTGCTTGATAAAGCATCAATTATATGGCCGGCCTGTTAGTGATTAAACAGACGGTTATTTTTTTTGAGAAGTTAAAGTGCGCGGTAGTTCAAGGATGAACGGATCACATTGGTAATGTGGTCATGTTACAGGGAGTTATTTCTTTTGCGACTGACGTAGCTTTGCATTTGCCTTAAACAGTTTTTTAACTGGAGGGGTATTCTGCATAGTTATGTTTCATGCAGAATACCCCTTTCTTATTACGTAATTTAGGACAGAAACAAATGGCAGACATAAATCTTAAAAAGCTTAGCAGAGCTGAGCTTCTGGAAATGATGATCTCATTTTCGGAGGAGACAGAGGCAGCCAAGCAGCATGAAAAAGAGCTCAAGGAAGAGCTCGAAAGAGAAAAACTTCAGATGCAGCATGAATTTGCGGAAGAAAGAGCTGCAATGCTGAAAAGCTTTGATGATGAGAAAGCTGAGATGAGAGCCAAGTTCAACGAACAAAAAGCCCTTATGCAGCAGAAATTTGATAAAGATATTGCAGGACTTAAGGCAAGACTTACCAGAGAAAAGAATGAAATGCAGCAGCAGGTTGATGACGCGCTTACTAAGATAGAAAACTCACAATCCCTTGCTGAAGCTTCAATACAGCTTGGCGGAATAATGGAATCAGCACAGAAGGCTGCAGATCTTTATGTCAACACTCTTAAAAAGAGTGCTGAAGAAGAGTACAAGGCTCTTATGAAGGAAATTCAGGAGAGCAAATTAAAGGTTAAGAGAGCAGAGGCGCTTCAGCTTAAAAAAATAGCTGAGATGACGGCAGCAGATCTGCCTGTCAGTGAAATATCAAACAGCGCTTCTACTAAAGAAAGCAGTTCTAAAGATGCAGACAGTAAGCCTGTAAAACGCACCAGAAAGAAAAAAGATGAGTGAAGAGAAGTTACAAAAGCCCTCATTGGAAGCATTAAAAAAAGAGCTTAAGAGGGAGAAGAACAAAAAAGAATATAGAAATGTTCTACGAAACACTCTTTTAGTAGTTGTTTTTGTGGCGGCGCTTGCAGTGCTGATCTCAAGCTTTTTCCTTACAGTATTAAAGGTTACGGGAGACAGCATGACGCCAACCCTTGAGACAGGGCAGATAGTAATAGCACAGAACAGTCAGGAATTTGAGGTTGGAGAGCTTTTAGCTTTTTATTATAACAACAAGGTATTGGTAAAAAGAGTAATCGGTTCACCGGGGGATTGGATCGATATTGATGCAGACGGAAATGTTTCGGTAAACGGAATAACACTTGAAGAAAGCTATGCATCTGATAAAAGCCTGGATCCTACTGATATAACTTTTCCTTATCAGGTGCCTGAAAACAGGTGGTTTGTATTAGGAGATCACAGAAACGTTTCGATAGATTCAAGATCAAGCGTGGTGGGCTGTGTAACAAAAGAGCAGCTTATCGGGAAAGTAATCTTCAGAGTTTTTCCGTTTAAGGCATGCGGAAGACTTTGATCGTAACAAAAGTTTGTTGGGATAAATAAATTTTAGAGGTAATGGGAATGCGCAAAACAGATCAGAATCGCGCAGAAAACTACATTAAGAAGCATCGTAACAACAGGAGATGGCTTGCCTTTGCATTATGTGTTTCGATTTTTACCGGAACAGTAACCTTGTATATGCTAAACAAGCCTGCGACAGCTATGACAGAAGATGGTGCTAAGCAGGTAGGTCTTGTGCTAGAGACAGCAGATGATGAATTTGAACAGGGGCTCATCGAACAGATGAATAAATCAGCTGCTGAAAATGAAGAGGAAAAAGAAATATCGGAATCTGCAGAACAGGCTGAAGAAAGTGCAAGTGAAGGCTCTGAAACTTCAGAGAGTAATGATAATGCAACTTCTGAATCCGGAGAGGATAAGGAAGATTCATCTAAAGGTACTGATGAAAGCATAGATGATTCTTCTAAAGAAGCTTCTGATGATGCAGCAAATGAGCAGTTATCCGATGAAGATAACGCATCAGATGAAAAGACTTCTGAATCAGATAAGAAGAGTGATAATGCTGACAAAGATAAGTCATCAGACGATGAAAAAGCCGACAATGAATCTTCAAAAGAAGATGAGGCTAAGGATGAAGCTGATTCAGAGGATACTTCCGAAGATAAAGATAGCAAGAAGTCATCTAAGGATAAGAAGTCTAAGGATGGAAAATCCAAAGACACGAAGACTGATGAAGAGAAGATAAAGGAAGAGAAATCTGAGGAAAAGGATTCTGACAAGAAAGAAAAAGAATTATCTTCTGAGGATATAGAGCTTTTAGAGGATGTTGTTCTTACTGTTTCCTATGTAGATGAGGATGGAAATAGTATTGCGGATGAAAAAGAGATTAGTCTTTCAGACAGTCTCGATTTTGAAAGCGAAGCACCTAAGCTTGACGAATATACATTTAAGCAGGCAACCATCGATGAAACAATAATTCAAGTTATCACCGTCAAGAGGGATGAAGAGGAACACAGATATTACGAAGTAACTCTTGAGGATGGCAGCGTAGTTTCTATTAAAGAAAACAAGACAGTAGTTCTTACCTATACTTCTGATAGCAAGGAAGAATCTGCTGAAGAAGAAAAAGATAAAAAAGAAGTAAGTTCAGTTAAGCTTACAGCAAGATATGTTGACAAGAATGGCGAAGAAATATCAGAAGCGTCAGAACTTAATGTTCTTGAAGAACTCTCAATTTCAAAGGATACAGCAGAGAACATTGATGGTTATTTCTACACCGGTGCTGTATATGATGAAAAGAATGTTACAAAGATAACACCTATTTTCATGGATGAAGAAGAACTTGCTGCAGAATCTGATGACAGCAAAGATGGTGAATCTTCTGATAAGAAGTCAAAAACAGAAAATGGTGATCAGTACGCATCTGGCAAGGAAGCAACAAACGAAGATAGAAAGACAGCTGACACTGAAAAGACTGGTGATGAAGCTGTAGATACCAGTGAAGGCAACGATGCTAAGGCTGGAAACGAGGCTCTACCAGAAAATGAAACTCAAGAGACCACAGACCAGCTTGTAGGCGGATACATCTTTACTACAGAAGATGGTCAGGAACTTGAGACAAGAGAAGATGCCGAGATTTCTTTTACCTATATAAAGGCTTCTGAAGAGACAGAGTTTGTTTACTCTGATGACAAGGTGACAGTAACAGCAGTAACCAATGAAAAGGGACTGTTCCCTGAAGGAATTGAATTTAAGGTTACTGAGATCACTTCGGAATCTACTAATTACAATTACGATGCTTACCTTAATGCATTAAATGATAATGCTCAGATGATAGCCGATGAGGCAGGCCTTGAAGGCACAAATGAATACGATGACAGCAACACACTCATGTTTGATATCGCGTTCATGTATGAGGGAAAAGAAATCCAGCCTTCAGAGGGAAAAGTCAGCATAAGCATTGAGTTTAAGGACAATCAGCTTACTACTGATCTTGCAGCTTCTGCAGAGGAAGAGATTACAGTGCTTCACCTTCCTATTAAAGAAGAAGTAAAAGAATCAAATGAAATCAGCAGCACTGAAGAGGCAACTGAGATTACAGCTGATGACATTGAAGTAAAACCTTTGAATGATGCATCAGCAGCAGTTGAAAACGAAGAGAAGGTTGAATTTAGTTCTGAGAGCTTTTCTGTATACGCGGTTACTGTTTACCAGAAGCACGATGCAGGTACAGATACTTTTAAGACAGTTCTTGGAGATGCTGTGAACTTTGGTATGGTTGCAGATAATCTCTATATCGGAGAATCTGAGACAAACTTTGCAGTAAAGAATGCTTATACCACATCTCATTCAGGTAACGATCTTACTAACCCTGCTGAGCAGACTTTCATAGCAGGAAGGCTTGAGGGTAACTTCCAGATCAAAGGATACCCGGCCTACTTTATGATACCGGCTGAGTATACCAAGCAGATCACACATGCGTCAGGCGATTGGTATCTTAAGTTTGATACTGCATATAGCACCTATGAGCTTGATTCTTTAGTTGAAGACATGATGGTGTACGTAAGAGAGGCATCTCGCGATCTTGCTTCAAGAAAAGCTACAGCAAAGATTGTATATGATACAAAAAGTCAGAAATACAACCTTGATATAAGGTCATATGGTCCGGGAACATATTACGTATCGTTGGATGACGTAGAAATGGGCAACATAGCCCGAACTAACACGGCTGATAATTCAGACAAGCTTCATATTTATAAGAATTCAGACCAGGTAATAGTATTTAATGTTACGGCTTCACCTACAGTAAAGATTCAGAAGTTTTCAGTAAGTACTGATTCTGGTGAACTGCTTGGTTCTGATACTATGGCAGGTTCAAACCAATATAGCGCAGTGAGCCGCACAATTATATGGAACTTTATCAATGCTACAGAAGTTGAAAGTGCCGGTGGTGTAGTAGGCGTATTCATTTCAGGCCAGAAGAATGCCAAGTGGGTCAATTATTCAACATGTGGAGGATGGGTTGCATTCCCTACTGTAGAAATTGAGAGCGGTGAGTGGCATAACACCTACACAGAAGTAACACAGATAAGCGGAACAGCTCAGTTCCAGGCTTACAAGAATATTGACGGAGAGTTCGCTACAGCTTCAGGATTTAAGTTTACTTTATATAAGAAGGATTGGAGTGCTCAGGATGGATGGAAAGAAATCCAGACTGTAAGCAACAGCGCAGATACTCCTCATAATATTGTTTTCACACCAATTACATATGGTGGTGAGAAAGGTAATGATAAGTCAAATTATCAATACACATCAATAGGTTATGAGGGAGCAAGCGAGACCTTTGTTTATAAGATCGTAGAGAGCAGCGGTGCTACAGATTCGCAGGGTAATGCTTATACGGCCGATAAGACTGTATATTATGCAAAAGTAACTGTCACAATGAAGAAGATGAATGAAGTTACCAAGCATATGTATTATCAGGTGAGTGCTCCGGAGTACTTCACTGACGAAGCTTGCACTAAAAAGTATTACAGCAAAGACGGGGATATAATTCCTACATTTAATAACACTACTACGAAGGGAAGCGTCGGAATATCTCTTCACAAGTTTTTGAATAATGGAGATCCCGGTGATTTCAAGTTTACATTTACTGTTAAGGTCGTTGATGCAAAAAATAATCGACTTGAGACTTTGACAGATTCACTTACTAATGTAGGCGAGGATATATCATTTAGCTTTAACTACAATAATAATTACATTTACAATGACAGTGTTTACTTCGTTATCAATGAGAATGATATAAAAAATGATGATTCTTCAGGAATAAAGATAACAAAAGATGACAGTTATATTGTAGTCAGAGTAGTGTACATTGGAACTCCAAATCAGGTGGCATATTATTACAGATTAAAGCCTACGGATGAGGAGATTGAGGTAAGAGCTACAGGAAAGAAAGGCACGGCAGATATCCCAAGATATATATGGGGAATCACAAAGCAATCAAAGTACGCGATGGATTCAAGCAAAGCTGGATTCTATAACACAGGAACAGGGTGGCTTCGTATCCATAAGATGGTAGTTAATGACTTTGGTTCAGGCTTTGTGCGCAATAACACAGGAACAGCGCTTTTATCAAATGTCAAGTTCAGGCTTACCAATAATGCTACGCAAAACTATATAGTCGTTAAGGGATTTACAGGTAAAGCAGGTGACGTTGGTCAGGAAAAAGCCAAGGAGTATGATGCAAACACTCATGCACCAACAGGCAGGGAATTTTCTGTTGTTTACAACCAGAGTGCACAGTGGACAATCCTTGATCTTCCGGTTGGAGAGTATACAGTTGATGAGGTTGCAGACGGATTGACCTTTAGTTACAGCGAGGAAAATAACTTAAGCACAGTCATTGAAGAGACAAATCTTTCCAGAGTTACAAAGTATGATGTGACTTGGGATGAGGAAGTGCAAGGCGCCTGGGAGTATGGAACAGGTGGTGGAAACAGGAGAATGGTATTCTCTGTAGACTTAGCTAACCACAGTGTTAAGGCTCCATCAAATGTAAAAGTAGGCGGTGCTGTAGCTACGGTTCAGGTATGTAACTATTACAGTATTCCTATTGGACCAATACAGGTAACCAAAAACTTTAGCGGCGGAGTATGGGATGAAAATCTTTCTTTTACTTTTAAGCTAGAGCCAATAGCTTACTACGCTAAGGATTCCGAGGATAATCCGGTTACACTTAAGACGCAGCCGATGCCTTATGGAAGCGATACAGCAATAGTTACAGCAGCTGATGCCAAGAGAAATGAAAACGGCTCTTATACTGCAATAGCAAAGTTTGAGTCAATACCATACAGATTTAAAGGAAATTATTATTACAAGATAACTGAGGTTGCTACAGGAATAGATGGAATTACTTACGATGAGTCAGTTTATTATCTGAGAGTTGATGTTGAGGAGAAATATACTAAGTTCGAAAAGACATATACAGAAGATAATCTGACCAAATATGCTAAATATACCAAGACCACAACATTACTTGAAGATTTCTACTATCTCGGTGCAAAAGTAACTTATTCAGATGATGAGGATTTTAATAATGTTCTTGCTGAATGTAATCTGGAACTTACCGGAAAACCTGATACGTCAAAGAAGTATGACAATCATTTCACTGTGACATACACTAAGGGCTCAGTCGACAAAGTTGCTTTTAACAATACTCTTTCAGGCAAGGTGACAGTTAACAAGGTTTGGCTTGATTCTGATGGAAATATTGATTCAGCTGAACATTCACCGCTCACGCTGATCATCTGGCAGAGAGTAAATAATGGTCCTTGGCATGCATACGGTAATATTCAGTTATCCAAGAATAACAATTGGACATTTGTTAAGGAAGGACTTCCTATTACAGATGAGCATGGTAATTTGTATGAATACACCGTAAAAGAGCCTGACAGTTACGTGAAGACATATCATGTAACCTATGCTGTAAATGGTGGACAGCCTATTGATGGTAATAGTCAGGGCAAGATCACGGTAGACAATGAAAGCAATATCGATACCGGATATGTCCTTGGAATAGATTCAACAGGAAAGAGCTATGGTGTTGTTACCATAACAAACAGGGCGGTTTGTACAAATGTCATTCCATCAACAGGAGGCAGCGGAACAGCTCCATTTACTACTGCAGGCATTATAATTACAGTTTTTGCGGCTATCGGATTTCTTTTTACAAGAAGAAAGAAAATGATGCTGTGAACTAAACTGGAGAGAACTTCGGTTTATAAATCATTACGATTTTTAAGCAATATATTTAATCAAAAAGACAAGATTCAAAAGGAGAGGAAAATGAAAGGATTTAAGAAACTACTAACAGGAATTCTTGCAGCAACTATGATTTTTTCCATGGGGATAACTGCAGGAGCAGCAAGCACAGCAGATGCTACAACAACAATTAAGTCAAGTATCGAGATTGACAGTAAGAATGCTAATCAGGATGCACCATACGATGAGAAAAAAGCACCGATTATTACTTATGATTATTATAAGATTTTCGATGCAGATATTCTTTCAATTGATAAGACCAACGATAAGAATTCTACTGTAGCTTACTATGTAACAAATGGCGAGTTTGCAGATCTTATAAAAGGCACAAACCTTTTCAAAGTAACTGCTGCTTCAACTGCATCAGGAAGCCGTTGGAATATTGAGCTTGCAAAAGACGGTATTACAGGCGAAGACATTGCAAAGGCGCTTAATGATGACGCAATTAAGGGACATGCATCAGTAAAACATGGTGATTTTAAGTCAGCTAACGGAACAGCTAAGGTTGAAAATCTTGATCCTGGATATTACCTTATCGTTTCAAGCCTTGGTACAGTAGCTGCAGTTCAGACAGTTGGTGACGTAAAAATCAACGAAAAGAACACATATCCTACAGTTACAAAGATTGATGATCAGATTGATGTTGAGATGTTCAACACAGTTGTAACTTATAAAATTACAGTTAATGTTCCTCAGAACGTTGCAGATGAAAAGCCTATCAAGGTAGTTGATACAGCAACAAAGGGTCTTACATTTGATACAAAAAATGAGTCAATAGTAGTAAAAGTTGATGATACAGAGGTTAAAAAATTGACATGGACAGCTGGAACATCAACAGATGCTAAAAATGTTTATGTAACAGAAATCCCTTATGATGTAGTATATGGTAACCGTGGAAAGAACATTGTTCTTACTTATACAGCAACAGTAAATGAGAATGCAGTTGTACTTGTAAAAGAAACTAACACAGCTCATATTGAGTATGATAACTACAGTTCTTCTGAAACAGAGGAAGTTGACGTTGTAACACTTGGCCTTAAGATCAAGAAGGTTGACGGAAGCAATACAACAAAGACACTTACAGGCGCTGAGTTCACACTTTGGGATTCAAAAGAAGGCGGAAAGCAGATCCCTGTTATAAAGGTAGTGAAGGATAATGGTGAAGTTATCTACCGTGTTGCAAGTAAAGAAGATCTTACAGCAGAGAAGCCAAACGGCGATAATATTGCAGTAGATGAGAATGGTCTTGCTACAGTAATTGGTCTTAAAGCAAAGGAATATTACCTTCAGGAGGAAGTTGCTCCTACAGGATACAACAAGCTTAATGAGAGAGAAACATGTGATATTAATTATGATACAGAGATAAAAAATAAGGAGCTTACAACATTTTCAATTATCAACAATTCAGGTTCAATTCTTCCTTCAACAGGTGGTGTTGGTACAACAATCTTCTATGTTGTTGGCGGAATGCTTATAATCGCAGGTGTTGCATTCTTCATGCTTCGCAGAAAGGCTATTGCTGACTGATATAAATGATATCAGGGGCAAAAGGCTGAAACAGCGATAAGATTGCTTGAAAGCGTGTGAAGAATCTATATGTACTTGGGGAAGTATGTAGTTTGAAATCTTTCTATGCTATAGAGCAAGAATAAAAAGATAAAAGTTTTGGGTGAGTCAGAATAAAAGAGATAAATATAAATAAGAAATAAAATTTGAATCTTGTTTCTTGGGGATAAATAGAAACTTACTGTATTTTCCGAAAGAATCATTGAATAGATGAATATGTGTCAGCTATTGCAATGTATTCTTTCGGAGATACAGATTAAGATTCAAGGCATTTTTTTAACGAAATGAGTAAGAAACTAAAAAAGCAGATACCCAATATAATATTCGGTTTGATTTTTCTGGTGGGAATAGTTATTTTCCTATATCCGTCAGTGAGTAATTATATAAATTCCAAGAATCAGAGTAGAGTAATATCCGACTACGAAGAAATGCTTGGAAATATTTCAAAAGAAGATTATTCAAAGATATGGCAGGCGGCAAATGAGTATAATGAAAAACTTGCCGAGCAGCCCCTTCGTTTTAAGTTAACAGACGAAGAACTACAAGAATATAACAGCATACTTAATCCAACAGGAACCGGAATTATCGGTTACATTGAAATTGAAAATATCGGAGTGAATCTTCCAATTTATCATGGAACGCAGGAATCGGTCCTGCAGGTCGGTATTGGTCATCTTGAAGGTACTTCTTTTCCTACGGGAGAAAAGAATACACATACGATACTATCAGGACATCGAGGACTTCCTTCATCAAAGCTCTTTTCAGACCTGGACCAGATGATAGTTGGAGATACATTTCTGTTACATATATTAGATCAGACTTTTGCATATCAGATAGATCAGATAAACATTGTTTTGCCGGAAGAAACAAATGACCTGGCAATTGTTGATGGAAAAGAATATGTCACGCTTGTTACCTGTACACCCTATGGTGTCAATACCCACAGGCTTTTAGTTAGGGGGAAGCGTGTTGATTATAATGAAGAAACAAAACTTATTGTGCCTTCGGATGCAACGAGATATACGCCTTTGATGGTGGCGCCTTTTATAGCAGCTCCGATGCTGCTTATAGCATTTATAATCTATTTAGTTGTTACGTCCAAATGGTTTAAACGCAGGCACAAATCTGCGGGTAAGCCGTTAAAATGAGGAATTCTTATGAAAAGAACCGGTTTATTACCAAAATTTAATATGCATATTCTATTGATGGCATTTATAGTGCTATCAATGAGTATGTCGCTTAAAGCCAATGCAAGAGATCTTATCGATGTATCGCAAAAAGGAGATCTATCCCTCACTTATCAGTGCGCTGAGGCGGAAGATTCTGATAAGCTTGTTTCTATATCGGGTGAGACAGTAAGCATATATAAGATTGCAGATATCAATAGTTCAGGACAGTACACACTTCTTGACAGCTATTCCAATATCAGTGATTTTCCTGTTACAGATATCAATAAGATAACCGATCAGGAGTCATGGAAAGATATCGCTACCTCAGTAGGAGGCTACATTTATTATAATAATGTTGCACCGACAGCTTCTGCAGTTACTGATGAAAGTGGTCTTGCACATTTTGATAATCTTGATCTTGGACTGTATTTTGTTGGAAATGTTTCACAGAAAATCGATGATTGTTTATATGCATTCTCATCATTTGTGGTTTCTGTACCCGGCATTGATGACAACGGTGAATGGACAAACTCAGCATATTATGTAATCGGTACGGTTAAATGTAAAAAGACTATTTTCCCTCATGAGATATCATATGAGTTATTAAAGGTATGGGATGATACAGGATATGAGGTTTTCAGACCATCAAAGATTACAGTAACCATATATTGTGATGGAAATGAATTTGATACAGTTGAGCTTGGAGTGGATAATAACTGGAAATACACCTGGGAATATGAAGAAGGCCATGAATGGACTATGGCAGAGCATGTTGAAGGGGATCTTTCTTATACCACTACACTTACAGTGAACGGAACGACGTATAGACTCATCAATACTTATGTTGAGCCTTTGATCCCGGATGAACCAAGAACTCCCGAAGAACCACGTATTCCAGAAGAACCAAGAATACCTGAGCTTCCGGAAGTTTTGGGAGCGATAAGAAATCTTGATCTTCCTGCAGTTCTCGGTGCAAGAAGACTTCCGCAGACAGGTCAGTTGTGGTGGCCTCTTCCGATACTTGTGATAGCCGGAATCGCTTTTATTATCGCAGGAATCCGTAAGAATGCGGCAAAAGAGAAATGATTATATAGTTGACTTATAAATTTAGCCCTGTGATATTTATTTCATGGGGCTTTTATATTTTTAGTTTGAGGATTATATCATGAAAAGAATAAATGGATACATACTGATACTTATAGGAGCTTGTTTGATCATAAGCGCAGCTGTTCTTGTAAAGCATAATATGGATGAATCAGCAGCTGCTGGGGGCGCATCTGAGGAGATGCTTGAAGGTGTTCTTGATCAGATGCCCGGGCAGGTTCTTGCAAATGATTCCGGAGATATGCCTGTTGTGGATGTTGATGGGCATAGTTTTATAGGAACTGTTGAGGTTCCTTCTCTTGGACTTCTTTTACCTGTTCAGAGTGAGTGGAGCAAGCAAAATGCAAGATATGCGGTTTGCAGATATATGGGCTCTGTTTATGAGGATAATCTGATAATTGCAGGACACAACTATCCTGAGCATTTTGGAAACCTCAATCAGCTTTCTAGTGGTGACGAAGTTATAGTTACTGACATGAATGGAAAGAGCTTTTATTATCAGGTTGCGAATATTGAGACACTTGGCGCCTATGATGTGGATGAGATGGAAGCAGGAGACTGGGGACTTACTCTTTTTACCTGTACTGTCGGGGGCGCAAACCGCGTGACTATCCGTTGCGAAGCAACAGGTAAAGCATCAGAGATAGGATCTGTGCCTGATGTCATTGAAGCTGCAAAGAAAAGTGAACATATAAGAAAATGAGGGTTTTTATAATTTTTTTTTATTTATTTAATGTCATTTGGAGGATATTGGAATTATAATAAAATCGAGAAAATACATAAAAGACTCAGCTTTTTTACAAAATTATTTCTCTCATTAGCACTCGACGCTAGACAGTGCTAATCATTTATCATATAATGTGGTTGATAACAGGAGTAATGAATTCCAGGGAGAGGAGATGATGCATAGTGATTATAGTTAAAATGAACGCAACAACTGTAGAGTGTAGTATCGCAGCATCAGAACTTCATGAGATTGGGCTTACTCCCGAGGCAGTCATAGAAGGCGCTGAGAACACTACATCGTTCTTTGCACAGCTCAACAAGGAAGTTGGACAGCAGCTTGATTATAACCCTGAGACAGAGGTTATGATGATGAGCAAGAATATGATGATGGATGGCAGTGTTCGTATTTTTGCCGTTAAGATGAGTAATGAAGATATTCAAAAAGCAACAGACCGTATACGCGGGGCAGCTGAGACTATCCTTAAGACGCTGACTCAGGAGAGAGTGGACGAGATTAAGTCCAAGACAGGAAGAGAAAAAGGTGTTGCTCTCAACGAGGTTATTACCAACGTAACAGAGACAATAAATAAGATTTACGGAAGAGATGCTGAATTTGAGATGATGCCTGAAGGCCCACAGGCAAAATATCAGCCATTATCTGAATATGCCAGATATATGGTTGAGTTTAATGAGCTTAATGAGGCAGAGCGGTTTTCAAAAGTAGTTCAGAGACTTCCGATTGTTGATTCCATTCTTTATAAACATAAAGGAAGGTATTATATGCATGTCGGACTGATGTCATCTGATGAGGGCATTATTTACGAGATGCGTAGGGCTGGAGTTGAATACTCACAGCTTCTTACAGTAAATTCGCCGGAGGCAATGTTTATCGCAGAGCATGCTGAGAAAGTTATAGCCGAGGATGCGATAGTTCATTTGGCGGATCTTGCAAGGTGATTTTTGATAATGAAGAAAAAAGTAAGCATATTTAATTTTTCAGGTATCTACAAAAATGAGAGCTTTTATCATATTGATAAAAGCTCTTCTATTTATGGAATGGAAACAAGTTCGTTTAGGGATGTGAGCTCGCATGATAGGAAAATGCTGCATGAATTAGGCTGTGCTCGGCGAGAGAGTTTCGCGAGCGATATTCTGTCTTGTGCAATTGAAAAAGAGATTTTGGAAATTGATTGTAGCGATATTCCAGGGACAAATTGTATGTGTGACGATGCTGCAAGAGAGAGTATCAGAAGCATTATTGAGAAAAATAGTGTTGGTTCCGATGAGATTCATTTTATCGATTCCGGCAACTATCATTATATGTCGGCAATACTTCTTGAAAAGGTACAGACTCCTTTTTCGCTTGTGGTGCTGGATCATCATCCCGATATGCAGGCTCCGATGTTTGGCGATATATTATCTTGTGGAGGATGGGTGCTTGATGTTATAGAGAAAAATGAATATGTTCGCGATATTCACGTTATTGGCGCAGATCTTTCTCTTATAGCTGCACTGGAGGAAAAAGATCGAAACAGAGGACATTTTTATGAAATAAGCGATATTTTTTTACCGGAGAGTATAGCTTTGCCGCAAACACAGTTTCCGGTATATCTTTCTATAGATAAGGATGTCTTATCCCGTGATGAGATTATTACCAACTGGGACCAGGGAGAAATGTCGTTTGAGCAGATGAAGCTTTTTGTGGAGAAAGTACTTGATTCAGGGGATGTTGTAGGTATTGATATCTGCGGTGAATGCGCGCCGGATCAGGAAGAAATAGATATTGAAAGCGCTATTTTAAAAAATGATCAGGTTAATCAGGAACTTTTGGAGCTTATTACAATTTGTGAAATGTGAATGTTTAATGTTCAGATAGGAATAATTTAGTATTGTGCTAATTTCATCGATGAAGTCGCGCGTGAATGAGCTAACTGGTTAATGGATTATAAGGTATGCTCTTGATTTGGATTGCCGATAAAGCGTATAATTGTTATTGCACACTTAAAAGACTAGCGAGAGATATATGTAAAAGAGGAGTTACTGTTCGGGTAGAAATGGGTATACAGTAAAGGTCAAAATTTACATTTTACCTTTGCATCATAACACTAATAATATGGTGGGGCATTATGGAAAAAAGATTCAGGGAATATTTAAAACATTTTGAAAAACTGGATTATGATGTTTTGTCAGAGGAAGAAATTCAGGATGAAAAAACAAATCTGCAATTGAAAATGTCAGTTATTCATCAGGAACTTGTAAGAATGCTTGTTATGATAATGGGATTTTTGGTTTGCTTTAGTATTTTTTTGTCAGCAGGGATTGGTTTTGAAAAAATAATTTGTGATATAATTTCTGCTGTAATGGGCATTGCAGCTGCGTTTATGGCAACACGTTATAAAGAAATTTCAGAAATTTTAAAAAAACTTGATTTTTATGTAGACAAACTAACAAGGTTGTGATAATATACATATTGTCGCTCGCAGGAGTGGCGGAATGGCAGACGCGCATGGTTCAGGTCCATGTGTTGGCAACAACATGAGGGTTCAAGTCCCTTCTCCTGCACTTAGTTGCAAAGCGGCAGGAAAAACTTGAGTGCTTTAATTATTGAAGCATAGAAATGCGGAAGTGTCGGAATTGGCAGACGAGCAAGACTAAGGATCTTGTGATAGTTTTATCGTGAGGGTTCAAGTCCCTTCTTCCGCACTACAAAAAAGGATCAACTCAGATGAGTTGGTCCTTTTTTCGTAGTGCGAAAGAGGGACTGTAGTTAAGAGCAGCACAGGGTTGTTGTTTTTCTACTTAAACGATTTAATAGTTATTTAATATTTTCGGTACACAAAATGTATTACGATTTTATAAGATGAAAACATATGAGGAGGAAAATATTATGAAGAAAAGAATTGTTGTTTTGACTACTGTGTTTGCGCTTACTGTTGGTATGATCGCGGGTTGTGGAGCTGCAAAGGAGGCTACATCTTCCGAAACTACTCAGGAAGAAACATCGGCAGAAAATGTTCAGGAGACAACTGCTGAGGCAAGCGATAGTGCTGATGCAAAGGAAGAAACTGTAGGAATTGCTAATCCTTGGGTATCTATCACTGAGGAAGAAGCAAAGGAAAAGTGTTTTAGGCTCTTCAAGGCACCTGATGGAGCTACTAATCAGGAGTGGTCAATGTGTGAAGAACTTGGTGATCCTGAAAAATATCTGGGGCCACTTGTACAGCTTAGCTTTACGCTTGATGATATGAGTTTTACAGCAAGAGCACAGCAGGGCGCTGCTGAAGATGCTGATATTGCCGGAAACTATGTTGACTGGACTGTTGGCCCTGATGAAGTGACGCTGGCAAATTGGGGCGAAGGAAATATGACCGGTAAGACATATCGTGCTGTTACTGACACTGGATATGTTGATATGATCACATGGTATGATATAGAGATTGGCATAGCTTATTCACTTTCTGTGGCTGCAACTGACCTTGATGGTTTTGATATCCAGGCGGTTGCTGAGCAGATGTACAATCCGGAAAACGAAGGCTTTACAGATATGCCAAGCGATTTCCTTCAGGAACAGGCAGGAAAGACATCTTTTGACTCATATGATGATGTTATCGCAGCGTTAACACCTGGACAGGGATATGCGTATATCAAGCTTTATGGAAGTGATGCAGAATACCTTGCGGTAACTGATCTTGTGTTTGAGGCTGACAACACAGCTTGTGAAGCTTCAATTTATGGCATTCTGGATGGAAAAGTAACACAGCTTTCTCTTGTTTCAGGTGCTGGTTCTGCATATCCTTTAAGACTTGAAGATGGCATTCTCTATGCAGGTTCTAATCACAGCTATGAGACTTATTTCATATCAGCTGACTTTGGCGGACTTATGATGAAAGACTATATCACAGATGGCGTAGATACCGGAACAAATGAGATTACAGGCTTTACAAGACAGGAAAACACCTTTGATGGTGAGACTGTTGATTTCACAGGCGGTCAGGAAGAACTTAATAAACTCCTTGCTGAAAGAGAAAACAAGAAGGTTATTGAGTTTACAATGGTAAAATAATAAAAAAGCTTCAAAGTGTTTACTGAGCGACACTTTGAAGCTTTTTTCTATATTTTATGCAACCTCTACTACTCTAAGAGAGCAGTTTTCTATGAATTCTGTAATAATTCCCTTCTTCTTGAGCTCTGCAGCTCTGATTATTACAGCATCGATTGTGTAGCATGCAATGATTTCTCCAACGGACATTTCTTTCGTACCTCCTGGTAGTTTGATTTTTGTTTTTTCTCGTTTCTGATATCAATATATCAAAAGGTATATCACACAATTATCACATTCTACGATTAATAGAGTTCATGCCATAGAGTAAAGATATACGATTTCTCGCTAATATAGGTTACAATAATAGTTGATAAGTTTTACCGTAAAAGTGTAACAACTATTTCATGGATAGGAGAAAAATGATTGCGGTTTTAGGAATTCAATTTGCAGTTCTCGGTGCATTGGATATAGGAATCAAGGCTGCGATAACACTTGTTCTTTACGTTATAAAAGGGAGATTACATATACTTAGGGGATGATCTAAATGCGCGAGATTAATGACTATTTTAGAATTTTGGAGCCGGGCTATGACCCGCTTTCTGCGGATGTCTATTTTATCAAAGGGAAAGAATATACCTATATTGTAGACGTGGGGAGCAATGATACGGCGTTCCGATTGATAGACGGAATAGATAAAAAGAAAATCATTATCACCCATTTTCATGCAGATCATATGAAGAATATGGAAAGAATAGATGTCACGGATGAATGTCTGTTTGTAGGTGACTATTCTTACAAGGTCCTGGGGCGGGGAACTTTGGTGCAGAATAATATAGAGATTGATGATGGCGTGAAAATAAGGATTGTCCCATTACCTAACAGTCATGCAAAAGGGGCGTTATGCGTCATGGTAAATGATGAATATCTGGTTCTTGGCGATTCTTTTTACTGCAGTAAGAGAGGCTATAATGTTTCACTTCTTCATGATGAAATAGCAGTTCTTGAAGAGTTTTCTTTTTCCAAAGTTCTTTTAAGTCATGATGAAAAAATATATGCCCGGGAAGAAATCCTTTCTGAGTTAAAATATATTTATAAAAATCGCGAGAAAGGAAATCCATATATTTCTATATAATGAAATGTTCTTAAATGAAATTGTAAGAGATATTATTTAACCGTTTGAGTAGTATAAAATATCTTAATAACAATTAAAAATATATTAAAAAGCGCTGTTTTTCACCATTATTTCAAGCGATAGTATTATAATCCAATTGTAATAATGTCAATATGTATTTTGAAAAAACGATACATCGGAGGAATACTATGGCGAAGAATACTGATGGAAAAGCAGCTGCTGCAAAAAGTGATATCCGCTTTATGGACAGTATAAAAACCAGACTTATAGGAATAATGGTTTTGGTTACTGCGGTGCCGCTTATTGTTGCAGTGATTGTAAGTTATGTAACTTCAACCAATAAGGCCATGAAGGATGCACAGGATATCCTGGAGTGGCAGGTCTGGTATATAAACAGTGATTTTCAGAAGATTGTCCTTACTAATATGAATATGATAAGGAGTATTGCGGATAATCCCACGATTATAAATTATGTAAAGGGAGAGGGCAATATTCCTTATGATGCTGTTCAGGCAACAATTCTTGAATGTGATGCCATTTTGGCGGATGGAGATAATACTTCAATAACAGATGCAACGGGCATGCAGATTGCCAGAGGAACCGGCGATTTTATTGATGTATCCGCGCGAGAATATTTCAAAAATGCCTATGGAAGAGCTGTCTGCTACAGTTACAACTCTTGCAGGTTCAGCAAACAGTTTGAAAGAAATTGCAGAGCAGCTTAATGAAGAAATGAAGTTCTTCAAGGGAGAAAATAAGAAAAATTCTGCCTTTTCAAATGCTGGAAAGGCAGAATTTTACTGGGGTTAACACGGATTTTAAAAATATACGAAAAAAAGTTTATAAATTTTTGTTGACGTTTTATATATTTCTTGCTATTATAAACAAGTCGTCACGAAGTGATGACGGTTTGCGGAAGTGTCGGAATTGGCAGACGAGCAAGACTAAGGATCTTGTGATAGTTTTATCGTGAGGGTTCAAGTCCCTTCTTCCGCACGATGGTAAAAGCCTCAAAGTGTGATGAACAGCACTTTGAGGCTTTTTGTGTTTTACAAGAAGATATCTAGTGTACTGTCTAGCTCATATTCAATCAAATAACTTGTATCTCAATTTCATATGCTACGTCTGAAAATCTTGACAATGCCCGCATTGCCTGCGATTTATCATCCTTGCCTATGAAATAATGATCTACTTCGTCATTTGATTAAATATGAACAAGCCAGCACACTAGTAAAAACATTTCGCTGAGGCTTTACATCAAAAATAAAAGGGGGATTTTTTATGGATGAGGTTAAGACAATGAATGGTAATGATGAACTTGTGAAGATTGCTAAAAAGCAGCTGTTTTTCAACAGGATATCCGCGTTGTGCATGGCGGGGATGCTTGCGGTTTTAATTGTAGTGGTTGTGATACTTGTTCCAAAGGTAGAGACTACATTGGGACATATCAATTCAGTAGCCCAGAATGTTGAGTCTTCTTTAGATGACATTAATGTGATGGTAAAGAGCATAACTGATTCAAGTGAGAATCTTAACAAACTTGTAGATCAGAATGCGCAGGAACTTACCGATGCTGTTACATCTATATCTGAGATTGATTTTGAAGGCCTTAACAAGGCAATCCAGGATCTTCAGGATGCAGTTGGACCTCTTGCATCATTTTTTAAGAAATTCAATTAAAATTATTTTGTAGTTGAGATAACAATGAAAGGCAATTACTCTATGCTGATACCGGTTAATACTTTTTTTAATCTGAGCCATTATGAATATGGCGAGGCTTTTTTTGGCAGCTATAAAGGAATGAGGTACAGACTGGCAAGAGAACCTCTGGAAAATGTTAAATTCACGCCTATAGACAAAAGAGGACCGGCGACGCTTATGGCAACTGTCTGGCCTGAACCTAATTCATATGGTCAGACTGATAAATCACTTATGACCTCGGAACATTTTGAAGTTTCTCAGGAAGGCCTTGAAAATGCGGTGAAATGGATCAATGAGCAATATGAATCCCGCAGCTGGGAACAATAAATTGTAAAGAAATTTCTCAAACATTTTAATTACCAAAACTTTTCTAAAAATTTTTTACAATTAAAAAAGGATTTTTAAAACCCATGTCGAATATATAAGATATGGGTTTTATTATTTCATAGGAAATCACTTCGAATTTCCTATGAAATAATAACGCTCCGCTGCGGATGCGACTGATGTGCAGATGTAAATGCAAGCTAAAGCTTGCGCACATCAGCGCACAAAGAGTTGCATGGCAACTCTTTGGTCATTGGATAGCTACCGAAAAAGCAAATCGCCGAGGGACCAATAATGAAAATCAGAGAGCAAATGGAAGAACGCGAAGAACAGCTTCTAAGCAGATATGCAACTCTTAGCAGAAACACTAAAGGAAGGGAAAAAGAGGAAAAATCGTGCGACATCAGACCTTGTTTCCAGAGAGACAGGGACAGAATCCTATATTCCAAGTCTTTTAGAAGACTTAAAGATAAGACGCAGGTTTTTTTATCGCCCTATGGGGATCACTACCGTACTCGTATGACTCATACGCTGGAAGTTTCCCAGAATGCGAGAACAATTGCAAAGGCACTAAGGCTCAATGAAGATCTGGCTGAAGCAATCGCTCTTGGACATGATCTTGGACATACACCATTTGGTCATGCAGGAGAGAGAGCGCTTAATGAAATCTGCCCGCTTGGTTTTAAACACAATGAGCAGAGTCTTAGAATTGTGGAAAAGCTTGAAAACTACGGGCAGGGAATGAATCTTACATGGGAAGTGCGTGACGGAATACTAAACCATGAGATGAATCTTAGGCCGGCAACTCTTGAAGGGAGAGTTGTGAGACTCTCTGATAAAATAGCGTATATGCATCATGATATGGATGATGCGATCAGAGGAGGAATACTTGTTGAGAGTGATGTTCCTCATTCTTTGGCGAAGGTTATCGGCTATACTAACAGAGAATGGATAGACACATTTATCCATAATATTATTTTAAGCAGCACCGGCAAAGACGATATTACAATGTCTGAAGAAGTTTATGATGCTTTTCACAAGCTTCGTAAGTTCATGTTTGAAAGAGTTTATACCAATCCCGTTGCCAAGGGGCAGGAGGGAAAGGTAGAAGTTATGATCAAAATGTTGTATCAATATTACATTGATCATATCGATAAATTACCTGATTATTTAAAGAAAATGATGGATGAGGGTGTGGAAAAAGAAAGACTGGTATGCGATTATGTCAGCTCAATGACTGACAGATATGCCGTATCGGCATTTGAAGAGGTCTATATACCTAAATCCTGGGGAGTAATGTAAAATATGCGATATTCTGATGAATTCATCGAAGAAGTTCGCTCAAGAAATGACATTGTGGATGTTATAGGGCAATATGTTCATCTACAGAAAAAAGGCGCATATTATTTTGGACTATGCCCTTTTCACAATGAAAAATCCGGCTCGTTTAGCGTATCGGGAGGAAGCAAGCAAATGTTTTACTGCTTTGGATGCGGCGCCGGAGGAAGCGTTTTTACTTTTTTGATGAAATATGACAATCTTACTTTTTACGAAGCTGTGCAACAGCTTGCCCAGAGGGCGGGAATGACTCTTCCTGATGAGGATAATTCTGACGAAGCAAGAAAAAGTAGGGAAAAGAAACAGATTCTTCTTGATATTAACAAAGAAGCGGCCAAATATTATTACTATCAGCTAAGAAGTCCCGCAGGCCAAAAAGGCATGGAGTATTTTAGGGAAAGAAAGCTGACTGATGAGACCATGAAACATTTCGGACTGGGCTTTGCGAGTATCACCAGTAACGCTTTGGTGGGGCATCTTAAAAGCCTTGGCTATACTGACAGTCAGATAATAGATGCAGGACTTGCGTCTTTTGATGACAAACATGGAACTCATGATAAATTCTGGAACAGAGTTATGTTTCCTATACAGGATACCGCGCAGAAGGTCATAGGTTTTGGCGGAAGAGTTATGGGTGATGGTAAACCTAAGTATCTTAACTCTCCGGAGACGATGATCTTTGATAAGAGCAGAAATCTGTTTGGACTTAATTACGCCAAGAATTCCAAGGCGGGATACATGATAATCTGTGAGGGCTATATGGATGTTATAGCCATGCACCAGGCAGGTTTTAATATGGCTGTTGCATCGCTTGGAACAGCGTTTACAACCGGACAGGCAATGCTGTTAAAGAGATATACAAGCGAAGTTATTTTGTCTTATGATAGCGATGAGGCCGGAACAAAGGCGGCTTTGCGCGGAATAGGCATTTTGAAGGAAGTCGGGATCAAGGGAAAGGTGCTTGATCTAAGGCCCCATAAAGATCCTGATGAATTTATCAAGAATGAGGGAAAAGAAGCTTTTGAGGAAAGAATCCGAAATGCTGAGAATACTTTTTTCTTCGAGATAAGGATAATGGAATCCCGTCATAATATGGCGGATCCCGAGGATAAGACACAATTTTACAGGGAGATTGCCGCAAAGCTGTGTGAATTTGAGGAGGCGCTTGAGCGTGAGAATTACACATCGGCAGTAGCGGCTAAATATAACATTCCAGTGGAGGACCTTCGCAAACTGGTGGCAATTACGGCAGCAAAGGGCGTAGGAGTAACACCTGCCAAACGACCGGAATCAGGAATACAAAAAAAGAGTGAACCGGAAGATGGAGCCAAAAAGAATCAGAGGCTTCTTCTTACCTGGCTGACAGATGAGCCTGAAATATTCTTTAAGGTCAAAAAGTGGGTTACGCCCGAGGACTTTTCTGACGATCTATATAGAAAAGTCGCTGGTGAAGTGTTCGAAGGAATGGATAATGGGAATTTTTCTCCGGCAGCTATCTTAAATCATTTTTCGGATGAGGAGCAGCATGCAAAGGTAGCTGAGATGTTTAACACAAATCTTGTGGATATTGAGACCAAGGATCAGCGAAGAAAGGCCTTCAGAGATATTATCCTTGGGGTAAGGCAGGCAGGATTTGAAAGGGTGAAGCGTGAACTTAAGCCGGATGATCCGGAATTTCTGACAAAGACAATTCAGGGGAAAAAAGAGCTTGAAAAACTGGCACACGCAGATATTTCACCTGATGATTAAGAAAATCGTTCATATAATTTGAAAATAAGCAAACAGTAGAAAAGGAAATTATTAAAATGGCTAAGAAAGAATTAACAACTAAGGAAACAGAGGTAAAGAAGACTGCAAAGGTTTCTGCAAAGAAAGAAACAGGAGCAAAGCTTTCGGCAAAGGTAGCCGATGAGGCTAAAGACACCTTCGATGAAGATGCAGTAGAGAAAAAAGAGGCAAAGGCTTCTAAGAAGGCTGCCAAAGCAGAAACTGAAGGAAAGGCTCCCAAAAAGGCAGGAAGAAAGTCAGCGAAGGCAGAGCCTGCACAGCAGTCTGAAGATGGCGATCTGGATGAGGCAACCAAAGAGTTCTTTGCACAGAAAGTTAAGGAGATTCTTAGCCTTGCAAAGAAAAAGAAGAATGTTCTTGAATACAATGAAATTTGTGATTTCTTTGCTGAACTTAATTTAAATGAGGAACAGTTTGACAATGTTCTTGAAGTTCTTGAAAATTCAGGAATAGACGTACTTAGAGTGTCTGATGACGTGGATGATATTGATACTCTTCCTGATGATGAAGACATGCTTTTGGTAGATGTGGATGATGAAGAAGAAGTCGACATGGAAAATATCGACCTCTCAGTTCCTGATGGAATCAGTATAGAAGATCCTGTAAGAATGTACCTTAAGGAAATTGGTAAGGTTCCGCTTCTTAGTGCTGATCAGGAGATTGATCTTGCCAAGGCTATGGAAGCAGGAATGGATGCGGAAAAAGAACTTGCTGATGATGAGGGCAAAAATGAAATCACACCTCAGAGAAGAAAAGAATTAAATGCAATTATATATGAAGGCGAAGAGGCTAAAAAACGTCTTGCAGAGGCTAACCTTCGTCTGGTTGTCAGCATTGCAAAGAGATATGTTGGTAGAGGAATGCTTTTCCTTGACCTTATTCAGGAGGGAAATCTTGGTCTTATCAAGGCTGTTGAGAAGTTTGATTTCCGTAAGGGATTTAAGTTCTCAACATATGCAACCTGGTGGATCAGACAGGCTATCACAAGAGCTATTGCTGACCAGGCAAGAACAATCCGTATTCCTGTACACATGGTTGAAACAATCAACAAGCTCATCAGAGTAAGTCGTCAGCTCCTTCAGGAACTTGGACGTGAGCCACTTCCGGAAGAAGTTGCAAAAGAGATGAATATGCCTGTTGAGCGTGTTCGCGAGATACTCAAGATTTCTCAGGAGCCTGTATCCTTGGAAACACCTATCGGTGAAGAGGAAGACAGCCATCTTGGTGATTTCATTCAGGATGATAATGTTCCTGTACCTGCAGATGCAGCTGCATTTACTCTCTTAAAAGAACAGCTTGTTGAGGTGCTTGGAACACTTACAGAGCGTGAGCAAAAGGTTCTAAGACTTCGTTTTGGTCTTGATGATGGAAGAGCTAGAACTCTTGAAGAGGTTGGTAAGGAATTTAACGTTACCCGTGAGCGTATCCGTCAGATTGAGGCAAAGGCTTTGAGAAAGCTTCGTCATCCAAGCCGCAGCCGCAAGTTAAAGGATTATCTTGATTAAGCCATGGATGAAAGAAATAATAGTGTTTCTGCAAGAATGTCCAACAGACTGATAACTATTGCAAATATGCTTGGGCAGAGCAGTAGTTTGAAGGGAAAAGAGATATTTTCCGAGGGAGAGCTTACATCTGCTTTAGTAGCTGATGTAGGCTGTGACCACGGATATATCTCAATATATCTGGTTCAAAGTGGAATTGCGAACAGTGCCATAGCAATGGACGTCAGAAAGGGACCGCTTGCAGGAGCTGAGAATAATATAAGGGAATTTGGGCTTGGCGATAAGATTTCGACCAGGTTATCAGATGGGCTAAAAGAACTCAAGCCTTATGAGGCTGATGCAGCTGTAATAGCCGGAATGGGTGGAAAGCTCATGATAAAGATTCTTCAGGAAGGAAGAGTCAGAGATTTGGGCCTTAAGCAGGCAATTTTACAACCACAGTCAGACATCTGCGAGTTTAGAGAATATCTTCGCATTGAGAACTTCGTGATTCTGGATGAAGAAGTCGTTTTCGAGGATGGGAAATACTATTTTCCTATGAGAGTGGCTTTTTTAACACCTGTTGAGGAAAAGAAAAATGTATTCCTGAACGAGGCTATTGATAAGCTGGTGGAAATGTCTCATTGCGACAGAGAAAGCGCTAATAGGATATGTAACCGCTTTGGAGAACATAATATATTGAAGGCTAGTTCTCTTTTACGGGATTATTTAAGGCACGGAGAAGAGGTTTCAAAGTCTATTCTTGAAACGCTTGATAAAGACAGCCACATGGAAAGAATAAAGGTGCTTGAGAAAGAATTAAGTGATATTCGGTCAGTGCTTTGTTTATATGAAGATAAGTAGTTAGAGCATTCCTTCGGCGAAGTTGAATTGGAATGAATGCGTAAATATTTTACTGGAGCTACATGCGAGTGAATATTAACGACTTTAAATGGGCTATTTGCATATATTCTTGTATTTTATGATATAGGTGCCAAAAGTCATAAATGCGTACATGCTGGCATGTTAAGCATTTTGACTTTATGGCCCAAACAAATATGAGGAATTAGCAATTTACGCAGTAAATTAGCGGTTTCCGAATATTTGTAGAATTGCGAGAATGACGATAGTCATGGAGCAATTCGTATATCAAATGGTGTCAAAAGATACTTTTGACACCTACATCATTTTATATTCAATAATACATGATTGATTAGGGGGTGTTTCATATGCCGACTATAATTATAGATGGAGTTAGCAAGGAGTACGAAAAAGGAATAACCTTTGAAAAAATAGCAAAAGAGTATCAGCCGCAGTTTGATCATAGGATAGCTGCGGTTATTTTTAATGGAAAAATACGAGAGCTTATGAAGACTGTCAAACATGATGGAACGCTTTCGTTTATTACATTCAGTGACAATATTGGATATAAGACCATGCGCAGGACCGCTATAATGATGCTCATAAAGGCAGTTAGAGATGTGGGCGGTGATAAGAACCTTAGCACCAGGATTGAATTTACGAACGGAAACGGCTATTATTGCACGCTTGTAGGCAATCAGGAGGTCACTGAGGATTTCTGTGAGGCGGTATCTGAAAGAATTCAGAAGCTTATTGATCAGGAAATTCCTATTGTAAAAAAAGTGTATCCGCTCGATGATGCGATAGAACTTTTCAAAAAGCAGGGAATGACTGACAAAGTAGCTCTTTTGAAGTATAGGAGAAGCTCTGAGATCAATATTTATAAGCTTGATGATCTCTATGACTATTTTTATGGGTACATGCTTCCAAATACATCATATATTGAGAATTTCCATGTAAGTAAGTTCCATGACGGATTTCTTTTTACATTGCCGACAAGGCACGAATCTCATAAGATCATCATTTCAGAGCCAAGGGAAAAATTGTTTGAGACTATGAAACTCTCCAGCGAATGGGGAAGCAGAATGGGAATTGACAACGTTGGCGACCTTAACAATCAGGTTTGCGCAGGGAATATAAATGAGATGATCCTTGTTCAGGAAGCGCTGCAGGAGCGAAGAATTGGTGAAATAGCCAAGAAAATCCATGATCGTAAGGATGTTAAGTTTATTATGATCGCTGGACCAAGTTCTTCAGGAAAGACAAGCTTTGCCAACAGGCTTTCTATACAGCTTAGGACCTATGGCATGGTTCCGCATCCTATAAGTCTTGATAATTATTTTGTTGATCGTGAAAATACACCGCTTCATCCTGACGGAAGCTACAATTTTGAATGTCTGGAAGCTATGGATGTGGAGCAGTTTAATGATGACATGACAAGGCTTTTAAACGGTGAGCGTGTTGAAATGCCTGAATTTAACTTCGTGACAGGAAAACGCGAGATGAACGGTGATTTCCTTTGCCTCGGTGAAAATGATGTCCTTGTTATCGAAGGAATTCATGGACTTAATGAGCGGATGTCTTATGCACTTCCTGCTGAGAGTAAGTTTAAGATTTATATCAGCGCTCTTACAACACTGAGCATTGATAATCACAATCGAATCCCTACCACCGATTCAAGACTTCTGCGCAGAATTGTAAGAGATGCAAGGACAAGAGGAGCTTCTGCAAAAAGAACCATCAGTATGTGGGCGTCAGTTAGAGCCGGAGAAGAGGAAAATATTTTCCCGTTCCAGGAGGATGCGGATGAAATGTTCAATTCTGCGCAGATCTATGAGCTAGCTGTAATAAAACCTTATGCTGAACCGCTTCTTTTCTCTATTAATAAAAATGAGCCGGAGTATTACGAGGCAAAAAGACTTTTGAAGTTCCTGGATTATTTTGTGACTGTGGATAGTTCGATGCTTCCAAAGAACTCTATCTGCAGAGAATTTATCGGGGGAAGCTGCTTCAAGGTGTGATTTCTGAATGTTACGTAGGATTATGGGAGCGCACTGTGCAGAACAATCCGTGACATTGCTTTTGAGCTTTATATAATGAGATAAAAAACGTTTCTTTCAAATATCTGAATGATGTTGAAAGAAACGTCTTTTTGTTTACTGTTATTTCTGTTATATCAATTTAAATTGGTTAATTTTTTTTTATCAAGCCATGCCCTGGCGGAAGATATTCTCTTTCCTTGGCTCAAGAGCGTGAAGAAGAATCATTCCAAGGATAAAGCAGGAGATAACTTCACCGATTCCTACTGTAAGCATAAGGAAAGGAACTGAGTCAGTTGAACCATAGCAATATCTTATTACCTGAGGAACAATGATCACATTTGCTACGATTGGAGGAATAGGGCAAAGCCATTTTCTTACTGGGTTGACTTTGTTAAATTCCTTGGTGTAAGGCTTGTTAAAACCATGAGCAATCAGGTATGTCACAACAGCTCCGATGAGGGTTGCAAGAGAACCGAAAACAGTATCAAGTGGATGACATCCCGTAAGGATATTACTGATGATACAGCCGACATATAAACCCGGAATAGCAGTTGGTGTAAAGAAAGGCAGTATGGTAAGTGCCTCAGAGAAACGAACCTGAATTGCATAATTTGCAAGTCCAAGAGCGTTTGCAAGTAGTGTGAGCACTACATAAAGAGCCGCGATAATAGCAGCCTGTGAGATAAATAAAACTTTTTTGTTACGCATATAAAATTCTCCTTTAGTTTTGTTTTGTGTCAGGAAGGTTTCGAACTGACATTTTAAAGCAACGTTTCATATATTAGCATTTAAATAAGTGTTTGTCTACAAGAAAATAAAAAAATTGACAAAATCAGATTTGGATATTACATTATATGAATGAGTAGGACAGATGATCGCTGCCATGCAGACGAAAGGGCATGGGAGAGGAAAGTCCGGGCTTCGCAGGGCAGGATGCCAGATAACGTCTGGTGGAGGTAACTCCCAGGCTAGTGCAACAGAAATATACCGCTTAGCATTTTGCTAAGTAAGGGTGGAAAGGCAGTGTAAGAGACTACCGTGCTGGTGGTAACATCAGTAGCCATGTAAACCCCATTCGAAGCAAGACCGAATAGAAAGCTATGAATTTGCCCGATTCGCTTTCAGGTGGGTCGCTTGAAACTGTTGGTGACAGCAGTTCTAGATAGATGATCATCCAAGACATAACCCGGCTTATCGTTCTACTCATATAAAAAGAATAATTTTTAGAGGTGCCATTTTTGTCAGTAGTGACAAGATGGCGCTTTTTTATTGAATAGGGAATTCTTGTTCAAAATGTAAAAAATATGAAAGCTCTTACAAAAGGTCAAGATTTGCAAGTTTTTATAACAAAAATGAACTGACAAAGAATATATTATACGTTATGATACAAGAGTTAGTACAGTTACTTGTAATAAAGTAAGTTGTTACATCAGTAAGGAGCTTATTTTTCTTTTGCCCTTACATAATATAAACAGACAATTCAGACAGTGATAGTCGATATGATTTGTCTTTTGTCATAAATATATGATTTGAATATATACATAAATATAAGAAGGAGATGATAAGATGGAGCTTAGAACAGCATGCTCACCTAAGGATGAAAAGAATTATGATACAAAGAGACTTAGAGAGGAATTTCTGATCGATGATCTCTTTCAGCCTGATGATATCAAGCTTGTTTACAGCCATATTGACAGAATTATTACTGGTTCAGCAGTTCCTGTAAATAAGGAATTAAAGCTTACAGCAGGTGATGAACTTAGAGCAGAGTACTTTTTACAGAGACGTGAAATGGGTGTCATCAATATTGGCGGAGCTGGAGTAATCACTATTGACGGCAAGAAGTATGATGTGGATTATAAGCAGGGAATGTACATTGGAATGGGCTCAAGAGATATTTCTTTTGCCAGCAAGGATTCTGCTAAACCTGCCAAGTTCTATATTAACAGCGCACCGGCTCATAAGACATATCCGACAGTTCTTATCAAGAGAGAGGGAACTCCAGAGGAAGGCGTAGTAATAATCAAGGACGAGAACAAGAAGGAACTTGGAAGTCTTGAACAGGCTAACCACAGAGTAATCAATAAGTATATCCTTCCCGGACAGGTTGAGACTTGTCAGCTTGAAATGGGAATGACTGAGCTTAAGCCTGGAAGTGTATGGAATACAATGCCATGCCACACACATGACCGCAGAATGGAAGTTTATCTGTACTTTGATATTCCGGAAGATGCGCTTGTAATGCACTTTATGGGCGAGCCAACAGAAACAAGACATATTATTATGAGAAATGAGCAGGCTGTTATCAGCCCTAGCTGGTCAATTCATTCAGGCTGTGGAACTCAGGCATATACATTTATCTGGGGAATGGTCGGAGAAAATCAGGATTTTGATGATATGGATGACTGCGCAATGCAGGATTTGATGTGATAAATGTCAGGGTCGAAAGCCTGAACCCACGACAAGCTTGCTTGAGAGTGGGTGAAAGACCTTATGACCCACCGGAACATTTTTTGAACTTTAATAATAGGAAAGCATAATTAAGGAGGGTATTTAAATGCAGGATTTTTTGAAGAATTTTTCACTTGAAGGAAAAGTAGCCTGGGTTACAGGAGCTTCTTACGGACTTGGACTTGCATATGCAACAGCATTTGTACAGAGCGGAGCAAAGGTAGTATTTAACGATATTAACCAGGAACTTGTTGATAAGGGACTTGCTGAGTACGAAAAACTTGGAATCGAGGCTTATGGTGCTGTTTGTGATGTAACAAAAGAAGATCAGGTTCAGAAGTTTGTTGCTGATGTAGAGGCTAAGATTGGAACAATCGATATTCTTGTAAACAATGCAGGAATTATCAAGAGAATTCCTATGACAGAGATGACAGTTGATCAGTGGCAGCAGGTTATTGATGTAGACCTTACTGGTCCATTTATCTGCTCAAAGGCAGTTCTTCCTGCAATGATCAAGAAGGGCAGCGGTAAGATTATCAACGCTTGCTCAATGATGTCAGAATTTGGTCGTGAGACAGTATCTGCTTATGCTGCAGCAAAGGGCGGACTTAAGATGCTCACAAGAAATATCTGTTCTGAGTATGGTCAGTACAACATTCAGTGCAATGCTATCGGACCTGGCTATATCGCAACTCCTCAGACAGCTCCTCTTCGTGAGAAACAGGCTGATGGATCAATGCATCCATTTGACAGATTCATCCGTTCAAAGACACCTGCTCAGAGATGGGGCAAAACAGAAGATCTTATGGGACTTGCAGTATTCCTTGCTTCACCTGCTTCAGACTTTATCAATGGACAGGTTGTTTATATTGACGGCGGAATTACAGCATATATTGGTCAGGATCCTTCAAACCTTGATCCTTCAAAGCTTCAGGACGTTGACTGATAAATACATCCCCGCATGTTTATATTGAGATGTTTTTAGCAATAAGTGCGTAGTTTACAGCTTTGTATTTTATTAAGATATAAATCTAACGATTATTAAGTCAGATACTGTGAGTAATGCATTTACAGTATCTGATTCTATGAAAAAAGCAAGTTTTAAGAATTGTTAACTTAAGAAGAAAGGCTATTAAAATGGATAAGATTTGTGAAGAACTCTATAAAATTGGTATTGTACCTGTTATAGCAATTGATGATGCGAAGGACGCTGAGCCACTTGCAGAAGCTCTTATAAAGGGTGGACTTCCAGCAGCAGAGGTTACATTCCGTACAGCTGCAGCAGAAGAGGCAATCAGAATTATTTCTCAGAAATTCCCTGAGATGATCGTTGGCGCAGGCACAGTTCTTAATAAAGAACAAGCTGATCGTGCTAAGGCAGCAGGAGCAAAGTTTATCGTAAGCCCTGGCTTTAACAGATCAAATGTTGAATATATTCAGAGCATTGGTGTTCCTGTAGTTCCCGGAACAGCTACTCCAGGCGAAGTCGAGCAGGCTATTGAACTTGGACTTGACTGTGTTAAGTTTTTCCCTGCTGAGCAGAACGGTGGTATTGCCAAGATCAAGGCAATGGCAGCTCCTTACACAAAGATGCACTTCATGCCAACTGGCGGTGTAAACAAGAACAATCTCAATGATTATCTCAGCTTTAATAAGGTATTCTGCTGCGGCGGAAGCTGGATGGTTAAGAAAGACCTTATTTCAGCAGGCAAGTTTGATGAGATTGAAGCAATGACAAGAGATGCAGTTAATGCAATGCTTGGCTTTACAATGAAGCATGTAGGCATCAATGAGACTGACGCTGCAGCTGCTGAAGCTACAGCAGATAAGTTTGATCTTTTTGGCTTTACTAAGAAGGTTGGCAACTCATCTGTATTTGCGGGTTCAGTTGTTGAAGTTATGAAGTCTCAGGGACGTGGCACACACGGTCATATCGCTATCGGAACTAACAATGTTGACAGAGCAGTTTACCATCTTGGAAAGCAGGGAGTTAAGTTTGACGAGACTTCATTTAGCTATGATGCTGATAATCATCTTAAAGTTGCTTACCTTGCAGAAGAGTTTGGCGGATTTGCGGTTCATCTTGTAAAGAACTGATGAGAGCAGACTTCTTTATCTGTTAATAAGTTTTATAACAAGTAATTGATTGCTTTTATCTCATTAGAATAAAACATGTATTTGTAGCGTTTTTTTATAAGAATATTAGAAAGAAGGATTAGTACTATGGCAAAAAAAGTTGTAACATTTGGTGAAATCATGCTTCGTCTTCAGCCTGATAATTATCTTAGATTTGTTCAGGTTGACCATTTAGAGGCAACATTCGGCGGCGGAGAAGCAAACGTTTCTGTTTCACTTGCTAATTATGGACTTGATTCAGTATATGTAACAAAGCTTCCAAAGCATGAAATTGGACAGGCTGCTGTTAACTCTCTTAGAAAATATGGTGTTGACACATCTAAGATAACAAGAGGCGGCGACAGAGTAGGTATTTACTTCAACGAAAAGGGTGCTTCACAGAGAGGTTCAAAGTGCATCTATGACAGAGCTCATTCTGCTATTGCAGAAGCAGTTCCTGCAGATTTTGACTGGGATGATATCTTTGATGGAGCAGAATGGTTCCACTTCACAGGAATTACTCCTGCTGTAAGTGACAGCCTTGCTGAGATTACTCTTGAGGCTTGTAAGAAAGCTAAAGAGCATGGCCTTACAGTTTCCTGTGACCTTAACTACAGAGGAAAGCTTTGGAGCAAAGAAAAAGCAGGAAAAGTTATGGCTGAACTTTGCCAGTATGTAGATGTATGTATCGCAAACGAAGAGGATGCAGGCGATGTATTCGGAATCAAGGCTTCTTCTACAGACGTTACAACAGGTAAGCTTAACAGAGAAGGCTACATTGAAGTTGCTCAGAAGCTCACAGAGCGTTTTGGCTTCAAGAAGGTTGCTATTACACTTCGTGAATCTATTTCTGCTAATGACAATAATTGGAGCGCAATGCTTTATACAGATGGAGAAGCATTCTTCTCAAAGAAATATGCACTTCATATCGTTGACAGAGTTGGTGGAGGAGATTCATTTGGTGGCGGACTTATTTACAGCTGCGTAAACGGATTTGATTCACAGGCAACTATCGAATTTGCTGTAGCTGCTTCAGCTCTTAAGCACTCTATTGAAGGTGACTTCAACCTTGTTACAGTAGATGAAGTTAATAAGCTTGCAGGTGGCGACGGATCAGGACGTATCCAGAGATAATTCGCTAAATAGGATATTTATCAGATATTAGAAAATTCAAGGGCTCTTTCTTTTGGCAGATAGCTAAAAGAAAGAGCTCTTTTTGGTACAGGAAATGCTGTCTTATGAAAATAATCTTCCGTGTTTGTTAATGTACATTTGGACGTGAATATAAACACATTATGCCGTATAATATATTTGGGAGAATAACGAAAAAAGTTGCACTATAGATACACACTTGTGCGGACGAAATTCTTTCTTATGAGAGGCTTTTATGAAAGTTGATAAGACTATTAATTCTTTTTTATTATATTTAGCTGTCTTTTCCATGCTGATTACAGGTTACTATGTTAACCGAATTGCGCTCAGCAATAATGTAGCGGGAGAATATGTTACGCAGATAAGTCTTACCGGTTCCAGACTGTCTGATAAAGTATATGCTACTGTCAGCAAGAATTCTGAAAGAAAGATAGCTGATGTTTATAGCACGGAATATGCATGTGTGCTTTATAACATCAGTGATAGCGCTATGAAGAATTGGAAAATGCTATTGACTGTGCCGGAGGGAACGATTGTTGAAAGTACACAAAATGCTGAATCTATCTTTTATACAGACAACAGCACACTTATAATAAGCCCCGAGGATTACAATGTGGAAATAGGTTCCTATGAGGCAATAGATTTTTTTGTCTCTTTGAGCACAAGAGAAGAGTTTAATCCCGGTCAGATCAAATTTGTCGGATATCAGGATTATACTAAGAAGCATGATTATTTAGGTGGAGTGATCATTGCTGCAATTTTTATTTGGAGCATTGCTTTTGTGGGATTTTTGGTAACAAAATACAATCTGAGAAGTTATTATGATAAGCAGCAGAATAGTGCCAGGATAATCCTTCAGTCAATGAATACTTTCATTAGCTTTATCGATGCTAAAGATCCTTATACAAGGGGACATTCCAAGAGAGTTGCAATGTATGCAGCAGAGATGGGAAAAAGAATGGGACTTTCAGAGGATGAGGTTCAGAATATCTATTACGCAGGTCTTTTGCATGATGCCGGGAAGATCAGTATTCCTGATGCTGTTTTAAATAAACCCGGGAAACTGACCGATGAAGAGAGGCGATGCATCCAGGACCATACAATTTCAGGCGGAAATATGTTGAAGCAATTATCGTCCATAAGAGGAATCAGGGAAACAGCGCTTTATCATCATGAGAGATTTGATGGAAATGGTTATCCTGAAGGACTTAAAGGGGAGGCGATTCCTTTATATGCAAGAATTGTGGGAGTGGCAGATTCATATGATGCAATGTCCAGCAATCGTGTGTACAGAAGACATCTGAATAAGGATGAAATTATAGAAGAAATTCAAAAAGGCTCCGGAACGCAGTTTGATCCGGATATTGTTAAATACATGGTTGATATGATCAATGATGGTTATGTTAATGTTGTAAAAATGGAGACATCTGACAGCGATGAGGATAGTAAAGATTTTCATCTGTCAGAAAGTGATATACCCGGAGTATATATGGGCTATTGATTTTGCTGCTCATACAGAAATGATTCAGTATTGACATGGTTGTTCCAATCTCGTAATATGTAATTGAAATCGGTTTCAAACGGTCCCCCAAGGATGGAGTTAGTATGGAACGAGACAAATCTAGTGTCGGTAAAACAATTACGATATATGATATAGCAGAGGAAGCGGGAGTTTCAGCTTCTACTGTTTCTCGCGTGCTCAATGGCAGCGCGTCTGTCCGTAAGGAGAAAAAAGAGAAAATCCAAAGTATAATAGATAAATATGATTTTAAGCCAAACGCGCTTGCAAAGGGGCTTTCTGATACAGCAACCAAAATGATAGGTATTTTGGTGGCAGATGTGCGCAATCCCTATTATTCAGAGATGTTTGCTTCCTGTGAAAAGGCGGCAGAGGAAGCGGGCTACAGTGTTGCGCTTGTCAATTTCCATGGAAGTAAGGAAAGGGAACTTGCTCAGCTTGATAACCTTATAAGACAGCGTCCGGATGCCGTTATCCAGATGGGAGGCCGTGTTGATGATCTGATAACTGACGATGCGTATGCTGAAAAGATCAGGCGTGTTTCACAAAATATCCCATTTATCATAACTGGCAAACTGGATAAAACGTCTGTGCACAGTGTTGTTATTGATGAGTCACATGGAATGGATCTTGTGATGGATCATCTTATTTCTCTTGGACATACAAAAATTGCTCTGGTCGGCGGCGAAATGCGTGTTGTTTCCACATACAAGAAGTATCAGAGTTATCAGGAAAGCCTTCAAAAGCACGGAATTGTTGAAAGAGGAGAGTATGTTGTTAACAGCTTCTATGATCCTGAATCCGGTTACGAAGCAACTAACAAAGTACTTGAGTTAAAAGACAGACCGACTGCAATCATTACCATAAATGACTTCGCGGCAAGCGGCGCACTCAGAAGCATCATAGAGCATGGACTTCGTATTCCGGAGGATATCTCTATTGCAAGCTTTGACAATACTTATATTGCAGAGCTCACTGTTCCTAAGCTCACAAGTATAGATTATAATTATTCGGATTATGGAAAAAAACTTGTGGATACAGCAATCAGTATTATACAGGGGAATGATGCAGAATATATACAGATGGTAGAGCCAAGACTTATAATTCGTGAAAGTACAGGACCGGTGCCGGAATGATTCGGCAATATTACCAAAATTGGAGAGATGTTCCCAAGGGAATGTCTCTTTTTTGTTGCATATTGCCAAAAATGCAATCGGTTTCAAAAAATACGTTGACGATAATGGTGAATTAATGATTAAATTATTATATGAAATCGGTTGCAAATAGTTAAAATGCACAAATGGGGACGTTGCTGATTTTTCAATCGATTGTGATTCTACCAAATGTGGGAGGCTATTATGAGTAAAAATAGTAAAACATCTTCTACTACAGGAATAAGAAAACGCGGAGTGCTTGAAACTTTGTGGAGATACAGGGTTCTTGAGCTCATGTGCCTTCCTGCAGTTGTCTTTTTCTTTTTGTTCAGTTACATGCCGATGCCGGGAATTTGGGTTGCATTTGTTAAGTACAATTACAGAGATGGTATTTTTGGAAGTAAATTTGTAGGACTTAACAATTTTAAGTTCCTTGCTGAATCAGGTAAACTCTTTGATCTTACCAAGAATACAATTTTATATAACATAGCATTTATCATACTCGGAAATCTGCTCGCAATTGTGGTGGCTATTCTTCTCAATGAGATGCAGAGCAAGATGTTCAAGAAGGTTTCACAGACAATGATGTTTCTTCCTTACTTCATTTCACAGGTTCTTGTAGGAATCCTTGTTTACAACCTTTTGAACTATGACTATGGATTTGTTAATGAGATTCTCACTTCACTTGGAAGAGAGAAATGGGGACCATACTCAGATGCATCTGTCTGGCCGGTAATTCTTGTTATCGTTCATCTATGGCAGCAGACAGGCTATAACTCAGTAGTTTATTTTGCTGCAATCTGCGGAATAGATGCAGAGATAATTGAGGCTGCAAAGGTTGATGGAGCAAACGCTTTCCAGAAGATCAGATACATCATTCTTCCCGGACTTAAGCCAACAATCGTAATTCTTCTTTTGTTTGCTCTGGGCGGAATCGTAAAAGGTAATTTTGGTCTTTTCTATAATATTATTGGTACAAACTCACTTCTGTATCCTACAACAGATATTATTGAGACTTATGTATACCGCGCAACAATCACAGACTTTAACTTTTCTACAGCTTCAGCTGTTGGTTTGTATCAGTCGATTATTGGTTTTGTGATGGTTATGGCAGTCAACTTTATAGTTAAAAAGATTGATCCTGACTATTCATTATTCTAAAGAAATACTGAATTACCATAAAGATAGAAAAGAGGAGCACAAAATGTCCAAGAACAACGAAATTGAGATGACAGGTGTCAAAGTAAAACTTGGCGTTTCAGATATCATAATAAGAACTGTCGGCTATGTGCTGATAACATTTTATGCACTTGCCTGCGTTTTTCCATTTTTGATCATTATCGGAACATCTTTTACAAATGAATCAGTTATCAGAGCAGAAGGCGTTAAGCTGATACCAAAGGAATTTACGGTAAAGGCCTATGAGATGGTTGTAAGAGGCGGAATGATCTGGAAATCCTATGGACTTACAATAACACTTACATTGTGTGGTACCGTATGTGGTCTTTTGATCATTGCCATGACAGGTTACGCACTTCAGAGAAAAGACTTTCCTCTGAGAAATGCAATTTCTTTTTACATTTACTTTACATCTTTGTTCTCAGCAGGACTTGCACCATATTACCTTCTGATGACACAGACCTATAAACTTAATGACAGCTATCTTGCAGTATTCTTTCCACTTTTGATGTCACCATGGCTGATCATTCTTATGAAAAACTTTGTTAAGGCTATTCCTCATGAGATTACCGAATCAGGTAAGATTGACGGAGCGGGGGATATGGTTATTTTTACAAGACTTATCCTTCCTATGCTTAAGCCGGCACTTGCTACTATAGGTCTTTTCCTTGCCCTTGGTTATTGGAATGAGTGGTATCAGTCATCACTGTTCCTTAGTTCAAGAGTGGCGGTTAAGCCTCTTCAGTTCCAGTTATACAAGGTTGTTAACGAAACACAGGCCCTTAAGAATTCTATCGCGGGGCAGTATATCACACTTACAGATGTGCCTACAGAATCACTTAAGATGGCAACAGCGGTAATGGCTACAGGTCCTATCGTATTCCTGTATCCATTTGTTCAGAAATACTTTATCGGCGGTATTACAGTCGGTGCGGTAAAAGGTTGAGCAGAAATGAAATTCACATTATGTGAATTCACATATTTTTTCACATTTTAAAGGAGGATAAAAATGAAGAAAAAGTTATTAGCAACATTACTTAGCGCAAGCATGGTAATGGGAATCGTAGCATGCGGCTCATCGACAGATGGAAGTACAACAAGTACTGACGCAGGAAAGACAGAGACAACAACAAGTACTGACGCAGGAAAGACAGAGACAACAACAAATAATGTAAGCTCAGATGCTTCAGCGGTTGACACATCTGAACACGTAGTTGTTACTTACATGACAACAGGTGGCGCACCTGAAGGAAACCAGACAGATGCAATGCTTGAACAGCTTAATAAGATCCTTACAGAAAAAGTTAATGCTGAACTTGAAGTTTACTATATTGACTGGACAGATTATCTTTCTAACTACAACTTAACACTTGCACGTATGGATGGAACAGTAGACCTTGTAGGAACAGCTTCTGACTGGCTTGATGCATGGCCAAATGCTAAGAACGGCGCTTTCCTTGAACTTTCAGAGGATATGCTTAAGACCTATGCACCTAAGACTTGGGCGTCTGTTTCACCTGAGCATTGGGAACTTTGCAAATACAACGGAAATATCTACCTTATGCCTGAAGATAATTATGCACAGTGGACTAACCACGGCTTTGCATATCGTCTTGACTGGGCAAAAGAAGCTGGATTATCTGATGGTGTAAAGAGTTGGGAAGACCTTACAACATATTTCAGATATGTAAAAGAGACATATCCTGATGTTATTCCTTGGGATTCAGATGGTACACAGTATGCAACAATGGTTGGTGGATGGATCACATCTCATTCTGACTATGTTTCAATTGACGGTATCAATTCAGGCGCTATGTGGGGCGGCAAAAAGAACGACCTTTACACAGTATACTCACCTTATGTAACAGATACAGATTCACTTGTTGAATTTGCTAAGATGATGAAGGAATGGGATGAGATTGGCGTTTGGAAGACAGACGTTCTCAACAATACAACGTCTGACAACAGAGAAGATTTCAAGATCGGACGTGTAGCAGCAGAGCAGCACCACACACAGACATGGACAGACCTTTGCTCACACAAGGATGGTTACACAATTTATGATGATCCTAAGGCTGAGACAGGCTTCTTCTACTTTGGTGAAGAGACAAATAACCTTGTAGCTCTTTCAATCACTCATGGCGCAATGGCTATTTCAGCAGCTTCCAAGAATCCTGAGAGAGCACTTATGGTTTACGATCTTATCAGAAACGATCCTGAGTGCTACAAGCTCTTTAACTATGGTGTTGAAGGAAAGTCTTATGAGATCACAGCAGATGGCATGAGAAAGACACCTGAGGGATACAACTCAGCTACAGACGGAATTTCTGTAAACTACTGGTGGGGACGTAATGATGACCTTGAGATCAAGGATTCTACATTGAACTGGGATGCTATCGAAAAGCTTTATGCTGAGTATGATAAGATCAAGATTGACTATCCATATGGTCAGTTCGTTCCTGATGTAGACGATATTCAGTCAAAGATTGACAACATCAATGATATCCACACAACATATATGAAGCAGATTGCATTTGGTAAATTCCAGGGAACTGCTGAAGATATCGTTGCTGAGTATCAGGCAGCTCTTCAGAAAGCCGGTATCGATGATGTTACTGCAGAGCTTCAGAGACAGTTCGATGCTCTTTACAAGTGATTAAGTTCTGAGTTAAAAAGGGAATACTGTGAACTATACGCAGTATTCCCTTACTTTGAGAAAAAGGAAACTGTCATTAAAAAAATCGTTTTTTGTTTTTATACCTTTACTTCAATCTACTGGGATTTGAAGTAAAGATATAAAGGCAAAAAGAAAATATGATTTCCAAATGTTACGTAGGATTGTGGCAGCGTATTGTGCGTAATAATCGTGACATAATTTTTGACCTTTACATCATGTTAAGACTGAATAATGAACTGTGAAGTTGGAGAAAGTCACTTAGAGCTTTAATAAGGAGGTAGATAATAAACATGGGAAAATTTGAGATTAAAGACACGTTTTATCTTAATGGTGAACCATTTAAGGTAATCTCAGGTTCTTTTCATTATTTCAGAACTGTTCCGGAATACTGGCAGGACAGACTTGAGAAACTAAAGGCACTTGGTTGTAATACTGTAGAAACTTATATTCCTTGGAATCTTACAGAACCTAAAAAGGGCGAGTTTAATTTTGAGGGCTTTTGCGATATTGAGAAGTTCATACAGACAGCTACAGAGCTTGGACTTTATATCATTATAAGACCATCACCTTATATTTGTGCAGAATGGGAATTTGGCGGACTTCCCGCATGGCTGTTAAAAGACAGAAATATGCGTCTTCGTGTAAGCTATAAGCCATTTCTTGATGCAGTAGAAGATTACTATAAGGTTCTTATGCCAAGGATCACTAAGTATCAGATTGATAACGGTGGCAACATAATCCTTATGCAGGTAGAAAATGAATATGGCTACTATGCAAACGACCATGAATACATGAAATTCATGACAGACCTCATGAGAAAATATGGAGTTACAGTTCCTCTCATCACTTCTGATGGCCCATATCATGAGAGTTATCGCGGCGGATATGCAGAAGGAACTCATCCTACAGGAAACTTTGGTTCCAAGACTGAAGAACGTTTCGATGTGATAAAAGACTATGCTAATGGTGGCCCACTTATGTGCGCTGAGTTCTGGGTTGGCTGGTTTGACCACTGGGGAAATGGCGGTCACATGAAGGGCAATCTTGTCCAGAGCACCGAGGACCTTGATAAGATGCTTGAACTTGGAAATGTCAGCATTTACATGTTCCAGGGAGGCACAAACTTTGGCTTTATGAACGGTTCTAACTACTATAATGAGCTTACACCTGATGTTACAAGCTATGACTATGACGGAATTCTGACAGAGGATGGACAGATCACTGAGAAATATCGCAAGTATAAAGAAGTTATTTCAAAATACGTTGATGTCCCTGAAGTGAATTTTAGCATGGATATAAAGAGAAAGAGCTATGGAGAGCTTACCTGCAAGGAAAAGACAAGTCTTTTCTCAGTTGTAGATGATTTAAGCACTCCTGTGCATCTGCCATATACAGTAAATATGGAGGAACTTGATCAGAGCTACGGATATATCCTTTATCGCTCAAGATTACATTCCGAGGCAGGAATTGCCAAGCTTAAGCTGTGGGAGACTGCTGACAGAGCCAATGTATTTGTTGATGAAAAACCGCTCATCACTCTTTATGATCACGAACTTGATGCAGAACATAATATTCCTCTTGAGAAATATCTTGCATGCAGTCAGCCTGCGCAGATGCTTGCTGGAAAGTTCATGATGGAGAATGGACTTACTCCTGAGACAGCAGCAGGTGCTATGCCCGAAGCCGGTCTTGGAACAGGTTCTTTGGCAGGACTTAATGAAAGATTTGACGTTCTTGTTGAAAACATGGGAAGAGTAAACTTTGGACCTCGCATGGAAACTCAGAGAAAGGGTATTGGCCGTTGCGTACAGATAAACGGACATATTCACAATGACTGGGATATTTATACACTTCCTCTTGATAACATAGATAAAGTTGATTTCTCTAAGGACTACAAAGAGGGAACACCGGCATTTTATCGTTTCGCTTTTGATGTTACAGAAAAGGGCGATACTTTCCTTGACTTTGAAGGATGGGGCAAAGGTGTAGCATTCATTAATGGCTTTAATCTTGGAAGATTCTGGGAAATCGGACCTCAGAAGAGGTTGTATATACCGGCTCCACTTCTTAAGGATGGAGAAAATGAGATAATAATTTTTGAGACTGACGGCAAGGTTAAGGACACAATTGAACTTATGGATGAACCAGATATCGGATAAAAGAGTCTAAATATAAATAAGGACAGTTTTTGTAAGCATACAGAATATTGCTTGCGAAAACTGTCCTTTTATTAAATGATTGTTTGTGCGCAGAAGAAACGATATGGCTATATAATATATCATTTGAATGCTCAAAATTCGCTTCCCCAAGGAGTTAGTATGATTTTAATAAAGTATGGCAGGAAGTGTTGACTGGTAATTCTAATTACATTGCAGATATCCGTGCAGATGTCCGTCGAATTCTTTGAAATAAGTTTCTTCAATCTTGCGCATGAAAACAGTGATTTCTTTTTCTTCAAAGAATAGTTCAAAGCGCACTGAACCAACGCATTCGCCGATCAGATGAACGCGTATATACAATGTATTTTCTCTAAGCCAGATGGCACCTGCTGTATAGTGGGTGCCATATTTTGGAAAAATACCTTCCTGCATGTTCTGAATACCAAAGTTTATGTCATACTGAAGAGGAGAAGTAGACTTTTCATCATTTCTTATCAGTCTGAGCGTTGACACTCCGTTGTGGGATAAGTTAAGCTGAAGCGAGCTAAATCCCTGGGCGTTTTCATCAAGATCATATTTTAACACTGAGAAGTTTCCGGAGTTATCCCGTAGGCTATCTGCGGAATCAATATTGGCTCCTTTGGGATTGGCGACTCCTTTTATGAATTCGGGAAGATCCTCAAGAATCGGATTCACAAGGCGGCTTTTGGGCATTCTTGGAGGTGCTATCTCGAGGAAATTTGCAACTTCAACGAGAGAATCGTAGGCACTTTTCTTTTCATCCATTATGGTATTGAGCGGTGCATTCTTTATGCTTGGTAAAAGAATATTGTAAATCGCGTCATAAATTACCTGATTTCCGCCAGCTATTCCCTGAGTATCAGCAGTTGTCATGATGAGCAGCTCTTTTTCAGGGAGACTGATTGCCAGCTGGCCACCCATGCCGTATAAAACGTAGCCGCCCATTTCATTTTGCCATATCTGCATTCCGTAGCCGGAAGCTTCGCTTGGAAGGGGACCTGTCATGATAGTGTCACTTAAGTTTGAGGTGGCTTTTTCGATAAGCTCGGGATTTAAAAGTGTCCTCACAATACCATCATTGCAGGTTATAGTCCCTTTTTTATCCAAAAGGAAAAGAACTTTAAGCACATCCATTGGAGTTGCCATAAGTCCGCTGCCACCGATGGATACGCCAAAAGGGTCTTTTATCATGTAGGATTCTTTGCTAAAATCCATATAGTTTAGGATTTTTTCCTTGAGATAGTCAAGCATTGGCTTTCCTGTGAGTTTCTCCACAAGAGCGCAGAGCACATGCGCAGCGGATGTATCATAGTGAAAAACAGTGCCCGGTTTATGAGTGGGAAGGGTTGTAAAAAAGCTCTTTGTCCAATCTGAAGTCATATCTGCCTTGTAGGTTGCAGCTGCATGACAGGTGCGCATCATAAGCATATTTTTTATGGTGGTGGCTTTTATCCAGGGATGCGTATCTGCGTTTACATATTCCGGAAAATAGTCAGTAATAGAATCATCTAAAGTGATTTTCTTTTCTTCAAGAAGCAGAAAGATAGCTAACGCAGTAAAGCTTTTACTGATGGAAAACATTCTGTGAAGCGTATCCTGAGCGTAAGGGGCATAGTATTTTTCTAAGACAAGTTTGTCCTGACGCATTATAAGCATAGAATGCATTGGGATGTCTTTTTTATCAAGGAAAAGAAGTAGTTCCTTAATGCTTGATGATGGGATTCCGACTTCTTCAGGCAAAGCTTTCTTAAAAGTAAACATGGCGCGCTCCTTTACTGACAGGAAATTACTTTTTGATTATTAGATAAATGATATCATAAAAGAAAGATAATAAATATCATATAGAAAATTGTTTTGTTAAAATCACTATGCTATAAT
>NZ_FOKR01000002.1:0-13193 GCF_900112195.1 Butyrivibrio sp. YAB3001
AAGGAGCTTCCTGTAAGATATAAACAGGGGTTGACCTAAAAAGAATACCTCAAGTAAAGTTGGATTGTTACTGACCTGGCAGTTGGTAATAATCCAAGAATACGAGAGGTATCTAACATGAATGCTAAGGCAAAGAACAACAAAAATCAAGTAAGCAACAACTTTTCGGTGATAAATACTTTATCTGCCGAAGAAAGACAAACCAGAGTGGATGATCTCTTAAATACATTGCAGGCTAAGACCTGGCATGATCTGGAGACATCAGGAAAGTTTGATAAGAATGCCAAGCTCTCATTTATATCAGATGACATGCTTATAGTTGGATGCGATATAGGCAGTGAAACCCACTATCTGAGGGCTATAGATAGAAAAGGCAGAGAACTCAGCAGAAAGCCATTCTCTTTCCTTAACAACGAGGAAGGATTTGAAGCCGCAAAAGCTTGGATGGTAGACCTTGCTGCAGTAAATGGTAAGGAACAGATAGTACTTGGACTTGAACCTACAGGTCATTACTGGTTTTGCGTGGCAACATGGCTGATAAGCAATGGTATCAGTGTGGTGCAGGTAAATCCATATGCAGTAAAACAGACAAAAGAAATCGAGGATAACAGCCAGCTTAAGGATGACAGAAAAGATCCCAAGGTCATTGCAAACCTTGTTATGAACGGAAACTACGGTATGCCATATCTTCCGGAGGGCATCTACGCTGATCTGCGTAGTCTCTCACTTCTAAGGAGCCAGCTTGCTGAGAACAGGATCCGCAGCATAAACAGGTTACACAGGCTGATGAAGATTTACTTCCCTGAATATAAGGACGCATTTGGGAAAACAGATGGCAGCTTTGCAATGGAGATACTTAAGGTTGCACCGTTTCCAGAAGATATAATCAGGCTGGGTGAAGATGGAATCAGAGATATATGGCACAAGGCTAAGCTTAGAGGACGCGGCTATAGCAGGGCTGCTGAGATTTTCAGGTATGCCTGCGTAAGCATAGGCAAGAAAGAAGGATCAGAGCCGGACAGATATTCAGTAAAGTGTCATGTTGAAGATATCATCTCATTGGATGAGAGGCTTGCGACAGTTGAAGCTGCAATCAATGAAAAATGTATGGAAATACCCCATGCAGAGAACATCCTTGAAATATCAGGACTTGGACAGAACATAGTGGCTGGAATCATATCTTCAATGGGAGACATTGAAAGATTTGATGATGCAAAGGAAATACAGAAACTCAGCGGATTAAATCTTGTAGCCAACAGTTCAGGCAAGCATAATGGCGAAACAAAGATAAGCCATAGAGGACGCAAAGAACTGCGAACCTGGCTGTTTCAGGGAGCTAAATCGGTAGTGGCTCATGCTCCAGAATTCCAGTATATACATGAGTATTACACTACCAGAGCGAAAAATCCACTAAAGAAGATGCAGTCGTTGATAGTTATAGCATGTAAGCTTCTTAGGATCATATTTACAATCCTGAAGAAGGGAATCACCTACGATCCACAGAAGATGCTTAATGATATCAAGAGATTTGAAGAAGCAGAAATAGTGGCTGCATAAGTAAGAATTATATTCCGGAATCCTGCCGAGCTACCGAAACTTATCGGTGGTTGGTCAGGATTCCGGAGAGGAATCCAGTAACAGCAGGAGCGAGTCTTCTGCATAACATAGCTACCAACTTACAACAGGATGGATTGCGTCCACCGACTTATCGGTACCATTCAAAGCGTAGATTGGTCAGTAAAGGACAACAAACAAGAGCTGTAGCTGGCGGTGGTTTTATCCCTAGGGCATGACCCTGTGTAGGAGCTTTGCTGGCACTTGGTGTATGAATTGGCTGGACGAAGGAAGTTGGGACACGATCCCTTTAGACACGGAAGGTTAGCCATCATAGTTAATCAAAGGAAAAAAGGCCTTTATAGAGCAAACAAGAGGATGCTTTATTAGTGCTACCTTAAATCAGCTATTCAGTACAGGATACTATGACAATTCATCACCTTTGGCTCCTGTTTTGAGGAAAAACAAAATCGTCAAAGCCAGTAAAAATCGTATTTTCAGGCTTGACAGAATAGGAAGGGAATGCACATGAAAAAACTTCTGCCAACAATTATAGGATTAATAGTACAGGGAATCGTGGTAGAGCTGATCAAGGAAAAATAATAAAACTTATTTGTCAATGAAAAGGTAGTAAAAATGGCAAATGCAAGTAGTAATGACTGGTGTACATTTTGAATGAAATACAGCGTGGTAATCTAACAGTAACAAGAGGATATAGTAAAAACGAAAGAAATTATGAGCAGAGAAAGATACAAAAAGTGCTTATAGTAAGCAAATTGTTATGAAAGGAGCAAAAATGAAACGGATTAACGAGCAAGAAAGAGAATATATAATCAAAGCGTTAACAGAAATTCTAAACGCGGATAGTGTTGATGATGAAGAAAAAATCAGAACAATGAAGAAACTGGTTATCGTCGTTGAAGACGAAGGTTTTGCTAAGCCAATTGTCATGGACAAAAGTGAAAGAAAGGATTTGTTCCAAGAGACTATTTGCATCGACAATGAATACAAAAAAACGGAAACATATTCTTATCCCAGAGGTGCGTTGTATAATCCTTTTCTGGATGTTGTGGAAACTGTTGGTTACACAATTTTTGACGTAATAGATGTAATTGATGAAGGTATAAGCTCTTTTTTGGATGTCATTTCGTGCCTTATATAAGGTGTTAAGTGAAGCAAAATCGGAACAGTTTATATATTTATTCATGAATGATTAAGGATGAAATAATGAATAATAGCAACGAAAATTTAACTACACATAATGGTATATTTAGTCGCATTAACGAAATATTACTTGAGTGTAATGCAAGTGAATATGAAAAGCAGAAGTTTATGAGGCATCTTATGGAAGCCAAAAATCAACACTTAGGTCTCATGATAGTTGGACCAACAGGTGTCGGAAAAACATCTACGATAGATGCATTGCTTGGAGTGGAAAAAGCTAAGATAGGTACAGGCACTTCTCCAGAAACAATGGAGATTGCTGAATATGACTTTGAGGGGATAACAATCTATGATACGCCTGGATTTGGAGATGGTACTGATGCAGATAAACGACATGCCGAAGATATTACAAAATTGCTTCAAGATACGAATGAAAAAGGAGAACCTATCATTGATCTGGTGTTAATTCTTATTGATGGAACTTCGAGGGATATAGGAACCACTATTAACCTGATAAATCATCTTTTAATACATCATTTTAAGGATGAGCCTGGGAGATTGCTTATAGCAGTAAATAAAGCTGACAGGGCCATTCCAGTTGGTAATCACTGGGATTATGAAGCAAACAAGCCAGATGAAGCAATAGTGAAAAGAATGGATGAAACAGTTAAGACCATTCGTGAGCGTATATATACATCTACTGGTATAAATGTTGATCCTATCTGGTATTGTGCCGGAGGAAAAGAGGAGGGTGGGGAAAAATATCCTGCATATAACGTTTCAAAGCTTCTAAGCTATATTGTCAGTGCAACCCCAAAGGAAAAAAGAGTGGTTTTTCTAGGTAATATCAACACAGAAGAGACGGATTACTTATATGATGATGGAGCAAAGAATTACAATAAGGAAACCGCAAGTAGCATCTGGGAATCTATTTTAACTTGTGCATCAATCGGAGCTGGCATAGGGGCTTCAATTGGAGCTTTCGGTGGTCCTGTTGCAGCCGCTATAGGAGCAGCTATAGGAGCTGGCCTTGGAGCGATAGGCCGTTGGGCATGTTCATTGCTTTAATTGTACAAGAAACAACGGGAGGGAATACATATGCGAAAACTTATACCAACAATTATAGGGCTTATAGTACAGGGAATCGTAGTAGAGCTGATCAAGAATAAGTAATACACCTATTTGTCAGTGAATAAGTAATAAAAATGGCAAATATAAGTAGTAATGACTGGTGTACATTTTGGATGAAATGCAGCGTGATAATCTAGCAGTAACAAAAGAACATAGTTAAAGACAAAGGAGGGAATCAATATGAAAAAACTTCTGCCAACAATTATAGGACTAATAGTACAGGGAATCGTTGAAGAACTGATCAAGGAAAAATAATAAAACTATTTGTCAGTAATTAAGTAATGAAAATGGCAAATGCGAGTAGTTAGTGAGTGGTGTACATTTTGGATGAAATGCAGCGTGATAATCTAGCAGTAACAAGAGAACATAGTTAAAAACAAGGAGGGAATGCACATGAGAAAATATCTGCCAACAATTATAGGACTAATAGTACAGGGAATCGTGGTAGAGCTGATTAAGAAAAAGTAATAAAACTATTTGTCAGTGAAACGGTAGTAAAAATAGCAAATAAAAGTAGTTAGTGACTGGTGTACATATTGGATGAAATGCACCGTGATAATCTAACAGTAACAAGAGAACAAAGTTAAAAACAAAGGAGGGAATCCATATGAAAGAACTTTTACCAACAATTATAGAACTCATAGTACAGGGAATCTTGGAAGAACTGTCTAAGAAAAAGTAATGTATCAATTTGTTAGTGATATAGCACAATTACAAATAGTTAGTATCATGGTGTACATTTTGGATGAAATGCACCATGATAATCTAACTATATCCAAAGAAACTGTTTCTATATCAAAAAGGAGGAATTGCATATGATCAAATATATCCCTGCAATTGTAGGAGCGTTAGAAAAGATATTACTGGACATATTCCTGAAGAAAAACTTTTTCATTCATAATGCTTTTTAAAAGTTACGAAAAATCATTATCTATAACCTGTATAAATAATGCAATGAATAGTAAAGAAACTAATAATGATCTTATATAAAAATGAAGGAGGAAATAACTTATGCGAAAAATAATCAAACCACTTGTCAAAACTATACTAATTCATATTGTTACGGGGCTATTATTACCTTCGCGTAGATGTGACTAACAGTCAAAATGAAACAATAGTAGTAATAGCAGCATAACAATCAAAAATCATTACGATTCCATGAACAACAATAGAGATGATTTTGCTAGTGAAACTGAGACAAAAGAAACGATATGTAAAACTCAGAATAAATATACTTCGTAGCCGGAATGGTATTAGCAACGGCTGAATTTAAAGCCGTTGCTACTCATCCTACTATAGGAGTGATATTAGAGAATGATGAAGGCTGGTTTAGGAAAGGAGATAGACATGAAGAGAGACTACGTATTGGTAATGAAGGCCAAGCAGCTTACTGAACGTCAAGCTACAGAATTGATGGCTAAGAGTATACAGACAACAAAGAGTATAGCTCCTGGTAGAAGGACAGTTGTAGGAATTGGAAAGAGAGGGTAAGAGATGAAAATTAATATAATGAAGAAACATGAAAAGTTTATAGGGATGTCAGAAGGAAAAATCTTTTTGGAAAGACCGAATGGTGAGGTGAGAATTGTACGTCTTATTGAAGATGATGATGGGATACGCATTGCACCTGAGGAAATAATTATTGGATATGGAAGTGGAACAGTAGTAATTGGTGATATTGATAATTCAGTTGAAATAACGAACTTTTAACTAGGAGGAACAATATGGCAGGAAAAAGAGATAGTGAGATCACAGTTGTTGTACCGAAACTTACAAGAAACGAAGCTAGATATTTAAGGGATGAGATGATAAAGAATACAAGAAAAATCGCGCCTGGGGCAAGAGGAAGTATAGCTGTGGGTAAGAAAGAAAATTTTGAATCAATAATGCACAGATGCGTTAATGGCTTGTTGGATTAGGAGGCTAATCATGGAAAAGAGAAATTCAGCACATATAAATGCGCAAAAAGCGGCTAGAATCAGAGATAATAACTTGTGTCAAATCTGTGGGAGTAGAGATCACACAGCGGGACATCACGCAGTAGATTATCAGTACGGAGGCAGCTCATCATTAGACAATATCGTAACTTTATGCAGGGGGTGTCATAGAAGAGTGCATAAAGGTGAGATGGATGTATATTCAGTCTAAATGATTATCAGCAGGAAAAGGAGAAATCCAATTTGGGATAGTTCTCCTTTTTCTGCATAATTCAAAGTATAAATAAAATGCATAAACGTAATTTAACAAAAATTTAATTTTGAATTTGTTGTTTTTTATAGGCATAGAACATATTCATTTTAGGCTAAGTGATATAATAAATATCGATGGGGATGTTTGGGGCGTCCTTTTTGTACTTATTTTTGGGATTAGTTTATTTTCATGCGAATCAATAAAGATGGAGGAATATTATGAAGATATCCAAAGTTGATCATAGAAAAACCGCAGTTAAGATAACTGATAATAAAGGCGCAGAAGGCTTCATTTATCAGGACCCTACAAGGGATAGTAGTACGATGGAGCAGATTATTTCAAACAGAGCCAGATCCTCAAAGGTGCTGTTTAATATCTTTGGAGATACAAAGAAATCCAAAGATTTAAATAAGTATACTGAAAGTCTGATTATTTATGTAAATAAGGCAATAAAGTCTTTGAAAGGTGATAAGAGAAATAATAAATATGAAGAAATTACGGAAAGTTTAAAGACAGAACGAGTTCTGAATGCATTAATACAGGCTGGAAATGAATTTACATGCTCAGAGAATAATATTGAAGATGCCTTGAACAAGTATTTAAAGAAGAGTTTTAGGGTAGGTAATACAAAATCCGCGCTGAAAAAATTGTTAATGGCAGCATACTGTGGCTATAAACTGTCTATAGAAGAAAAAGAAGAAATTCAGAATTATTTTGTCGACAAACTTGTAAAAGAGTATAACAAAGATACAGTGCTTAAGTATACAGCAAAGTCACTTAAACATCAGAATATGGTTGTTCAACCGGATACTGATAATCATGTATTTCTGCCTTCCAGAATTGCAGGAGCCACTCAGAATAAAATGTCTGAAAAAGAAGCATTGACAGAGTTTCTTAAAGCTTATGCTGTTTTGGACGAGGAAAAAAGACATAATCTGAGGATAATACTTAGAAAATTGGTAAATCTATATTTCTATGAAAGCCCTGATTTTATTTACCCGGAGAATAATGAATGGAAAGAGCATGATGATAGAAAAAACAAAACAGAAACATTTGTTTCACCGGTTAAAGTGAATGAAGAGAAAAATGGTAAGACTTTTGTCAAAATTGATGTGCCGGCTACAAAAGACTTGATACGTCTTAAAAACATTGAGTGCTATAGAAGATCTGTGGCAGAAACAGCTGGTAATCCCATCACGTATTTTACTGATCATAACATATCTAAGTTTTGGATACATCATATTGAAAATGAAGTTGAAAAAATATTTGCATTATTAAAAAGCAATTGGAAGGACTATCAGTTTAGCGTTGGATATATCAGCGAAAAAGTTTGGAAAGAAATAATAAATTATCTGAGCATCAAGTATATTGCTATAGGAAAGGCAGTGTATAACTATGCTTTGGAGGATATAAAGAAAAACGATGGAACGCTCAATTTCGGAGTAATAGATCCGAGCTTTTATGATGGTATTAACTCTTTTGAGTATGAAAAAATAAAAGCCGAGGAAACATTTCAGAGAGAAGTGGCAGTATATGTTTCTTTTGCTGTGAATCATTTATCCTCTGCAACGGTTAAGCTTTCTGAAGCTCAATCTGACATGTTGGTGCTTAATAAGAATGATATTGAAAAAATAGCTTATGGCAATACTAAAAGAAATATTCTACAGTTTTTTGGCGGACAATCTAAATGGAAAGAGTTTGATTTTGATAGATATATAAATCCAGTCAATTACACAGATATTGATTTCTTATTTGATATTAAGAAAATGGTGTATTCATTAAGAAATGAATCTTTCCATTTTACTACTACAGATACAGAAAGTGATTGGAATAAAAATCTAATTTCTGCCATGTTCGAGTATGAATGTAGAAGAATCTCAACTGTACAGAAAAATAAGTTTTTCTCTAATAATTTGCCTTTGTTTTATGGAGAGAATTCACTCGAAAGAGTGTTACATAAACTTTATGACGATTATGTTGATAGAATGTCACAAGTTCCTTCATTTGGAAATGTTTTTGTACGAAAAAAGTTTCCGGATTACATGAAGGAAATAGGAATAAAGCATAATCTTTCTTCTGAAGACAATTTGAAATTGCAAGGGGCGCTATATTTCTTATATAAAGAGATATATTATAATGCCTTTATTTCCTCTGAAAAGGCAATGAAGATTTTTGTTGATCTAGTAAACAAGTTAGATACAAATGCCAGGGATGATAAAGGCCGTATTACACATGAAGCAATGGCTCATAAGAACTTCAAAGATGCTATATCTCATTATATGACTCATGATTGTAGTTTGGCTGATATATGCCAAAAAATCATGACAGAGTACAACCAACAAAATACTGGTCATAGAAAGAAACAAACCACGTATTCATCTGAAAAGAATCCTGAGATATTTCGCCATTATAAAATGATTTTATTTATGCTTCTTCAGAAGGCAATGACAGAATATATCTCAAGTGAGGAGATATTTGATTTCATTATGAAACCAAATTCTCCCAAAACAGATATAAAGGAAGAGGAGTTTTTGCCACAGTATAAATCTTGTGCTTATGATAACTTGATAAAACTGATAGCTGATAATGTAGAACTTCAAAAATGGTATATAACAGCAAGACTATTGAGCCCTAGAGAAGTAAATCAGCTAATCGGTTCTTTTAGAAGTTATAAGCAGTTCGTTTCGGATATTGAAAGAAGGGCAAAAGAAACAAATAATTCTCTTTCAAAGTCGGGGATGACTGTTGATGTAGAGAATATTACAAAAGTTCTCGATTTATGTACTAAATTAAACGGACGCTTCTCCAATGAACTTACAGATTATTTTGATAGTAAAGATGATTATGCTGTATATGTTTCAAAATTCCTTGATTTTGGATTCAAAATAGATGAGAAGTTTCCAGCAGCTCTATTGGGAGAGTTTTGTAATAAGGAAGAAAATGGCAAAAAAATAGGAATCTATCACAATGGTACAGAGCCCATTTTAAATAGCAACATTATAAAGAGCAAACTATATGGAATTACTGATGTGGTTTCAAGAGCTGTAAAACCAGTAAGCGAGAAGCTTATTCGTGAATATTTGCAGCAAGAAGTAAAGATTAAGCCATATCTTGAAAATGGAGTATGCAAAAATAAGGAGGAACAGGCAGCACTAAGAAAATATCAGGAATTAAAGAATAGGATAGAGTTCAGAGATATTGTTGAATATTCCGAAATTATAAATGAACTTATGGGGCAGCTGATTAACTTTTCATATTTAAGAGAGCGAGATTTAATGTATTTTCAGTTAGGCTTTCATTATTTATGTCTTAACAATTATGGGGCCAAACCTGAAGGATACTATTCTATTGTAAATGATAAAAGAACTATTAAAGGAGCTATTCTTTACCAAATTGTAGCAATGTATACATATGGCTTACCGATATATCATTATGTGGATGGCACTATTTCAGATAGACGAAAGAACAAGAAAACGGTATTGGATACGCTAAATAGTTCTGAAACAGTTGGTGCAAAGATAAAATATTTTATATATTATTCTGATGAGCTTTTTAATGACAGCCTTATTTTGTACAATGCAGGGTTGGAGCTTTTTGAGAATATAAATGAGCACGAAAATATTGTTAATCTAAGAAAATATATAGACCATTTTAAGTATTATGTGAGTCAGGATAGAAGCTTGCTTGACATATATAGTGAGGTGTTTGATAGATATTTTACTTATGATCGGAAGTACAAAAAGAATGTTATGAATTTATTCTCTAATATTATGCTAAAACATTTTATTATAACTGACTTTGAGTTTTCTACAGGAGAAAAGACTATAGGAGAAAAGAATACGGCAAAAAAGGAATGTGCTAAAGTTAGAATAAAAAGAGGTGGATTATCATCAGATAAATTCACGTATAAATTCAAGGATGCTAAGCCAATTGAGCTTAGCGCTAAAAATACAGAGTTTTTGGACGGTGTAGCAAGAATATTATATTATCCTGAAAATGTTGTTCTTACAGATTTAGTTAGAAATTCTGAAGTTGAAGATGAAAAGAGAATAGAAAAGTATGATAGAAATCATAATTCGTCACCGACAAGAAAGGATAAGACATATAAACAGGATGTAAAGAAAAATTATAATAAGAAGACCTCAAAAGCATTTGATTCATCAAAGCTTGATACCAAATCCGTAGGAAATAATCTTTCGGATAATCCTGTATTAAAACAATTTTTATCTGAATCAAAAAAGAAAAGATAAGAACAAAATCGTTCGATGTCATCATTTTTGTCTTGAAAATTTCATAATAAGATTAAAAATCAATGGCATCGAACGATATTTATAGGAAAAATTACCGATTTTATATGTATCAAGATTAAAAAAATCTTAGAAAATAGCATAAATGCTATTGTTAATGAAAAAAGCCCGACATAGCGGGCAATCATTCGATGATTTTATCCTTTTCAGCAAGTTCATTATTTGTTAATGAAAAAAGCCCGACATAGCGGGCAATCATTCATTGTGGACAACAATGGACTTGGTCGCAAAGAAGAGTTAATGAAAAAAGCCCGACATAGCGGGCAATCATTATGAAACCTGGAAACGATATGATTGCTAATCCTGTTAATAAAAAAAGCCCGACATAGCGGGCAATCATGATAAATACAACCACCAACCGACCAAGTTGATTGTTAATGAAAAAAGCCCGACATAGCGGGCAATCATTAGGTTCTACTTCTTCTTCAGCAAGCTGTTCATGTTAATGAAAAAAGCCCGACATAGCGGGCAATCATTCGTTGCTCCTACTCCTGCAAAAGTGCCAACAAGTTAATGAAAAAAGCCCGACATAGCGGGCAATCATTCAAATATATAATCAGAATCCAATGAATTCCTTTGTTAATGAAAAAAGCCCGACATAGCGGGCAATCATTCATCCCAGAAATCTAATGTTCCAATCTGGTAGTTAATGAAAAAAGCCCAACATAGCGGGCAATCATTCATCTCTTAAATCTTTTATGTAGCTTCCTACTGGCTTATGAAAAAAGCCCGACATAGCGGGCAATCACTTTGCTCATGATCTTCCAATCGCCGAATGCGAGCTTATGAAAAAAGCCCGACATAGCGGGCAATCACTGATGTGGTGTTCTCTCTCACTCATTCCTATCTTCGCTTATGAAAAAAGCCCGACATAGCGGGCAATCATCCAGATCCAGATGGTGAGCTATTAAGGGCATTTAACTTATGAAAAAAACCCGACATAGCGGGCAATCATGGATTTTGTCTCCAACAACGCCAATTACAACTTGTTTATGGAAAAAGCCCAATATGGTTGGATATTTTGTTGTTTTTCATTTTGGGGGTGAGAAGAAGTAATTGAAACACTGCTTAGAGAAGGTATAGATGTTGCTTAAAGAGTTTATGGATTAATTTTAGATATGAGGAATAGCGATGAATAATATATCAAGATGGAAAACATCATCAATAGAAAAAATAGATGATGTGTATCATATAATCAGTGATGGAAAGCTCTCCAGAAAAGATTCTACAATTGTATTTGAAAATGAAGATGTTACAGAATATCTGCCTGTGGAGAAGGTTAAGTCAATTGTTGTTCATTCCCATACAACATTTTCAAGTGGCTTTTTTCAAATATTAGATGAGTATGATATAAACATGACTTTAATATCTCCTTATGGAGAGACAATTGGAAGATTCATTCCTGCAAATGCAAGTAATTCTTATGAAACTGAGTTTAAACAGCTAAAGTTCAGATATAAAGAAGTTGATGGCTTACCATTGAAGCAAAAATTTGAAAGAGCAAATATCAACAATATGCTTGCCGTTCTTCGTTACTATAAAAAGCGAAGCGACAGCATAATCCTTGATAACAATGTTGCATACATTACAGAATGTAGAAATATGGTTAAGTATGCAAAGGATGACCAGCATTTAATGTTGCTTGAGGCACGAGCTCGCCATAGGTACTATCAATCCTTTAATGAGGTAATAAAAAATCCGGATTTTGAGATGAAAAATAGAAGTAAAAATCCGCCAGAAGATGCTATAAATGCCATGATCAGTTTTGGAAATACGTTGCTCTATCATAGATTTAGTTATTATATAGAGCAAACTTCTTTGGATATTCGTATTGGACTAATACATAATTCATATCATAGAAGAGAAAGTCTTAATCTTGATCTTGCAGATTTATTTAAGCCAATAATAGTAGACAGAATTATTTTTTTACTCATCAACAAGAATATTATTCAGAACACAACTGAATATTTTGTTGATTCTCCTAAAAATAATGGAGTGTATCTGAGTAAGTATGGGAAAAATCTTTTTATAAAAGAATTTGAAAATAAATGTAAAAAGATAATTGAGCACAAAGGAACAAAAATGTCTTATGAAGAGCTTATGAAAGAAGAAAACAAAAAGTTGGAAAGATATTTTAAAACTGGGAAAGACTATATTCCTTTTTCATATAGTAATTAAAATGAGGGTAATTATGTGGGTAGTATTAACATATGATGTTGAAGCTAAAAAAGACAGAAAAGCATTGAAGATATGCAGAAGGTATTTAACACATGTTCAAGAGTCGGTGTTTGAAGGTGATATTACAGAAGGAAAGCTTAATAAACTTAAGATAGAGTTGCAAGCGGTTATAGATGATAAATATGATTCTGTGATTATTTATGAAATGAATTCAAGTAGAACTTGCAGAAAAGAGTCTATTGGATGCTATGAGACTGCGGATAACATTATATAAAGCAATATTTTAGAATGTTACTGATGTTCAACTAAAATTTTGAGTTTGTCCTTTCTCTTTTGTCCTTTTTTTAAAATTTTATTGATATTTATCGTGAAATGATGTAATGTAAACAAGTCGGTTTTCTGACCACAAGAAATGTGAAGGCGTTCAGTTTTCACAGTTTTCCTACTAAAAAAATGAAAATATGTTAGTATTAATGTAGTAAATTCAATAGGTCTTTTCTGCATTAATGCAGGAAGGATGATTGAAGCCTCGGAAAGGAAAGTATATTTTTAAGAAGATTAAGTGGCGGTTTGTAAACAGGAAGTACAAAGACACTGTTTTCAGATTTATTTTTAAGGAAGACAAGAAAGCGTTATTGGATTTATATAATGCGATAAATCATTCAAGCT
>NZ_FOKR01000002.1:14623-217609 GCF_900112195.1 Butyrivibrio sp. YAB3001
TCCCATGATGTATTGAAGGATTTCCTGGAGCGTGAAAGGAAGGCAGTTACCATGTATAGCTTATATGAATATAATCAGGCAGGGCATATGAAGGTGTTGAAAGAGGAAGCGTACTCTGATGGAGTTATTAATGAAAAACATCGAGTTATAGAATCTATGCTTCGGAAAGGAAGAACGCCGGAGGAGATAGAAGATCTTTGTGGATATTCTATAGATGAGGTTATTGATATTAAGAATAGCATAAAACAGGATTGATATCAGTATATTTTCTTATAGAAGAAAAACAGCATCGCTTATAGGCAGATGTTGTGATATTTGATATGTATTATGGCTGCCAAGTTAGAGCAAATTGGCAGCCATAAAATGTCTTACAGAACTGAATCTAATTTCTGAGCAAGCTTTTCGATTGGCATTACGCCCATTTCAGTGTCTACAACTTTACCGTTTTTGATGATAAGGAAGCTCGGGATAGACATGATGTTGTATTTAGCGGCAAGGTCTGCTTCTTCATCGGAATTAACCTTTCCAACCTTCACTTTTCCATCATAGATTTCTGCGAGTTTTTCAATTACGGGCATCATCATTTTGCATGGTCCGCACCAGTCTGCATAGAAATCAACAAGAACAGGAATGTCACTGTTCAATACCTCATTTTCGAAATTATCTTTTGTAAATCTATATTCCATAGTATTTGTCCTCCAATCTTAATTTGATTTGTTGAAAATATAATTGCACACAATATAAAATTTGTCAACAACTAAATTGTGTAAAATGCAAATTTTTGTATATCTGCGATTGGTTATAAATAAGAAAACCGCACCGGCATTGACCGGTGCGGCAGTTTATCTCTAAGTAATGTATTGAATAGCCTCTTTATTTTGAAGCATTTTCTCCGGCGATTCTACCGAATACTACGATATCAGCAATGGCGTTTCCACCAAGTCTGTTTCCGCCGTGGACGCCACCTGTTACTTCACCGCAAGCGAAAAGACCTGGGATAGGAGTACCATCTTTTGATATTACCTGAGCTTCGGTATTTATTTTTACGCCGCCCATACAGTGATGGATACCTGGGCCTACATTAACTGCATAATATGGTCCTTCGGAGAGATCAGTAAGAACACCGATATCTCTGCCAAATTCTTTATCTTCGCCGTTTGCTACGTAGGAAACCCAGTTTGCAACAGTTTCTTCAAATGCTGCTGTAGCTGCATCGTCAAAGTCCATAGCCTTTGCAAGGTCTTTGAGTGTATCTGCCTTAATAAGATAACCACCCTTATCAAGCTTTTGGATTACAGCAGAGTTTTCATGCATATATTCGTTTGCTATGAGCCATACATTTCCGCCGGTCTGAGCTATTTCAGCAGCAGAAACAGCATCTCTTGTGCTTGTTTCAGATGTGAATCTTTTACCTTCTCTGTTTACAAGAATTGCGCCATCGCCTCGAACTGCTTCGCCTACAAGGGTACCATCACTTGGTATTACAGTAGGATGGAGCTGAATCTGTTCCATATCTACAAAGTCGGCATTGACTTCTGTAAGGAAATCTATAGCATCACCGGTAGCAGTTGGGACGTTAGTTGAAATATAGCCTGCAAGATCAGGACGAAGTTCAACGACTTTATCCATGTTTCCGCCAAAACCGCCGGTAGCTACAACAACACCATTTGCATGAATTGTAATATTGTTACCGTCATCGCCAAGGGCAGTAACGCCTGTTGCCTTGCCATTTTCCATGATGATCTTATTAACTGTTGCGCCAAGGATGACTTCTATTCCAAGCTCATCAAGACGTCCTGATAATGCAGTAACCAGATAGTTACCAACTGATGTAACGTTACCTTCTGCATCGACAGGTCTGTGGGTTCTCTTATTGGTCTGTCCGCCGGATCTTCCTATAGGACCGTTTAAAGGAGCATTTTGTCTATCGAGCCAGTCGATTGCAGAAGCGGAGTTTTCTGCCAGAGTTCGAACAAGGTCTCTGTCATTTAATTCTTTTCCGCCTTTCATTGTATCTTCAACAAAAGAATCTACAGTATCTTCAATTCCCTGTTCAGCCTGATAATGTGTTTCTGCAGCATTCATGCCGGAACTTGCTATACTTGTATTTCCGCCAAGAATAAAGTTCTTTTCAAGCAAGATGACTTTTTTACCATTTTCAGCAGCAGTGATAGCTGCAGTCATTCCGGCACCGCCGCCGCCAACTACTACAACATCAGCTGTTTCTTCAACGTCTTCAGCCACAAAGTTTCCTTTATTAGAGCCGTCAGCAACAATTCCTGCCTGAGCAAGAGCCATGTCAACTGCTTCAAGAAAGCCTCTTGAAGTATAGGTTGCGCCGGAGATGGCATCTATCTTTGTATTCTGGGTTTTCAGGATTTTGGTCTTAAGAACTCGGATAGCCTGAATTCCGACAGATGGAGTTTCGTTCTCTGTCTGATAGGTAATGTCGGTGATAGTATCACCTTCGACATATACGGATACGGCAATATTTCCGCCAAAGCCCTTGGCATTACCTTCGTACATGTGTCCTTCGTGCTGAACAACATATGTGCTTCCCCAGATGCATAAAAGCACCAGTAAAACACACAGAACACAGGAAATTATTCTTTTCTTCAGATCATTCATGGATGGCTCCTTTCAACAAGATTGATAGAATATGAAATTGTAAAAAGAATTAATCCTAAAATATACTTTATGACGTTTATATTTTAACACAAAAATATCAATACTACATTTTTTGCCATATAATCTAATATTTTTTTAATAAATTAGTCCAAATGATGTTATAATCTATGTTGTTGCGGGCATGGAAGTAGTTGAGGCTGCCTGTGATGAGTGGCAGCATATGGAGGAGCTATGGAACTGATTGAGATTTGCAAAAGAGCTAAAGCAGTTAAGTACCGGATTCAGAAGTTAAGCACCAAAGATAAGAACAGAGCCTTGATAGCTGCTGCCGACAGTCTTATAGAGAGGTCGCAGGAAATAATTGCTGCTAATGACAAGGATTATGCTAATGGGCAGCAAAACGGAATGCATCAGGGGATGCTGGACAGACTCCGTCTTGATGAAAAGAGAATAAATGCCATGGCAGAAGGTCTCAGGCAGGTTGCAGAACTTGAGGACCCGATAGGACAGGAAATAGAACATTTTGAAAGGCCGAATGGTATTTTTATAAGAAAAGTCAGAGTTCCGTTTGGCGTTGTGGGAATTATCTATGAATCAAGGCCAAATGTTACTGCTGATGCGTTTGCACTTACTTTTAAATCAGGTAATGCAGTTATTCTAAAAGGTGGCAGTGATGCAATCTTTAGTAATATTTCAATCACAAATGTGCTACGTGATGCACTTTCTTCTCAGGGCATAGATCCTGATGCAGTTCAGCTTATTGAGGATACGGATAGAAGCGTAACTACGAAGTTTATGACCATGAAAGAGTACGTGGATGTGCTTATTCCAAGAGGAAGCGCAAGGCTTATTAGCGCTGTGGTTGAGAATTCTACAATTCCTGTTATTGAGACGGGAACAGGAAATTGTCATATCTATGTTGACAAGGATGCTGATCTTAACAAGGCTATTCCAATCATAATAAATGCCAAAACGCAGAGAATTGGTGTCTGCAATGCGGCTGAGTCGCTGGTTGTACATGAAGATATTAAAGAGAAATTTCTTCCTCTTTTTGCTGATGCTATGAGAAGTCATTCGGTCGAGGTTCGTGCCGATGAAGAAGCACGAGAGTTTATTCCGGATGCCAAGGCTGCAGAACCTGAGGATTTTGGAAAAGAATATCTTGATTACATAATCTCAGTTAAGACAGTAAAGAGTGTGGATGAGGCTATAGAGCATATCAATATATACAATACAGGTCACTCTGAGTCTATTATTACTGAGAATAAAGAGGCTGCGGACAAGTTCCTGGCAGGTGTTGACGCTGCATGTGTTTATGTAAACGCATCTACAAGGTTCACAGATGGCTTCGAATTTGGGTTTGGCGCGGAGATAGGTATCAGTACTCAGAAGCTTCACGCAAGAGGTCCGATGGGACTTAGAGAGCTTACTTCTTATAAATATGTCATTGAGGGCAACGGACAGATAAGAAGCTAAGCTATACAAATATAAAATAATACAAAGGTTTTTGGATACTACAATGATAACAGATGAGAAGGAACTTCTTTTGGCAAAAAAGAAGATAATAGAGGTATCAAGAGTTTTACAGGACGTGGGTCTTCTTGTCAGAACATGGGGGAATCTCAGCCAGAGAATTGATGAGAATTATTTTTTGATAACGCCAAGTGGCATTAAGTATGAAGACCTTACACCTGAAATGATAGTAAAGGTAAATATCAATGATCTGTCATATGAGGGTGATATTGTGCCTTCAAGTGAGAAGGCAGTTCACGCTGAGTGTTATAGGATTCGCAAAGATGCTGATTTTATAGTGCATACTCATCAGGTTTATGCTTCCTGTGCTGGAACTCTTGGACTTAAGAAAATTCATACATATTTTGATGATGAGGATATTGTCATTCCGGTGGCTGCTTATGCGCTTCCGGGAACAGCAAAGCTTGCTGAAAATGTAGGACTTGCACTTACCAAATTTCCGGATTCAAATGGAATAATCATGGCAAATCATGGAACTGTCTGCATGGGAGAAAGTGCCAAGGCGGCAGTTTTTGAAGCTGAGAAAATGGAAGTTGCGTGTCATAACTTCTTGGCCGATGTATGCAAAACAGATATGAATCATGGTGTTGAGGAAGGGTTCAGCAGCCATCTTGAAAACGGTGAGATTGTTTATGATATTCCCGATACTCCTGCCAGGGTAAAAGAAATACATAGAGAGATTTACAGAAGAAGACCTGATGTAAGATATATAATCCATAATAAATCTGAAGCGGTCATGACTGTTTCGAGGCGTGCAAGCCACATGAGACCACTGCTTGATGATTTTGCGCAGCTTATTGGATACAGTGTCAAGATTCCAAGCAATGAGCATGGCAAGGATGGCCTTAGTTTTCATAATATCAAGAAAAATGTTAATGCAGTATTTTCCTTAAATGACGGGGCATATTGTGTGGGGAGTACATATGATGATGCTATGGCTGTTGCCATAGTGCTTGATAAGGGATGTATTGCTTATATTTCTGTAATGCGAAATGGAGAAGGACATTATCTTTCACTTTGGGAGAGCATTAAAATGAACAGGCATTATAGGAAGTCCTATTCTAAGCTTGCAGATTTAAAAAGGTAGTTTGAAATGAAAAAAGTTTTGTTAGGTTTATTAGCTGTAATTGTTGCCCTACTGGTTATAATTCCGGTAGGGTTTTTGTTTAAAAATGCTAATCAGGATGATGAAGCTGATCAAAAAGCTGAGGCGCAGGAAAGCTCGATTTTTGAGACAGTATCAAGTCTTGATGCATTAAATATGGGAATCATCGATGGAGATGATCTGCGTGAGGAACACGGAATAACAGAAGAAACTTCATCTGCTGAAACTGCACAGAATGTTCAGATGGAAGATGTTTCTGTAAAGGTTGCGCTTAGGTCTATTCAAAATGATCTTAAGGTTAAGATAACAAACAGTAGTACTGAAAAGCTTATTGCGAGTGTGAATTTTGAAGTTACTATTACAGGTAATGGTAAAACAGTTAATTATAGCGACTTAGATATGGACGGAATTATATATATTCCCTACATAGAAGCCGGGGATTATACGGTTTTCTTATCTGATGTTTCTTCCGGAAACAAGAATTACCACTCGTTGTCTTCAGCTACAATTACAGTTTCTGATGCAATTGAATATGCCAAGGTTGATGTGACGGATGAAATCAAGGATGAATCGCAGATAAATGTAGCGCAGGAAGATACAAAGGTACAGGATGTTGATGAAACAACAGATATGTCAGCTATAACTGAAACGCCTTCAGAACCAGAAGAGAAAAAAGAAGAAATATTTGATGAGCTGACTGATGAGGATGAGCTTCTTCTTGCTGAGATAGAAGCTGAGTCTGCCGCAGAAGAAGCATCAAAAAAAGCAGCTACAGCAGGGGCAAGCACAGGCACTGTGACTGCGCCGACTCCAGCAGAAACTGTTTCAAATGCGCAATATGCTGAAGCTCATTCAGGACAAAAGGGAATCGATGTATCCAAACACAATGGAAATATTGACTGGGCAGCTGTTAAGAACTCAGGTATAAATTATGCGATTATCAGATGTGGATATAGAGGTTCAAGTTCAGGGGCACTTGTAATTGATCCACTGTATTATGCAAACATGAGTGGAGCGCAGAGTGCAGGAATCAGTACGGGAGTTTATTTCTTTTCACAGGCTGTAAACGAAGTGGAGGCTGTCGAAGAAGCATCTATGGTGCTTCAGCTTATTTCCGGCTACAGTCTTCAGATGCCGGTATATCTTGACGTTGAAAAGAGTAATGGACGCGGAGATGCTCTTAGTAAGGAAGAGCGAAGCAGTGTATGCAATGCATTTTTAACTACTATCAGAAATGCCGGATATACAGCAGGTATTTATTCAAATAAGCTTTGGTTTGAAGGGAAGATAAATACAGCAGCATTTACCGATTACAAGATCTGGCTTGCTCAATATCAGGATATTCCAACCTATACTGCTACAAGATATGATATGTGGCAGTACACTTCCAAGGGAAGCGTTGCAGGTATTAGCGGTCATGTTGATATGAATGTCTTGAAATAAAAAATGAAGATGACAGAGATGAACAACTCCCTATCAACTGCAATTATATGGCAATAAAAAGGACAGTTATAGATTTTTGAAATATCAATATCTATAACTGTCTTTTCTTATGATAAAAATATAACTAATGTGTTGTCTAAAACATATTTTGATCAATTTATTTGTAATTTCAATTTATGTTACGTCTTAAATTCTTTATAACGTCAGTGGATATTTAATTTATAAAATCAGTAATCTGCGGATTTAACTTCCATCCAGGCGTTGTTATATAATCTGTCTGTTTCAGTGCCAAGATATTTATAAGCTTCAGTATTCATGGTCGACAGATCAGGAAATGCAACTTTTGAATTTTTGATATCCTCATCTTCGATATTTTCTTTTGCTACATCATTTGGTGTTGAATAGGTGATATATTCAAAGTTTTTAAGAGCGATATCGCCTCGGCACATGAAATCAATCCACTTTTCAGCATTTTCAACATTTTTAGAGCCCTTTGTGATAGCCCAGGAATCAATCCAAACGTTGGTGCCTTCTTTGGGAACTATGTACTCAAGGTCAGGATTTTCTCTGGCTGTATAGATGGCTTCACCTGAATAAATGACGCCAAGAGCAGCTTCACCGCCAATCATTTTGTCTCTGACCTGGTCAACTACATAGGCCTGCACAAGAGGCTTTTGCTTTATTAGATCTTGTGTTGCAATCTCTATTTCATCAGGATTAGTAGAGTTTAATGAATAGCCATTTTTTAGTAGTGCAACCATCATTGAATCTCTGACAGAATCCTGCATGAGAATCTGATCTTTATATTTTTCATCCCAAAGGATATCCCAACTGTCTACAGGCTCATTTATCATGGTTTTGTTGTAAAGAATTCCTACAGTTCCCCAACAATAGGGTACTGAGTATTTATTACCTGGATCGAAATCACTTGCCTGAATGTAGTACTGTTCACCAATGTTTTTCGAATTTGGAATATGGCTCTTATCTAATTCCTGTAGCATATCATTTTCGATGAGCTTCTGAACCATATAGTCGGATGGGCACACTACATCATAGGCTGATGTATCCTGAGCGAGCTTGGCAAACATAATCTCATTTGTCTCGAACATATCGTAAATTACATCAATTCCGGTTTCTTCCTCAAATTGAGTGATCACATCTTCATCAATGTACTCGCCCCAGTTATAAACATAGAGCTTTCCGTTGCTGCTTTTATCTTCACTGCCACATGCGCAAAGAGAAGCAGCAATTATTGTACATGTCAGAATAGTAGACAATAATTTCTTTTTCATTTTATTCTCCATAGTTTTAATTGTCTTTTGCTTTGCTCATAGGAGCTCTGTAGGATATAAACAAAAGAGCAAGGACAACAATAAAAATAATCGCTGAAAGAGCGTAAATCTCAGGCTGAATGCCTCTTTTTACCTCATTGTATATGAGTGTTGAAAGTGTCTCAAATCCGGATCCTTTGGTGAAGTAAGTAATTATGAAATCATCAAGAGACATGGTAAAAGCCATAAGTGCTCCGGAAACAATGCCTGGCACAATGTCTGGCAAAATAGTCTTAAAAAATGCATAGGATCTTGATGCGCCTAGGTCAAGGGCTGCTTCGTAGACATAGAAGTTTATATTTTTGACACGAGGCATTACGCTTAACATTACAAACGGAATATTGAATGTAATATGCGCAAGGAGGATTGTGCCAAAACCACTTCCGATATGCAAAAACCTAAATAACAACATCAGAGAAATACCTGTTACAATATCCGCATTTATCATTGGGATATTTGTAATTCCCATGAGAATTGATCTGACCTTTGCAGAAAGACCGATCATTGCTATGCATGTAAAAGTTCCGATGATGGTTGCGAAGATTGTAGAGAGTATTGCTATTGCTAAAGTGTTGAAAAGAGCGCTTGCAACAGCTTCATCGGATAAAAGCTGGGTGTACCATTTTAAAGTAAATCCGCCCCATTTGGCACGGGATTTACTTGAGTTAAAAGAAAGGACTATAAGCGTAAAAATCGGCGCATACATGAAAATCAGGATTATAGCCAGGTAGATTCTTTCGAGGATTTTTTTCACTTGTTTACGCCTCCTTTATCTGCCAGATTTTCAATTATCATGTTTATAAAAATAAATATCATAAGAACGATTGAAAGACCGCTTCCCAGGTGCCAGTCATAGAGCTGGGTAAATTCCTGTTCGATAACATTTCCTATAAGAAGAATCTTTGAGCCACCGAGCATTGAGGATATTGCAAAGGTTGTAAGCGCAGGGATAAATACCATGGTAATGCCACTTAATATTCCTGGCATGGATAATGGGAGAGTGATTCGCCAAAAAGTCTGAAGAGAATCAGCTCCAAGGTCTCTTGCTGCGTTTATAACATTCTCATCAATTCTGTTTAATGAATTGTATATAGGCAGTATCATAAATGGAAGGAAGTTGTAGACCATGCCAAGTACAATGGCTCCCTGTGTATTTATGATACTTATGGTTGGCAGATGCATGAATTCAAAAATGGTGTTTATCACACCCTTTTTCTCAAGCAGAGTCATCCACGTAAGTGTTCGCAAAAGAAAATTCATCCACATGGGGAGAATAAAGAGTGTAACAATATATGCATTTTTCTTAAGCTTCATGGATGAAAGTATCATTCCAAGCGGATAGGATAAGATGAAGCATACAAACGTACTGATCAGAGCCAGGAAAACAGAACGTTTTAACGCTTTAAAAAATCCCGGCTTAAATATAGTAGCTATATTTTCTATTGTTAAGTTCCCATCAGCGGAAGTTATTCCATAATATATGACCATGCAAAGCGGAATTACAATAAATATTAATGCCCAGGCGATATATGGCGAGGCCATGAGTCCGGCGCTTTTATTTGATTTAAACAGTTTCACTTATTGCCTCCTCATCCATAGAAGCAGGTACGTTCATTATCTGGATGTTAAATGGATCGACCTTAATGCCTACTTTGCTTCCGACAGGTGACAGTTTGGTGGAGTGAACAAGCCATTCGTAGCCGTTTGCCTGTACATCCATTTCATAATGAACACCTTTAAATGTAAGGTCTGTTACAATGCCCTTAATAGTGCCATTTTCTGGAGCGACAAGCTCAACATCTTCTGGTCTTATTACTACGTCTACCGGTTTGTTTTCGCCAAATCCCTTATCAACGCAGGCAAATTTTGCACCCAGTATTTCAACAAGTTCATCGCGTATCATTGTTGAACGGATGATGTTACTATCTCCAATAAAATCGGCAACAAAGGCATTTTCAGGCTCGTTATATATTTTCTCGGGAGAACCTTCCTGCTGAATATAGCCCTGGTTCATAACAACTATGTGGTCAGACATGGTAAGTGCTTCTTCCTGATCGTGGGTTACAAAAATGAAGGTGATTCCAAGTTCTTCTTTAAGTCTTTTAAGCTCATACTGCATATCTTGGCGCATTTTGAGGTCAAGGGCGCCAAGGGGCTCATCCAGCAAAAGAACTTTAGGTTCATTTACAATCGCTCTTGCAATGGCGATTCTCTGCTGCTGACCGCCTGAGAGTGAATCGGGCATACGATTCTCAAAACCTTCAAGATTTACAAGTTTTAATGCATATTTTACTTTGTCCTTAATATAACTTGCGGATTTATTCTTGATTTTAAGTCCAAAAGCAATATTTTCCGCAATTGTCATATGGGTGAAAAGTGCATATTTTTGGAAAACGGTGTTAAGTTGTCTTTTATTTGGAGAAAGTTTAGTTATATCCTGGCCGTGAAAGATGACTCTTCCCTGATCGGGCATCTCAAAGCCGCCAATTATTCTAAGTGTTGTAGTCTTGCCACAGCCACTTGGACCAAGCAGCGTAACAAAAGAATTCTCATATATAGAAAGGTTCAGATCATCCAGTATAAGTTGTCCATCATAGGATTTAGAAATGTGTTCAAGAGTGATCAAGTCTTTTCCCATGTCAATCCTCCCAAAAATTTTATAAATTTTTTACAATCTATTTTATTTTAATTGAGATATATGTAGTGTCAATTACTTTTTTCATACATTTTGAAGTTTTATTTGCTAAACTATTGTGATAAAATGGGAATCATAAGGTTACTTCAAGGAGGCAATGCACTAATGGCTGAAAAAGATAAATATGTAGCTTATGTATCCAGCTACACTTCCGGATTGGGTACTAAGTATGGAATCAGAATTTATGATGTAGATCTTGAAAACGGCAGACTTACTGAGAAACAGAAGGTTGAGATCACAAACTCTTCTTATATTGGTATTTCTCATAATAAAAAGACACTGTATTCTATTACTGATGCAGGTGTGGAAGCTTATCATATTCTTCCTGACGGAAGTCTTGAGTTTTTGAATGAAGCTTCTATTAATGGTATGCGTGGATGTTATCTTAACATGGATCAGAAGGATAACTACCTTTTGACAGCAGGCTATCATGATGGAAAGGTTACTATTCTTAAACTCGATGAGGATGGTAGCATCGGCGAGATTTGCGATGAGAGATTTCATAAGGGACTTGGTACAGCAGCCGGCCGAAATCATGTGCCTCATGTTCAGTGTATCAAGGTTTCTAAGGATAATAAATATCTTCTTGCTGCAGATCTTGGTATGGACAGAGTTAATGTTTATGCTCTTGATCATGCGACAGGCAAAATCAAGGAATGCGATGTCATTCATTGTGATCAGGAATCATCACCAAGACATATGCAGTTCTCTAAGGACGGAAGATTCCTCTATGTTTGTCTTGAACAGAAGTGCGGCATAGATGTTTATGCTTACACTGAGGAAAATGGTGACCCTGAGTTCAACAAGATCCAGTCAGTTTCTAATTCTGAAGAATCTGATACTCTTGGTGTGGCAAGCAGTGCACTTACTTTCTCTGAGGATTACAATTATCTTGTCAGCTCAACTGCAGGTGAGAACAATGTTCTTGTATATAAGGTTGATAAGGAGACCGGACTTTTGACAAGAAAGATCTGCCTTCCTGTTGCAGGTGAATATCCTAAGGATGCAGCTCTTTTCCCTGATAATAAGCATTTGGTATCCCTTAACCATGAGTCAGACACAATGACATTCTTCAATGTGGATATGGACAAGGGAACAATGGTAATGAATGGGCCTGAGATGCCTATTTCAAGACCTAACTGTATTGTATTTCATAAACTTGAGGGTTAATACCCTCAAGTTTTTTGATGGAATAGAAAATACCTATTCCATCAAAAAGCGCTCCGCTATGGATGCGCACTCGTGCGATTGTAATATGTTGCATGAATGCAAAACTCTGTTTTGATAAACAAAACGGCAAGCGAATAAGAAAAGAGGTAATATGGCAGGATCGATTTTTGGTAAAAATATTAGGGTTTCAACTTTTGGTGAATCCCATGGCAAGGCTCTTGGAGCTGTTATAGACGGATTCCCTGCGGGAATGGAACTTTACGAAGCAGATATTCAAAAGTACCTTGACAGAAGAAAGCCTGGAACCTCCAAGGCAACTACTGCGAGGAAGGAAAATGACGAAGTAGAGATATTATCAGGGGTTTTTGAGGGACGAACTACCGGAACACCGATAGCATTATTGGTCAGAAATACGGATCAGAAGTCATCTGATTATAGTGATATTGCAAGTTACTACAGACCCGGACATGCAGATTTTTGTTTTGATCAAAAATATGGATTTAGGGATTACAGAGGCGGTGGAAGGTCTTCCGGACGCGAGACCATTGGCAGAGTAGGAACCGGCGCTATTTGCGCAAAGCTGCTTGGCCAGATGGGAATTGAAGTGATGGCATATACCAGGTCGATTGGTGATGTGGAGATTGATTATTCCAAGTTTGACCAAAGTGCTATTTTAAATACTCCCACCTGCATGCCTGATGTAGAAGCTGATAAAAAGGCGATGGAACTAATTCTTGACGCAAGAGAAAAATGCGATTCACTTGGTGGAGTAATTGAATGTAGAATTCATGGAGTACCTGCCGGAATAGGTGAACCGGTATTTGACAAGCTTGATGCTGAACTTTCCAAGGCAATCATGAGTATTGGCGCTGTGAAGGCTGTTGAGATCGGTGATGGTACTAAGGCTGCATACGCTTATGGCTCTGAAAATAATGACCAGTTTGAGATGGTCGATGGCAAAGTGGCAAAGAAAACAAATCATTCCGGCGGAATTCTTGGTGGTATGTCAGATGGAAGTGATATTATTATCAGAGCATATGTTAAACCAACACCAAGTATCAGCCAGAGTCAGAATACAGTTAATAAAAGCGGCGATAATATAGAAATAAATATTAAGGGGCGGCATGACCCTGTGGTTGTTCCACGAGCTGTTGTTGTGGTGGAGGCTATGTGCGCGATTACCATTCTTGACCTTATGCTCTCCAATATGCATTCAAGAGTTGACGATATTATGGAATTTTATAAATAATTTATATTTAGCTTTAAGTTACGTATCTTATACGTGATTTAAAGCTTTTTATTTTGGTAAGAATTCATTGATATAGGCTAATGAGGGATATGTTTTTAACAATAATATTGCGTACTACATATACGATATAACATATCGATATGGCATACATATGCGTATAAAACGAACACTGCAAGAAATAAAAGGTGAATTTTTTGTGAAAACGTTATATAATTTATTTTGTAATTTTATTTTATCGCAATGATGCAGAATTTGAGGGGATTTTCTGTAATGAATGCTGGCAATTTGCAAAAGAAGATAACCTATAAAGAAAAAATTATTTCAAGGGTTGAAAAATTTAATAGAAAGCATAAGAAACTAACTTTTCTGGGAATTGCTTATGCTGTAACAGCTATTGTTACTTATAACTTTTTATTCTACTTTTATAGGAATACTAAGAGATTCACAGCACTTGCGTGCCTGATATTATTTTTTGTTTTCAGTAGTAGTTTTTCTTTTCCATCGTCTTCATTAAATATCAGTTTTGCTTCTGATATAAGTGTTGAGACTACTAACAGTGTTAGTTCTGATGAAATATCAAATGCTGAGGTTGCGCAGTCAGATGCGGAGTTTGCAGACCAAAAAGATGTGGACATGAAAGTTTTGGAAGAAGCTTCGGAGAGTACAAATCCGGATGTTTCAGAAGCTGATCATATGAACCCTGAAAAACAGGTTTCTCTGGATGATATCCTTGAATCAGAAAGTATTGCAGAGGTTTCTGAGGATGATACAAAGGCTCAGGATGATGATCTACTTACAAAAAGTGATGATGTTATTTTTAGCAGCGATGACTGGAAGATAATCCTGGTTAACAAGCAGCATCCTTTTCCTGATAACTATCAGTTCCCACTTGGTACTATCAGTGGAACAATGCGCTGTGACGAGAGAATAATACAGCCTCTTTTAGAGATGATGAAAGCGGCAGCTTCTGACAATGTATCACTTATCATATGCTCACCATACAGGGATAGAAATCGTCAGACAATGCTGTTTAACAACAAGATTGACAGATATATGGAGGCAGGAATGTCTTACATGGATTCTTATAATCTTGCATCGCAGGCGGTTACCGTTCCAGGGTCATCAGAGCACCAGATAGGACTTGCGATTGATATTATTACAGATGGGTATTCCAGTCTTGATGAGGGCTTTGCCAATACTGCTGCCGGAAAATGGCTTTCTGCCAATAGCTATAAATATGGTTTTATTCTCAGATATCCAGCTGGGAAAGAGGAAATAACCAGTATTGAATACGAACCGTGGCATTTTAGATATGTAGGTGTTGACGCTGCTACGATTATGGCTCAAAATAATATTTGCCTGGAAGAATTCTGGAGCATTTATGTTGAGTAAAAAAGGATCGTATTTATGTACAAAATTTTGAAAAAGGATGGGAGTGCTAAGAGAGCAGAATTTAGCACTGTTCATGGAACTATTCAGACACCTGTATTTATGAATGTGGCAACTGTTGCTGCTATTAAAGGCGGTGTTTCTACAGAGGATCTTGAAGGTATTGACACACAGGTTGTTTTGTCAAATACCTATCATTTGCATTTAAGACCGGGAGACGATGTTGTCTATCGGATGGGTGGATTGCATAAATTTATGTCTTGCAATAAGCCTATTTTGACGGACTCAGGCGGTTTTCAGGTCTTTTCTCTTGCAAAGACACGAAGGATAAAAGAAGAAGGAGTTTATTTCCATTCACATATTGACGGACACAAGCTGTTTATGGGACCTGAGGAAAGTATGCGGATTCAGTCTCATTTGGGCTCAACTATTGCCATGGCTTTTGATGAATGTCCATCTGCAAAGGCTGAGCATGAATATGTTCAGATGTCTGTGGATAGAACTACCAGATGGCTTAAGAGATGCCAGGATGAAATGAGAAGACTAAACGGCCTGGAGTATACAGTTAATCCAAATCAGCTTCTCTTTGGAATCAATCAGGGAGCAATCTTTGATGATATCAGAATTGAACATGCAAAGGTTATCAGCGACATGAACCTTGATGGTTATGCTGTTGGAGGCCTTGCTGTGGGCGAGACACATGAGGAGATGTATCACGTACTGGAGACAGTTGTGCCGTATCTTCCTGAAGATAAACCAACATACCTAATGGGAGTCGGGACACCTGCAAACATTCTTGAAGCGGTTGAAAGAGGTGTTGACTTCTTTGATTGCGTATATCCAAGCAGAAATGGAAGACATGGACACCTTTATACAAGCAAAGGCCATATAAATCTTCTTAATGCCAGATATGAGCTTGATGATACACCAATCGACAGTGGTTGTAATTGTCCTGCCTGCAGAAGATATACCAAGGCTTATATTAGACATCTCTTAAAGTCCGGTGAAATGCTGGGAATGAGACTTTGCGTTCTTCACAATCTGTATTTTTATAATCATCTCATGGAAGAAATCAGGGATGCCATTGAAAAGGGCGAGTACGCATCTTACAAAAAGAAAAAGCTAGAGGGCTTTATGGAGTATGACAGCGCAGAAATCAAGGATTCCTACAATATCGCCCGCAATTGGAGGAAAGGGTAATTTGATGTATTCTCAAATGTGATTTCAGAAACACGCATTTGCTGCGTGTTTCGTGCAACCATGAATGGATAAGCAAATAGGCCCTCGACGCAGTCGATTTTTATATGGCCTATTTGCATATATAAAAATCCAAGATTGTATACTTGAATTTAATCGGGGATTTTAGTAATATTGTTTGGTATACTTTATTTAAATAGTTTTTTGGAGGATGTTATGGGTTTATTTTTGACTACAGATGCTGCTGGCGCTGCAGCCTCAGCTAACACTTTAGTAATCATTGCAATTTATGTGGTTCTTTTTGGTTTCCTTTATTTTGTGATGATCAGACCACAGAGAAAAGAGCAGAAGCAGAAAGCTCAGACACTTGCTTCACTGGCAGTAGGAGATAGCGTTAGAACAACAGGCGGTTTTGTTGGTGTAATTCTTGACATTACTGATGACATGGTAATTGTTGAGTTTGGTAACAATAAGAACTGCCGTATCCCTATGTACAAAGAGGCTATTGTTGAAGTTGAAAAGCCTGAGGATGCAGTTGCATCAAACACTGAAACTTCTGATTCTAAAAAGAAGTGATATTGTATTGCAATTAAAAGCCTGGTTGGTGTGTCCAATCGGGCTTTTTTACGAAAGAGTCATGTGTTGTACTAAATGCAACCGCGCTCGGCACGAGAATGTCGCATGCGACATTCTTTTTTATAAATTACAACACTGTTGCACGTTAAAACAATGATGTGAAATAAGGGAGGACAAGCACTGTGAAGATGAAGATTACATGTATTGCCGGAGATGGAATCGGACCTGAGATTGTCAGAGAAGCCAGGAAGGTTCTTGAAAAGATAGCAACTGTTTATGGACATGAATTTGAGTTTAACGATATTTTGATGGGTGGCTGTTCAATTGATGCTTATGGAGTTCCGCTCACAGATGAAGCAATTGCTGCTGCCAAAGAAGCTGATGCTGTTTTAATGGGGTCAATTGGTGGAAATACTTCAACTTCACCATGGTATAAGTTAGAACCATCATTAAGACCTGAAGCAGGACTTTTAAAACTTCGTAAATCACTTAATCTTTTTGCAAATTTAAGACCTGCTTATCTTTATCCTGTTCTTAAAGATGCCTGCCCTTTGAAAGAATCAACCGGTGACAAGGGCTTCGATATGCTTATTATGCGTGAACTTACAGGCGGTTTATATTTTGGCGACAGAAAAACTGTTGAACGTGACGGAGAACTTGTAGCTATCGATACTCTTGAATATAAAGAAAGCGAAATAAGGCGAATTGCCATTAAAGCTTTTGATGTTGCAAGAAAACGCAGAAAGAGCGTTATCAGTGTAGATAAGGCTAATGTCCTGGATTCATCAAGACTCTGGCGCAAGGTTGTAGAGGGAGTTGCTAAGGATTATCCTGATGTAACCCTTGAACATATGCTTGTTGACAATTGCGCTATGCAGCTTGTTAAAAATCCTTCCCAGTTTGATGTTGTCCTTACTGAGAATATGTTTGGCGATATCTTATCTGATGAAGCGAGCATGATTACCGGTTCAATCGGAATGCTTCCAAGTGCATCTTTAAATGATACAAGTTTTGGCCTTTATGAACCTAGTCATGGAAGCGCGCCTGATATTGCAGGTCAGAACATAGCAAATCCTATTGCTACTATATTATCAGCTGCTATGATGCTCAGATATTCATTCAATCTTGATAAGGAAGCAGATGCCATTGAAAAAGCAGTTGAGCTTGTTCTTGAAGATGGTTATAGAACTGTTGATCTCATGTCTTCCGGACATGGTGATGAATTAAAAAATACTTCGTGCAGTGAAATGGGTGATCTAATTGCGGGACGAATTACTGATTGCAAAAACTGAAAAGAAAGTATATGACATATTGCCCCATGAGCCGGAAACGATGGCTGCAACTTTGTTTATTATAGGCATGGCTGCTTATTATATGTGGCGGATGTTTGCAATAACACCGCAACATGAAGAACTTGTAAGCTATTGTCTTTTTATAGAAAAGGGGCCGCTGTATTCGGCGATGAACTGGCCGTCGGCCAATAACCACGTTGGATATTCGGTACTGGCTTCAATCTTAAATCTTTTTGGGAATTCATATGTGGGTTTAAGGGGCGTATCATATATATGTGCAGTTTTAAATCTTGTTATTGTTTATCATATCTGTAAAAAGTATTTTACACATGCAATGCCCTTTGCAGCAGTTGTTTTATATGCTTCAATGCAGGTGGTCAATGAATACAGCGTTCAGGGAAGAGGATATACGCTTGGCACTTTTTGCTTTTTGATGACTGCTTTACTTTTAACGGATGTCTGTCGGGCTGTTGAGGATAAAAATTATCAATATGTTTTGATCGTGATTTTTATGGTGTATGGAATGTATACGATTCCGATAAGTTTTTATTGGGCTATTCCGACAGCTTTTACTGCTGTAATATTTCTTTTTATAAACGGTTTCAGGAGCAGAAGAGTTTACGCTTCTGATGTGGAGAATATTTACCTGCGCAAACTTAATGCGGTTTTAACATCGGTTTTCTTTTGCGCTATCATTACATTTTTACTTTATACTGTTTTATGGCTTACTATAGGTTCAAAGGAACTGATAAGTGACAGCAGTTCTCTGTTTTACGGGGAAACGGATTTCACTGTTTTGTTACGAAATCCAATGCTTGCCATGAGAAGAGGTATGAACTACATGAAGTCCCAAAGAGAGTTTTCTTTGGATAGCGTCAACTTATTTAAGGACCAGTTCTTTTTATGGATAAAAGAACTTTTAAATTACATGATACCTGGGCTGTGGTTGATACTTCTGGGATTTATAGTGAGCGGTCTTTGTATCATGGTTGCAGAATGTCTGAGACATTTTGAATACAGCAGAACTGTTTTGAACCTGCTTGTTATCATAAATCTTTTGTATATCTTTCTGATTCTTATAGTTACGCATAATCTGCCTCCACTCAAGGGCTTTGGTTACGGATCGTTTTTGATGACAATTTGTGTCTGCTCAACGATAGAAAAGATACTTAATGTTTTGATCAGGGTTTATAACAGTAAGATAAGTAAAAAAGACAGCGATTATCATAATGAAAACGAGAGAGTGATAAAAAACGGACACTGGTATGACGGATTGGTTGTGTATACACCGGTTATCCTTATCATGGTATTATTCTTTGCAAGGATGATGAATAAAGACTTTTATGCGCAGATTGGTATAAGAGAAAATGATATCTTTAATACCATGTACATTGCGGATATTTCCCGTAAAAGTAACCCCTGCGTTCTTGATGAGGATCAGTTGTACCTTCTTAAATTTGGTTTTGATATAGACTGTAACAAGAAAGATGTAACAGGTGCTGATATAGTTATCTTAGACAGAAATATGACAGTTCCCGGATATCGTGGTGAGTATTCGCCAAGGTGGTTTCAAACATTTGAAACTATAGACTGGGATTATCTTGATACAATGCATATTAAATATGAAAATGAATCTATCATTTTATATACGAAATAAGGAGGAGAATAATTCATGGCAAAAAATAGCGACAGAGTAATGGAAGGACTTCAGCAGGCACCACACAGAAGTTTGTTTAATGCACTTGGATTTACTGAAGAAGAAAGAAGAAAACCACTTATTGGTATTGTGAGTTCTTATAATGAGATTGTACCCGGTCATATGAATCTTGATAAGATTACGGAAGCTGTTAAGCTGGCAGTTGCCGAAGCTGGCGGAATGCCTGTTGTTGTTCCTGCTATTGCAGTATGTGACGGTATAGCTATGGGACATGTTGGCATGAAGTATTCTCTTGTTACAAGAGACCTTATTGCTGACAGCACAGAATGTCTTGCCAAGGCGCATGCTTTTGACGGTATGGTATGCATACCAAACTGCGATAAGAATGTTCCGGGACTTTTGATGGCTGCTGCAAGGGTTAACATACCTACAGTATTCGTTTCCGGAGGCCCTATGATGGCAGGACGTGTTGATGGCCACAAGACATCACTTTCATCAATGTTTGAGGCTGTAGGAAGTGTTTCTGCAGGAAAAATGACAAATGAGAAGCTCTGCGAATATGAAGAAAAGGCATGTCCTACTTGCGGTTCATGTTCCGGTATGTATACAGCTAATTCCATGAACTGTCTTACAGAAGCAATTGGTATGGGACTTCCGGGCAATGGAACAATCCCTGCAGTTTATTCTGCAAGAATAAGACTAGCTAAGCATGCAGGTTATGCTGTAATGAATCTTATAGAGAAGAATATCAGACCTAAGGATATTCTGACAAAAGAGGCATTTATGAATGCCATGGCTATGGATATGGCACTTGGCTGTTCAACAAATACCATGCTTCACCTTCCTGCGATTGCTCATGAAGCAGGTGTAGAGCTTGATATGGAAATTGCCAATGAAGTATCTGCCAAAACTCCTAACCTTTGTCATCTTGCGCCTGCAGGCCCAACTTATATGGAAGATCTTAATGAAGCCGGCGGAGTACTTGCGGTTATGAGTGAACTTGTTAAGAAGAATCTCATAAACACAGATCTTATCACAGTTACAGGAAAGACAATTAAGGAAAACCTTGAAGGCGTTACTAATCTAAATCCTGAAGTAATAAGACCTATTGAAAATCCATATATGCAGTCTGGTGGTATTGCTGTTCTTAAGGGAAATATTGCGCCAGATACAGGAATTGTTAAAAAGTCTGCTGTTGCGCCTGAGATGATGACACACGAAGGCCCTGCAAGAGTATTTGATTGTGAAGAAGATGCCATTTCAGCTATTCTTGGCGGCAAGATTGTAGCCGGCGATGTTGTAGTTATCAGATATGAAGGACCTAAGGGCGGACCTGGAATGAGAGAAATGCTCAATCCTACATCTGCTATTGCCGGAATGGGGCTTGGATCAACTGTTGCCCTCATTACAGATGGCAGATTTTCAGGAGCAAGCCGTGGAGCATCTATCGGTCATGTTTCTCCTGAAGCAGCAGTTGGTGGACCGATCGCGCTTATTGAAGAAGGCGATATTATTTGCATTGATATACCAAATAATTCACTTAATGTTAAAGTTTCTGATGAAGAACTTGCAAAGAGAAAAGAAAAATGGCAGCCAAGAGAGCCTAAGGTTACGGGAGGATATCTGTCAAGATACAGAGAACTTGTTACCAGCGGAAACAGAGGTGCTATACTTGAAGTGCCACATGCTTAAAATGTAATAAATGCTTTTTGAATTACAAACGCTTATGTCAGGGGAATGTATGAGAAAGCATTTCCCCGGCGTTTGATCTTAAATTTAGTAAAAGATAGGAGTAATAAGAAATGCAGTTGAATGGGGCTCAGATTGTTTTAGAGTGTTTAAAGGAGCAGGGTGTAGATACTATATTTGGTTATCCGGGGGGAACTATTCTTAATATCTACGACGAACTTTATATGCAGGGGGATGATTTTTTACATATTCTTACAAGCCATGAACAGGGCGCTGCACATGCGGCAGACGGTTATGCCAGATCAACAGGTAAGGTTGGTGTATGCTTTGCTACAAGCGGACCCGGTTCAACAAATCTTGTTACAGGAATTGCCACTGCCTATATGGACTCAGTTCCTATGGTTGCGATCACCTGCAATGTGAGCCTTCCTCTTTTAGGAAAAGATACTTTCCAGGAGGTTGATATCACCGGAATCACAATGCCTATAACTAAGCATGGATATATTGTTAAGGATGTAAAAGAACTTGCAGATACTATAAGAAAAGCATTTAAGATTGCAAAATCAGGCAGACCTGGTCCTGTAATAGTTGATATTACCAAGGATGTTACTGCAAAGACCTGTGATTTCAGAGCTGTTACAATTAATGATGAGCCTGATCTTCCGAAGGTTCATTCTGAGGAAATAGCAACTGCGATAAAAATGATAAAAGCTTCCAAGCGTCCTTTTATCTACGTGGGCGGAGGTGCAGTAATATCAGGTGCTTCTGAGGAACTTATGGAATTTGCCACAAAGATAAATGCGCCTGTTTGTGACACACTTATGGGCAAAGGTGCATTTGATGGTACAAATGAGCTCTATACAGGCATGATCGGTATGCATGGTACAAAGGCTTCTAATCTTGGGGTTTCAGAGTGTGATCTTTTGATAACTCTTGGAGCAAGATTTTCAGACAGAGTTACAGGAAATACCAAGACATTTGCATCCAAAGCAAAGATCCTTCAGATTGATATTGATGCCGCTGAGATCAATAAGAATGTGCACGCCAATTTTGCTATAGTTGGAGATCTTAAGATGATCCTTGGACTTCTTAACTCCAAACTTGAAAAGCTTGACCACAGTGACTGGATAAAGAAAATAGCTGATTATAAGGAAAAATATCCTTTAAGCTATGATTCTGAAAAGCTTACATGCCCATATATTATCGAAGCAATTTATGAACTTACAAAAGGAGATGCGATAATTACTACTGATGTAGGTCAGCATCAGATGTGGACAGCACAGTATTATAAATTCAGAAAGCCAAGAACTTTCCTTACATCAGGTGGCCTTGGAACAATGGGCTACGGACTTGGTGCCTGTATTGGCGCAAAAGTGGGCAATCCTGATAAGCTTTGCATTAATATTGCTGGTGATGGATGCTTTAGAATGAATATGAATGAGATGGCGACTGCATCAAGGTATGATCTGCCTATCATAGAGATTGTGATAAACAATAGTGTTCTTGGAATGGTACGTCAGTGGCAGACACTGTTTTACCAGCAGCATTATTCACAGACTGTATTTAAAGATAAAGTGGATTATTGTAAGGTGGCAGAGGGACTTGGATGTCTTGCTATCAGAGTTACAAAGAAATCAGAAGTTGTGCCTGCACTGAAAAAAGCCATGAAGTCCAAAGTGCCTGTACTCATCGACTGTATAATTGAAGAAGATGATAAGGTATTTCCTATGGTGCCTGCAGGGGCTTCCATCAGCGAAGCGTTTGATGAAAAAGATCTCGCGAAGCAGAAGAAATAAAGTTAATTTGAGGTATTATGAAAAAGAGAATTGGTATTTGTTTAAGCATTTTTTTGCTGCTGATATCACTCTTTTGCTTAGGAATAGTATTTCTTGGATATTGTTATAAAGATGTTTTTCCTGCCTTTATATGGGTAGATGATATTTATTGTACAGGAAAAACTGCAGAAGAAGTGAATAGTCAGCTGATGCAAAAATCTGCTTATGAAGGTATAAGAGTTGTTGATATATCAGGCGCGGAACTTTTGATAAAGCCTGAAGATATTGATATGACTATTTCTTACCTTGATGATGTTGAGCTTATTCAGAAATCCAGAGGTGGCCTTTACTGGTGGAAAAGCTTTTATGGAAAAAGACATTTTACTGCAAGGGCTACCGTGTATTTTGATTCCGGAAAGCTTGATGATATTTTGGCTAACTGGGAAGCTTTTCCCAGCTATGATAATGAGTTTATTTACATCACGGAAGGCAGCGATGGGTATGAACTTGTTAACAACGGGCAGAACTTCCCGAATATTGAAGAAATTCAATATGCAGTCTTTTGTGCATTGCTTGAACTAAAACCATCTATAGAACTGGCTGATGCGCAGGGACATTATGGCATGAGCTGTTATAGTGACCTTGAACCTGCAAATAATGATCAGAAGCATTTGGTTTCTCTTTATGAGAAGGTAAATGCTTTGCAGAATAAGGGCTACTCACTTGAATTTGCCGGTACAAACATAAGTCTTGGAAGAAAAGAAATCAGTGATTTTTTGCTTACTGCCAGGAATAAAGATAATTTGTTTAGCGAAGATGAAGAGTCAGAGGATTCTCAGCATGGCAAATTTATTGTGAATAACAGAGTTTATGATAAAGATGAACTGATTAGTTCCGGCATTTATGAGGATAATGGTTTTATTGTGGATGAGAATGACAATCTTATCCTGTCTGTAGAAAAAATATATGATTATGCGTCGGCATTATCAAAAAAGTATGATACAAGCTGGTGCCTTAATAATTATAAAAACGGCATTGCTACTGAGCTTTTGATAAATGAGACCAGAAAAGGTGATGGTTCTTTAATAAACACAGAAGCTGAATTTGAAAGAATAAAGAACGTATTTTTAAATCTGGATAATGACAGCCTTGACAATCAAAAGCTTACTCTTAATGATAATGTAAAAGTTTATGATGCATCAGAAAAACTTGGGAATACATATATTGAAGTCAATATGAACAGACAGCAGCTAAAGTATTATGTAGATGGCGAATTATCCATGGAAATGCCTGTTGTTACAGGAAATATTAATCGCAAAAGAGGCACGCCTGCAGGAATTTTTGATGTGTATAATAAACGTTATCACACATATTTAAGAGGGGCCGACTATGTTTCATATGTAAATTACTGGCTTGGAGTGAATAAGGGAGTTGGCATACATGATGCAACATGGAGAAACAAATTTGGCGAAGAAATATATAAATCAGATGGTTCTCATGGATGTATAAATTGTCCAAAAGATCAGGTTTCACTTCTTTGGGAAGTGGCGGATATAGGTACGCCGGTTATATTGTACTACTGATAAAATATGGGATTAAAGGAAATTATTCAAGATTTCTTTTAATCCCATTTTTCTTTTAAATGATGCAAATAAAAAATTAAATAACATTAATTATGGAATAACAATATTGACATTTTTAAAATCGGAATTAGAATAGTTTTTATAGGCTTGATTTATTGGTTTAAACAGACAGAGTGTTTTAACTATAAAACGATAATAGCCCGAAAATAAAAATATTTTCATTTATTCTTTTAATGATCAGGAGGAGTAGCAAAGTGTCAAGAGTTTACAATTTTTCGGCTGGTCCGGCAGTGTTACCGGAAGAAGTTCTTAAGAAAGCTGCTGCAGAAATGCTCGATTATGCAGGTTGCGGAATGTCTATCAATGAGATGAGCCACAGATCCAAGACATTCGACAGTGTAATTCAGACAGCAGAACAGGATATCAGAGATCTTATGAATATTCCTGACAATTACAAGGTTCTCTTTTTGCAGGGCGGCGCCAGCCAGCAGTTTGCAGCTATTCCGCTTAACCTTATGAAGAATAAGAAGGCAGCATATATAATTACAGGACAGTGGGCTAAGAAAGCATATCAGGAAGCTCAGAAGTACGGAGAAGCTATCGCAGTTGCATCAAGCGCAGACAAGACATTCTCATATATTCCTGATTGTTCAGACTTAGACATTCCTGAAGATGCAGATTATGTATATATTTGCGAAAACAATACAATCTATGGAACAAAATTTAAAACACTTCCTAACACAAAGGGACATATCCTTGTATCAGACGTTTCATCTTGCTTTTTATCTGAGCCTGTGGATGTTACCAAGTATGGCGTGATCTATGGCGGTGTTCAGAAGAATGTCGGACCTGCAGGACTTGTTATCAGCATTATAAGAGAAGACCTTATCACAGATGACGTACCTGATTACACACCTACAATGCTTAAGTGGAAGACACAGGCAGATAACGGTTCACTTTACAACACTCCTAACTGCTGGAGCATTTACATGTGTGGTCTTGTATTTAAATGGCTTAAAGAGCAGGGCGGTCTTGTAGAAATGCAAAAGAGAAATGAAGGGAAAGCCAAGGTTCTTTACGATTATCTTGATCAGAGCAAGATGTTTAAGGGAACTGTAAGAAAAGAAGACAGATCTCTTATGAATGTTCCGTTTGTAACAGATAGCGAAGAACTCAATGCAAAATTCATAGCTGAGGCTACAAAGGCTGGATTCGTAAGTCTTAAGGGACACAGAACTGTCGGCGGAATGAGAGCCAGCATTTATAATGCGATGCCAATAGAAGGCGTTAAGAAGCTTGTTGAATTTATGGATAAGTTTGAAAAAGAGAATATGTGAGGGAGAACCAATGTACAAATATAAATGCATGAATCCAATCGCGAAGATTGGACTTAACAATTTTACTGATGAATACAAAGCAGTTGATAATGTTGATGAGGCAGAAGGAATTCTTGTAAGAAGCGCAAATATGCTTGAGATGGATTTTTCTAAAAATCTTTTGGCTATTGCAAGAGCAGGTGCAGGGGTAAACAATATTCCTCTTGAAAAGTGCGCTGAAGAAGGAATCGTTGTTTTCAATACTCCGGGCGCAAATGCCAACGGTGTAAAAGAAATGGTGCTTGCTGCAATGCTTATTGCATCCCGTGACATTATCGGCGGAACAGAATGGGTTAAAGCTAATGCAGGCGATCCTGACATTGCTAAACTTACTGAGAAATCAAAAAAGAAGTTTGCCGGAACTGAAATCTTTGGCAAAAAACTTGGTATTATCGGACTTGGCGCTATTGGTGTCAGAGTTGCGAATGCCGCAAGACAGCTTGGAATGGAAGTTTACGGATATGATCCTTATCTTTCAATTGATGCTGCTTGGAGATTGTCATCAGATGTTAAGCACGTTACAAATGTTGATGATATATATTCAAAGTGCGATATTATCACAATTCATGTGCCTGCGCTTGATTCTACCAAGGGAATGATAAATGCAGCTGCAATCGCAAAGATGAAAAAAGGAGTTATTATCCTTAATCTTGCAAGAGATATTCTTTGCAACGAAGCTGATATACTTGCAGGAATCAATTCAGGCAAGATCCGCAAGTATGTTACTGATTTCCCGAATCCAACTATTGCAGGTCATGACGGTTGTATCGTTATTCCTCATTTGGGAGCATCTACAGAAGAATCTGAAGATAACTGCGCAGTCAAGGCTGTTCTTGAACTCAAGGATTATCTTGAAAACGGAAATATCAATAATTCAGTAAACCTTCCAAACTGCGACATGGGAATCTGCGTTCGTCCTCGTATTGGAATTATCCATAAGAACGTTGCAAACATGATCAGTCAGTTCTCAAAGGTGTTTGGTGATGCAGGTTATAACATCTCAGATATGACCAATAAGTCCAAGGGCGATTACGCTTATACATTGATTGACCTTGAAGATGAGATTAAAGATGAACTCGTTGAGAAAATTGCAAATATAGAAGATGTTATAAGAGTAAGAGTAGTAAAGAAAAACGTATAATTTTTTATCTTCTTAAAAGAAAAACACGAGCCGTTTGCCAGTATTATTGACAAACGGCTCGTATGCGAGTATGAAAGATTATATATAAAATAGAAAACCAGGAGAATTGATAATGGCTGATATAAAACCCTTTAACGCATTTAGACCAAATGGGAAAAAGGCGGAAATTATTGCTTCACTTCCCTATGACGTTTTTAACAGACAGGAAGCTTATGAAAAGGTAAGAAAAGAACCTGATTCTTTTCTTGCTATCGACAGGCCAGAAACACAGTTTGAACCTGATCATGATATGTATGCGCCTGAAGTTTATGATAAGGCGAGACAGATGCTTGATGAAAAGATTCAAAAGGGTGATTTTATCCAGGATGAAAAGCCCTGCTATTATATTTATGAGCAGACAATGAATGGAAGATGCCAGACAGGAATTGTTGCCTGCGCTTCAATAGATGACTACCTTTCCGGTGTTATCAAGAAACATGAGAATACCCGTGAAGAAAAAGAAATCGACAGGATAAATCATGTTTATACCTGTGATGCGCAGACTGGACCTATTTTTTTGTGTTATAGAAAGAATCGTCTTATATCTGATCTTGTTGAAAAGATCAAGGAAGTGGATGAACCGGTATATGATTTTACATCAGAAGACGGAGTAAGAAACCGAATTTTTGTTGTATCTGATTCGGATGAGATAGATACTATCTGCAGGGTGTTTACCACTATAAAGTCTGTTTATATTGCTGATGGACACCACAGATGCGCATCAGCTGTTAAAGTGGGACTTAAGAAAAGAAAAGAGCTTGAAGGTAATATAAAGGGAAAACTTAATTCAGATTACTTTTTATCAGTATTATTCCCTGACGAAGAGCTCATGATAATGGATTATAACAGAGTGGTAAAAGACTTAAACGGACTTTCCGAGCTTGAATTTGTTGGAAAGATAAAAGAAAAATTTGATATTCAGGAAGAAACAGAACAGGTCAAACCATCCAAAAAAGGCGAGTATGGAATGTTTTTGGATCGAAAATGGTACAAATTAACAGCAAAGGAAAGCTGTTACAGGGGCGACCCGGTTGAAGACCTTGATGTCTCTGTGCTGCAAAATGAAGTCCTTTCTAAAATTCTTGGAATAGGGGATCCAAGAACTGACAAGAGAATTGATTTCGTTGGAGGAATAAGAGGACTTTCGGAGCTTGAGAAGCGCTGCGAAAAAGACATGAAAGTGGCATTTTCTTTATATCCTACATCAATAAAGGAACTCTTTGATGTTGCAGATGCAGGTCTTTTGATGCCACCAAAGTCTACATGGTTTGAACCAAAGTTACTTAGTGGGTTATTTATTCACAAAATTAGTGGTATGATATAGATGTATGCTGAAAAAAAGTAAAAAAACAAAGAGAAAACTGACATTTTTCTTAGTTTTAATTCAATTCGGAGGGGAATAAGGTGAATAATAAACTTTATAAAATGATGAATTGGCCTGAAATTGAAGAGATTATCTATTCTGACGGTGATAATCCACATCGGATTCTTGGGGCGCATAAGGTTGGAAGCAGCTATCTCATTCAGGCTTTTTATCCTGATGCTGAATCTGTTAAGGTCTACATTGAGAATACTAAAAAGGAATACGAGATGGAGCTTGCAGATGAAGCCGGCTTTTATGCGATTATTGTTCCCTATGTAGAAAAGATAAAGTATAAGTACATTATTAAAGATGCAAAAGGAAATGAAACTACGCTTTATGATCCATATGCATTTGAACCGCTAATGGACAGGGAGGATTTCATAAAGTTTGGAAGTGGCATTCATTATCATATTTATGAAAAACTTGGCGCTCATCCTATGACCAGAAATGGTGTGGATGGAACAGAATTTGCAGTATGGGCGCCTTCTGCTGCAAGAGTTAGTGTAATTGGCGATTTTAATGGCTGGGATGGAAGAATCTGTCAGATGCACAGACTTGATCCTATCGGTGTTTTTGAGATATTTATTCCCGGGGCAAAAGAGCATGATGGCTATCAGTTTGAGATAAAAACCAGGAGTGGAATCGTATTTAAGAGACCTGATCCATTTGCATTTGCTTCTAAGGGCGAAAATGGAATGATCTCTGTTATCAGGAGAAATGATCAGATTAACTGGACAGATGACAAGTGGCTTTCAAATAGAAGAAAGTTCAAGCTTGACGAGGATGCTCTTTCAATCTGTGAAATATCTCTTGAGGCTTTTGCGGACAGACATGGTCAGAAGAGCACTATGGAAGAAATTACAGGAGATATTCTTGATTTTGTTCAGAATCATGGCTTCAACACTGTTGAACTCATGCCTGTAATGAAACATTTACCGGGACATTTTTATCACATTTTGGATTTCTTTGCTCTTGATGAATCAAGCGGTGATATTTGTGAGTTTATGTCTTTTGTCAATGCAATGCACAATGCCGGAATAAGAGTAATCCTTGACTGGGTTCCAACTCTTTTCCCTAAGTCATCATGCGGTCTTAGTGATTTTGATGGAAGAACACTTTTTGAATATGAGGACCCAAGAGTTGGCATACGTCCTAAGTCTGGTGATCTTGTCTTTGATTATGGAAGAAAAGAAGTTACAAATTTCCTTATCTCCAATGCTTTGTATTGGATTGAAAACTTCCATATTGATGGATTCAGAACTTCAGATATTTCAAGGATCATCTACCTTGATTATGATAGAAACCCTGGTGAGTGGATGCCTAATATCTATGGCGGAAATGAGAATCTGGAGGCACTTGAATTCCTTAGACAGTTTAACCAGATAATTCACAAGAATAATCCGGGTGTAATCACAATTACCAAGGAAACAGCCTGCTGGCCAAATCTTACTGATGATATAGAAAATGGCGGACTTGGATTCGACTTTAAGTGGAACAATGGATGGACAAATGAATTCCTCTCATATATGGAAAATGATCCGCTCTTTAGGGCAGGTCACCATGATGAACTTACAGTTAGTCTGATTTATAGTTATACAGAGCGATTTGTGCTTGCGTTTACTCATGAAGATATGGAGAAGGGACTTGAGGGTTTGTATTATCTGATGCCCGGCGATTCTTCACAGAAGATGGGTAATTTGAGACTTGCTCTTTCATACATGATGGTTCATCCAGGCAGAAAGCATCTTTACATGGAACCGGATGCTCTTACCATAGATCAGGCTGTATTTGTTGAGAATCTTCTTAAGAAGCTGAATGGTCTCTACTTTAGTCACGATGCGCTTCATCAGCTAGACAGTTCTGACAGCGGATTTGAGTGGATCAATAATATGGCATCAGATGACTGCATGGTTTCTTTTGTCAGAAAGAGCATAAACGATGGCGAAACACTTCTTGTTGTTGCCAATATGGCTGGCGTAGAAAGAGATTATGAGATAGGTGTTCCTGTTGACGGACGCTATAACGAGATATTTAACAGCGATGATCTTAGCTACGGCGGAACCGGTATTCTTAATCCTGGCAAAATGGAAACCAGAAGAAAAGATGTTGATGGAAGAAACTATTGCATATCAATAAAGCTTGCGCCGGTTTCTCTTTCAATATTAAGTTATACACCTTATACAGAGCAGGAAAAGAAAATCCGTGCAATTAAGGAAGAGGAAGAGATTCTTAAAGAAAACGAGCGCCAGGAGAAGATAAAGGCTCTTAAGGAAAGACAGAATCTTGAAGAGCAGAAGCTTCTTGCTGAACTTAAAATCAAATATGAAAAAGAACTTGCTGAGCAGGAAAAGGCTATTGAGGAAAAATATGCCAAGATTGAGGAAGAGAGAATCTTTAGCATAGTAACAGATGAAGCGATAAAGAGTGCTGAGAGCGACAAAGAAAAATCATCTGATAAAGCAAAGCCTGAAGCAAAGACAGTAAAGGCTAAAACTACTTCAAAGGCAAAGACTACAAAAGAAAAAACAAGCGCAAAGCCTGCTTCTAAAACAACAAAGAAAACAGGTACTGCAAAGACAACAAAGACAACAAAGACAACAAAAACTACTAAAACATCCAAGAAGACTGAATGATCAGGGATTAGGATGACCTGTTGACACAATATTTTAAACCAGTAATTATATCTATAGTAAATGTTATGAAAAATTGGCATTTACTATAGATATTTTTTGAAAGCTCCCATGTATTATGAATTTTTGTGCTTGTAAACTGCAGATAACGTGTGTATAATATTTTTTGTGCTTGTCACAAGCTGGAATGGCGCAGTTGGTAGCGCAACTGATTCGTAATCAGTAGGTCGAGGGTTCAAGTCCCTTTTCCAGCTTTATTTTTTTGCTTTTTTTCGAGCTTTTTTCTATTATTTGTTCTGATAAATAATTATTTTAAAAGTTTATAAAACTTGTGATATAATATTACATTGAAAGATTGTTTTTTAAGAGAGGGTGTTTTTAAGATGAAAGAACTTAAAGATTATGTAAGAACTATACCGGATTTTCCTGAGGAAGGAATCATGTTCAGAGACATAACATCTGTACTTCAGGATGCTGATGGTTTCCATCTTGCAATTGATAAAATGCAGGAGATGGTTGCTGATCTTGATTTCGATCTTGTCCTTGGCGCTGAGTCAAGAGGATTCATTTTTAGTGCTCCAATTGCTTATAACAGAGGCAAAGCACTTGTACCTGTAAGAAAGAAAGGAAAGCTTCCTTGCGATACTATCGAGGTTGAATACGATCTTGAGTATGGTAAAGCTGTTCTTGAAATTCACAAGGATGCTATCAAACCTGGACAGAAGGTTCTTCTTGTTGATGACCTTATGGCTACAGGCGGCACTATTGAAGCAATGATCAAACTTGTTGAGAAGCTTGGCGGTGAAGTTGCAGGAATATTGGTGCTTATGGAACTTAAGGGCCTTAAGGGAAGAGAAAGACTTAAAGATTATAGACTTGATGCAGCAATCAGCTACGAAGGGAAATAATTAGATGCCGCAGAATTTCGATGATGGAAGAATTGAAAACATCGAAGAGTTTCAAAAGCCTAGTACTTTGTATGAAGGCCTTATTAAGCGCGTAAGGAAATATCATCCATCGGATGATATTTCTCTTATAGAGAAGGCTTATACACAGGCTGCGGAGGCTCATAAAGATCAGCTACGCAAATCAGGTGAACCATATATCATTCACCCACTTTGCGTGGCTATTATTCTTGCGGATCTTGAGATGGATAAGGAGACCATTGCTGCAGGACTTCTTCATGATGTGGTAGAAGATACAATCTGTACCAAAGAGGAAATAGAAAATTGTTTTGGAGCGGACGTTGCGCTTTTGGTTGATGGTGTCACCAAATTGACAGCACTGCAGCTTTCTACTGATAATACAAACAAGACTCAGGAACAGATTGATATGCAGGCTCAGAATCTGCGTAAGATGTTCCTTGCAATGGCCAAGGATATCCGTGTTATCCTGATCAAACTTGCGGACAGATTGCATAATATGAGAACTCTTGCTCATATGCCGCCTGAGAAGCAGCAGAGGATTGCACAGGAAACTTTGGATATTTATTCTCCGATAGCGGGGAGACTTGGTATCAGTAAGATCAAGGTTGAACTTGACGATCTGTCTCTTAAATATTTGAAACCTGACGTTTACTATGACCTTGTAGACAAGGTTGCTGTCAGAAAAAGTGAACGTGAGAAATATGTTGAGGATATCTGTGTTAAGGTTCGAACAGCTATTAAGGATGCCGGCATTTCCGGTGAGGTAAATGGCAGAGTTAAGCATTTCTTCAGTATATACAAGAAAATGCGCAACCAGAATAAAACTCTTGACCAGATATATGATTTATTTGCCATAAGAATTATTGTGGCTACTGTTAAAGACTGTTATGCAGCGCTTGGAGTAATCCATGAGATGTATAAGCCCATTCCGGGAAGATTTAAGGATTACATTGCAATGCCCAAGCCCAACATGTATCAGTCTTTACATACTACGCTGATCGGACAGACAGGTCAGCCATTTGAAATTCAGATTCGTACTTATGATATGCATAAAGCGGCAGAATATGGTATTGCTGCTCATTGGAAATATAAGGAAGCTTCTGATGGCAAGAAGGCTGAAAATGGCGAAGAAGAGAAGCTTATCTGGCTTCGACAGATTCTTGAATGGCAACAGGATATGTCTGACAATCAGGAATTTATGAATCTTCTAAAGAGTGATCTTAATCTTTTTTCAGAGGATGTATATTGCTTTACTCCAACCGGTGAAGTTAAGAATCTCCCTGCCGGTTCTACACCTATCGATTTTGCTTACAGCGTACATAGCGCGGTTGGCAATAAAATGATAGGAGCTAAGGTTAATGGAAAACTTGTGCCGATTGATTACAAGATTCAAAATGGCGACAGAATTGAGATAATCACCAGCCAGAATTCCAGAGGACCAAGTAGAGACTGGCTCTCGATTGCAAAAGCTACTTCCACTAAAAACAAAATCAATCAGTGGTTTAGAAATGAACTTAAAGATGAGAATATTGCCAAGGGAAGAGAGCTTCTTATTGAATATTGCAGAAGTAAGGGAATAGATCTTTTCTCAATTTCTAAACCTGAATTTCAGAATATTGTAATAAGAAAATATGGATTCCATGATTGGAATGCTATATTAGCAGCAGTTGGACATGGTGGACTTCGTGAAGGTCAGATCATCAATAAGATGCTTGAACTTGGTGAAAAAGACCACAAGCGCAATATTACTGATGAGGAAGTTCTTGCGGCAGTTGCAGAATCTAATATTACACCTCAGGTATCAAGCTCTGATAATGCGATAATTGTTAAGGGCGTTCATGATGTGGCTGTTAGATTTTCGAAATGTTGTAATCCTGTTCCGGGTGATGATATTTGCGGATTTGTCACAAGAGGGCGAGGTGTATCCATCCATCGCAGAGACTGCGTTAATGTCATTAAGATGCAGGAAGAAGACAGAACAAGACTTATCGAGGCAAAGTGGCAGTCTGACAACTCATCAAATGGCGGCAAATATGCTGCAACTATTAAGATATTTGCTAATAATAGAAGTGGTCTTCTTGCTGATATATCAAGAACATTGTCAGAAAAGAATATTGATATCATTTCTATGAACACAAGAACAAGTAAGCAGGGGCTTGCTACGATGGAAACCTCTTTCCAGGTATCATCAAGAGATCAGCTTCGCGAGATTGTTGACAAGATCAGACAGATTGACAGCATTATAGATATTGAAAGGACCACAGGTTAATGGCAGCTAAGAATATTCAAGTGGCTTCGATGACTCTTGGAATGTGCGGGACAAATTGCTACTTTGTTTTTGATCAGGACGCTCAGGATGAGCAGGGAATGAGACATGGCATTCTTTTTGATCCGGCAGACAGAGGAGAGAGAATTTTTGAAACTCTCAAAGATAAGAATCTTATAATTGATCTTATTCTTTTGACTCATGGACATTTTGATCACATTGGTGGAGCTGAAGCACTTAGAAAACTTAGCGGTGCTCAGATTGGCTGCTATGAAAAAGAAATTGGTCTTTGTAATGATCCATATCTTAATCTGTCCAACGATTTTGGCGGAAAGCTTATTATAGTGCCTGATATTACCTATAAAGATGAGAGCATTATAAGTGCAGCAGGTCTTAGCTGTAAGCTGCTTGCTACTCCCGGTCATACGTCAGGAAGCTGTTGCTATCTCTTTGAGGATGAACAAATACTTATTAGTGGTGATACACTTTTTGAAGAGTCTGTTGGAAGAACGGATTTTCCCACAAGCTCAACAAGTGAACTTATTCGCTCTATCAATGACAGGATTTTTATTTTACCTGATGAGACAGTTGTATATCCGGGTCATGGTGAAATGACAACTGTAGGTCATGAGAAGATGTATAATCCGTTTTGCAGAATGTGAGATTCATTTTATAATCCGTGGCTTAGAAATTGTTTAACGTCTGTAGTGTAAAACAATTTCTAAACTACGGATTTTTGTTGGATATAAATGTAAGTGTTTTATTTTTATGGAGTATTTTAGATGAAAAAGATATTAGTAAATACTGACAAACATCAATATGATATTCATTCTCTTTTCAAGGCTTTTTTGGGAAATGAAGATGTAAAAGTTATTACTGAGCCAAATGATGATGAGAGTTTTTATGCTGTTATAGAGATTAAGTCTGTAAATAAGTCAGATTTATCAGATGAGGGAAATGTAACCGTAAGGCTGGAAGACGGAACTGAGTCTGAGTACAAATATCTGGATGAGTTTAATAATGGCCAATCCAGCATTTCCACAAACGGTGAAAAGGCTGATAAGCCTGATACCAGTAAAAATGCTGTAAAAAAAGCTATTTATACTGCACTTTGCAAATCTACAGGCAAGGAACTGCCATGGGGAAATCTTACGGGAATAAGGCCTACAAGGATTGCAATGAATCTTATTGATAAGGGGCAGAGCGATGAAGAAATAGCGCAATATATGAAAGATACCTATTTTGTCAGTGATGAAAAAATAAAGCTTAGTACATTTATTGCTAGACGCGAGAAGGAAATTTTAAAGAACATTGACTATTTGAACGGTTATAGCCTTTATATTGGAATTCCTTTTTGCCCGACAACCTGTCTATATTGTTCGTTTACTTCGTATCCGATTGGTGCTCATAAGAATATTGTAGATGACTATATTTCTTGTCTGGAAAAAGAAATAGATTATGTGGCTGAGAATTTTAAGGGTAAAACCCTTGATACAATTTATGTTGGAGGTGGTACACCGACAACTTTGGAGCCTCATCAGATTGAAAGGCTCCTTGGATATGTGAGAGATAAACTGGATATTTCAGGTGTTAAAGAGCTTACTGTTGAGTCAGGGCGCCCTGATTCTATCACAAGAGAAAAGCTCGCAGCTATGAAAAAAATGGGAGTTTCAAGAATATCAGTTAATCCACAGACTATGAGGGATGAAACATTAAAGCTTATTGGAAGAAGGCATACAGTTTCACAGCTGATAGATTCTTTTAACATGGCAAGAGAAGAGGGCTTTGACAATATAAATATGGACATTATACTTGGCCTTCCGGGTGAAACTGCTGATGATGTCAGATATACAATGGAAGAAATAAGGAAACTGTCGCCGGATGATCTTACAGTCCATTCTCTTGCAATCAAGCGAGGATCTAAGCTTTACGAAGTAATCCATGAAAAAGAAATGAAGGGAGAGCTTAAGGTTCCGCTTTTTGAGTCAATAAATAATACTGAAGAGATGATGAGGATTGCATATGATGGCGCTTTGGAAATGGGACTTGAGCCATATTATCTCTACAGACAGAAGAATATAAGTGGCAATTTCGAAAATACCGGGTATGCAAGAAAAGGGAAAGCCGGCATATACAATATCCTTATAAATGAAGAAGTTCAGTCTATTGTTGCTCTTGGGGCTGGAACGGTTACAAAGAGAGTATTTGGCGGCGGAAGAATAGAACGTTGTGACAATGTAAAAGATGTTGCCCTGTATATGAACAATATAGATGAAATGATTGAACGAAAAAAAATACTATTTAATTTATAAAAATGATTGTATTTTTATAAATTTGGTGTCGATTTATGTTCAACTTGTGAACGAAAAGTGAAATAAAATTTTAACCATATAAAATTTTCATGTATAGAACTATCAGATTTTTTGATAATATTACCAAAAAAGATGTTGTAATAATCAATTATTAGAGTTGATATAAAGAAATTGTGCGACAATAATTCGGAAATTAGTCAAATAACTTACATATAGGAAACTGAAACATAAATTTTCAGTGCCCCATTTTGCAACATACAGAGCCGCAATTATTGAAAAAGTTTGTGCAATATGCTATTATTATATCAAAATAAGACGATATTGCCTAAATAATGAAGTGCAATATCAAAGGAGGTTTTTTATGTTATTCCAACTTTATAGCGACCTGGCTGCTACGCAGTTACTTGGTTGGGTGTTGGTATTCTGTGGTCTTATTCTTATGAATGAGATCGGTCGTAGGACCAAAATTGGCGGAATGATCGTATTTGTTATCATTCCAAGTATCTTAACTGTTTATTTCATCCTGGCACATTTACATTTATTTGACTTTGGTGGAAATCCAAACCCTACTGTAGCTTACATGGATGGCTGGTTCCACTATTTTAAGCTTTATGCTGCAGATATCGGCTGCGTAGGCTTCATGATGATCAAGTACAAATGGGGTATCGGCAAGGAAAAATGGTTTGCATGGTTCCCATGGGCAATTGTTGCTGCTAACATCATGATTGCTAATGTATCTGATATGGAATCTGCACTTGCAGCTTATTCAATCACCGGAGACCTTACAGGTGCCTGGTGGGCATCAAATGAAGGTGTATTTATCTATGGTGGATGGTGGAATGTAGTAAATGCTCTTGCAGGAATGATCAATATTTTCTGTATGACAGGTTGTGTTCACCTTTATTCATCAAAGGATAAGAACCATGCAGATATGCTTTGGCCTGATATGACTGTTTGGTTTATCGTAGCATATGATGTATGGAACTTTGAGTACACATACCTTAATCTTCCTACTCATTCCTGGTACTGTGGTGTTGCACTTCTTCTTGCACCTACTTTTGCTAACGCATTTTGGAATAAGGGCGCATGGATTCAGAACCGTGCTAACACACTTGCTATCTGGTGCATGTGGGCACAGGTTGTTCCTACATTCCAGCTTACAACTAAATTCCAGGCAGCACTTCCTTCAGTTTACGGTGGCGCTACAGAAAATGGAATTACAACAGCTATGCTTTACGAGAAGGCTATTGAGCTTTATAATGCACAGCAGGGTAAGACAGCTGCTGCAAATGAAGCCATCGCTTCAATGGGAATTACAGCTGATCCCAGAATGCAGGGATTCGTTGCAATCCTTTCAATTGCTATCAACGTGATCTGCATTGCAGAAATCATTAAGAGATCTTGCAAGCTTGGCAAGAACCCTTATGCTAATGAAGTATTTGCAGATACAAAAGACTTTAAACTTGCTATGGAGCGCGCAGAATAATATGGATAATGTAAGAGTCATCGAAGTAAAAAGAAGTATTTTTGAAAGTAATGACCAGGATGCTGAGAAACTTAGAAGTGAACTCAAGGCTTCAAAAACGTTTCTTTTAAATCTTATGTCTTCCCCTGGATCAGGCAAGACAACTACGCTTACGAGAACTATTGAGTTTCTTAAGGAAAAATACAGAATTGGTGTTATGGAAGCGGATATAGATTCTGATGTTGATGCTAAGACTATTGCTGCAACTGGCGTTAAGTCAATCCAACTTCATACAGGTGGAATGTGCCATCTTGATGCTGATATGACAAGGCAGGGCATTCGTGAACTTGGAACTGATGATGTGGATTTTGCTATCCTTGAAAATGTTGGTAATTTGGTTTGTCCTGCTGAATTTGATACAGGAAGTTCTAAGAATGCGATGATTCTTTCTGTTCCTGAAGGACACGATAAGCCTTTGAAATACCCGCTTATGTTCAGCATTTGCGATGTTGTGCTTATCAATAAGATTGATGTTATGCCTTACTTTGATTTTGACCTTGAAAAATGTAAGGAAAATATACTGTTCCGAAATCCTAATGCGAAAATCATCCCTATCTGTGCAAAAACTGGAGAAGGTATGCAGGAATGGGCTGATTGGCTTTCTGAGAATATTGATAAATGGAATAGTTGATTTTGTTTTAGTGGGAGGTCATGGATGACCTCCCTTTTTTTGCAAAAAATTATTTTTATAGGAGATTTTTTATGGCAACAAACTATAGACCGGACTGCATTAAAAATGACAATTCTCCGGTTCGCGAACCTGTAATGAAACTTGCAACTAAGATTACAGACAGAATTCCGATCAAACTTGGTCTTCAGAAAATGACAAAAGATGACCCTGAGTATTGGGCAATAGCTGCAATGGTAACAGACGAAGAGGCTTTACTTGGACTTAAGTTCGATGTCCGTAAGCCAATGACATTCTCGGAGATTCAGAAAAAATCAGGTATTGAAGAGAAACACTTACAGGAGCTCCTTGATCACATGTCATGGAGTGGTATCTTAGAGTATAACTGGGAAAATGAAGCTCACGAAAAACAATGGGTACTTCCTATGTATGTCCCGGGAAGTGCTGAGTTTTCCAATATGAACAAGGATCTTATTGATGCGCATCCTGAGCTTGGAAAATTCTTTGATTATATGACCAGACTTCCTTTGGAAAAAGTAACCAAGATGGTTCCTCCGGGAGGAGCTGGAGTAGGAATGCATGTTATTCCGGTTGAAAAAGCTATAGAAATGAATAATGAATCCATTTCTCTTGAGCATATTTCACACTGGCTTGATAAATATGAAGGCAAATATGCCGCAAGCCCTTGTTCATGCCGCCGTTCACGTAAGACATATGAAGAAGGCTGTGCAGATGATGAATGGGATTGGTGTATTGCAGTTGGTGATATGGCTGATTATGTTGTAGAAACCAACAAAGGCGGAAGATATATCACTAAAGAAGAAGCTCTTGCCATCTTCAAAAAAGCTGAGGACAACGGATTTGTTCATCAGATCACAAACATCGATGGCGAAAACAAGATTTTTGCTATTTGCAACTGTAACGTGAACGTATGCTACGCGCTTAGAACTTCACAGTTGTTCAATACACCAAATATGTCACGTTCAGCGTATGTTGCTAAAGTTAAAAAAGAAAACTGCGTTGCATGCGGACGCTGTGTAGAAGTATGTCCTGCAGGAGCAGTTAAACTCGGACAGAAACTTTGCAAAAAAGACGGTTCACAGGTTAAATATCCTAAGCATCTTCTTCCTAGTGATAAAAAATGGTCTGAAGCTGATTGGGATTGGGATTACAGAGATAATAACAGAATAAACTGCTATGATTCCGGTACTGCGCCTTGTAAGACAGCATGTCCTGCACACATTGCAGTACAGGGATATCTAAAGCTTGCAGCTCAGGGTAAGTACACAGAAGCACTTGCTCTTATCAAAAAGAACAATCCACTTCCTGCTGTTTGTGGACATATTTGCAACAGACGTTGCGAAGAGGCTTGTACAAGAGGCACAATCGATCAGGCAGTAGCTATAGATGAAGTTAAAAAGTTCATTGCAGCAAGAGACTTAAATGCAGAAACTCGTTTCATACCTGAGAAGGTTGTTCCTAAGGTCCAGGGCGAATTTGATGAAAAGATTGCTATCATTGGTGGTGGTCCTGCAGGTCTTTCCTGCGCATTCTATCTTGCAGAAAAAGGTTATAAGCCTACAATTTTTGAAAAGAATCAGAAGGCAGGCGGAATGCTTGTTTATGGAATTCCTTCATATAAGCTTGAAAAGAATGTTGTTCAGGCTGAGATAGATGTTATCAAAGCTATGGGCGTTGAGATAAAGACTGGCGTTGAAGTCGGAAAAGATATAACTCTTGATGAACTCAGAAATCAGGGATATAAAGCTTTCTATATTGCAATTGGATGTCAGGGCGGAAGAAAGGCCGGAATTCCTGGTGAGGACGCAGAAGGTGTTGTTACAGCTGTTGATTTTCTTCATGCTGTAACAGATGATGAGTCTATTAAGGTTGAGGGTGATGCTGTTGTTATCGGTGGTGGTAATGTTGCTATCGATGTCAGCAGAAGCGCTGTAAGATGTGGAGCAAAGAGCGTAAAGCAGTTCTGTCTTGAAACAAGAGATAGTATGCCTGCTTCTGATGATGAAGTTGAAGAAGCTATAGAAGATGGTGTAGAGATCAATTGCGGATGGGGACCTAAGGAAATTCTTACTGAGAACGGTAAGGTTAAGGGAATCGTCTTTAAGAAATGTACATCTGTAAAAGATGCTGATGGAAGATTCAATCCTCAGTATGATGAAAATGATACTGTAACAGTTGAGTGTCAGCATGTATTCCTTTCAATTGGCCAGAGCATTGTATGGGGTGATCTTATAAAGGGCTCAAAGGTTGAGCTTGGAAGAGGCCAGGGTGCTGTTGCAGACGCACTTACATATCAGACTGCTCAGCCGGATATTTTTGTAGGTGGTGACGTATATACCGGTCCTAAATTTGCTATTGATGCCATTGCTGCAGGTAAGCAGGGTGCTATTTCAATTCACAGATTTGTTCAGCCACATTCATCACTTACAATTGGCAGAAATCGTAATGACTTTAAGGAACTTAATAAAGAAGATATTCTTGTTAAGGACTATGATACCTGCAAGAGACAGATCCCTGGAAAGAGCGATGCTATAAAGGATCCTACACATTCTTTCAGAGATGCAAAGCTTGTATTTACAGAAGAGCAGGTTAAGGCTGAGACTGCAAGATGCTTATCTTGTGGCGCATCAGTTGTTGATACAAATAAGTGCATCGGCTGTGGACTTTGTACCACAAAGTGTGAGTTTGATGCTATTCACCTTTACAGAGATAATCCAGAGTGCTCAACTATGAGAAAGAGTGAGGATAAGCTTAAATATATCCTTCCTTATGGTCTCAAACAGGCAATCAAGATCAAGTTTAAGGGTGAAAAGACTCAGGAAGATTATGAGTGATAATCATGCATGAATTAGGTGTTGTATTTAAAATAATTGATGACCTTACAGATCTTAGTGAGGAAAAAGAGATAAAAAAGATTCATTCAGTAACGATTCAGCTTGGTGAGGTTTCCGGCGTTGTGCCGGAATACCTTACTGATGCCTGGAAATGGGCAGCTGCAAAGACTGACATTTTAAAAGGCTCAGATCTTTTGATAGAAACGTTACCTGCTGTGACATATTGTGAGGAGTGTAATTCAGAATATGATACAGTCAAGTATGGAAGAATCTGTCCTAATTGTGGCAGTGAAAAGACCTATCTGCTCAAGGGAAATGAGTTTATGATCAAGGAAATATCTGCGACCTGACTAATGCGTGTTTCTGTGATTTAAGGTAAAAATCTATAGTTTATGATATAAACAATACAGTTGTCTGTCAGTTCAAAATATTACTTTTGAGTCTTTCAGGCAACTGAATTGCTATGTGGAATGTTTTTTAGCCCGAATTTTAGGGGTTGACGAATGTACTAATTATGTATATTAATAAGAAATAGTGGTTTTATAGTAAGCGTTGTGGTAATTTGCTTACTATGATAAAAAGATATTATGAAGGGGCTATATTAGATATAATGGCAACAAAAACAAGTAATAACAAGAAAAATGCACTCCTTATTGTTGAGTCACCTACTAAGGTTAAGGCAATCAAAAAGTTTTTGGGGGCTGGTTATGATGTTGCTGCCAGCAACGGACATGTTCGTGATCTTCCTAAGAGTCAGATGGGAGTAGATATCGAACATGATTTTGAACCGAAATATATCACTATTCGTGGAAAAGGCGACATTCTCGCTGATCTTCGCAAAAAGGTAAAAAAAGCTGATAATGTTTATCTCGCAACCGACCCTGACCGTGAGGGTGAGGCTATTTCCTGGCATCTTATTTCAGCATTAAAGCTTGAAGAAGCTGATGCCAAGGTTCAGAGAGTAACATTTAATGAAATTACTAAAAATGCTGTAAAAGAGGCAATGAAACATCCCAGAGATATTGATATGAATCTGGTTGATGCTCAGCAGGCAAGAAGAATTCTTGACAGAATGGTTGGTTATAGCATCTCACCTCTTTTATGGTCTAAGATAAAGAGAGGTTTAAGCGCAGGACGAGTTCAGTCAGTAGCGCTTCGTATCATAGCTGACAGAGAAGAAGAGATCGATTCCTTTATTCCAAGTGAATATTGGACACTTGATGTTAATCTCAAGGCTGAGGGCGAGAAGAAGCCACTTGTTGCTCACTATTATGGAACTCTCAATGAGAAAAAAGAAATAAAGTCTAAGGATGAACTTGAAAAGATATGTGCATCTTTAGAGGGGCAAAAGTATGTAGTAAGCGATATCAAAAAGGGTGAAAGAACTAAGAAGGCGCCACTTCCTTTTACTACATCAACTCTTCAGCAGGAGGCTTCCAAAGCGCTTAATTTTTCGACACAAAAGACAATGCGTGTTGCACAGCAACTTTACGAAGGAATAGAACTTGGAAAACAGGGAACAGTCGGTCTTATTACATATCTTCGTACCGATTCAACCCGTATCTCTGATGAGGCTATTGCATCAGCGAATGATTATATCCTGAATAACTTTGGTAAGGAATACTTATCAGAAGGCACTACAGTTAAAAAGAGTGATGCCAAGATTCAGGATGCTCATGAAGCCATCAGACCTACCTATGTTGAAAATACTCCTGTAATGGTGAAAGAATATCTTTCAAGAGACCAGTTCAGGTTATATCAGCTGATATGGCGCAGATTTATGGCAAGCCGTATGGCTCCTGCAAAGTATGAGACTACTTCTGTTAAGATTGATGCCGGAGAGCACAGATTTACAGTTGCAGCTTCCAAGACTGTTTTTGATGGATTTTTGAATGTCTATACAGATGAAGATGATCAGATTGAGAAAAATGTTCTCATGAAGAATCTTGATACTGATACAAAGCTTTCTTTTGACGCTTTTGATGCTGCACAGCATTTTACACAGCCTGCTCCACATTATACTGAGGCATCACTTGTACATGACCTTGAAGCTCTTGGAATTGGCAGACCCAGTACATACGCGCCTACAATTTCTACAATCCTTGCAAGACATTATATTACCAAGGAAAATAAGGCGATTTTCATAACTGAGCTTGGCCAGGCAGTTAATAAGATGATGAATGATGCTTTCCCTCAGATCGTTGATGTTAATTTTACATCCAATATGGAAGCTTTACTTGATGGTATTGCTGAGGGAGAAGTTAAGTGGAAGACTGTTATTGAGAATTTCTACCCGGATCTTAATGAAGCGGTTAAAGAAGCTGAGAAAGCTATGGAGAAGATTCAGGTCCAGGATGAAGTTACTGATGAGATTTGTCCTAACTGTGGCAGAAATATGGTCATCAAATATGGTCCTCATGGTAAATTCCTTGCTTGTCCGGGATTCCCTGAATGTAAGAATACAATGCCATATTTTGAGAAGATTGGCGTTGAATGTCCAAAATGCGGAAAAGATATTGTTCTTAAGCGTACACGTAAGGGAAGAATGTATTATGGCTGTATAGATGCTCCTGAATGTGACTTTATGTCATGGGCAAGACCTGTTAAAGAAAAGTGTCCTAATTGCGGAAGTTTCATGGTTGCAAAGAGCAATAAAATTGCATGTAGCAATCAGGAATGTGGATATGTTTGCAACAGGGAAAACAATAATTAAAGATTATTCATTGTAATAATATAAACTTTCAGAAAACTTTACCTTTTTTTCATAATTGTAGGTGCTTTATTGTTTGAAGCACCTATTTTTTTATGCTATCATAACAATAGCATTATTGTGAATTATGCGATATTGCGTGAATTTCTATATGTAGAGAAGTCTATCAAAAAGGAGAAATGCGATGAGTAGTGTTCAGCTACTGGATAAAACCCGTAAAATCGGAAAGCTTTTGCACAACAGTAATTCAGGTAAAGTTGTTTTTAATGATATCTGTAGAGTCTTATGTGATATCTTATCCTCAAATATGTTTGTCATCAGTAAAAAAGGCAAAGTTCTAGGTATTGGTGAAAGCGCAAATGTTGAATCATTAAGTGACCTTTTAGTTGATGATGTTGGTTCTTTTATTGATCCAATGCTTAATGAAAGACTTCTCACGATTCTTTCTACAAAAGAAAATGTTAATCTGGAAACCCTTGGGTTTGAAGGAATAGACAGTTCCAAGTTCCAGGCAATAATAACTCCTATCGAAATTGCAGGAGAAAGACTTGGGACATTGTTTATCTATAAGACAAATGAACCTTACGATATCGACGATATCATTCTTTGTGAATATGGCACAACAGTTGTAGGGCTTGAGATGCTTAGGGCTGTTAATGAAGAAAATGCTGAAGAAAGCAGAAAGCTTGCAGTTGTAAAATCAGCAATAGGAACATTATCATTTTCTGAGATGCAGGCAATTATCCATATATTTGATGAGCTTGACGGAATGGAAGGCGTTTTAGTTGCAAGTAAGATCGCTGACAGAGTTGGCATAACCAGAAGCGTTATAGTAAATGCTCTTAGAAAATTTGAAAGTGCCGGAGTTATTGAATCAAGATCTTCTGGAATGAAGGGAACTTATATTAAAGTTACCAACGATGTTGTTTTTAACGAAATTAAAAAATTAAAACAAGAACTATGAAGATTTTTGAAAAAATGTCCGATATATTTATTAACACGGTGGAATAAAATAGTATTTAAATTTAATATTTTCAGGATGGATGATGATGAAGGGATTTATCGATTTGATAGATCCCTTTTTGATGTTATTTTATAAATTTTTCATAACCTTTTGTTAAATATAGTTTATAAAAAGTTTATAGATATAGTATTTATCGATAAAAGAAAACACTATATAAAGCATTTTTGCTTGTATTTTAGATAAAAAAAACTTATGATTAATATATAGGTTTAATAGTGGAAACCATGCAATACATGGAGGTGCCTATGATAAACAGTAATGCATTTGATTATATCAATGTACTTGATAAAGCGGCTGATGCTTCCTGGATCAGAAACGAAGTTTTGGCAAATAATATTGCTAATGTTGATACTCCAGGCTATAAACGACAGGACGTTAATTTTGAAGATGAACTTGAAAGGGCATTGGGTAATTCAAAATATAAAACAATGGATGCCAAGGTTGCAGGTCTTAAGGACAGTCATTTAAAACCAAGAGTTATCAACGATTATTCGAACTTCTCATATCGAATGGACAAGAACAATGTTGATATAGACACTGAAAATGTAACTCTTGCAGCCAACCAGGTTAAATATATCGGTTTAATGGCAGGACTAAAGGCTGAATTTGCAAATCTTAAGGCTGTATGTAAGTCCTGATAAGAGGTATTTTTCAAGTTTTAAGTGATGTTGAAAGGAGATATATATGAGTATTTTTGATTCCTTTAATATCAATTCGTCCGGCATGACAGCCCAGCGATTTAGAATGGATATTATTTCTGAGAATATAGCAAATACCAATACAACAAGAACTGCTGACGGTACTCCTTATGTCAGAAAAGTTGTAAGATTTGCTGAAAAAGGGACTCAGACTCCTTTTTCAAGAATATTAAATGAAAGACTTGATCATTATTCAGGCCGAGGTGTAAAGGTTGTTCAGGTTCAGGATGATACATGGACACAGATGAATATTGTATATGATCCTTCTCATCCTGATGCCGATGAAAATGGTTATGTTACATATCCGAACGTTAATACCGTTACTGAAATGACTAATCTTATTGACGCAAGCAGATCTTATGAAGCAAATGCAACAGCTTTTAATGCCAGCAAGAATATTGCAAATCGTGGATTGGATCTAGGCAATACCTGATAGCATAAATAGGTAACTTGTTGATTGTTGTAAGTATTGGAGGGGATTAAATGGCATCACTTGATATAGCTGAACTTCGCAATGTTACTTCTGATGTAATAAAAAGTGCTGAAATAAAAAACAGCAGAGTATTTAATGTACTCGGTCCTAAAGAAGAGGAAGACTCTTTTTCTGTTATTTTCGATAAAGCTCTTGAGAATATCAATACCACAAATGCATACTTATCAGATGCTGAGAATGAAGAAATAAAATGGGCTTTGGGGCAAACTGATAATACCCATGATCTTTCAATTGCGCTTCAGAAGGCGCAGACTGCATTGCAATACACTGTCGCAGTCAGAGACAGAGCTCTTGCGGCTTACCGTGAGATTACGCAGATGCAGATTTAATGTCATATCCTTTTTAGCTTTAATATTTATTTTAGGGGAGGGAGAATAAATGGCTGAAAGATTTCGAGCCCTGTGGCAAAAAATTCTCGATTGGTGGAACCAGTTCACAGCAAAGCAAAAGACACTTATTGTAGGTGCCGGTACTGTTGTGCTGCTCACCATTATCATATTGGTTACTGTTCTGAACCAGCCACAATATGTTCTATTGGCTCAGGCCAATTCTGCCAAAGAGGCTTCTGAGATAAAGGAGCTTCTTGATTCAAATTCCATCAATTATAAAATGTCAGACAATGGCCTTGAATTCAGAGTCCTGAAAAAGGACCAGGCTAATTCAAGTCTTCTTTTGGGCGCAAATGATATTCAGTCGTATGCCTATACTATCAACAATGTTACTGAAGGCAGTTTTTCTACCACTGAATCTGACAAGCAAAAGAAATATGTAAAATATCTTGAAAGTCAGTTAGAACATGATTTTTTGGCAAAGTTTGAAGCTATCGACAGCGCCACTGTAACGCTTCATATTCCTGACAATGACGGAACTCTTATTGGAAACCAGGAAGAAGCATCAGCAAATATTTTGCTTAATATTGCAGACCCTGGAAGCTTTAACGAAGATAATGCAGCTTTTATTGCAAAGGCAGTGGCTGCAGCTCTCGGAAAAAAATCAACCAACGACATCGTAATTCTTGATACTTCAGGAAACATGCTCTTTTCCGGAAGCGAAGAAACTACAACCGCCGGAATAGCCAGCAATCAGCTGACCTTAAAGGCTAAAGCAGAACAGGTTGTTAAGAGCGAAGTAAAAAAGGTTCTTCTTGGAACCAAGCTCTATGATGATATTGAAGTTGCAACAAACCTTGTCCTTGATTTTTCAAATGAAGAAACAGTTCAGCACGATTACACTCCGGCTGATGATCAAAAACAGGGGGTTTTAAGCCATGAACAGACTTACAATGCAGAGAATGTAAACGGAGTAAGTGGTATTCCTGGAACTGACACAAATGCAGATGACGAAACAACTTATGTAACCCAGGATAATAACAACTCAACTTCAACCATTACGGAGGAATCAAGGGATTACCTTCCAAATGAGAAGATCACAACTACGACCAATATTCCGGGTTCAATCAAATACGATGAATCATCAATTTCTGTTACAGCTATTGACTACAACATTGTAAAAGAAGAAGAGTATGATCCTACGAAATTTGAAAACATGACCTGGACTGAGTATAAGGTTGCTCATACAGAACCAGAGATCAAGACTGTACCCGATGAGATGAAGGAGGTCGTTTCAAAGGCTACAGGCATCTCAGTTGACAATGTGGCAATGGCTGCTTATACACAGTATGTATTCCTTGACAAGACTGCCAGCGGTATTACCGTTACAGATATTCTTCAGATTGTAACAATCCTTATAATCCTTGGACTTTTAGCATTTATAGTTGTCAGAAGCCTTTGGACAAAGAAACAGCAGGAGCAGGAGCCGGAACCCGAGCCACTGTCAATTGAAGAACTTCTTGAATCACAGCCTGATGAATCGCTTGCAGACATTGAAATGGATGAAGGGTCAGAGACCAAGAGACTTATTGAAAAGTTTGTTGACGAGAACCCTGAAGCCGCAGCTACACTTCTTCGTAACTGGCTAAATGAAGATTATAGCTGATGTGGGATCATAAACAATTACGATAGACGCTGAAAATTTTTTTTTGAGAGTGGGGAGTATAAAGTATGGATGCTGATTTAAGCGGTGGAAATGCTTTGATTGCCGATTTTTCCGGCACACAAAAAGCAGCAATATTGTTGATCGCCCTTGGACCTGAGAAGTCCTCCGCCATATTTAAACATCTCAAGGAAGAGGAAATTGAAGAATTAACTCTCGAGATTGCGAATACCAGAAGCGTAACTTCTCAGATAAAAGAAGCTGTTCTTGAAGAATTTTACGGAGTATTGCTTGCTCAGCAGTACATTGCCGAGGGTGGTATTACCTATGCTAAAGAACTTCTTGAGAAATCACTTGGTGAAGATAAGGCGCTTGATGTTATCAGTAAACTTACTGCATCACTTCAGGTTAAGCCCTTTGAGTTTATTCGTAAGACTGAGCCTAGTCAGTTGCTTACCTTTATTCAGGATGAGCACCCACAGACTATCGCCCTTATTTTGTCTTATATGTCACCTTCACAGAGTGCGCTTATCCTTTCGGCGATTCCGCCGGACAGACAGGCTGATGTTGCAAAACGAATAGCTGCTATGGACAGAACAAGTCCGGATACAATTAAGGAAGTAGAAAAAGTGTTGGAATCAAAGTTGTCTTCTCTGGTAAACCAGGACTACACAATTGTCGGTGGTGTAGACGCAGTTGTAGAGATTTTGAATACTGTAGACCGTGCGACAGAAAAGCATATTATGGAAACACTCGAAATCGAAGAGCCGGAACTTGCAGACGAGATCAGAAAGAAGATGTTCGTATTCGAAGACGTTCTTCTTCTGGACGACAGATCTATTCAGAGAGTGTTGCGTGAAGTTGAAAACAGTGACCTTGGACTTGCTCTTAAGGGTGCAACTGAAAATGTTCAGACTGCAATCTTTAATAACCTGTCAAAGCGTCTTGCTGCTATGATCAAGGAAGATATGGATTTCATGGGTCCGGTGCGTATGAAGGATGTTGAGGAAGCACAGCAGAAGATTGTTAACGTAATCAGAAAGCTTGAGGATGCTGGTGAAATTGTTATCTCCAGAGGTGGAGGTGATGAGCTAGTTGTCTAATTTATATAAAGCAGGCTATGTATATTATGATTTAGCTGAAAAATTTGTAATTGACAGTAATGATCTTGCCAACGAGAAAATCGAAGCTTTTCATGAACGAGAGGTCAAAAGGCAAAAAGCCCTTATGGCCCAGGCTGAAGGCTTCGATGGCGAGATTGGTGATAGTGATTTTGTTCCTGGTATAGATATGGAACAGATTTCACAATTAACTGAGGATCAAGGCGTGATCGAACCATTTCCTGATCCTCAATTTGATATGGAAGCCATGCAGGCTGAAATTGATCTAAAGCTCCAACAGGCTCAGGAACAGGCAGATGCCATTATTCAGAATGCTCAGGAACAGGCTCAGGCTATTATGGATCAGGCTCAGGATGATGGACATCGGCAGGGATATGAGGCTGGTTATCAGGAAGGAGTTGCTGCTGCCGAAAGTCTTAAACAGGAAATCGAAAATCAGAGGGCTGACCTTGAAGCTGAATATCAGCAGCTTGTAGAAGGAATTGAACCTGAGATGGTAGATGCTCTAACTTCCATATATGAACATGTTCTTGGAATTGAACTTAAAGAAAATAAGGGAATTATTTTACATCTGCTAAAAACTACACTCTCCAGAATTGAACCTGGAAATGATCTCATAGTTCATGTCTCTTCAGATGATTACGACGATGTTATAGAAGAAAGACCGATGCTTGAAGCTTGTGTTACTTCTCCGAATACATCTATGGAGATCATTGAAGATCCTCTTTTAAAAGAAAATGAATGTATGATTGAGTGTGACAGTGGGATATTTGATTGCAGTCTTGGAGTTGAATTATCAGAAATTTCGCGTAAGCTCAAACTGTTATCCTATGATAGACCACGTAAATAAACGGAGTATTAATGTTAACATCGAAAATCGATCTGACAAAATACAAAAAAATGCAGAATGCGCCTTTTTATCGTACAAGTGGTAAGGTTGTGAATGTAATTGGCCTTACTATTGAATCTGCAGGGCCTGATGCAAAGCTCGGTGATATATGTCTTATATATCCCAAGAAAAAAGATAATGAAAATCCTTCCGATAATAAAGGAAGACCATCCATGGCAGAAGTTGTTGGATTTAAAGATAATCATGTACAGCTGATGCCCTATGAAAATACAAGCGGGATAGGAAATGGCAGTATTGTAGAAAACACTGATTCTCCACTTAGAGTAAACGTCGGTGAAGGGCTTTTGGGAAAGACTCTGGACGGACTTGGAAGAATTGATGGAACAAGCTTTGGAAAAGGTGTTGCACTTGAAGATGGAATTGCATATTCCGTAGAAAATCAGCCACCGGATCCAATGACAAGAGATCCTATTTCTGATGTATTATCACTTGGAGTAAAGGCAGTAGATGGTCTTTTGACTGTAGGTAAGGGACAGAGAATCGGAATTTTTGCCGGTTCAGGTGTCGGCAAGAGTACCTTGCTTGGAATGTTTGCAAGAAATACGCAGGCGGACATAAATGTTATAGCGCTCATTGGCGAGCGTGGAAGAGAGGTAAGGGAATTTATTGAACGAGATCTTGGCGAAGAGGGCATGAAGAGGTCAATAGTTGTATGTGCGACCAGCGACAGACCTGCTCTTGAGAGATTGAAAGCTGCAAAGACGGCAACGTCTATAGCAGAATATTTCAGAGAAAAAGGAAAAGATGTCCTTCTTATGATGGACTCGCTAACAAGATTTTCAATGGCTCAAAGGGAAATAGGACTTGCAAGTGGAGAACCTCCTGTTTCAAGAGGATACCCGCCAAGTGTTTATGCTGAGATGCCAAAGCTTTTGGAGAGAGCTGGTAAATCAAGAAAAGGCTCAATTACAGGTCTTTATACAGTATTGGTTGATGGTGATGATATGAATGAGCCTATCACTGATACAGCAAGAGGTATACTTGATGGTCATATTGTGCTTAACAGAAAACTGGCACAGAAAAACCATTATCCCGCGATTGATGTTCTTGCCAGTATTTCCAGATGTATGTCAGCCATTGCTGATCCTGAACATAAAAAAGCTGCAGGTAAGTTTAAAAATGTTCTTGCAACTTATAATGATGCTGAGGATCTGATAAATATTGGCGCATATAGGAGCGGAGCAAACAAAAATATTGATTATGCAGTCTCGAAGATAGAAAAAGTTAATGAGTTTCTTATGCAGGAAACTGATGAGAAATATACATTTGAGCAGATAAGAGCGATGCTTATCCAGATGTTTGAAGACTGAGGATCCTAAATGCCAAAATTTGTTTATCGAATGCAGAGTGTCCTGAATATCAAGCAAAAGGCCGAAAGCCAGATCAAGATGGAGTTTGCTACTGCTCAGGCAGAACTAAACAGACAGATTGATATTTTGGAAGAGTATATCAGAAGAAAAGAAAACTATCTGAAGGAAGCGGAAGAACTCAGAAATACTGAAACGCTTAATCTGCAGGATATTTTGGATAATCAGTATGCTACAGCGCAGATGGATGTAATGATAGCATCTCAGTCCAAGGTAGTGGCTCAGCACGAAGAAATTGTAGAAAAAGTGCGAGTAAGGCTTACGCGTGCAATGCAGGAGAGAAAAATGCAGGAAACGCTAAGGGAGCATGCTTATGCTGACTGGATTGAGGAACAAAAACAGGAAGAATTTAAGATTAACGACCAGCGCACCAGTTATACTTATACCTTAAGACAACGTGGCGAAGGATAAAACTTTAATTTTGAGAGGACGATTATGGCTGAAGCACAAAGCACTTTTCCGGCTAATCCCGATGATCCTAAGGCGGCGAAGGCCAAGCTGAAAGCGGATAAAAAAGAATATCAGAAACAGCTCAAACAACAGCGCAAGGAAGCTAAGGAAAAAGCTCAGGAATTTGCTGACAGGACTGCCGAGATTAACGGTGATAATGCAGGCGGATTTGCGACGATTGTAATTACTTTTCTGATCATTCTCATATGGCTTGCTATCATGGCTCTTTTGATAAAGCTTGATGTGGGCGGCTTTGGATCTGATATCCTTGCCCCATTAATTAAAGATGTACCATATCTGAATTTGATCTTGCCTGACAGCGCATTAAAAGATGATTCTGGCACAGGAGATAATGAAGTTGTCGTGACGGATGCCACAGGCCAGTCAACGACATTGGAAGGAATTGATGAGGCCAAGGCTTATATTAAACGTCTTGAGCAGGCACTTCAGGATGAGATGGTAAAAAACAGTGAGCTGACCACTCAGAATGAAGAACTTAAGGCACAGGTTGAACGACTTGAACCTTTTGAACAGCAGCAGAAAGAGTTTTATGAGGAAAGAGCAAAGTTCTATGCAGAAGTAGTTTATGCAGACAATGCTCCTGATCCATCAAATTTTGCTACTTATTATGAGATGATAGATCCGGAAAATGCGGCGAAGATTTATGAGAAGGTGGTTGCTGCTGAAGTTGATGATGCTGCAATACAGGCTTTTGCAAATACCTATTCCTCTATGAAGGCAAAACAGGCTGCTTCCATATTTAATGAGATGGTTGATGAAAATCAGATTCAGCTTGTTTCACGAATCCTTGCACAGATGACAGTTGAGAACCGTTCTGATATCCTGGCAGCAATGGATAAGGCAAATGCAGCTAAGCTTACACAGCTGCTTGAACCATCTGTTTTGGAGAATGAGTCTACACAGGTTACAGGCGGAAAATAAAAGATAAAGCTTTTTCATGGTTTAACATTATTGGCCATGGGAAAGCTTTTTTTGTTCTTTCAAAGGAAATTTAGATAATGTTATAAGATTTTTCTTCATCATGCCGATATATTAGGTGAGAATTTATGTACCTTTACAATTTAACAGAAAGGAGGAATTTGATGGGCAGTGCTACAAGTACAATGGATGTAAGAATGTCCATGATTCAAATGAGTACTGCAGCTGCAAATGTTTCCGGTATAGCTTTTTCAAAGACCAGTAAGAATGCGACAAATATGTGCTTTGATGGTTTTCTTGCCAAGGCATCTGAAGGAAAGGTTCAAAATATAAGTTATAATTCCGGTTCGGGAAATGAAACGCCTGTAAAAACAGACAAGAAAAACATAGAGCCTGTAAAAAAAGAAACATATTCAAAGGATTCTGAACCAAAAGCTGAAGAAGCTTCAAAAGAAGTCAAAACTGTTGTAAATGAAACAACTACAGAAAAGTGTTCAGATACTAATGAAGAAAAAGTAAATATCGATACCAAAACAGCTGATACTCAGACAAATGTTAAGCTGCAGGAAAAAGCAGATGATGATGCAAAAAAGATTATTGCAGAGCTTGCAGAACTACTTGATATATCAGAGGATAAAATCATAAATGCAATGCAGATGCTTGGAATTATGCCAGCCACCTTACTTGATTCACAGAATGTAAAGCTGATGGTAACAGACATTTTAGGCGAGGATAAGGCGCTTGATCTGATAACTGATTCAGATCTATATACTCAGATGCAGGACCTCATGGAGGGTGCAGAAGGTATGAGGAGCGAACTCATGAAGGAGTTTAACTTATCCGATGAAGAGTTTGATGCAGTAGTAAAAGAATTTAATGAAGTTATCAGACCTGTAGAAGGAACTACAAGCAAAGAACCGGTAGTGGAAGTTAAGGATATGCATGTAACTTCTGATACTTCAGAAGAAATTGTTTTTACTGCAAAGAACGATGTAAAGGATAGCGAGGCACCACAGTCTAACGTTCTGACAGATACAGTAGCAGTAGATAAGACTGATATTGTTTCAAAAAATACAGCAATCAATGATGAATTAAATAAAGAAAAGATAGTTGAAAAGCCGGTTGCAGAAGAATTTGAAGCTGTTGAGCCAAAGGACCCTGTCGTTAAGGCACCCGGAGAAACTGCAAAGAAAAACAGCAGTAATGATTTTACCGGAAGCAATCAGAATACAAATCCGTTTAACCAGATTCTAAGTAATATATCAGAAGCAGTAAGCACAACAGAAACTACAACGGTTGAATATACTGACAGAGCACAATTCGAAAACATTGTAAGACAGATCACCGAAAAGATCAGTATCGTTCATAACACGCAGGAAACATCAATGGAACTTCAGTTACATCCTGCACACCTGGGACATGTCAATATTCTTTTGACAAGCGGAAAAGATGGTATCATAGCAAAATTCACAGCCCAGAATCAGATAGTTAAAGAAGCTGTTGAAACTCAGATGATACAGTTGCAGCAAAAGTTTGATGAACAGGGAATAAAAGTAACAGCGATAGAAGTAACAATTGCAAGCCACGCGTTTGAACAGAATTTCCAGCAAAATGAGCAGAACAAGGCATTCGAAGAAACTCAGGCAAAATCAAAGAAGTCTCTCAGAAGGATAAATCTTTCAGATGTTGATGAGATTTTAGAAGAGGAAGAAATGTCAGATGAAGACAGACTTGCAGCTTCAATAATGGAAATGAACGGAAATACCGTAGATTTTAGTGCATAGTATGAATAAGTGTAGCTTTATTACTACGGTTATTATATAGCAACAAAATATAGTCTTAAATATGTAGCCGTAGTAATAGAGTTGTCTGGAGGATAGAATATGGCAGATGTTAATTCAGTTAGCGCAGTTGTTCAGGACGGAAAGGTCCAGAATCTGAATAATAAATCTAAAAAGACAGAAGAAGCTTCAAAAGCAGGTTATGACAAAGATTCTTTTATGAAAATCCTGGTTGCGCAGATGAAATATCAGGATCCTCTTGAGCCTACTTCCAATACAGAATATATCGCTCAGTACGCAACCTTTACCGAGGTTGAGCAGATCAGTAACATGGCTAATGCAATGTCCATGTCAAGAGCTTCTGAGCTTGTAGGAAAAGAAGTAAGAGTTGTTCAGGAAAATCCTGACAATGGCAAGACTACAGATATCACCGGCAAGGTTGATTATGTAACTTACAGCGGAAATAAGGCATATCTTACGATCAATGGTTCAAAATACAGTGTTGATGATGTTGTTGAAGTTTATGCAGAAGACTTTACAGATGCCAAGGCAGTGGTTGAAGACTTCCAGAAGGCTATCGACAAGCTTCCTGCAACTATTGATTTCATAAATGAAGAAGAACATGGCCTTACAATCGATACAATGTATGAGTTCTACACAACCAAGATGGATGAGAAGGCAAAGAAGATGATGGATCCTGATTATGTAACAGCTCTTCAGCAGTATGTAAACAGAATTGATCAGCTAAGAGGTGACACACCAAGATCACTTTCAGCAACAAGCAGCTCTTCTGAGTCAAAGATAGAGAAGGTAGAACCTGTCGAGACATGACGCCTACAGTAGATGGAGGATATAAATATGATAATGGATGATCTAAGATTTACTTCCATCGGACAAGTTCAGGATCAATATTTAAATCCCAAGGTCCCCAAAAGTGATAATAATAAAAATATTCTAAAGGGTGAGGATTCTTTTGCCTCTATCCTAAGTAAAGCCAAAGAATCTGCCGATAAAAACATTGTAGCAGATAGTGGAGTAAGATTTTCCAAACATGCTGCAAACAGATTAAACGACAGAAATATTGAGCTCTCAATGGAACAGATGAACAGACTCAACCAGGGAGCAAAACAGGCAGGAGAAAAAGGGATAAAGGATTCCCTGATACTTGTCGATCAACTTGCCTTTATTGTGAATGTACCCAATAAGACAGTTGTTACAGCGATGGATCAGACAGAAAATAACAGTAACGTATTTACAAACATAGACGGTGCAGTAATAGCGTGATTGGCCCGAAGTGAATAATCATTTATTCATCAGGAAATCTTGAGATTCCGGACTGATTGAAGGAATCTATCGCAAACTTTTTTGGAAAAGAATTTTCTTAAAAGTTCTATGATTACTGGCATCCGTCACAAATCCAAGCGAAGTTTGAAATTTAATTTTTGAACTTGCTTAATTTATGATGGAGGACTTTGCCTTATGATGAGATCTCTCTTTTCTGGTGTTGCAGGACTTAAGACACATCAGACCAAAATGGACGTTATTGGTAACAATATTGCCAATGTTAATACTACTTCTTTTAAATCACAGTCAATTACTTTCTCAGACCTTATGTATCAGACAACACAGGCTGCATCAGCTCCTACACAGACCAAGGGTGGTGTAAATGCACGACAGATCGGTCTTGGTTCTAAGTCAGGCGCTATCTCTACAGCAATTGAAGGTCAGGGCTCAACTCAGACTACAAACAACCCATTTGATATCATGATTACAGGAAAAGCGTTCTTTGTTGTCAATAACGGACAGCAGGACCTTTATACAAGAGATGGTTCTTTCTACGTAGATGGCGCAGGAAACCTTGCAATGCAGTCAAATGGTTATCTTGTTCGTGGATGGGCAGCAAAGCTTAATCCTGATACAGGTGCAAGAGAAATTGATACAAACTCAGGTCTTACAACTCTTGAGATCATGACAGCCGATAACTCTACATATGCTCCTGCTGCAACATCACAGGCTATTTACAGCGGCAATGTAGACGATAATGATACAAACATCAATTCTGATGATGGTAAGACAATCCAGCTAGAGTTCTATGATAATAAAGGATATCTTTATACAGCCAAGTTTTCTATGAAGGACGTTGATAAATCTAAGCATATTTTCAATTTACAGCTTGTTGATATTCTTGATTCAAACGGACAGTCAATTGGAACTACAAAGATGAATTGTATCGGATTTGGTACAACCGATTATGATTCAGTAAATAATAAATGGAATGATGATACAGCATTAGCAGCTGGTTATTCAAAGACAGTAGAAGATGATGGAACCATCACCATAACAGATGGAACAAACTCATATAATATAAATTCTACAGGAAGTGTTGAAAGTATCACGGAAGTATTAAAGAATGCTTATGGCAAAACTGATGCTGAAATAGAAGAGTATGGCGATTATGGAACATATTCTATTAGTGGTGACGGCTCTATAATTCTGAAGAAGGGCGTAAATTTAAGATTTGATGCTTCGACAGGTAATCTTGTAGCAGCTGATCCACAGACTGATACAGAAACCAATAAAGGTATGGTTGATATTATTTTCAATCAGACAGCTACAATAGGTGGCGAAAGTGTTGGACTTGAAGCTTTTGGATATCAGAAGGGCGATAAAGATACTACAGAATATAAAGCAGGCCAGCTCCAGATTGATTTCTCTTCAGTTACTAACTACAACAGTAATGGTTCAGCAACAGTAAAGGCTACAAAGGGAGATAAGAAAAATAATTATACCGGACGAGCTGTTGGTGAAATGAACGGTATTACAGTCAGCACAGACGGTAAGATCAATGCAACATATTCAAACGGACAGACTAAGCTCCTTGGACAGATCGCATCTGCAGAATTTGCAAACGCATCCGGTCTTTCCAAGGAAGGTGATAACCTTTACAAGCAGACTCTTAACTCAGGTACAGCAACAATCCAGGATATCACAACTGATGGCGGCTACATGAACACCGGCGTTCTTGAAATGTCAAACGTGGATCTTTCCTCAGAGTTTACGAATATGATCACAACACAGCGTGGATTCCAGGCAAACAGCCGTATCATTACTGTATCAGATACACTTCTTGAAGAACTTACAAACCTCAAGAGATAATATTTATAATGTGATTTTACTAACCGACTAAGCATATGCTATTTTTTGTTCCACCTCCTATTTTTATAGCTACTCCTTAAAAATGCAGCTCTATCTCCTGATAGGGCTGCATTGATGTGTGAATGTTATATAAATAACTATTTATTATCGCATTTTAGTACATAAAACGTGATATAATATTTTTCTCTACAAGATATTGTATCGAATCAAAATTCCTAACACTAGAGAAACTAAATTTCAATAACTTTCTATCAAAATGAAATTAAGTGCCAAATATGTTCAAAATATGAACATAATATTGAGTATTTGTGTTTTAAATGTAGTAAAATATACATATGTAGAAATAAAATTTCAGATTACATGAAAAAAATCTAAACATGTTTGCTTTATCGATAATTATTTTTCTTTTTGTCTAGGAGAACACTATGGAAAAGGGGGTATTGCTTCTAACTTTACTTGATACAAGGAAAATACTTGTAAATACGAGATGCATCCAGACTGTCGAATCTAATCCTGACACTGTGATTCATCTAAGTGGGGGACGTAAGATTCTTGTAAAAGAATCCTTGGAGGAAATCTACAAAATAATGAATGGGGAAGAACTAGCATAGTTTGAACAAGTTACAGTTTCAGTAAATGTTGCAAATAATAATTTAGAGGGGTAGATATTGTGGATATTGCGTCTTTACTAGGTGTAGGTCTTTGTTTCTTATTCATGATCTTGAGTATTGTCTTTTCTGCCGGCATTACAGGTGTTAAATACTTCCTTGATGCTCCTTCGGCGATGATCACGTTCGGTGGAGCTTTCATGGCGGTTTTGGCATCAAGAAGTATGCCGAGTTTCATGAGTGGTCTAAAATCTTATACGCTTATTTTTAAAATGCCTCAGGACGATACAAAGGGCACAATTAAGCGAATCATCGATTTATCCAATACAGCAAGAAAAGAAGGTCTTCTTGCACTTGAAGAAGCTGCAGGCAGTCTTGAAGATGCTTTTATGAAAAAAGGTGTCATGCTTATAGTTGATGGTACTGAACCTGAACTTGTTAAAAGCATTCTCGAAGCAGAAATTGATGCCATGGCTGAACGACATAAAGATAACTATTCATTCTTTGGCGATGTTGCCGGAATGGGTCCTTCCTGGGGTATGATCGGAACTCTTCTTGGACTGGTTCTTATGCTTCAGAACATGTCAGATCCTTCTTCAATCGGACCATCCATGGCCGTTGCCCTCATTACAACATTCTATGGTTCAGTTCTTGCAAACTGGTTCTGTTATCCCGCTGAAAATAAACTTAAAGCAAGAAGTAATGCAGAGTATATGTCAAAGAGCATTGTTATAGAAGGACTTCTTTCTATTCAGGCCGGCGAAAACCCACGTGTTACAGAAGAAAAGCTTAAATCCTTCCTGTCACCTGGCGACAGAGCTGCTTATGAAGCTGAAAATGGCACCGGCGATGGAGGAGGTGGAGAATAATGGCAAAAAAACCAGAAGAAATAAAACCTGGTCTACCGGCGTGGCAAGGTACATTCGGAGATCTGATGAACCTGCTTCTTTGTTTCTTCGTTTTGCTTTTCTCCATGGCTACAATGGATGCAGCCAAGTTTGAAGAGGTTGCAGCATCTTTCAGTTCAGCGTTTGGTATTTTCTCGGGTGGTGAGATGGCACTTGGTCAGGGAGCCCTGATTGGAGATGGTGTTTCACAGCTTAATGAGCTCTCAAGTTACATTAACTCGATGGGTCTTACACAGACAGGTGAGGATACAGAAGAAGTTAAGGATATTGAAGATCAGACTGAGGAAGAGATATTAGAAGCTGCAGAAGAAGAACAGATGGAAGCTTCTCAGGAACTTGCGGAACAGATCCAGGAAGCACTTGAAGAAAATGATATAACAGAAGAAGTTTCATTAAATTATACAAGTCAGTATGTACAGCTTACAATTCAGGGATCAATTCTTTTTGACTCAGGAAAAGTTGATATAAAATCTGATGCAATCCCTGTTATAGATAAAGTTGGACAGATACTTGAAACATTTGCCGGCGGAACCATTGAGATTGAAGGACATACGGATAATGTACCGATGTCATCTGGCGGAAAATACAGTAATAATGATGAATTAAGCTCAGGAAGAGCTCTTTCAATCTTTAATTACCTTGTTGCAAATACTAATCTTGATCCTGCTAATCTGGTTCATACAGGACGCGGAGAATACGATCCGATAGCTGATAATTCAACAGATGAAGGAAGAGCAAGAAACAGAAGAGTAGAGATTAAGATTTATAATCCATTAAGTGCAAATTATTAAAATTTGGAGGAAGCCATTAAATGAAAAAGAACTTACTATCAATCATTATTCTTGCACTTTTAGTTGTAAACATAGGAATGACAGCTTTTATGCTTCTTAGTGTTATGACTACTAATTCCCAGACAGCAAAAATTATTTCCGATATTGCTTCTGCTCTGGAACTGGAGGCAAGCGGAGGTGCCGGAGGCGGATTTACAGCTTCTGCTTCGGGAACTGTTGCTCCTTCAAATATAGCAACTTTTGGCTTTACGGGTGATGACAAGCTTACTATCAACTTAAAGCCGGGTGAAGATGGAAAGAGCCACTACATGCTGGTTGAAGTTGTTTTCTCTATGAACACTGCAGCAGCTGATTATGCTACATATGGAACCGAGGAATCACTTTCAAGCATGAAAGAACTTGTAAAAGGTAAGATCACTACAGTTCTTTCGAACTACACAATTGAAACTCTTCAGGCAGATGATACTGCTGCCAAGGAAGAAATTCTTGATCAGGTTCAGGAACTCTATGGCGGTTCAACATTTATTTACGAGGTTACATTTAGTAGCGTGCTTTACCAGTAATACATAGTAATCTATTCAGTTAATTGTTTATTTGGGTGCTATTTTCAGATAGCAACAGAGAGGAGATACACTTTGAGTGAAGTACTGTCACAAAATGAAATAGATAGTCTGCTGGCAGCACTCAGTACTGGTGAAGTTGACGTTGCTCAAATGTCGGCAGCGGACGAGAAGAAAGTCAAGGATTACGACTTTAAACGTCCGGCTAAGTTCTCAAAAGAGCATTTACGTACTCTCGAGATGATCTACGAGCATTACGGAAGACTATTATCTACTACATTGCCTCTGTACCTTAGAAGAAATGTTGCAGTATCGGTAGCTAACTCAGAGACGGTTACATATTCGGAGTTTAGTAATGCTTTGTCGAATCCTGTTATTTTGGGAGTTATCAATTTTTTACCACTTCAGGGGACTATTATTCTTGAACTTCAGGCTAATTTAGGCTTTTCCTTCATAGACAGAGTGTTAGGTGGTGAAGGAACAACCTTGGATAAACCAAGACCATTTACTGATATAGAAATGCCGCTTATCGAAAAACTGGTAACAATCTGTATGCAGCTTATGGTTGAGCCCTGGCAAAACGTTGTGGCCATCAATCCGGTTATGGAAAGAATAGAGACAAACCCACAGTTTGCACAGGTTATTTCACCTACTGACATGATAGCTATCGTAACGCTGAATCTTAAGATTGGTGAGACAGAAGGACTTATGAATGTATGCCTTCCATATTTCACTTTAGAGAGTGTTATGGATAAGCTGAACACCAAGTTCTGGTTTTCAACGATGCAAAAGAACAATGACGAGAACTATGGTGAATTCCTTGAAACCATGGTCAGACGTGTGGATGTCCCTGTCAAGGCTATTCTTGGTAAGTGCAATGTTTCAGTCAATGATTTTGTTCATCTACAGGCCGGAGACATTATAAGGCTTGATAACCGAGTCAATACCGATATGCAGATTTATGTAGGGAATATATACAAATTTACCGCTTTGCCGGGTACGGCAAAAGATAAGTATGCTGTAAGAATAACATCGATTGTGAGAGAGGAGGGAGAATAACACCATGGAGGGAATGTTATCACAGGATGAAATTAATGCTTTACTATCTGGAATGGATTCTTCCGGTGATGGTGACGCTGCTGCTTCAGGAGGTGATTCTTCCGCAGATTCCGGTTCTGGTGGATCTTCTGGTATAGATGAATCTCTTTTGAATGATGCTGAAAAAGACGCGATTGGTGAAGTTGCCAATATTAGCATGGGTTCTTCAGCTACTACGCTGTATTCCCTTGTTAATCAGAAAGTCAATATTACAACACCTCAGGTTGAACTTGCAAACTGGGAGAACGTAATAAACAACTATGAAAGACCTTGTGTATTTATTCAGATCAAATATACAGTCGGTCTTGACGGAACTAATATCCTTATTCTGAAAGAGCATGATGTTATGGTAATCACTGACCTTATGATGGGCGGTGATGGTACCAATACTGATGGTGAAGTTGGCGAACTTCAGCTTTCTGCTATTTCAGAAGCGATGAACCAGATGATGGGTGCTGCTGCCACATCTCTTTCTACAATGATCAATCAGAAAGTAGATATCAGCCCGCCACAGGCATCAGTTCTTGACATGATTAATGATGACCCGTCTGATATCGCAGATTTCCTTACCGGTACATTCGTTAAGATTTCTTTTAAAATGCAGGTAGGTGAACTCGTCGACTCAACATTGATGCAGTTGTATCCAATCGACTTTGCAAAAACTCTTAAGGATACAGTTATCACCAGTGAACAGGGTGGCGATTCAGCGCCGGAACCGGCACCTGCTCCGGCAGCACCGGATCCTGCACAGGCACAACAGGCAGCCGCTCCACAGATGGATCCGAACATGATGGCAGGCCAGATGCCTCAGATGGGCATGGGAATGGGAATGCCGCAGATGGGAATGCCACAGATGGGAATGGGTATGGGTATGGGAATGCCACAGATGCAAATGCCTATGAATCCTATGATGAATATGAATATTCAGCCTGCGCAGTTCCAGAATTTTGCCGGTCCAACTACGCTTATGGCTGGTGGCGAGAACATTGGAATCATTAAAGATGTACCGCTTGAGGTTACAGTTGAGCTTGGAAGGACTGCAAAACCTATTTCGGATATTCTTGATTTTGCTCCGGGAACAATCATTGAGCTTGATAAAGTTGCCGGTGAACCTGTTGATGTTCTTGTTAATGGTAAGTTCGTTGCCAAGGGAGAAGTTGTAGTTATTGAGGAAAGTTTTGGTGTTCGTGTGACTGAGATTGTTCAGTAATCTTTACACGGCGTTTTGAGGGGACTATGGGAGTAGATTCATATTTGCAATTTTTATCTGTCCTTATAATTTTTATTTTGGTTTTGGCAGTTACATTTTATGTGACAAAATGGATAGCCAATTATCAAAAGGGGGCTGAACGCGGCAAAAATATCGAAGTTATAGAGACCTTCAGAATTTCCAACAATAAATACATACAGATTGTCAGGATTGGCAACAGATATGTTTCTATTGCTGTTACTAATGATCACATAACAAACCTTGGGGATGTATCTTTTGATGAACTGGTATTAGAAGAAAGTTTTAATAAAAATGTTTCTTTAAAGGATGTTAGCTTTAAAGAGATATTTGAAAAAATAAAAGGCGAGAAAAAGAATACTGATGACAAGTGAGCGGGGAGTTTTTTCACTTAAAAAGAATATGAGGGATTGTATAAGAATAGCTTTTGTCAGGATACTGTTTGTGGTCACTGTTGTTCTTACAGCTTTGTTTGCTATGCCTGTAACGGTACATGCAACCGAAGATATTATTGTGGATACAACACCCACAGATCCGACAACAAGCGTCGAAAGCCATCTTACCGGCTCTACGGATGAAAGAACAAATATCCATGAGCCTGGTTCTAGTGAGGATCCGGACGATTTAAAGAAGCTTAACATTGCCAATACTGTTACTATTACGTATGACAATGGAAATGGCTCTTTAAATGGTGCTCTCAGGATCCTTATTACTCTTACTTTAATTACCCTTGCACCAACTCTTCTGGTGATGATGACTTCTTTTACAAGAATCATTGTTGCCCTTCATTTTACAAGAACAGCCATTGGAACCCAAACATCACCACCTAACCTGGTGATGATTGGGATTGCTTTGTTTATGACACTTTTCATAATGCAGCCCACGCTTACAAGTGTTTATAACGATGCTGTTATTCCTTTTGAAAATGGCGAAATGGATCAGGAAGAGTTTTTTAAGGAAGCAATGGAGCCATTCAGAAATTTCATGTACGGTCAGACCATGAAAAAAGATGTAGTTCTTTTCATGGAGATTGATGGAATTGAGTGGGATGGCGAACTTGAGAGTATTCCTAATGTAGTCCTTATCCCAAGTTTTGTTGTAAGTGAACTTAGAAGAGCATTTATTATTGGTTTTGTTATCTATATTCCATTTATTGTTATCGATATGGTAGTTGCATCGGTGCTTATGAGTATGGGTATGATGATGCTTCCGCCAACCACGATCTCGCTGCCGTTTAAAATCTTATTATTTGTTCTTGCAGATGGTTGGAGTCTTATTATCGGTAATCTTGTTAAAACGTTTTATTGATCGGATTTTTGATAAAAGGAGGATGAACTTATGATCACAGTTGCTGATATTAATAGTATTGTAAGTGCTGCGCTGTTTATGGTAATAAAAATGGCTCTTCCTGTGCTTTTAACTTCCATGTCAATTGGTCTTATCATTTCAATATTTCAGACTGTTACCTCAATTCAGGAGCAGACGCTTACCTTTGTTCCTAAAGTTCTTGGAGTTTTTACCATGATAATGCTCATAGGAAACTGGATGCTTACTGAACTTTCAGGATATATAACAAGTCTTTGGTCTGATTTTTCGAGATATGTTCGGTAATAAAATATAAAAAGTTTAGATATTTCTAATAAATTTTCTATATACTGGTTTTCTAAATTTATATACAATTAATAGTATAAAGTTATATATTTTATCAGATATATTTTCTTAGGGAACGTGTATGCTAAATTACAGCTTTAGTTATGGGGATTTAGAGATTTTTCTTTTGATTCTTGTGAGAATAGCAAGCTTTGTGTTTGTCTGTCCGTTTTTTGGTGGCAATCAGACTCCAAATCTTGTAAAGATTGGATTTAGTCTGATCCTGTCCATAATGCTATATGGCGCAGTTCCATTCTCAGCTCCCCATTACAATACGATAATTGGTTTTACTGTAATTGTTCTTAAAGAGGTTATGGCAGGTCTTTTGATAGGTCTTGCTGTACAGCTCTGCAACATGATCGCATCCTTTGCAGGAACGATCGTTGATATGCAGATAGGCCTTTCGATGGTCAGTATGTTTGATAATAATACAAATTCACAGGTAACCATTACAGGAAATCTTTATTCACAGGTTCTGACCATGATGCTTATTGCATCTGGAATGTATCGTTATATCTTAAAAGCACTTGTTGATACATTCAGACTTATTCCGATAAATGGTGCTGTGATACATTCAGACAGATTAATGGAATCGATATTGCTGTTTCTTGAAGATTACGTTGTTATCGGATTCAGAATCTGTCTGCCAATATTCATAATCACATTTATTACTAACGTAACACTGGGTATTCTTGCTAAAGTATCTCCACAGATGAATATGTTTGCGGTTGGAATCCAGATTAAGATCATTATTGGTCTTCTTATTATGTTTATTACAGTTACGATGCTTGGAGATGCTTCGAACTTTGTATTTATAAATATGAAGGAGCTGATGGAGAATTTTGTCTACAGTATGCAGAGTAGTTGATTATTCATATACACCGGTCATGAAGTATGATCTTCAGTTCTTTGCTGAAGATGCCAATGGCGCGGAAAAGACAGAAGAAGCTACTCCAAAAAAATTGGAGGATGCCCGAAAGGAAGGTCAGGTTGCCAAGAGCCAGGAAGTAGCGACAGCATTTTCATTATTGGCATTTTTTATTCTGCTTCGTATTTTGTATCGATTTTTGGGAAAAAGTTTTTTTCAGGAGTTTTCAAGGGCATATGACAGTATTCCAAATATTGCCAGACTTTACGATGATTATCTTCCTTTTCTTTATATCAGAAGTGTACTGAATAATGCGCTTTTGACCATTTTGCTTCTGTGTTCTCCGTTTTTTTTAGTTGGTTTTCTTACAGCTTTTTTGTGTGACATCGTTCAGGTTGGACTTAAGCCGACAGCTAAGCCACTCCAGCCAAAGCTTAACAAGATAAATCCCATAAGTGGTCTGAAAAAGATTTTTTCAACAAGAAAATTGTTTGAGTTATTCAAGTCACTGCTAAAGCTTGCAATTATGGCAATCGTTATTATTTCATACTTTAGCAAGAGGACAGAATCAATCTTTTTACTTTATAATATGCCACTTCTTCAAGCCATTGGACTTATGGGAAACCTTATAATAGGTCTTGGCATGCGGATTGCCGCAGCTTACATGATAATTGCATTTGCGGATTTCATATATCAGAAACGCAAATTCAAGAAAGACATGATGATGACCAAACAGGAAGTCAAGGATGAGTATAAGAATTCCGAAGGAAATCCTGAAGTAAAGGGAGCTCAGAAGCGAAGAATGATGGAAGCTTCCAGAAGAAGGATGATGAAACAGCTTCCAAAGGCAGATGTGGTCATCACAAACCCTACGCATTACGCTGTAGCTATCAAATATGATGCAGAAGAAGCCGATGCGCCTGTAGTTCTTGCAAAGGGTGCAGATTATCTTGCTCAGAAGATCAAGGAAGTAGCAAGGGAAAATAATATCGAGATTGTTGAAAATAAGCCTTTGGCCAGAATGTTATATGCAAATGTTGAGGTCGGCGAAATGGTTCCGCCGGAATTATATAAGGCGGTAGCCGAGGTGCTAGCATATGTTTATCATTTGAAGGGCAAAGCCTGATATAAGTTTTTACAAAATCTATGAAGGGGGATGAACATGAATAAAAAGGTTATCATTAATCGAATTTATGATTATGGCCTTGCACTTTATATTGTTGCGGCTATTATCATGCTCATTATTCCTCTGAAAGACTGGGTTCTTGACTTTTTGCTTGCGTTTGATATGTCGCTTTCATTTGTAATCATGTTCACTGCAATGTTTGCAACTGATGTATTACAGATGTCATTCTTCCCTACAATCTTGCTGTTTACAACAATATTCAGAATTGCGCTTAACGTTTCATCAACAAGACTTATTCTTACTGAGGGAAGCGCCGGTAAAGTTATCGAAGTATTTGGTTCTTTCGTTGGCGGCGGTGACCTTATCGTAGGCGCGATTGTATATGTAATTCTTATCATCGTTCAGCTGATGGTTATCAACAAAGGTTCAGAACGTGTAGCTGAAGTATCTGCAAGATTTACTCTCGATGCTATGCCCGGTAAACAGATGGCTATCGATGCGGATCTGAATACAGGCGCCATAACGGATGAAGAAGCGAAAGCAAGACGAGATAAGATTCAGGAAGAAGCAAGCTTTTTTGGAGCCATGGATGGTGCTACCAAGTATGTTAAGGGAGATGCAACAGCCGGTCTTATAATTACCGCAACTAACCTTATCGGCGGAATTGCAATGGGCATGCTTAGAAAGGGAATGGATGTAAATACAGCCATTAACACCTATTCAATCCTGACTATGGGTGATGGACTTGTAAGTTCAATTCCTTCTCTTATGATCTCAATGTCAACAGGTATTCTTGTAACAAAGGGCTCAAAGGAAGCAGATTTTGGCCATCTTCTTATCAATCAGCTCTTTGGAATGCCAAAGACTTTGTATCTTGTTGGCGGAGTTTTGGCAGGGCTTGGTATCTTATCACCACTTCCTACAGTGCTTTATGTATCTTTTGGTGCTGCATTTATTTTGCTTGGAAGAATCACATCCCAGACAATCGAAGAAGTATCGGTTGAGTCAGAGGTACAATCCGCAGAAGAACAGCAGGCGGAAGAAATCAGACAGCCTGAGAATGTAACAAGTCTTTTGCAGGTTGATCCTATTGAACTTGAATTTGGTTATGGAATCATTCCTCTTGCGGATGTCAATCAGGGCGGCGATCTTCTTGACCGAGTTGTCATGATAAGAAGACAGATAGCTCTTGAACTTGGCACAGTTGTTCCAATTATTCGATTAAGAGATAATATTCAGTTGAATCCTAATCAATATATCATTAAAATTAAAGGTATACAGGTTAGTGATGGTGAGATACTCTTTGACCACTATATGGCGATGAATCCGGGGCATGTTGAAGATGAAATCACCGGTATTCCTACATTTGAGCCATCGTTCCATCTGCCGGCTATATGGATCACTGAAAGTCAGCGTGAAAGGGCAGAGAGTCTTGGCTACACCGTAGTTGATCCGCCATCAATAATTGCAACTCAGTTAACTGAGGTTATCCGTGAGCATATCGCAGAGCTCATGACCAGACAGGATGTTCAGAACCTTGTTGATAATCTCAAGGAAAGCCATTCTGCTCTTGTTGAGGAACTTGTTCCTAAGCTTATGAGCCTTGGTGAAATTGAGAAAGTATTGCAGAACCTGTTAAAAGAAGGCGTATCCATAAGGGATCTTGTTACTATATTTGAGACACTTGCCGACTTTGCACCGTCTACTCATGACCCGGACATTTTAACGGAATATGTTCGTCAGAGTTTGAAACGTGCAATTTCCAACAAATATTTTGTTGCGGGTGAGACAACAAGCGTAGTAACTCTTGATCCTAAGATCGAGCAGGAAATAATGAACAGTGTCAAGCAGACTGAGACAGGGGCTTATCTTACACTTGATCCTGCAAGAACAAAGGCAATCTTAAATGCTGTCGGAGAGCAGGTAAGAAAGCTTGAAGAGACGGGAAGACTTGCTATCATAATGGCATCGCCTATTGTCAGAATGTATTTCAAAAAAATGACAGAAGATTATTACAGAGATTTGATTGTTGTTTCATACAATGAGGTGGAACCTAATGTGGAACTTCAGTCGGTGGGGATGGTAACTGCATAATATGATTATCAAAAAGTATGTTGGAAAAACTGAAAACGAAGCAACTGATGAGGCTAGGAAGGAACTTGGTCAGAACATTGTTGTAATGAATGTGCGACCAATGAAGAAAACAGGATTTTTCTCGTTCTTTCAATCTCAAAAGATTGAGGTTACGGTTGCGCTGGAAGAAGAATCTGAACGCCAGATGAAAAATTATACTCCGGATAAGAGTGTGGTGCCGCAGCTAAGGCCTTTGGTGGAAGGAAGTCAGAAAGATACTGTAAAACCTGTTTCAAAGCCCTCAAAATCATCTGAGCTTAAGGATGAAGGCAGTGCCATTGAGGAAAAACTTGATAATTTAAGTTCTCTTTTAGAGAAAAACATTAAATACAACGCAAAAGAGGATGAAAAAGAAGAACAGCAGGCAGAAGCTGAACCTGTAAAGGTTAAACCTCCTAAGACGAATATATCTGAGGAGACAATGTCTTTTATCAAACTCTTATACAATACGCTTATAGAAAATGAAGTTGATGAGATTTATATAAATCAGCTTACGGATGAAGTTGAAAAGATTTCCAAGCCGGGGATGCCATTTGACTTTGCACTTGCTAACGTATATCAGAAGATGGTGCTTAAGTTTGGAAAAGCCGAGCCTATTGAGCCCAATGAGCATGGGCCAAAGGCTGAGATATTTATTGGACCGACAGGTGTAGGTAAGACTACTACAATTGCTAAACTTGCATCAGAATTATTTGTTACAAAGAAAAAGAAAGTAGTTCTTTTGACAATAGATACATACAGAATTGCCGCTGCTGAACAGCTTAGGACTTATGCTTCAATCCTGGAAGTTCCATGCAGGGTAATCTATTCTGTTGAAGAAATGAAACAGGCGGTTGAAGACTTTAAAGACTATGATTATGTTATGGTCGATACTGCAGGACACTCTTTACATAATGAGGAATTAAAGTCTGATATTGAAGGTTATATAAGAGCTTTGGAGGATTGCATGGAATGTGAGAATTTCCTTGTCCTTTCTGCAACTACAAAGTATAGAGACCTCATCGAAATATCAGATGCTTATTCTCAACTGGTTGCATACAAACTTATTTTTACAAAGATGGATGAGACAGGAGCTCAGGGAAATCTTTACAACATCAAGATGCATACAGGTTCGCCTATAGCCTACATTACAAACGGACAAAATGTTCCTGATGATATTGCTGTTTTCGATGCACAGAAAATTGTTAAAAATCTCTTAGGCGGAAAAAGTTAAAGGGTGGATTTATGGATCAGGCGCAACAGCTTAGAAATATAATTAAAAATAGTAGCAAACCACAGCGTCCCTTAGCAAGAATAATAACCGTCACCAGTGGAAAAGGTGGTGTAGGCAAGTCTAATGTAGCGATCAATCTGGCTATCCAGTTCAGAAAAATGGGAAAACGTGTAATTATTCTGGATGCGGATTTTGGCCTTGCCAACATAGAGATCATGTTTGGAACAGTTCCAAAACATAATCTTTGCGACCTTATATATCAGGGAAAGAATATCAAGGATATCATTACCTGGGGACCTGAAGGTGTTGGATTTATTTCCGGCGGTTCAGGTATTTCCGGAATGTATAACTTAAGTAGAGAATACCTTGTATATATTATAGTTAATCTTGCCGAATTAGATGCAATTGCTGATATAATAATAATAGATACCTGTGCAGGAATATCGAGTGCAGTAACCGAATTTTTGGTAGCAAGTGGTGAAGTTATCCTTGTAACAACACCCGAACCCACTTCAATTACTGACTCATATTCATTATTAAAGGCACTTAATCAGTCTCCAAGGTTTTCCATAGAGGATACAATTGTGAAGACTGTTTCAAACAGGGTAACATCGGAAGAAGAGGGACAACAGTTATTTAACAAGCTAAACACTGTTGTTTCAAGATATTTGAAGATTCCTCTTACATATATGGGTTCAATCCCGCAGGATCAGATGCTGGTTAGAAGTGTTATGCAGCAGTCACCTGTATCACTGCAGTATCCAAATGCAAGGTCTGTAAGAGCATTTGAAAATATTGCAGCAAAGCTGATGAATCCTGATGATGAGATTGAGATTAAACCAAGGGGAATGGCAGCTTTCTTTTCACATATTATTACAGGAAGAAAACTTAGCAGCACCAATCCTCAGATAATAGAGAGTATTCAAAATCCGTAAACTTTAATATCACTATCGTTAGAATGGAGAAGTTGTGGAATATGTTAAGTGATTACATTTCACCGGGAAACCGTGTCGAGCTTAAAGCAACCGGTAAGATATGGATGGATGATGATGTCAGGACAAGGCAGATTTATATGAGTAAAGTAATGGACATTACTTCAGATGATCGAATTGAAGTATTGATGCCATACGAAAAAGGGAGACTTGTTCTTTTACCTGTAGACGGAGAGTACAATCTGTGTTTTTACAGTAATAAAGGTCTTTATCAATGCTTTTCCAGAATTGTAGACCGCTACAGGAGTGACAATATCTATATTCTGGTGCTGGACCTTACAAGCGAACTACAAAAGCTCCAAAGAAGGGAATATTACAGATTCAGCTGCGCACTTGAACTTAAATCAAGGCAAAGCTCCAAGGAAGAACTTGAAGCCTATGAGATGAACCGGAAATACCTGGTTGATTCGGATGTTTCTCTTCAAAGAAGTGTAGTAGTTGATATAAGCGGCGGAGGACTTAGATTTGTAGCTAATTTTAAGTATGACGAAGGTAGTTTGATCTATTGTTCATACAGGCTTCCGGGAAATGCTAACGATAAAGAATATGAAATGATATGTAATGTTCTAAAAGTTAATGAATTGGAAACTAGACCGGGGCTTTTTGAACATAGAATACAATATAACTACATTGATGAAAACTCACGAGAAGATATCATTCACTTTATTTTTGAAGAAGAACGAAAAATAAGAAAGAAGCAAACTTAATTATGAGAAAAATTTTATTAATTGAAGACTCTGCACTTATGAGAACTGTACTGAGTGATATTATTAACTCAGATTCAAGATTTCAGGTGGTTGACAAAGCAAAAGATGGTGTTGAAGGTCTTGAGCTTTTAAAAAAGAATACCTACGATGTTGTCGTTCTTGATATAAACATGCCAAGAATGGACGGTATTACGTTGCTCAAGGAACTTCAAAAAAATAAGATCAAAGCAAAGATCATGTTATGCAGCACTGACACAAAAGAAGGTGCAAAAGTAACCATGGATGCGCTTGATCTTGGCGCGCTTGATTTTATTCATAAGCCTGACAGAGCATCAGAATGCAGGGGCGATGATTTTGTTAAGCAGTTCATAAATACACTGGCTGCTGTATCGGAATCAAAGGCGGCTGCGCCTACTCGTTCTTTTTCAATTGATGAAGTCAGGGATAATAAAAAGGTAGTTGATCTTGTCAGTAAATCAGCAAGCAGGATAACAGGAAACAGAATTGTTGCGATAGCAAGTTCTACCGGTGGACCAAGAGCTCTTCAATCTGTTATTCCTAAACTGCCTAAGAATATTAAAACGCCAATTGTTCTTGTTCAACATATGCCTGAAGGTTTTACCGCTTCTTTGGCTGAACGTCTGGATTCGCTAAGTGAAGTAAAGGTTAAGGAAGCGGCTGAAGGAGATGTGCTTCAAAATGGTGTTGTTTACATCTCTCGAGGAGGGAAGCACATGCATATTGTTAAAAACGGTGGCCGAAGTTCAATCCATTATGTGGATGGACCAACCAGAGAAGGTGTAAGGCCATGCGCTAACTTTATGTATGAATCGCTTATGGAGTCTGACTACGATGAGATTTGCTGTGTGGTTCTTACGGGGATGGGAGCCGACGGAACAGAAGGAATCAAGAATCTTAAGTCAAAGAAAAAAGTATTTGTTATCGGTCAGGAAGAAAGTACCTGTACCGTGTATGGAATGCCCAAAGCAGTTGCAACAGCTGGACTTGTTGATCAGGTTGTAAAACTTGAAAACGTTGCCCAGGAAATCATAATGCATGTCGGTGTGAATTGAGGGATTTCATTACTTTTTAATTTTTCTTTAATTTAAATTTTCTAAATTCCTCCATTCGAAAAACCGATAAAACATACAAAAGTATGCGATAATATGACTATGCTTTTGTGAATTTCACTTTTTTCTTATGGAGGTATATAGGTTATGGATGTTTCCCAGTATCTAAGTGTCTTTCTTGATGAAGCTAAAGAGCATCTTCAGTCACTCAATGACAACATAATGACTCTTGAGCAGGATCCTGAGAATGAGGATTGTATCAATGAAATATTCAGATCAGCTCATTCCATGAAAGGTATGGCCGGAACCATGGGCTATACAAGAATGCAGAATCTTACTCATGATATGGAAGATGTTTTCTCTGATGTTCGTGCAGGCAAGATAAAGATCAAATCTGCCGATATCGACGTATTATTACAGTGCCTTGATGCTATTCAGGGATATGTTGATAATATCACCGAGAATCAGGACGAGGGTACTGACGAGCATCAGAATATCATAAAATCCCTTGCGGATATCAGAAATGGCGGAGCAGCACCTTCCGGTGGAGATGCTCCCGCAGCTGCTGCACCTGCTCAGAGTGCTGCTGCAAGTGCTCCTGCTGCAGATGGTCCTGCACCCGGAGCTGATGGTTCTTCGGATTATAGAGCAATACGCCTTGATCCGTCTGTAAAGTCTACATTAGAGGAAGCCAAATCACAGGGCAAGAAAATATGGGGTGTTACTGTTCATATACAGGAATCCTGTATTTTGAAAGCTGCCAGAGGTTTCCTTGTATTCAAAGGTCTTGAAGATATTGGCGAAATAGCTGTATCTGATCCGAATACTCAGGATATTGAAGATGAAAAATTTGAATTTTCATTCAGCCTTATTTTGATCACTGATGAAGGAAAAGAAAAGGTTGAAGAGATTGTTAAGGCCGTTTCTGAAGTTGAAGGTTGCGAATGCGGTGAGTTTGATCCAAGCGGCGCTAAGTCTGCGGAAGAAAAGGAAGAGGCACCTGCAGCAAATGCAGCTGCGCCCGCAGCTGCTGTTCCTGCAACTACAGAGGCTAATAAACCTGCGCCTGCAGCAGCTCAGGGTCAGGCAGCCGGTGGAAAGAAACCGGCAGGAAAACCTGTTGTTAACAGAACAGTCCGTGTTGATATTGAAAAGCTCGATGTTCTTATGAACCTTGTATCAGAGCTTATCATTGCCAAGAACTCACTTATTTCTGCAGCAAATACATCAGGTGTAAGTAACGTAACTGAGCAGATTGAATATCTTGAAAGTGTTACCACAAATCTTCATGAATCAGTCATGAAAGTTCGAATGGTGCCTATTGAGAGCGTACTTCAGAAATTCCCTCGTATGATCCGTGATCTTAACAAGACACTTGGCAAGAAGATGGAACTTACGATGACTGGTGAAGATACTGAAATGGACCGTACCGTTGTAGATGAGATTGGTGATCCTTTGATGCACCTTATCAGAAACAGTGCTGACCATGGTATTGAGAATGCTGAACTTCGTGCACAGCGCGGTAAGCCTGAAGTTGGTCAGATATTCCTTCACGCTTTCCAGGATGGTAACAGTGTTGTTATCGAAGTTGGCGATGATGGTAATGGTATTGATGCAGAAGCAGTAAAGAATAAAGCTATTGAAAAAGGAGTTGTTTCTCCTGATCAGGCTGCAATGCTTACAGAGAAACAGTGCGTTGAGCTTTTGTTCCATCCTGGTTTCTCAACGGCTAAGCAGGTTTCAGAAATTTCAGGTCGAGGCGTTGGTCTTGATGTTGTTAAATCTAAGGTTGAATCACTTTCCGGTGAAGTAACTGTTAAGACAAAGCTTGGTGAAGGATCCACATGGGTCATCAGACTTCCTCTTACACTTGCTATTATCCAGGCTCTTATGGTTATCATCGGTCAGGAAAAATATGCTATTCCTCTAGATTCAATTCAGAGTATTGAGGATGTTTCTCCGGCAGATATTAAGTTTGTAGAAAATAAGGAAGTAATCAATCTTCGTGGAAGTGTTCTTCCTCTTATCAGACTTAATGACGTGCTTGATACAGATTCAACAAAGTCGCCTGATGAAGATATGGTTGTTGTTATTGCCAGAAAAGGCGATCAGCTTGCAGGTCTTGTTATTGACGAACTTATGGGCCAGCAGGAAATAGTTATCAAGCCTCTTGGAAAATATACAAATAAGTGCAAGCTCATAAGTGGAGCTACAATCCTTGGAGATGGTGAGATAGCACTTATCCTTGATACAAACTCAATTTTCTGATCATAGTCACTGATTTCTAGTAGAAAGGAAGAAAAGCGATATGAATGAACTTAGAGATAACGCTGATGTAGGAGAACTTATCCAATACATTGTTATAAAAATCGACGATGAACAGTATGGCATAAACATCAAATTTATAGATAATATCGTTAGGATGCAGCAGATCACGCGTGTTCCTAAGGTAGATGATTATCTTAAAGGGGTAATCAATATCCGTGGTGAGATTGTTCCTGTTATGAGCGTAAGAATGAAAATGGGACTTTCTGAGGATGTCATTACCAATAAATCAAGAATAATTATTCTTAAAACTGAGAGTGGGGATCTGGTTGGAATTATCGTAGATCAGGTAAATCAGGTACTTACACTTGATGCAAATAACGTTGAAAAAATGCGTTATGATGATAAAAAAGGTAAAACAAATGCAACATTTGTAAGTGGCGTAGGTCATTATGATGGCGGTCTTGTTTCAATTCTAGATCTGGAAGCAGTTGTAGCAGAGAAGGATGTAAAAGAAAAGGCATCTAATGCCAGCTGATCGGAGGAATATAAATGGGTGATATGAGTTTAGACAATTTGTCCAGCCAGTATTTCGACGTATTGAAAGAGCTGGGCAACATTGGAGCGGGAAATGCAACAACTGCACTGGCTCAGATGATCGGAACCAAGGTTGATATGTCGGTTCCGCAGGTAAGACTTCTTGATTTTAAAGATGTTGGCGACATGATGGGCGGAGCAGAACAGATAATGGCTGGTATTTATCTTGCTGTTGAAGGAGATATCGACGGAAGTATTATGTTCCTTCTTAACAAGACAGCAGCAAGACACCTTGTTGATAAACTGATGGGAACCGGACATAAACCGGATGAGGCAGATTTTGACGAGGTTGAGTTATCTGCACTTAAAGAGGTCGGAAATATCATCACAGGTTCTTACCTCAATTCATTATCAATGATGACTAATCTTAAGCTTGTTCCGTCAATTCCATTTGTTGCAATTGACATGGCTGGTGCTATTTTAAGCGTTCCGGCAATACAGTTTGGAATGATGGGCGATAAGATTCTTCTAATCGAAACACAGTTCTTTGATGAACTTAAACTTAGTGGATATTTTATTTTGCTACCTGATGTAGATGGTTATAGTAAGATTCTTTCTTCACTTGGAATGGGAGATATTACAATTTAAGCGAAGGGGCGACATATGAGTCAAATTATAAAGGTTGGTATGGCTGATCTGAATATTTGTGTTAGCCCCGATGGCATTACTACGCTGGGACTTGGGTCCTGCGTTGGTATTGCTGTGCGCGATCCTGTGACTAAAATTGGTGGATTGGCACATATAATGCTGCCGGATTCTACCGAGATTAAGAACAATTCCAACATACCAAAGTTCGCAGATACAGGAATTGAAGAGCTGATAAAACAAATTGTTGCAAAAGGTGCCAGCAGGTCAAGGCTTGTTGCAAAAATTGCCGGTGGTGCCCAGATGTTTGCTTTTCAGTCGAATAATGCGACCATGCGTGTTGGTGACAGAAATGTTCAGGCAACACTAAAAAAGCTAAAAGAAATGAACATTCCTGTTCTTGCACAGGACACGGGTAATTCGTATGGTAGAACGGTCATATTTTATCCAGAAAATGGTAATTTCGTGATTAGGGCTGTTGGAAAGCCTGAGAAAATTATATGAATACTGAAAATGAAGAACTGAAAAAATGGAATACTAAGCTGATCACACCACTGATAGTGCTTTTTAGTACTTCGATCATTGCCATATTTGCGTACTTTAAACATTATCCAGTGGGGGATTGGTTTGTTATCGTTTTTGCATCAATTGTCATTTTTTTGATACTTGGTCTTATTATCGAAAAGATGATAAGTCGTTTTGTTGATATTAATTATGAGAAAGCAATAGCTGAGAAGGAAGAAGCTAAGCGCATCGAAATGCAGGCAAGAGCAGCGATGGAAGCAGAGAGTGGGGATAGCCTTGGTGTTATTCAGGATGATGAAGCAAATTCCCGTCTATTCTAAATGGTTTTATCTCGTTTTTGTTTTTTCATAGGATGCTATTATCGGTTTTATGGGACTGATTGTAGCAAAAAATAATGACGGTATGGGGATGTAGTCATGGATGAAGCAGCAAGAAATAAATTATGGGACGAATATTATAGTACTAAAGCAGCTGATCTAAGAGAAAAGCTGATACTTGAGTATGCGCCGCTGGTTAAGCTTGTTGCCGGCAGACTTAGCATGTATCTAGGCTTTAATGTGGAATATGATGATCTTGTTGGATATGGGATTTTTGGCCTTATAGATGCTATTGATAAATTCGATCTCATGAAGGATGTTAAGTTTGAAACTTACGCCAGCCTTCGAATAAGGGGTGCTATCCTTGATCAGATAAGAAAAATGGACTGGATACCCAGAACTATAAGGCAGAGGCAGAAAAAAATCGAAACGGCCATCCGCGAAATAGAAAGAGATTCAGGGCATGTGGCAACAGATGCTGAGATTGCAGCCAAGATGGATATTACAGAAGATGAGTATCAGAACTGGCAAAATCAGATGAAGGTCACAGGTGTTGTGTCTCTTAACGAGTTCATGGATCAGGGAGCAGATATTCCTGAGGATGTAAATAACAGGAATGCCGGATTTATCAAGCCTGAAGAGGCAGTTGAGAAAGAAGAACTCAAAAAGATGCTTGCTGAATCACTTGAACTTCTTACTGAGAAAGAGAAAAAGGTCATTTTGCTCTATTATTATGAAGAACTGAATCTTAAAGAAATAAGTGAGGTTTTGGAGGTGTCGGAATCACGTATATCTCAGCTTCACACAAAAGCGCTCCAGAAAATGCGTGACAAGCTTGGGACATATTTAGGAATAGTTACTAATACAAGATAATCGAGGAAATGTTATGGATGGATATTTTCAGCTGGTAATAACTGATAAGGGTACAGGAATAAAATTTTTCAAACCTTTAGATGGTGGCGCGCCAATTGATGTCACCATGATAATGGACTATCTTGATGATAAAAAAATCCAATATGATGTTGTTAAGTTGAAAGAAGCACTTTTGAATCACGTTGATGACCTGTTTATGATCACTGAAGCAAAGGTGTTGCCGGAGCGTGAATGCGCCATAATTAATATTGCCAAGGATAGGATGAGCGCTACAGTTGTTTTTTATCCTCCGACAGAGGGCGCTGAATTAATGACAGAAAAAGAATTTCTTGGCACTCTTGATTATCAAAAAATTAAGTATGGCATAAAAAAAGACGATATCCATAGCTTTTTTGAACATAGAACCTATTGCAAAAGGATTCTAATTGCTGAGGGTAAAGCTGTAAAACAGGGTGTAAATGCCAGCGTTGAATATCATTTTACAGTCAATAATCGTCCAAAACCTGCACTTAGAGATGATGGAAGCGTTGACTATTTTAACCTTAATCTTATCAATAATGTAAAAGAAGGCGATCTTCTTGCAACCTTGCATCCTGAAATTCCGGGTGAACCAGGTATAAATATTCACGGTGAAAATATAAGACCTGCTTCTGTAAAGCCAGCGCATATTAAATATGGTAAAAATACTCAGTTATCTGACGATAAGCTTACTCTTACTGCCACCAAAGCAGGTCATGTTACTATCAAAGAAGAAAAAGTAACGGTTTCAGATGTTCTTGTCCTTGAGAATGTGGATCTTGCAACTGGAAATATTGACTGTGAAGGAAGCGTTGAGGTTAAGGGTATAGTTGCCTCTAACTTTAGTGTTAAAGCCGGTGGAAACATAGTTGTTAAAGGAATAGTAGAAGATGCAACTCTTATTTCCGGAGCGGATGTTATTCTTGAACGCGGGGTCAAGGCAGGCGGCAATATAAGCGCAGATGGAAATATAGTTGTTAAGTTCGTTGAAAATGCAACTCTTGCAGCTAAAGGCGGAATTACAAGCGAATGTATCCTTCATTCCACTGTTACATCCGGCACAGAGATAAATGTTACAGGTAAAAAAGGCTTTATTGCAGGCGGAAAAGTATGTGCTGCCGATAAGATTCAGGCAAAGGTTCTCGGTTCTGAAATGGGAGCAAATACTATTATAGAAGTAGGTGCAGATCCGCAGATTAAGATTAGACTAAAAGAGTTGCAGAAAGAAATGGCAGAATCTCAGAAGAAGATTGAAGGAATAAAGCCTACAGTCGAAGGATTTTCGAAGATGATAAAGGCCGGAGCAAAGCTCACTCCTGATCAGATAGCAAATGTTCAAAAGCTCATAGCTCTTAACAAAACACTTACCGAGCAGGTACAGAAGGATTCTGAAGAATATACAAATCTGATGGAGAAACTGGCTGAACAAAAAGATGCGGAAGTTATTGTTGAAGGAACTGCTTATCCTGGAACGACAGTAAATATAGGTGAACTTTCAATGATAGTTAAAAAGCCGGTACAGTATAGCCGCTTTGTCGTTAAGGACGGTGATGTAAGACTTGCACCAATCTAAAATATTTTTTATATAAAGCTAAAGAAAACTTCACTTGTTTTCGATAATAATATTATAAATATATTCTTAAATATCTGTAATATTATTTGTTGAGAAAAGCTAATTCATGGTACAATTAGCTTGGAAGGAGGTCTACCATGTCAATTAACAGGATTGATTTTGGCGTGATGGCTGCATCAAGTGAAGTGGGGAATATAAAGGCGGCTGAAGAAGCAAGGCCTTTAATGGATCAACGTAATTTTCAAACACAGTTTAATCAGGAAGTTGATAATAAACGAAGTCAGATTACTTCCAAGGACGATGTAGGTCAGGGGGAACTGCATTCAGATGCCAAGGAAAAAGGAAGTAATGAATATTTCGGTGATGGAGGTCGCAACAGAAAAGGCTCTAAGGGCAATGACAGTAAAAATACTTTACTTGAAAAACAGTTGTCAGTAGAAAAGATGGAAAAGCTTGCAGGACACGTCCTTGATAAGAACGGAAAACCTGTTGATTTTAGCATTTCATCCGGCTTTGATCTAAAGATATAAGTTTGTAGAATTAACGAAATTATTGTATAATTATGTATTGAATATTATAGGGGATTTGGGCGGAGATGATAAGTATTACTGAGATTGTTCTCATAGTTGCAGGCTTCGCAGCTATCGTACTAGGTTACCTTCTACCTGCGAACAAGGAAGTTAATGATACTGACAAAAAGTTCATGGAAAGAGAAATCCGTGAGCTTGTTCGGCGTGAAGTGGAAGATCAGAAGGAAACCATCGAGAACATGGTTGATGATACCGTCGATAACACCCTGGACAGAACCGAAAGAGCAATGGAACGAATTTCAAATGAAAAACTTTCGGCGATAAATGAGTATTCAGATACTGTAATAAATGACATAACCAAGAATCATAACGAAGTTATGTTCATGTACGACATGTTAAATGATAAACATAAGAACTTAAACAGTGTAGTTTCTGAAGTGGCCAAGAAGACTAATGAAGCAAAGCAGGTTGTACGTGATGCAGAGGCTACTGTAAGAGATGCTGAAGCAACAGCAAGGGATGCTGAAGCCGCTGCGAGAGATGCTGTTACTACAGCAAGAGAGGCACAGGCAGCAACTTCAAATCTTGCGAGCAGCGCAGCACTTTCTCATCGCGAAAAAAATGTAAGGGCAATTCTTTTAGATGAAGAAACTGATACACTAAGCGGAATCAGAATTCCTTATATGGAAAAAGACAAGCCTGCAGCTCCTAAGGAGACACCTAAAGCTAATCAGGTTGCTAAAAAGAGTGCACAGACTCAGAATGTCAGCAGTGATGCTCCAAGACCTGTCCGCAGAAAGGACAGTGGCTATATTGAAAGGAATGACGTAAAAGAACTTAATGACATTCATGCAGAAGTTATACCTTCTGATCAGCTTTCAAGCCTTCATGTAATAGGAAGCAAGTCTGAGAATAATACTTCAGCTAAAGTTGTTCAGTTAACCGATGCTATGAGAGCAGATAGTAAATCTTATAATCCGGACAAAAATATGCATGAGCTTACAGCAAATGATCCTGCAACTCAGAACAGAAGAATCATTGAAATGCATAAAGCCGGCAAATCCAATATGGTTATTGCTAGAGAATTAGGCATGGGAATTGGTGAAGTTAAACTTGTAATCGATCTTTCGGACAAACATCGAAAGGTTAGATAATAAATCACTAAGGACTTAGGGGATATATGAAATTAAAATACTATATGAGGGGGATGGGAATAGGAATAATTCTTACTGCGATGGTGATGGGGTTCGCTCTCGGAGGAAGAAAAGCTACTATTAGCAATGCTGAAGTTATTAAGCGTGCTAAGGCACTTGGCATGGTTGAACCTGACAGTAGCGTCCTGGCCCAGAATAACAACGGAGACAAGTCGAATGAGAATGCATCTGCATCCGGTTCATCATTGGATAAAACAGGAGAGGAAATATTTGAAAAAGTCGACGAAAAAGTCGCTTTATCAAGTAAACCGGTTTCTTCGGTGGATGAAAATGCGAAAGAAGGAGAAACTCAGGAAACAGAAGAGACTGGAATTTCAGCAGAAAGTACTGAGTCTGTTACAACATCCAATACAGAAACTCCGGTAAAAGAAAATGAGACTGTAGCAAATATTGATGAATCAAGTTCATTAGCTTCTTTAAATGAGAGATTAAACGAGTTGGCTATGGCCAAGTCAGATGAGTCTACAAGTAATACAAGCCAGATAAAAGCTGAGGATACTAGTACTTCAGCTTCTGTAGCAGCAAGTAGTGAAGCTTTAGCTACGAGCAGTACTTCAGAACAGGTAAAAGAAATTCCTGAAAGCGATACTGCTCTTAGCGCCGGTGCATCTGCTTCATCTTCAGTGGAAACACCGCCTGTCACAAGTACTAATTTTAAAGTATCTCAGACTAAGACAGTTACTGTACCCGGTGGATATGGTTCAGATCAGGTTGCAAGACTCTTGTATGATGAAGGAATTATAGACAGTTCAGTTGCATTTAACAAGTATTTGATTGAGAATAAAAAGGATAGAATTATTCGCTCGGGCGTTAAGACAATTCCTGCTGGTTCTTCATATTTTGATATTGCGGAAATACTGTGCACGAAATAAACCAGGTTTATATTGAGGGGCTACTAAAATAAATTAGTAGCTTCTTTTTTTATGATTATTTATTTTTAGAAATGTGTTGAAATTCTAAAAATGCTGTGATAATATTATAAGGCTGTTGGTTGAAGGATTACTATGCCTTTTGAAACAGACTGCACAAAGCAGTAACTAAAATATACACGTATATCTAATTCTCATTCCGGTGTCATCAAGGTGATGATCAGATTGGGAGTCCGGCATGAATTTAACGCGTTCATGATTTTGCGGGCCAGGGATATACGGAAGATTAAACCAAATGGAGGTATTATCATGAGCGTTGTATCAATGAAACAGTTACTTGAAGCAGGTGTTCATTTTGGACATCAGACAAGAAGATGGAACCCTAAAATGGCTCCTTACATCTTCACAGAGAGAAACGGCATCCACATTATCGATCTTCAGAAGTCAGTTGTAAAGGTTGATGAGGCTTACAAGGCAGTATTTGAGATTGCACAGCAGGGTGGCACAATTCTTTTTGTTGGTACTAAGAAGCAGGCACAGGATGCAGTTAAGACTGAGGCTGAACGTTGCGGAATGTACTATGTAAACGAGAGATGGCTTGGTGGTATGCTCACAAACTTCAAGACAATTCAGAGCAGAATCGCAAGAATGAAAGCTATAGAGAAGATGCAGGAAGATGGAACATTTGATGTTCTTCCTAAGAAGGAAGTTGCTCAGCTTAAGAAAGAGCTTTCTAAGCTTCAGGCTAACCTTGGCGGAATCAGAGATATGAAGAGAATCCCTGACGCTATCTTTGTTGTTGACCCTAAGAAGGAAAGAATCTGCATTCAGGAAGCAGAAGCACTTGGAATCACTCTTATCGGTATCGGTGATACAAACTGCGATCCAGAAGAACTTGACTTCATCATTCCTGGTAACGACGATGCTATCAGAGCTGTAAAGCTTATCGTTGGTAAAATGGCTGACGCTGTTATCGAAGCTAACCAGGGTGCAGAAGCTGATGTTGCAGCTGATTATGTTGCTGATGCAGCTGAAGAAGAAGCTCAGGAAGTTAACGAATAATTCAGAGCAGTTATTTCTTAATAATATATGAATAATCAGGTAGCCAATCATTTATGATTGGCTACAAGCTTAAAAATATGGAGGACAATTAAATGGCTATCACAGCAGCAATGGTTAAAGAGTTACGTGAGTCAACTGGCGCAGGTATGATGGAGTGCAAGAAGGCTCTTACAGAGACTAACGGAGATATGGACGCAGCCGTAGAATACCTTAGAAAAAATGGTATCATGAAGGCTGAAAAGAAGGCTAGCAGAATCGCAGCTGAAGGTCTTACAAGAATCGCAGTAAAGGATGATCAGACAGCAGCTGTTGTTGAAGTTAACTCTGAGACAGACTTTGTTGCTCAGAATGAGAAGTTCCAGAGCTTTGTAGAAGCTGTAGCTACTCAGGCTGTTAATTCAGATTCTAAGGATTTAGAGTCATTCATGGCTGAGAAGTGGAACCAGGATGAAACAAAGTCAGTTAATGATGCTCTTGTTGAAATCACAGCAGTTATTTCTGAAAAGCTCAGCATCAGAAGATTTGAAAAGGTTGTTGCATCAAACGGTATCGTTGTTCCTTATGTACACGGCAACGGAAGAATCTCAGTTATCGTTGAAGCTGAGACAGATGTTGTTAATGATGACATTAAGGATGCAGTAAAGAACGTTGCAATGCAGGTTGCAGCTCTTAGCCCTAAGTATGTTGCTACTGAGGATGTATCTGAAGAATACAGAAACCATGAGAAAGAAATTCTTCTTGCTCAGGCTATGAAAGAGAATGAAGAGCTTCCTGAAGGAAAGAGAAAGCCTCAGGAAATCATCGAGAAGATGCTTATTGGACGTCTTAATAAAGAGCTTAAGGAAATCTGCCTTAACGAGCAGGTTTTCGTAAAGGCAGAAGACGGAAAGCAGACTGTTGGTCAGTACATTGCACAGGTTGGCAAGGCAAACAATGCAAAGCTTTCTATTAAGAGATTTGTTCGTTTCGAAACAGGCGAAGGAATTGAGAAGAAGAATGAGAACTTTGCTGAGGAAGTAGCAAAGCAGGCAGCTGGTCTTAACTAATTTTAATTATTATGGCTTCGGATTTTCTTCCGAAGCCTTTTTCTTTTTCATTATTCTTTTTAACAGCAAATTACTCGATTTATCTTTGATTTTGTTATATACTATTACGGTATGATTTTTAACAAAGGTTGGGTGATCTTATTTTGAATCAGGCAGTTACAATTAAAGGAACTAAATCAGGTATTATTCTGGTACTGAACTCTACTGTGAACTATACGCTTCTTAGAGAAGAGATTAAGAATCGCTTTGTTGAGGCATCAGGATTCCTTGGTAAACATGATATGGGGCTAATAATCAGAGGACGTAAGCTTTCTGAAGATGAACAGAGCGATGTGCTTGAGATTATTAAGGAGAATACCAAGCTTAATATCATATGCATAATTGATGAAGAATCTGAAACTGAGAAGTTATTCAAACAGGCTCTTAACCCTCAGCCCCCTGAGAAGAAGGAAGCTGAAAAAAATCCAAAAGAGATTCAACAGATTGTTGATAATGGTGGAAATGGCAGAGTTTTTGTTGGAAATTTAAGATCCGGTCAGGATATTTCCTGTGAACAAAATGTCATTGTATTGGGAGATGTTAAACCGGGAGCAAATGTTACTTCATATGGTAGTATATTTATTCTTGGTGAACTGCGTGGTAATGCTTTTGCAGGTGCAGGCGGAGATAAGAACGCAATTGTAATGGCACTTAATCTTAATCCGCTTCAGGTGAGAATTGCCGATGCTATTGCAATTTCTCCTGACGCAGAAAAAGGTCCCAAAATCAGATTTAAGAGGAAAAAGACAACTGATTCAGTTAATGAACCTGAAGTAGCATATATAGAGAATGGCCATATTGTTAAGACATTGTTTGGACCTTCTTTTTTGAGACAATATAGTAAATAATAAACTATCGTTATTACAGGAGGATAACATGGGAGAAGTTATAGTAGTAACATCTGGAAAGGGCGGAGTTGGAAAAACAACTACAACTGCTAATATCGGTACCGGATTAGCTAAGCTCAATAAGAAAGTTGTTCTTATCGACACAGATATAGGATTACGTAATCTTGATGTGGTTATGGGTCTAGAGAACAGGATTGTTTATAATCTTGTTGATGTAGTTGAAGGAAATTGCAAGATTAAGCAGGCACTTATAAGAGATAAGAAATACGATTCTTTATTTCTTTTACCTGCAGCTCAGACTAAGGACAAGACAAGCGTTACACCCGAGCAGATGAAGAATCTTACAGATGAACTTAAAAAAGAATTTGATTACATTATTCTTGATTGCCCTGCCGGAATTGAACAGGGATTTAAGAATGCCATTGCAGGAGCAGACAGAGCACTTGTAGTAACTACTCCTGAAGTATCAGCAGTTCGTGATGCTGATAGAATTATTGGTCTTCTTGAAGCAAATGAGATTAAAAAATCACATCTTATCGTTAACCGTCTGCGTACAGATATGGTTAAGAGGGGCGATATGATGTCAGCTGAGGATGTTGTTGATATTCTTTCAATTGAACTTATCGGTCAGGTTCCTGATGATGAGAATATCGTTATTGCAACTAACAATGGTGAACCACTTGTTGGCGATAACTCACTTGCAGGTCAGGCTTACATGAATATCTGCAGAAGAGTTACTGGCGAGCAGATTCCATTCCTTGATCTTGATGCTAAGAAAGGTATTTTTTCCTGGTTTAGAAAAAAATAATATAGGGGGGACTTATAATGAAATTCTCAGATCTTTTCAAAAAGAAATCTTCAGGCGATGTCGCAAAAGACCGCTTAAGGATGGTACTTATCTCCGATAGAGCAACATGTTCCCCTGAAGTTATGCAGAGGATCAGAAGCGATATTATAGAAGTTTTATCTAAATATGCTGAAATTGATATGGAAGGGATCGATATCAACATTACTCAGATTGATCCGGAAAATGATGGAAAGACAGTTCCTGCTCTTTATGCTAATATTCCTATCAAGAATATGAATCATGCTAAGTGATAATATTATTAGATTTATGTTCTTATAAAGACTGAATTTAAATGCGGTCGTTTGAGCTTTTTAAGAATACGTAAATATGGGGATATAAAACGTATAATTACTAATTATGATCGGGTAGAGAGACGAAAATTGTCTTCTACTCGATTTTTTGTGAGGCAAAATATGTATGAAGAATATAATGTTGGGCTATCTACTTCGGAGGCAAAAGAACTATACAAAAAGGGCTTTGGAAATGTTCAGATTGACAACACTGCAAAAACTGCCAAAGACATTGTAAGAGAAAATATATTTACATATTTTAATCTTATCTTTTTGATAATGGCTATTTTACTGATAATATCAGGAGCATGGAATTCGCTTACTTTTTTACCTGTAATAATATGCAATTCTCTTATAGGTATTTTTCAGGAACTCAAGGCTAAGAAAATCCTTGATAAGCTTAGTGTGATAAATCAGTCGACAGCAACTGCCATAAGAGATGGTTCTGAAGATATAGTTTTTATTGAAAAGCTTGTTTTGGGTGATGTTGTTCTTTTAACGGGTGGATGCCAGATATGCGCAGATGCAGTAGTGATTGATGGGGAAATCGCTGTAAATGAGGCGCTACTTACTGGTGAAGCGGATGAAATAGTAAAGACTAAGGGCTCAGAACTTAAGTCAGGAAGTTTTGTGGTTTCAGGAAGATGTCTCTGTGAGCTTACAAAAGTAGGAGCAGATTCTTACATATCCAAACTGATGCTAAAAGCAAAAAGATTGTCTTCATCAGAGCAATCTGAAATGGTCAGGTCAATTGATAAGATTGTAAAAGCGGCGGGTATTGCCATTATCCCGATAGGCATTGCTCTCTTTGTACAGGGATTTTATTTACAGGGAAATTCTTTTTCGGAAACAGTCCCTTCTGTTGTAGCGGCTTTAATTGGGATGATACCTGAAGGTCTTTATCTGCTCCTTAGCATTACTCTTGTTCTTAGTACAATCAGACTTGCCAAGAATAAAGTAATGCTTCACGATATGCGAAGCATTGAAAGCCTGGCAAGAGTAGATACTATATGCGTTGATAAGACTGGTACTATTACAGATAATAGCATGCTGGTTGCAGATGCGGTTCTGTGTGACAATTTTGAAAAAGATAATCCTGACCGTTTTAACGATATTCTGGTGCTGATATCGGATTATATTGGATGTGTGCCGGATGATAATATTACGATGCAGGCTTTGGAGAACTATTTCAAAAATTCTACAAACAGAACATGCTTGAGTTTCCATGCTTTTTCTTCAAAGTATAAATATAGTGCTGTTCAGTTCGATGATGCGACATATGTCCTGGGAGCACCTGAATTTGTTCTTGGGAACGAATTTGAAAATTATTCCGGGGTCATCAATTCTTATGCGGCTAAGGGACTTAGGGTTCTTTGCTTTGGACAGTATCGTGGTGGAGCTGATGGGGAAGCTATCGTTTCAGATGATGAAATATCAATTTCACTCAAAGTGCCGGAAACAAGCCTTAAAGATGCTAAAATTGTACCTCTTTCATTCATTTTGTTACAAAATCCTGTACGAGAGAATGCTCCGGAAACTTTTGAGTATTTTAGGAGACAGGGAGTGGACATTAAGGTAATCTCAGGCGATAGTCCTGTTACTGTTTCCGAAGTGGCCAGACATGCCGGAATAAACCATGCAGACAGATTCATTGATGCAAGTACACTGGATGATGGAGATATCCCTGATGCAGTTAAAAAATATACGATCTTTGGAAGAGTATCTCCTGAACAGAAGCAAAAAATAGTAAAGTCGTTAAAAAGAGCAGGACATACTGTTGCAATGACAGGCGATGGAGTAAATGATATACTTGCAATGAAAGATGCTGACTGTTCAATTGCCATGGCAGCCGGATCTGATGCAGCTATTCAGGCAGCACAGGTAGTTCTTCTTGATAGTGATTTTTCAAAGATGCCCCAAATTGTTTCTGAGGGACGCAGAAATATCAACAATATTGAGAGAACGGCAACCTTGTTCCTTGTTAAAAACATTTTTTCATTGCTGCTTGCTCTGTTTTCAATTATAAGTGTTGTTTCATACCCATTGCAGCCATCTCAGATTACAATGGTTAGTCTCGTAAATATCGGTATTCCGGGGTTCTTCCTGGCAATGGAGCCTAACAACAGACGAATTGACGGTAGTTTTTTGATAAAAGTATTATTAAAAGCTATGCCTGCTGCACTTACTGATTTCTTTGCAATAGCTGCTTTGGTTGTTTTTGGTAATACATTTGGAGTGACATCAGAGGATATTTCTGTAGCATCAACATTTCTTCTTGCTATAGTGGGCTTTATCATTCTAATCAATATATCTTATCCGCTGAATAAATACCGTTTACGTGTTATTATAGGATGTATCATTGGCATGATAGTTGGAGCAGTTGTATTTCATGATCTGTTCTCGATAAATTATGTTTCAATCAAATGTATAATGTTATTTGTACTTTTTGCGATTGCAACGGAACCTTTTATGAGATATCTTACTATGCTGTTTACAAGTATTGAAAAAAAGTTTGAGAATGGTAAAACAAAAAATAAAGTTATGATATAATTAAATGGTATTCAATTCATTTTTTACAGGAGAAATATATGAGCGAAAAAGATGAAAAATATGAAGCATTGAAATTGGGAAATCAGATCTGTTTTCCGCTTTATGCATGTGCAAAGGAAATTATCAGAAAGTATAAGCCCTATCTGGATGATATTGATCTTACCTACACACAGTACATAACAATGATGGTTCTTTGGGAAAAGAAAACTGTGAATGTCAAGACCCTGGGAGAAAGCTTATATCTTGATTCCGGCACACTTACACCGGTTTTGAAAAAACTTGAATCCAAGGGCTACATCAAAAGAGAAAGATCCAGTCAGGATGAAAGAAACCTTGTAGTATCCATCACTAAAGAGGGTGAGCTGTTAAAAGATAAAGCAATTAGTATACCGGCTCAAATGGGTTGCTGCGTTGATCTGACTCCTGACGAGAGCAGATTATTGTATAATCTTTTATACAAGATTATCAGAAATGTAAGATAATCATTATTGCATTTTTCTTATATTAGAAATATAATTAACATCGTTCAAAGTGTGCGTATTTTTCATAAAAATAACGCACACTTATCTTTGGAGGTATTTATGAGTTCACATACCCATAAACATCACCATGATCCGGAGCATATAAGATCAATTTCTAACAGACTTTCCAAGGCAATCGGACACCTTGAATCTGTTAAGAAAATGGTTGAAGATGACAGGGACTGTTCAGAGGTTCTAATTCAGCTTTCTGCTGTAAAGTCTGCAATCAACAATTGTGGCAAAGAAATTCTTAAAGAGCATATCAGTCATTGTATCGTACATGCTTTAGAGGATGGAGATGAAGAAGCTATCATAGAGTTGAATGAAGCTATCGACAAATTTATGAAAAATTCATGAGTTATCATGAAAAAATCGTATGAAAGGGGCGTATGACCTTGGTTATTCCTTATTTAGTTTTCTTTCTTATTTTATTTCCTTTCGTTATGGCAATAATAATTGGTCTTCTAAAAAAGGCAAGTCCTTTGAGAAGTGCTGTGATTATGATAGGTGGTTTTTCTATCATGGCTGCAGCGATTTATGTTGCAGTAAACGTATTGATGTCCGATGATAAAACGCAGTTTTTATATTTGGAGGCAACGCATACTCAGGACAAATGCATAATGGTAGGCGAGCTGTTCCTGATGGGACTTGTTTGTTTCCTTAGTATCAAGTATAAAAAGTATTATGCGATTCTTTTATCATGTGCAGGAACAATTCCGGTGCTATGGATGGACCTGTCCGGTAATGTTGTAGAAGGCAATACTCATCTCAGAATTGATACTTTTGCTGCAGTTATGTATCTGATCGTTGGTATTGTTGGTATTCTTATTTGCATTTATGCATCAGGATATATGAAGGATTACCACCATCATCATACTGATGTAGCTGATCGTTCAAATTATTTCCTTGCTCTTATGTTTGTTTTCTTAGGAGCTATGTTTGGACTTATTTCTTCCGATAATCTCGGTTGGATTTATTTCTTCTGGGAAATCACCAGTGTTTGTTCATTCCTTATGATCGGTTATACAAGAACTCAGGAAGCTGTTGATAATTCATTCAGGGCTCTCTGGATGAACCTTTTGGGTGGATGTGGTTTTGCTGCAGGTTTAATGTATGCAAATATGGCACTTGGTTTCTCAAATCTTAGTGATATAACCGGCAATAATACAGCAGTTGCTGCAATTATTCCTGTTACTTTATTTGCATTTGCAGCACTTACAAAGAGTGCTCAGTTCCCATTTTCACGTTGGCTTCTTGGAGCCATGGTTGCACCAACACCTTCAAGTGCGTTGCTTCACTCTGCAACAATGGTTAAGATTGGTGTTTATATGCTTATCAGACTTTCACCTGTCATGGAAGGCACTTTAACAGGTGTTATGATCACCGTAATTGGTGGATTTACTTTCTTTGCTGCTTCACTTCTTGCTATTACTGTAAGTGACGGTAAAAAAGTTCTTGCTTATTCAACAATTTCAAACCTTGGTCTTATAACAGCCTGCGCAGGTACAGGTACTACTGAAGGTGTATGGGCTGCTGTTATGCTTGTTTTATTCCACGCTGTATCAAAGTCACTTCTTTTCCAGACAGTCGGAGATATCGAAAACTGTATGGGAAGCAGAGATGTAGAAGATATGCATGGTCTTATCATTAAGCTTCCAAGACTTGCATTTATCATGATCATTGGTATCTGTGGAATGTTCATGGCTCCATTTGGTATGCTTGTTTCCAAGTGGGCTGCTCTTAAGTCATTCGTAGATTCCGGTTCTGTATGGCTTGTTCTTTTCCTTGTATTTGGTTCAGGAAGTACTCTGTTCTATTGGGCTAAGTGGCTTGGAAAAATCTGTACAGTAATCCATCAGTCATTTGAGCTTGAGGATATTACACCTAGAAGTGAGATGGTTTCTATGTTCCCACTCACTGCGATGATTGTAATCATGTGCTTTGCATTCCCTAAGATTTCAGAAGTGATGATCCAGCCACTTCTTGACGAAGCATTCCACACAAAGATTCCGGATGTTATCGGTGGTGGAGATGTTATCATTATGATCATTATGGTATGCATGATATTCATGATTCCTATTGCTGCCAGATTCCTTTCAATTGGTAAGGACAGCAAGATGACAATGTCTTATGTTGCCGGTGTTAATGCTGGTGATGACAGACATTATATTGATTCCTTTGGTAAGGAAAGAGCACTTTACATGTCTAACTGGTATATGGAAGATTTCTTTGGTGAGAAGAAGCTATTATGGCCTTCAATCTGGGTTTCAACCGTACTGGTTCTTGTAATGCTTATTGTAGTAGTTGGAGGTGCTTTATAATGACTGTTGGTATGATAATAAAAGCGATTCTTTATATTCTTCTGGCACCATTTATTGGTGGTCTTTTGTCCGGTACTGACAGAGTATTTGCTGCTCGTATGCAGGGAAGGCAGGGCCCGCCACTTATTCAGCCTTTTTATGATGTAAATAAGCTCCTTCATAAACAGACTACTGTTGTTAACAGCATTCAGGTTCTTTTTGTAACTGTTTATCTTATTTTTACAGTATTTACAGGTGCTCTGTTCTTTGGCGGTGGCGATATGCTGCTTGTATTCTTTGCTTTGTCCATGTCAGAAGTTATGCTTGTACTTGCTGCATTTTCTACAAACGGACCTTACAGTATCATGGGTGCGCAGCGTGAACTTTTACAGATGATGTGCTATGAACCTATGACACTTTTGGTTGCTATCGGTTTCTATTATGCAAATGGCAGTTTCATGGTTGAGGACCTTATTAAGAGTGACTTACCTGCAATTGCTCAGATTCCGGGATTTTTCATTGGTTTTGTATTTATACTTATTATCAAGCTTAGAAAATCTCCTTTTGATCTTAGTACATCACACCATATGCATCAGGAAATGGTTAAAGGTCTTACAACAGATCTTTCAGGTAGAAACCTTGCACTGGTGGAAATCGCTGAATGGTATGATTTAGTTCTTATGATGGGTATTGTTGGAATGTTCTTTATCACTTCAAACCCGATCAGCAGAGTTTGGGCTATACTTGCAATTATTGTTGTATTTTTCCTTGAGACACTTATTGATAATTTGTTCCCAAGAGTTAAATATAAGACTATGATCATCGTTACATGGAGTGTGATTCTTGTATTTGCAGGAACCAATCTGTTGATTCTTAACGTATTGAAATAAGAATATAAGGGAATGGAAGGGAAAATCGATGAATATTTCTAAATCACCTTGGGTGTTACATTATGATGGTTCCAGCTGCAATGGCTGTGATATAGAAGTTCTTGCCACAATGACCCCTCTATATGATGTAGAGCGTTTTGGTATTATCAATACCGGTAACCCAAAGCATGCTGATGTGCTTTTGCTTACAGGTGGTGTAAATGCACAGACAGCTCCGGTTATCAGACAGCTTTATAATATGATGCCTGATCCAAAGGTCGTTGTTGCATGTGGTATTTGTGCCTGTGATGGCGGTATTTTTAAGGAGTGTTATAACATTCTTGGAGGAGCTGATAAAGTAGTTCCTGTAGATGTTTATGTTCCTGGCTGCGCAGTAAGACCTGAAGCTCTTATTGAAGGTGTCGTAAAGGCAGTAGGAATCCTTGAGGAGAAGAGAAAGAAATTAAAAGAGTCTATGAAGGCTGGTTATTGTACAGTTGATTATAGTAAGATTGCTGTACATATGACAGCTGATGATTATGATCCAAGTACACAGTATGATGCTGTGCTTACAGAAGAAGCGCTTAGAGAACAGGCAGAAGAAAAAATTAAAGCTTCTGCAAAGCCTGCGCCTAAGCCTGCTGCTCCTGCTGCGAATGCAGCGAATGTTGCAAAGCCGGCAGCACCGGCACCTGCTACCGCAAATAACGAGAAAGGAGAAAACAAATAATGAATATGGATTTTACAAATGTTGCTCCTGAAAGTATTCTCGATGAGACACAAAAGCTTAAATTTGCGGGATATCATCTGATGCAGCAGTGTGCAACCCGTATTCCTGATGGATACGAACTGGTTTATACTTTTGGAAAAGATTACGAGGTTAAGCAGTTTAAGATAACTCTTTCTGAGGAACAGGAAATATCCAGTATCACCAGCGTATTTCCTTGTGCATTCATTCATGAGAATGAGATGCATGATCTTTTCGGTGTAAAGATTAAAATGATGAATTTAGATTTTGAAGGTAAGTTCTATCGCACAGCGATTGAAACACCATTTAAATAATTGGAGGAACCCAAAATGTCTACAAGAAGTGTTATTCCATTTGGACCCCAGCATCCGGTTCTTCCGGAACCAATTCACCTTGACCTTGTAATGGAAGATGAGAAGGTAGTTGAAGCTATTCCTTCTATCGGTTTCATCCATAGAGGTCTTGAGAAGCTGGTTGATAAAAAAGATTTTAATGAAATGGTATATGTTGCAGAGCGTATCTGCGGTATTTGTTCTCTTGGTCATGGTCTTGGCTATTCAGAAGCCGTTGAACATATCATGGATATTGATGTACCTGCTCGTGCAAAGTATTTAAGAACTATATGGTCTGAGCTTTCAAGAGTACATTCACATTTGCTTTGGCTTGGACTTTTAGCTGATGCTTTTGGATTTGAGTCTCTTTATATGGATTGCTGGAGACTTAGAGAAGATGCTCTTGATATGTTCGAAGCATCAACCGGTGGCCGCGTTATCTTTTCTATTATGAAAATTGGCGGTATAAGAAGAGATGTTCCTGATGAAATGCTTAAAGATTTCTATCAGAGAATCAACAAAATGGAAGAAGATCTTAAAGTAATCGCAAAGCCTTTCCTTACAGATATGGCTGTTCAGACAAGACTTCGTGGTGTTGGTTATTTATCTGCAGAGCAGGCGGATCTTCTTGGATGCGCAGGACCTTTCCTTCGTGCAAGTGGCGTTGTAAGAGATATCAGATGTACAGGCTATGCTGCATATGGTGATATTGATTTCGAACCTATCATCAGTAATGAAGGTGACTCATATGCACGTACTGAGTGTCGTATAAAGGAGATTTTCCAGGCATTTGATATTATACGTCAGTGTATCGATAAGATGCCTTCCGGTGAGATAGATGTTCCTGTAAAGGGCATGCCTAATGGCGAATACATGATGAGAATTGAGCAGCCCAGAGGTGAAGCTCTTTATTATGTAAAAGCTAACGGAACTAAGTTTATAGACAGATTAAGAGTCCGCACCCCCACATTTTCAAATCTTCCCGGTCTTGTTGAGACTTTACAGGGTTGCGATCTTGCAGATGTACCTATTCTTGTGCTTACAATTGATCCATGTATCAGTTGTACAGAGCGATAATTGGGATCATAGATAGGAGATAAAAAATGGCACTTGTAAGCTTTAAAAATACAATTCTTCATAATCTTGTATCTAAGCCAAAGACAAGAAAGGTAGAAAAGGAATATCCTGCAGGTACAAGAGGACATGTTGAAAATGATATGGATGTGTGCGTTCTTTGCGGTTTATGTTCTATTAAATGCCCAACGCATGCAATTACTGTTGATAAAGCAGCAAAGACATGGTCTATCAGACCTATGAGCTGTATCCAGTGCAGATGCTGTGTAGACAACTGTCCAAAGAAATGTCTTTCTATGGGATTGCGTTTTCAGGAGCCCGGTTCAGAGAAAGTCACAAAGACTTTCAAACAGTCTGAAAAGGCTATCGCAGCTCAGGAAGCACTTATGAAGGCAGCTAAAGAGCGTGCTGCAGCAGCTGCGGCTGCAAAGGCGGCTCAGGCAGCTGCTGCAGCACCAGGAAATGCAGCTCAGCCTCAGGCTGCTGCAAAACCTGCTACAGAGAACAAGACAGAAGTGAAATAATGATTGCTAATTTAACAGTTAAAGGGGCGGTACAGGGTGTTGGTTATCGCCCCTTTATTTTAAAAAAAGCAAATGAATATGGGATAAAGGGCTTTGTAAAAAATATTGGAGCAGCTGTTGAAATTCTAGCTATTGGTGAAGAAGCAGTATTGATTGCTTTTTCTGAAATGATTAATAGCGAGTACCCTACAGGTGCTTTTATTTTGAGTGTTGATTTTAAAGAACTTGATGAAGCTGCATATATTTCTTTGCTTAAGTCTGTTGAGATTCATGAAGATTTAAGAAATTCAGACTTTAGAATTATTGAGAGTTCTCAGATAGACCTATCTAAGGAATTACCTGTTTTTTTACCTGATATAGGAATATGCGATGACTGTTTATCAGAAATGCTAAGTAGTAAAGATAGAAGGTACAGATATCCTCTTATAAGTTGCGCAGTATGTGGTCCAAGATTTAGCATTTTAAATAAGCTGCCATATGATAGGGACACCACTACAATGATTGATTTTAAGATGTGTCCCACTTGCCTTTCCGAATACAAAAATGGAAGAAGGCATCACGCTCAGACTATCTCATGTTTTGATTGTGGACCGCAGATTCTTTTGAAATACAGACAGTTTACAGATGACAGTATAATTGAGCTTGAAAAAGAAAAGGCGTTAAACAAGGCAATTACTCTTCTTAGTGAAGGAAAAGTTTTAGGATTAAAAGGAGTTACAGGTTATCAGATGATCTGTAAACCTACTAATGAGGCAGCTAAAAGGCTCAGAAAAGTAAAGGAACGCGAAAATAAGCCGTTTGCAGTTATGTTTTCTGATATACAGGAAATAAAACGGTACTGTTTTATAAATGATAAAGAAATCAGTCTCCTTGAAAGCTCAGCAAGGCCTATTGTACTTCTTGAAGCTAAAGAGAGGTTTCCATATGAAGTATGTAAGGAGAGCAGGTATATAGGCGCATTTTTGCCATCTGCAGGAATCCATAGGCTTTTATGCGACGCTATTGGTCCAATGATAGTGACCAGTGCTAATATATCTGATGAACCAATTATTATAGATGATGATATTTTTAAACAAAGTTTTTTTGATAATATTAAAACTGAGAATGTTGATGGCTTTTTATACCATAAACGCAGAATAAACATGACTTTGGATGATTCGGTAATGTTTGTTACCAAGCTAAAAAATGATGAATATATCGAATCATTTATAAGGAGAGCCCGAGGGTTTGTTCCGCTTCCGTTATTTCTGAATGATTCGGGGCATAATGATAATAATATTCTTGCATTTGGAGGAGACTTAAAGAGCACATTTTCTTTTGCTAAAAAAGATAGAGTCATAACATCACAGTACATTGGTGATTTAAAAGGATTTAATAATAGGAATAATCTGGTAAAACTTATAGATGACTATCGGAATATTTTTTCTTTTATTCCTAATCTAATAATCTGTGACAGACATCCCATGTATTTTTCTGTAAAAACTGCAGAAAAATATGCAAAGGATAATAATATAGCGCTGTTAAAGGTTCAGCATCATCACGCACATGTTCTGTCTGTCATGGCTGAGAATTCTTTAAAAAGTTGTATAGGAATTGCTTTTGATGGTACCGGATTTGGAGATGATGAAAAAATCTGGGGTGGTGAGGTGTTTTATTGTAATGGCCCACATTATGATAGAAAAGGTCACTTATCATATGTTAAACTTTGTGGTGGTGATAAGGCATCAAAGAGTGCAAAGCTTGTCAAAGAGTGTTATTATTATGCTTTAAGTAAATCAAGTGATAAGGTTTCAAATATTGTCAAGGCAGCGCTTGATAATAATGTAAACACTTTTGAAACATCCAGTGTCGGAAGGTTGTTTGATGCTGTTTCAGCCTTGCTTGAGATAAAAGATGAAAATTCTTTTGAAGGGGAATGCGCTATATCCATTGAAAACTACGCATGGAATTATCACGAAAAAGATATAATAAATCTAAATCTCAAAGTAATACGAGATGATGATAATAATTATTTATTTGATCAGATTTCTTTTTTTAATGATATAGATTTGGCGTATAGATCAGGACATTATAGTAAGGAAGCAATCAGTTTTTCTTTTCATAATGCTATTGCAAATGCGGTTGTAAAGATTTGTGATAATATCAGAAATGAAACCTCTGAAAATAAAGTCTGCCTATCAGGTGGAGTGTTTTCTAACAGACTGCTTCTAAAAATGACTGTAGATAAACTACGTGATAATGGTTTTAGTGTTTATATGAATAGATTTGTGCCGGCCGGCGATGCTGGTATATCTTTAGGACAGGCATATTTTGGTATGCTAAATGGTACAGAGTTAGTAGAAAGGATTTAAATTATGTGTGTTGCAATTCCTGGAAAAGTAATCAGCCTTGAGGATAAAAAAGCGACTGTTGATTTTAACGGAAACATTGTTGTTGCTGATGCGGGCCTTGTGGATGTAAGTATTGGCGATAGAGTGCTTGTTCATGCGGGCTGTATTATTCAAAAAATGGATGATGAGCTTGCTGATGAGATTACTGAACTATTCAATGAAATTGAGGGGCTTACAATCTGATATGCAAAACAATTTTAAAGAAATAGCAAGGGCTTTGCGTGAATATGACGGTGAAGAAGTGCGTATTATGGAAGTTTGTGGAACGCACACTGCAGCCATTTCTGAAAACGGCATTCCATCAATGCTTTCACCTAAGATTAAGCTTATTTCAGGACCAGGCTGTCCTGTCTGTGTCACAGTAACAGCTGTGATAGATAAACTTATAGAACTTTCACTTACGGAGAATACGGTTGTTCTTACCTTTGGAGATCTGATTCGGGTTAAAGGAACCTTTAAATCTCTTGCTGATGCAAAAGCTGAAGGCGCACATGTTAAAATGGTATATTCTCCGCTTGAAAGTTTAGAACTGGCTAAGGCTAATCCTTCTATAAATTATGTATTTGCAGCTATTGGCTTTGAGACAACGACACCTGTTTATGCAACAGTGTTAGATGAAGCGATCAAACGAAATATCCATAATCTGAGACTTTTAACATCATTAAAGACAATGCCTGAAGTCATTCGTTGGGTAGTTAATAGCGGAAATGATATTGATGGATTTATTGCTCCCGGACATGTAGCTGCAATCACAGGAGCGGATATATTTGCTAAGCTTTCAAAAGAATTATCTATTCCTTTTGTGGTTTCAGGTTTTAAAGGAAAACAGCTTCTTTTAACAATTTATGCTATAGTTTCAATGAAAGGTACAGCAGGTTTTAGGAATTTATACAAAGAAGTTGTATCAGATGAAGGTAATTTGAAGGCTCAGGAACTTGTATCAAAATTCTTTACGCTATCAGATGCATCCTGGAGAGGAATGGGGAAAATTCCCGGATCAGGTATGATACTGAAGGATGAGTACAGGGAATATGATGCAGGAAGTATTGGTCTTGACGAAGACCATATGCCAAAAGGTTGTAGTTGCGCAGAGGTTCTGGTAGGCAAACTAAAGCCCAATGAGTGTCCTTTATTTGGCAAGGTCTGTACTCCTGATAATGCTCATGGAGCATGCATGGTTTCCACGGAAGGAAGCTGCTATAATTACTTTGTTTCAGGCAGGAAATAAACAATCGAGGTTAGAAAATGAAGATCACAATGGCACATGGAAGTGGAGGAGAATCTACTTCAAGTCTAATTCATAATATTTTTTCCAAACATTTTAATAATGAAATATTGTCAAAACTGGAAGATTCTGCGGTAGTTGAAGGCAACAGCAGAATTGCTGTGACAACTGATAGTTTTGTTGTCACTCCCATTATTTTTCCCGGTGGCGATATTGGAAGACTTTCAGTTTGCGGAACAGTAAATGATCTATTGATGAGCAGCGCCAGACCAAAGTACCTTACCTGTGGTTGCATTCTTGAAGAAGGTCTTGATATGGATGTTCTTGATAGCGTAATCTCTTCAATGGCGCAGACTGCATATGAAGCTGGCATTAAGATTATAACCGGTGATACTAAGGTTATAGAAAATAAGGGTGGTGAACCCGGACTTATAATAAACACATCCGGTGTTGGATTTGTTGATGATGATCATGAAATTCCGGGACCATTTAATCTTCAGGATGAAGATGTTATCATATTGTCAGGAAATCTTGGCGATCATCATGCAGCAATCCTTGGGAAAAGAATGGGAATCGAAACATCAATAGTTTCTGATGCAGCACCACTTTGTGAGATGGTGACAAAATTATTTGATGCAAAGATACGTGTCCATGCAATGCGCGATGTTACACGAGGTGGTCTCGGCACTGTATTAAATGAATTTAGTTCTTCCTCCAACTGCACAATTGAACTTGAAGAAGACGCTCTTCCGGTTTCTGAATCGGTAAAAGACTTTTGTGGTATGCTTGGACTTGATCCTATGTATATGGGAAATGAAGGAAAAATGGTTATTTCTGTCCATAAGGATGATGCGTCCAAAGCTCTTTCATTAATAAAAAGTTCAAAATATGGTGAGAATGCGTGTATAATAGGTAAAGTATATAAGAATGCTGATTTGGAAAACAATGTTATACTTAATACAGAGATTGGTGGAAAAAGAATCATCGGTCTAATGTATGGAGAAGGTCTTCCAAGAATTTGCTAAATGTTGTACAATAGTTTTTGTCTTTAAATGAGTTGTATTTGTTTCATTATTGAAAGGATATTTATAAGTTAATGGAATTTAAGAGAATAAATAAAGATACTGTTACATGCATTATTACTGAAGACGATATGGATGAGCAGGGACTTAAATTAGAGGATCTTTTTGAAAAGAAGAAAGAAGCAATGGAATTTCTTCACGAGGTTATGAAGAAGGCTGAGGAAGAAGTTGATTACAAGCCAACTGGTTCTTTTATGCCTATGCAGATAACTGTTCTTCCGGATCATTCAATATCATTAACTCTTTCAGAAAATGCATCTGCTTCTTTTGCAGAAATATTACGAAATCTTACAGACAAAGCAGGAATAAAGCTTCCTAAGAATGTTTTGGAAGATTTGGGAGAAACTGTTGACGAAGAACGTATCAACAGATTAAATGAATACCTTAAGAATTTAAAGAACCTTACGAATTCTGTTAAGAGTATTATGGATGAAGCTGTTGCTAACATGGATGAAAATTCTGAAAATAAAGAATCAAGTAGCACTGATTCAACTAATGCTGCAGATAATGCTCAGGTTAATGTATCAGATAGCAACGGCAAGCTAAAAGATAAATTTACAGAAGCTCTCGAGGATGCCAAGAAAGAAAAAATAAATGAGAATAACAGACTGAAATTTAAAGAGTATGTTTTCACATTTGATGATATAAGAACCGTTATTTCGTTTTGCTCCAAGTCTCCTAAGAATCTGAATATTTCAAGTTCTTTATACAAGAATGATTCAGATGGTAAATATTATTTGGATCTTATCAGACTGGACGATGATTCCAAATCATTTGCGGCTTTGTTTACAATGGCTTATGAATTTGGCCATTTTCAGGCTTCAAATCCGCATGTTATTGCACATTATAAAGAAAATTATGATTGCCTTATTAAAGAAAATGCACTTAATGAACTATCTAAAGTTTGCTGAACCTGGGTGTACGTAATAAGAATTGGAACGGTTTAGTGTTTCAGCTATGCCGTTCTTTTTTTTATTTCATAGGAAATTGCTTCCTAAAATTATTTATAGAAGGGTATGATATATGCGATTAAATAAGTTTATTGCGGCATGTGGAATATGTTCCAGAAGAGACGCAGACAAACTTATCATGGCCGGTCGTGTAAAGGTAAACGGCAAGATAGCTGATACTGGCCTACAGGTTTCTGAAACAGACGAAGTGCTTGTTGATGATAAGAAAATCGGAACTGTTAATAAGCATGTTGTTCTGGCCTATTATAAACCGGTTGGCGTTGTTTGCACTGAAAGAGATGCGCATGCTGAAAAGACTGTAATATCTGAGATAAAATATGATAGACGCGTTACTTATGCCGGTCGACTTGATAAAGATTCAGAAGGTTTACTGTTATTGACTGATGATGGAAATCTTATTAACGCTATGATGCGTGGTGCAAATATGCATGAAAAAGAATATGAAGTTGAAGTAGACAAAAATCTTACAGGAGACTTTCTTAAAAAGTTATCTCAGGGAGTGTATCTCGAAGAACTTGATAAAACCACAAGGCCATGCTCAGTTACCCGTACAGGAAAAAAGAGTTTTAAGATCATAATAACGCAGGGTCTCAACAGACAAATCCGACGAATGTGCGCTGCACTGGGCGCAGAAGTTGTTAGTTTAAAAAGAATAAGAGTTATGACAGTCACTCTTTCTGATATGAATATCAAAGCTGGAGAATACAAAGTTCTTAGCAACTTGGAAATGCAAAAGCTTTATAGAGCTGCAGGATTGGAACTACAATAGGAGTATATTATTTATGGCAAACATAGATGAAAACATAAAAAAAGAGTACGAAGAACTGACAAAAACGCTTAAGCATCATATGGATTTATATTACAATCAGGACAGTCCTGAGATATCTGACTATGAGTATGACCAATTGATGCTTAAATTAAAGAAATTTGAACAGGATTATCCTGAACTAAAGACCAATGATTCTCCAACACAGATCATAGGAGGTACTGCAAAGAGAGAAGCTGGCGTTAAGATAACTCATAACAAGCCAATGCTTTCAATTGAGGATGTTTTTACCAAAGATGAAGTAAAAGAATGGGTAAAAAAGGTACATTTACTGCATCCACAAGCAGGTTTTTCAGTAGAAATCAAAATCGATGGTCTTAGCATGACGCTCAGGTACATGAAAGATCCAAGCGATAATAAACTTCATCTAACTGTTGCCGAAACACGTGGAGACGGACTTATTGGTGAAGATGTTACTGCAAATGCGCTTGTTATTCCTGACGTAAAAAAGATAATCGATCTTCCTTATGATTATCTTGAGCTTCGAGGAGAAGTGTATATGTCTCATGAAGCATTTGAAAGCTATAATGAAGAACAGGAACGCCTTGGCAAAAAGATAGCTGCCAATCCGAGAAACCTTGCTGCAGGTACACTTAGACAACTTGACCCGGAGGTGACAAAAAGCAGAGGCCTTAAGATGTTTATTTTTAACATCCAGGATGGTCCTGAAGAGCTTCTAAGTTCACATTGTGGTGGGCTTGATATATTGGCGAAGGCAGGAGTTCCTGTTGTTCGTCATATTCATTGCACTTCGGAGGATGAGATTCTTTTTGCTATAGATGAAATTGGTAATCTAAGAGATTCTCTTGATTTTGATCTGGATGGCGCAGTTGTCAAACTTGATAATACAGCCTGGAGAAATGACTTCCCATCAGGCAGCAAGTATTCAAGCGGACATATAGCATATAAGTATCCTCCGGAAGAACGCGTCATTGTAATGGATGAGATAATCGTTGATGTAGGTAGAACAGGAAAACTTACATTCACAGGAAGCTTCCATGATAAAGAAACGGGAAAAGCAGCCAGGTTATGTGGTACAAGCGTTTCAAGGGCTACTCTTCATAATCAGGATTATATCACTGAGATGCAGATTGGTATCGGTGGTGAATATAAGCTTTTTAAAAGTGGCGAGATTATACCAAAGCTTAACGGATGCGTTAAAGCTCCTGAGATAGTTTATAAGGCTCCGACTATTTGCCCGGTGTGTGGTTCAGCTCTTATAAGAGAAGAAGATACTGCTGATATAAGATGTATCAATCCAACATGTCCGGCGCAGGTTTCACGTACAATTTCTTATTTTACCGGAAGAGATGCCATGAATATCATGGGGCTTGGAGAAACACTCATTGATGCTTTATGCAAGGAAGGCTATCTTCACAGCTATGCTGATATATACCATCTTTCAGAACATAAGGATGAACTGATAGAAAAAGGTATTATAGGTAAAGTAAAAAATACTGAAAAACTGCTTGCAGAAATAGAAAAATCAAAATCAAACGATCCTGTCAGACTTTTGACTGGTCTGGCAATCAGAAATGTAGGTAAATCAACCGCAAGAGAGATAATGAAACACGTTGACAATCTTATGGAACTTGCAAAGATTTCTGTTGATGGTTTCTTGCAGATGCCAGACATTGGAGAAACAACAGCAAATGATCTCTATGAATTTTTCCATGATGAGAAGAACCTTCTTATTCTTGATGATATGAAAAATTCAGGTTTAAATATGAATGCTGTTAAAGATGAAAATGCTTCAGATAAGCTGGCAGGAATGACAATTGTTGTTACCGGAACACTTCCTACCCTGGGTAGAAAAGAAGCAGAAGAACTAATAGTGAAAAATGGAGGAAAAGCTTCAGGCAGTGTTTCAAAGAAAACAAGTCTCGTACTTGCCGGAGAAGCTGCGGGGAGTAAGCTTACAAAAGCTCAGGAATTAGGAATAAAAGTTATTACTGAGCAGGAATTTTTAGAAATCATAAATAATTGATAGGGGTAAAGAAGAATGCCAATTAAAATTCAAAATGATCTTCCAGCAAGAGAAATTCTTGAACAGGAGAATATATTTGCTGTTGATGAGAACAGAGCTTTGCATCAGGATATCAGATCACTTCAGATCTGCATTCTTAATCTGATGCCGTTAAAAGAAGATACTGAGCTTCAGCTCCTTAGGTCTATGTCAAATACACCTTTGCAGATTGATGTATCTTTTATGCAGATGAGTTCACATCACTCAAATAATACTTCGCCTAACCACCTGAACAGATTTTATAATACATTTGATGAGCTTAAAGATAATACGTATGATGGTCTTATTATCACAGGTGCACCGGTTGAACAGATGGATTTTGAAGAAGTAGATTATTGGCCGGAACTTTGCAAGGTATTTGAATGGTCCAAGACAAATGTAACTTCGACATTTCATATTTGTTGGGGGGCGCAGGCCGGAATTTATTATCACTATGGAATAAACAAAGTACCTCTTGATGAAAAGCTGTTTGGAATTTTTAAGCACCGCGTTAAAAATAGAAAGGTTCCTCTTGTAAGAGGTTTTGATGATGTGTTCTATATGCCACATTCAAGACATACAGCAACACCTTCAGATGCGATTCATGCCTGCGAAGATCTGGTGGTTCTTGCTGAGTCATCCAAAGCCGGAATATTCTTATGCATGAATAAGACCGGAAGTCAGATTTTTGTAATGGGACATGCAGAATATGACAGACTTACACTTGATTCAGAATATAGAAGAGACTTGTCCAAGGGATTAAATATACATATCCCTGAGAATTATTATCCTGATGATAATCCGGACAATACTCCTGATTTACTTTGGAGAAGCCATGCAAACAATCTGTATACCAACTGGCTTAACTACTATGTCTATCAGAATACACCATATAAATGGGGGCAGATTCTTGATCAGGAAAAAATAGAACTTGCTTCAAAAGCATTAACTAAGGAACTGTAATCTTGTTTTTTGTCAAAAAATACGATAAAATATTATTGTTAAAACGATATTTTCTATATGTTTTTTGATAAGGAGACAATTTTATGGGTCTTAATATGGAAAACGATGATGTTGAAGTAAAAAGCACTGAAAACAAGAAAAAGCCCACAAAAAAAACAAAAGAAATGCTCGAAGAAAACGCCAACAAGATTGAAGAGTTGAGACAGGAGCAGGATTCACTTAGCGCTGTTTTAATGGATCTTGACAATGAAGAAAATGCATTGGGTGAAAAATCTGCATTAAATATGAGTGTAACTCATAAAAAGTTTGGTGAAGGCACTGTTATTAAACAGGATGGAAAATATATTGAAGTCAAATTTGCTGATGTTGTTAAGAAATTTGTACTTCCGGGTTGTATTGCAGATAAGTTCCTCGAAGTTGCTGACAATGATACTTTTGAATATTATGTTAAAAGCAATGAGATTCATAAGAAACGTATGAATACAGAATTAAAGATTAAATCTGCTACATTTGCTATTCAAAGACATGAAGATGCAATCGAGAAACTAAATGCGAAATTCAAATAATAAATAATATAACAAAAGAACTGTTCTGATTAAATTCATTTTAACAATGAAAAGTCAGAGCAGTTCTTTTTTATACGTCCACACAACTATTCGCAAAACACATGTTTAACGAATAATTACCTATAGAATTACATTAAACATTGTATTACATAGAAATAAATGCACTTGCCACAGATCCTAAGACCATGGCTAAAATAAGTACCAATGCAATTGTTGCAATAATTTTACTGTATTTTTTAATTCTCATTTAAATCACTTCCTTTAACTTGTATAAGTATCATATATCTCAACGTGATCATAGATGCATCGCCAGGAACTCCAGGCATTTGCGGTCACACAGATATAATGTGTTCCATCATTTGATATCTGGTAGCTTGCGCCACAGCAACCTGATTGAACAACGAAACCTGTCTTTGCACCTATTACTTCACCATGAGTATCTTTATCTTCAATTCTGCGCATAAACCAGTTGGAAACAGATATTCCTTCCGGATGCTCAGTTGTAGATGACGTTGTATATTTTCTGGCATTTAATATATCATGGCATAAAGCATTTTCTTCAGCAGCCTTTAATATCATAGCCATATCAAGCAATGTACAGTAATGATTTTCATCATAAATTCCAATACAATTTGTAAAATGCGCTGTATCTGACAAACCTAATTCCTTAAGTTTATCATTCATCATTTCAACAAATGCTTCCTGGGAACCTGCAATATATTCAGCAATGCACATTGCAGCATCACCGCCTGATGGTAAAATTGTACCATAAAGCATATCTCTGACAGTTATTGTTTCTCCGACAGAAAAACCAACAGCGCTGCAATCATGCTTAAAAACAAAATCACCAATCGCCTGTGTCATTACAAACGTATCATCAAGATCTGTTATGTGCTCAGCAGCAACCAGTAAGGTTAAAATTTTAGTCATTGATGCAGGATTTATCCTGACTGTACCGTCTTTATTTGCAACAACGGATCCGGAATCAAGATTAACCAATATCGCGTTTGTACTGATCACATTTTCACTTGCTATATAGGAAGTATTGTCGGCAAGATCTGTACTGTAACCTTTAAAGAAAAAATTCGAATCTTCAGATAATTCTAAAAATGGATTTGTTACAACTTCTTCTTCCTGTTGTGGCTGTTCATCCTCTATTGTCGTTTCAACTATCTCCGTTTGTTCTTCCTGATCAGATGAAACTTCAATTTCAGGCTCTTTTTCCTTTTTGCTCTTTGTTGAATGCTTTATTACGATACATGAAATCGAAATTATAAATAATAAAAATAAAAAAGCGGCTATGGATAAACGAGTGATTATCTCTCTTTTCCTTTTAGCCTTGTATTCTGAAATAGTAAGATGTCTACTATCCCTTTGTCTGAAATTAACTTTTTTCTCCAATGTAAAACTCCACCCCAACTGTTTAATATAACCCTTAAATAGTAACATTTTTCCTATATTTCAATCAAGTTTATTTCGTTAATAAAATGTACAAATTATGCTATAATCTTTTTATGCAAAATAACATTGGAAACGAAGAAAAATACTATAATGAACAAGATAAGATAAATATTCTGAGAATGCGCGAAGTTCTTGATACCTTGCCTAAATTCTGCAGGCAGTTCTTTAGAGGAATTGAGCCTACTACTTCTGCAAGAACAAGGCTTGGGTATGCCTATGATCTTAGAACTTTTTTTGAATTCCTGCATTCACAAAATCCAGCACTTTCCAAACAAAATATAACAGATTTAGGCGTGGATGTTCTTGATAAGATTGAGCGGGAAGATATCGAAGAATACCTTGAATACTTGTCATTATATGAGAAAAAGAATAAAGAGATAACTAATAATGAGCAGGGCAAAAAAAGAAAAATGTCTGCTCTTCGTTGTATGTATTCATATTTTTATAAAGCTGAACTGATCACAAGGAATACAGCCGAGCTTGTAAATATGCCCAAACTTCATGAACATGAAATCGTTCGTCTTGAACCAAATGAAGTTGCTATCCTTCTTGATCAGGTCGAAGCCGGAGAAAAGCTTACAAAATCACAGCTTAAATATCACGAGAAGACAAAACTAAGGGATGTTGCTCTTCTTACGCTTCTTTTAGGCACCGGTATCCGAGTTTCTGAATGTGTTGGAATTGACTTTAATGATATTGATTTTGACAACAATGGACTTCGGATTCATAGAAAAGGTGGATATAACACAGTTATTTATTTCCCTGATGAAGTCAGAGATGCTCTTTTAGCATATTTAGAGCAGCGTAAAACAATAATTCCATGTGAAGGTAATGAAAATGCAGTATTTCTTTCATTACAAAATAAGAGAATCACTGTAAGAGCTGTTGAGAAGCTGGTAAAAAAGTATGCTCAGAATGTTACTACACTTAAAAAGATAACTCCTCATAAGCTTAGAAGCACCTTCGGTACAAATCTTTATAAAGAATCCGGGGACATTTATCTTGTGGCTGATGTTCTTGGACATAAAGATGTCAATACTACCAGAAAGCATTATGCAGCGCAGGATGAAGATAATAGACGCCGCGCTGCTAAGATGGTAAAACTTAGAGAGAAGTAATTTCTTTATTGATAATGGTAATAATATTTATAAAAGCAACCAATTTCCTAAGATTTATTTAGTGGACTTTGGTTGCTTTTTAATGATACTATTTATTGTACTGATTTATATGTTTTCTTAAAAACGTTTTTATCAACGATAAAAATGTCATGAATATCGTCCTGACTTACAGCAAGGTAATCCCCTCGTTGTCCAAGCATGTATTTATCTGAATCCCAATAGGAAAATAGCTTTGTGGTTTTAGTCAGCTTCTTGGCGTAGATTTTGTTATCTCCTATTGATTCACAGCTCTTTGCAAGAGGAAGAAGTGAATTGGATTTGCCGGTATCCGCATTTTTTATCATAGGATCATAATCAGTATTTAATTTGAATTTCTTTCTGGATTTAGCATAACTACTGTTAAATTTTTCTCTTGTTATTGCCTTAACGTTACCTGTTGTATCAATGATCAGAATGGTATTTTCTTTTATCTCAAGATTTATATCACCGTCGATAGTTCGAATAATTGCCATACTTCCTGGCGGAATATTTCCAATAGTTTCAACGTATCCAAGTGTGATCGGAGCCTTTTCATATTTTGCCATTTTTGAAATATCTAGAACTGCCCTGTTTGCATGTATGATCTCAGCATTTTCGAAATAATCACGCATACGTTCTCTTATGATATTTGATATTGAATGTTTTGCAGAATCATCATCAATTTCAATATAATCAGGAAAATGTTTTTTGATAAGATCATTTTTTAGTATGCCACCGGCCTTTTCTGTATGTCCGCCACCTGAACCAATCTTTTGGGAAAGAAAGGCTGCCAGTTCATCAGCTCTGGTTTCATTCGAACAACTTCTTATAGAGAACTTCACTCCAAATGATAAAACGCTATATATAAGGCATACATCTATGGTATCAACTGCAACAATAAAATCACCGATGAGTCCTAAAATATTTGGATCACAGGGATCAGTTCTAAGTATTGCATATCGGTTTTTCTCATGATAATCAACGCCGAGCATTGCAACACCTGCAATCTTAGCTTCTTTTAAAGTAAGATTCATATTCTTTAGTTTTACAATCAGATTTTTGTCAAAACAAAGAGATTCTATCATATCTCGGTCAAGAGGATGAGACATTTCAGAGAAAGCATTTGTATCTGAATACAGACCGTAATAAAGTGCAGTTGCTACCTTTGCGTCAATTAAGTCTTCTTCACTTTCAATCTTAAGTAAATGCCATATTACTGAGCAACAGCTTCCAAGGTTACTTCTTACTTCATTGAGTTTCGGTAGGTTTCCATAAACCTGGTGATGATCAATCACGGCAACATCTTTTGCTACAAATTTACGTACATTGCCCTCTCCGTACTGACAGTCGGTAAGCAAAAGAAGGTCTGGTTTGGATTTTAAATTACTGACAAATTCAATGGGAATCTTTAGTTCTTTTATCAGATAAACAAGATTACTCTTACTAATTTGAAAATTTCCTGAGTATATAAATCTGACCTTTTTGTTATGTTTTTGAAAATACCTGTATAAAACATAGCCTGAACAGATTGCATCTGCATCAGGATTATCATGGCATTGAATTACGATATTTTTGTATTTCAATAATACAGAAAGCTTCATGGAATCTCCTTGGAAAGCGATTGAATTAAAAAAAGAAATGTCATCCATCATTAAAAAACTTTATTGAATAGGCATTTTATATTCAATAAATGATTCTCATGTGTATCATTATACAGTAATAAAGAGAGACTTCAAGTAAATATGAAATCTCTCTTTAATCAGTCTTTCTAAGTTGGATTTTATGAAATACACGACATAGTTCGCGTTTTTTGTCTGAATAATTAACATTGTTATTTTAAAATTAGTAGCATTTATCTAGTCCGTTTATTCTTGCATATATATACTGAGTTGCGCCATCTTTTTCATTCTTAAGTTCAATGGCGATTGAACCTTCAGTTTTTAGGCTGGCATTATAATCTTCGAGACCTATAGAGGCTTTTGTTGTGCCACTTTTGTATTCACGATGATTACTCATTTTTCCGTCAGGAGAATTGTTTGTAAATGTTATACTTGTAAAATTCAATAAAAAAACATGCCACATAGATTGTTTTTCTATCAGGCATGCTTTTTTATTAAAGTATTTGATTTTCTAGAATTTGCGGAATACTTATTTTATATATTATTTTACTTTTAAACCATTGATACTCTGTCTAACAGAGATAGCACCCTTATCCTTCTTGTTTACAAATCTAACAGTAATTGTACCAGGATAGTTTGCATCATATCCAGCCATAGTAAACTTAGCAGATGAAGCATAGTTACTAAAGCTACGAGTTACTGACATTGTACCGTTTTTAACTGAATTAGTTAATGTAACGCTATCAATAACCCATCCGCTAATCGGAACAACATTTACTGTTACATTACCACTCTTTGCAACCTTCACTTTTGCATTTGAAGTTGCAGCGTTTTTAAAGTTGTTCTTGAGATTTGCGCCTTTGTTAATTCCGGATACACTAAGTTTGTTTACTGGGTTTACATAGTTCTTAACATTAAGAGTATGTAAATACTTTTTATTTCCGGAAACAAAAGATACGTTTGTTGTACCCTTCTTATACAGATTAAGTGATATATAAGCAGATGAAGTACTGCCTGAATATGAAACTTTTCCGTTTGAATCTAAAAGAGTGTATTCTCCATTTGAATAACTATAGTATGAAACTTTTGCAACATTTTTATTGGAGCTACTAACCTTGTTGTATTTTTTTACTCCACTAAAACTTAAACTAGCATTGCCAGATGTCTTTGAATCCATATAAGATGTTGATGAACTCTTTACTGTCTGAGTAGCAGCCTGTGATGTTACAGCAGGACTAACTGAGAACAATAAAGCAAAACTTAAAGCGCAAGCAACTACCTTGCCGATAAAATTCTTTTTCAAAATTATTTCCCCTTTCAAAATCCTTTTTTCATTTATAATTGATTCCGCATGAAAATTAGTTTAGCACAAAACTCTAAATAATTAAATAAATTTTCACATTTTTTTAATTTTTCTTTCACATTTATAAATTGTACTATAATCTGAGCTGGTAAATCTTAATACTTAAAACTAATGCACTGAATACATAAAAAGGCAAGGATAAAAGAAAAAAAGACACATTATCCTTTTTATAAAATTTATTCTTTTCAAAATTCCTTATCTCCTCTAATTTGATATATTTGATATTTACAAAAAGCATAAATGAAATACTTTAGGTTAACAGAAAATCAGCCGCTTAGATTAAATTTCCAAGCGGCTGATCTTTAATTGCGGAATAAATGAATCATTTTATTACTAACAATAATAATTATTTGTTAGTTGTAGCAGCGTTAACATAAGCTGTTATTTGGCATGTGCCGTTAGTCTTTGTGTTACGTAAATTAACATATACCCTGCCTGTTCCCTTATTGCTATACTCAGGAAGTGCAATTGATGCAGAGTTTACACCGTTAGAATAAGAACGTGACTTATAATGAGTGGTATCAGTTAAATTATTATAAATGCTCATGCTAGTGATAACCCATCCCTTAGCTGCTGTTGCACTAAGCTTAACCTTACCATTCTTGGGAACTTTAATCCCGTTGTTATTATAGCTATATATATATGAAGAAGTATTAAACAACTTAGCGTAGTTCTTAGGTTTCTTTTCACTTGTGTTGTAGATGCTAAGCTTACTTACAGGATTAGAATATGCGTAGACAGTAATTGTATGTTTATACTTCTGTTTTCCAATCTGATATGTAAAATTTGCTTTTCCTGGCTTTGTAGCTTTATAAGAAATATATGCATATTTTGAATCAGAATTGTACTCATTTTTGAGCGTTCCATTCAGATCGTAATACTTTGTATGATAAGAATTATTTGATATAGAAAACCCTGTAGGTTCTGCAACGTTCTTATTACTAGTCTTAAGATTCTTAATAGTTTTTATAGTTTTACCATTACTATTGGGAACAGTAAATGAAGAACTAGAATATGATATATTCTTAGAACTAAAATAGACAGAAGAACTGCTGGTAATAACATTATCAGCTGCTTCAGATTTAACTGCAGGTGCAACAGTAAATAACAATGCAAAACTTAATGCACCGGCTACGATTTTTGTCAAAACTTTTTTATTCAATTTAGAACCCCTTTCAAAAACTTTTTTCACACATAAATTCCGCATTGATAAAATATTATCATAGATTCACTGAAATGTTAAATAAAATTTCACATTTATTTCAAATTATTTTCACTCTTTTATTTAAACCGTATTATATTACTCTCAACTCATAAAAGCCATCAAAGAGCGTTCTTATTGCATCACTCTTTGATGGCTTTCGATTTCATATGGATATATCAAATTATAACGATATTATTTTTTTGTTGAGTTATTTTTAATAGGGAGATTTACTGATAATGTTGCACCATCATTTTTATTTTCGAAAGTAACAGTAACATTACCATCCCATTTAGTATTATATCCTGGGAATGACAATGTAGCCTTATCAGCTCCGCCCATAATTTCTTTGCCTCTTGAACCGTATTCACTGGCTTTGCTTGACCATGATGAATTGTGCATATGAATTCCAGTTATTTTCCAACCCTTTTTGGCGGCAACACTTAATTTAACTGTACCATTTTTATCAATTTTAACTGATTTTGAGGATTCTGTTCCATTATTAAAATATTTTGCATAATTAGCTGATGTCACACCACTTCTTGCAAGTTGGAAAGTCTTAACGGGATTGACATAGTCTTTTATGACATATTTATATTCATAAGAGTTCTTTTTATTATCCTTGAAAGAAATAATAGATGTTCCTGGTTTGTTTAAGATAACATTAAGATTCGCACATATATAACTATCATTGTATTTATTAGTTTCTTTTCCGGCATTATCATAGTAGGTATTATTATTTTTATTATTACTTACATAGTACCCGTCTGCTTTTGCTACAGACTTCTTACTACTTTTGATATTAGTTAGTTTTGTAGCATTTGGAACTGAGATCTGTGTAAAATCACTATATGCATCTTTTGATCTCAGATAAATAGTATAAGTGTAACTAGTCTTTTTAGTAGCAGCTTGTGACATAACTGCAGGACTAAAAGCAAACACCATTATAAAAACCATCAAACATGCAATAAATCGACTCATTGATTTTTTGTTCATATTCTTAGCTCTCCTTTCCGACTTAAATGATGATTAAGACTTTTAGTATTGCTTCATGAGTTAAATCTAACATAGGGATTAGAAAGTGTAAATTTCACAAAATACAACATAATAATTGTTCATAATTGTAATATTTAGACAAAGATATGATATAGTTGCACTTTTGTTAAGCAATTAAAAAGTATGCAATAGAAAAAGTTTATTTTCCTTTTATCCATTGCATACTTTATTTTTATCAATTTTTTTTATAAAATTTAAGATTACTTTGTAGTGGTTTTAGCAGCTATAGGTAGTCTCAAATTAATATATCCACCAGTTTGTTTATTTTGGAATTCTACATATACTGAGCCAGATCCTTTAACTTTATAACTTGGATATGAAAATGATACTTTGTTTATTCCATTATAGAAACTACGAGTATATGATAATGATTCATAACCATCGGATGGATTTAATGAATTTGACATTGATACATATTTAATCTGCCAATTTTTATTTGCTACCAGATCAACATTAACAACGCCATTCTTGTCGATAGTAATTGACTTACTAGCAGAAGTTGAATCTTTAAAATAGCCGGCATAGTTTTTAGATGTCACGCCTTTTCTTGCAACTTTAAAAGTTTTTACTGGATTTTCATAATTATATACTTTGAAAGTCCATTTATAAGAACGCTTTTGGTCATCCTTGAATGTAAGAACAGCTGTTCCAGCTTTTTTTACTGTTGCAGTAACATATGCATATTTACTTGATGAAGAACTTTGATTAGTCTGCTTTCCATTGACATCAAAATATGTATATTTACTAGAACTATTACTTAAATGATATCCAGTTGGCTCAACAACAGCCTTCTTTGAACTTTTTATATTTGTGATTTTTTTAGCATTATAAACACTGTAACTATGATAGGCAGTACCGTGATTTTTCGAGGTAAAATAAGAAACTCTTGTCTCAGTTATTTCATTAGCTGCCAGAGATGTAACCGCAGGGCTTATTGCAAATAATAATACAAAAGCCATCATACACGCAATAAATCTACTAATTGCTTTCTTGTTCATAAATTAGTTCTCCTTTCCCACACTAGGTCATATAACGTTTTGGCATTTCGCCATGACGCTAATCTAACATAGTGAATATGATATGTAAATATTACAAAGAACAAAATATATAAGATAAATATTTGTAACAATTAGACAAAAATATGATATAATTGCGTTTTCGTAAAGCAATTAAAAAGTATGCAATTCATAAAGTTTATTTCTTCTTTATCAATTGCATACTTAATTTTAATCAGTTTTTTATATAAATTTAATTGCGGTACAATTTTGTTTGGATTATCGTAAAACTATTTTTCTCAAAGATACTACTTTGAAATGTTCTATCAATTATCTATAATCTTTTGAAAAATACGGAATGATCAAATTTTCACCGGCTTTTAACAGATCTGCGCTCTCTATTCCATTCAGATTACAGATTTCAGAAATATAAGACTTGAGGTTATCATAATGGTCTGGTGAGTAATAATCATCTGCGATGCTAAGAAGCGTATCACCACTATGTACAGTTATTGTAGTGAAATATTTAAATTCAGGCTCGTATGTATCTGACTTGGCATCAGACATTAGTGTTGATGTGAAAAATACTGCCAGAAAGATAATAATAGTGATTGCAATTAAAAGCATTGAAAATTGCCTGCGGACAATTCTTTGTCTTCTTTTACGATTGTTTCTGATACGTACTTCGCTCTTACTAAAGAACCTTGGATCATTATATAAACTTGCAGCAGCATACATTGCATCACTCATAACCTTATCCCCCACACTTCTTGTTCAATCTAATTTCTCTTACATGTTAACAACTAAAAATTCAAACATCCAAACATTTGTTGCGAACAATCGTTCTGTAAATATGTTATCGAACAAATATTCTTTTGTCAACAAAAATCGAACAAATATTCCGAACAAAATTTCCGAACAAATATTTGCCAAAGTGATGATGAGGTGTTATACTATTACACAGATATGTGATTAAATAGCAATTTTGGAACATATAAAATTTGCATTATTTGTCTATTTAGTAATATAGCGTAATAAATCTATTTCAAGGAGGTATCTATGGAAAAAGGTAATATTTCCAAGAAACAGCAAGAAATCTTAGACTACATCAAGCAGCAGACTCTTCAGAGAGGATTTCCGCCTTCAGTAAGGGATATATGTCAGGCTGTAAATCTCAAATCAACTTCATCCGTTCATTCTCACTTGGAGACACTGGAGAAGAACGGTTATATTAGACGTGATCCTACCAAGCCACGTGCTATAGAGGTATGCGACGATGGTTTTAATATGGTTAGAACAGAAATCGTAAGCATTCCTGTAATCGGTCAGGTTGCAGCAGGTGTTCCTATTCTGGCTGAGGAGAATATTGATTCTTATATTCCTATTCCTGCCAGTATGTGTCCTAAGGGAACTGATGCTTTTATCCTTAAAGTTAAGGGAGATTCCATGATCAATGCCGGAATCTTTAATGGAGATCAGATTTTTGTTCAGCAGTGTGATTCTGCCAAGAATGGGGACCAGGTAGTTGCTCTTATTGACGATTCTGCAACTGTTAAGACTTTCTACAAAGAAAAAGGACATATCAGACTTCAGCCCGAGAATGATACAATGGACCCTATCATTGTTGATGATTGCAAGATTCTTGGTAAAGTATTTGGAGTAATGAGATTTTATTGATTCTAATAAAAAAAGACGTTCCGATTTGCTAAAAGCATTATCAGAACGTCTTTTTTTATTCTAAACAAGTTGCAATAATTATTTATTTAATAATGTATAGCAATCACAGGTCTTCTTTACTGATAGATTTTCCGTCTCTCCAGATTCTCTCAAGATCATAGAATAATCTGTTTTCTTTATCGAAAACATGAACAATGATATCTTCAAAATCAAGTAAAATCCAGTTTCCTGACTCGTAGCCTTCGCTGCTCTTCATATGATATCCGGCTCTTCCAAAAGTTTCTTCTACATTATCAGCAAGTGCCTGAACCTGATTGATGTTAGTACCTGCAGCAATGATAAAATAATCAGCAAGTGTAGAGATTTCACTGATATCAATGATTCTAATATCTTCGCCTTTACGATCTTCCAGTGCATCTACAGCTAATGCAGCCATTTTCTTTGAAATACTAATATCTGCCATATTTACCTCGTCAATTTACAAAAACTAATAGGCAAACAATTGATGTTTGACCTAAATCTTAAATGTTACATCATTTCTTTATATAGAACTTTTTATAATATTCATATGCATCCATTGTAGCATCATCGCATTCTTTACCGATGGTTTTAAGATAGACCACAGAATTATGAAGAATATGCGCAAGACATAAATCTATATCTGTGAATGCTTCTTTTCTGATCAAATCCATGTCTTCAAGCTGTCTTCTGTTAGGCTCTATAAAATCGGCAATATACACTATTTTTTCAAGCAGCGACATATCTTCTCTGCCTGTAGTGTGCCATCTTATTGCATCAAGAATTTCTGTATCGTAGATATCATATTTTGTTCTGGCTATATAGACACCTACTTTTGCATGAAGCAAAGAATGATTTCTGCGTTCAACATCAGTCATATCTATTTTATTTTTTTCGCAAATCTTAACATGTTCTTCATGAGTCATGCATTTAGCACAGTCATGAAGCATTCCTGCAATTAGTGCCTTCTGAACATCTGCACCATGTACAAACGCCATACTTGCTGCAGTATATGCAACTCCTAAAGTATGATCGAATCTATCGGGCTTTAATTCTTTTTGTAATTCCTTACGTAGCTTTTGCGAAATTTCAATAGTTCTCATTTATATAACCCCTTGATACAAATGTATTCAATGCATTCGTCAGGAAGCATATATCTGACTGATCTGCCTATTCTAATCTTTTGTCTGATGTCTGTTGATGAAATATCAATTCTGTTAAAATTCAGTAATCTAACATCTGCATCATACATCATTTTAAGCTCGCGTCTCTTCTTATCCAGAGCTGCAACATCATCCTCATGTCGGATTGCTGCAAGTATGACACATGACTTTATCAGGTCTTTTGCTCTATACCAGGTATCAATTCCTATTACAGAATCTGCTCCAAGAATCAGATATAATTCATCTCCGGGATACATTCTCTTTAAATCTTCAATAGTATCGATAGTGTATGACCCTTGAGGTTTATCTATTTCCAGTCTGGAGCAGGTAAAAAATGGATTTTCGGAAATAGCCATTTTTACCATCTGATATCTCTCTTCACAACCTGATATTTCCGTACGATTCTTAAAATGAGCAAGATTATTAGGAATATAGATTACTCTGTCTAAGCCAAACTGTTCTCTTGCAGCTTCACCAAGCATTAAATGCGCATTATGAATAGGGTCAAATGTTCCTCCAAGTATACCAATCTTTCTGCATTCCATAATTAAGCCTCCTAATGGTATAAATAGGTTTATGAATCATTTAAGCTTTCTTGTTTGCTTTAGGTAAAATAATCTTCGGTTCATCTTTAAAAGGTTTATATAAAACAAATCTTCTTCCGATAACCTGAACAAGTTCTGAACGAGTACGCTCTGAAATTGTTATAGCTACTTCTTTTACGTCTTCTTCGCAGTTCTTAAGCACTGTGATCTTCACAAGTTCATGTGTATTGAAAGTCTCAGCAATAGCAGCTGTTATCTCTGGACTTACACATGATTTACCAATCTGAAAAACAGGTTCAAGATCAGCTGCAAGGCTCTTTAAATAAGCACGTTGTTTACTAGTTAATGTCATTCTTCTTCATCCTCTTCAAATGTTCCGGGTACTGTATCAGCATTTCTGTAATATTCAAAACTAAAGCCATACATTCTGACTGTATCACCTTCCTGAATATGAAGCTTTTCAAGGTCATCAAGAATACCATTGTCAGCCATAAATTTCTGGAAGAATACAAATCCTTTTTCAGATTCAAGATTGGTGTACCCAAGCATTTTTTCAATCTTAGGTCCTTCAACGACATATTCGTGCTTATCTGAATCATATGTTACAGTAAATGCATCATCTTCAACTCTAGCCATAGTCTCAGGGAAGTATTCCTGCTCAAATACTATTGGCTTATCCTGCATTTCAGAAATAGTTCTACTTACATAGTATAACAGTTCCTGTATGCCTTTTCCAGTTAGGGTAGATGTTGCAAACACCTTAACTCCTAATGGTTCATATTTTTCTTTTAATTTAAGAATAATTTCAGATTCTTCTCCATCAGGCAGCATGTCTATCTTGTTGGCAGCTATTACCTGTGGCTTATTTGTTATATCAGCGTTATAGTTCTTAAGCTCGTTGTTGATAGCTTCAATATCCTCAAAAGGATCACGACCTTCAGTTGAAGCAGCATCAACGATATGGATCATCATTCTTGTACGCTCTATGTGACGCAAAAATTCATGTCCAAGTCCTGCTCCTTCAGATGCTCCTTCAATAAGTCCGGGAATATCTGCCACAACAAAGCCCTTTGCATCCTGAAGATCTACAACACCGAGCATTGGTGAAAGTGTTGTGAAATGGTAGTTTGCAATCTTAGGCTTGGCATTAGATACTTTTGATAAAAATGTTGATTTACCAACATTTGGAAATCCAACTAAGCCAACATCAGCTATTACTTTAAGCTCCAACAAAACTTCAAGCTCAATAGCAGGCTGACCAGGCTGAGCATATTTAGGAGCCTGCATGGTAGATGTAGCATAATGCATGTTTCCATTTCCACCTCTACCGCCTTTTAAAACGACAACTTCTCTGTTGTCGCGGCTCATATCTGCAATAACCTTTCCGGTTTGAGCTTCTTTTACAACAGTTCCTTCCGGAACTCTGATTATAAGGTCAGAACCATTTTTTCCATGGCAACGTCTTTTGTTTCCATCCTGGCCATTTTCCGCTTTGTATTTACCGCCATAATGGAAATCAGATAGTGTATTGATTCCTTCATCAATTTTAAATATTATATCGCCACCTTTACCGCCGTCACCTCCATCGGGACCGCCGTTAGGTACGTATTTCTCTCTTCTGAATGAAACGTGACCGTCGCCACCTTTTCCACTTTGGATAAATATTCTTGCTTTATCTACAAATACAGGCATATTTACTCCTTTATAAATAACAACCTTGTGGTTGTAAAAAGGGCTTCAAACAATCTTGTTTGAAGCCCGATTAAACATAAAAAAATTACTTATTCTCTACAGGATGAACGCTGGCCTGTTTCTTATCTCTGCCCTTACGCTCAAATCTAAGAACACCATCAACAAGTGCATATAATGTATCATCGCTACCAATGCCTACATTTACACCAGGATGAATGTGTGTGCCACGCTGTCTGTATAAAATATTACCGGCCTTTACGAATTGTCCGTCAGCTCTTTTTGCTCCGAGTCTCTTGGATTCAGAATCTCTACCGTTCTTTGTAGATCCAACACCCTTCTTATGAGCAAAAAATTGAAGGTTCATATTCATCATGACTTATTCCCTCCTAAATTTAATGTTCAAATACTTCTTACCATATTGTTGGAATATACTCTCTACGCCTAGTTCATAAGATTTAATTAAAAGATCCGCATCATGTGATGGTTCTTCCAAAAATCGAATTACTATCAAACCTTTTTTCTCATCCTGTTCTGTAGCATACTTATCAGTTGTAAAAGAATCAATTGAATTGATCAAATTGATAGTAAGAACAGAGATTGCTGAACACACTATATCATTGCCATATTCAGCATAACCCGCATGCCCCTTGCATTCTATACTCGAATAAGAGTCATTGGAATTCTTGGTTATCGTGATTGTAGTCATATTATTCCACTGCAAAATTACATTGTGATCTTGTTAATCTTAACAAGTGTGAAAGGCTGTCTGTGACCATTCTTCTTGTGATAGCCAGTCTTTCTCTTGTACTTGTAAACGATAACCTTCTTAGCACGGCCCTGCTCAACAACTGTAGCATCAACCTTAGCTGAGCTAACATCGCCAGCAACCTTGAGTGAAGATCCGTCATTTACAGCTATAACATTGTCAAATGTTACATCTTTTCCAGGCTCAACTTCGAGCTTCTCTACTCTGATTTCGTCGCCTTCGGAAACTTTGTACTGCTTTCCACCAGTTACAATAATTGCGTACATAAGTTACCTCCTTCTTCAAAAAACTCGCTAACTTTGGCGGAGCATAAGCTCTCTTCTGCCTAGTTAAGCGGCATACTATGAAATAATAACACTAAGAGTTCAGACTGTCAACAACTTTTTCAACTTCTGACAAAATTTCTTTTAATGATTTATCGTTTTTATTCCTGGTAAGTTCCATTATACCAAGTCCGGTTATATCAATAAAATTAGTATGTACCGGATCTTTTCTGCATAAATTCTTCATATGAGCAATCAGTTTTTCATTCTTATCATCACTCATATTGATAAAATCTATCAATATCATTCCGGTAAGATTTCGAAGCCTTACCTGTCTCATTATTTCATCGGCAGCTTCAAAATTTACTTTTTCGGTTATATCATCTTTTCCCTTAATTGCTTTTCCTGTATTAACATCGATCGCATTAAAGCTTTCAAGCTGTTCGATAATAAGAAATGCTCCACTTTTTAACCAGATCTTATTTTGCCTAAGGCTGTCAATCCTGGAAATTATACCATGTATCCCGGAATCTTCTATAACCTTTGGATCATGAATATCTCTCGAGTTTAAGAAAGCTTTTGCCTTATCAAGAGTTTGAGTTTCAGATGAATGTAAAAGAGAATAAATAGTTCTCATTCTTCCTTCATCAAGTATCTTAATCAGTTTATTTATACAGCTTTCTATATCAAGTAATAATTCGCTGACAATAGCTTCCTTTGGTATTGATGAAGCATTTGTTCGTATTATAACGCCAATGCTGTCGCCGTATAGTTTATCCGAATAACTATCTGATAATCTGTTGAACTCATCTCTGATTGATTCAATAAGAAAATGTCTGATATCATCATTTAATTTAACTGACGCGCCAACACCTTTTCTTCCAAGGGTTACAACAGAATACTTACCGGATATCGATAATGACGTTGTTAATTTGGCTTTTTTTAGCTTGATTGCTTCTGCCTCTACCTGAACTATTACTTCGTCGCCATTTTTAATTGTATTTCCTTGCGTATAATTTTTATTACATACACAAGCTGGTACAATCTTTCCAAGGGGAAGATATCCAATCTCATCCTTATCATATTTGATAAATGCAGCATTTAAATTCTTTACAATATGGTCTACTTTGCCAAGGTAAATATTCTGGAGATCGCTTTTTCTTTCAAAAGCAAGAAATTCCATCTTATTATCAATAAACGCAGTTACAACAGGAACATTTTTGTAACTTGATAAAATTATTTCTCCATCAGACATTTAAATAAAACCTTTCATTAGTACCATTTGTTATAAATGGCTCAATATACTCTTTGCCATCATCTGAACAAAGTCTGTAAATGTCTATTCTATGGATATCAAGCGCATTGGCAGGAATTTCTTTATCCATACTCTTAAAAAAGTAATCAAACAGTAAAGCTGGCTTTAATGTGCTTGCGCTGCTCATACTTAAAAGCAGTGTCACAGACTCATCTTCTTCAGAAAAAGAATAGTCATAGATCATGGGCTTCATATCTATTTCTTTTTCACCACTCTTTGTCTTTTTCATTGCAGGAAGAGTTTCTTTTAAAAGATAAGCTTTGAATTCAGAAATCCAGTCAAAATCAGGCTTAAGGCTCTCTCTGAATCTGATTTTATACTTCGCAGCATATGCAGCGGTCATTGCCTTCTCAGATGAATCTGAAAGTTCCTCAATCGCGAGAATTTCTATACCTTCATTCATTACACTGTTAAGCCTGTCCATTACATCGTTTGCGCTCGTCATTGAATTTACGGTTATATCCATATATTCGCCATCACTCGTAGCGCCGACACTAAGAGGCTGAGCAAAAGAAATAACCTGATGAGGGCTAAAACCTTCGGAATACTTTATATCTATTTCAGCTCGTCTGATAGCTTTTTGAAAATATCTCATTACATCAAGATGACCGATAAATTTGATCGGGCCATTCTTTGAAAATTTAAGTCGCAATTTATTCATTCTCTAATTCACTTTCCTTCAAAGCATACACCTACGCCGTAAGTTCCGGCTCCACAGCCAAGACATCCACTTCTACAGTTGGAGGATGGTTTTCCGGCAAGAGCATTTTTCCATTCTCTTAAAAGAAACTTCTTGGATACTCCACAATTCAAAATATCCCATGGGAATATCTCATCATCTTTTCTTTCTCTTGTTGTGTAGAAGAATGGATCAACACCACATTCTTTAAAGCATTCCATCCATACATCAAACTTGAAGTATTCGCCCCATGCGTCAAAAATGCATCCTTTTTCATATGCCTTTAAAATAACCTGGTTAAGACGTCTGTCGCCTCTTGCAAGAACACCTTCCATCATGCTTGCGTCAGCCTCATGCCAGTTATATTTGATATGTTTCTGGTTCAGCTGAGACATGATTCCCTTTCGGGTCTTATTTGCCTTATCAAGAAACTCCTCTTTGGTGTTCATTGGAGCCCACTGGAATGGTGTAAATGGTTTAGGAACAAAGAAAGAAGTGCTTGCAACTATGTCTATCGTTCTTCCGTTTCTTTTTTCCTTAGGTACAGTCTCAAAATATTCAACAGCTACTTTATTTGCTATATCTCCGATTCCTAAAATATCTTCATCTGTCTCTGTAGGAAGTCCAAGCATGAAATAAAGCTTAACTTTATTCCAGCCACCAAGGAAAGCCTCATGAGAGCCGTGTAAAATATCTTCTTCGGTAAGACCTTTATTTATTACATCTCTCATCCTCTGAGTTCCTGCTTCAGGTGCAAAGGTAAGGGAACTCTTTTTTACATCCTGGACCTTACTCATTACATCAAGTGAGAATGCATCAATTCTAAGTGAAGGAAGTGAAATATTTACCTTCTTGCTGTTGCAGCTCTCAATCAAAAAGTCCAGAAGCTCAGGTAGCTGAGTATAATCACTGGAACTTAAAGAACTAAGTGATATTTCTTCGTAGCCTGTGTTCTTAAGAGATTCAATTGCAAGTTTCTTGAGATGCTCAACATCTTTTTCTCTTAATGGTTTATAAAGCTGACCTGCCTGACAGAATCTGCAGCCTCTGATGCATCCTCGCATTACTTCAAGAACAACTCTGTCCTGAGTAACTTTAATGTATGGCACAACAGGTTTGGTCGGATAAAAAGCATCTGAAAGCTCTGTGCAAAGTTCTTTATCAATCTGTCTTGGAACATCGTCAAAAACAGGCTCCATAGCTTTTATTGTTCCGTCTTCTTTATATGTAACCTCATAAAGTGATGGAACATATATACCGGGAACCTTAGCTAAAATATGTAAAAATTCCTGCCTTGATATACCATCTTTTTTGGCCTGCTTATAAAGATCAAAAATATGTCTGTACTGCGTTTCTCCCTCACCAATATAAAAAACATCAAAGAAATCGGTGATTGGTTCCGGATTGTAGGTGCAAGGGCCACCGCCTATAACAATAGGATCATCCCATGTTCTGTCTTTGGAAAAAAGAGGAATGCCTGAAAGGTCAAGAACCTGCAAAATATTCGTATAGCACATCTCATACTGGATCGTAAATCCAAGAAAATCAAAGTTCTTGACAGGGTCCTGAGATTCAAGCGCAAAAAGAGGAATGTTCTTCTCTCTAAGGACTTTATCCATATCAAGCCAGGGCGAGTAGACTCTCTCGCACCATACATCCTCATAAGAGTTAAACATTCCGTAAAGAATTTGTATTCCCAGATGAGACATTCCTATTTCGTATACATCAGGAAAACAAAAAGCAAATCTGATATCAATTTTGGATTTATCCTTGACCACAGAATTTACTTCGTTTCCTATGTATCTCTCAGGCTTTTCAATACTAAGTAATGTCTCATCATTTAAAGCTAAATTGTAATTCATATCATTTCCTTATCGTCTGGATAGTTCGTCGGTTACATCTTCCCAACTGACATTTTTTTCTGCCATCAGGACCATCATATGATACAGGAAATCAGACATTTCGTAAACTATTTCATTAGAATCCGGATTTTTGGCGGCTATAACCATTTCTGTCGCTTCTTCACCAACTTTTTTCAGAATCTTATCAAGTCCTTTATCAAAAAGATAATTAGTATATGAGCCTTGCCTTGGATTAACCTTTCTGTCTTTTATGACTTCAAATACACTGTCAAGCACTTTCTGCGGATTTTTTTCATTGAAGTCTTTTGCGGCAATTTCATTGAAAAAGCAGGAATAGCTTCCTGTGTGACAGGCGGCACCAATCTGTTTGACTCTTGCTAAAATAGTATCAAGATCGCAGTCACAAGTTAATGACATCACATATTGATAATGCGAACTTGTTTCTCCCTTGATCCAAAGCTCATTTCTGCTACGGCTGAAGTACGTCATCTTCCCTGTTCTCAATGTAATATTATATGACTCTTCATTCATGTATGCCAGCATTAAAACTTTATCAGTCCGGTAATCCTGGACAATAACAGGTACCATTCCATCAGAGTTTTTCTTGAGGTCAGCCCATGAAAAAGCAGGTTCCAACTGGTATATTTTGATATCATGCGATATACATTCTTCTTTATATTCACTAATATTTGATATTTGTGAATTTATTATGTCGCCGGTAACACCTGACACAAATTCGTATTTTTCAAAAATACTGCAGGGGGAAATATCAGTATCATTTACCAGAAGAACAATATTTAAATCCGTTTGGGTTTTATTATAGGAATTAATATTTTCAGTATTGATAAAAATAAGTTCTGATGCATATTTATTAACTAAATCCTTATTTTCGTCAACACTACTGTAATCATCAAAACAAATAGATATCTTTTCTTTTCCAAACTTTTCAGATACTTCTTCAAGAATTTCAATATTTCCGGACTTTGAAAAATTAAGACAAGCCTTCTTGCAACCTGCATAAAGAAGCTTTTTGATATCCTCCATACGTTTTATATTGCCGGCTCCGACCACAGGAACATCAACTTCCTTACATATATTCTTTATTACATTTAAAGAGAGTTCATGTGCCTTATCATCTCCTGAAGGAGAAAGGTCAAAAGTAATAATCTCATCAACATTTGCATCAGAATATTTTACTGCAAGTTCCACAGGATTATCTGAAATGACTTCTTTTTTATCAAAACTACTAAATGCTTTTCCATCGAATAAATAAATTGATGCAACAAATTTTCTTTTTAAACTTGACATGTTATAGCGCTCCCTTTGTACTTAATACGTCGGTAATCCTATTATCTATCATGGTTGCCTCATCCAAAGCCTTAGCAAATGCTTTAAAAAGAGCCTCGATCTTGTGATGGTCATTTATACCGGTAATGATTCTGAGATGAAGGTTCATGGATGCTGAATACGAAACTGCATAGAAGAATTCTCTGACCATCTGGGTATCAAAATCACCAACCATTGGCGCTGTAAAATCTCCGTCAAAAACAAAATATGGTCTGCCACATAGGTCAACCGCACTCATTACCAATGTCTCATCCATTGGCAGGATCATACTTCCATAACGCTTTATTCCTTTTTTATCACCACATGCTTTAGCTATGGCCTGCCCGATGACAATTCCTGTATCTTCAACCGTGTGGTGACAATCAACCTCAAGGTCTCCTTTAACATCAACAGTCAGGTCAAACAGTCCGTGGCGGGCAAAACCTGTAAGCATATGATCAAAAAAGCCGATACCTGTGTTTATATTGCTCTTGCCACTTCCATCCAGATTGAACGAAACATGAATATCTGTCTCATTTGTCTTTCTTGCAACTTCAGAAGTTCTTGCCTCCATAAATAGTAGCTCCTTACTATCATACAACCAAATATTGTTGCTTTATCTTATAAAAAAAATATAACTTGCAATTTATAATCAGTTTAGAAAGTTAACTTGCAATTTTGACAATATTTCATAAAATTGCGTTCGTAATTCTATTCTTTTACCAAATTGGTCATTGCTCAAATCTTACAGCGATTGAATTGGCGTGTGCAGTCAATCCTTCTTCTTTTGCAAAAAGTTCAATATCATTGTGGACTTTTTCAAGCGCATCATAGGAATATGAAATAATGCTTGATTTTTTTAAGAAATCATCCACGTTAAGAGGTGAGAAGAATCTTGCAGTTCTGTTTGTAGGAAGAATGTGGTTAGGACCTGCAAAATAATCGCCAAGTGGTTCAGATGAATACTGTCCAAGGAAAATAGCGCCTGCATTTTTAATCTTGGTCATTGTTTCAAACGGATTTGCTGTTATGATTTCCAAGTGTTCAGATGCCACAGCATTTGTAGCATCGATTGCATCCTTCATGGAATCTGCAACGAATATATATCCATAATTATCCAAAGATTTTTTAATAATATCTGCTCTTTCAAGTAGCTGAAGGAATCCATAAATTTCAGTCGTTACTTTTTCTGCAAGTTCCTGTGATGTTGTTATCAAAATTGCGCTTGCAAGTTCATCATGCTCAGCTTGGGATAAAAGATCCGCTGCAACATATCTTGCATTTGCAGTCTCATCTGCAAGTACCAAAATCTCACTTGGTCCTGCGATAGAATCAATAGATACATACCCAAAGCATGCTTTTTTTGCAAGTGCAACAAAAATATTTCCGGGGCCTGTGATTTTATCTACTTTAGGAACGCAAGCTGTTCCAAATGCCATTGCTGCTATAGCCTGAGCTCCGCCTACTTTGTAGATTTCATCAACTCCTGCGATATCTGCAGCTACTAAAGTTCCGGGATTTACACTTCCATCTTTCTGAGGTGGGGTGCACATGATTATTCTTTCTACTCCTGCAACTTTTGCCGGAACTACATTCATAAGTACGCTTGATGGATAAGCTGCTTTTCCTCCGGGAACATAGACACCTGAGATTTCAATAGGAAGGATTCTCTGACCGAGGATGCTTCCATCTTCCTTTGTTTCAATCCAGCTGTTACGCTTTTGTTTCTCGTGGAAAATTCGGATATTTTCACAGCTTTTTTTCATGACTTCAATAAATTCAGGGCTTAGCTGTGAATACGCACTCTTTATCTCTTCTTTAGTAACTTTTATTGTATCAGCGGTGATTTTGCAGCCATCGAATTTCATCGTGTATTCAAATAAAGCATCATCACCATTTTTCTTGACGTTTTCTATGATTTCATTAACAGTATTTTCATAATTGGTATAACTTCCGGGATTTCTGTTAAGAAGATTCCCAAGAAGGTCATTCATTGTTTCTTCATTAAGCTTATATGTTCTCATTTATTACAAATTCTCCTTCATATCACTGATAAGTTTCCTGATTCTTTCTGTCTCCATCTGCATGCTTACCTGATTGACGATCATTCTTGCAGATAAAGGACAAATCTCTTCCAATACTTCAAGTCCGTTTTCTCTTAGAGTTGAACCGGTCTCTACAATATCTACAATTACATCTGAAAGGTTGACAATAGGCCCAAGTTCAACAGATCCATTTAATTTAATAATATCTACGGTCTGATGTTTCTGGTTAAAAAAATAGTCTTTGGCTATATTAGGATATTTACTGGCAACGCGGATCATTTCACGATGCTCTAACAGCTTTTTTGCTTCTTTTGGTCCGCATACACACATTCTGCATTTTCCAAAGCCAAGATCTAAAACTTCATAGACGCGTCTTTTTTCTTCTAATATTGTATCAGCACCAACAATTCCTATGTCTGCTGCTCCATACTCAACATATGTAGGAACATCAGGTCCCTTAGCCAAGAAGAATTTTAATTTTAATTCTTCATTTGTAAAAATGAGCTTTCTGGTCTTCTTATCTAATATCTCATTACATTCAATTCCACATTTATTTAAAAGCTCCATTGTGGAATCCACAAGTCTTCCTTTTCCAAGTGCAAAGGTTAAATATCTCATATATCCTCCATCAAATTGCTTTTAAAGTTACATTTATGCCCTGAGAGCGAAGTTCTTTAGCTTTTTCTAAAGATTCTTTAAAATTGTCAGGGGTATATTCAATAGTCTCATTTGACTGTTCATATGTAATTTCCAGATTCTGTCTGTATAATGCCGACATCAGTCCATCGAGAACAATTGAAAAGCCGATTGAGGGAGCATCCTTGCCATATTTGCCAAGAAGATTGTCATATCGTCCGCCTTTGGCAATAGCATCACCAACGCCATAGGTATATGCGCTGAATATGACTCCGGTATAATAATTGAATTTGCTCAGAATTCCCAGGTCAAAGGATACATATTTTTCTACGCCATACATAGAAAGAACTTCATAAAGGCTCTTTAACCTTTTTATCGCTTCTATAGATCTTTCGTTTTTAACTTCGCCAATGGCCTTATCGAGGGCATCAGATGAACCTATAAATTCGGATACCTTAACAATTAAATTACGGTATTTTTCTGAGATTCCCTTTTCAACCATTATTGCTTCAGCAGCGAAATAGTTTTTACCTGTTATCTGCTCTCGTATCTGCTCTTCGGTATCAGGAGAAATGCCTGCTTCTTCACAAATTCCTTTATAATAGTCTGCATCTCCTACACTGATCTGGAAATTCTCAAGTCCTGTAGTTCTTAATGATTCTATCAAAAGAGCTATTGCCTCAGCATCAGCATATACTGAAGGATCATTCATAAGTTCTATTCCGATGTTGTAATTTTCCTTGAGTTTTCCCTGAAGTTCGGTTGTGTTAAGGAAAGTATTGCCTTCATAGACAACTCTTACAGGATTGCCATTCTCAAGCATGACCTTAGAAGCGCACCTGGCAATTGAAGGAGTAAAGTCTGGTCTAAGCACCAGTGTATTTCCTTCTTTATCAAAAAATTTGTACAGTTCCTTGGCATCGGAAGCATTTATCTCTTCTGAAAAGACATCAAAGAATTCAAATGTTGGAGTATCAATATCTTCATAGCCAAAACTTTTCATCTTTGAATGTATCTTCTCGCAGATAATCTTTCTGTCACAGCATTCATTTCCATAGATATCTCTTACACCATCAGGTGTATGAACAAGAACTTTACTCATATAAACCTCACAAATAATACTTTATTACTTCACAGTGCTACCATAGTAAATTGATATCATAGTAAAAAGTTTATATTAAAAAACAGACTATGTCAAACTCTTTCGTCCAAATCTTTTTGAATAAGATCCAGATAGGGAATCAGAACTCCCTGTTCTCCCGGTGAAAAGATAACATAATCATCAGATAGTTCGTCTCTTCTAAAGCTCTTTCTTCCGCCACTTTCTGCTCTTTCCCAAAACTTTTTGAGCACTCTGAATGGCAGATAATAATATTCATTTCTTGTTGTATAGTAGATAAGGAAAAAGGCTATTCCATCCTGCTTCTCAAAGTCTTCCATAAATCTGACCTGATGTGGATGTATATTTTCGAGAGCAAATGTATTCACAGCGCATTCTTTAGCGTCAAAACAGATTGGAATACCCTGCACAGCGCCAATATAGTCAACAGTACTTTTTTGGTCAAAATATGCAAGGGTAATATGTCTTGTTTTTTTATCAATATTTATTGGGGTAATTGGAGTTGGGATTTTTTGAATTAAAGCAAGGCCTAACTCAAGATACCTCTCGTTAGACCTGTTTATCAGTTCTTCTAAGGTTGACCCCCTTAGGCCTCTTGATTTCCAAGTAGGCATGTTTATCCCCTCCTGAAGATTTTATCAAATATTTCCGGACACTCAGCGATATACTCTTTTCCTGCAATATCGCTAAATTCTATAGACATTTCTTTTGGAAATCTTACTCTGTAACAATGAAGCAGCTGAAAATTCTGGCCTGCAATTACTTTTCCGCCATATTTAACGTCACCGATTATAGGCGTTTTTTGATCAGCTAAATGAGCTCTTATCTGATGAGGCTTACCTGTTATCAGCTTCACTTCCAATAAAGTAAGATTATTTTTGCTTGAATATTCAAGTGGAACAAATTCGGTTTCAATATATGAATATCTTGTATCGTGAGGATCTTCCTGGCTTATAAAGACTTTGTTTTTCTTTTCATCCTTAAAAAGAAATCCTGAAAGTTTCGATGATTTCCCAATCTTGCCGGATACTATAGTCCTATAATATTTATCAACTGTTCTATCCTTGAGAAGCTCACTCATTGTACGGGCGCCCAAAAGAGATTTGGCGCAGATTACAATTCCACTTGTATTCCTGTCAAGTCGATTACAGATTGATGGCTTGAAAGTTCCAAGCTCATCAGTTGAAATATCACCTTTTTTTACAAGATAATCAATAAGCCAGTCATTAAGACTGATATCAGAAGGCTTAGATTTTTGTGACAGGACACCTGCAGGCTTATTTACAAGCAGGATATTGCTATCTTCATAGATTATTTCTAAAGGTCCTAACGCTTTAAGTGCCTTGAAATTTCCTTCTTCTACAGAATGTGAACTCTGTTTGCCATGAAATTTATCAAATGTTTCATCTGAAAAGAAAATCTTTATGCTGTCGCCTTTACTTAGTTTCTCTTTTCCATCAGCCTTTTTGTCATTTAAGGTAATGCTTTTTTTTCGGAGCATTTTGTATAAAAAGCCGGAAGATGCATTAGGCAAATATGATTTTAAGAAACTATCAAGTCGTTTGTTTTCTTCATTTTTTCCTATAACTATTTCTTTCATATTGCATCCTTATAATGAGATTGAAAGAAGAATTGATGCAGGAGTCTGTACTGTCCCCGGAACCCATGAATCTTCAATCCGGAAAGGATCTATACCCTTTTCTGATCTTAGATTTTCCAATTGTTCTAGCCTGTTGCAGAATTTATCCAGATCATTAAAAACTTTTATGCTATAACTTGAATATCCATTTTGGACAAGCATCTTTTTTATGTGCTTCTCACAATCGATTGCATCAAGGTCTTTATCTGCTGAATAACATGCTACATTTTTATCAAGAACAGTTGAAGCGTTTATATAAAAGTTTTTATCATAGGATGTAATGATGTGGTCATAATGTATTAAAAGACCGCCTTTTACAGCTTCAATCCTGTTATGATCAGAAGTTTTGCATGCTTTTGCTTTTATGAACATTATCATATTTACTGCACTCCAGCCGGTAGGAAGGCATCCAAGCGCTGCTACGATACTAAATATACTCTTTTGGCTTTTATATATGAGTAGACCTGTGACAAAAAGTCCAATTGTTATTGCAAGGCATATAGCAGTTCTTATTATTGTTCTTTTTTTGGTGTGCTCAATATATCCAAAATCACCTTTATAAATTTTTGCCATTAAAAAAGTCTCCCATCATGCCTTTAATTCTTTTATCTCGTCCTCAGAAAGCGGTCTATACTCACCGGGGGTTAGTGTTTCATCAAGAACAAGACTTCCCATAGAAAGCCTTTTTAGAAATAAAACATTATTATCAACTGCTTCCATCATTCGTTTTACCTGATGAAAACGCCCTTCATGAATAACAAGATGAATTACAGGTCTTCCAGATTCATCAATGCCTTTTTCCAATACTATTGCAGGCATTGTATAAAAAGGCGTGCCGTCATCGTTCTTATCCCCGATATCTACACCTTTCTCAAGATTTTGTATATCTTTATCAGAAAGTTCATGTTCCAAATGAACCTCGTAAACTTTATCTACATGCTTTTTGGGAGAAAGAAGCTTATGAATAAGCTGGCCGTCATCTGTCAGCAGAAGAAGTCCTTCAGTATCAATATCAAGTCTGCCACAGGGACTTAAGTCTTTTACATTCTCAGCTTTTAAAATATCTATTACAGTTTTATTCCTGCCATCAGTAACAGCTGAAACAACACCTTGCGGTTTATATAGCATGAAGTAATGATATTTACTGTAATTAAGAACGTTTCCGTCAAAAGAAATCTCATCACTATTTTCATTTATGTGAGCATCAGCTTTCGTTGCAACAACGCCGTTTACTGAGCATCTCCCGTTTTTAATATATTCTTTTATCTGTTTTCTTGTACCAATATTCTGGTCGCCTAAAAATTTATCTAGTCTCAATGTTTACCTCATTACTTTGTTTATACAATTCGAAATTGTTGTAAGCTCTGCAAACTATATTTGCATTACTTACTCCGTTAGGAATTTTAATATTAAAGGATTGCGTCTTTTCTTCCCTGTTCCACATTTGAAGAGGGCTGAATGTTGCACCACCATCATAGCTGTAGGAAAAGTAAATAATTGGGCTTCCGGAATCTTTGGCTGTCATCTCAACAAGTACATTTCTGCTTTCCGGATCGTATGCAAGGGTTTTGATATCACATATTTCAGGTTCGGATGAATCCTGATGCACTTTGCCTGAAGGCTTCTTTACTGAAACATAAGAAAAAGTGCTATAATCTGTTCCTGTTTTTGAAGATTTCAATTTAAAATACTTTGCAACAGCTGTTGCGTCACAAACACCAAGTTTCTGTAAAAAATCAGTCTCATTTATTTTCTGAACATCTACTATATGATCAAGATAACAATGTTCTATTATGTCACATGGAATGCTTCTCGCTACGCAATGGCGAATGATGCCATAATAATCATCACCTGTTTTGCCTACTTTTGATTTAACACCTTTTTGATAAAGCCCAAGCGATGCAAGTTCGTCGCTTTCTATAATTCCAAAATCATAGCCCTGCTGATAATATTTGCCTGTGCATGAAGTCCATACTTCAGAGCCATAAAAGTCATGTTCTGCAGAAGCGTTGAAATGTATGCTGTAACAAAAATCAGCATTTACACTCTTGGCAAATTTTGCTCTGTCTTCCAATGATAAAAATGTGTCTGCTGACCTTGTAAGATATACCGTTACATTATCATATTTTTCAAGTTCATCCTTCATTGCTACTGCAACTTTATAAGTAAGATCTTTTTCAGTAAATCCGTTGTAAACTGCGCCAAGATTTCTATCGCCGGTGCCGCCATGTCCCGGATCTATAACAATAACAACATTATCCTTCGCAGCATAGCTTGTAACATTATATGAAAACAAACTACAGAAAATAATAGCAATTAGTATGCAAACAGAAAATAATTTTTTTCTCATTTTGATAAATCCCCCCAAAAAACAATATACTTATAATCCCATACATTCTTGAATCAGAGATTCAAGAATGCCGCAAATAGGCCATTAAAAGTCGACTTCGTCGAAGGACCTATTTGCCTCTCGTATCATGTTCTCACGAAATCCGCAGCTAGTGCGGATTTCTGTAATTTCATCTAAGAAGTCATACATACTTGTGAAAAAACAGCAGTAAATGCGCTTTTCTGATATTTTATTTTATAATATACAATAAAAATCAATAACCTCATAAAGAATATAAAGCTGCCGCTAGATAACGACAGCTTTATGTGATCAACTAATTATATCAAGATTAATAGGCTCAGGACTATCTGATGAATCTGTTGTGTCTGAAAATACACCTGCGGACACATTTTTTTCAACTTCCGGTGGTCTAAGGTCGGATCTGTTTGAGCGAATTATCTCACTGTACTGTGTAAGCGCAGAAAGAATATTATCGTTGTTTTTGGAAACTGAATTAATAACCTTCTCACTGTTTTGCTTTACAGAAGCGATTATCTCATCGCTATTTTTGCTTGTTGCATCGATGGACTGTGAAATGATATCTTCCACACCTGCAAGAAGCTGATCCGTATATTGAACTGCAGCTGCCTTCATTGCATTTGCTTCATTAACCGCCTTATCAAGAATTTCCTTAGCCTGATTAGCAGCCTGAGATATTACCTCGTTAGCCTGAGCATAAGCCTGCTGCATAATTTCATGCTCGTTTATAAGCTCATTGGTGTGCTCTGTTGCCTCGTCAATAAGCTGCTGAGCTTTTTGTCTTGCATCATTTAATATAGCTTCTTTGTTGCTGATAATTTTCTGGTATCTCTTAATCTCTTCAGGTGTCTTACTTCTAAGTTCTCTTAAAAGGTCATCAATTTCTTCTTTATTGACAATAATCTTTGTTTGAGAGAGTGGTTGTGGTTTACAGTTGTCAATGTATGTCTCAATCTCATCAATCAACTGCTCAATCCTGCTTGACATCAATTGTATCCCCCTAACTTTTCATCATGTTCTGGTATATCCGAATTTTTTGTACAGCTTGTCTGCTATAGAAGGAGGAACGCAAGGTGTAATATCCCCATTATAACTTGCAATCTCTTTTACAACAGAACTGCTAAGGTATGAATATTTCAAATTCGTAGTTAGAAAAACAGTATCAACTTCGTTATGTGATAATTCTTTATTGGTCTGAGCTATCTGAAGTTCATACTCAAAATCCGTAATCGCTCTAAGTCCTCTTATAACGATATGGATATTTTTTTCTTTACAATAATTGATCAAAAGTCCATCAAAAGACTCAATGATAACATTATCAAGGTCTTTCACAGACTCCTCTAACATTTTAACACGTTCATCCAGTGTAAACAATGGAGTTTTAGCGGAATTACACATTACAGCGACGATAACCTTATCAAACATCAGGGATGCACGCTTTATTATATCCAAATGCCCGTAAGTTACTGGGTCAAAGCTTCCGGGATAAAGAGCTGTCTTCATTTTTCCGCCTTCCTATAAATAAAAACATGTTTATTTGTCTTGTAATCTTTTACCCTTCTGACTTCCAAACCGAGTTCATCTGTAAAAGAAAAATCCATTTCCTTAGGGCTTTCAACGATTATCATCGTATTCTCTGTCACATAATCCATTGCAGCAAGCTGAGACAGAGTTCTTTCATATAGTTCACCGTGATAAGGAGGATCGATGAAAATAATATCAGCTTCTTTTTCATGGATATTTCTAAGCCCTATAACAACATCCTGCTTAATTACAGTTGAAACCTCTTCAAAATGAGTGGTCTTAATATTCTCCATTATGCACTTAAATGCATTTGAAGCATTTTCGATAAAATAAGCCTTTTTAGCACCTCTTGATAATGCTTCTATTCCAATTCCGCCACTGCCTGCAAAAAGGTCGATGAACACAGCTCCGGGTACCTGGAGCTGTATCATATTAAATAAGGTTTCCTTAATTCTGTCCTGAGTAGGTCTTGTATCATTGCCCTCAGGTGTTACAAGATGCAGTCTGCGAGCACTGCCAGCTATTACTCTCATAATCTCACCTTTGTTCCCTTTGTATCTCTGCTTGTTACCTTTAAGTGTCCAAGCTCTAACTTCTTGTCGTTGTGTTCTATTGCTTTATCTTCCATATCATTAAGATAAAAAACATCTCTGATAAAGTCATTTTTTGTAAGTCTCATACCTCTTACGCCAACTGCAGCTTTTTTCTTCTCAGGAATAGTATCTACATAGAAGCGTAAAAAGAATCCATCGTTTGAACGCAAAATAACAGTTTTCTGTTCATGAAGAACTTCTACATTTACAACTTCATCATCATCCATTAGCTTAGTAGCAGCTACGGTTCTCTTTGAAACATCAAATTCACCGCCATCTACAACCTTCATCATCGCCATCTTTGTAGTAAACACAAGTCTGTAGAGATTTAAATCTGACTGACTTGCTGCAAGAATAATGGTTTCTTTTGAAGTATCAAAATTACTTACATTATCAATAGGGACACCCTTATCTCTCATTTTTCCCTGAGGAAGATCCATAGCTTTTACAGTATGAAGATTACCTGTATTTGTAAAGAAACATACGCGTCCTGTATTCTTCATGATAAATGAGAATTTGAACTCATTTTCAATTGTTTCCTTGTTCTTTTCATAGGTATTGGCATCAATGGTCTTGGCATATCCAAATTTATCCATTATGAACGCAACATCTATCTCTTCAACAGGCTTTTCTTCATAGACTGCTGTTTCTCTGTTTTCAATCAATGTCTTTCTGGGACTTTGAAACTCTTTTTTAATCTTCTTGAGATCATTCTGGATTACTAAAGACATAGATGCATGACTTTCAAGTATGTCTTCATATTTGAAAATGTTTGCAACAGTTTCCTCATGGTCTTTAATGAGTGCTTCAAGCTCCAATCCAATTAACTTGTATAATCTCATTTCAAGGATTGCATCAGCCTGTGCCTCAGTAAACATAAGCTGAGAAGCCATTGCCTTGGATTCGCGTGACTTAAAGTTTATTCCATCCGTAACTCCATTAACAAGACATTCCTTTGCCATTGCTCTGTCTTTGGAACCACGTAAGATTTCAATAACAAGATCAATCACATTGCAAGCCTTTATGAGCCCTTCCTGAATCTCTTTCTTATCCTGTTCCTTTTTAAGAAGAGTTGTATATTTTCTTGTGGCAGTCTCAAACTGGAAATCTGCGCAGGCACGCATTATTTCTTTTAGAGACATTGTCTCCGGTCTGCCATTATCAATAGCAAGCATGTTGACACCAAATGTGTCCTCAAGCTTTGTCTTTTTGTAAAGGAGATTTGTAAAGTTTTCTACATCAGTATCTTTTTTTAACTCAATTACGATTCTGATGCCTTCCTTTGAAGACTGATTGGAAATATCAATAATATCATTTGTAACCTTCTTTTCAGCAAGTTCAGCAACATCTGACATAAACTTGCCAATTCCCATACCGATCATGGTATAAGGGATTTCAGTGATTACAAGATTGATATGTCCGTTTTTACCCTTTTCTGTTTCAACCTTACCACGAAGTCTGATCTTGCCAACACCTGTCTCATAAATACTTAATAGTTCATCTTTATTGATAACAACGCCGCCTGTTGGAAAATCGGGACCTTTAATGTATTTCATAAGGTCTTTTGTTGTAAGTGTATCATCCTGAATATAGGCAATTTCCGCATCAATTACTTCTGCAAGATTGTGAGGCGGAGTGCTTGTTGCCATACCTACAGCGATACCTTCAGAACCATTTATAAGAAAATTGGGTATCTTTACAGGTAAAACGGATGGTTCACGTTCATTCTCATCAAAGTTAGGGACAAAATCAACTACATTTTTATCTAAGTCTTCAAGAAAACTTTCCTGTGTGATCTTGGCAAGCCTTGCCTCTGTATAACGCATGGCAGCCTGAGTATCACCCTCGATGTTTCCAAAATTTCCATGACCATCAACAAGTGGTATAGTTTTCTTAAAATCCTGTGTCATTACAACAAGACAATCATAAATTGAACTGTCGCCGTGAGGATGATATTTACCCATCGTATCACCGACAATTCTCGCACTTTTTCTATAGGGCCTGTCATATCTTATTCCCAGCTCATACATATCATATAATGTTCTTCGCTGAACAGGCTTAAGACCGTCTCTGATATCAGGAAGCGCACGAGCAACAATAACACTCATGGCATAATCTATAAAAGACTTCTGCATGATATCAGAATATTCGGTTTTTATAATTCTATCTTCCATGTCAAATCCTTTGTTTACAAGCTTTTAAAATAATTAGATATCAAGTGCTGCATCCGTAGCATGCTGATGAATAAACTCTCTTCTTGGCGGTACATCAACGCCCATAAGAAGTTCAGTCATCTGAGAAGCCATTTTGGCATCCTCAATCTCAACCGCTTTTAAAAGACGACGTTCAGGATCAAGAGTTGTCTCCCAAAGCTGCTGAGGATCCATTTCACCCAAACCTTTGTATCTCTGAAGAGTGAAATTACCTTTGTGACTTGCTCTGTACTTGGCAAGCGCAGAATCATCATATAGATATTCTTCTTTTCCCCTTGCAGGCATAGCCTTATAAAGAGGCGGCATAGCAACATATACATGCCCCTGGAAAATCAGTTCCGGCATAAATCTGTAAAACAATGTCAACAAAAGTGTTGAAATATGTTCACCATCAACGTCGGCATCGGCCATAATAATTATCTTGTCATATCGCAGTTTGCTAATATCAAAATCATTGCCATATCCTTCAGAAAAACCACATCCAAAGGCATTTATCATAGTCTTGATCTCAGCATTTGCAAGCACTTTGTCAATGCTGGCTTTCTCTACGTTAAGAATTTTACCTCGAATCGGAAGAATAGCCTGATAATTTCTATCTCTGGCCATCTTTGCACTACCGCCGGCAGAATCACCCTCAACGATGAATATTTCACATTTGGATGCATCCTTACTGATGCAGTTAGCAAGCTTGCCATTGGAGTCAAATGAATACTTAGGCTTGGCAAGCATGTTTGTCTTTGCTTTTTCTTCAGTTTTTCTTATCTTGGCTGCCTTCTCAGCGCATCCGATGATAGATTTCAAAACTTCAAGATTTCTATCAAAAAATCTTGTCATTTCATCGTTTGTAACTTTTGAAACAACCTTCGATGCATCCTGATTGTCAAGTTTGGTCTTGGTCTGACCTTCAAATCTTGGATCAGGGTGCTTGATTGATATAACGGCAGTCATACCGTTTCTGACATCAGTACCGGTAAAATTAGCATCTTTTTCTTTGAGAATATTAAGTTCCCTTGCGTACTGATTGATTATATTCGTAAACATTGTCTTAAAGCCGGTAAGATGGGTACCACCTTCAGCATTGTAGATATTATTACAAAAACCAAGCACTTCTTCGTGGAATTCATTTACGTACTGGAAAGCAACCTCTACTTCTACGCCTTCGCTCTCACCGCTAAAAGATACGACATCATGAACAGCTTCTTTTGACTTGTTCATGTCTTTTATAAAGCCGGTTATACCATCAGGCTCATGAAACTCAATGTATTCTTCAACACCCGGTCTTTTATCCTGGTAAACAATTGTGAGTTCAGGATTAAGATAAGCTGTCTCATGGAGTCTGGATTTAATATCATCCTCTTTGAATCTTGTTTTTTCAAAGATGGTATCATCCGGTAAAAAGTTAATTGTAGTACCGGTTTCTTTTGTCGGTCCCAAAGGAACCAAGAGACCATCTACAAGTTTTGTTGTTGGAATGCCACGCTCATAAGTATCCTGATAAATAAAACCATCCTTTTTTATGCGAACGGTCATATGTGTGGAAAGCGCGTTAACAACTGATGAACCTACACCATGAAGTCCACCACTTGTCTTATAAGCATTATTATCAAATTTACCACCTGCATGAAGCGTTGTAAGTACTACTCGCTCAGCAGTCATTCCCTTGGCATGCATACCAACGGGAATACCTCTTCCGTTATCCTCTACAGTTGCAGAACCATCTGCCTCTAAAGTAACCAAAATGCGTGAACAAAAGCCCGCAAGATGTTCATCAACAGCATTGTCCACAATTTCATAAACCAGATGATTTAGTCCTCTGGTAGTGACACTTCCTATGTACATACCGGGACGTTTTCTTACAGCCTCAAGTCCCTCTAAAACGGTAATACTGGAAGCATCATATTGATCAAATGAAGACATTTAATAACCCCTTTAAAACTTTTTCTAAATAATATCTTAAAAATGAAATTTTTTTGTGACTGTAACAGCCAATGCACCTGGACCGATGTGGCAGGCTACAGACAATGAAAGTGGATCCATGTTTATATCTATTCCCGGAAAAGCAGCTTCAACTTCTTTCTTCCACTCTTCAGCAGTTTCTTTATCCTTGGTATATGCACATGAAATCCAGAAATCTTTGGCATCAAAACCACCAAAACGATTTTCAATGTCAGCCTTAATGGCATTTATCATTATATTTTTACCCTGAGATGAGGTTCTTGCCTTAGCAAAGGCATCAAGTTTCTCACCCTGAATCTGTAAAACAGGCTTAAGTCTCAAAAGAGTTCCAAGCGCTGCAGCAGCAGGTGTGATTCTTCCACCCTTTTTAAGATAATAAAGAGTATCAAGCATAATGTAGATGCTTGATTCAAACTTATTTTCCATAAGCTTTTTGACAATTTCTTCTGCAGCTAATCCTGCATCAGCCATTTCTTTTGCGTCAAGAGCTGATTGTCTCTGAGTTACAGAGATTCGCTGATTATCAACTACGAATACTTTTCCTTCATATTCCTCAGAAGCTATCATCATTGCGCTTTGACATGAACCTGAAAGTCCACTACTCATAGGAATATATATAATCTGGTCATATTCTTTTAAAACCTTATCCCATAAAGTCATGAGAGAATCCGGAGATGGCTGGCTGGTAGATACATTAGCATCCTCAGCAAGCTTATCGTAGAATTGTTCCTGAGAAAGATTTATATCTTCAAAAAAATCTTCGTTATTGATGGTAAATGGCATAGGAACAACAAAAATTCCCAATTCCTTTGATTGTGACTGCGTTATTCCACTATTACTATCTGTTATTACTGCTATATTAGACATAATTTCCCCTGACTCGGCAATTTTGCCGATAATATACCTATTTTCATAATCACTAAAGATATCTTACTTTTATAAAGATGCAAAGTCAACTAAATTTGCCGATTTGGTGTCCATGATACCCTTTAATACACGATGTTGTGGAAGTGATAGATCAGGATCCTCAAACAGGATTTTATCAGCATCAACAGCGGATTCTCTTACCAGATCCGAATCATGATAAATGTCACCTATTCTGAAATTAAGATCACCGCTTTGTCTTATTCCGAATAAATCTCCGGGACCACGCTGCTGCAGATCCTCTTCCGCAATCTTAAATCCATCATTAGTTTTATTCATTATATCGAGTCTTTTCTTTGCATCCTCGCCCTCGGAAGTATTTATAAAAATGCAGTAGGATTGATATTTACCTCTTCCAACGCGGCCTCTTAGCTGATGCAATTGTGAAAGCCCAAATCTTTCTGAATTCTCTATCATCATTACCGTTGCGTTCGGAACATTTATACCAACTTCAATAACGGTTGTCGACACAAGTACATCTATCTCTTTTCTTGCAAAGGCTTCCATTATTTCATCCTTTTGGGCAGGCTTCATCTTGCCATGGAGCATCTCTATGCGAATATCATGAGAAAGATTCTCTCTAAGTATTTCAACATAATCCGTTACATTTGTGAGGCCATCTACTTCGCCTTCTTCTATCATTGGGCATATCACATAAGCCTGTCTTCCTGCATTGACTTGATCCTGAATAAATTTGTAAGCCTTAGGCCTGTACTCAGTTCCAACAACGCAGTTTTTTATAGGAAGCCTTCCTCCGGGAAGTTCATTTATAATTGAAATATGCAGATCGCCATATAGAATTATTGCAAGTGTCCTGGGAATAGGTGTTGCACTCATAGCAAGAATGTGTGTATTTACACCCTTTCCTGCAAGAGCTTCTCTCTGCCTGACTCCAAATCTGTGTTGTTCATCTGTGACAACCAGTGCAAGATTTTTATAATTCACTTTGGCCTGAATAAGCGCATTTGTTCCAATTATGCAGTTAACTTCACCTTCGCTTATCTGTCTCTGCGCTTCTTTCTTTTCCTTCGCAGAAAGAGATCCTGTCAAAAGCACAGGCTTTAATGTATTTAGATCATACTTTTCTATGAACTCTTTAAAACTTTCATAATGCTGCGCTGCCAGGACTTCTGTTGGGGCCATAAGTGCTCCCTGGAATCCATTTCCTGCAACTGTAAGAAGTGAAAGTAAAGCCAGAATGGTTTTGCCTGAACCAACATCACCCTGAATAAGTCTGTTCATAACATGCGTGCCAATGAGATCATTTTTTATATCTTCAAAAGCCTGCATCTGCGCATTAGTCAATCTATAAGGGAGATTTTCAAGTAGCCTTTTTACTTCTTTTTCTTCTTTCATAGGAAAAGAATTCAGGATTTCTTCTGAGTTTTGCTTTAATAACCTAAGTCTTATCACAAAAATAAGAAATTCGTTATATGCAAGTCTTCTCCTTGCTTTTTCAAGCATGTCGGCATTCTTTGGAAAATGAATATTTCTTAAAGCTTCTGCATAACCAATAAGATTTAATCTGTTTAAAATATCTTCCGGTACAAATTCTTCGATTTTCCCAACATTTATAAAAGCCTGTTCCATGGTCTTAATAACAATGTTATTTGAAAGACCTTTTATTAGAGGATACCTTGGCTGGAGCTTTCCTGTAATAGCTGCATATTCCTCGATTTTATACATCTTAGGCTGATCCATATTCAAAAAAGATCCTTTTCTTTGGACCATTCCCCTAAAAATATGTGTTGTTCCACTTTTTAAAGAATTTGCGAGGTAAGGAGCATTAAAATATGTGATCTTGATCTTACCCGTCTGATCAGCAGCTTCAAATGAAACGATAGAAAGATTTCTCACTCGTTTACGTGCGATATTTCCAATAATAGTAAGCTTTAGAGCATTTACCTGTCCGGGAATTACATCACTTACGTTAACAAATTTGTCGTAGCTGTCATAACACCTGGGATAATATATCAGGAGATTCCCAATATTTTTCACACCACATTTTTCAAATAATTTAGATGTTTTTTCGCCTATTCCTTTTAGATTGATTACAAGTTCATCAAAATTATTGTTACTCAACGTCTACCTCACTTGAATTTTCGAATGGGTAAAAAGACGGTTCTTCCCGTCTCATTATTTAAAATGAGTCAGAAAGAACCGTCCCTAATTACTCATTTTTACAGTTCCTTAAGTAAATTCATAATATTATTCAGCAGAAACAATATAATAATAAATTGGCTGACCACCAAATTGAAGCTCTACATCACAACTAGGGAATTTCTCAGAAACTCTTGCTCTGAATGCATCTGCATCTTTCTCGTCAACGTCACTACCATAGTAAATACTGATAAGTTCAAGGCCATCATTCATCATCTTATCAAGCATTTCAACTGTGACATCATCGATTTCACTACCGACAGAAAGAATTCCAGAATCTCCGATTCCCATGTAATCACCCTGTTTGATCTGAACATCATCAATAGTGGTATCACGCACAGCATAAGTTACCTCTCCGGTACTAACTGTTGAGAGTGACTCTGTCATTGCTGCCACAACATCATCAACAGGTGTCTCAGGAACGTAGTTGATGATTGCTGTAATACCCTGAGGTATAGTCTTGGATGGAACTACAACGATTCTCTTTCCGTCTTCATTATCTTCAGACATAATAGCTGCCTGATTTGCAGCAAGAATTATATTCTTATTGTTTGGTAAAACAATGACTGTATCAGCATTTACCTTATCAACTGCATCAAGGATATCTGCTGTGCTTGGATTCATTGTCTGACCGCCTTCTATAACATAATCAACGCCAAGACCTCTGAAAATTTCAGCAAGACCTGAACCCGCACAGACAGTAACAAAACCGATTTCTTTTTTAGGTTCATTAGTTACCGCTTCTGTCTTATTGCCAGCATCAACCTTATCTCCGAGAGGAATATCATCGCCAGGCAGATAAGTAGGAGTAAGCTCTGCTGCTCCGTTTATTTCAGTCTTAATCTCAGCCCATGTACCATCATTGTTTTCATGGAAAAGCTTCTCACGATGTTCCATTCTCATGTTATCTATTTTCATATTAGATAACTGTCCGTACATCAAAGCTCTCTGAATTGCAAGACCCGGATCATTTGAGTGAACATGAACCTTGCAGATCTCATCATCTGCAACCATAACAATGCTGTCACCAATTGATTCAAGGAATCCCTTGAAGTCGATTTCCTGTTTTACATTTAAAGGCTTGTTAAGAAGAACTATAAATTCTGTACAATATCCAAATTTAATGTCTTCTTCCTTAGCTTCCACACCTGCTCTTGCCCCTGGAGTAACATGCTCTTCTTTAATGGAAAGATCTATTTCTTTTCCAAGGAAACCATCAAATGCGCCCTTGAGAACTTGTACAAGTCCCTGTCCGCCTGAATCTACAACGCCTGCCTGCTTAAGAACAGGAAGCATATCCGGAGTCTTGGCAAGAACTTCTTCAGCATATTTAATAACTTCTGCGCCAAATATTTCAATATCATCAATTCCCTGAAGTGCAATCTCACGTGCTTTGTCACTTGCTCCCTTGGCAACAGTAAGGATTGTTCCTTCCTTGGGCTTCATAACAGCCTTATATGCAGTCTCGACAGCCTTTTCAAACGCATCAGCCAAAACTTTAACATTTACCTCTTCTGAAGCTTTTACAACCTTTGTGAATCCTCTTAAAAGCTGTGAAAGAATAACGCCTGAATTACCTCTTGCTCCACGTAATGAACCGGATGAAATGGCTTTACAGATATCTTCCATGGAAGCTTTGTCGCCCAATTTGCTCACTTCCTTGGCAGCAGACATAATAGTCATTGTCATGTTGGTTCCTGTGTCTCCATCAGGTACAGGGAAAACATTAAGTTCATTTATCCACTCTTTTTTTGCTTCAAGATTTTTGGCACCAGTTAAAAACATTTTAGCCAATAACTTGGCGTCAATTACATTGTTACTCAAAATTAAATCCTCCTAGACTTGCGTTTCCTGTATATTTAGTCTATAACACGGACGCCTTCAATATAGATATTGATCTTTTCGATTTCAAGCCCCGTAAACTCTTCAACCTTATATTTAACAGTATCTATAAGGTTATCTGATACTGCAGAAATACTAACACCATAAGCTACTATAACATGGAAGTCAAGTTTAAGCTTATTATCATCATCTAAAGTAACATTGATTCCTCTAGTCATGGAATCAAGTTTAAGCAGGCTTACCAGACCATCCTTGACATTAACATTTGCCATTCCCACGATACCAAAACATTCCATGGCAACAGCTCCAGCATACTGGGCAATTACTTCATTATCAATTGAAATACTTCCCATGTGCGTATTCACTACAGAAGCCTTCATATAATTCCTCCTTAATGCGTGAAATTACGATTGTAAAACAACCTACTTTATCGCATACATATAGTATTATAATAGCAGTTTAATAAAAAATAAACCATATTTTTTGAAAGAATTACTTGCATTTCTATTTTGTATCTGCTAAGATATCAATGTTGCGGAAATTTTTGCCGTTAAATTTATTGTAAATTATATGGCTTATAAGGAGGTGTCAAAATGGCTAAATGTGATATTTGTGGCAAGGGCGTTCATTTCGGAAACAACGTAAGCCATTCTCATAGAAGATCTAACAGAGTTTGGAAGTCAAATGTTCAGCACGTTGCTTGCAAGATTAATGGCGCTACAAAGAGATTGCATGTATGTGCAAGCTGCCTTAGATCTAACAAAGTAGAAAGAGCATAATGATGCTACAAAAAGCCACCTGTTTATCAGGTGGTTTTTTATTACCTATAAAGAATGCTCAGCAATAACGACTACACAATAAATACTTCGCTAAGGATTCATACTCGAAAACTCTTTTTCATCAATTATATCGAGAATCCAAACAGAGCAAGTTTAGATATTATCACTTCTCTTATTATCATGCCTTTCTGTGTCTTCTCTTCTACACTTAGCTTCACCAATTGATCTACGGTATATACTTTTTCTTTAAATCCCTTTTGAATATTTGACGGATCTTTGTACTGCGATACCCTGATTCTTGTTTTTAATTGTCTGAAAATCCTGTAATCGAAAGATTCATCTGTCAAATAATAAAAATGACTCTCTAATGTAGTGTCAAGATCAATATCATCTTTTAAATATTTTGAAATAATTGTCTTGTATTTAAATGGAACCATTTCATTATTTAAGAGCTCATTATAATTATAACGAGCTCCAAAATAATATCTTTCTATATCCTGCATATAATACTTAAAATCATTTTCATTTACAATATTATTCATCATCTGATCTGTTATTATTCTCTCCGCTGTCAATGTCTTCAATGTTGTCGCCACTAAATTTAATGGCATCTCTTATCTTATCTTCATCCCAGCCTGTTTCAAAGGCAAGTTCTTTTACAGTAACTTTTCTCCTTAGATCATCAGAAAGTTCTTTTGCCTTATCAGCAACTTCCTGAACAAGTTTTAATACCTTCTGATTGCCTGCATCCTCAGCCAGATTTTCTTCAATGATAGCTTCCATTGCATCAAGCATCATTTTATAAAGAAATGCTTCTACTTCTTTTGGCTCGCCGACTGCATCAAGCATTGTAACTCCCTTAGCTAGAGCAAAATTTCCCTCACCAATCAGATCTTCAAGGTATACGCCCTGCTCAGTGTACATTTTAGCGACATCTACAACCAATGAAAGATAACATTCGATGAGCTTGCTCTGAGCATCCTTATCACCTGAAATGGCAGCCATTGATAAAGCCATTTTCTCTCCTTCTGAATAAACAGGCAGAGATTTTAGACTCTCAAGGTAGTCATTTAAATAGTTTGTTTCTTCGTCAGTAAGATCAAAACTTGTGTCAATGGCTTCATCTACACCAATCTTATGATTACGAAGATAATCGTATACCATTTCCAACTGTTTTTCATCAAGTTCAAGCTCTTCAAAGGCTTCTTTCACCTGATCTTTACTGATAAAATTTTTGTTTTCTCTTGCAGTTCTGGTTACAATTTTAAGTGTTTCCGCAAATTCTTTTTCTTTATTATCAATATTTCCCATTTTTAGCCTCATTTAACATGTTGATGTGTAAAAAGATGATCCTGGCAGTATTCATAATTGCCATTACATTTTGAGCAAAATCTAAATTCAAGTTCCGGATGATCAACTTCTGTCCTGCCACAAACTGCGCATTTATGCCTTGTTACGCCCTTAGGAGTCATTTTGGTACCACGCTGAAAATCATTTCTGCGTTTAACTTCTTTTGGTCTGAAATGTGATAATTTGCCAGTCTGGAGCCAGAAAAGTATCAGGTTAAGAAGCTGAGATCCTATAGCAAAGAATATGCAATAATTTTGTGATATAAATCCAACAAAGCATTCATATACCATTATCGCGCCATATAATATTCCAAGATATTTCACTTTTATCGGAATAATAAACATAAGAAGAACCTGCATTTGAGGATAAAGAATCGCAAACGCAAGAAAAACTGTCTGCTGCAAATAATAAGTACTAAAATAGGATGAATAATAGAACATAATTGCATAGGCAGTATCAGGAGCAATGACATTATAAATCGCATAAGCAAGAAAAGCTCCTATTATCATAAAAATCATTCCGCCAAAAATAAAAAGATTGTATCGGAATGTTCCCAAGGTTCGTTCCATTGTATTTCCTATAAAATAATAGAAAATCAAAGTTATAAAAATCAAAAGACTAAATCCTGATGGGGGAATTAAAATCCAAGAGAAAATTCGCCATATCTGTCCCTGAAGTATCAGTGCCGGATTTAATGTGAGAAAAGCTGTAATATTAACGCTTGATGGTGCAAGTTGAAGAACATAGCCCACCACATAAAGACCTATTATATAGATCGTAAGATTTGGAATAGCAAATTTTCCAATTTTTCTTTCAAGTTCATTTATAAAATTGTTCATTTTATCAACTCCGTTTTTCTGATTATTCTAAATATCTTCCATCTTTTTATACTGATATATCAACCATGATACCACAAATAAGCTAAAGATATCTTTAATTTTTGGACACAATTTAAATTTTATACAATTCATTCCGGTTGATTTTTAATTACCCCTGCATTATAATCATAGGGATTGTCTTCTGCAACATGTATTTTGCAGAAAACATCTTTATTTATTAGAAATTATGAGGTATTGAAATGATTTCCAAAGATTACACATTAGGTATTGATATCGGTTCCACGACTGTTAAGATTGCACTCTTAGATAATAAACATAACATTATCTTTTCTGATTATAAGAGGCATTTTGCAAACATACAGGAAACTCTCGCTTCACTTTTGCAGGAAGCAAGCAAGGTAAGTGGCAACGTTGTGCTTCACCCTGTAATTACAGGTTCCGGCGGTCTTACTCTTGCCAAGCATCTTGATGTGCCTTTTGTGCAGGAAGTTATTGCAGTTTCTACTTCATTAAAAGAACTTGCACCTAAAACTGATGTAGCTATAGAACTTGGCGGCGAAGATGCCAAGATTATATATTTTGAAGGTGGCAATGTTGAACAGCGTATGAATGGTATCTGTGCCGGTGGTACAGGTTCTTTCATAGACCAGATGGCATCTTTGTTACAGACAGATGCATCAGGTCTTAATGAATATGCCAAAAATTATAATTCACTATATACTATTGCCGCCCGTTGCGGAGTTTTTGCAAAGTCCGATATTCAGCCTCTTATCAATGAGGGCGCTACAAAAGAAGATCTTGCAGCCTCTATATTCCAGGCGGTGGTAAATCAGACTATTTCTGGTCTTGCCTGTGGTAAGCCAATAAGAGGTCATGTTGCTTTCCTTGGCGGGCCACTGCACTTCTTAGATCAGCTTAAAGCTGCTTTTATCCGTACTCTTAAACTTGATGAGGAACACACAATAGATACAGCAAATTCGCATCTTTTTGCTGCTATAGGTTCTGCCTTGAATGCAAAAGAAGAAAACCATTATTCTATGGATGAAATGGTTGGAAAACTTTCCCATAAAATAGTAATGGATGCAGAAGTATCCAGATTGGACCCTCTTTTCAAAAATGAGAGTGATTACAAAGAATTCAGAAACAGACAGGATCAATACAGAGTCAAGACAAGAAAGCTTGATGATTATAAAGGTAATGCTTTCCTTGGAATTGATGCCGGTTCTACAACAACTAAGTGCGCTCTTATAAGTGAAGGCGGCGATCTTCTTTATTCATTTTATTCAAGCAACAACGGAAGCCCTTTAAAGACTGCTATATCTTCCATTCAGGAAATATATAAGCTTATGCCAAAGGGTGTGAGAATTGCGCGTGCATGCTCAACCGGTTATGGTGAAGCTTTGCTTAAGTCTGCACTTCTTCTTGACGACGGTGAAGTTGAAACAATTGCCCATTACAATGCTGCTGCATTTTTTGACCCCGAAGTTGACTGCATCCTTGATATAGGCGGTCAGGATATGAAATGTATTCATATCAAGAATCAGTCTGTTGATTCTGTGCAGTTAAATGAAGCATGCTCTTCAGGTTGCGGCTCATTTATTGAGACATTTGCTAAATCTCTAGATTACAGTGTTCAGGATTTTGCTCATGTAGCTCTTTTTGCAAAGTCACCGGTAGATCTTGGCACTAGATGTACTGTATTCATGAATTCAAGAGTTAAGCAGGCTCAAAAAGAAGGAGCTGATGTTGCAGATATATCTTCAGGACTTGCTTATTCTGTTATCAAAAATGCTTTATTTAAAGTTATTAAAGTGTCAGATGCCAAAGATTTAGGAAATCATATAGTTGTTCAGGGCGGAACTTTCTATAACGATGCTGTTCTTAGAGCATTTGAGATCATCTCCGGTGCGGAGGCAATTCGTCCTGATATTGCCGGAATCATGGGTGCTTTTGGTGCTGCTCTTATTGCAAGAGACAGATATTCAGAGACCTGTGACTACAAAACTACTATGCTTTCAATCGAACAGATAAATAACCTGGAATATTCTACAAGCATGACAACCTGCCAGGGATGCACCAACCATTGCAGACTTACAATCAACAAGTTTACCGGTGGCCGTCAACATATTTCGGGAAACAGATGTGAAAGAGGTATCGGTAAAGTTAAAAATGCTGATAATATTCCTAATCTTTTTGACTATAAATATAAGAGACTATTTAAATATGAACCACTCTCACCGGATAAAGCAACTCGTGGAACTGTTGGTATTCCAAGAGTACTAAACTTCTACGAAAACTATCCTTTCTGGTTCACATTTTTTACAAAACTTGGATATAGAGTTGTACTGTCCCCTCGCTCCACACATCAGATCTACGAGCTTGGTATCGAATCAATCCCAAGTGAATCTGAATGTTATCCTGCCAAGATAAGTCACGGACATATCGAATGGCTTATCAAACAAAAGGTTGATTTTATATTCTATCCCGGATTATTTTATGAACGTGAGGAAGTTGAAGGTGCAACCAACCACTACAACTGCCCTATTGTTACGTCTTACTCAGAAAACATTAAAAATAACGTTGAGTCAATAACAAGCGGACAGGTTAAATTAAGAAATCCTTTCATGGCATTTACTTCATTAGAGACTGCAACCAGTTCTCTTGTAAAAGAGTTCAGTGAAATTCCTGCTGATGAAATCGTTAAGGCAGCAAAGGCTGGCTGGGATGAAATGAATGTTGCCCGAAAAGATGTCCAGCAAAAGGGTGAAGAAACACTTAAATGGATGGAAGAAAACGGCAGACACGGAATTGTTCTCGCAGGTCGTCCATATCATATTGATCCCGAGATCAACCATGGTATTCCTGATATGATCTGTTCCTATGGTGTTGCTGTTCTTACTGAAGACAGTGTTTCACATCTGGGGCACCCTGAAAGACCTCTTATCGTATCAGACCAATGGATGTACCACTCAAGATTGTATGCTGCAGCAAGTTTTGTAAGAACAAGAGATGACCTGGATCTTATACAGTTAAACTCTTTCGGATGCGGACTTGATGCTGTTACAACAGATCAGGTAAATGATATTCTTTCCGGGTCAGATAAGATTTATACATGCCTTAAGATTGATGAAGTAAACAATCTCGGAAGTGCAAGAATCAGAGTAAGATCGCTTCTTGCTGCCATAAGAGTAAGAAAGCAAAAGCACAAAGAAAGAACAATTAGGGAATGCTCAAACCACAGAGTTATTTTCACAGAGGAAATGCGCAAGAATTACACATTGCTCTGTCCTCAGATGTCACCTATACATTTTGACATCCTGGAACCTGCTTTTGCTGCATGCGGTTACAATTTTGTAGTAATGCAGAATGATAACAGACATGCTATCGATATGGGACTTAAATATGTTAATAATGACGCCTGCTACCCTTCTCTTTGGGTTGTTGGTCAGATTATGGACGAGCTTCATTCCGGCAAATATGACTTAAACAGAACTGCTGTCGTAATGTCTCAGACAGGTGGCGGATGCAGAGCAACAAATTATGTAGGTTTCATCAGGAGAGCCTTGAAGAAAGCAGGTATGGAACAGATTCCTGTTGTATCCCTTAATCTTTCTAAATTAGAAGCTAATCCAGGTTTCCATATTAACTTTGAAATGCTTCAGCGCGCTGCATACGGTACTGTATTTGGAGATATTTTCATGAGATGTGTTTATCGTATGCGTCCTTATGAAAAAGTTAAAGGTTCCGTAGATGCCTGCCACGAAAAATGGCTTCCTGTTGTTAAAGAATTTGTTACTGCAAAGCATATGAGTCTCTTTAAATTCGAAAAGCTTTGCCGTGAAATTATAGAAGATTTTGACAAGATAGAGATTACAGATGAGGTTAAACCAAGAGTTGGTGTTGTTGGAGAAATACTTGTAAAGTTTGCTCCTGCTGCAAACAATCATCTGGTTGAGCTTCTTGAAGCAGAAGGTGCTGAGGCTGTTGTTCCGGATCTTATAGATTTCATGCTATATTGCTTCTACAATCAGATTTACAAAGCTGAAGAATTGGGAACAAGTAAAAAGACTGCTGCATTAATGAAAGCATCCATCTGGGCTATAGAAAAATTAAGAAGCGGTGCTTCAAAAGCATTTGAGCGCAGTGTGCATTTTGAGCCACCAACAAGTATTTATAAACTTGTAGATTATGCAAAGCCTATTGTTTCAATTGGTAATCAGACCGGTGAAGGATGGTTCTTGACCGGAGAAATGGTTGAGCTTATTAAAGAAGGCGCTACTAATATCGTATGTACACAGCCTTTTGGTTGTCTTCCTAATCACGTTGTAGGAAAAGGCGTTATAAAACAGATGCGTCATTTGTATCCTGGTTGTAACATTGTAGCAATTGATTACGATCCGGGTGCTTCAGAAGTAAATCAGCTTAACAGAATCAAACTGATGCTTTCTACTGCACAGCGTAAAGTTGACGAAAATAAAAAAGCAATTTGATCAAGTAAAAAAGACTCAAAGCCTTCAAAAGCTTTGAGTCTTTTTCGTTTAATCATTTGCAATCGTAAAAATCAAGCCTCAGTTGTCTTATCTGCTAAAAGACTTTTAACAAGATTATCCATAGATTCATGAGTGTATGATTTGCCATTTATGTCTGCAAAGAAATTGAATTTGCCCGATTTATCCATACGAAGACCAAAGTTTGCAATTTCATCTTTCTCATCGGTATTCTGAGAAATTTTCTCACTCATTTCCTTGATTTTACCCATAGCATCGTCAATCTGACCTAAAAGTTTATCTTTTGCATCTTTATCCTTAGGATCTTCTGATGCCAATAGTTTCATTTCATCCTCAGAAAGAATTATGCTATACTCAAGTTCTCCACCAATCTGTGAGAGATCATCATTAGGCCCAGCCACGAACACATCGGCATTATCGTATTTCTTTTGTAAAAGATCTACAACTTTGCCGTACATTTCAACTTCAGGTGAAAATTCAACCTTAGCGCTCTCTCCAAATTTATCCAGAGCTTTAACGTTTTTCTTATCACCTGCATTCTTGCCTGCCGGTCCACGAATTTTGCTATTTTGTGCACCATTCTTGGACTGATCAACACCACGAAACAGCTGATTAATGTTTCCACTAATGTTATTAGCCATATCTTTTCCTCCTTGAAATAATTGTTGCAGAGTCCGTTCTGCAATTAAAAAAACAAATTTTGTAATGGGCCAAACTACCCCATTAGAACGATTCTATCTTGATTTCAGCGTATCATCACAGTATATTAAAAACAATTAAATATATATTAAATGTACTTATAATTGAAAAAAACTTCCAAAAATATAAAATTTTCGGAAGTTTTATTTCATATTATTTATTTCTTGATTGTTCAAAATCTTCAATATACTGAAGAATAAATTTAACAGTTCCTTCGATACCTAAAATTCCTGAATTGATGGAAAGATCATAGCTGTCAGCTCGTCCCCACTTCTTTGATGAATAATAATTATAGTAGCTTTGTCTCTGCTTATCCTTTTTATTCATCATCTCGCGAGCCTGTTCATCGGTTTTGACATCAGCAAAACGTTCCTTGATACGTTTTATCTTAGTCTGCTCGTCTGCATGAATAAAGATATCCAATACATTGTCATATTCACTAAGTGCATAATCCGCACATCTTCCAACTATAACGCAAGGGCCTTCTTCTGCAATTTTCTTAATAGTATCAAATTGAGCAAGAAATACTTTATGACTAATTGGCATATCAACAAAACTGGATGCATTATAACCAAATGAATATGTATCCATTACAAGATTATATAAAAATGAATTGGTCGGCCTCTCATCATGATTTTGAATCATCTCTTCACAGAAACCGCTTTCTTTAGCTGCTCTGCTAAGAAGTTCCTTATCATAACATTTAATCCCGAAATGTTCAGCTACTTTTTCACCGATTTCTCTTCCGCCAGAACCAAATTGTCTGCCTATAGTAATAATTGTGTTCATACCCTCACCCCTTTTACATATATATGTATGTATGTAACTATATTTTAACCTATTTCATAACATCAAGCAAATGTGAAAAATACTCAGGAAGTGGAGCATCAGTCTCAACATACTCTTTTGTTACAGGATGAATGAAACCAAGAGTTTTGGCATGAAGGCACTGGCCTTCTGTTTTATACTTGGATTTTCGTCCCGGTGCATATACCTCGTCACCAAGAAGCGGATGTCCAATGTGGCTCATATGAACACGAATCTGATGTGTACGCCCCGTTTTAAGTTTGCACTCAATATATGTAAAACCATCTTCTTCAAAACGCTTCAATACCTTATAATGCGTGAATGCATATTTCCCATTTTCAACCACTGCCATCTTTTTTCTATCAGCAGTGCTTCTGCCTATAGGACCTTCAACATCGCCTTCATCTTCACGAATCACACCATAACAGATTGCATGATAAACACGATTTATACTATGGTCTTTTAACTGCTGCGCGATATCTTTATGAGCATTATCATTTTTGCATATAATAATTGAACCGGTTGTATCCTTGTCAATACGATGAACGATACCCGGTCTCATAACACCGTTTATTCCTGATAGGTTATCTCTACAATGATACATTACTGCATTTACAAGGGTATTTTCATAATGCCCTGCCGCAGGATGCACAACCATTCCCTTAGGTTTATTGATAACAGCAACATCATTATCTTCATAAAGAATATCAAGAGGAATATCCTGAGGAACAATTTGAGGAATCTCAATTGGAGGGATTTCCATTACAATATGGTCGCCTTCAGATACCTTAAATGAAGCTTTCACATTTTTATCATTGCAAAAAACTTTTTTATCATCAATTATCTTTTGAATATATGTACGTGAAAAAGAATCGATAAGTTCACTTATAAGCTTATCGATTCTCATGCCATCATATTCATCTGTAACTGCAAATTCAAATACTTCGTTATTATTCATTAGAATTCCCTGAATTTTTTCTGTTGCCTGAAGCTTAAGAAATTGAAATCATTTTCTTTATAATAGAATAAAAATAGTATTATAAATACAAATGTTGAAACAGTAACATAAATATCCGCTACATTAAAGATTGGGAAATTAATTATAACAAAATAAATAAAATCCACAACATAATCATTCTTTATTCTGTCTATCATATTTCCGGCAGCGCCGCTGGCGACAAATATCAGTAAAACATGCATTATGTCATATTTTTTGTCATCAGGTAATCTAAACAACACATACGCTATTACAATCAGAATCATTATTGCTACCAGTACAAAAAATACTTTCTGATTTTGAAGCATCCCAAAAGCAGCACCTGAATTCTTCAAAAAATTTAGCTCCAATACTCCGCTTATAATCTTAAATGATGGCTTATCCTGCAAATATTTTACAGCAAGATGTTTTGTAAATTGATCAAAAAAAACAAGAACAAGTATTGATAAAAGATCTACCGCTAGAAATATTTTCTTTTTCTTTGTTATATTATTCATTTATAAAAAAGTCTCCTAGTCATTTGTTTCGATATACAAAATTTCTTCAAGAGCTGCCTTCATCTCACTATCTGAAACATCCGTTGAAATAAAGGATTTGCCTATTCCCTTTAATAGAATAAACTTAATGCTTCCTTGGTCAGCCTTTTTATCAGATTTAGTAAGTGCAATAACTTCATCCGGATTTATCTCTTCAACAGATATAGGCAGATTAAATGGCACAAACATATCTCTGATTTCATAATATTCTTCCATTGAAATCAGCTCTTTTTTCCAGGAAATAAAAGCTGCAGCCACGCACCCAAGAGCAACACATTCTCCATGATATAATTCAAAGTTTTTAGCCTTTTCAATAGCATGTCCCAATGTATGTCCGAAATTAAGAAGCGCTCTGTCGCCTTTTTCTGTAGGATCCTTCTCAACAACAGCTTTTTTGATTTCACAGCTGCGCATGATCATTTCAATCAATACATCCTGATCCTTATCACCTATTTCATACATATTCTCTAAAAGCCATGTATAAAAATCCTGATCTTTTATAAGACCATGTTTCATTACTTCTGCAAAGCCTGATGCAAACTGTCTTTCAGGCAAAGTCTTTAATGTAGATACGTTTGTGTAAACAAGCCTTGGCATATGAAAAGCACCGACCATATTTTTATAGCCGTCAAAATCAACGCCTGTCTTACCACCGATACTGCTATCAGTTTGAGCAAGAAGTGTTGTAGGTACCTGAACAAAAGAAATGCCTCTTAAATAAGTTGCAGCAGTAAAACCTGCCATATCTCCAACAACTCCTCCGCCAAGAGCAACAATCAGATCATGTCTGTCAAAATGATTCTCTATGAGAACCTGGTATATCTTCTTAACTTCGTTTAGATTCTTATTATCCTCACCTGCCGGGATTGCATATACGATCACATTAGAAGCTATTTGTGATAAAACCTTTTTTACTTCATCAGCATAGAGCCCTGAAACATTAGAATCTGTTATAATAGCAATTTTTCTACCTTTAAATCCTAATTCATCAATTTTGCAAGAAAGCTCACTAAAATCAGTAGTGAATATAATATCATAGCATGGCTTTTTTTCATAATTTATAGTCAATGTACTACTCATTCCAATACCTCATATCAAAAATAAGGCTGTTGACTATTAAGCTACTGTCAACAGCCTTGTATTAATTATCGTTTAATCAATCTGCTGTGGGCCATCAGCGAATCCACCGCCAAAAGCACCATTAATCATTGTCTGGAAGTCTCCTGAGATATCTACAGATGCAGGTGTAATTATGAAAATATATCTTGATATTTTTTGTAAATTACCGGAAATAGCAAATGTAGAACCGGAAGTAAAGTCTATAATTCTCTGAGCAATATCAACATCAAGTCCTTCAAGATTCAAAACAACTGTGCGATTTGCTAAAAGAGTCTCTGTTATCTCTCTAGCATCTTCTACGGATGTAGGTTTGATAACACAAACTTCCATTCCTGCAGCGCTAAGTGATTTCTTACTTCTGGCCGGAACAACCTTAGGCGCTGTCTTCTTAGCACGCTCCTCAGCTAAATCTATGCTAGAGTTATCCTTCACAGCAGGAGCAGAACTTATTGATTCTATCTTAGAACTGCTACCCTTGTAATCGTCATCATAATCGTCGTCGTAATATCCGCTATCATCTTCCCCATTAAGCTGAATTGCCTTTAAAAATCTATCCATTACGCTCATAGTATTTTAACTCCTCGAATCTTTATTCCCAAACAAAACCTCTTTATATATTACGTAAAAATAAAGAATATGTCAAATTTTCTTTAATAATTTATGTTATTTATTATCGTTATTATCTATGACACTTGCATCTAAAACAATATAATCGTAAACGTTCAGCCCATACATAGTGTTTGATTTTACGATTGAATACTCTTCATTTTCATAAAGAACTCGTATTTGCCTGAAATCAGCATAACCTTTATTGATATTATAAACTCCCACCAATGTATCCTGTTTACCAACATTAAATCTATCAGTTGAATCCGGTTTGATTAGCAGATCACCGGAACGAAGCTCAGATGTATCAATATAGTATTCTGAATCCGTCTCACTATAAATTGAAATCTTTACAAATTCTGATGTTTCATTCCCTTGCTCATCGTATTTATCCCTAAGTACGCCGGTTGAATTATCATTATTTTTAATAATGTAATCCTTAGGAATCAGGTAAAAACTTTTATTCACAACAGAAGAATTTGGTATTTTAAGCCCCTTCTCATCCTCTGCAATAAGTTCAATATCAAGATATCTGTCCTTACAAAAAGTAATAAGCGAATTTGTAAACGTCAATACCACAAATGTATCGCCTTCACTATTGGTAACACTTGAGACCTTTCCCCAGGACTCATTCTGGTTCTTGATAAATCTTACCTTGATGTAGCCCATCTCTAAAAGATCATTTACTTTATCCGGATCCTTCTCATAAATTACAACTGACCAGTCCTCATTTGTACAAAGCTTATATATAGGATCTCCAATCTTAACCAGAGTGTTATTTATAAGCTGATTCTTAGTATAATTGGAATTATCAAAATCCTGCAAAGTCAGCTGTGAAGGTGTAATTTCCTCATAGCCATCTGTAGAATAAACAACAATACCGGTATTGGCAGAATACTTATAACTAATTGATTTTAATGTAGAACTGCTTGCATTAAGTGATTGTATATTCTGTAGTACGCTATTATTGGACAACTTCTGAACAGTACCATCTATTCCCACTTTAAAATCATAAACAGTATAAAAAGTGTGCTCATCAAAAGATGACTTAAAATCAATCATCTGTGATCTTAGCTCAGACAGGTCATCATCACTTAAAGTAACCTCATCCGAGCCTTGAGATTTAAGATAATCCAATAGCTGCCCTGATTCATCAACAGTATATACAAGATTCCCTACAGCAACTCTGCCGCCTTCTGCAGCAAAATAGTTTACATAGCCTGCTGTATCGCTTGTAACAATTTCTTCCTGTCTTATGGCTATAGCATCATAAATATTGTTTGTTGAAAGTGAACCTTCTTTTACTTCATATCCAACTATATGATCCCTTTTCAAGTAGGTGATAACACTGATTATGACATATATAGCGATTACACCAAAGATAACAACACCAATGTTAATGTTGTTAAGATTTTTGGGATATTTTGTGATTTTACGGCCAGATCTTGAAGCCATTTTCCCCCAACCTTTAAAAATTTCCTTTTATCTAAAATATAAGCCGCGGAATTCCGCGGCCTATGTCCGTATAATTTTTAATTATTGCCTCTATTCTCATGCAAGATGCATTTCTAAAGCGTTATATATCGTTTGTGCACTTAATCAAAGTGATATAACTATCTTTGATTTAACTGATTCAGGTAAATCAGATTCATCCATTGATACACTTAAAATGAAATCAACATTGAACTTCTCTGAAATCTTTTCAAGCTTATCAATAGTCTCAGTAATATCCTTACCTTCGAGACATGAAATATTCAGAAAACTATCAAAATACATTTGCTGAAGATCGTGGTCCTGAGAAATAATACCACTGACAAATCCGATAAACTCATCAGAATTAGAGATCATGAAATCAGACACTACAATTAAACGAATCTTATTATTTAGCTCATACATATGCTTAGTGTTTTTATCAAGAAAAGCAATACTTCCGAGAACATTCTTAACCTCGGTATTTACCTTGTCCAATAAGCATTTGGTTTTACCCTTTCCCTTTTTCCCCACAATTAACTGAACCATCGGCATACCCTCCTGAAGTAAGATTTAATTCATTGTATTAATTATAAGTTATCAATAACTAAAAGACAACCTTAATTAACGATTTCATTTAACAATTCCGTCATATCATCATATAGTTTTCCGTTGTCCAGATCCTTCATGATTACAGCTATATAAGGATTACCACTTGTATCTCTTGCAAGTAAGATAAGACAATGACCTGCAGCATTAGTTGTGCCTGTCTTACCACCGATAACAGTAATTCCGGATGGCTGAGATTTATTCCCATTAAGGAAACCATTAGTGGTATTAATCTCAACCTCTTTTGCAGTTCCTGTTGAATCAAGATAAGATGTGGTATATGAGTTCATATTTATAATTTCATTAAATGTATCAAATTGCATTGCTGCATTAAAAATAAGATACATATCATAGGCAGTAACGTAATGCTCATCACTTGTCAGGCCATGAGGATTAACAAAATGAGAATTTGTTGCGCCTATATTTTGAGCTTCTGTATTCATAAGGTCAATAAATTCGCTCAAAGAGCCACATATATTGGATGCTATAAGATTTGCAACGTCATTGGCAGAATATATAAGAAGGATATGAAGCGCCTGATCAAGAGTCATTCTGTCGCCTTCTTTTAAGTTGATCTTCTGCGCGCCGCTTTCATTCACATATACATCTTTTCCTGCAACCAACATCTGGTCAAGACTACCATACTTAAGGGCCACATAAGCAGTCATGACTTTGGTAAGGCTTGCAGGCATAACGCGTTCATTGACATTTTGTGCAAATAAAGTTTCCTTTTTGGTAAGATCAAAAAGACCGGCGCTGACATTCTCAGATAATGACAATTCAGAAGTATTTATATCAGTATTTGCAACACACAAATCTGATGCATATGTCGGATAAGTGCCAACAGAATTTTCTTTTGAAAAAGAACCAACAGAATACTTTGCGTCAAATGTAAGAGACGCACAACCGGTGACATTAACTGAACATATCAATAATACAGCTATTGTAACAAAAGCCTTATTTATACATTTCACGCCACTCAAGATCTCCCCTGTCAAGTGATTTGATCAATAGCTCAGCAGAAGCTAAATTTGTTGCAACCGGAATATTATGCATATCGCAAAGAGTCATGACATTGTTAATATCAGGTTCATGCGATTTAACAGTTAAAGGATCTCTTAAGAAGATAACAAGATCTATCTCGTTATGCTCAATAGCTGCTCCAAGCTGCTGAGCGCCTCCAAGATGACCGGCAAGATACTTATGAACACTTAAATTTGTCACCTCTTCAATAAGTCTTCCAGTCGTACCTGTTGCATATAGATCGTTTTTACTCAAAATACCTCTGTATGCTATGCAGAAATTCTGCATTAATTTTTTCTTCGCATCGTGAGCTATAAGTGCTATATTCATTCAGTTAAACCCTCCCAGAGTTATACTTGTTGCTTTGTAGTCTTACATTTAATACAAAACCAATCCCCATAAAAGAACTTAGCAGTGAAGTCAGACCATAACTTACAAAAGGAAGCGGGATTCCGGTGTTAGGGATTACACCTGTAGCAACTCCAATATTTATAAATCCCTGAAATCCTATCCATGCTCCAACACCTGCCGCTATTATCTCACCTGCTCTGTTAAGAGCTCTAAGTGAAATCATGAAACATCTCACTGAAATAGCAAGTATCAGCATAATAACAAGACATGCTCCAACAAATCCAAACTCCTCACCGATAACGGTAAAGATAAGATCGGTTGATGACTCAGAAATGAAACCACCATTTAAAACAGAACTGATTTCGTTGGTATTATAGCCTTTTCCATATAGTTGTCCGGATCCAATAGCCATCATAGAATTAAGCGTCTGATAAGCATCAGAATTTGCATAATCCTCGGGATGAAGCCATGCCAAAATACGTCTTTGCTGATACTCATGTAAAAGACTGCTCTCACCTTGAACTGCGTTATAGATTACAAATAACACCGAAGGAATTGAAACAGAAAGAACAGCTATGACGATTTTCCAACTAATACCTGAAATGAACATGATCGATGCAAAAATCGTCATAATCATAATACAAGTAGACAAATCAGGCTGCATAGCAATAAGGCCTAATGGCAAAGCTAAAAGAAGCAGACAAACCATTATAAATCCAAAGGATTTTATACGGTCTTTATATTTCATAATAAACTGAGCATAAAATAAAATCAATAATATTTTAGCAGCTTCAGAAGGCTGGAAAGTAATGCCAAAAAGATTTATCCATCTCTGCGCTCCATTTGTATTACTTCCAAGAGGTGATAAAACAAGTGCCAGTAAGATTACATTTATGATATAAAAAAGTACATAAAACTTAATCAGGAACAAATAATCAAATAATGAGATAAATATCATAAGGACTATTCCCATTACAAGACCGGCAACCTGTTTATTTTTTGAAGCGGGCTCAGCAGAATTGATAGCCATAATTCCTATTATTGTCAGCCCTATGACCATGATCACAAGAAAAAAATCATAATCAATTATCCTATATTTCTTTAACATAAAAAACCTCAGTAATTAATCCGCATTTGTGGCACCATCTTGTAAAGTCTGAGCTGTGCCGGAAATAATATCATCCTCATCTCTCAGGTTAAAGTAATAAGAAAGCGCTTCTTTTGTAATCTGTGCAGCATAACTTGATGTATATCCGTTAGCTATTCGTGTAGCAATAGCAATTTCAGGCTTTTCATAAGGCGCATAGCAGACAAAAAGTGAGTGGTTAGGCTTACTCTTTGACTCCTGGGCAGTACCTGTTTTACCTGCAACGGCAACGCCTAGATTTGAATAATATGCCTTATCCTGTACAACCTGTCTCATACCGGTATGTATTGAATTCCAGTAGGACTGTGGCATATCAATAGTATTCCTTATAGTAGCAGAATAATCTTCAAGAAGATTGCCATTTGAATCAGTAGTCCTGTCGATGAGAGTCAGATTATAGCAAGTTCCGCTATTTGCCACAGTAGTAACATATCTTGCAAGGCCAACAGTTGTAAATGAGTTCGTACCCTGTCCAATAGCTGAACGAACAGAGTCCATTGTTGAAGTCTGCGGCTCTGATTCAGCAATCTCAATGCCTGATTTTTCTGTAAGTCCGTACATATCAGCATATTTGGCAAGTTTCTCAAGACCTACATCAGACTGATATTTGTCATTTTCTATACCAAGTCTATATCCCACTTCGTAAAAGAAACAGTTACAGGAGTTTCTTATTCCTCCGGCAACATTTAATCCTCCGTGGCCTCTTGGATATATCCAACATCTTGGCGGATTATCAAGTTTATCAAAAATACCGCCGCAGTATATAACAGAATCGGTATTTATAATTCCTTCCATCAACCCCGCTGTAGATGAAACCATCTTAAAGGTTGATCCGGGCGCTGTCTTCTGCTGTGTTGCATAATTATATAATGGATTTGAATTGTCTTTTCGAAGTTTGGCATAATATGCAGCATCAACACCGTTTGCCATCATATTATTGTCATACCCCGGATAAGAAACTAATGCCAGTACATCTCCGGTATTCACATCGGTTATTACCATTGATCCCGTACATGGATCAAGCGCAAGCTGAGCAGGTGTAATATCAAGATTGGCAATCCTGTTCACCATGAAAGTGTATGATGACTCTCCGCCTCTTTGCCAGATATTATACTCTTCTTCATCAACCTTGATCGCATCCTGTTCCAGAAGAATATCGCAAACCTGAGAACCGGAAATCTGTCCATCGAGCAAAAGATATTTATAAAGTCTTGTCCTAAAATCAGAATCTGTTTCAAGCCTTTCGACTATATATTTAACGACCTGTTTAAAAATCTCATCAGAATCAGCATACTGATTATCAATGCTAAGCTTTGATACATCTACCCAGTTCATTGCGATAGCATACTTTAAATATTCAGCAAGTGATATTGTCTCATCAGTAGTCCATGCTATGTAAGTAGCATCTTCTTTATCAACTTTTGAAGAGTCCAATATTCCGTTTGAATATAATTCAGAGGCAATATGGCTCATATACCACTGATATTCCTTTGAAAGATGATCATAACTGGTCTTTTTTTCATTAAGCTCAGTTTTTATCTCTTCAATTACAGTAGCATTCTTATTTAAAAAAGCATCATATACAGCCTTCTCATTCTCACCTGCATCAGACTTCAAAAAATGCTCAACATCAATAACATTATTGTCAAACATAGCATAATAAACATCATAAATTGGTATGACAATATTGCTTGAGCTTGATGCCTCCGTATATGTATAAGTCTTTATATTCTGAATTTTTGAAACAAGGATTCCGGCAAGTGACTGCTCAATAATGTTATAACAAGCCTCAGTGAGGTCTTTATCTATTGTGAGGTACACATCATTTCCAGCAACAGAGTCCACATAATTACTTGTTTCAATGACCTGTCCCGTATTATCAACATAAACAGTTTCAGAACCCTTTGTTCCCTGAAGAACACTTTCCATTGCCTGTTCTATGCCGGATTTACCAACAGTATCATTCATATTGTAATTGTTGTTTTTTTGCTGAAGTTCATATAATTCATCTTCAGAGACCTTGCCTGTATAGCCTAAGATCTGTGAAAAATAATAGGAATCAACGTATTTTCTCGCTGTGCTTTCTTCAATGGATACGCCCTCTAACGTATCAAGGTTTTCCATAACATCTGCAACAGTCTGTTCACTTACATCAGAAGCAACAGTAGTATCAATGTACTTCTGAAAGCTGTTTGCATTCATGTTATATCTTATATTCAATACCTTGAGCGCTCTGTCATTTGTATACCCTTTCCTTACGACAAACGACGAAGAATTGTTTTCCTCTTCATAATCGCCCACACCGTATTTCTTACATAGATCATCAACAACTTCTGCTGCAGTTTTGGTCTTTTCCTCGTATTTAAGATTGCTTATCGAAGTTTTTCCATAAACATCAGCAAGAAACCTGTAAAGAGTATTTCCTTCTACAGTGAACTCAAAAGCGTTATCTTCATTAACAACAATCTTAAAATCCTGGTCAACGCTATCACCATTATTCTCAATAATATCGATCAGTCTGTTCAAAGTATTATTAATTGACTGGTTCTTGCCTTTGCCGGATTTATAAACGTCCTCTATCGTTACTGAATTAGCAAGTTCATTGTATGCTAGAAGTTTCCCGTTTCTGTCATAAATATTGCCCCTTGTTGCAGCAATACTTTTTTCTTTTTTTATCCTTAGTTTAAAAGAATCAAGGTAGTATTCACCATTAATGATCTGCAGAGAAAAGAGTCTGTATATCATGATGCTTGCAAGACAGATGAGAACTGCAGAAACAATGACCGCCCTGGATGTTATGAACTTAAATACAGCTTCTTTAATATCGTTAAACAAATTTCTTTGCGCTCCTTTGTTCACGCTCATCTATCTTGTTATTAAGATACAAAATAACAGGATAATAAAAAATTGCGATAAGTGCTGTGTACACCATTTCCGGAACAATAACACTCATCATATAGTAGCCAATATTAAATCTGGTTCTGAAAAGAAACATCAAAACATAACATATAAAGCCATATACAAAATCAGTAATTGTTATAAAAAAGATTGGAATGGCAATATTTTGCGAAAAGAATACTTCATGAAACTTACCTACTATAAATCCAAGATACATATAGATAAGCGCAAAAAAGCCCAGATAAGAACCAAAAAAGATATCTACAAGTATTCCACTGAAAAAACCAACTAAAAGTCCTGTCTTATCACCTTTTATAAAAGCAGAAGAAACAACTACGATCAATAAAAGATTTGGCGTGATGCCACCAAAATCAATTCTTCTAAAAACGGTTGTCTGCAATATAAAAGAGACAAGAAGAAGTATGAAATTAGTAATAGCCCGTCTTATATTCATTAAAAAATCCCTTAATCAGTAACGTTTTTCTTTAAATCCAACAGAACAAGCACAATATTCATATGTTCAAAATCAACTGCCGGTGTTAAAGTGCCGGATTTAGTAAGATTATTGGAATCATCATCAAGTGTGGCAATATAACCGATAAGGATACCCGGAAGATACTTATCGCTAATATTAGAAGTTACAATCTTATCTCCAATGCTTACCCTGTCAATATCATCAACCAGCTTGGAAAAACTGATATATCCCTGCTTGTATAATTCCAGATTTCCCTGAACAATAAGATTATCAGAAGATGACAATACCATTCCGCTGACCGCAGCATTATCAGCAATGATTGACTGAACTTTTGCCCAGTCGGGACCAACATCGATGATTCTGCCAACCAGCGCGCCATTAGCAATAACGTTCATATCAATAGCAAGTCCGTCATCAGAGCCTTTATCAATTACGAATGCATGATACCAGTTTCCGGCATCTTTGGCGATGATCCTTGCGCCAACCTTATCATATTTTTCATATGGATCATCAAGCTGATAGAGATTACGAAGCTCAATAAGCTCATATTTTTCCTGCTCAAGTTCGGTGTTTGCAATAGTAAGCTCATCAATCTTATTTTTAAGTTCTTCGTTTTCATCAAGGAGCTTTGTTATGGATGAGAGCTTTTCTGCTGAATCCATAAGGTATGTGGAAACCGTAGTTATGCCTTTTTGAAATGGCACGATAAATACACCTGCAAAAGAATTAAGCGGGCCGGTAAAAATATTTGTATTAAATGTGACCACAATTAAAAGTGTACACAGTACTGTTAAAATAAAGAGGAGATATTTACTGGGTAAAGTAAAATCCTCTCCTCTTCTCTTGATAATGGGACTCATTATTTATCCTCTTCAATTCCATATGCAAGAGCCTTATATTGATCTTCTCTTATGATTTTGGCAAGACCAAGAGCACCGGAACCAACTGGATTCTCGGCAATATTAACATTCAGACCAACACCATTGCTAAGTCTCTGTGCCAGATGGCAAACCTGAGATGCACCACCTGTTAGATATAGACCATGCTTAAAGATATCTGCAGCAAGTTCCGGAGGTGTTTTCTCAAGAGCTGCTTTAATGTTATCCAAAATTGTATCAAAGTTTTCTATAAGAGATTGATTAAGAAGTTCAATCGGAATCTTTCTCTCAACAGGAAGACCGGTTACAATATCTCTGCCGTAAACAACCGCATCTTTATTTTCCTTTTCAAGATCTTTAAGTGCAATCTTAACAGCCTCAGATGTCTTCTCACCGATCAGAAGACCAAATTCTTTTCTGATAACATTTCTGATAGCTTCATCAAACTTCTTGCCACCAACCTTAATAAGTTTGCTGACAACTATTCCTCTAAGCGAAAGGATTGAAATCTCAGTAGTATCATAACCAACGTTGACAACAAGAACACCCTGAGAATTCATGACATCAACGTTCATGCCAAGACCATCAGCAAGAGGCTTTTTAACCATCATGATCTTCTTAGCCTTGATTCCCGCATCATTAATAAGATCATGGAAAGCTCTTCTTTCAACTTCTGTTACATCCTTGGGAACAGCTATATAAACTTCACAAGGCTTAACAGAACCCTTCATCTGATCTGTCAAAAACAGTTTTACCAAAGTTTCCATATGCTCAATATCTGCAATAACACCACTGTTTAGAGGATAAGAAATTCTGATCTTATCAGGTGCCTTTTCATACATTTCATAAGCAGAATTACCATAAGCAAAAACATTAACTTTGTTTTCTATGGCAATCATATTTTTTTCTACTGTGAGAGAATCCTCATCTCTGTTATAAATCTTGATATTGCTTGTTCCAAGATCGATTCCGAATATATTACCCAATGTTTCCTCCTTATTGCCACAGCAGTCCTTTTTCTGCAAGACTGCAATATGCTCTGTCTCCGATAATAATGTGATCGCGTAAAATTATATCAAGCATAGATCCTGATTCACGTATCTTGCTTGTAATTGCTACATCCGCCTTACTTGGTGTTGGATCACCGGTAGGATGATTATGCAATAAAATAATATTTGCAGCACTGCATTTTAATGCATTCATAAAAACATCCCTGGGCGAAAGGCTTGCTGAATTTACAGTACCAATTGATAAAAGACACTCTTCTATAAGTCCCATTTTGTTATTAAGACACAAAAGAATTGTTTTTTCCTGTTCTTCATGCCTTAATTTTTCCATGTAATAATCCGCAACTACCGCAGGATTATTACAATCCAGGCTATCTTTGGTCTGCTTTTTGGCCATCCTCTTTGCAAGTTCTGCGACACACTTTAATTTAACAGCCTTGACCTGACCGATTCCATGAATCTTCTGAAGTTCATCCATAGAAAGACTAAATAAAGAATTTAATCCCTTCTCTTTACCCTTTCCAAGCTGCATGACCTGCCTTGCAATATCAACCGGAGAATTCTGATTACTCCCGGTTCTGATTATTACAGCAAGAAGTTCTGCATCAGTAAGGCTCTCAGCACCAAAGGATAAAAACCTCTCATATGGCAGGCAATCCTTATATAAAATGTTCTCAGACAATTGCGTATTAAATGATTTCATATGTCTCCTTCTGAAAAAACACTCCAGACAATCAGAAAAAGACCACTTTGTATTTTAACACAAATACAAATAAGTTTAAACCATTACATTTTATCAGCTGTCACTATTCCGGCATCAACAAGGCTTTGCAGTGTCTTAAGAATTCCAAGCTTTGCATGTGGCCAGGTAAGACCGCCCTGGAAAAATACGGAATAAGGCTCTTTTATAGGACCGTCAGCTGAAAGTTCAATTGAAGAACCTGATACAAATGCACCTGCAGCCATTATAACCTTTGCATCATACCCCGGCATATCCCATGGTTCAGGGGTTACAAAAGAATCAACAGGTGCAGCAGCCTGTACTCCCTGGCAGAATGCAATTACTCCTTCAGGCTTACCAAAAGTAACTGCCTGTATTATGTCATGTCTGTCTTCCGTTGCGTTTGGACAAACATCGAAGCCTAGCTTCTCATAGATGTTTGCTGCAAAGATCGCACCCTTTAAAGCTGATGCTGTAACTATTGGAGCAAGGAAAAAGCCCTGATAGAACTGAGGTAATATTCCAAGGGAAGCTCCTACTTCTTTTCCAAGTCCTGGAGAAGTAAGTCTGAATGCTGCATTTTCTACACAAGCTCTTTTTCCAGCTATATATCCGCCAATTGGCGCAAGTCCTCCACCTGGATTCTTGATAAGAGAACCAACGACCATATCAGCTCCAACATCAGATGGTTCCTTTTTGTCAACAAATTCGCCATAACAGTTATCAACCATACAGATAACATCAGGCTTAACTGATTTGATAAAGGCGATAAGCTCACCAATTCTGTCAACAGAAAGTGTAGGTCTTGTCTGATATCCCTTTGATCTTTGAATGGTTGCAAGTTTAATATTATCATGTTCAAGAAGAGCTTTCCTAATATTATCAAAATCAAAAGAACCATCTTTTTTAAGGTCAACCTGACAATAATCTATGCCATATTCCTTTAATGATCCCTTAGAAGGTCTTATTCCTATTACTTCTTCAAGGGTATCATAGGGCTTTCCAACAGGAGAAAAAAGCATATCTCCTGGTCTGAGATTACTCATAAGAGCAAGTGCAAGCGCATGAGTTCCGCAGGTAATCTGAGGACGAACAAGAGCATCTTCTGTATGAAAAACAGATGCATAGACAGCTTCAAGCTTTTCTCTGCCGATATCGTTATAACCGTAACCTGTTGTTCCTAAAAGGCAAGCTTCACTGACCTTATTATCCTGCATTGCCTTAATAACTTTAAGCTGATTATACTCAGCATTTTTATCAATATTTGAAAATCTTTCTTCAAGACTTTTTAATACTTTCTCACCAAAATCATATACTTCTTCTGAAATTCCAAGTGCTTTATAAATCTCTTTGTTCATATAATCTAATCATCTCTTTCAAAATTAATTCATCATCATGATCAAAATCATTTTTATCGATCCAGATCACATCTCTTTCTCGTCTAAACCAGGTAAGCTGCCGCTTTGCAAAATGCCTTGTATTTTGTTTGATAAGGTAGACAGCCCTTTCAAGGTCGTATTCCCCATCCAGAAATCCCAGTACTTCTCTATATCCAAGTCCCTGCATGGATGTCGCTGTTCGAGGAATGTTCATTGCGTTAAGCCTTGTCACTTCATCCACAAGACCTTCCTCAATCATCATATCAACTCTTTTATCTATGCGGGAATAAAGAGTCTTTCTTTCATCTGTAAGAACAAAATACCTGAAATCATAAGGCGATTTCTTAACGCGCTGCTCTTTATTGTGTTCTGAAATTGGACGCCCTGTTTTCCTATAATACTCTAAAGCTCTAATAACTCTTTTTGAATTGTTCTCATGAATTATCAGAGCTGACTCAGGGTCAACTCTTTTTAATTCTTCATGAAGAACATGAACGCCTTCAGTTTTTGCTCTCTTTTCAAGTTCAAGTCTGATGCTGTCATCTTCATCAGTTTCGGTAAAATCTATGTCATACAATACAGCCTGAATATAAAAACCTGTTCCACCAACAATAATGGGAACTTTTCCGCGTGATGCAATATCCAATATTGCATCTTTAACAAGCTTTTGGAACATAAATACATTAAAATCCACATCAGGTTCCAAAAAATCTATAAGATGATGCGGAACGCCATCCATTTTTTCAGGGCTTATTTTATCTGTCCCGATATTCATATACTTATATACCTGCATAGAATCAGCGGAGATTATCTCTCCGCCTATTCTCTTAGCAAGTTCTATTGATAATTTGGATTTTCCAACAGCAGTTGGTCCTGTAAGCACAATAATTTTCTGCATACTATTCCACAACTCTCTTAAACTTTTTGTCAATCTCATATTTGCTCATGGAAATAATAGTAGGTCTACCATGAGGACAATTATAAGGATTATCCAAAGTTAACAGTTCATCAAGAAGGGCTTCCATTTCTGTTCGAGTCATTTTTGTATTGCCTTTTACAGAAGCCTTGCAAGCCATACTTGCTATCTTATAGTTTATTACATCTGGTGTTCTGTCCTGGCTCGTCTCATGCGATAATTCATCAAGAATTTCAAGGAACATTTCCTTTTCATTGCTGCAGCCAAATAAATCTATAGGGATTGCTCGCATTGCATATTCATGTCCACCAAAGTTTTCAATGTTAAAGCCAAGTTTCTCAAAATACTGTCTATATGATAAAAACATTTCTTCTTCACTGGCTGACAATGTAAGAATAACAGGCGGATTTACCATCTGAGAAAGAAGTTCTCCTGCTTTGTACCTCTTCATCATACGCTCATAGTTGACTTTTTCATGAGCTGCATGCTGGTCAACAAGAAACATCTTATCCTTAAAACCAATAATCCAATAGGTGCCAAAAATCTGCCCCAATATATCATATTCCTTCACATTTTCTTTGGAAAGAACTTTCTCATCAAAGAGATTAAGCTGAACCGGCTTTTTTTCAACAACTATTGCATCCTGCTGTTTGATTATAGGCGATGGATGCTCATTTTTGTCAGCCCTTGACCCGTCAGAATCTCCAAAGATTCTTGTCCATACCGCAGATTTATTTGAATCCTCAATCTTTATTGGTTCAGCCTTTACACCGGTAGCATATACAGGCTGACTTTCAGCAACTTTATTTTCTTCAAATCTAAGCTTTTCAAAAGGCTCCGGCGCAAGCTTTTTGTCCTGACTCTTAGGCTGTTCATTAACCGGATTTAATTCTTTTGTCTTTTCCTGATCTTTATCTTCGGTATCATCAAAAAAAGATTCCTGCTCTGGCAGCTTTGTAGTATCTTTCACCACTATATCAGCCTTTTTTGGTTCTCTTACAGCCTCATTTACTGTGGCCACTTGTTTAGGTTGTTCTTTGCTCTTAATCTCTTTTTCATCTTCTTTGCTGTTTAAAAGAGCATCAGGTATCATTTCCTGCCTTTTAAGTACTTCTTCAACGCTTCTTCTGATAAAATCATAAAGAGCAATCTGATTATTAAATCTCACTTCGAGCTTTGCAGGATGTACATTGACGTCAACCATTGACGGATCCATACGAATGTGCAAAACAACGAATGGAAATTTATGCATCATCAGATATTGCTTATAGCCTTCCTCAATAGCTTTGGAGATAACCTTGTCCTTAACATATCTTCCATTAACAAAAAACACTTCAAAGTTTCTGTTTGATCTGTTAAGTGAAGGTTCTCCAAGATAGCCTTCAAGGGTAATACCATTCTCACTGACATTGATTGGTCTTATGCTCACTGAAACATCTCTTCCATAAATACGATAAATGAGTTCTTTTAAATCACCATTTCCAGAAGTTGAGAATTTATCGTCCTTATTATTTATGTAATGAAAAGAAATTGTTGGATTATCAAGAGCCAGATGCTCCATGACATCGCCAATATAACTTCCTTCTGTTTGAGGAGTTTTTAAAAACTTCTTTCTTGCAGGTGTATTGTAAAAAAGGTTTTTGATAAGAAAAGTGGTTCCATCTGGAGCTCCGATTTCCTCCATTCCCTCCTCTTCACCACCATTTATGGTATATCTTATGCCGGTCAGATCTTCAGGAACTTTAGTTATCATCTCGACCTGCGAAACAGAAGAAATACTTGATAAAGCCTCACCTCTAAAACCGAGGGAATGAATTGAAAACAGATCATCGATGTTTTTAAGTTTACTTGTAGCATGGCGCTTAAATGCTTTTCTTATCTGGCTCTTTTCAATGCCGCACCCATTATCCGTAACACGGATAAGATCAATGCCACCGCCCTTAATTTCGACAGTCACAGCTGTAGCGCCTGAATCGATAGCATTTTCCACCAGTTCTTTAACAACACTGGCAGGTCTTTCTACAACTTCTCCTGCCGCAATCTGATCAATTGTGTTTTTATCAAGCTCGTTTATAAAGGCCATTTAGTTTTTCCACCTGTTCTTTAAGTCACTCTGCAATTTGTATAAAGTATTTAAGGCATCCATAGGAGTCAGCGTTGTTATATCAATTTCCTTTAATCTCCTAAGAACTTCCTCATCTGTAACAGTGTCAAAAAGCGACATCTGGTCGATATCTACATCATCGTAATGCTTAACTTTAACCTTTTTATCATTTCTGTTGTCTTTAGCAATGCTCTGAACCTTTTCAGTTATATCATTATCAGAAAGCTCAGCTACAATCTCTTTAGCCCTGTCAATTACCATGTCAGGAACGCCGGCAAGTTTTGCAACCTGTATTCCATAGCTCTTGTCTGCGCCGCCCTTAACAATTTTTCGTAAAAAGACAATGTCATCACCATTTTCCTTAACAGCTATGCAATAGTTATTCACATTATCCATCTTACCTTCAAGCTCTGTAAGCTCATGATAATGAGTAGCAAAAAGTGTCTTTGCTCCAAGAATCTTTCTATTACTGATATGCTCGGTAACTGCCCACGCAATCGCAAGACCATCATAGGTGGATGTTCCTCGTCCTATTTCATCAAGGATAAGAAGCGAATTAGGAGTGGCATTTCTTAGGATATTTGCAACCTCATTCATTTCCACCATAAATGTTGACTGACCGCTTCCTAAGTCATCCGAAGCTCCTACCCTGGTAAAGATTCTGTCAACAACACAGATATCTGCCTTCTTTGCAGGAACAAAGCTGCCAATCTGTGCCATTAACACTATCAGGGCCGTCTGTCTCATATAAGTGGATTTACCAGCCATATTAGGGCCTGTAATAATTGAAATACAGTGTTTTTTATTATCAAGATATGTATCATTGGAAATAAACATATCCGATGTATCGAGCATAATCTCTACAACAGGATGTCTGCCATCTTTGATATTGATTATTCCCTTATCATTCATATCAGGCTTGATGTAATGATTTTTCTCAGCAACATAAGCCAAAGAGGCATATACGTCAAGAAGAGCGATTGCCTTTGCTGTCGACTGTATTCTGTCTATCTCAAGAGCAATTGAATCACGTATCTTGCAGAACATTTCATACTCAAGATTATTAAGCTTATCCTGAGCATTCAAAATTGTGTCTTCAAGTTCTTTTAACTTAGGAGTTGTATATCTCTCACAATTGGTAAGAGTTTGTTTTCTGATAAAGTAATCAGGAACACTATCCTTGTATGAGTTTGTAACCTCAAAGGAATATCCAAAAACATTACTGTACTTAATTCTGAGATTTTTGATACCGGTCTTTTCTTTTTCTTCCTCTTCCATCTGAGCAAGCCAGGTTTTACCATTAGTTCCTGCTTCTCTGAAATGGTCGATATCACTGTCAAAGCCCTCTTTAATGATGCCGCTCTCTTTTATCGCAAGCGGTGGTTCTTCAACAATTGCTTTATCTATAAGTTCATAAATATCCTGCAGACTATCCAATTTTTCAAAAATAGATGCAAGTTCCGTATCATCATGAACATCAAGAAGCGAAGTTTTTATTGCAGGTATCATCTTGATTGAATTTCTAAATGCCAAAAGATCTCGTGGATTTGCTGTCTTAAAAACAATCTTTGACATAAGTCTCTCAAGATCGTATACAGGACCAAGGTATTCTCTTATTTCTTCTCTTGTAACAACATTCTTTAAAAGGCTGTTAACTGCGCCCTGCCTTCTTAAAATTTCATTTTTATCAATCAAAGGCTGTTCGATAAAACCTCTTAAAGTTCTTGCTCCCATAGCTGTCTTGGTCTTATCGAGCACCCATAAAAGAGTTCCTTTTTTCTGTTTATCTCTCATAGTTTCAACAAGCTCAAGATTACGCCTTGTTGAACTGTCAAGAAGCATATATTTACTTGCAAGGTAAGGATACAGGTGTGTAAAATTGGAAATATCTGACTTTTGCATATCTGTCAGATATTGTAAAAGCGCTCCTGCTGCAACTACGCCGTTTGGAAAATCGTCTACGCCAAGTCCAATAAGTGATGACACCTTAAAATGCTTCATCAAAAGCTTTTTGCAGGAATCTTCATCAAAATATCTTGCTTCAAGAGGATTTACAAAAATCTGAAGTCTTCCCTTTAATTCCTCAATATTAACTCCGCTCACACTAAAAGATTCATTACATATGAGCTCGGAAGGCATATATTTACCGATTTCATCCATCGCCTCACGCACGGAAGAAACCTCTGTAAGAAAATAATCTCCGGTTGTAACATCAGCTACGGAAATTCCAATCACATCAGGAGTATAAAGAATACTCATGATATAGTTGTTCTTTGTTTCCTCAAGTGATTGCATATTAAGGTTTGTTCCGGGAGTCACTATCCTTGTAACTTCCCTTTTTACAATTCCTTTAGCAAGCTTTGGATCTTCCATCTGCTCGCAAATCGCAACTTTATATCCTCTTGAGACCAGTTTGGTAAGATATGAATCTACAGCATGAAAAGGCACTCCGCACATAGGTGCTCTTTCCTCAAGTCCACATGCCTTACCTGTAAGTGTAAGTTCAAGTTCTTTTGAAGCTATCTTTGCATCATCAAAAAATAATTCGTAAAAATCTCCAAGTCTGTAAAAGAGAATACAGTCCTTATTTTCTAACTTTGTATTAAGATAATGTTGCATCATAGGTGATACTTTTTCTATGTCAACAGTATCAAAAGTAGCGGTGCTCTCCACAACAAAAAATCCCCTTAAATATCAAGAATAAAAATACATTACAAATCAAATTCAGCATTTATGGCCTGTAAAATAAAAGCCGTGACACTCGTCAAGCGAAACTTCAACGATTTCACCTATAAGCTCCTCATTTCCTGGAAAATGTACAAGTGAATTGTTGGACATTCTTCCTGTCAAAAGAGAACTGTCATGATCGTTTACTTCTTCAACAAGAACCTTTGCAACACTTCCCGTATACTTTTCTGACTGCTTTCTTGCAGTTTCCTGTACAACTTTAAGAAGTCTGTCAAAATTCTCTTTTACAACATCTTCAGGAACCTGATCTTCAAAAGAGGCAGCAGGTGTTCCTGTTCTTTTGGAATAGATAAATGTAAACGCATTGTCAAACTCTGCTTTTTTTACAACATCTATTGTCTCATCCACATCTTCTCTGCTTTCGCCCGGGAATCCAACAATAATATCTGTTGTTATAGCAACCTCAGGAAGCTTTGTCCTAATCTTATTTACAAGTTCAAGATAAGCATCTTTAGTGTACTTTCTGTTCATACGGCGAAGTATCTCTGTACTTCCTGACTGAAGTGGCAGATGGATATGTCTTGCAATCTTAGGATTTCTCTCAATTACATCCAAAAGCTCATCTGAAAAATCCTTGGGATGAGGTGTCATGAAACGAACTCTCTCAAGTCCTTCAACCTTGCACACTTCTTCAATAAGCTCAGGGAAAGAAATCTTATCAGGGTTGTCATCCTTAAAATCAAGGCCATAAGAATTAACATTCTGTCCAAGGAGCATTACTTCCTTAACACCATCAGCAGCAAGCTTCTCACATTCTCTAATGATATCTTTTGGAGAACGGCTTCTCTCCCTGCCTCTTACATACGGAACGATGCAATATGTACAGAAATTGTTGCAGCCATACATAATGTTGACACCGGATTTAAAAGGATATTTTCTAAGAACAGGAAGATCCTCCACAATCTTATCTGTCTCTTTCCAAATATCTATTATCATTCTGTCAGATTCAAAACATGTGCAAAGAAGTTCTGCAAATTTGTAAATATTATGTGTTCCAAAAATAAGATCAACAAATCTGTAGCTTTTTTGAATTTTCTCAACCGCTGACTGTTCCTGCATCATGCAGCCGCAAATAGCAATCTTCATATGTGGATTTTTCTTTTTATGATTGCTGCATGCGCCAAGTCTTCCAAGAACTCTCTGGTCTGCGTTATCTCTTACTGTGCAGGTATTGTAAATTACAAAATCAGAATTCTCGGATTCAGATTCTTCATATCCAACAAGCTTTAAAATAGCAACAAGTTTCTCAGAATCTCTGGCGTTCATCTGGCAGCCAAATGTAACAACACATGCTGTAGGCTTTCTTCCAAGATTCTTTTCAAGCTCGGACACATATTCTTTTGCCTTATTGATAAATTCAAGCTGCTTAAGGCTTTCTGCATCGGTTACTTCGTTTTTGCTGCCATTTAAAATATTTATTTCTTTAATCATTACAAATCACTTTCTAACTATAAAACTAAATAATTATTTTCCATATTCGCTTACAATTCCAAGAAGGATTTCAACCACCTTCTTCATTTCCTGAACTGAAGCATACTCGTATTTACCATGATAATTGTAGCCACCTGTACAAAGGTTAGGGCATGGAAGTCCCTTATAAGAAAGAGCTGCTCCATCTGTGCCTCCTCTGATAGGTGAATCAATAGGAGTAATCCCAAGATTCTCCATAATCTTTTTGGCATTATCTACAAGATGCATGTGAGGACGTATCTTACTGATCATGTTATAGTACTGATCGTGCATTTCAACAACAACAGTTCCTTCACCATATTTCTTATTAAGGAAATCTGCTGCGTCCATAAATAGCTTCTTTTTCTTCTCGAAAAGGACCTCATCATGGTCTCGTATGATATAAGAAGCGCTTGCTTTCTCTGTTCCGCCTTTCACTTCTGTAAGATGAAAGAAACCTTCTCTTTTCTCGGTATACATTGGATTCATAAATGCAGGCAAAAGAGAATGGAATTCATAGCAGATAAGCGCAGCATTTATCATTTTGTTTTTGGCATCACCCGGATGAACACTTCTTCCATTTACGAAAATATTTCCCTCTGCGGCATTAAAATTTTCATATTCAAGTTCGCCGAGTTTACCACCATCAACTGTATAAGCGTACTTGGCACCGAATTTTTCAAGATCAAAATATGCTGTGCCGGCGCCGATTTCCTCATCAGGAGTAAATGCAATCTTAATATCTCCATGGCGAATGTCAGAATTTTTTAACAAAGTCTCTGCCATTGTCATGATCTCGGCAACTCCAGCCTTGTCATCAGCACCAAGAAGTGTTGTGCCATCTGTTACTATAAGATCTTCTCCTACATGATTTGAAAGCTCAGGGAAATCAACAGGTGATAATGCCACATTCTCTTTTTCATTTAAAATAATATCTTTACCGTCATATTTCTCGACGATTCTTGGCTTAACATCTTTGCCGCTTACTTCATCAGAAGTATCCATATGAGCAACAAAACCAATTGCTGGCAGCTCACTTCCATTTTCTGCATTTGACGGAATTGTAGCATATACATAGCAGTGCTCTTCATCATAAAAGACATCGCTTGCACCAATCTCTTTAAGTTCGTTAAAAAGAATTTTTGCAAGGTCATGCTGCTTCATTGTTGAAGGAGATGTGCCTGTTGTATCATCCGACTGTGTATCAACCTTTACATATCTTAAAAATTTTTCAATAACGTCATTTCTTTCCATTTTTCTTTTTCTTAGCTTCTTTCTTCTTATATTCTGTATCAACAATGCTCTTGTATATGCGAACTGATCTGTCACTTTGAAGTTGGAGTTCTTTGTTATCTCTTTCCTTGGAATCACCATTGTTTATAGGATTAACCTCAGTATCAGAAACTATCTTCCACTTTAATCCATCAGGAAGCTTTGGAAGAGCAAATTCCATTTTTAACCAGTGCATATTGTAGCAAACATATATAAATGTTTTATCAGTATTGTCTTTATCATAAAGACCACAATATAACATGCCCAGCACATGACTATATCCTGAAAGATCAGGTCTCCACGCTTCTTTCCCATGGCAGGAAAGGTCCGGATACCCACAGGAAATGTAATCCATTAGTTTAAATGGCTTTGCATTATGTAAAAATCCATTCTCTGATTTAAGATTAACCAGGAACTTAACATATTCTAATATATCCTGATTTCTGTCAAGAGCTTTCCAGTCTACCCATCCAGTCTCATTGTCCTGACAATAAGGATTATTGTTTCCTGCCTGAGAATTACCGAACTCATCACCGCTGTATATCATGGGAATTCCCTGTGATAGGAACAGCATTGTCAGAACATTCTTAATCTGTTTCTTTCGAAGTTCAAGAATATTATGTCTTCGTGTTCTTCCCTCAATACCGCAGTTCCAGCTTAAATTGTTATCAGTGCCGTCCTTATTGTTCTCGCCGTTTTCTTCGTTATGCTTGTGTTCATAGGAAACAAGATCGGCGAGCCTGAACCCTTCATAATCACAAACATAATTGATAACGCCATAATGTTCATCATTAGCGATCATCACTTTAAAAAAGTCAGACACAGTATTGTCATCGCTTTTTAAGAATCTGCGCGAAGCATTCAAAAAGCTGTTATTATAGATTGCAATCGTTTTGTTCTTTGGAAAATTGCCACCATATATGTATCCGGTGTCAAACCACTCATACCAGATCTTTACATCAGTAAATAGCGGTTCATTCACAATCTGTCTTACAGGAATTCTTTTCCCTTTAAGATGGAATCCGTCAACATGGTACGTGCATCTCCAAAATCTAAGAGCATCTATTATCAGACTCTCATTTTCGTTATCTTCAAAAAAGAACTGTAAAACGACCTCAATATTATTTTCATGTAGTGTTTTTACAAAATTTTTAAACTCATTCTCTGCATCGTAAGGATTTTCGCAATAAGCAGATCTTGGAGCAAAATAATAGCCTTTTTTATAGCCCCAGAAATTCACCTTCTTAGTCACTGAATTCTCATTTACGATACTTCCATCCTTGGAAAAGACAACATTTTCCCTTGGAATCTTATTTCTCTTTAAAGAATTCTCAACCTCATTCATTTCAACAATAGGCATAAGCTCAATTGTTGTAACACCTAAATCCTTAAGATAGGGCAATTTTTCAAGAATTCCGGCAAATGTTCCCCTTTTCGCAGATGGAACACCACTGCTTGAACTCTTCGTAAAACCTCTTACATTAAGTAAATAGATAAAGCTCTTTTCATAAGGGATATTGGGAGATTTCTCATTGCCCCAGTCAAATACCTGAGTATTGTCAAGTCTTTGAGACTTATTATCAAGTTTTGCCCTTATTTCGCTGTCTTCCACATCCTTGCCAAAGCCTTCAAGCCCTATGATCTGTTTGGCATATATATCGCAAAAATAATTACCGTCAGCAAAATAATTATAGGAATCATATTTATCGATATTATCTATTCCTTTAATTCTTGCTGAATAAATAGCGCCGTGTTTTAATTCTTTAGGAAAAGTGATAGTAAGTTTATCTGCATCTCTGCATTTAGTTGCAGGATATAGTGTAATGCCACAATTCTTATTATCAGAAAAAACAGCCCTCACAACAAGACTCTTATCATAATCAATATAGCATCCAAGCGGATATGGCTTTTCATTTAGAACCTGATATTTTACCTGCATTAAATCACTTCCCTTTTCCTAGTGTTTTATCTGCCTTTAGTTAATCTAAGCACACATATCACAATATTTTATCACATATTTTCTTTATATGCACATAAACAATTTTTTATCTGCTAACTGTACCTACTGAACAATTATAAAAAGCCCCAATCCCGGATAATCTCCGTAATTGAGACTTTTTTACATTAACTCTTGATAAAAAATATCATTTAAATAAACAGCTTTTCAGCATCCAGCTTTACTATTGATTCTTTTGATATTTGGAGTTCATTCCACTTTCCCATAATTCTGTCTACCGGAATCTGATAATCTTCAGTAGAAGCCTTCATAAGCAATGTTAGCGCCTTATCACTTCCGTATTTTGTAATAACATCACTTCCTCTAAGACAGGAGGACATAGTTTCAACAAACTCATCAACGCACTCATTTACAGGCTTTTGGCTACTTTCAAAAGTAAAAATAAGAAAATGCACTCCAAACGCATAGTTTCTCTCAAACCTGATAAGAAAGCGGAATACATTTTTAAACATATCTATAGGTATTACATAGGCACCCTTTTGCCCTTCTCTTTCTCCCAGAATCTTCCTGATCTCAAAGCTACTTGCTATTTCTTTTTCAGAAGAGTTCTCAGCCGTCTGCTTATAAATGGAAAAACCATGCTTTCCATTTTGTTTAACTTCATAAAGAGCCAGATCTGCCTTTTTAAAAAGAGTCGCATAATCATTTCCTTCATCAGGACATATGCATGCGCCGATAGAGCAGCCAAGAGGTATATTCATATCTTCAGAAAGACACTCTTTTGCATAGCTTAATATTTTCCTGTTAAGAAATTCGCATCTTTCTTTAAGCATTCTCTCATCTTTTGTATTCTGACAAAATGCTATGAATTCATCACCGCCGATTCTTCCAACGATATCTGTGGATCGCATCACACTCTTTAAAATCTCAGAAAATTTTAGAAGAATCAGATCGCCCTTTTCATGTCCGTAAATATCATTTACCAGCTTAAAGCTGTCAAGATCGATCATCATAAGGATTCCATTGCCGTTTTTGACAAGTTCATCAATCTTGGATGCGCTGGTCGTCTTATTATAAAGCCCGGTCATTGGATCATTTTCAGCCGCTTTCCTAAGTCCCTGAATTTGTCCAAGGTTATCCATGATATTGTCGACACGTCTAAGAAGCACATCTGACTTAAAAGGCTTTCTGATATAGTCTACAGCTCCGGTGGTAAGGCTCTTTTCCTCACTGTCATCTCCAGACACTCCGGTCATAAACATAACCGGAATTACAAAATTATACATTTGACGTAAAGCATCCATCATCTCAAAACCGTCCATCCCCGGCATCATAAGATCGGATAGGATCATATCAGGCTTTGTTTTTTCATATAATTCAATAGCTGCTTTTCCTGAATCAGCAGTTATTACGTCATATTTATCTGACAATATTCTTTGTGTCTGTTTGCAAAATATTGATTCATCATCAACGACAAGAATTCTTCTTTTATCCATCATCCACCTCAGATATCAATGTATGAATTATCAAATGATATTTCAGAAATGCGCACTACGCTGCGCATTTCGTGAGAATATGATACAAGTGCAAATAGGCCCTGCGACGTAGTCGCGCTGGAATGGCCTATTTATCATATATTCCCGAGCTTTATTCGGGAATGAATACATTTTTAAAAAATCTGTATAGTGAAATAATTGATTAATGTTCAGATTTTCTAGTACTATATTACGCCTCAGGAACCTTCTTTTACCCGTATTTATGATAAATTTAGTTTCTTTTTATGATTATTTATATATGAGTGCTTACATTTGCTTTATATGCGCTAAAACTATGATATAATCTACATGTTAAGTTATTTTTTTATATTCAGGAGGCTTATTTGATGGAATTTTCCAAAGTTGCTACAGATATGAACACCAAAATTGAAAATGGCGACCAGACAACCGTTGACATTGAGCTTGATAACAATGAAACTGTTACCTGTGCCATTATCATCGTTCTTACAGTTAATAGTAAAGATTACATTGTACTTCTGCCACTTGATAAGAATGGTCAGAACGAAGATGGAAATGTATGGTTCTATGAATTCATTTATAATGGTGAGGATGCTGACCCGGATCTTGGCTACATCAGTGATGATGATGAATATGAGGCTGTTTCTGAGGCCTTCAACCTCTATCTCGATGATGTTGAATTTGATGAGATTGTAGAACTGCCCGAAGAAGGACTTGATGGCGAAGAAGAATAAGCTTTTTCCCATAAATCCCTTAAAGGTCTAAGGAAACGAGACGGAAGCATTTTATTTTCTTCGCTTCCCGTAATATAAGACATTATGAGCGCCCTTTTTGCCCTTGTCATACCAACATAGAGCATTCGGCGCTCTTCTTCTATTTCGCTCTGTGTTACGCTGCTTCTGCTAGGAATTATACCTTCATTTAAGTTTGGAAGCCATACGGTATCAAATTCAAGACCTTTTGAACCATGCATAGTCATAAGATTCACTTTTGATCTGCTTTTTACTATTTTATTTAAACATGTTTTATTTTGTTCCTGTTCTCTAAGTTCACTTAATTGTTTCAATAATATTTTATTATCAGTCATCTTTAATGAAAGTTCACTAAGTTCATTTAGCGCATCTATCTCACCTGGATAAAGCTTATCAATTCCAATTTCATTTCTGATAAATCTTATGGAAAGCGATGGTCTCATATGTGAGATCATATTTAGTTGTCGAAACAGCTTTTCTATCTCTTTCGTTTTTTGAGTATTTCCATAATAAAAATGTTTCAGATCATTCTCATTAACTGTTCCAGAGCAAAGAGCTTCTCTGCTGATATATCTCTTTGGATTATTCATTATCCTGATAAAATCTTCTCTTTTATGACCGCAGCATGTAAAAGACAAATATGCTTCGCAGAGCTTAACAGCTGGAGAATCATAAAAACTCTTCGCCTGATTATCAAGATTAGTCGGAATTCCAGCCTCTTTTAAAACAGCTGCAAGAGATAATGCTTCAGAATTAGTTCTGAAAATAAAAGCTATATCATCGAGATTGTCTTTTCTATTTTGTAAAAAAGTAATTATTGCCTTTGTCTGATTTGCTTTACTTGTGTATTTTCTAGGTGCAAGTATTCCGACACCATTAGTATCATTTGCAATAAGTTCTTTTTTGAATCTTATCTTATTAACCTCAATAAGACGATTTGCATTTTCCAATATTGTTCTTCCGCATCTGTAATTCACATTAAGATTTATGATTTCTGGTCTTTCATTTACAAAATCTTCAGCAAATCTCTGCATTATCCCCGGATCTGAACCTCTAAAACCATAAATTGACTGATCATCGTCTCCTACAACAAATAGATTATTCGAAGAACATAAAAGACGTATGACCTTATACTGAATCATGTTTATATCCTGATATTCATCAATAAGGATATACTTAAATCGGCTGCTCCAATTTGCCAAAAGTGCCTTATCCTCTTCAAGTAAGCACAAACATCTCTTTACCATATCATCAAAATCAATAAAGCCAAATTCCAAAAGGCATTTGTTATATTCTTCATAGACTTTATCAAACTGCGCACATACAGTTTTTTTCTCAGATTTAGAAGATACATTATCTCCGGTATTCTTTACTCTTGAAATCTCAGACACTATATCTTTAAGAACTTCAAGTGCATCATCACATTCTTCCTTGGTCATTACAGAATTTGCCTTTAACCTGTATATAATATCTTTTAAGAGCTTATATTTTGTTGTTTCATTTATTATCTCAAATTTATTATTGGGATTAGCCTGACGAATTATCTGATAAAAAACAGAATGAAATGTGCCAAAACACACTTCCGGATAAGAATTATCCGTTATTTTCATGAAACGTTGCTGCATCTCGATAGCAGCAGCTTTTGTAAAAGTAATAACAAGAATTGACTGTGGACTTACATCATACTTCTCAATCAAGGATCTAAGCCTTTGAACAATCACAAAGGTCTTGCCGCTTCCCGGACCTGCCAAAACCATAGCAGGTCCATCTTTATGAAGAATAGCCTTCATCTGAGCGGCATTGCCACAAACATCGTTATTACCTGTCTGTGGATTATTTTTCAAGTAACTCAATTCCTTTTTTAATTCTATTTATTGTCTCTTCCTTACCAATAACTTCCATAAGCTCAGTTGCTCCGCATGGAGTCATTTCTTTGCCGGAAACAGCAATTCTTACTGGCCAGAGAACATATCCGTTCTTGTATTCATGTGACTTAATGTAATCAGTTAATACTGCATAAAGTGCATCATTTGTATAGTCATCATGCGCTTCAAGAACAGGAAGCACTTCTTTAAGAACTGCAAGTGAAGTCTCTTCATTAGTCTTCATCTTCTTGTGAGTATAAATAGCTGTGTCATAAGAAGGAAGCTCATTAAAGAAATCAACCATTCCCTCAATATCAGGGAAAATCTCGATTCTTGTCTTAACCATTGCAGCAATCTGGCGCATCTTCTTATCATCTGATCTGATTGCTTCATTGGTAATAGCTTTATCAAGATAAGGTTTAGCCATTTCAAAGAACTTGTCCTCATCCATAGCCTTCATATACTCACCATTCATCCACTTAAGCTTAGTGTAATCAAACACAGCAGGTGATTTATTGATACGTGTATAATCAAACTTCTCAACAAGATCCTTGAGACTCATGATCTCGTTGTTATCATCAGGAGACCATCCAAGAAGAGCTACAAAATTGACAACTGCTTCTGCAAGGAAGCCCTGCTCAATAAGATCCTCGAAGGATGAATGTCCGCTTCTCTTAGAAAGCTTATGATGATCTTCATCTGTGATAAGTGGGCAGTGAATGTACTTAGGCACTTCCCATCCGAAAGCATCATAAAGTCTGTTATATTTAGGTGATGAAGAAATATACTCATTACCACGGACAACATGAGTGATTCCCATCAAATGGTCATCTACTACATTAGCAAAATTGTAGGTTGGATAACCATCAGACTTAATAAGGATCATGTCATCAAGTTCTTTATTCTCAACGGTAACATCTCCGTAAAGTTCATCATGAAAAGTTGTTGTTCCTTCAGTAGGATTGTTCTGTCTGATAACAAATGGCTTTCCTTCTGCAAGATTCTTCTCAACTTCTTCCTTGGAAAGGTGAAGACAATGCTTGTCATAAACACTGATTTCCTTCTTGCCGCCGTTACCATCATCTATTTCCTGCACAAGAGTTGCAAGACGAGCCTCATCACAGAAGCAATAATAAGCTTCACCCTTGTCGATAAGCTCTTTTGCATATTTCATATATATTCCATCTTTTTGTCTTTCGCTCTGAACATAAGGACCAACAGGGCCACCGATGTCCGGACCTTCATCATGTACAAGACCGGTATCCTTAAGTGTCTGATATATAATTTCAGTAGCACCCTCAACAAAACGTTCCTGGTCTGTATCTTCTATTCTAAGAATATAATCTCCGCCTTCATGTTTTGAAATAAGATAAGCATAAAGAGCTGTTCTTAAATTACCAACGTGCATACGTCCTGTAGGGCTTGGTGCATATCTTGTACGAATTTTAACCATAATACTCCATTTCATGTTCATGTAGCAGCATATTTATTGTAACTATCAGGTAATTGACAAAAATACGCGGAACCAGCTCTTTCCACATTTACATAATGCCATAAAACCTAAAATAGTTACAAAATGCCACATGATATATTTAAAAGTACAACAAACAACAACAGAAAATTTTAACACAAAATAAATAAATTTCAACCCACAATTAATAATTTGAATTTTTAATACAAAATAGAATTGCATGAAATATATTTATCTTTTTCCGGTAGAACCAAAGCCGCCTCTGTCCTGACCTTCAAGATGATCACATTCTTCAAAATCAATATGAGGCTGATTTTCCATTATTCTGAACTGGCAGATTCTGTCATTAAAGCCAATATGCGTATCTCTCATGGCAATAACAGGCATGAACCACTGATCATTATCACCGCAGTATGAATGATCTATTATCCCCATGCTGTTAGCCTGTATCACTCCAAAATTCTTAAAAGTTGAGCTTCTTGGAACAACATGAGCCTCATACCCTTCAGGAATTTCCATAGCAACTCCAAGGGGCACAAGATGAAACTCTCCCTGCTTAAGATCAACATCCTCAGCACTTCTAAGATCGATCCAGTCTGATTTGCCATCAATATACTCAAGCTTTTGAAGATTTTCATTAAAATACTTTATCTTTACAATTTTACCCATTTAATAAATCTTTCCTTTTCTTTTTTATTTATTTTAATAGGAAAGTATATTTTTGCCAATTACTTCTTCTGCTAAAAAATCCCTGCAAAAGATATGCATTATCAGCATAAAATCTTTTACAGGGAGTTTTTAAAATAAACTCAGCCTTTATTCTGTTTTTCTACCAGGTGATCTCCGCAATATTTTTCGCGGAGCTTAGGTTTATCGATTTTGCCGGTAGGATTTCTTAAAACAGTGTCAAATATAATCTTACGAGGTCTCTTGTACCTGGGAAGATCAATACAGAAAGCATTGACATCATCTTCTGTAAGTTCCATACCTTCTTTTACCTGAATTATAGCTGCTGCAATCTCACCAAGTCTTGGATCTGGAAGTCCGATAACTGCAGCGTCATGGATCTTATCATTTTTCATAAGGAAGTTTTCTATCTGTACAGGATACAAATTTTCACCACCTGAAATAATAACATCCTTCTTGCGGTCAACAAGGAAAATAAAACCGTCTTCATCCTGGCGAGCCATATCACCTGTAAAAAGCCATCCATCCTTTAAAATCTCGGCTGTAGCTTCAGGATTTTTGTAGTAGCAGACCATAACTCCCGGTCCCTTTACACAGAGTTCGCCAATCTCACCCTTTTCAACTGTCTTTCCTTCTTCGTCAACAATCTTTGTCTTCCAGCCATATCCCGGAATTCCAATTGCACCAACCTTGTGGGGATTTTCCATTCCAAGGTGAACGCATCCTGGGCCTGTTGATTCTGAAAGACCGTAATTGGTATCGTATTTATGCTCAGGAAAATACTCAAACCAATGCCTCACGAGTGACGGTGGAATCGGCTGTGCTCCGATATGCATAAGTCTCCACTGACTTAGCTTATAATCCTCAATCTTAAGTTTTCCTGCATCAAGCGCAGCAAGTATATCCTGTGCCCACGGAACAAGAAGCCATACAATTGTACAATGTTCTTCTGAAACTGCCCTGAAAACTGATTCAGGAGAATTTCCTTTTAAAAGAACTGCCTTACTTCCTGTAAATAATGAGCCAAACCAATGCATTTTAGCGCCTGTATGATACAAAGGCGGTATACATAAGAAACAGTCTTTGTGAGTTGTTTCATGGTGCATTGCTTCCATTTTTGCGCTCTGCATAAGAGCTGTATGAATATGCAAAATAGCCTTAGGAAATCCTGTAGTTCCTGAAGAAAAATAGATTGCAGCATCATCACTGTCTTCAACAAGTACCCTTGGCGCAACAGATGAAGCATTAGATGCCTGTCTGAAATAATCTTCAGCGTAAGATGGGCACTGGTCTCCAACATAGTAAAGAAGCATTTCCTTTTTTAACTTCTGGGCAATATCTTCAATACGTCCGATAAATTCCGGGCCATAAAATAAAACATCCGAATCAGAAGCCTTAAGACAGTAATCTATTTCTTCTGAAGTAAATCTGAAATTTAGCGGAACTGCAACAGCTCCTGATTTTAAGATACCAAAATAAATAGGCAGCCACTCAAGGCAATTCATAAGAAGGATTGCACATTTCTGGCCCTTTTTGATACCTCTTTCCATCAGCATATTTGCTACACGATTTGCCTTCTCATCAAATACAGACCATGTTATCTGACGTCTGTAATAAGATGTTGATGTAGGCTGAATAAGTTCATATTCTTTCCAGGTTACTCTTTGTTCCTCCCTTATTTCAGGATTAATCTCTACAAGAGCAACTTCTTCCCCATACAATTTGCTGTTTCGCTCCAAAAGATCTGTGATTGGCATAAATTACCCCCAAAAATGTTTGTTGTGCTTTAAAGCATTAAAGTAAGTATAATACATTTTATAAAAAAAGGTCAAATAATCAACTTGATTTTACCCGACAATTTTATTATTCTTGTAATATGCACTTTATCACGTTAAATTGCAAAGTTGATAAAGTTAAATTTTTCTTTTGGGAGGTTTTTTAATGACTACAAACGCTAATAAGCAGCTAATGCTGGGCAATAAGGCTGTTGCCCGTGGTCTCTACGAAGCCGGTGTATGCTTTATTTCAAGTTATCCCGGAACACCAAGTACTGAGATCACAGAAGAAGCTGCTAAATATGATGAAATATACTGTGAATGGGCACCTAATGAAAAAGTTGCCATGGAATCAGCTTTTGGAGCATCGCTTGCAGGTCGCAGAGCTTTTTGTGCCCAAAAACATGTAGGCCTTAATGTGGCGGCTGATCCTCTTTATACAATGTCCTATACAGGCGTAAACGCCGGACTTGTAATCGCTGTTGCCGACGATGCAGGCATGCATTCTTCTCAGAACGAGCAGGATTCAAGACATCATGCCATTGCATCAAAAGTTCCAATGATAGAGCCCTCTGATTCAAAAGAAGCCCTTGAATTTACAAAAATTTCTTTTGAATTATCTGAAAAATTCGATACTCCTGTTCTCTTAAAAATGTGTACAAGAGTTGCACATTCTCAGTCAATCGTCGAGACCGGCAATCGTTCTGTACCTGATAAAATATATGAAAAAAACATCGCAAAATACGTTATGATGCCGGGAAATGCCAAAAAGCGCCATCCTATCGTTGAACAGCGTACACTTGACCTAATTAAGTACGCCGAAGATTGTCCTTTTAACAAAGTAGAAATGGGCGATACAAAGATAGGAATCATCACATGTTCAACTTCTTATCAGTATGTTAAGGAAGTATTTGGCGACTCAGTAAGCGTACTTAAGCTTGGCATGACAAATCCTCTTCCTGAAAAGCTCATCAAAGATTTTGCAGATAAAGTAGATGACCTTTATGTAGTTGAAGAGCTTGACCCTATCATCGAAAATCATGTAAAAGCTCTTGGCATCAATGTTAAGGGAAAAGAACTCCTTCCTGTAATTGACGAATTTTCTCAGAATCTGATTGCCAAAGCCTTTAATAAAAATGTTCCTGATTCACTTTCGGTTTCTGACGAAATCCCAAACAGACCTCCGGTTATGTGCGCAGGCTGCCCTCACAGAGGACTCTTTTACACATTAAAGAAAAATAACTGCACCGTACTTGGCGATATTGGCTGCTACACACTCGGTGCTGTTCCACCTCTTGGTGCAATTGAGATGACTCTTTGCATGGGTGCTTCTATCGGAGCACTTCATGGCTTTAATAAAGTTCGTGGTTCAGAATCAGAAAACAAAACAGTTGCCGTTATCGGAGACTCAACATTTATGCATTCAGGAATGACAGGTCTTGCAAACGTAGCTTATAACCAGTCTAATTCCACAATTATAATCGTTGACAACTCAATAACCGGAATGACAGGTCATCAGCAGAACCCTACCACCGGCTATAATATCAAGGGCGACCCTGCAGGCAAGATTGATCTTGAAGCATTGTGCAAAGCAATGGGCTTTGAAAGAGTAAGAGTCGTAGATCCTTATAACCTTGATGAATGTGACAAGGTATTAAAAGAAGAACTTTCAGTAGCTGCACCTTCAGTTATTATTTCACGTCGTCCATGTGCTCTTTTAAAATATGTAAAACATAATGCTCCGCTTGTTGTAAATCATGACAAATGCGTAGGCTGTAAATCCTGTATGAGGATTGGCTGCCCTGCAATCTCAATGAAAGAAGGAAAAGCCTGCATAGATACAACATTATGTGTTGGCTGCAACGTATGTAGTCAGCTATGCAAGGTTGGAGCTTTAAATGCTCCGGATAAGGAGGCTTAAGACACATGGAAACTAAGAATATTATGATTGTTGGCGTTGGAGGACAGGGTTCTCTTTTGGCCAGTAAAACATTGGGACACCTTCTTTTATCACAGGGATATGACGTAAAAGTATCAGAAGTTCATGGTATGTCACAGCGCGGAGGAAGTGTTGTAACTTATGTGCGTTTTGGCGATAAAGTTTACTCTCCTGTCATTGACAAGGGAGAAGCTGATTTTATAGTTTCTTTTGAACTTCTTGAAGCTGCAAGATGGCTTCCATACCTGAAAAAAGATGGTCAGATTGTAACAAACACTCAGCAGATTGATCCTATGCCTGTTATCATCGGCGCATCAGAATATCCTAAGGACCTTGTTTCAAAAATGAAAGAAACCGGTGCAAAAGTTGATGCGCTTGACTGCTTATCTCTTGCTGAAGAAGCAGGTTCTTCCAAGGCTGTAAATATCGTACTTCTTGGAAGACTTTCACATTATTTTGACCTTCCAAAGGAAGCATGGCTTGAATCAATAGAGGCTAATGTTCCTTCCAAATTCCTGGAAATGAACAAAAAAGCTTTTGAACTTGGGGAAAAAATATCTTAAATAAATTGCAGCAGATGAAATGTACTGCATAAATAAACAACTGATAATCAGATGTTAAAAGTTACATATTAACGGGAGGAAAGTATGCCAAACTACTATCAACAGGAAATTGAATGTGCGCCCATAGAAGACCTGAAAAAACTTCAGTCTGAAAAGCTTATAGAGCAGGTAAAGCATGTATGGGAAAACGTTCCTTATTATCGCCAAAAAATGGAAGAAAAAAATGTCACTCCGGATGATATCAAATCAATAGATGACCTTCATAAACTTCCTTTTTTATCAAAAAAAGACTTACGCGATGCCTACCCTACGGGGCTTTTAGGTGTACCTATGAAAGACTGTGTTCGTATCCATTCCACATCAGGAACAACCGGAAAAAGAGTAATCGCCTTTTACACACAGCATGATATTGATCTGTGGGATGACTGTTGCGCCAGAGCAATCTGCGCTGCAGGCGGAACAAATGAAGATATCTGCCAGATTGCATACGGCTTTGGTCTTTTCACCGGTGGCGCAGGATTAAACGGAGGTTCTCATAAAGTTGGATGTCTCACTGTACCAATCAGTTCCGGAAATACCGAACGTCAGATAATGTTCATCAATGACCTGAAGGCAACTATCCTCTGCTGCACTCCAAGTTATGCGGCTTACCTTGCTGAAAGCTTTAAAGAAGCCGGCTACGGACCTGATGATATCCCGTTAAAGGCAGGTATCTTTGGTGCTGAAGCCTGGAGTGAAGAAATGAGAAAAGATATCGAGCAGGCTCTCGGAATCAAAGCTTTTGACATCTATGGTCTCACAGAGCTATCCGGCCCCGGTGTTGCATTTGAATGTTCAGAGCAAAACGGAATGCATATTAATGAAGATCACTTCATAGCAGAAATCATTGACCCAGAGACTGAAGAAGTTTTACCTGAAGGTTCTGTCGGAGAACTTGTATTTACAGCCATTGATAAAGAGGCTTTCCCAATGCTCCGCTATCGTACAAGGGATATCTGTAAACTGAGCAGAGAAAAATGTTCCTGTGGCCGTACTTTTGTCCGTATGGCTAAACCTATGGGACGCTCTGATGATATGCTCATCGTACGCGGTGTAAATGTATTCCCGAGCCAGATTGAAACAGTTCTTTTAAACAATGGTTATGCTGCAAATTACCAGATTGTTGTAGACAGACAGAATAACACAGACAGTCTTGATGTTCAGGTTGAAATGACTCCTGAAATGTTCACCGACAATGTGGGTGAAATTGAAGAACGTCAGAAGAAGCTTGTTGAAGACATGAAGTCCATGCTTGGAATCAAAGTCCACATCTCTCTTCTTGCACCTAAATCAATTGTAAGAAGTGAAGGCAAAGCTGTTCGTGTTATCGATAAAAGAAAAATCTGATTACACTTTTTAAGCTGGAAACAACATAAAAAAAGGAATAATATATTATTATACCGATTAATAATTATCTAAATACAAGGAGCCAACCATGAGCATAAAACAGATTTCAGTCTTTCTCGAAAATAAACCCGGAACCTTAAAAAAGCTCACCAGCGTCATGGCTAAAAATAATATCGATATGCGTGCCACTTCCCTTGCAGAGACCAAGGACTTTGGTATAGCAAGAATTATTGTTGATGATGCTTTAGAAGCTGTTAATACTTTAAAGGAAAATGATTTTGTTGCAAGCCTTACTTCTGTACTTGCAGTTGAAATTCCTGATGAAGCAGGCGGACTTGATAAACTTCTGGAAGTTTTTGCAAATAATGATGTAAACATTGAATATATGTATGCTTTCCCTGGACGTGGAACAAACAATCATGCATATATGATTTTCCGTGTTGCTGATACAAAGGCCGCAGAAGCAAAACTTACAGGCAAGGGACTTAAGATTTTAAGTCAGGAAGATATCGCAAATATCTGATAGAAAATTTGTTTGCGATATTTAACACATTTTTTTCATAATTACTACCATTACCAGTTCGGGACAGTTATTTCTTACCTATATCGCTGATTATGTAAGATTAAGCTGTCCCTTTCATTTGAGTAGAGCACTTAGTGAGGTTTCCCACGAACTTAGTGCGAACCACACAAGTCAACTTGGCGTGGTTTTATCGAGTCTAGTTGAGCTTGTAAAGAAATTTGATTTTTTTATAACAAAAATTAATTTTTTACTTGATATATTTTATTATCATTGATATATTATACATAAATATTGAATATTTATACATTTTATGCATAAAAAGGAGAACATTATGAAAAAGAAAATTTTTGCTTTACTTTTAACAACTATGCTCACTGTATCTTCTCTCGCCGGATGCGGCAGCAGCTCTTCTGATGGAACAAAGGGCGCAAACGGTACTCTCAAAGTTGGTACAAACGCTGCTTTCCCACCGTTTGAATATGTTGGTGACGATGGCAATCCTGATGGTTTCGATATTGCCCTCATCAATGCAATTGGCGAAAAGTTAAACATGGATGTTCAGGTTCAGGATATGGAATTTGAATCTCTTTGCACTTCAATAGGCAATAAGATTGATGTTGCCATTGCCGGAATGACTATCACAGAAGAAAGATTAAATACAGTTGATTTCTCAGATTCCTACTATGAAGCTGTTCAGGCAGTTTTAGTTCCTAAGGGTTCAACAATCGCAACTGCTGATGACCTTAAGAATCTCAAGATTGGTGCTCAGCTCGGAACAACAGGTGAATTCATTGCAAGCGATATTGAAGGCGCTACTGTTTCTGCATACAACAAAGCTGTTGATGCTGTAAACGATCTTAATAACGGAAGACTTGACTGCGTAATTGTAGACAAGAACCCTGCTGAAGTTTTTGGAAGCCAGTTTTCTGATAAGCTTGATGTAATCGATGGTACAGCTTTTGACTTCGAACCTGAATTCTATGCAATCGCTCTTCCTAAAGGAAACACAGATCTTGCAACAAAAATCAATGATGCGTTAAAAGAATTAAAAAATGATGGCACTTACGATAGTCTCGTTAAGAAATACATTGAGGAGTAAGAAGAATAAATGACACTGTATGAACGTTTTGTTGCTGCATTTATAGCAAGCGACCGTTGGAAACTTTATATCTCCGGAGTTGGTATTACACTGGAAATCGCTCTATTTGCCGGAATACTGGGTATGCTGATTGGAAATGTCGTTGCACTCATGAAGCTGTCCCAAACTGAAGATGGCAAGCCTACAATACTAAACTACATCGCAACCTTTTATGTTGATATCATAAGAGGAACCCCCAGTGTTCTTCAGCTCCTTATCATGTGGTTTATCATCATGGCATCCTCTAATAATGGAATCCTGGTTGCATCTCTTTCTTTTGGCATAAATTCAGGTGCATATGTTTCAGAAATTGTCCGCGCAGGTATACTTGCAGTAGACAAAGGCCAGATGGAAGCCGGCCGAAGCCTTGGTCTTTCAAAGGCTGCAACCATGTACCACATTATTCTTCCTCAGGCGATAAAAAATATAATCCCGCCCCTTGGAAATGAATTTATAACCCTTATTAAAGAGACCGCTATTGTTGGATATGTAAGCCTTTCAGACCTTACCCGTGTAGCAAACCAGGTCGCATCAAGAACCTATGATGCTTTTATGCCGCTCATTGGTGCAGCCGTCATTTATTTCATAATAATCAAAATATTAACCATCCTCCTTGGTGTTATAGAAAGGAGACTTCGTAAAGTTGATAACCGTTAAAGATTTATGTAAAGAATTCAAAAATCCCGACAAATCTGTAAACAAGGTTTTAAAGGGAATTAACTACGAAATAAATAAAGGTGAAAAAATTGTTGTCGTTGGTCCTTCAGGCTCAGGAAAAAGTACCTTTTTAAGATGCCTCAATCTATTGGAAAGACCAACTTCAGGCCATATTATATTTGATGGCCTGGATATAACTGACCGCAAAACAGACATTAACAAAGTCAGAGAACGTATGGGAATGGTGTTCCAGAATTTTAATCTGTTTAATAATCTAACAGTAATGGATAACCTGACTCTCGCTCCTGTAAAGCTTAAGATCATGAATGAAACTGAGGCAAAAGAAAAAGCGACTGAGCTTTTAAAAAGGGTTAATCTTCTTGATAAAGCTGATGTATATCCTGCTTCGTTATCCGGTGGTCAGAAACAGAGAATTGCTATTGTGCGCTCACTCTGCATGAATCCGGAAGTTATGCTTTTTGATGAGCCCACTTCTGCTCTTGATCCAGAGATGGTTGGTGAAGTTCTTGATGTTATGAAGCAGCTTGCAGATGATGGAATGACGATGGTTGTAGTCACTCATGAAATGGGTTTTGCAAGGGAGGTTGCGACCAAGGTTCTTTTCATGGATTACGGAAACATTCTTGAAGAGAACACGCCTCAGGAGTTCTTTTCAAATCCTCAAAGCGACAGACTTAAGGAGTTCCTGTCAAAGGTGCTGTAAACAATCAACAATCGCAAACAGCCAAGGCATCGGTTAGAAATGTTTGTGTTTGAGCAGAGTACTTGGCGAGGTCTTCTCGAGCCTAGTACGAGCCATGGGTATCCACTAAACGAGGTCATTTCGAGTGTAGTGGATTATCCCTCGTCTGCGTTGTGATTTACTAAAACTCAAAAACAAAGGAAGGTCTCCTTTCATCGCTGTTCAAAGCAGTCGACCTTCCTTTGTTTTTTCTTTTTGTAAATCATCTCCTCGTCCGAGAACAGCACATTTCCAAACCGATGCCCTGTGCTGTTTAGACTGATGATATGCAACGTACCATCTAGAATTGCAGATTATTGATTAGTTTACTGATAATTTAGATTTAAAAAATTAGTATGTCAGTCCATATCCCTGCTCAAGCCATGGTGTCTGAGTATCAATGCCAGTGTTATCGGCGTACCAGGAACTTGGTAGTTTACCTGTGAATTTGGCATCTCCGCATAGGACTTTTGCTATACCTTGGCCTTCGGAGCCTGGGAGATAACTCATAACAACACTATCCCACTGGTCTATATAGTCTTTGATAAATACATGTCTTCCGGCTATGATGAGGCATACTATTGGCTTTCCAAGTTCTTTTGCTTTTTTGATAGCACTCTTATTATCTGTGAGACCATGTTCTCCGCAGATATCCATATTTACAGCATCACCATACCATTCTGCATAGGCTTCTTCGCCAATGACAAGAAGTACAACATCTGCATTTGATGCTTCATTAGTCTTTGTTGTAATGGTTATGTTATGTTCCGATGCAATCAGCTCAAGTCCTTCCTTTATGGAAGTGACACCCGGAATGTCTTTCATGGGGCTTTCATTCCAGTCTATAGTCCATCCGCCGCATTGAGCTACATCGTTGTCCATTGCTGGTCCCATGAGGAATACTGTAAATCCATCCTTAAAAGGAAGTGTGTTATTATCGTTTTTTATAAGCACCTGACTTTCTTCTACAAGTTTTTCAGCAACTTCTCTATATTCATCTGAACCTGTTTCTGATTTAACAGTTTCCATATTCTGAAGGAAAGGATCTTCGAACAATCCGGCATCTTTTTTCACCTGAAGAATACGACGAACTGCATCGTTTATTCTATCTTCTGAGATTTCTCCGTCTTTAACTGCCTGAACAATGATCTGTCTGGCTTCTTCATAAGTCTCAACTTCCATAAGCATATCTATTCCTGCGTTTACGGAAGTAATTACCTGTTCTTTATAGGTATTAGGCGAAGTATTTTTTACCGAATCCCAGTCGCTTACTATGAAGCCATTAAATCCCATATCATTTTTTAAGATATCGATATACTTTTTATTCTCATGCATTTTCAGGCCATTAAGAGAAGAATGGCTTATCATGATGGTCTTAACACCTGCATCAATCTGTGCCTGATATACCGAAAGAAGCTCTTTTATCTCATCATCAGATAGTTGCGCATCGCCTCTGTCAATCAAGCTATCAATGCCTTCTTCTCCTGTCCCATATTTGACATTGCCGTCTGCTAAAAAATGCTTAGCACAGGCAATAAGACCTGCATCCTGCTGTCCCTTGGTATAAGCTGCTGAAAGACGCTTTATGATATCTAAATCAGAACCATAGCTTTCGTAGGTTCTACCCCAGCGTGGATCCACAGACTGGGCAACGCATGGTGAGAAATTCCAAAGCATATGGCAAAGCTTTGCCTCATCAGCTGTAATCTGACCAACAAGATACATAAGTTCTTCGTCGTTTGCAGCTCCCAAGCCAATATTATGAGGGAAAATAACTGAATTAAGGGCATAATTCACCCCATGGACATCATCCTGCCCATATAGATAAGGAATACCCGCATCAGATTCCACTGCTGCATTCTGAAAATTCTCAACATAGGTCTGCCAGTCCCTGTAGTCAAGTGCTTCTTCCTTAGAAAGAATACTGCCATAATCATAGAGTCCCATGGAATTAGTATCAATATTGTAACAGGCGGGCTGTACCATCTGAGCAGCCTTCTGATCAAGGGTGAGTGCTGATAATATCTCATCGACAGTCTTACCTGCATATTTTGTTTTTCCTTGAAAATTGTCCGAGATCAATGATTCTGTATCTGACAGCTTACTAGTATTATTATCTGCGCCCAAAGCCCCATTACTATTTGTAGCCAGCTTACCACACGCTGTTATTGATATTGTAATAAAAACAATCGTAATTATTCCAAATATTCGTTTTTGCATCACAGGACCATCCTTTGTATAATATAATCAAAATTTCGTGACATGTATGTTGCTTACTTTTAAACTAAAAATCTAAAAATACAAGCAACTTGATAATTTTTTTGCCAATCAATACTATTTTTTTCTACAAGAAAAGCCATTTCCAGGAAACATATATTATATAAAATTATAACGTTATAACGATATGTTATGAAGCAAAAAAATATACAAAAAAACATCTATCTATACAGCTATTTGTTCTAGAATATAGTTACAAACAAATACACATATTCATGCTTCAATAACTATGATAAAGGGGATAGCAATGAATAAATACACAGAAGAAATCATAAGCACAAATACGCCCTATGGTTCAGCTGCTTTATGGTGGCTTGGTCAAATGGGACTTATTGTAAAAATGGGCGCAACTACAGTATGCATAGACTATTATGCAACTCCAGGTTATGACAGACAGATTCAGCCTCCGATTCCTACGGATGAAGTGATTGGAATAGACGCTTTTCTCGGCACCCATGATCATTTGGATCACATAGACCATGAAGCTTGGAAAATATGGGTCAAAAACTGTCCTGAGGCTAAATTTGTTTTTCCTAAACCATTTAAAGATGCAATTATTGAAGACGGAGTAAATCCCAAAAATGCTCTGGGAATAAATGAAGGAGAATCTATCCATATTGGAGATGTAACAATCCATGCTATTGCTGCATCCCATGAATTTCTTGACAAAGATGAAACGACAGGTCTTTTCCCATATTTGCAATATATTGTTGAAGGAAACGGCGTCCGTATACATCACGCAGGTGACACTGTCCGCTATGAAGGTATGCTTCCAAAGCTTCGGGGCTTTGGGCATATTGATGTTGAACTACTTCCGATAAATGGCCGAGATGCTGACCGATATCGCAGATGCTGCATCGGAAATATGACATATCAGGAAGCTGCTGACCTTGCAGGTGACGTTCAGCCCGGTCTTGTTATTCCCGGACACTATGATATGTTCAAGGATAACAGCGAAGATCCTATAAAATTCAAAGAATATATTGATGTGAAATACCAGGAAAAGCTCAAATGCATTATTCCTAGAATCATGGATACTATTATTGTTTGTTCAGAACAATGAAATTCTTATCATCACTTATTGGAGTTTTGAAAAGAAATACTATCGCTATAACCGCTATGAATTTGAATTTCACTAAAAAAGCCTTTCACATTTTTTCAAAATTATATAAAGTCCCGACATAAAGCAGCAATCATGCTTTACATCGGGATCAGATTATCCAAGTTATTCAATATAGCAACTACTGTTTATTGCAGCATTCAACCACATCAATTATTTTTTCAAGCTTATCACATAATCGATAGACAAACCTGTATTTTGTGCAACATATTCTGGAGTACTTCTATTATCTGTTCAACCTTAGTCAACATTAGCATCCTCCTTATCTTTTCGGCATCATCCTTTAAGATTACTTTGTCACAAAAAACCAATAATCCTTTCAGAATAAATACTCTAAGTCTTTCGTCTTCAATATCATCAGAGATTTCGATCATCCTCTGTATTGCGTGATAAGTGCTCCTATAACATTGATATTTGGCTGTTATAGGAGCACTATCTATTTGTTTTATTTCATTTTTCTAAATATCTTTTTACTTCTTTTTCTTATCCATTTCTTCCTGATACTTCTGATAAAGATTCTCTCCGTATGCTCCGAAGAATCCGATTATAACTACCCACCACCAACTCATTCTCTTTGCATTGTTTCCAGGTGTATTGATCTTACTAAATGTTGAGGAAAGAGCTACATTGTCATCTTTAATATCTACCATTGGTCCATTATTATTGTTGTCTGTACCTGTTATTTCCTCTGTAGCGGTTAATGTAAGATTAGTTGCATCGTCCATATCGTCATTCATTGTGCTACTATCAGATGAACCTTTATTGTTATTTGTTTCGTCCATGAGGATGTTATTTGTTGGTACATCTCCTAAAGGAGTCTTATTCTCTTCAATGTTTGTAATATCACCTGTATTTTGAATTGATCCTTGATTTTGATCAAAAGTGGTATTAGTGCCTCCTTGATCATTAAGTGCATTAACATTGAAGTTAAATTCAGGAAGATTTGAAATTGTTTCTTTTGGAATTGTATTTATTAATCCTGTTGCTATTATGTCATCCAAATCTTCAATCGGAGTTGAGGTTGTTGATGTAAGTCCAGGAAGATTAGTTGCAGGTGAAGAAGTATCAGTTGTTGGAGTCGGTGTTGAATCTGTTCCAGTCTCTGTGTCACCTGTTGTATCTCCTCTTGTTCCGCCATCTGAATCTGTACCAGTAGTACCGGTAGTTCCAGTGCCGCTTGTGCTTTCGTCGTCAGATTCTGTCTCACTGGTTGTTCCGGTTGTTCCTGTTCCTCCAGTTGTGCCGGTTCCACTTCCGCTTTCGTCGTCGGATTCTGTCTCACTGGTTGAGCCAGTTCCACCAGTTGTTCCTGTGCTACTTCCACTTTCATCGTCAGATTCTGTCTCACTGGTTGTTCCGGTTGTTCCTGTTCCTCCAGTTGTGCCGGTTCCACTTCCGCTTTCGTCGTCGGATTCTGTCTCACTGGTTGAGCCAGTTCCACCAGTTGTTCCTGTGCTACTTCCACTTTCATCGTCAGATTCTGTCTCACTGGTTGTTCCGGTTGTTCCTGTTCCTCCGGTTGTGCCGGTTCCATCGGTTTTTCCCGTGTCACTTCCATTTTCATCGTCGGATTCGGTCTCGCTGGTTGTTCCGCTTGAGCCTGTTCCTCCGGTTGTACCTGTTCCATCGGTTGTTCCAGTGCCACTTCCACTTTCATCGTCGGATTCTGTCTCACTGGTTGTTCCGCTTGAGCCTGTTCCTCCGGTTGTGTCGGTTCCATCGGTTGTTCCAGTCGTTCCTGTTTCTCCGGTTGTTCCAGTGCCGCTTCCACTTTCATCGTCGGATTCTGTCTCACTGGTTGTTCCACTTGTTCCTGTTCCTCCGGTTGTGCCGGTTCCATCGTTTGTTCCCGTGTCACTTCCATTTTCATCGTCTGATTCGGTCTCGCTGGTTGTTCCGCTTGAGCCTGTTCCTCCGGTTGTACCTGTTCCATCGGTTGTTCCAGTGTAACTTCCATTTTCATCGTCTGATTCGGTCTCGCTGGTTGTTCCGCTTGAACCTGTACCTCCGGTTGTACCTGTGTCGCTTCCGCTTTCGTCGTCGGATTCTGTCTCACTGGTTGAGCCCGTTCCACCAGTTGTTCCTGTGCTACTTCCACTTTCATCTTCTGATTCTGTCTCACTGGTTGTTCCACTTGAGCCTGTTCCTCCGGTTGTACCGGTTCCATCGGTTGTTCCAGTGCCGCTTCCGCTTTCATCGTCGGATTCGGTCTCACTGGTTGTTCCACTTGTTCCTGTTCCTCCGGTTGTGCCAGTTCCATCGGTTGTTCCCGTGTCACTTCCATTTTCATCGTCTGATTCTGTCTCTTCTGTTGTTCCGCTTGAACCTGTACCTCCGGTTGTACCTGTGTCGCTTCCGCTTTCGTCGTCGGATTCTGTCTCACTGCTTGAGCCAGTTCCACCAGTTGTTCCTGTGCTACTTCCACTTTCATCGTCAGATTCTGTCTCACTGGTTGTTCCACTTGTTCCTGTTCCTCCGGTTGTGCCGGTTCCATCGGTTGTTCCAGTGTCACTTCCACTTTCATCGTCAGATTCTGTCTCGCTGGTTGTTCCGCTTGAGCCTGTTCCTCCGGTTGTACCGGTTCCATCGGTTGTTCCAGTGCCGCTTCCGCTTTCATCGTCGGATTCGGTCTCGCTGGTTGTCCCGCTTGAGCCTGTTCCATCGGTTGTTCCAGTGTCACTTCCACTTTCATCGTCTGATTCTGTCTCACTGGTTGTTCCGCTTGAACCTGTACCTCCGGTTGTTCCAGTCGTTCCTGTTTCTCCGGTTGTGCCAGTGCCGCTTCCACTTTCATCGTCTGATTCGGTCTCACTGGTTGTTCCGCTTGATCCTGTTCCTCCAGTTGTTCCTGCACCGCTTCCGGTTTCATCATCGCTTCCTGTACCTGTTTCTGTCTCTACTGTTGTACCTGATTCTCCGGTTGTTCCACTTGAGCCAGCTCCGCTTCCTTCGTCGCTTCCTGCACCGGTATCTGCGTCTACTATTGTTCCTGAACCTGTACCACTTCCTTCCCCATTCTCTGTCTCAGGAGTTGTTCCTGTTCCTTCACCTACATCAGTTCCTGCACCTGTTCCGGATCCTGTTTCTTCTTGAACAGGAGTCAATCTTTCAATTGTATTTCTAAGATCATTAGAAGCTGATGAAAGTTTGCTTTCCAAAGTATTTACTTTTGTCTGAGCATCAGCCATCTTTGTATTAGCATCTGATTTAAGTTTATTTAATTCTGTAATAAGCTCATTTATTGTAAGTGTATTAAATCTTGCCGCATCTTCTTCTGATACTTTTAGTCCATAATGAGTGGCAATATCTTCAACACCAAGCACTTTCACTGCTAGTCTGGATTTTCTTGAATTCTGTGTCTGAGTCTTTATAGAATCTATAGCATCAGCCAGGTTCTCAACCTGCTGTTTTGCATTAGCTGCAGCAACTTTTGCTTCTAGAGTTTCTTCTTTATATGCCGCATACTTGGATATAAGTGCTGTAGTATTCCCTTTAAGATTCTTATTTGACTCAATAAATGTATCAAGTGCTTTACTGTTTGCCTTAATAGTATCTATAGTATCTTGAGTAATAATCCCATCTTGAACATTTTGAGCCAAAATTGAAGGAACATCACCTGGCTTGGTACTTGTAGTCTTTAGATATGTCTCATAATTATTTCCAAGTGCAATACAATTTCCACTATGAAGGAGATTATTCTGATTCTGAATGATCTGAGTAAGTTCGTAACCATTATAAGAGGTAAAGATACCGTTATCTAACGCTTCTTCGCCTGCATTAACCAGCTCATCCTGAACGATATAGTGTTTATTACCATTTTTATCAAGGTAGTAATACATATCAAACTTATGATCCTTAAATGCCTGATCTTTTTTATTATCTTTTAAAAGATTTGGATTATTCTGTGTATAATACTCATAAGCATACTCAGCTGCCTTGATTTCATCTTCCGTTTTCTCGAAGATAACCATTCCATCTGTATTGGAAGTTCTGGTATCACTTGGTCCTCTTTTTGCTATTGAATCCCAGTTAAAATAGCTTACTCCTTCCTGTAAATTTCCGTTTTCATCCTTATATTTATAAGTGAATTGATGATAAGAATATTCCGATTTATCAACTTTCTTAACTACGGTATATTCAAAACCTTCTTCAGGAACTATATTTATTCCCAGAATTTCAGGAATATAATAATAGATTACAACATCCTGCATATTTGCTCGATTAGTGTCGAGACCGCCAACTGACCATTTATTTCCTTTTCTTTCTTTTAATTTATTGGCTTCCTTCTCATCTTCAAGCTTGCCCTGAACAATGTCGAGCGCCTTATCAAGATCATCTACTTTCTTTTGTGCTGCAGCAACTTCACTTAGTGCTGACTGAGTGATGTTGTAGGCGCCATGGATTTTTTGATCCATAGTGTTCTCTGATGTAACAAGTGCTGCCTGCGCCTTTTCAAGTTCATTAAGTGCTGTTTCATATTCATTATTTAATCTGTCTATATATGCCTTTCTTGTGGCAAGATCTGTTTTTGTATCTGTAACCAGTTTTTCCAGATCATCATAAGCTTTTTGTGCGTCCTGTGTATTTTCTGCATTCTGGATTTTGTCAACAAATTCGGACAGTTTGTCATTTGCTTCTTTTACCTCAGCTTCCATGTTATTAGCTGTGGTAATAGACTCTGAAACATTTTCTACAGCTTGATTTGCTTCTTCGTTCATATTCGAATAAGCTTTTTCAATATCTTTATTGGCATTTTCTACCTCAACAAGGTTTTGCTTTACTTCGCCAATTTTTGCAGCGGCATCATTTAAGTTAGAAGATGCTGACTTATCAATTGTACCATCCGGTACCTCTTTATCCTCTATAACATCCTCTGCAGCTTCTACAAGGTTTTTAATTGCTTTATTTGTTTCATCAGAAGCTTCCCCAACATTTGCAGCTTCGATGCCTTTTTCTTCGTCTCCATGAAGGATCAGTTCTGCTGCTTCTTTTGCTTCTTTATCCGCATTTGTTTTATTCTGAGCTGTTGAATTATTTTCGCCCTGATTCTGGGTCTCCTGCGAATTATTCTCACTCTGTTCCTGGTTTGATTCGCCTTGATTCTGCTCACCCTGGTTTGCTTCGCCCTGGTTCTCTTCGCCTTGGTTTTGTTCTCCTTGGTTCTGCTCCCCCTGGTTTTCTTCGCCTTGGTTTTGCTCACCTTGGTTTTCTTCACCCTGATTCTGCTCACCTTGATTTGCTTCACCTTGGTTCTCTTCGCCTTGGTTTTCTCCACCTTGATTTTCTTCGCCCTGGTTTGCTTCGCCCTGGTTTGCTTCTCCCTGGTTTTGTTCTCCTTGGTTTTCTTCACCTTGGTTCTGCTCGCC
>NZ_FOKR01000002.1:218133-367793 GCF_900112195.1 Butyrivibrio sp. YAB3001
CCCTGATTTTCTTCGCCTTGGTTCTCTTCACCCTGATTCTCTTCAGAATTCTCAGTGCAATCTGATTCAGAATTTGAATTTTCAGAATTATTAAGAGATTCTTCATCCACACAGGCTTCCTGTGCTGAATCAGCTAAACTCTGAGCTTCCGCAGTAACAGGTACATATTCATCAGATTCTGCATTAGTCTGATCAGTAACTTCAGGTTCATTATCATTATTTGAGTTACTGTCTGTATCAGTATTTGCATATGCCGTAATAGGTGTTTGAAGCGCCATCATCGCAGAAATACCAATTGAAAGTGCTGTTAATAATCTTTTATTGGTTACGTTATTCTTCTTCATGATGTCTCCTCTCATATAAATTCTAAAACTCTACATTACTTGACATGAACTAAACAGTAATAATGTTATTCTTCGCTTGTACCAATCTGTTCGAAAAGATATTGCAAAACATCCGGTGTAAACTTTTTTGCCTTGAAAGCTATTGACTTTTTATTTCCCAGCTCTTTGTCTTCTCTAACGGCTTCCGAATACATTATCATTGTCTCTACAACAACTATAAGTTCTCGTCCAACAAGATTTGGAATATGTTTGTCAACTGTGATTGCGATTCCAAGTGGACTAATGTTTTTGACTTGCCCGTAGTACTTTTTTAATGTTTCCTTGTCAACGATTACACTGTTTGCCAAAAACTCGACTCTGTTAATAGTTCTGCGTTCTCTCATGATACCCTCCAATTACCTATCTTCTAATTAAATTATATTTAGTTACAATCATAAAAATAATCATAAAGAACAATCATAATTCAAATTCAGACTCTTTTATGATTTAGTTTATATGATTTTTAGAATAAACTAAAAATGACCTTAAACGAGATGATCATTGAAATATATCATCCCATTTAAGGTCATTATAACATCTATATTTTAACGCAATTGTAACTAAAGAATAAAAAACAACTAAATTTTGAAACAATTTAACCTTTTTATTAATCAGTATACTTTAATCTTGTATGAAGCCTTAAATTCTTCTCCTATTTGAAGCCTCATGCCATATTCACGGTCTTCCAGTTTCTGTGAAAAGCCCACTCTGTCGCATCTGCCATACCAGGGTTCGATGCATACAAAAGGTGCTTTTTTACCGGCAGGAGACCATAAGCCAAACAATGGAGAATCAAACTTTACTTTTAACACTTTTTTATTATCAGAATCAATAAGAGTTACCGAATCAGCCTGTCTATTCTCAATTATCAGGGCATCTTTTGCAAAAAGCTCATCGCTTAGATGCATTTTTCCCTTATTTAATGTAAGCTCCATCCTATTATCAGAAAGGCATCCGCTTCCTGCATCATCTAAAACACCGCAGATAACATTTTCTGAAAGCTTTTCATCACCCTTCTTTAACAAGAGCTTCGAATTATTAAGATCACAGTTAAATGCAGGATGTCCACCAATTGAAAAATACATGCTTCTGTTTCCGGTATTTTTTACCTTCCAAATAACTTTAACCTTATCATCTTTAATCTTATATCCAATTCTCAGTCCAAAATAAAATGGATATTTCTTTAAAGTCTCATCATTTTCTTTTAACTCAAACCATAATGAATGCTCATCACTTTTTACAAGATGAAAATCCATATCCCTTGCAAAGCCATGCTGAGACATCTCATATACTTTGCCATCATATAGAGATTTCTTTTCCCAATAATTACCAACAAGCGGGAAAAGAACAGGTGATGTTCTTCCCCAAAACTTAGGATCTGCCTGCCACATCAGTTCTTTATTATCATAATTGCGCACAAGAGATTTAATCTCTGCTCCGTGTTCAGAAATCTTTAATGTTAAAAAATCATTTTTTAATGTGTATTCTCTCATCTGCTCCTCCTGAATGAACTTTTCTCTCATTTGTTTATACAAATTAAGTATAAAAGCTATACACAAACGTTTCAAGCACGCATAAAATGATCAAAGCACTAATTGATTAGAAATAAGCAAAAAAAAGAGATAAATAAAAACATAAAAATGTTAATATATTTTTTGTTTGAAACAGAAAATGTTCACCATATGATTTTATTTTTTGCTATAATACTATGGTGATTATTAAAAACCAAGTATTTTTCAGGAGGAGAATTATGAAGTTCTTTATTGACACAGCCAACATTGAAGAAATTAAGAAAGCTAACGACATGGGTGTTATCTGTGGTGTAACAACTAACCCATCTCTTATCGCTAAAGAAGGTCGTGACGTTTATGAAGTAGTTAAGGAAATCGCTTCAATCGTTGATGGTCCTATTTCAGGAGAAGTTAAGGCTACAACAACAGACGCTGAAGGCATGATTGCTGAAGGCCGTGAAATTGCTAAGCTCCACCCTAACATGGTTGTTAAGATTCCTATGACTGTAGAAGGCCTCAAGGCTTGCCACGTTCTTTCAAAGGAAGGCATCAAGGTTAACATGACACTTATCTTCACAGCTAACCAGGCTCTTCTTGCTGCAAGATCAGGCGCTGCATTTGTAAGTCCTTTCCTTGGAAGACTTGATGATATCAGCGTAAGAGGAACAGACCTCATTTCTGAAGTTGCTGAAATCTTCAACATCCATGGTATCGAAACAGAAATCATCGCTGCTAGCATCCGTCATCCTATGCACGTTACAGATTGTGCACTTGCAGGTGCTGATATCGCAACAGTTCCTTACAAGGTAATTGAGCAGATGACACATCACCCTCTTACAGATCAGGGTATTGAGAAATTCCAGAAGGATTATCTTGCAGTTTTCGGTGCATAATTAACAGAAAAAATTAGCATACATCATTAAGTAGGAAGGACATTGTTCCTTCCTATTTTTTATAAAAAAATATCCTTATTACTGCTATGTGTTTTATAGTATGAATTTCTTCTCCAATAACGCAATTAATGAGAAAAAAATCGAAACATGTGCGTAGAATTGAAAGTCCAAAAAGCCTACTATTTAAGTGGGGTTAGAAATAAAATTATATTTTCTTTTTGGAGGTTATGGTATGAAACAACTAATTTATTCAGTCTACGTAATTTTGCCAATTCTTTTGCTTTGGCGCGCTAGTTTTGTTGGGGTTAAAAAATGGAATGACGGATTTTTGTCTTTGGAACAGACAAAAGCTTTTCAGGGATTCCTTGCAGTGTGCATCATGCTGCATCACATCGGTCAGAAAACTGCAGCTTCATGGATTCAGCCAAAAAGCCGCATCGTTCATGGTCTTGATATGTTCGTTCCAATCGGTTACTTGTTAGTTGCAATCTTTTTGTTTTTCAATGGATATGGTGTTTACAAAAGTTTCCATTCAAAACCAAACTACCTGAATGGTTATGTAAAAAAACGTATCCTGCCTGTTATTTTGGCTCTTTACAGCACAACTTTGATTTTCTTCGTAGTAAGACTTTTAATCGGTGAAAAAATGGATGGCAAGCAGGTTCTTCTTTACCTCACCAGTATTGATCTTTGCAACCCTAATACCTGGTATGTAATTGTACTTCCCTTCTTCTACCTTGCTTTTTACCTTTCATTTAAATTCATCAAAAAAGATGGTCTTGCTGTAGCTGCTACTACTGCTTTCGTTGTTCTTTATCAGCTATTGGGCACACGCATCAACCACAATGATTTTTGGATTCGTGGTGAGTGGTGGTACAACTGTGTACACCTTTTCCCTATCGGAATTATCTTTGCCAAGTATGAAAACAAGATCATTCCTCATGTAAAGAAATACTATTGGGCATATCTTATTGTAGCTTTAGCAGCTTTCTATCCGCTCTATGTATGGTCAGGACATATGTGCGACATATTTGGATATTATGGCGAAAACTGGGGCGCTCCTGATGTAGTATTAAGAAGACGTATCAGCCTTCTCTCTCAGGTAGTCCTTACAACAGAATTCGTATTCTGCTGGCTGTTACTTGGCATGAAGGTTAAGATTGGCAATGCTTTCCTTAAATTCATGGGAACAATAACACTTGAATTCTACCTTATTCATGGACTTTTTGTTGAACTATTTGGATGGCAATTTGATGGCGGAGTAAGATCACCACACCACATCAAATATGTTATAGTATATGTTCTTGTAGTATTTGCTTTGGGTGTTCCTTCTGCTATTCTACTCAAGAAATTTCATAAATTTGTTCTTGGTCTTGGCAAAAAGAAAGAGTGTCCCAAGGAAGAAAAAGCTCTGTCAGCATAATATCTATTAGCGATTATTATCTATAGTAAATGAACGTAATATCTGACATTTACCATAAAACGATTTTAGAGGATACAGATACATCTTGCTAAATCATCATTTTGGCAAGATGTATTTTTTTAAGAAAGGACATAAAAAATGAGTGCATTAGAAAACAAAACTTACAGAAATCTATTAAAAGAAATCGGTATCCCGGATGATGAGATCAAAGCAAGAATCAAAGAAGCTGTTCAAATCTTTTTCTATGATGAGAATGAAAGAATTTATCATGAAGCCGACACAGACATGGGTTATCTGACTGATACCGGCAATAATGATGCCAGAACTGAAGGCATGTCCTATGGCATGATGTTGTGTGTTCAGCTTGATATGAAGGAAGAATTTGACAGAATTTGGAAATGGTCCAAGACATATATGTTCATGGATAAGGGTGATAATGAAGGATATTTTGCCTGGTCTTGCCAGACTGATGGAACTAAAAATGCTGATGGTCCTGCACCTGACGGCGAAGAATTTTATGCTATGGCTCTCTTTTTTGCCTCCCACAGATGGGGTGATGGCGAAGGAATCTTTGAATATAGCAAAGAAGCCAGAAATATTCTTAGCGCATGCCTTCATAAGGGGGAAAATGGCCGCGTAGGTTGCCCTATGTGGAATCATGAAAACGGACAGATTCTCTTTGTTCCCGGAATTGATTTTACAGATCCCTCTTATCATCTTCCACACTTCTATGAACTTTTTGCACTTTGGGCTAATGAAGAAGACAGAGATTTCTTTAAGCGTGCAGCTAAAGTAAGCCGCGAATATCTTGCAAAAGCATGCCACAAAGATACCGGTCTAAGCGCTGAATATGCAAACTTCGATGGAACTCCTCTAGATAAGCAGCTTCCATGGGGCTACTTTGGAAACTTCTTTAGCGATGCTTATAGAACAGCCGCTAACATCGGTCTTGACAGTGTATGGTTCTCAGAAGACTGTGGCCAGCTTGAAGTTCCTCTTAAAATGATGAAATTCTTCGGAACAGACCTTGAAGCTGTAAGATGCGAATATAAGGTAGATGGAACCCCTACTGAAAGACCTGTCCTCCATCCACTTGGACTTCTTTCTACTATCGCCCAGGGCGCTCTTGTAGCAAAGACCGACGAAGAGATGGAACTTGCAACAAAATGGGTAAAATGGTTCTGGAATCAGCCTTTAAGAAAAGGTGTGCGTAGATACTACGACAATTGCCTTTATATGTTTGCTCTCCTGGCTCTGTCAGGAAATTATAGAATTTGGTAAACGTTTCTCATAAGAACAAAGAGTTGCTTTGCAACTCTTTACGCGCTGATGCGCGCAAGCGTTAGCTTGCATATACATTTGCGCATCAGTCGCATCCATAGCGGAGCGTTTTTATTTCATAGGAATGCGAAGCAATTTCCTATGAAATAAAAAAACAGAAACACGCATTTACTGCAGGTTTCTGTTTTTTTATTTTAGCCTTATACAAAACGCTTCATAGAAAGCGCATTGTTTTTATTCACTCATTTAGATGCATCCACTCAAAAAGTGAAAGTGGTGTATAATCCGATCTCTTGCAGAAACAATTGATCATATTACAGGGGATTGTGCTCTCATGTTCACTTCCTATAGGAAAGTAAGGGGTTTCTCTTATAAGCCCGATTATCTTTTGCATAAGTTGTTCATCTCTTGTCTCATGAACATGCCCATACATCATATAGGTTTTAGGATCACCGTTGTGCCTCTTTCTATACTGCCCTTCATAAAAAGGCATGGGATAATGACAACAGATTACTTTTTTCTGACTATCAACAATTTCCCTGTAGTTATCAATCCATTCAAATCTATCAAGATCAAATCCCGGTTTTGAGAGATACTTATCATGATTGCCTACTATGAGACATAACTTTCCTTTTAATCTGTGAATAAGGTCATTTGTCTGTTCAACCGTTCCCAGAGATAAATCGCCCAATATCACTACTCTGTCAGCATTTGTAACTTTACTGTTCCATTTTTCAATCATGTACTCATTCATTTCCTCACAGCTGGAAAAACCACGCTTATCCATTTTTTCATTGAGCGCGCTATGATAAAAATGACAGTCTGCAATATAATAAATCAATCTCAAAACCTCAAATTAAATATTCAGATCTTACAAGAATCAAAATCTATATAAAGTGCAAGATCAGTTCACCTCAAATCTCCACCATCATCATGTAAAAGCTTTGATGATGGCTGATCTGCAGCAGTTGTAGCAAGATGATCACATCTTTCGTTTTCAGAATGTCCGGCGTGACCTTTTACCCAGTGCCATCTGATTCCATGAGGCTCAGTAGCTGCAATAAGCCTTTTCCAAAGCTCAACATTCTTGACCGGCTTCTTGGTGGAAGTCTTCCAACCATTCTTTATCCAGTTTTCAATCCAATGCTCATTAAAAGCACTGATCACATATTTTGAATCTGAATACATTTCAACATCGCATGGTCTGTTAAGTGCCTCAAGTCCTACAATAGCACCCATTAGTTCCATGCGGTTATTTGTTGTTTTATCATAGCCTGCGCTCAGCTCTTTTTCATGGACATCACCCTTGGCATCAACATATCTCAAAATAGTGCCATAACCTCCCGGTCCATCAGGGTTTCCTCTGGCAGAGCCATCAGAATATATTTCTACTCGCATTTATATCTCCTTTAGTAACAATAACTCTTTTATACCCAAACACCATTTTTTAGGAAATGGTCAGCCAAATGCTGTGCATTATCAACAACTTCATTATCATAGCCTAAAACCCCAAGAAGCTTTATAGCGTTTCTTGTAGTCGCAGGGCCTTCCTTTATCAGATAATCAAAATGCACATCATTATCAGATACATTACCCTCAAAATGATAGATTCCATAATAATCAGCTAAAAGAGTTGTAAGCTCAATATCATGAGTTGCTGCAAAACACATTACTTTTTCTTTTGCAAAAGTTTTAAGAATCTCAGTTGAAGCTGCGATTCTCTCGATGGTATTCGTTCCTCTGAGAACCTCATCAACAAAGCAAAGAACTCTGAAGCCATCTTTTTTAGCAGCATCAAGTATTCTCTTGATTGACTTTATCTCAACGATATAGTAGCTATCTCCCTCAAAGATATCGTCTTTTAATGCCATTGAAGAATACACCTTATAGATTGGAGCCTTATATTCTTTTGCCAAAACAGTATGAATTGTCTGAGCCAGTATTGTATTTATAGCGCAGGTTTTAAGGAATGTAGATTTACCTGAAGCATTTGATCCTGTAATGAGCACTCCACGGTCTGCTGCAATATCATTTGGAACAGCATTCTCAATAAGAGGATGTAAAAGCACTTTTGCATTATACTCTTCACCGCCAAAGACAGGTTCGCAATAATTATCCTTAACAGATTCTCTAAAGCATGCAACCGAAATCTCTGCTTCAATCCTACCCGTTATCTCAAGAATCTTATCAAGGTCTTCCCTATGGGCAATGATAGCCTTATACATCTGATTGAACTTAATAAGGTCTATATGGGTAACCATGCGGAAATAGTCAAATATAACTTCCATAGGGTTTCCGCTTGCGCTTCCACCGGGAGTCATGAGAATTCCTGCACCTCGAACAAAAGACTTTAATGCCTTTGTAGCATCTTTCATATCTTTAATGTCTTTTTCAAGCTCAGGATATTTAATTTTATCAAAATAATCTGTTGCATAAATAACCCTTAAGATATATGCAAAAGTCGCAAGGTATGGTTCAATTGTTCCTTTTTGCCTAAAATACCAGACAAGATTCACCGCCATTAGACCTAATAGCGCAATAAATCCAATCTTGAAGTTCACAAAGCATACTGCGCCGGAAATGACCATCAGCCCCAGCATGATAAAGTGCTTGGCATTTGAAACATCAGGCACTCTATCCAGATAATCGATATAATCATAAATGGAATATCGAATTCTTCTACCAATCTTGTAAAATATAAGCTGACACTTTTGCCGTGCATCTGCATTACTCTGGAAAAACTTAACATGCTCTTCATGTTCTTTAAAATCATCTTCCTGCTTCAACGTACGTAAAAGATAGTACAAATACTCTTCACCTGTTGCAGAAAGACAATAATTTATCCTTGCAAAAACGCCATCCATGTTAAGGTCATTCCAGGTAATATCATCAATCTGATTATCACTTTTATGATTGTTGTAAAATCCCGGAATATGATCAAGGTCATCCTGCTTATACTCTCTAAACGGTGCCTGTCCAGAGTTCTTTTTAAGCTTTATTAAAAGAGCTTTTTCAGCAATTTTCTGATCTCTAAGTCCAAGAAGATACGCAATAAAACATATTCCTACTAAAATGCTAATTAAAATAATACTTTCCATACTTATCAGTCATAAATCCTTTTCTTAATCTCTTCTGCCTTACTATATAGTTCCTCAGGATCTACGCCAATATTAAATGTTCCATTTTCATACCGGATTATCCCGTCTATCATCGTCATAAGCACATTTGACTTACTTCCGCTGTAAACTATATTTTTAACTATATTGTTGATGGGTTGCATGTTTGGCTGCTTTAGATCAAGCATGATAATATCTGCTTTCTTGCCTTCAGCAAGATAATCACAGTCATCAAGTCCCATCGCTCTTGCGCCATTTACAGTTGCCATTTTAAGAACTTCTGCAGCATCGACACTTCGTGCATCCATATCTTTTACCTTGGCAAGACCTGTTACCAAAAACATCTCCCTGAACATATCAAGACAGTTATTGCTTGCAGGACCATCAGTACCGATTGCAACCGGAATGTCACACTCCAAATATTTGGTTATAGGTGCAATTCCACTTGCAAGTTTAAGGTTTGAACCGGGATTTGTGACAACAAAAAGATTTCTCTTTTTCATGATTTCCCTGTCCTTATCGCTAGTCCATACAAGATGATATCCGCCACCGCCATAATCAAATAGCCCAAGTGAATCAAACAGTTCAATAGGAGACATACCATAACGTTCTATGCATTCTTTTGTCTCTTTCTCTGTCTCCTGAAGGTGTGCCCAGAATGGAGCCTTGTATTTATGAACAAGCTCGGCGCACTTCTCCAGAAGTTCTTTTGAACATGTATATTCTGCATGAATTCCAAGTAAAAATGAATTAAAAGCATCTCTTGAGTTTAATTCAAGATAATACTTTTCCAAAAGTTCAACAGACTGGCTGAAATTGTTGACGCAGCTTGTCTGAACGCATCTCATTCCACAGTCTCTGAACGCATCAGCGACTGTATATGGAGTAAGATACATCTCAAAAACAGAAGTTATACCACTTGTTAAGTATTCAAGAATAGCAATCTTGGATAAATGATAAATATCCTCACCTGTCATCTTGGCTTCAACAGGAAAAATCTGAGTGTTAAGCCAATCAGATAATGGAAGGTCATCTGCTTTAGACCTCATCAGTGTCATGGCAGAATGCGTATGTGCATTCTTAAATCCCGGCATAAGGAGGTTTTGTTTGCAATCAATCTCCCTGTCCCAGATCATGATAGCCCCTTTATGCAACTCGCAAAAGCTACGGCCTTCTTCCTCTGTTCCAACAAAAATTATCTTATCTTCAATAACCCAGACTTCCCCCAAAAATACATCCCTGCCAGGCTCCATAGTCAAAATTCTGGCATTATAAAATCTTGTTCTCATACCATCCCCCGTTTTCATTAGATTTTAAAAGCCTTGATTGATTCTGATACAAGCTTTGTAAACAGCGGAGCTGCCTTATCAGCTGCTTCCTGAACTTCTTCATGGCAAAGCGGTTCTTTACTGATTCCTGCTGCAAGATTACTGATGCAGGAAACGCCGCAAATACGCATTCCCATATGGTTAGCAGCAATAGCCTCATTAACAGTACTCATTCCAACAGCAGAAACTCCAAGTTTTCCAAGAAGTCTAATCTCAGCCGGACTTTCAAATGAAGGCCCTGTAAGCTGGCAATATACACCTTCCTTAAGATCAATTCCTTCATTCTTGGCAATACTTCTTATCACATCCTGAAGATCCTTATCATATACTTCAGACATATCTGCAAATCTGGGACCAAGTTCATCTACATTTGGTCCGATAAGTGGATTTGGGGCAAATATTGACACATGATCAGTTATCATCATAAGATCCCCGGCTTTAAAACCTTCTCCAAGTCCGCCTGCAGCGTTAGTCAGGAAAAGAATCTTTGCCCCAAGTAATTTCATAAGTCTTGCAGGAAGCACGACGTCGGAAATATCATATCCCTCATAAAAATGCACTCTGCCTTTCATGCAGACGATCTTTACATTATCCAGGTAGCCAAAGATAAACTTTCCTGCATGTCCAGGAACTGTAGAAACAGGGAACCCCGGAATCTCGCTATAGCTAATTTCTGTTTCAATCTTAATATTTTCTGCAAAGCCGCCAAGTCCTGAGCCCAAGACAAGTGCAACGTCAGGAACAAAATCTGTTTTCTCTCTGACAGCCTTCAAACAACCTTCAAGTTTCTCATATATTTTATTTCCCATAGTAATTACCTTCCTTTTTTCATAATTAATTTTTTCATATTTTAGCCTGCAAGTAAAATGCATATATAAAATTATCAGATACCTATGACATTTACTACATTATACTTTATAGAAACTATTCTTTCATCATTACTTTTCATTATCTTTAGTCTCAGTTTCACCTAATTCATCACTGATTTTATTATTATCAGAATCATCCTCTAATTTGATTTCTTTATATTCGGGCAACGAAAGAGTTCCGTGTATTACAGGCTGAATTGTTCCTATCACAGCCTGTTCAAATACCTCTTTTATTCCGCCCTTAAATAACTTGCCGAAAATCTTCCCCTGAAGTCCATTAAAAGCTTCAGGTGCCATGCTCTTCATTGTTTCAATTAGCATGTCAGTTCCCGGCGTTTCCAATAGCCTTACCTCTATTTCAGAAGGAATTGACGGATGGATAAATGTTCCTTGTCCATCATCTCTGTCTGCAGGATTATCAATGAAGCATATATTAAAGGTACGAAGACATGCCTCTTCGATAAAATTTATCTCATTTCTAATTACAAGCCTGTTATATTCGTCAGTCTTACAAAATGATACAAGAGAAACCTCATATATCTCTCCATGCATATTTATCTTACTTACATATCTTTTTCCGCCAAATCCGCACCGCAGGCTGTAAATTTCCATTCCTTCATATATGTCAATATAAAAAGAATTATTATCCCACAGTCTAAACCCAATCTTGTACATACCATCAGTAAAATTGTTATGCACAATCTGCATCATAAGCGGCATAATTCCATAGCATTTCACATCAAGGTCATAAGTTTTCCCATCAAGCTTGGAAAGCCAGTTAATAATAAGCTGATTTTCATTTCTCACATTGTATGAATAAACAGATGTCTTAAAATCTGTTCTTCTATCTGCAAAACTGACTGTTCTTTTTCTTGTTCTTCCTGTCGTCATGGAAATATTTCTTGTCTTCCACCCACCATTTACAATTACAGGAAAATCAGCATTTCTTCCGCTTACATGTTTACAGATAGCCTTTAATTCGTTTAATGCTCCGTCATTTGGTGCAAGCTCACTATCAGAAACCTCGATATTCTTCATTCCTTCACGTATTATGGTTGCCATTTTGCTCGTCTGGAAAATATCACTATTCCCCGCATTCGTGACAACAACCATATCAATGTCTGGATATATAAAGACATTTTGTCCAAGCATTCCGTTATATGCATAAGAGCCTGGTCTGTCATCATTTATCCAAAGCTGATATCCATAATGTCCATTATCTTCTTTTCCTGTTTCAATCTGCCAGGATATGGATTCATTGACCCATTCTTCAGGAACAATCTGCTTACCTTCCCATTTTCCTTTTTGAAGATAAAGCTGACCAAGCTTAGCCATATCCTCAATTCTGATAAACAGTCCCCAGCCTGCCTTGGTAATACTCTGAGGACAACTCTCCCAGAAAGTCCTGTAAATACCCATAGGCGCAAAAATTCTCTCATTTACAAATTCATACAATGATTTTCCGGTCTTCTCTGTAACTATAGCTGAGAGCATATACGAATTCATGCTATTGTACTCAAACTGAGTACCCGGGTCAAATTTAAAAGATGCCTCAAGAAAGCCCTTTCTCCAGTCATTTCCGCTAATAGCGCCAGCTTCACTAAAATCAACGCCGCTGCTCATTATAAGCAAATGTTTTACAGTAACATTTTTTCTTAAAAATCCAAAAGGGCTCATTCTTGAACTGAAAATATCGCTTAATTTCTCATCAAGTCTAAGCACACCCTCATCAACAAGAATGCCAATAGCCATACCAACTATACTCTTGCACATAGAATAGGAAACATGCCAAACATCCATGCTATAAGGCTCAAAAGCGCACTCAGCTATAACATATCCATGCCTGAGAAACATCAGCTTATGGGTATTGCTTTCTTTATTTTCTGAAAGTTTTCTTATAATATCCGTAAAAAAAGCAGAACTGACGCCTTGTGATTCCGGTGATCTTCTTTCCAGATATGTTTCTCCTATAACCGAATCATAATTAAATTCCGGTTTCTGAGGAGTGTAATCAACCTTGCTTATTTCACCAGTTTCCCTGGATACAAGCTTTAAAAGAAGTTCACCTACGTCTAGTCCTGCTCTTGCCATTATTTATTTCCTCCACAAGCATAATTATTAATTATAGCAAAAAAGAATTCACTATAATTAATATTTTATGCTGTCACTTTATTTTTTATAATTCAGTGCTCTCATGGAGTTAAGTATCGCTATCACTGCCACGCCAACATCTCCAAACACTGCAAGCCACATCGTTGTAAGGCCAAGCGCCCCCAGTATAAGAATAACTGCTTTTACCAAAAGGGCAAAAACAATATTCTCCCTTACTATTCTGACTGTCTTGCGTGCAATGCCGATAGTAGTTGAAATCTTACGGATGTCGTCATCCATAATAACTATATCAGCTGCCTCTATCGCAGCATCACTTCCAAGTGATCCCATTGCTATTCCTACATCTGCCCTCATCAGTACAGGTGCATCATTGATTCCGTCCCCAACAAATGCAAGCTTACAACCATTATCCTCTGATAAAAGCAATTTTTCAACCCTGCCAACCTTATCTGCAGGTAAAAGCTCTGCTGCAACCTCATCTATACCAATTTCTCCTGCAACGCTCCTGGCTGCTTTTTCTCTATCGCCCGTAAGCATAACAGTCTTTTTAACGCCACATTCCTTAAGCATCCTGATTGCCTGTGCTGTATTATCTTTAATGACATCTGATATTACAACAGCGCCCTGGTATATTCCATCATATGCCACATATACTATCGTTCCTGCTTCATCAGAAGGCTTATATGAAATATTGTTTTCATCCAATAATTTTGTATTTCCAAGAAGAAGTTCTTTTCCATTGTAAAAAGATATTATTCCTCTTCCGGACACTTCCTTTGTTCTTGTTTCGTCAATCAAACTACTGTCAATCGTATTCTTTTCTGTATATGCATTTAGAACCGACTTTGCAATAGGATGATTTGAAAGACTCTCTCCATGAGCTGCAATTTTTAAAAGCTCGTTTGCTGTCACACCGGCTTCAGCATTTGGAATAATATTTGTTACCTTAAATTCTCCCTTTGTAAGGGTACCTGTTTTATCAAAAACAACTGTATCAATCAGTGCAGCCGACTCAAGGAAATTACTTCCTTTTACAAGCACACCGGCCTTAGATGATGCACCGATTCCACCAAAAAATCCAAGAGGAACTGATATTACAAGAGCACATGGACATGATACGATCAAAAAGATACAAGCTCTTCTGATACTGTCTGATAATGGAATCATTCCAAGAATAGGAGGAATAATTGCAAGAAGAACCGCTCCTAAAGTTACAACAGGAGTATAATATCTTGCAAATCTTGTAATGAAGTTCTCCATCCTTGATTTCTTATTGCTGGCATTTTCTACAAGCTCCAGGATTTTTGCAACTGTAGAATCTTCATAGGCTTTATCAACTCGAATCTTGATAATTCCTTCTCCGTTAACGCATCCACTTATCACACTGTCTCCAACAGAAGCTTTTCTGGGAACAGATTCACCGGTAAGCGCTGCTGTATCAACAAAGCTCTCGCCTTCAAGAACAGTTCCATCCACAGGGATCTTTTCACCAGCCCTTACAAGAAGAACATCTCCAACACTTACATCTTCAGGATCAACCTCTGTCACATTACCATCAGCATCAATAAGGTTTGCAATCTCAGGAGCGATACTCATAAGATCCGTAATTGACTGACGGGATTTCCCGACAGCATATCCTTGGAATAATTCTCCTACCTGATAAAAAAGCATTACTGCCAGGGCTTCAGAATACTCGCCTATACCAAAAGCGCCAAATGTAGCGATCATCATTAGAAAGTTTTCATCAAAAACCTGTCCATGACTAATATTGATAACAGCTTTTCTAATTACGTCATATCCAATTATCACATATGGAACTAAATATATTGCAAATAATATGAACCATGGTAAATTATCGAATAATCCAGTTTTATCGGCAGCTAATAAAATAACAAACATTATCAGCGTAATTATTATCCTGGTTCTCATTTTCTTTTGTTTCTTAGTCATAAAAAATCACCTCTTCAGCCAAATATACTTATGAGCATTTATAAAACAGATGGGGGCAAACAGCTGATAATAAAAGCCCAACCATTCGCCCCTTTTAGTTCATTTAGATTTCAATCTCACAATCAGGTTCAACCTTCTTGCATGCCTTAACAGCCTGATCAAGAACTTTTTCAAATACATCATCAGCTGCTTCGATGCTAAGTTTCTGTGTCATAAAGTTTACTCTTGCATTTACAACGCCTTCAATTTTCTTGATAGCTTCTTCCATCTTAGCTGCACAGTTTGCACAATCCACTTCACACTTATAAGTCTTCTTCATAAATTTATCCCTCTTTTCTCTTACTTTATATGCGTATAATTTTTATTACATACAACTATCTACATTGAGTAAGATAGTCAATATCTCATTTAACACCATTCTCATGGCAATCATTGATGCACATAACCAATATAATCTTATGAATAAGCATCAATCATTCTTCAATATGGTTAAGCCCCTGATCGATAATAGTTCGTACATGGTCATCTGCAAGATAATATATGATAGACTTGCCTTCTCTTTTATTTCCTACAAGCTTGCTCTGCTTCAATATCTTAAGCTGATGAGAAATTGCTGATTGCGTCATATTAAGACTTTCTGCAATATCACACACACACATCTCCTGCTCAAACAAAGCAAACAATATCTTAATTCTTGTAGAATCTCCAAATACCTTAAACAGTTCAGCAAGATCATATAATTCATCATCACTTGGAAGTTGCTTATGAACTTTCAACACAACTTCACTGTGAACATGGAATTCATCACACTGTTCTACATCTGTAATAGCCATTTAAGTCTCCTGTCTTATTAAATCTTAGTTCATATTTACATATGAACAATTATTCATATGTTTCTGTAATTTATTTATACGACTACATAGTTTAAATGTCAATACATTTTTATATATTTAATTTGTTATTTTCATTTAGTTTTTGTTTGTATAAATCCACGCTAAATTGCATATGCTTTGGCTTCACCTACATTTTGTGCGAGTGCGAATAGCATTTTATTAAGTAGGAATTTACCATTAAAAAAAGACCTTAGGCAACATTTTTATGTTGTCTAAGGCCCTATTATGATATCAAATATTAAAAAGTTACTTTCTTGTAAGACTTCTTTCCTTTGCGAACCATTACGCCTTCAGCAAAAACATCTTTTGCATAAGTTGTCTTAACGTCTGTTACTTTTTCTTCATTAAATGTTACGCCGCCCTGCTCAACAGCTCTTCTTGCCTCACTTCTTGTTGCGCAAAGACCTGCAGAAACAAGCACCTGAAGAATATCAACAATGCCGTCTCTGAAATCCTCTTCCTTAAGAGAAGTTGCAGGAACATTTGCCATATCTCCGCCGCCTGCAAACAATGCTCTTGCAGCATCCTGAGCTTTCCTAGCCTCTTCCTGACCGTGAACCAAAGCTGTAAGCTCAAATGCAAGAATTTCTTTCTTCTCATTGATTCTGGAATCATCCCATTTTTCCATTTCAAGGATTTCTTCGATAGGAATAAATGTAAGCATCTTAATGCATTTATCAACATCAGCATCGCCAACATTTCTCCAGTACTGATAGAAGTCAAATGGTGATGTCTTGTTAGGATCAAGCCATACTGCATTACCAGCAGTCTTACCCATTTTTTTACCCTGTGAATCAGTAAGCAGTGTAATTGTCATTGCATGAGCGTCTTTACCAAGCTTTCTACGAATGAGCTCAGTACCACCAAGCATATTGCTCCACTGATCATCTCCACCAAACTCAAGGTTACAGTTGTACTTCTGGAACATGTAATAGAAATCGTAGGACTGCATGATCATGTAGTTAAATTCAAGGAAGCTAAGTCCTTTTTCCATACGCTGCTTGTAGCACTCAGCACGAAGCATATTGTTAACTGAGAAGCATGCTCCAACTTCTCTTAAAAGTTCAATGTAGTTAAGATTCATCAACCAGTCAGCATTATTGACCATCATTGCTTTGTCATCAGAGAAATCAATGAATTTCTCCATCTGCTTTTTAAAGCACTCTGCGTTATGATCGATATCTTCTCTTGTGAGCATCTTTCTCATATCAGTTCTGCCTGAAGGATCACCGATCATGGTTGTACCGCCACCTATAAGAGCTATAGGCTTATTACCGGCCTGCTGAAGTCTCTTCATAAGTGTAAGAGCCATGAAGTGGCCTGCTGTAAGAGAATCTGCAGTACAGTCAAATCCGATATAAAATGTTGCCTTACCTGCATTTACGAGGTCTCTTATCTGTTCCTCGTCTGTAACCTGGGCAATCAGCCCTCTTGCTTTTAATTCTTCAAAAATCTGCATAAAGCACCTCCAAAAATATGATGATATAGACTGCGGAAGGAAGAAAAATGCGCGCAAGCTTTAGATTGCATAAACATTTACGCATCAGTCGCATCCTTAGCGGAGCGTTTTTTATTTAATAGGAATTTCCAATCAAACAAGAAAGAATGTCGCTCGCGACATTCTCGCGCCGAGCGCGTTTGCATTTATGCAATATATTCCTATCGCGCGAGTGCGCATCCTTAGCGGAGCGTTTTTTATTGAATAGGAATTTCCTATTCAATAAAAAGTCCTTCGCAATCTATAAAATTGCGAAGGACGATTAGATTCGTGTTACCACCTTCATTCATATGCAGCTCACACTGCATACCTCAGCAAGTACAGCAATTTACTTTAATGTAAAAAGCGATACTCTTCCGATATAACGGTCAGTCCCGTCAAAGCCTACTAATCTTTTCAGCCTTGCAGCTCACGGAGGTATTCAAATTCACACTTAACATACGCCTCTCACCAACCGGCAGTTCTCTGTTGTCAGCCTGTGAATCTTACTTATTCCGATCATAGCTTTTGAAATATAAAAACATTCTAAGAAAATCAAAATCAAATGTCAACAATTATTTATAAGAATTAAAGTATGGTTTAATTGTCTTGGATACAACCTGAAGAAGCAAATACATTATGATCACATCTATAGGCAGCATCACTGCATTTGATACAATTCTTCCTGGAAGAATCGCCAGTATGGCCTTACTGTAAAGAAGATTGAGCCAAAGTGTATTAAGAATAATATTGCAAACAATCTTAACACTTACCTGCGCTGCAATGATTCTCCAAAGCTTCAATGGTTTATTGTAAATAAATAATCCATAGATAATAGCTCCAAGCATTGCGGTTATGGTAAATCCCGGGAAGAAATCACCATCTCCTGACACAAACCACTTAATTATATCCATGGTACCGCCAAAAATCGCGCCTATCCATGGACCAAAAAGATAATCTACAACCTGGTTTGGGAGTCCGGAAAAGCCGATTCTGATATATGGCCCAAACTTGATTGTTGCCACATACCCAAGAACTATTGCAAGTGCGCCCATCATTCCACAGAATGTGAGCACTTTCGTTTCTTTTAGCCTTGATACTGAGCTAAAAGAATCCTTAACTGAGCTGAGTCTGCTTGCTTGTGTGATAGTATTTTTTGACATAATAATGCACCTCCTCTGCAGCTTTCCTTTAACCACATCGGAGGTGCAAAAGCTTTCAAATATGATCACACCATTGATGTAGCAGCGGGATGCGACATTAAAACCGCGGATATTTCCTTCGTCCAAGTAGCAACTCCCTGTCTACCCGGCACTTAACGCTTTAACATCTACTCTGCATAAACAATATTTATTTTTCTAAATCATACTTTATAATGCCGATGATTTCAACAATTATTTTCACCAATCAAGTGAACTGCTTTCAATCTTCTTGTCCCTTATCATCAGATCATTGATTGCATCAGCAGGGGCTTTTCCTTTGAAAAGAATCTCATTTACAGCTTTTACTATAGGCATTTCCACTTCATATTTTTCAGCAAGTAAAAGAGCTGCCTTAGCGCTATATACGCCTTCTACAACCATCTTTACTTCATCCATTGCTTCCTGATAAGATTTGCCCTGGCCGATAAGAATACCAGCTCTTCTGTTTCTTGAATGCATAGATGCACAGGTAACAACAAGATCTCCGATTCCTGAAAGACCACTGAAAGTCTCAAATTTACCGCCCATAGCCATTCCCAGTCTTCCAATCTCTGCTATGCCGCGTGTTATAAGGGCTGCCTTGGCATTATCTCCAAGACCATATCCGTCTGCCATACCTGACGCTAACGCAATAACATTTTTAAGCGCTGCGCCAATCTCAATGCCTAGAATATCAGGACTGATATACACTCTGAAAACATTGCTCATAAAGATATTCTGGACATATCTTGCTATGTCTTTATCAAAAGCACCTACAACAATAGATGTTGGCATTCCTTTACCAACTTCTTCCGCATGTGAAGGTCCTGACAATACACATACATGACATCCTGGAATCTCATCAAGAATAACATCAGTCATTATCATCAGAGAATCTTCTTCAATTCCCTTGGAACAATTAACAATTATCTGTTTATGCTCATCTGTGGCATTGATAAAAGGAGCAATCTTTTTGACTGTTTCTCTCATATGCGCTGATGGAACCACAAGAACAATAATATCTTTATCGCTTACCGCTTCAGAAATATCTGATGTAAATTTTACTTTGTCATCAAGTTTTACACCCGGAAGTTTTTCCTCATTACCATGATATGCACGAAGCTTTTCTACTGTACTCTCACTTCTGGACCATACGATAACATCATGTCCATTATTTGTAAGCAGATATGCCAATGCAATTCCCCAGCTACCTGCTCCAACTATACCAATCTGTTTTCCCATATATTCCTCGTATTAACAATATGCTGCTTAATCAATTTTGTTCTTCTTGAATAAATATGTCTTTCTTTCAGTTCCAGATAAAAGCTTCTTAATGTTTCCTCTATGCTGATAAAAAGCTAAAACTGTCATCAAAAATGCCACAACATACATTTCAATAAGTGTTCCCTGAGACATTATATCCATGCCCAAAAATCCCAGCTGACCGCATATAACAAGCTGTAAAAAGAAACATGAATAAAGACATAAACTTCCAAGTGATACAAAATGAGTGATATTAAAAGGAATTAAAAAAGAAGCCATTCCTACAATCACAAATGTCCAGTGCATTGCGATAATATATCCCGATGTAACTGCAATTCCTTTTCCGCCCTTAAATTTAAGAAAGAATGGGAAATCATGTCCGAGAACACATCCCGCTGCAGTATAAATTTTAAGAAGCCATTTATACTGATCGTATACATCCTGTCCTAAAATTCCCTTAAACAAAAAACCGGTAAGTAAAATTGCGAGAATACACTTAAACATATCGCCGAAAAGAACAATAAAACCTGCTTTTGTTCCTAAAACTCTAAGTGTATTGGTTGTTCCTGCATTGCCGCTTCCAACCTTGCGAATATCTACCCCTTTAAGTCTGCCATAAAAAACTGCAGTCTGTATCATTCCAAAACAATACCCCACAATGATACAGATAACCCTTACAACAAGTAAATTATTAAGCCCCATTTACTTTTCCTCTTTTCTCTCCCTTATTATAAATCTCAATGGTGTTCCCTTAAATCCAAAAGCCTCACGTATCTGGTTTTCAATATATCTTGTATAGCTGAAATGCATCAGCTTTTTATCATTTACAAAGATAACAAATGTCGGTGGCTTTACAGATGCCTGAGTAATATAGTAAAGCTTTAAGATCTTGCCCTTATCACTTGGTGGCTGCTGCATAACAACTGCCTGTGTCATTATCTCATTAAGTACACCGGTAGCAACTCTGAGGGCATGGTTTTCAGAAACCATATCAATCATATCGTAGAGCTTAACAAGTCTCTGACCCGTTTCAGCTGATACAAAAATTATCTCCGCATAATTCATAAAGGAAAGCGTATCTCTGATGTCCTTGGTAAATTCTTTTACTGAATGATTATCTTTTTCAATAAGATCCCACTTATTTACTGCGATGATCACAGCCTTACCACTGTCATGCGCGATGCCCGCAATCTTTGCATCCTGCTCTGTAACACCTTCGTCAGCGTTGATAACCAGAATAGCGACATCAGCTCTTTCAACAGCTCCAACTGTTCTGACGATCATATAGTGCTCAAGCTCGTCTTTTACCTTGTTCTTACGTCTAAGACCAGCTGTATCAATAAATGTATATTTCTTGCCGTTGTATTTTACCTCAGTATCAATGGCATCTCTTGTCGTTCCAGCAATATCAGAAACAATAAGTCTGTTCTCACCGATAAGTTTATTGATGATAGATGATTTACCAACATTAGGCTTACCAATTATCGCAATCTTAATAGAATCATCTTCTTCATCAGCTGTTGAATCCTTGCTGAAATGGCTCACAACCTCTTCAAGCAGATCTCCGATTCCCTGTTTGTTAATAGCAGAAATAGGGAATGGATCACCAATTCCAAGATTATAAAACTCATAAACATCAAGTGAATCTCTGTTATAGTTATCAACTTTGTTAACGCAAAGAACAACAGGCTTAGCTGATCTTCTAAGCATATCTGCAACTTTGGAATCAGCATCAGTAAGTCCCTGCTTAACATCAACCATAAATATGATGACATCAGCAGTGTCTATAGCAATCTGAGCCTGATCACGCATCTGTGAAAGAATAATATCCTTGGAGTCAGGTTCAATACCGCCGGTATCAATCAAAGTAAAGCTATGATTAAGCCATTCAACATCCTGATAAATCCTGTCTCTTGTAACACCAGGTTTATCCTGGACAATTGCAATCCTGCTTCCTGCAAGTGCGTTAAAAAGTGTGGATTTTCCCACATTTGGTCTGCCTACTACGGCAACAATATTTCTTTTACTCATTTTCTTTCCTTATCTAAAAATTAAAATACACTTTTTCAGCTCTTAACCCATAAGTACTTCTATCGGTATATCAAAGAGAGTTGAAACAAGGCTATGTCCGTCGCACTTGGAAATACCTATCGGCACTTCAAGTTCTTTTTCAATTTCAGGAACATGAACATCATCAAGTAGATAATCTTCACCGCTTCTTAATAGATTCTCAGGAAGATACAACATCTCACCAAGTTCTTTTCCCTTAAGCTGTTTCATAATATCCTGGCCGGTAAGAAGTCCTGAAACAGTTATTTTTTCACCAAAAAACTCATTGATTATCTCATAAACATTACACTTTAGTCCAGGGCAAACTTCCATTGCCTTATCAGCAAGCTTTTTAATGGCCGGATATACCAGCTTTCCTGTAGCAAAAGAAATGCTCCTATTTAATTTATCAATATGCTCCTTGTGATTTTGAAGCGCTATATCAAAAGCCTCATCAAACTCAGTTATAAGAAGTCTCATCATGCCAACTCCGTTTTCCAACTGAATATAACCATCATAGCGTTCTTCCTCAGGAAATTCTCTTCCTGCAAGGAAATACCACTCATCTGAGGCATGAATAAAGTGTATACCATGTTCACTGTAAATCTTCTTCTGCCACTTTTCTATTTCATCAATGACCTCTTTGGCATCCTCAGAATCAAATGGCTCCAGGGGATACAACCCCTCTCTGAATTTGGATAAGCCAACCGGAACAACCGATACACTCTGCAAATTAGGAATATACTTAGTCAGATCTCGTATTGACCTTGTCAGTTCTTCTTTATCATTTACTCCTTTGCAAAGAACTATCTGACCATTTATCTCAATTCCTGTGCCAGGTGCGCAAAGTCTGTCTACTTTTTTGAGAGCTTCTCCGGCAAACCTGTTTCCAAGCATCTTACATCTTAATTCAGGATTTGTAGTCTGGAAAGAAATATTAATAGGAGAAAGATGATATTTGAGAATCCTGTCAATATCCTTATCAGACATATTTGTAAGAGTCACGTAATTTCCCTGTAGAAAAGATAGTCTTGAATCATCATCTTTAAAATACAGAGTTTCTCTCATTCCCTTAGGCATTTGGTCTATGAAACAAAAAATACATTTATTACTGCATGATCTGTAATCATCCATCAGACCATTTTCAAATTCGATGCCCAGTTCCTCATCATAGTCCTTATCAATATCAAGAAGCCATTCTTCTCCATCTTTTTTTCTGATAAGAACATCAAGATGTTCATCCTGAACAAGATATTGGTAATCAAAAACATCCTCAAGTTCCTGATCATTGATTTTTAATAGAGCATCTCCGGGTTCAATATTAAGTTCTTCAGCAATGCTACCCTGTTGTACACTGCCTATTATATGTCCACTATATTTTTTCATAATTTTCATTATACATGAATTTCCTTGACGTGTCAGTATCTATGATGATAAAACAATTATGTATGCACTTATAATTTTAATTATTTAAAAAGGGGATTGATATGCCAGATTTTCATAAACTTGAAGGTACTATTCCTGTAGCGCCGCTAAGTCTTATCGTAATGGAATCAGCCAAAGAATTGGGTAACAGCGTAGATAATTACATATCCCAGTTCAGACATGAACTCTATAAAATGCCGGAAAATGATCCTGCATTTCATGGCTATGTTAAAGATAGCTATCTCATCGGCTATGAACTTGACCGTTTTGCAAGCGGCGAAGCAAAAGCTACCATCAGAGAAAGTGTAAGAGGTAATGACGTCTACATTCTGACTGATGTATGTAACTATAGCATCACCTATAAAATGTACAATTACGTTAATCACAAATCTCCGGATGATCACTATCAGGATCTTAAACGTGTCATCGGCGCCATAACAGGCAAGGCAAAAAGAATCAATGTTATCATGCCATTTTTATACGAAGGCAGACAGCATAAGAGAACCGGCATGGAATCTCTTGATGCAGCCCAGATGTTTAAAGAACTGCATGATATGGGAATTTCAAACTTCATTACTTTTGATGCTCATGATCCTAGAATATCTAACGCCAAGCCTATAGGCGGTTTTGATAATTTCCTTGCTTCATATCAGTTTATGAAGGCTCTTTTATCTCATATTGATGATCTTGTTGTTGATAAGGATCATTTAACAGTCATCTCACCTGATGAAGGCGCATTAGACAGAGCTGTTTATTTCGCAAACGTAATCGGTGCAGATACAGGTATGTTCTACAAGAGACGTGATTATGCCCACGTTGTAAACGGAACCAACCCTATCGTTGCTCATGAATTCTTAGGCTCTGACATTTCAGGAAGAGATGTCATCATCATAGATGATATGATTTCTTCCGGTTCAAGTATGATTGACACTGCAAAACAGCTTAAATCAATGGGAGCAAAGCGAGTATTTATCTGCACAACCTTTGGATTATTCACAGATGGAATGAAGAAATTCGATGAGGGTTATGAACAGAAATTCTTCGATGCAGTGATTACCACAAACCTCACTTATATGAACGAAGAAGTGCTCTCAAAGGAATATATCGTCGTTGCTGATATGGGAAAATTCCTTGCAACAATTATTGACTTCCTCAACCATGACGCTTCAATGTCAACTGTAAATATGCCAACAGATAAGATTCATGAAATTGTAAGGAAATACAACTCTGGTTGTAAGACTCCTACAGAACTTTTTGATTAACAATATTTTTAGCACACCATACCGTTTAAGAACTTCCCAAAAGTTTTTAAACGGTATTTTTTATTCTTCCTTTTTTATTCTGCATCAAATGATAAAATAGCTTTGAATACATTTCCAGTTGTTCTTATCTTAAACTCACCACCCTGCAGTGTGGTAAGGCTTTTTGCAATAGAAAGCCCCAAGCCGCTTCCTTCAGTTGTTCTTGACTTATCTCCTCTAATAAATCGTTCAGACAACGTTTCTTCGTCAACAGTAAGTTCTGATTTTGATATATTATTTACGCAATAAACAATCTTTTTACATGAATTCTCATAAACATAATTCATGTCCATGTACACAATTGTTCCTTCGAGGGCATACTTGCAAATATTACCAAATAGATTTTCTATTACTCTCCACAGATGTCCCGGATCAGCCATAATCATCATTTTAGATTCTTCCGAAGAAAAATATGGTATAAGACCGGAAGTTTCGAACTTCTCATAGAACTCACCTATGGTCTGATTCACCATCTCAACAAAATTTATTTTAGATAAACTCACTGACACATTCCCTGAACTAATCTTGGAAGCCTCAACCAGATCTTCGGTAAGATGTTTTAATTTATTTGCTTTATTATCCAAAACTTCTATATAGCCATTTATTTTTTCATTATCGATATTTTCTCTTTTTATAAGCCCAACATAATTGATTATAGATGTGAGCGGGGTTTTAAGGTCATGTGAAACATTGGTGATAAGCTCAGTTTTTAATTTTTCATCCCTCATGCTCTTATCTACAGCCTTCTCAATTCCATCACCAATGGAATTAACTGCATCTGCAAGAGGGATATTATCAAAATGGAGTTTACTCGTATTTACTTTTGCTTTGACATTATCATTTTTTATTATTTCTATAACCTCAATAATACGGTTTCTGTCGTAGTTTTGCTTTAATAATATAATTCCCACAAGTATATCGATTAAAAAAGCAAGGATAATTCCGGAAATGCCGATAGAATAAAGAAGAAAATTCATAGACACAAATAGTGAATATGGAAAGATTGTTCGAATGTAAACATTTTTACTGTCAATCAGCTTCTTCAAAGCTTTGTCAGGATAAAAAGAGGCTTTTTTGTAAATTTCCTTAAATATCATCAGCAGGCATCTTCCTCTACCTTATATCCCACGCCCCATACCACTTTCAGATATTTGGGATCCTTTGGATTTATTTCTATCTTTTCTCTGATATGTCTGATATGCACTGCAATTGTATTATCTGACCTACCACCGGCTTCTTCCCATATTTCTTCATAAATCTGTTCTATAGAATACACTCTTCCTTTGTTTTTTACCAATAAGCAAAGAATATTGTATTCAACAGGAGTAAGTTTTATGCTCTCGCCAAGCACGTAACATTCCTTACAATTATCATCAATAACAAGTCCTCCTGTCGAATAGATATTGTCATTTTCTACTTTAGAACCCAGCGTCATATATCTTCGCAGATTTGATTTGACTCTTGCCACCAGTTCCAATGCATTGAAAGGCTTTGTCATATAGTCATCAGCGCCAATGTTAAGTCCAAGTATCTTATCAGCATCTTCTGATTTGGCTGAAAGAAAAATAATCGGAATACTGCTAAATTTGCGGAGTTCTTTAACAAACCTGAAGCCGTCCATATTTGGCATCATTATGTCAATAATTGCCAATTGTATTTCAGCTCTTTTTATAAGTTCCAGTCCCTGAATTCCATCATAAGCCTTAAACACCAGATAGCCTTCTTCTTCAAGATATATTGCTATAGACTCTACTATTTCCTTATCATCATCACAAATAAGTATATTTTCCATCACTTCTCCTGTTTCAAACTCAAAAATGCCGCAAGATTTCCTCTATCATCATGATGTATTCTATGAGAGAACAAAATATCCGGATTACATCTGGTACAAACATCTGTTACCGCAATATTTTCTTCCTTAACACCACTTTGAACAAGCGTCAGTTTGATTGCATTCCACAAATATAATCTATATTTATCGTTTGGATATGGAACAATAATTTCATAATCTCTGATCTCATCTTCAGAAAAAGCCTCTGAAAATTCTTTTGCAACATCCTCACCAATTTCATAGCATGGACCACATATAGACGGCCCGATGGCACATATAAGATCCTTTGGATTTGTACCATAGTTTTCTCTCATTGCAAAAATGACTTTTTCTGAAATCTTCCCCTTTGTTCCCTTCCAGCCGGAATGTGCAAGTCCAATGGCATTATTTACCGGATCAACAAAAAAGACTGGCGGACAATCAGCATGAAATGTAGAAAGAATGATTTCCGGAACATTTGTAATAAGTCCGTCAATATCGATATAATCCCTTGGTATCGCAGGACCTTTCCCTTTATCTTTTTCAGTCACAACTCTTACATTAGTTGTGTGTGTCTGGAAAGTGGATACGAAATCATTTAATGTTCTCCCATGTCCCAAAACATCAGATATTCTCTTATAGTTTTCATCAACTGCTTCTTTTTCATCGCCTCTTGTATAGCTAAGATTCATTTCAGAAAAACAGCCTTTGCTTACACCTCCAAGCCTTGTGCTAAAAAGGTGATCCACAGTTCCCAGTTCTTCAAGTTTAGGAAAAACAAGATAATAAACTCCATTTTTCTTTCGTAATTCTACTGTCTTTTCACATCCCGTACGCTTAATTGCTATTTTTTCCATCATTTTCTCCAATTCTGTACATTCTAAACATATAAAAAAGCATTCTTATACCATTTTATACCAATAATTCCACTATCACTTGTAATTGCTATAACATCGTATCTTATAGGGATATCTTCGGATTTCTTTTTAGAATAAAGATAAAGCTTTGATAATTTGCAGATTTGCTTTTGTTTTGAAAAGTTGACAGCAGCCTCAGCTGCGCCATACTTCGAATCTTTTCTGTATTTCACCTCGATAAAACACAGATATCTGCCATCCATGGCAATAATATCAATATCGCCCCTAAAGGCTCTGTAATTTCTCTCAATGATATGCGCTCCCGACTCTATTAAAAAATCGCAGGCCATGTCCTCGAAAGAATTACCAACTTGTCGCTTATTCATTTGTCACCTTATCTGTAAAAACATAAGTCGTATACTATCACAAGAAAACTAATTTGTCTATTACTTTTTATTTTTCCTTCATTTTTTCTTTTGCTTTGATCTTATCCATTGCATCAACAAAAACAAGAATTTCAGCCACAACTTCATATAGTTCCGGAGGAATCATCTCTCCGATTTCCAGCTTTGAAAGTGTATTTGCCAGTTTATCATCCTCATGAACAGGAATCTTGTTCTCTTTTGCTTCCTCAATAATCTTTTCTGCAAGATACCCTTTTCCGGATGCTATTACCTTAGGAGCTCCATCTTCATTTGGATCATAGCCAAGAGCTACGGCTGTTTTAATCGTTTTTTGTTTTTTATCTTTCATGTAGTCACCTACAATATCATCTTAAACTCAAATTCCCATACGTAACAAAATAGCTAGACAGTACACTAGGCTCTTGCATCAAAAGAAGTTGTCGAAACGATAGGCATTCTTTGAACAGAAAGCATTTCATCAACAGCTGCATCTTCACCATTTAGATCATCCTGCAGCTTAAGAGTTGCTTTCATAGAATACCCTCTTTTTTCGAGCCTTTCATTCAAAATATGTATATTATCATTGATAAGATCAATAATCGAAACATCAGCAACATAAAAATTAGTTGTAACCTTTTTGTCCAGCATCCTGACATATACATCCAAAGGTCCAAGATTATCCATATCAAGATGCAAAATTGCACTGACACTGCCATCTTCGCTCAAGCGTTTATTTTTATTCCTGTATACATAAAGATCACCATTTGCATTCTGTCCGGTCATCTGAAGAGGAAGCTGAACATACTGAAACATATGGTTAAGCTGATTCATGAAGTCGATATTGTTGCTAAGGTTATTGGCAGACTGCGAAATATTTGAATTTTCTCCTAGTACATTATTTAAAGTCTGCGAAAGAGCCTTCACCTGATTTCCCAGTCTTTGATACAGATTGTCAACATTTTCCTTTTTCTCAACTTCTTCAGGATTTAGCATCCACTGTGAAGAAATATTCTCTTTTAATAGTTTATTAAAATCATCCGAGGAAAAGATTTTTTTCCATGAAGCAATCTCGACAGAATTAGTCATATCAGCACTTTCAAAAGCTGTTGATAATTCTTTAAACAACTGTTTTGTTGCACTTAAATCTCCCTGATTTATAGCCTTAACCAAAGCCTGAATATTTTTCTCTGGCACATTTAGATTTTGCAGATTATTTACAAAATCATTTGAAAGTTTAATATCTTTAATATCAGTTGTACTTTGCTTTAATCCGTTCGTTAAAAGACTTTGCCCAGGATTTGTGTCTATGTTCTTTGTGTCAGGCTGAGCAGATGTAGTAAGAATATCTGGATTTAGATTATTTATCTGCTGATTATCATTCTTAACAGGCACATCTTTAGGCATATCTTTTGGCACATCACTATTATCTACCTGTACTTTTTCGTTAAGAACTTCCGTTTTACTTTCTGCCTCAGGATTTTTTATTGTGTCGCCAATAACATTTTCTTCTCTTTCTCCCAAAGTAGTTTCCTGAGGGACTACCTGTTCTGATGACTCAGCTACTATTTCACCAACACTTTGCGGAACTTCTGGACTCTCACCAAAAATCTTTAATAATGAGCCATAAAGATTTACAGCCCCCATAGAATTACCATTTTCTGATAATGCACTAAATGCTTTGGGTAATTCATCAACAATAGTTGTCATTTCATTAATGACCTGGTGCTCGTAATTCTTATAATTGCTATATTGTTCAATTGTATTTTCATTTATGGGTATACCAAGACTCTTCATTTCAACCATTGTAGAAACAGGAGTTTCCATGAAGTTTGATACATTTTTATTCATTTCCCAAAGTGAAGCTTTATTGATAGGAAGTCCGGCTTCCATCATATCCCGGACCATCTTTATAGACTCATTATTAACCTCAAGCCCTGCAGCCTGCAAAGCTTTTAATGTGCTCTGAATTAAAGACGTGTTCTCAAAAAGAGGAGAAATAGTTACTCCTCTTTCATTTGTACCACGAACGATAAAATTTAGAAACTGGCCTTCTTTAAGGCCCATTTCCTCAGAAAGTTTGGCTGAAATAGTTCCATTTCCGATATCAATGTTTGCAAATTTACCTTCTTCGGTATCAATAAAAGACAATACTTTTCCAGAAATGGTAGCGCCATTTTTGAGCTCCACAGGAGTACCTTGCAAAGCTTCATTTTGCAGTGTCTTACCATCAATTATTATATTGCTGTTATTATTTGCAACTCCGGAAATAACATTCATACAAAGTTACCTATAAATGATCTGCGATGAATAGAACATGGTCCATATTTTTTTAATGCTTCAATATGTTCTGCACTACCATACCCTTTATTAGAGTCAAATCCATACTCCGGATAAGTATTTGCATATTCCTTCATCACTCTGTCCCTTGTAACCTTGGCAATTATACTGGCAGCAGCGATTGAAGCACTCTTCGCATCACCTTTAATTATAGAAATCTGTTTAAACTCCTCAAGCTGCGGAATATGAACCGCATCAATCAAAAGAGCTCCCGGCTTGACATTCAATGAATTAACTGCCATGGTCATAGCTTCAAATGTTGCCTGTAAAATGTTGATCTCATCAATGCGTTCACAAGTAGCTGAACCAATTCCTACTGCAACAGCTTTCTCCATGATGACATCATAAAGCTCTTCTCTCTTTTTTTCGGATAATTTCTTCGAATCATTTAGATATAAAATTTCAGAATTTTTTGGCAAAATAACAGCCGCAGCATAAACAGGACCAGCAAGCGGGCCTCTCCCAACTTCATCGATTCCGCAAAGAAAGCCATATTCGCTGTTCTCGCGTTCATAGCTGTACATCTCAAATGTTCTGGAAATTTCTTTATCAATTGCAGAAATTCTCTTTTTGGCAGTTTCAACTATTTTTTGCACTCCAGCGCGCTCATCAGAAGAATACTCATTGACAAAAGCCAATAATTCTGCCTTATCATATGCTTTTTCTAAATTTGCCTTTATATCAGATATTGAACTCATTATTTAATACCTCCAAATGAGTCAAATGGATAAATTCTAACAAAAGCATGTCCCAAAATATTACTCTTTTTGATATTACCAACAGACGGATCCCTACTGTCCATACTGTGATTGCGATTATCCCCCATAACAAACACTTCATCATCTGCAAGGGTAATTCCATCAACGGCAATTCCGGGATCCTCTATCTTTTCAGCGCCATAATTCTCTTCCAAAAGAACATCATTTATATAAATATTGCCATCATAATCAATTCTAACGGTCTCCCCCGGAAGACCAATAACTCTTTTTATAAAAAACTCATTATTGCCATATCTGTAAGGGAATACAACTATATCAAACCTGTTTACGTCGCTAAATCTATAGCTCACCTTCTCAATCAATAGTGAATCATTATCATGAAGTGTGGGATACATTGAAGAACCGCTTACTTCTGTTCTCTGCATTACAAATGTAATAAATAAAAAGGTAAGCAAAAAAACAATCCCGACATAAATAAGAGTACTTAACAATTCTTTCAATACGTTTTTCATAACCTATCCAATCCGTGCAAATGCACTGTTTTATTGATAAAAACTTTGACAATTATGGCTTTTCTATAGATATTCTTCCAAGTCTGCCATTTCTAAAATCATCAAGTAAAAGAGCTGCCGCTCTGTCGATATCGGGCGTTGCTCCCTGCTTAAAACATTTTCTATTAATGGCTATAGCAGAAAGAACTGCGCTTAATGAAGTCGCAAACTGCTCATTCTCAAGTTCTTCTACCTGCTCTTTAGTTATATTATACTTCTCATAAACGGCCGCAGGATAGCACTCATTGAGTGTTTTTATCAGTTCACAGGCAAGCTCCGTAATATCAAGATTTTCATCATTCATAGAACCAATTAATGCTAAATGAAGCCCAACTTCCTCATCTTCAAACTTGGGCCATAAAATTCCAGGAGTATCAAGAAGCTGCATATTTCTCCCCAGAGAGATCCATTGCTTACCCTTCGTAACACCGGGCTTATTTCCTGTCTTTGCAGATGCCTTACCTGCAAGTTTATTTATAAAAGTAGATTTACCAACGTTAGGAATTCCTGCAACCATTGCCCTTACAGGTCTTCCCACGATTCCTCTTTTTTTATCTTTTTCAATTTTTTCCGCACAGGCGCTTAAGATCAAATCTTTTACTTTTGATGCTTCGTTTCCTGTCTTGGAATTCATTTCCATCACAAACATTCCCTGAGACTGGTAATAATCACGCCATTTCTTTGTAATAGCAGGATCAGCCAGATCAGCTTTATTTAAAATTATCAATCTGTACTTATTCTTGCCAAGCTCGTCAATATCAGGATTTCTTCCTGCGGAAGGCACTCTGGCATCAGTCAGCTCAATAATAATATCGATCAATTTAATATTTTCCTGCATCATTCTGACTGCTTTAGTCATATGACCGGGATACCACTGATAATTCATCTAAACACCTTTCAAAATAACTAATTTAAGACTATTCCACCCTTATGGTCGCCAATACCCATCTTATACCAGACTTTTCCAACCATCATGGATGTCTTCACAATTCCAATATTCGCACTTCGTGAATCTTCACTGCTGTTTCTGTTATCCCCCAGAACAAAGTATTCACCGCTTTTAAGTTTTATCTCATTTGCTGCAATCCCTGCATCTTCCATTTTATCATATTCTTCATCATCTTTATCCTGGATTGTTCCATTTATATAAAGACTTCCATCAATAATCTGAACTTTATCTCCCGGAACTGCGACAACACGCTTAACATAAAAATGAGAATTTGTATTGCCATTAGGTAAAAAAACTACTATATCGCCATTTGAGGGACCAAATATTTTAAATATCAGTTTGTTGACCAAAACTGTCTGACCATTATAAGCTGACGGTTCCATGGAATCTCCGATTACTTTCACCTGCATTCCAAATGCAAATACAAAGACAAATGCCAAAACAATAGATAAAACAGTCACTGATATCCATGAAAATATCTCTCTAAAAAGCTTAGGGGTAAAAATAGTTTTCTTCTGATGAAATGTAAGTTTACTCTTTTTGCGAAACATCTTTCTCCTATCCTATGGCTATTAAGAAAAAGAGGCAATTACTAAAAAGTAACTGCCTCTAATAAGCAAATTATCTGGTAACAAGTTCCTTAACCTTAGCCTTCTTACCTGTAAGTCCCTTAAGGTAGTTAAGCTTAGCTCTTCTAACCTTACCTCTTCTTACAACTTCAACCTTCTCAACGATTGGTGAGTGAAGTGGCCATGTCTTCTCAACGCCTACACCGTAAGACTCTTTTCTAACTGTGAAAGTTGTACGGTTGCTGCCGCCCTGGATCTTCTTAACAGTACCTTCGAAAATCTGTACTCTTTCGCGGTTTCCTTCCTTAATCTTAGCGTGTACTCTTACAGTATCACCAGTGTTGAACTGAGGTGCATTAGCATTCAGCTGCTCTTTCTCGAGCTCTTCAATAATTGTACTCATATTTTTTCTCCTATTCTATGGACGTTCTTAGTATGCATATGTGACGAGTCTAATAAACTCTAACCATACCAGAGGACCGTCTGATTGTCACAACGTACTATACTATACCATAAAGCATAACAAAAAGTCAATCATCCAAGTAGATCTTTTGGACCAAATCTTGCAGGCAATATTTCAGGTAAAGTATATTCCATGTATTCATCAACTGATTTAGCGCAGATAACAATAAAATCGTCTTTGCAGAACTCGCTCATTACCTGTCTGCATACACCACATGGAGGACAATACTCAAGCTCTATAGCATCACTTGGGCCGCCAACAATAGCTATAGCATTAAACTCTTTTACGCCTTCACTAACTGCCTTAAAAAATGCTGTTCTCTCAGCACAGTTTGAAGGTGTGAATGAAGCATTTTCTATATTGCAGCCTGTATAAATTGTTCCGTTAGCAGCTAAAAGCGCTGCACCAACATTATAATGAGAATATGGTGTATATGAAAAATTTCTCATCTCAAGCGCTCTTTTTATGAGCTCTTTTTTTTCTATTTCTGTCATTTATCTTGCCCCCTTATCATAAGGTATACCCTCTGCTTTAGGTGCTCTTGATTTCTGTGATGTAAATGCAAGAACAATAAGTGAAACTATATATGGGAACATATTATAAACAGTTCCGGAAATTGGAAGCGCATGTAAAAAATCAATTCCCATATATACATTGGACAAGGATCTGAATACTGCAAAAAGCACAGCTGACCAGGCAATGCGTTCAGGTTTCCATTGACCAAATATCATTACGGCAAGAGCAAGGAATCCTGCACCTGCTACACCGTAATCAAAGTGCCATGTAGAGTTAGCTGCCGCAATATATATAATTCCGCCAAGTCCTGCAAAAAAACCAGACATAAGAACACCGGCATATCTCATTTTATATACATTGATACCAACGGAATCGGCAGCCTGAGGGTGTTCACCACAAGCACGTAATCTCAAAGCAAATTTAGTCTTATAAAATAATACAATAGCAGCCACAAGAAGTACAGCAGCTATCACAACAAACCAGCTAAGCTGAAGACTTCCAATATTAAACATGAATGCTGCATGTCCTTTAACATAATCAAGTTTGGCTGAAAAATCAGTACCATTGGACCTATTTGTATTAAATGCCTTAACAATAACTGTAGCAGCCGCTGTAGCAAGCATATTTACAGCTGTTCCAACAAGAGTCTGATCAGCCTTGAAATATATGCAGGCAACACCGATCAAAAGTGAAGAAAGCATACCAGCGATTGCTGCAGCAACAAGTGTCAAAACTACGATAGTAAACTTTGACGCTGAATCCGGCAAAAGAACCATAACCATTCCTCCTGCCATTGCGCCAAATACCATTATTCCCTCAAGTCCGAGGTTAATTATTCCGCTTCGCTCTGAGAACATTCCTCCCAAAGCAACAAGAATAAGCACTGCTGAAAAGATAAGTGTGTATTGAAGCAGTAGTACCATTCTTACACCTCCTTCTTAGCAGCTGATTTTTCAGCACTATTATTAGTATCAGCATTATTTGTTTTAATTTTCTTAGGCTTATTGAGCACAGTTTTAAAGAATAATACAAAGCCGCACAGGTAGATAATAATAGCGATCATAAGATCTGCCACCTGAGGGTTGTAATAATTTGTATTCAGATACTGTCCGCCAAGAGTAATATACTCAACAAAAAAGCCTGCAAAAATCGCTCCGATCGGGTTAAGACCTCCGAGGAATGCAACCGCAATACCGGAAAAGCCCATGCCGGGAACAGATGAAGAAATCTTGTAATGTTCAATACTTGTCAGATAGTATAAAGAAGCAGCAAGACCGGAAATAGCGCCAGATATTACAAGTGTAAGGATTATGTTTCTTTTTGCATTCATACCTGCATATTTAGCTGCATCCTTATTATGGCCTGTAGCCTTAAGTTCATAACCAAATGTTGTCTTATTAAGAATGATAAGAATTACAATGGCAACAATAACTGTTATCGGAACAGCAATAGTCATGTACTGATTATTACCAAATACTCCCTGAATAAATCCCGGAAGTACACCGGAAGCATTTTTTGAAGTTAAATCATATGTCTCAGACTTAGTTGTATCCATGCATATCTCATTGCCAAGAACGATATTTGTAAGATACAAACCAATCCAGTTAAGCATAATTCCTGCAATAACTTCATTAACATTACAAAAAGCCTTAAAGAAGCCGCACAGAGCCCCCCACAAACCGCCAGCAACAGCTGCTGCAAGAAGGCATAAAAACCAGTTCCATCCAAGAGCCAGTGACGTATAAAGACAAACAAGGATACCAATTGTATACTGTCCTGCAGCTCCAATGTTAAAAAGACCAGCCTTATAAGCAAACAGAATCGCTTCTGCGCAAAGAATAACAGGCACTGACTTAACCAAAGTAGAGCCAAAATAATACATTAACTGCTGTGGCTTATTACTAAACTTAAAAAAATTTCTAAGGATTGCAAACATACCATCCGCAGCATGTTCAGAATTCATAAATAACAGGATTATAAAACCAAGGATAATACCAAGGACTGCGCAAAGAACAGATGCAAGCAGAGTCTGTACACCAGGTTTTTTCAGAAATTCATTTTTGTTATTCATTCCCTTTACGCCTCCTTTCTATTGTCACGTTTAGCACCTGACATATATAATCCTAATTCCTGAAGAGTAGTCTTCTTTGGATCAACTTCTCCAACTATTTCACCTTCGTACATAACAAGAATTCTGTCTGAAAGGTTCATTACCTCTTCAAGTTCCAATGAAACAAGTAAAATAGCACAGCCTTCATCTCGCTGCTTTACAATTTCTTCATGGATATATTCAATAGCTCCAACATCCAGACCTCTTGTTGGCTGCACCGCCACCAAAAGCTTATGTTCTCTGTCCATTTCTCGCGCAATGATTGCCTTCTGCTGATTACCACCGGACATTGAGCGGACGATTGTCTCAGGCCCCTGTCCCGAACGAACATCAAAGGCCTCTGAAAGTCTATTTGAATACTCTCTCATTGCATCTTTTTTAATGAATCCATGATTAGAAAAATCAGGTTCAAAATATCTTTGAAGAATCATGTTTTCTTCAAGTGTATAATCAAGAACAAGACCATGTTTATGCCTGTCTTCCGGAACATGGCTCATACCATGAGTATTCTTATATCTGATTGATTTATGTGTGATATCATCACCAAGGAAAGAAATCTTACCGCTGGATATATCGTCGATTCCTGTAAGCGCACCAATAAATTCTGTCTGGCCATTTCCATCAATACCGGCAATACAAACTATCTCACCTTCTCTTACGTTGAATGACACATTATGAACTGAATCGTTCTGATGAATCTTGCTCTTCACACATACATTCTCGACTTTAAGAACCTCTTTTCCCGGCTTAGCCTCTGCCTTATCAACAGCAAATTTAACATCTCTTCCTACCATCATGGAAGACAATTCTTCTTTTGTTGTGTTTGCCACATCAACAGTACCTATGTACTTACCTCTTCTCAAGATACTACAGCGATCTGCAACTTCCATGATTTCATTTAACTTATGAGTGATAAACAAAATGGATTTTCCCTCTGCAGCAAGGTTCTTCATGATTTTCATAAGTTCATCGATTTCCTGAGGAGTCAAAACTGCAGTTGGCTCATCAAAAATAAGAATGTCATTATCTCTGTAGAGCATCTTAAGAATTTCAACACGCTGCTGCATACCAACAGTAATGTCTTCAATAAGCGCGTCCGGGTCAACTTTCAGATTATATTTATCAGAAAGCTCCAGAACTTTTTTTCTTGCCGCCGCCTTAGTTAAAAAGCCAAATTTATTAGGCTCAGCGCCAAGAATAATATTATCAAGAACAGAAAAAATATCCACAAGCATGAAATGCTGATGCACCATACCGATTCCCAGTGCAGTAGCATCGTTAGGATTTTTTATCTTTACTTCTTTGCCGTCCTTCTTTATTACACCCTTCTCAGGAGTGTATAATCCAAACAATACACTCATAAGAGTGGACTTTCCTGCACCATTCTCCCCTAAAAGTGCATGGATTTCTCCTCTCTTTAATTGCAATGTGATATCATCATTTGCAATTATTCCTGGAAATTCTTTTGTAATATGCAGCATCTCAATTACATAATCATCCATACCACAATACCTTCCTAAACAGTTTTTTGGTCCGCAAAACCATAAAAAAATACTTTTTTATCTATGAAAAAATACTTTTTTATGCCTTTGCTCACTTATTACTTTTTTAAAAAAGGGAAGGATTTAAACCTTCCCTTTTAAAAAACATTTAAAATCACTCCAAAATAATTAGTGGATGTTATCAAATGTTGTAACCTTGATTGATGTTGAAGGCATTGCATCGATACCGTTGCTAACCTTAACAGTGCCGCTAAACATAGAGCTTACAAGAGCCTTGTAATCATCAACAGTGAAATTAGTCATTGACCATGTATCTGTAGGAAGCTGAACATAGTTAAGTGATGGGTCATCACCGGAAACAAGACCAAGATTCTGGAACTTTCCAGCATGATCTGACCACTTATCAGCAAATACATCTGCAAGTGTTGAATTAACAGTTGCAGCAAGACCCTTCATAGCAGATGTTACGCAAAGTCCCTTAACATTGTACTGTGATTCGATAACACCAGACTGGTCAACGTCTACACCAACAACCTTACCGTCTACTTTGCAAGCAGCTTCGCAAGCTGATGTGAAGATACCGCCACCGCAGGCAAATACTATTTCAGTACCATTTGAATACCATGTATCCATAGTAGCTGTAATAGCTTCATCACCATAGAACTGGCCGCCATATACATAGTTAACTTCAACGTCTGAAGAGATGCCCATTTCTGAAGCAGCAGCATCAGCACCCTGAACGAAACCATAACCATAACGGATAACAGCAGGAACAGCCATTCCACCTAAGAAACCAAGCTTCTTGTAGCCTTCCTTAACAACAGCATAGCCAGCCATATATCCTGCAAGCTCTTCCTGATATGTGAAGCAGCAAACATTTGAAGGAAGTGTATAGCCTTCGCTGAAGTCACCCTGTGAGCAGTCAAGAGCAATGATTGTAACATCAGGGTTAGCTTCTGCTACGTTCTCTACCATTGCTGCGAAAAGGTAACCAGGAACAACAATAACATTGTAACCATCAGCTACTGCATTATTAAATGCAGCAACACGTGCTTCATTTGAATCCTCAGTAGGTTTGTAATACTGGAACTCAGCCTTATTAGCTTCAGCAAAAGCCTTAGAAGCTTCATAAGTTGTCTGGTTGAATGACATATCTGTGATGTCACCAGAGTCAGTGATCATGGCAATCTTCTTCTCTGCAGTGCTTGTAGAACTACTTGATGAGCCACAGCCTACCAATGAAGAAAGTGCCATTGTTGCAGCTAAAACAACTGCAAAAATCTTCTTTTTCATAAAATCCCTCCATTTAATAAAAAAATCATGACACTAATTTATAATAAAACCATATTTCAGGCTTTATCCATATCAATAAGGCTCTTAATAGCTTCGATAGTAGTTTTATAAACTATATCCATATCGTGCGCCTGTGGGTTTGAAAGACCTTTTTTTGCACGTTCCTGATTGGCAACCACAAGCAAAACCGCGCCTGTTCTAACGCGAAGATAATCACCTACAATAAATAAAGTAGAAGATTCCATCTCAGAACATAAAGCTCCGCATTTGATCCATGCATCCCATTTATACAATAGTTCAGGTCCTACAGGCTTAGTCTCCGGTTCATGCTGACCAAAGAAAGAGTCCTTACACTGGACAACCCCAACATGATATTTGGCATTTGTTTTCTTGGCAGCCTGGACTAAAGAATTCACAACATCAAAGCTTGCAACCGCAGGATACTCAATCGGAGCATACTCCTTGGAAGTACCTTCCGCACGGATTGCACCATTTGCTATAACGATATCACCACCGATAACATCATCCTGCATACCACCGGAAGTTCCCATTCTAATAAAAGTGTCTGCACCGCACTTAACAAGCTCCTCAACTGCAATCGCTGTTGAAGCTCCGCCAATACCAGTAGACATAACACTTACCTTTTCTCCGTTTATTGTACCGGTATATGTATTGTATTCTCTGTTATAGGCTATAAATTCGGGATTATCAAACAGATGTGATATAGTTTCGCATCTTCCGGGATCCCCCGTAAGAATGACATATCTGCCTACATCACCTTTTTTTACATGAGTATGATACTGATATCCAGCACCCTCAGTATAATCGACCATATTTCACTCCATGAATTCAGAAATAAAATTTCAATTTATTTTGCAATATTCTAATTATAATTCATTTTGTTCAAAAAGTCATCAGTAATATTAATTACAATAGTCCGTCAATGACATGAATTACTATCTTTTTATTATCAATATCAATATTCTTTACGCAGTCCTTTATGGCAGGAATATAAACCTTCTCGCCGTTATCTTCTCTTACCATTTCATAAACATCATTTGCGCCTGTCTGAAGAATATCAGAAATTGTTCCAAGAATTTTTCCGTCTTCATCCTCTACACTAAGCCCGATAAGATCAGCGCAATAATATTCGCCCGGCTCAAGTTTTATTGCATCATTACGGTCAATAGTAAGCTCACAGCCGCGGAATTTCTCTACATCATTTATATTATTAAATTGTTTAAACTTAACAATAACAAATTTCTTAAAAAACCTTGCCCCCTGAACATCCAGTTCAATATTTTCACCTTTTTGAGTGTGCAACGTTACCTTTTTAAGTTTTTTAAAACGATTAGGATCCTCAGTTGTGGGAAACACATTGACTTCTCCCTGCAAACCATGTGTAGATGCAATAACACCAACCTGAAATCTATCTGTCATAATTTATTCTCCATAAAAACTCATTTATATTTTTCGTTAATCTCCATCTTACAATGTATGTATTCTTGAACGATATTACAAGAAACACGCATTTGCCGCGGCTTTTATGCAATAATAAAGTAATATTTCATAAAACTAATTATCTATATCATTTGCCAGATCTGTTTTTGCTTCAATATCTATAGAATCACCAATAGCAGAAGCTTTTTTTCTTCTACGTTTCTTTTTCTCAGGCTTAGGTGGATTTTCTATAAGCCATTTCTCATATAAATCCGGTCTTCTCTCTTTTGTACGTTCAATTGATTTTTCAAGACGCCATTCATCAACCTTTTTATGATCACCGGATAAAAGAATTGGAGGAACTTTTTTTCCCATCCATTCCTCAGGTCTTGAATACTGCGGATATTCAAGAAGATTATTATTAAAGCTCTCAGTCATCGCTGACTCATCATTATTTAGAACTCCGGGAACCAGTCTTGAAATAGCATCGATCATGACCATCGCCGGAAGTTCTCCACCGGTGAGAACATAGTCACCAATAGAAATATAATCAGTTACTATCTCTTCGAGCACTCTTTCATCAACACCTTCATAATGTCCGCAAAGAAAAACCAGATTTTCTTCTTTTGCAAGTTCACTGGCTTTATTCTGATTAAAAGTCTCTCCCTGAGGTGTAACATAGATCACACGTGGTTTCTTACCACTTCTTTCCAATACTTTCTTCTCTATTGATAAGTAGCAATCATAAATTGGCTGTGCCTGCATAAGCATTCCTGCACCGCCACCATATGTGTAATCATCAACTTTGTGATGCTTATCTGTTGAATAATCCCTAATATTTACTGCATCAAACGAAATATATCCCTTATCCTGAGCTCTGCCAGTAATACTGCTTGAAAGACTGCCCATTATCATTTCAGGGAAAAGAGTCATTATATAAAAATTCATAGTATTCAAATACCCGTCTTTTAAATATATTAGAAAAGTCGAATAAAGCAAAAAGCCTTATTCGACTTACTATACAAGCCATCAAAGATATGCTCAAACAATCTCAACATCGACTTTAAGATTTTCTCTTGTTGATGCTGCCTTAACAACAGCACGGATAGCCTTAGCTATACGTCCCTGCTTGCCAATAACTTTGCCCATGTCTGAAGGTGCAACATGAAGCTCAATCATAATATTACGCCCGTCATTTTTCTCGGAAACGACTACCTCATCCGGATTATCAACCAGCGCTTTTGCGATAACTTCCACCAATTCTTTCATTGAATAACCCCCGGCATATGTTAATTAGTCGCATATAATGCAACTATATAGAGACAATACCAAATTATTTAATGCCGGCCTGCTTAAGAAGCTTAGCAACTGATTCTGTAGGCTGTGCACCATTTGCAAGCCACTTCTTAGCAAGTTCTTCATCGATCTTTACAGTGCTAGGATCTGTGTTAGGATCATATGTACCGATCTCATCAATGAATTTACCCTGTACAGGAGCCTTTGAATCAGAAACGATAATTCTGTAGAAAGGAACCTTCTTCTTACCAATTCTCTTTAATCTCATCTTTACTGCCATTTTTAAAATCCTCCATAAAATAAATAGATAAAAAAGTTATAATTATATGTAAAAAACAGCTTATTATTAGCTGATTGACATATCAAAACGGAAATTTTCCGCCACCTGGGAAACCACCAAATCTACCAAAGCCACGCTTGCCTCCCATAAGTCCGGGCATCTGCTTCATCATTTTCTGCATCTGTTCAAACTGTTTGATAAATCTATTGACTTCAGCAATGTCATTACCTGAGCCTTTGGCAATTCTGAATTTTCTCTGCGGGCTCATAAGCTTTGGATTCTTACGTTCTTCAGGTGTCATAGAAAGAACAATTGCTTCAATTCTTGCAAGCTGCTTTTCATCAGGAAGCATATCATCACTGATTTTGCCCATTCCAGGAAGCATCGACAATATTGAAGAAAGGCCACCCATATTGCGCATCTGCTTCATACTCTCAAGATACATCTCAAAATCAATCTTGCCCTTTTTCATCTTCTGGGCCATTTCTCGATCTTTTTCAGCATCTCTTTCAGCATTTGCTTCCACAGCCTTATCAATAAGGCTAAGAACATCACCCATGCCTAGAATTCTGCTGGCCATTCTGTCCGGATAGAACTGCTCAAGGTCAGATAATTTCTCACCCATACCAACAAACAATATAGGTTTTCCGGTAACAGCCTTAGTGGAAAGCGCTGCACCACCTCTTGAATCACCGTCCATCTTGGAAAGGACGATTCCATCAACTCCAACCTTCTCATTGAACTCAGAAGCCACATTAACAGCTTCCTGACCAGTCATGGCATCAACGACAAGCAATGTCTGATGAACAGTAACAGCTCTCTTGATTTCTGCAAGTTCCTGCATCATGATGTCATCAATCTGAAGTCTTCCGGCTGTATCGAGGATAACAACATTATTGCCATCCTTTTGTGCCTTATCTATTGCAGACTTAGCTATATCGATAGGATCTGCATGAGTTCCTAATGTAAAGAAATCAACCTGTTGTCTCTCTGCATTTATTCTAAGCTGCTCGATAGCAGCAGGTCTGTATATATCACATCCTACAAGAAGTGGTTTTCTTCCCTTAAGCTTAAGCTTACCTGCTATCTTGGCTGCAGTAGTTGTTTTACCGGCACCCTGAAGACCACACATCATAAGAACTGTAACAGTGTTAATCGGCTGAAGCTGCAACTCAGTTGTTTCAGAACCCATAAGAGATATCATCTCTTCGTTAACTATCTTAACAACCATCTGCCCGGGATTAAGTCCATTAAGAACATCTTCTCCCACAGCTCTTTCCTGTATCGCTGAAATGAACTGCTTAACCACCTTGAAACTAACATCCGCCTCAAGCAGCGCCATCTTAACTTCTTTAAGTGCCACCTTGACATCTTCTTCAGTTAATCGGCCCTTGCCACGCAATCCTTTAAATACATTTTGAAGTTTATCTGTAAGACTTTCAAAAGCCATCTGCTAAATGAGCTCCTCTAAAATTTTGCCTGAAATTGTTTTAAGTTGAATCTGTAAATCTTCATAGCTAGGAATATCATCCGACTTAGACAGTTGTTCAAGCTGCTCTGCCTGAGCCTTAATAGCTTCAAAACGTCTTATCATGTGAAGCCTGTCTTCATAACTTTGAAGTGTATTGGTACATCTCTTGATAAGATCATGTACCCCCTGCTTACTTATGCCGTTCTCATCAGCAATTTCGGTAAGAGACATATCATTATATACAGCTGCTTCAAAAATATCTCTTTGATGTTTAGTTAGAAGCTCGCCATAAAAATCATACAACAAGCCTTGCTCTACGATTTCTCTCATAAATATCCTCTTTACCATTAAACACAATTGTTATAATATACAAAAACGATAAAGGTGTCAAGTATTTTTTCTTGACACCTTTAAGATTGATTTAAATGATCAATATTCAGTTATACAGATATCAAGATCAACATTGCCCTCAATGCCATCTACCGTACCGGTTGAACTAAACTGCCATACATCAAAATGGTATGGATAATAAAGTGGCGTTCCATAATAAGCAATCCATATTCCGTAATCATCCACATCTTTTGCATCCATAAGCAATGTAAATGACTTAACATTGCCATAGACCATCGGCTTATATCCCGCACTCCTTACCATATCACAAAAAACTCTGACAACATTCTCATAATCATCTGAGGTCATATTGTTAGTGCGCGCAGTATCCGAATCAGCGGATTCTATATCGATTACAACCGGATATTTGATACTGTACGGTTCAATATTATCAAGTACAATTTGGAGTTCTTCCTTGGCCTCTTCTTCATTCAAAGCCTGTGAGTAAAAATAAACGCCTACGTCAATCCCATTTTCGGTAGCTCCTTTAATGTTGTCACTAAAACAATCATCAACCAATAGAGTTCCTTCTTTGGTTCCGCGAAGACCAACTCTTATAAAAGCAAAATCAATGCCTGCATCGGCAACCTTTTTCCAATTGATTTTTCCTTGAAATCTGGAAACATCTATGCCCTTTTTCACATGCACATTAGTATCGTTTCCAACGTATTTAAGAAAACCGTCATCGCCAACCACAAAGTCTTCATCGCCAAACCCGTGATGCGCTATAGAATCAAGTATCGGAAAAAAGTAATATTTGCCGGAACTTGCAACCACCATCTGCTCTGGAAAAAGAGATCTGATAGTAGCTGTCGTCCCTTCACCAGCCTCCAACTTAGATTGTATCTTGCTTTTAATAGAATTTGTCGTTTCTATTTCTGCTTCTTTTTTTGCCTCTTCAACAAGTCTGTCAGCTTCTGTCAAAGTATAATAGCCTTCATTGTTTAAAGCTTCCAACTCCATTCTGACAGCTTCTTCTTCTCTTTTGAGTGATGCATTCTTAATAAGCAACATTATGCTAAAAGAAAGAGCAAGTAATGCTACAAGGCTTAAAAAAATAATTGAAATTATATTGTGAGTATTTCTGACACCAATTCTTTCTCTTGAATCCTGGGAAGTATTATTCATGTTTTTTACATTCTCTCGTCAAAATAACTTTTATAGCCTTCACCGAATATCTCACTGGCACTTGTTACGATCATAAATGCATTAGGATCTTCATCTCTGACAATATCCTCAGCCATTGGTGATAATCTCTTCTTGATCGCACACATGATAACTTTTTTCTTTTCACCGCTATATGCGCCCTGCGCAAAGACATGAGTTGCGCCGATGTCAAGTTCCTCAAGAAGTCTGGCAGTAATAATATCAGGATGATCAGAGATGATATATACAAGCTTAGCTCCATCTCTGCCATATAAAACAAGATCCAACACTGATGATGTTACCATAACTGAAATAAATGAATATAATGCAGCAGTTATATCATTAAATACAACACCTGCAATGATAAGAACAACCACATCAGTAAGGATATAAAGCATTCCAGTCTTGATATGCGGATATTTAAGTCTTAATAACTTAATTATAACATCTGTTCCACCACTGGTTGCATGGCTTTTGAAAACAAGTCCCATTGCAACAGCAGATAAAGCACTACCAATCGTAACTCCAAGAATAATATCTTTGATCATAAATGCCCCAAGGTAGTTGCTGAAAAAATCCGTTGACCACGATATTACAGATGTGGCATATATCGTGGAAATGGTAAATCGTATGCCAAATTTCCAGATAGCTATAATCAGAATAGGAATGTTCATAAACAAAAACCACATACCTGTTCCTATAGGAATAAGTCTGTTCATAACAATTGCAAGACCTGTTATTCCTCCGGGGGCAATATTATTTGGATCTATCAAAAGAGCTGTGGCAAGTCCGTACAAAGATGCTGCAAATGTTATTACAACATATTCCATAAGTCTCTTTTTTATATCATTCTTTTTCAAACTGCTCATATTAAATGTTTGTCCTTACAATTCTTGGTTTATAACCATTTTTATTGAGAGCATCCATAATCTGCTCTTTATGCTCGCTTCCAAACGCCTCAAGTGTAATTCTAAGTTCCACTGCTGCGCTTCTGTTTATGGAAACAAACTGATTATGCTCAAGCTTAATAACATTACCATTTTCTTCGGCAATAATTCCTGAAACTCTTGAAAGTTCACCCGGCTTATCAGGAAGAAGCACAGAAACTGTAAATATTCTGTCTCTCATAATAAGTCCCTGCTGAACAACAGAAGACATAGTAATGATATCCATATTACCGCCTGAAAGAACACAGGCTATTTTTTTATCCTTGCAATCAAGCTGCTTAAGGGCAGCCACTGAAAGAAGTCCTGAATTTTCTACTACCATCTTGTGATTTTCAACCATATCCAAAAATGATACTACAAGATCTTCGTCAGGAACGGTAATGATATCGTCGATATTTGCTGAAAGATATGGGAATATCTTTTCTCCCGGAGTCTTAACAGCTGTGCCGTCAGCAATTGTATTTACTGAAGGAAGTGTAACAACATGTCCAGCCTTAATTGATTCCTGCATGCAATTAGCGCCAGCAGGCTCAACACCTATTACTTTTATCTTGGGATTAAGGAGTTTAGCCAAAGTTGAAACGCCTGTTGCAAGACCACCTCCTCCGATTGGCACCAAAATATAATCTACTGTAGGAAGTTCTTTTATAATTTCCATTGCAATGGTGCCCTGTCCTGTAGCAACATCAAGATCATTAAACGGGTGAACCATAGTATATCCATGTTCATTTGCAAGCTCAACAGCCTTTTCGTAAGCTTCATCATAAACATTTCCATGAAGAACAACTTCTGCGCCAAGAGCCTTTGTTCTATTGACCTTGATAAGTGGTGTTGAAGTAGGCATAACAATAGTAGCCTTTACGCCATAACACTTTGCTGCATATGCTACACCCTGCGCATGGTTTCCGGCAGAAGCTGTAATGAGACCTTTTTTTCTCTCTTCTTCTGAAAGAGTAGTTATCTTATAATATGCGCCACGAACCTTGTAAGCACCTGTTCTTTGAAGGTTTTCAGGCTTCAAATAAACCTTATTTCCAGTCATATTGCTCCAATAATCACTGTAAATAAGTTTTGTCTCAAGTGTAACTTTCTTTACATCTTCATAAGCATTCTCGAATTTATCGAGAGTCATCTTCTCATCTTCCAACATCTGCTTCTCCTCCAGCTATATAATACTTTCTTTGCCTATTGTACACATAAAAGATTTAAACAGTAAATGTAAATACACTAAAACATAATACTTTCACAAAAATTTTTGCTTCAATCATGAAAACAACGCATCTACAAACTCATCTGAATTAAATCTCTCAAGATCATCAATCGCTTCGCCGACACCAATATACTTTACAGGAATATTAAGTTCAGAAACAATCGCTACCGCAATTCCCCCTTTTGCAGTGCCATCAAGTTTAGTCAGCACGATGCCTGTAAGATTAGCAGCCTCACCAAATTCTCTTGCCTGATTAAGCGCATTCTGACCTGTTGTTCCATCAAGAACGATAAAGTTCTCTCTGCATACACCTGCAAGCTCTTTATCAATGATTCTGTTCATCTTCGCAAGTTCTTCCATAAGATTTTTCTTATTGTGTAATCTTCCAGCAGTATCAACTATCAGAATATCTATATCTCTCGCCTTAAAAGCGCCAACTGCATCATAGATAACACTGGCAGGATCAGCGCCTTCTCTACCAGTAATAAGCGGTGTTCCGGCTCTATCTGCCCAGCCCTGAAGCTGTTCTGTAGCCGCAGCTCTGTAAGTATCAGCGGCTGCAATAAGCACCTTTTTACCCTTTCTTCTGAAATTGGCTGCAAGCTTTCCTACTGATGTAGTCTTGCCTACGCCATTAACTCCGATAACAAAAATAACTGTTTTCTTATCCTCGAAATCATAGGCATTTTCATTAGTTTTCATCTGCTCTCTGATATCTTCGATAAGTAATGCCTTGCACTCGGCTGGGTCTTTAATATGCTTTTCCTTAACCTGAGATCTGAGTTCATCCATGATCTTGCTTGTAGCATTTATTCCAATATCACCCATGATAAGCGTTTCTTCAAGTTCTTCATAAAAATCATCATCGATACTTGAAAAGCCGCTAAAAACATTGTCAATGCCCTTAGCGATATTGTCTCTGGTGCGGGTAAGTCCCTGCTGTAATTTTGAAAAAAATCCATTAGCCATTAATTCGTAAGCTCCTTATCAATGAGATTAACACTAACAAGCGTTGAAACGCCCTTCTCCTGCATGGTGATACCATATAATCTGTCAGCACTTTCCATTGTACCACGACGGTGAGTAATTACTATAAACTGTGTGCTCGAAAGTTTATGAAGATACTTTGCAAAACGAACAACGTTGTTTTCATCAAGCGCAGCCTCAATCTCATCCAAAAGACAGAATGGAGAAGGCTTAAGATTCTGAATTGCAAACAAAAGTGCTATAGCTGTAAGAGCCTTCTCTCCACCGGACATCTGCATCATATTTACAAGCTTTTTGCCAGGTGGCTGAGCATTTATTCGTATGCCTGCTTCAAGCACATCTTCTTCCTCATTGAGTTCCAACGAGCCCTTACCGCCGCCAAACATTTCCTTAAATACCTTGTCGAACTCAGTATTTATCTTCTGGAACTGTTCTATGAACTGCTTTCGCATTGACTCGTCCAGGTCTTTGATGATTCCCTTAAGCTGTTCCTCTGCAACAATAAGATCATCATGCTGCGTTTTCATAAATGTATATCTTTCCATGAGATTCTTATAATCCTCAATGGAATTAACATTAACATCACCAAGTTTTCTGATAGAATCCTTCAAAGATCCTATTTCTTTACGCATAGCAGGTACATCTGTCATTTCTTCGTCACGTAGATTTGCTGCATCTGTAAGCGTTATCTCATACTCATTCCACATATAATTGATCTGAGATTCGATTGCTTCCTGACACTTTTCCTTTCGTGATGACAGCCTGTTTACTTCTTTATCGAGACTGGACATCTGATTATTCAGTTCCTCAGTCTTTCCAAAAAAGTCTTTCTGTGCAAGAGACAGATTATTTTTCTGTTCCTTTTTCTCGTCAAGTTCCTTGGTAGTCTCATCCTGCACATTTGCAGAAGCTTCGATAGTAAGTCTGATTTCTTCAATATCCTTTTTGCTCTGTAAAAGAATTTCCTCGTTTTCTTTTAAAGAACGAACAATCTCATCATATGATTTTTGTTCTTCCTGTATTTCATCGGTCATTCTATCGATATTCTGCTGTTGAAATTCCTGCTTCTGAGCAACTTTTTCGTACTGAATATCCCATTTTGAAACCTTTTCATTTTCTTTTTCTTCAATTTCATGAAGACCTTCAAGTTCTTTCTGGAATTTTTCTACTTTTAAAGTACACTCTTTTTCAACATTTTCAGATTCCTGCAGGGATGCTGAAGCAGTTTCCTTTTCTTCTGCTATTTCTTTAAGTCTTGACTCAATCTCATCGTTTTCAGCCTTTAAATCTGAAAAACTGCCCTTTTGCTCTTCCTGACGTCTTTCTTCATTCTCAACATTAAGTCTCGCTGTATTCTGCGCAATAAACTTATCTTGAAGTTTGGATCTAAGTTCCTCTGCCAAAAGTCTGAGTTCATTTCTTTTTGTTCTGGCTTCTTCAATCTCTTTTTGAAGATCATCAATCTTTGCCTTGTACTTCTTGACATTATTCTCAAGGTCTTCCATTTCACGACGTCTTCCAAGAAGATTACTGTTATTTTTAAAGGCACCACCACTGATAGCTCCTCCTGGAACCAATAATTCACCCTCCAGAGTTACCATCCGCACCGTATAATTATATTTTTTGGCAATCTTAACTGCATTATCAATATTATCAACAGCTACGATTCTTCCAAGCATTGCCTTTGCAACACATTTATACCTTGGATCAGTGCTTACAAGTTCATCAGCCATTCCAAGGACGCCCACTTCATTAAGTGCTTCTTTTGCCTTTAATTCAGGCGGATTATCAAGTGAAGTAAGCGGCAAAAATGTTGCTCGACCTGCCTTGGTATCCTTAAGATACCGAATCATCTTCTTAGCAGTTTCCTCATCATCGGTTACGATGTTCTGAATATTGCCGCCAAGTGCTACTTCTATTGCTGTTTCATATTTAGGCTCAGTCTTTATAATATCCGCAACAACACCAATAATACCCTTGGTATCGTCTTTTCTTTCCATTACTTTCTTGACACTGCCACCGTAACCCTCGTATCTTTCAGTTAGATTTGCAAGTGCCTCAAGCTTGGATTTCTCCTGCTGATAAAGAGACTGAGTCTTTCGAAGTTCTGTATCCTTGAGACTCATTTGTTCGCGGATTGAAACAACTTCCTTCTCCGCATCTTTCTGCTTCTTATTCATTTCTGAAATCTCAGCAGTTATTGCATCAAATTCATCTCTGTACTGCTTAATTATTTCTTCCTGCCTGGATTCGTCAGAACGGGCTCGAACAAGTTTACCGGTAAGCTCTGCTTTTCTGATATTTACCTGTTCTCTCATTGTTTCAAGGGAACTAAGTTTTGACTTTATTGTTGCCCTTTTTCCAAGAATTTCAATGATAGTATTCTTACATTCTTCTACTTCATCATTTATAATAGAAATCTGAGTGACTATCTTTTCAAGCTCTTTCCTGGCTTCATCTCTGCTAGCCTTTAAGATTTCTGCTTCCTTATCAACCTCAGCTTTTTCATCAAGATACTGCTGCTTTTTTTCATTTTTTTCATCAATCTTGGCCTGCTCATCCTGCATTCTCTGCTTAAAATGAGCATCATTTGAAGAAGCTGCTTTTATTTTTTCATTGAGAATCCCTATCTGTCCTTCTAGTTTCTCACGTTTAACAGAGGAATCCGTTATCTTCGCTCTTGCTTCATCGATTTCCTGATCCAGAATTTCAAGCTGTTTCTGAATATTCTCATATTCTTCTCTGGTCTTTTCATAGTTAACCTTAGCTTCACCAAGGGCATTTACAGCAATCTCCAGATTTTTTTGTGTCTCTTCAAACTGCTGTTTCTGGTTTTTGTTTTCCAAGAGGAACATGTTCACATCCAAAGTCTTTAAACGCTCTCTGAATTTAAGATATTCCTTTGCAACAGCAGATTGCTTTTCCAGCGGTCCTATCTGTTTTTCAAGCTCGGACAAGATATCACTTAATCTTGTAAGATTTATTTTTTCTTCTTCAAGTTTTTTTATCGCTGTTTCTTTACGGGATTTGAATTTAACAATGCCGGCAGCCTCATCAAAAAGATTTCTTCTATCCTCAGGCTTACTGGACAAAATCTGATCTATCTGGCCCTGTCCGATAATAGAGTATCCCTCTTTACCGATACCGGTATCCATAAAAAGTTCATTCACATCTTTTAGACGACAAGAAGAGCCATTGATCATGTACTCACTTTCTCCGGAACGATAGAGTCGTCTGGAAACAGTTACCTCGTCATAATCAATAGCTAATGAATGATCTGAATTATCTAGTGTAATAGCAACAAATGCATAACCAAGCGGTTTACGAAGCTCCGTACCGGAAAAAATAACATCCTGCATAGAACCGCCACGAAGCTGTTTTATTCTCTGTTCACCCAGAACCCATCTTACGGCATCGGCAACATTACTCTTACCCGAACCATTTGGTCCGACAATGCCGGTGATTCCATTGTGAAAATCGAATTTTATTTTATTGGCAAAAGACTTAAAGCCATGAATTTCGATACTTTTTAAATACATTTTTATTTATTTTTCAATACAAGAAGTGCCTGATAAGCTGCCTTCTGTTCCGCAGCCTTCTTCGTCTTACCTGTCCCCTCTCCATAATTCTTATCCCCGATAAAAACACGGACCTCAAATATTTTATCATGTTCAGGGCCACTCTCGCCACATGTTTCATAACGAACAGTCCCAAGATTATTCCCCTGTACAAACTCCTGAAGAATAGATTTGCTGTCGCTGAACATCTCCATACTATCTGCATTTGTAAGCACAAAACTGTCTATAAAACGCTTGGACTGATCAATTCCTCCATCAAGAAACAATGCACCAATAACAGCTTCCATGACATCTGCGATAATTGATTCCTTATTTCTTCCCCCTGTGAGTTCTTCACCCTTTCCAAGCTGAATGTATGACTTAAGATTAAGTTGTTCTGAACAGTACGCAAGAGCTGGTTCGCAAACAAGAGATGCTCTTATCTTAGACATCTCACCTTCTTTTTTATCGGGATATTTCCTGTAAAGAAATGCACTTGAGATCATCTCAAGCACTGCATCACCCAAAAATTCAAGCCTTTCATAATCGGGTTTTTTATTTATTTTCTGTTCGTTGACAAAAGAACTATGAGTCAATGCCTGAATCAATAACTCCCTGTCTCTGAAGGAATATCCTATTTTCTGTTCAAATTCTTCTAAATCTTTTTGTTCTAACATAACTATCCTCACTATATAACTAAATAAGGCAGTACGTAACTGCCTTATTAAAGAGATAATTTATTTACCTGAAACTGCTGTTTTAAGAAGCTCAACTGCTTCACCTACAGTAGCGATATTCTCTGTTTTCTCAGGATCGATCTGAACATCAAATTCATCTTCAAGTCCCATGATGATCTGGAAAAGATCAAGTGAATCTGCTCCAAGATCTTCCGTAAATGTTGTATCTAATGTTATCTCCTCAGGATCAACATTAAGTACATTTGCAATAATTTCTTTCATTTTTTCAAATTCCATAATAAACCTTCCTTTACTGCCAAATCAGCATAATAAATATATAATTGATAGCATATCAAGCTTCCTGTGAAAGCTTCTTGCTGATCTTTTCACTTATCTTTTGTTCTGTAAATGTTACACACTGTAAAATAGAATTCTTCACTTCTATATCATTAGCACTGCCATGAGTCTTGACTACAAGACCTTTTAATCCAAGCATCGGTGCTCCGCCATATTTGTCCATGCTATAATCTGCCAGAGACTTCTTGAGGTCATCCTTTATAAGAAGAGCTCCAATCTTGGTCTTTAAGTTACTCATAAGTCCTTTTTTAATGACATGCATCATGGATTTTGCAACACCCTCATACATCTTGAGGATGACATTTCCTGTAAACGCTTCGCAAACAATAATATCCGCAAAACCCGCAGGTATATCTCTTGCTTCTACGCTGCCAATAAAGTTGATATCAGGGCAATTCTTAAGCAATGGATAAGTCTCTTTAACAAGGGCATTTCCTTTTTCTTCTTCAGCTCCAATATTAACTATCGCAACCGTGGGATTCTTGATTCCCATTACATTTTCCATATAGACAGTGCCCATTTTAGCAAATTGAACAAGATGATTAGATCTTGCGTCAACATTGGCTCCACAATCTATAAGTAATGAGTTGCCCTTTTCTGTAGGAATAAGCGGAGCAAGTGGTGCTCTGTCAACACCTTTAAGTCTTCCGACAATAACCTGACCACCAACTAAAGTTGCACCTGTACTTCCGGCTGAAACATAAGCATCTGCCTCACCGTGATTTACCATGTACATAGCTTTTACTATAGATGAATCCTTCTTGGTTCTTATAGCCATTACAGGTGGTTCTGCCATCTCGATAACCTCTGTGGCATCAACCAACTCTAATCTATCTTTATTATATTCATATTTTGAAAGTTCACTTTCAATAAGGTCCTTCTTACCTACCAAAAAAACTTTAAGGTTATCAGACTCCTTTATAGCATCAACTGCACCCTTAACTGTAACAAAAGGTGCATTATCACCACCCATTGCATCAACCGCAACTCTAACAAGTTCAGCCATTAAACATTCCCCCATATCAGATTTGACTTATTCTAATATACTAGAGTGATATATAAAAATCAAGGCTTTCCGATATAATCGGAAAGCCTTAAAATTCGAACTGATGAAGTTGCACTAAAACTTATCAAGCCTCAGTTTCAACAATGTTCTTCTTATTGTAGTAGCCACACTTCTTGCAAACCTGATGAGGCTGCATAAGAGCTCCACAATGACTGCACTTTACAAGAGTAGGAGCTGTCATTTTCCAGTTAGCTCTTCTCTGATCTCTGTGGCCTTTTGATGACTTATTCTTAGGGCAGATTGACATTTCAGAAACACCTCCTTACAGTAACCGTATAAGAAACTGCCTGTATTTATAAGGCAATTGTTTACGTTTATTCATTAGCATACCCGTTAAGTATATCCATAATGGTTTCTGTTGTCAATCACTTTTTTCATTTTGGCACAAATCTTTTAATACAATTAACGGAATGTACACCTATTATTGCTACTATTTATAACTGTTTCTGAACTCATTTTAAGAAAACAGTCTCTTTCTGGTCACCATCAAAAATAACCAATTCAAGTGTCTTTATCTCCGTAGACAAAGACTCATCTATCTCAGACAAAACAACAAGACTTTCATGAGCTTTTGATTCTATGCTGCCAACAAATGATGATAAATCATTGGGAAGCACAGTAACAGAAGTATACCCTATATTAGAACCGTTTATTAGTACCTGGAAAAGAATATTATGCTGAAGCAGATTCACATTCTTATCAGCATCTGTTGAATTATAAAGGTCAAATCTAAGAACCAAAAGTTTTTTACCTTTTTCCGCATTTATAACGTAGCTCTTTGATTTTTCCGGGTACGTGCTTGATATTGAATAGCCCTGATAAGATAAAAACATTCCAGGTACTATTTCCTGAGTATCTTCATTTGATAATACAGGCTCTGAAGGGTCATAGTTCTCAGTAGATGGTGTTTCCTCAGAACTTGCATCACCGGAATCATCAGTTTGTTCTACAGGAATCTCTTTTTCCTCAATGCCACTTTCAGACTCTTGAGTTTGTGCAGAACTTTCTTCTGTCTTGCTTTCGGACTCAGATGATGTTTTTGGCTTTGAACTAGTCTGCTCAGTTTTTTTCGTACTGGCTTCCTCACTGCTTGCTTCAGCCGCTGCCTTTTCTTTATCCATTTCTTTCTGAACCAGTTTGGCATCAACATATGTCAGCTTGGACTGGCCATTATTGGAATACTTAAGTAAAAGCCCTGCCGCATATTCAACAGTCTGATCATACTGTTCCTGCGTAAGATCAGGAAATGCCTCTCCGCAACCTGACAAACACAAAACTAAACCAAAAATTGCAACAATACCTGAATACTTATTTTTCAACATAAGTTACCCCTCGCAAGGTTTTATTTAGTTTCCAGTTCAAAATAAAACTCAACACCATTATCATAGTTAATCACACCATAATCCTGATGCATACTTTCCATTATCGCTTTTACAATAGACAGCCCAACACCGCTTCCGCCATATTCACGGGTTCTTGCCTTATCAACCTTATAGAATTTTTCCCAAATATGACCAATACTGTCAGCAGGAATAGGTTTACCCGTGTTAAAAACAGAAACTCTCACTTTATTGATTTTCTTAACAAGCTTGATCTCGACAATCTTTTCTCCATCAATATGATTTAACGCATTGCTGTAATAATTCTGGAGCACTTCTTCAATCTTAAATTCATCACCCCATACAAAGATAGGATCATATTCATCAAACTTTATAGTGACATCTTTCTGTTTTGCAAGAAGCTCGGCAGATTTAATATAGTTTGATATCATCTCAACTATGTCAAATCTGTCCATATTTGCACTGTCATTACCAAATTCAAGCTGATTGAGTGTAAGAAGCTTTTTTACCATGATATTCATCTTATTGGCTTCATCCATGATGACTTCACAATAAAAATTCTTGCTCTCCTCGTCATCATTTACACCCTCTTTAAGTCCTTCAGCGTACCCTTGTATAAGTGCTATAGGAGTCTTTAGTTCATGAGATACATTGGACAAAAACTCTTTTCGCATCTCATCAATCTGCTCTTTTTTATCAACATCATGCTTAAGAGCAATGTTTGCATTTTTCAATTCTTTAATTGTTGTCTCCAATGTTTCAGAAAGCTCATTCATATTTTCTCCGAGGGCATCAATTTCATTATGGTAAGTGCCCTGTGCTTCATATTTCGCCTCGAAATTTAGCTTCTTCATATCATCAGAGATATAGTAAAGTCGTTTTATAGGATCAGTTACCCTCTTGGAAATATACAAGATAACAATTGATCCGGCAACGATAGCTATAATCCCAACATAGGTCATAAATGTATTGGAAATCGTAACATTATCCTTAATACTCTCCAGCGTTGACCTTACAAGAACCAGATTGCCATTTCCAACAATTCCCCACATTTCAAGATATTGCCTGCCGGTTGATCTGTCTTCATCCATCTGGAGAGTGTAATTCTCTCCAACGTCCAAGACTGTTCTGTTCTCAATGACAAAATCACCGGAAGACGGATTTATCATATTTTCCCACAAGATTTTTGCAAGTAATTCCGCATTACTTGTAGAAGCCTTTACGGTTCTGGAATCCCCATCCAAAACTATCATTTCAATATCATATCGCTCGCAAATACGCCTAAGCTCAAGATCAAATTCGATGGACGCAATATCTCCTGAACTTATTGCAGTATCAATACTTTTATAAGCTTCCAATATCGCTTCTCTTTTATTCTGGACATAGAAATTTTCCATAAATAAAAGATTTATGATCAGACAAAGGCCAAAGGTACCGACCATGGTAAGCATAAATGCCATACTTATCTCAAATCTTATGGAATGAGTTTTATCAAACTTATTTCCATCAGGCATCGAACTTATATCCCACTCCCCAAATTGTCTTAATCAGATCACCTTTTTTACCAAGCTTTCCACGAAGCTTCTTAACATGTGTATCTATAGTTCTTGCATCACCAAAGTAATCATAATTCCAAACACTGTTTAGTATTTTTTCTCTTGATAATGCAATACCCTTATTTTCAAAAAAGAATGATAAAAGTTCAAATTCTTTAAAACTAAGATCGATTTCTTTTCCGTCAACAAGAACGCTATGGGCAATCTTATTAATAACAATGCCATCAATTTCCATTAAATGATTGCTTGCAGACTGATTTGTTCTTCTTAATATTGCAGATACTCTTGCCGCTAAAATCTTAGGGCTGAACGGTTTTGATATATATTCATCAACTCCAAGCTCAAAGCCTAACAGCTCATCTCTTTCTTCAGCCTTTGCTGTAAGCATGATGATAGGCATCTTTGAGTTTTCACGAATCTCTCTGCAGACTTCCCATCCATCCTTCTTGGGCATCATGACATCCAGAATAATAAGAGAAATATCTTTATCCTTATAAAAAATATCAAGTGCCTGTTGACCGTCTTCAGCCTCAATAACTATATATCCATCCTTAACCAAAAAGTCCTTGACGAGTTTACGCATTCTGCTCTCATCATCAACAACTAATATTTTTAAATCCTCCATTATGTCTTTTCCTCCTAGTTATCGCTTGTATCATCATAATAACTTGAAGTATCCTGTATGCCAAGTCTTTTTTCTGCCTCTCTGACTTTCTTTTCTCTTTCTTTTAAGTCCTGTTCCCAAGAAGCATATCTGTTTGTGACATTACTTTTATAATTTAAAATATTATCACTTTCGCTATTTAGATTAATAACAAACATCAAAACAACAAGGAGTATCAGGAATACATTCAACACAATCGGGAAAATGATTTTAAACTGAGCATTATTCTTTTCCGGCTTAATTCTTTGTTTAACATTTAAATTTTCAAGTGCAGAATGTCTGGTAAAAGACACTTCCATTGGCAAAGGCAATACATCATCTTCGCTCATTCCGGCAGATAGAAGTCTATTTCGTAAATCCATCAAAAACATCCAGCCTACGGGCGTTTTGAAAATCTTGTTCTCAATAGCCTTCTCATAAACCGCCTTCACATCGCCAACCTTATTGATATTAATTCTGGACTTCAGCAGCTTCACTTTAGATGCATCAAGAACCGCTTTTTGAGCATCTGTTTCAGAAGTAAATTGAATTCCATCAACTATTAATTTATCAACTTCTTCTATATTATCGGTTGCCATATTCAGCTCCAAAAGATGCTATGAATACACTTACACTTCTTGCTTTTAACGTTTTATTTCTCCAGGTAAGTGGCTTTGGTCTGTTAAGGAAATATTTACCCTCGTCATCACCTGTATCAACGCACAAAGACCAATAAGCGCCATTTGGAGGATTCGGAAGCATAATCTGAACATCCTCCCAAAATGCATTTATGGCCATATAAACAATGTCATCATGCCCTTTCTTTTTCTCGTAGCCGGCATAACGAACGCAAATAACCTTCGAATCATTTGTAATATTTCCATTATCTGGATTTTCAGTGTGAACTGAAATATACGGAAGGCCGCAAACTGCCGGGCTTAAATCCTTTCTAATAGCCGGATGTTTTCTTCTAAACTGGATCATATGTCTGTAAAACTCAAAAAATGCCTTATTCTTCGTTAGCAGATTCCAATTCAGCCAGGAAATCTCATTATCCTGGCAATAAGCATTATTATTACCGAACTGAGTATTTCCAAACTCATCACCGGCATATATCATAGGCGTGCCTCTGCTGCACATAAGGACAGTAATGGCATTTCTCATCATCCTGAATCGAAGATCTTTTATTTCAGGATTATCAGTCTCACCTTCTGCGCCACAGTTCCAGCTTCTGTTATCATTTGCTCCATCTGTGTTATTCCAGCCATTGTCTTCATTGTGCTTGCCATTATAGGAATAAAGATCATATAAGGTAAAACCATCATGGCATGTGATGAAATTGACAGATGAATCATATCCCATATAGGAGCCGCCATACATATCCATTGAACCTGTAATTCTCTTAATTGCTTCAGGCGCAGCCCAGATGTCGCCTTTAAGATAAGACCTTAAGTCATCACGATATTTGCCATTCCACTCAGCCCATCTCTTCCAGGCAGGGAAATTACCAACCTGATATACTCCGCCGGCGTCCCATGCCTCAGCAATAAGCTTAACGTTTCCAAGAATCGGATCATAAGCAAGCCTCTGTATAAGAGGGGGCTTTTCCATTGGCGCACCATCCTGATCTCTGCCAAGGATGCTTGCAAGATCAAATCTAAAACCATCAACTCGATATTCTTCAACCCAATATCTCAGACACTCAACGATAAGTTCCTGAACCATAGGGTGATTACAGTTCATTGTATTTCCGCACCCACTAAAGTTATAATACTGTCCATGCGGTGTTAAAAGATAATAAATATTGTTGTCAAATCCTTTAAAAGAGATAAAAGGACCATGTTCATTTCCTTCTGCAGTATGATTGAAAACTACATCAAGAATAACTTCTATACCGTTATCCTTAAGTGTTTTTATCATATGTTTGAGCTCAACGCCCTCTTTATTGTATTCTGTCTGTGAAGCATAACTTGTATTTGGCGCAAAAAAGCTTATTGTATTATATCCCCAATAATCAAGAAGCACTTTTCCGTTTACTTCACGCTTATCTCTTGTTTCATCAAACTCAAAAATAGGCATAAGTTCAACTGCACTAATTCCAAGTCTTTTCAGATAATCTGCTTTTTCCTTTATTCCTTCAAAAGTTCCCCTGCATGTTACATTAGAAGATTCATCCATTGTGAACCCTCTTACATGCATTTCATATATAACTGAATCGCTCATTGGCGTTCCAAGGCTGGTTGTATCATTCCACTCAAAATTATCCCTCACAACCCTTGCTCTGTACTGACCGTCCTTGTTAGGTCTTTGTCCCCAAATTCTCTGTCCGGTCACAGCCTTTGCATATGGATCAAGAAGGACATGATTTTTATCGAAAAGAAGCCCTTTTTCCGGTTCCCATGGTCCATCAACACTATAGCAGTACTCAAGGTCTTCGATATCCAGACCAAATACTATCATAGAGTAAACTTTACCAATCTTATATGTCTCAGGAAACGGAATCTGTCCGAATGGCTTGGATTCACCTCTATGATAAAGAAGAAGTGTTATGGATGTTGCTCCATTGGAATAAACAGTAAAGTTTACACCGTCGGTAAGCATAGTAGCCCCATTGATTCCATAGAATCCGGGCCTTACCCTGAATCCGTCAATTACATCCAGAGCCAAAAGCTGCCTGTTAAGGTCACTTTTTCTAAGTTCCCTTACCTGCCTCTCTCCTACCTCAACTGGTTTTCTGTTTTGTCTATGTCTTCTATATTCGTTCATACAATAATTTTACCATAATATTGATAAAAATTCTGTGAAAAAACAAAGAACAAGGCATTATCTGCCTTGTTCTTTTTGTAAAAATTATTGTTATTTCGTTTATACAGGATATGCACCATTCTTAGAATCAGCTGCTGACATATCAACTGATGTCTGCTGTGCCATACGATATTTGAAGAAATCCGTAGCAACCTGTGGGAATAATGCGTATGAAAGTGTATCTTCATCCTGCTGTTTCCACTGGGCAACTTCCTTCTCAAACTTAGGAAGTCCTGGCTCAAGTTTATCAGCAGGTCTGCAAGTAATAACTTCTCTGTCGCCGATAATCTTCTTCTGAACTTCCGGATTGAAAGGCTTAATTGTCTTACCATATTCACCGGCAAGAAGGTCCTTAGTCTGGTCAGTTGCAACTTTGTATCTTTCACCCATAAGAACGTTCATAACAGCCTGTGTACCAACAATCTGTGATGAAGGTGTAACAAGAGGTGGCTCACCAAAGTCTTTTCTAACCTGTGGAATCTCTTCAAGCACTGTGTTGTACTTGTCGCTTGCATTCTGCTCTTTAAGCTGGCTAACCATATTTGAAAGCATACCGCCTGGAACCTGATACATAAGAGTCTTGATATTAACACCAAGAACCTTAGCATCCATAAGTCCGCTCTTAAGGCATTCTTCTCTATATGGTCTGAAGTGATCTGCAATCTGAGCAAGAAGCTTCTGATCAAGTCCAGTCTCGAAAGGCTGTCCCTTAAATGCTTCAACCATAACTTCTGTAGCAGGCTGAGATGTTCCAAGTGCGAATGGAGAAATTGCGCAGTCGATGATATCAACTCCTGCCTCAGCTGCCTTAAGGTATGTCATGCTGGCAACACCTGAAGTATAGTGTGTATGAAGGTCAATAGGAAGGCTTGTAGCGCTCTTAAGAGCCTTAACGAGCTTCTCTGCCTCATAAGGAAGAAGAAGTCCTGCCATATCCTTGATACAGATTGAATCTGCACCCATTGACTCGATATCTTTAGCAATGTTCATCCAATACTCTTCTGTATATGCATCACCAAGAGTATAAGCAAGAGCTATCTGTGCATGACCACCCTCTTTTTTACAAGCCTTAACAGAAGCCTCAAGGTTTCTAAGGTCGTTCAAGCAGTCGAAAATTCTGATGATGTCAATACCATTAGCGATAGACTTCTGAACAAAGTACTCAACTACGTCATCAGGATAATGCTTATATCCAAGAATATTCTGTCCACGAAGAAGCATCTGGAGCTTAGTATTCTTAAATCCTGCTCTAAGTTTTCTAAGTCTCTCCCATGGATCTTCCTTAAGGAATCTCATGCATGCATCAAATGTTGCGCCACCCCAGCATTCTACTGCATTATAGCCAACCTTATCCATTGTATCGATAATAGGCAACATAACTTCAGTAGGCATTCTTGTAGCTATAAGTGACTGGTGCGCATCACGGAGTACAGTCTCATTGATACGAACCGGCTTTTTCTGTAAATCTGCCATATCTATATTTCCTTTCTATAGTTAGATAATACGATCAAATTTAAATTTTTAATGTATAAAAATCTTATACACCAAATACTGCCATAAATGTACCAGCAACAACGGCTGTACCAATAACTCCGGCAACATTAGGTCCCATAGCATGCATTAACAGGAAGTTTGATGGATCATATTCAGCACCAACCTTCTGTGATACACGTGCAGCCATAGGAACAGCAGATACACCAGCTGAGCCGATAAGAGGATTGATCTTACCACCTGTTATCAGGCACAACAGCTTACCAAGAAGACATCCTGCAGCAGTACCAAACGCAAATGCAATAAGTCCGAGAACAACAATGATAATAGTTGTCTTATTAAGGAAAGCTTCTGCACTTGTTGTAGCTCCTACTGATGTTCCAAGAAGGATAACTACGATATACATAAGAGCATTTGAAGCTGTCTCCTGCAGCTGACGAACAACGCCAGATTCTCTGAACAGGTTACCAAGCATAAGCATACCAATAAGTGGTGCTGTAGTAGGAAGAATCATACTTACTACGATAGTAACGATTACAGGGAAAAGAATCTTTTCAAGCTTAGAAACTTCTCTAAGCTGCTGCATTCTGATTTTTCTCTCTCTGTCTGTAGTAAGAGCCTTCATAATAGGAGGCTGAATCATAGGAACCAAAGCCATATATGAATATGCAGCAACAGCAATAGGTCCTAAGATAGATGTCTGATGCAGCTTGGATGCAAGGAAAATTGATGTAGGGCCATCTGCACCACCAATGATGGATACAGCAGCAGCCTGCTGATCATTAAATCCAAAAGCAATAGCCATAAAGTAAGCTGCAAAGATACCAAACTGAGCTCCGGCACCCATAAGGAAACTTATAGGATTCGCAATAAGCGGACCAAAGTCTGTCATAGCTCCAACACCAAGGAAAATAAGTGACGGAAGAATTGCCCATTCATCCAAAATATAGAAATAATGCAAAAGTCCTCCGGCAGCACTTCCTGTAGGTTCTGCCATAATATCCGGATAAATATTTACAAGAAGCATACCAAATGAAATTGGTACTAAAAGCAAAGGCTCAAATCCCTTGGCAATAGCCAGATACAAGAACACCAATGCAACACCGATCATAACATAGTTACCCGGTGACATCGTGGTAAATGCCGTCTGATGCCAGAGATTAGATAATGTATTAACAATGTAATCCATTTTTTATCCTCATTTCTGTTTTAAAGTAAAAACCAACTATTCTCTGACACAAAATTAGTTAAGAGTAGCAAGGCATGTTCCAGCCTCAACAGCATCACCTGCAGCAACATCGATACTTGCAACAGTTCCGTCTGAAGGAGCTACCATAGGGATCTCCATCTTCATAGATTCAATAGTTACAACTGTGTCGCCCTTCTTAACAGCCTGACCAACACTTGCATTGATCTTAAGAACCTTTCCGGCAGCACCAGCCTCAACCTTGATTGAGCCGGCACCAGCACTTGCCTTCTTTGCAGGTGCAGCAGGTGCCTTAGGTGCAGGAGCTGCAGCAACAGGAGCAACTCCTGATCCAGCGCCCTCTTCTACAGTTACATCATATACGTTTCCGTTAACGGTTATTGTATAGTTCTTCATCATATCTCCTTTCGATGAGCAAGGTTATCTCCGTGCTCGATCTCATATTTAGTGTTTTTTCCAATTATTATTTACTTTTCTTATAGATCTTACACGGAATCCGTCAGTACTGCCGCTTCCTTCATATGCTGCAATAGCAGCTGCAATTACAGCTACAAGTTCTGCATCGCTGGAAAGATCTTCTTGTGTGGCAATCTGATTGATTGTGTTCTCCATTGCCTTCTGAGTGATTTCCTTATCACTCTCTTTCTTTTTCTTATTACCACCAATAAGTATTGGGAATAAAGAAATAATAAGCGAAATGATTACAAGAATTGAAAATGCCATTCCCATTCCTAAAAGTGTATTAAGACCGGCATTCTCAAGTTTCTCACCTGTTGTCTTAGCTACTGTAACACCGATATCAGTAGGTTCTCCTCTATTGGAGAGATAGATCATCATATCAGCTGTATGCTTTGTTCCCTGCAAAACTGCATCAACTACAAGCACACCTTCTTTATTAACCTCATATGAAATATCCTTGACACTGATATCATCTGCCAAAGTCACTTCTGTGTTATAGCCAAGATCTTTTACAGCCTTATACCAGCTTGTATATCCGCTCTTAAGCACATCATATCTCTCGTCAGAAGTGCTCATGGCAATATCAAAATACAAGTTCTGTTCAAAGTTATCCGGAGTGATACCATCAAGATACCATGCTTCAAAATTATTATCTTCCAAAGCTTCCGCATAACCCCTCAGGCTATCGTATGTAAATATATCAGACGAATACCTGCTTCCTTCAACAGTGTTGACAGTTGTCTGTTCACCGCATGCAGTAAGTCCGAGAAGGCAGCTAAGCATAACGCCCAAAACCAACATTTTTCGTTTCATTTTGAGTGCTCCCTTCATCAAACTGTGCCGTGTTTCTTTGCAGGACGCTCATCCCTTTTTGTAAAAAGCATCTCGAATGCGCCAATTACATACTTTCTGGTATCTGCCGGCTCAATAATTTCATCGACATAACCTCTTCCAGCTGCACTCTTAACATTATTCTGAAGAGCTGCGTACTCATTTGCTGTCTGATTAACATCAGCATCCTTGCCATCGCAAAGAATTTTGGCTGCAAGCTTAGCATCCATAGTACCGATCTGAGCATCTGGCCAGCTTATAGTAACATCAGCGCCGATTGCCTTTGAATTCATAACAACATATGCACTTCCAAAAGCCTTGCCTGTAATAAGGTTAACCTTAGGAACAGTAGCATTTGCAAGAGCAAATACAAGTCTTCCGGCAGCCTTTGCAACATGTCTCTCATCACACTTGCTAGCGCCAAAGCCTGTGGCATTTGTAAGTGTAAGAACAGGAAGATCAAATGCATCGCAGAAGTTAATGAGAGAAGCTGCTTTCTCACATGCATGAGCTGTAAGCTTATCATCAAATTTCTCTGCAACCTTGCCATCTTCGTCGAATACCTGTGTACGGTTTCCAACAAATCCGACTGTTGCGCCATTTAATCTGATAAATCCTGTTACCATTTCTTTTGCATAATCTTTCTTGGTTTCGAAGAAAATGCCATTATCAGAAATCTGTCTTGCAATAACAGAAGGATCACCTGTTGCACCATCAAGGTTCTCACATGCTCTGTTAAGATCATCTGAGCATTCCTTGTATGAATCTCCATCCTCGTTATTAGAAGGAAGCAATGAAACAAGTTCTCTGATCTGAGAATAGATTGTTGCTTCATCTGCAACTACATCCACATTAACTGTTTCACTACTCTGCCATTTTGCACAGGATGTATCACACTTCTCCTTGTAATTTCCTTCGAGCGCATTTGGTGAATTTACAAACAGTTTAGCCTTCTCAGACTCCATAAATGTGAAATCTGTTATGGATGGAATAAGAGCTAATCCACCGCCACAAGCACCAAAAACTGCTGTGATCTGAGGAACAACTCCGGAAGCCTCCACCTGTTTGAGATAGATTTCGCCGAATGCGTTAAGTGCATCTGCACCTTCCTGAAGACGTAATCCTGTTGAATCGATAATACCGATTACAGGTGATCCCGTCTTAATTGCCAGTTCATACAGGCGAACGATCTTTCTGGCATGCATTTCTCCAATTGATCCGCCAAGTACTGACGCATCCTGGCTGTAAACATAAACCAGATTACCGTCGATAACACCATAGCCAGTAACAACACCGTCTGATGGTGTTTCTTCCTGTTTCAGATTGAAATCTGTGTTTCTGGCTGTCACAAGAGCACCAATTTCAACGAAACTGTTTTCATCGAGCAAAGCATTAATTCTTTGTCTCGCTTGTGAAGAACTACTCATTTCTTTACCTCCGAGTTTTATAATATGTAAAAAGAATTGCTCCATAGCCTCGCTATTTCCGCAACATAAGTCAGAATATAGTATACCATAAACCAAGGCAAAAAAAAGGGAAAATGCATAAAAAATTCAGCATTTCCCCTATACTTTATGAATTGTTTATATATTTTTGTATGAACGATAAATATTTACATTCAATAGCGCAAAAATACTCAAATATCCATCTTTACATTAATTTCATTTTCTGCTTCAGCCTTAAATTCTTCAACCTGCATTGTTCCTATTGTTGGAAGTTCATCAAGTGAACGCACCCCAAAGCTCCTGAGAAATTCCTCTGTTGTGCCAAATAATAGTGGGCGTCCCGGAGCATCAAGTCTTCCAAGTTCCTGGACAAGCCCAAATTCTACAAGCCTGTTGACTGCATGGTCTGAATTGACACCACGAATTTTCTCCACTTCAAGCCTTGTTATCGGCTGCTTATAAGCAATTATTGAAAGAGTTTCCATTAAAGAATCAGTCAAAACCGCTTTTTTAGGTGCTTTTGCAATCTTGATAAGATACTCATACATTTCCTTTTTGGTGCAAAGCTGAACCGATTTCTCCAATTCCAAAATACCTATTCCGCTGTCCTGCTTTTCATATTTTTCTTTTAAATAACTAATATATTTTTTTACTTCCTTAGCATCAGTATCAATCGCCTTGGCTAATGTACTTATTTCTATAGAATCACCCATTGTAAAAAGAATAGCCTCTACAATAGCTGCTCCCTCTTCCTTCGTCATATCAACTTGCCTTTCTGGATGTGATCATAATATCGCCAAAAGTACTCTCCTGGCTTATTTCAATTTCACCAAGCTTCATTTCCTCAAGAACCACCAAAAAAGTAACTATTATCTCTGTTTTATTGTGTTGTTTTTCAAGAAGCTGTCTGAAACTAAAATGTGAATGTTCTCGTATATACTCTCTTATATACAAAGTCTTGGCATCCATATCAACTTCTTCTTTTTCAATATTGCCAAACTTACTTCTGATAGGGTCAACCTTATCTTCCTGTCTTTTCAAAAGATCTTGAAAAATCTCATTAAGCTTGGATAACGTCGCACCTCCAATAAGCCCCGTCAGATCAACAGGTGCCTCATATTCTCTTACTTCCTTGGGAATATTCCTGCTTCTGAACCACTGAAGATTAGCATCCATCTGCCTGTCTTTAAGCTCATAGGCCATATATTTATACATTTTATATTCAAGGAGCTTTTCAACAAGTTCCGCTCTTGGATCTTCCTCTTCGCCTTCTTCATTAACTTCCTTTGGCAAAAGCATTTTGCATTTAATATCAATCAAAGTTGCAGCCATTACAAGAAATTCACTTGTAACTTCCATATCATCTCTCTGCATAGCATTGATATACGCCATATATTGTTCTGTAATAGTTGCAATCGGAATATCATATATATCAATCTGATTCTTATCTATCAGGTGTAAAAGAAGATCCAGAGGCCCCTCAAACACCTGAAGCTTTACTTCAAGACTCATTTTACTTCCTCATAAAAAACAAAAATAATTCTTCTTAATTCTCTTTTCCGTGAATTCTTATAATATCAAGTTCACAGGGATTAAACATCCTTACATGAATGCTGTGGGTTCCAAGCCCTCTGCTAAGGACCATATATTTGCCATCAATCTCAAATTTGCCGCCATCATATTTTGGAAAAAGAGCAATAGAAGGAGAAATAACTCCTCCAAGGAAAGGAATTCTGACAATTCCTCCATGAACATGACCTGAAACAGTAAGATTAGCTCCCCATTTTGCATAGTTATCGAAGTATTGAGGATTATGCGCTATAAGTATCTGAAACTCATCAGGGCTGCTATCACCAACAAGTTCTTTTACATGCTCATAATTCATTTCCTTTTTTATTACTTTTTGAAAATAGTCAAGTTCAAGATCCAGTCCTGTAATTCTGATATTCTTTGAATCTATGCTAAAGCTATCATTTTCAAGAAAAATAATTCCGGAATCAATCAGCTTCTGCTTGTACACATCATAAACATCGCCAAAACACCGTTTATAATCTTTAATCTTATGCTCATGATTTCCATTTGACATATAAACCGGGTATCTTGTCGCCAAAGCTGACAATAGCTTAAGTCCGGTCTGATATTGTATTTCTCCCCCAATCTTATGTCCGGTAAGCATGTCGCCTGCGCATAAAACCGCATCCGGAGAAATCTTATATATCTCATCAAGTAGTTTACTGTTATCTTTTCCAAAACTATATCCATGGAGATCTGATAAAAAAGCAAATGAATAATCTCCAACAATCTTATCAGTTTCTATGTCATAGCTTCGAACAACAAAACAGTGTACGTCATGATAAATGATTAGTGCGCAAGCCGCAACAAATATAATAAAAAATATCAAAAAATAAATCACCATATTATTTCTCTTTTACATAATTTTTATTACTCACGTACGATAAAAATTATGATCTTTTTGAACCTGTCATTTTAAAAATACAACAAGAACAATTTTAGCATAGTGTTATAAATTAATGTACCCACATTTTATGCAGATAATGAAAAAGTCCCTGGATATACCAAGGACTTTCATAAAAATTTGATTTAGTTATATTTGCGCTTTCTTGCTGCCTCAGACTTCTTCTTGCGTCTTACGCTAGGCTTCTCGTAGTGCTCTCTCTTACGAATCTCCTGCTGGATACCAGCCTTTGCGCAACTTCTCTTAAAACGACGCAGTGCGCTATCCAAAGTCTCGTTTTCTTTTACTACTACTGTTGACATCTCTACTCTTACCCTCCCTTCAGTCCCTTCAAGTACATGACTGATTGGGTTATTTATTATGCTTATACTAAGCCTATTAGCTCACATAACATCAATAATTATAACATAATCCTACACTTCGTCAAGTATATTTTTGGAATTTGTATAATCTTTTTGCAATAATTGTTACTACTCACTCGTATGCAGTTTACACCAATAACAAACTTGTGCAGTCAAAACAAATTGCTATAACTTATGTATTATTATGCTAACTGACTCTCTAAAACCTTCTCTGCTTCTGCGATAGCATCCTGAATTCCAGCAGGATTCTTACCACCAGCCTGAGCCATGTTTGGACGACCACCGCCGCCACCGCCAACCTTAGGCGCAATTGCTTTTACAAGATTTCCTGCATGAGCACCCTTAGCCATAGCTCCATCAGTAGCCATAGTTACAAGGTTAACTTTACCTTCGTTTTCGGAAATAAGTACTACAACACCTTCACCAAGTTTTGTCTTCAATTGATCTCCAAGATCACGAAGTCCATTCATATCAACATTCTTAACTGATGTTGCAAGAAGCTTAACTCCCTTAACTTCCTTAACCTGATCAGTAACATCTCCGAGAGCTGCCTGTGCTTCTTTGCTCTTTAAAGATTCATTCTCACTTCTGAGTGTCCTGAGTTCCTCTTGCAGTTTCTTGATCTGAGCTACAAGATCAGCAGGTGTTGTCTTAGCTGTCTTAGCAGCCTCACCAAGGTTAGCCATAGCATTCTCATAGTAAGCTCTTGCGTTGTCACCTGTGAGAGCCTCAATACGACGAACTCCTGCAGCTACGCCTGACTCAGAAAGAATCTTGAAAAGACCAATGTGGCTTGTATTTGAAACATGTGTACCACCGCAAAGTTCAATAGAGAAATCTCCCATATTGACAACTCTTACTGTCTCACCATACTTCTCACCAAAAAGAGCCATCGCTCCGGTCTTCTTTGCCTCTTCGATTGACATTTCCTTAGTTACAACAGGAAGTGCCTCCAAAATCTTGGCATTAACAATTTCTTCTACCTTCTGAATCTCATCAGCTGTCATAGCCTGATGGTAGCTAAAGTCAAATCTTGTCTTATCAGGATCCTGATAAGAACCAGCCTGCTCTACTCCATCACCAAGTACCTGCTGAAGAGCCTTCTGAAGAAGGTGAGTTGCTGAGTGGTTACGACATGTTTTAGCTCTGTTATCTGCATCTACATTAAGAGATACGCTGTCAGAAATCTTGAAGCTACCACTTACAACCTTACCAACGTGAGCAGTTCTGCCACCTGCTACCTTAACAGTCTCTACAACTTCAAACTTTGCACCGTTCTGGCCAAGGATAACACCTATATCGCCTACCTGGCCACCCATTGTACCATAGAAAGTTGTCTTATCTGTAATAATCGTTCCCTGCTGGCCTTCAGTAAGTTCATCTACAAGTGCCTCAGCGCCTGACATTGCAACTATCTTTCCATCACAGCCCAGTGCATCATATCCCAGGAACTCTACTGTTACAGCCTCCTCAAGGCTATCAAATACGCCTGCGCCTGTAGTGAGGTTAGCTGAGAAATTCTGGTTTTCTCTTGCCTTCTGCTTCTGCTCTTCCATAGAAGCCTTGAAGCCTTCCTCATCAACTGTAAGTCCCTCTTCCTCTGCAAGCTCTGCTGTAAGCTCTACAGGGAATCCAAAAGTATCATAAAGGAAGAATGCATCTTTCCCTTCAATTTCCTTCTTACCTGCAGCTGAAGTAGCATCAAGGATTTTCTTGAACTCCTTCATACCATTCTCAAGAGTAGACTCGAAACGAGTGATTTCTCTCTCAAGCTCAGTAAGAACGAATTTCTGGTTCTTGTTAAGGTGTTCATAGCTCTCTTTGTACTCATCGATGTATATCTGAGCCACTCCAAGAATCTGCTGTTTGTTAAGCCCAAGTGTTCTTGCGTGTCTTACAGCTCTTCTGATAAGTCTTCTGAGAATATAACCTGCTCCAGTATTAGAAGGAAGAAGCTTAGCTTCATCGCCAATAAGCATTACAGCTGTACGCGTATGATCAGCAAGAATTCTCATTGATCTTGTTGTCTTCTCGTCAGACTCATATTTGATGCCGCTTTCTTTCTCAATATACGCAATTACAGGTGCATGAAGATCAATCTTATATACATCATCAACGCCATTTAAGAAAGCAAGAATACGCTCTAATCCCCAACCTGTATCAACATTTTTCTGAGTAAGTGGAGTAAGATGTCCATCATGGTGCTTCTCATACTGCATAAATACATCATTACCAATTTCAGTATACTTGCCACAGTGACATCCAGGCTTACAGTCAGGTCCGCATGGAGGAACATCCTTCACATAGAACATCTCACTGTCAGGTCCACATGGACCATATTCAAGTCCCCACCAGTTATCTTCTGCAGGAAGATAATAGATGTTTTCAGGCTTAAATCCTGATTCGATACGGCATTTTGCACCTTCTTCATCTCTAGGCGCATTTTCATCTCCCTCGAAAACTGTTGCTGCAAGATGGTCAGCATCAAATCCAAAAAGCTGTGTCAAAAGTTCAAAACTCCACTGACAACGTTCTTTCTTGAAGTAATCTCCAAGAGACCAGCTTCCCATCATCTCAAAGAATGTGCCATGGCTCTTATCGCCAACAGAATCAATATCATTTGTACGAACACATCCCTGAACATTGCAAAGTCTTGTTCCCATAGGATGCTTTTTCCCTAAAAGATAAGGCATAAGTGGCTGCATACCTGCAACATTGAACATAACACCTGTTGATCCATCAGATACAAGTGAAACAGCTCCGCAATCCACATGACCACGATCTATATAGAACTGCTTCCAGGCTTTACGCAGCTCACTAGCTGTAAATTGTTTCATTTTATTTCTCCTTAAAATACAAATTCGCTATATCAAATCACCAAATCAAAAATCAAACTTATCAGCAAAGAATGCATCCAGCTGATCAATGGCAACTCTCTCCTGTTCCATGCTATCTCTGAAACGTACTGTTACCATGTTGTCGTTCTCAGACTCGAAATCATATGTAACGCAGAATGGTGTACCGATCTCATCCTGACGACGATATCTCTTACCAATGTTTCCGCGATCATCAAATTCACAGTTATATTTCTTGGACAACTGAGCATAAATCTTCTCAGCACCTTCGTTAAGCTTCTTTGAAAGAGGAAGCACACCAATCTTGATAGGTGCAAGAGCCGGATGGAAGTGAAGCACTGTACGCATATCAGGCTTCTCCTCTGTTCCGATATTTTCCTCATCATATGCTTCGCACAGGAATGCAAGAGTTACACGGTCTGCACCAAGTGAAGGCTCAACAACATATGGAATATACTTCTCATTTGTTTCATCATCAAAGTAATCCATAGGCTGTCCTGATGTTTCCTGATGTCTTGTGAGATCGTAATTTGTTCTTGAAGCAATTCCCCAAAGTTCGCCCCAATCTGTAAATGGGAATGCATATTCAATATCTGTTGTGTGATCACTGTAGAATGAAAGCTCTTCTGGATCATGGTCACGAAGTCTTAAGTTTTCTTTCTTGATTCCAAGAGAAAGAAGCCATTCATAGCATGTTTTTCTCCAGTACTCAAACCATTCTGTCTGTGTTCCCGGTTTGCAGAAGAACTCAAGCTCCATCTGCTCAAACTCTCTTGTTCTGAAAGTAAAGTTACCAGGAGTAATCTCATTTCTAAAGCTCTTACCTATCTGGCAGATACCAAAAGGAACCTTTTTACGTGATGTACGCTGTACATTCTTAAAGTTTACAAAAATACCCTGCGCTGTTTCAGGACGAAGATAAACAGTATCCTTAGCATCTTCTGTAACACCCTGGAATGTCTTAAACATCAGGTTGAACTCTCTGATGCTTGTAAAGTTATGCTTGCCGCATGATGGACATGGAATATTATGTTCCTTGATGAAATTCTCCATCTCCTCATGTGACCATCCATCTACTGATGTCTCAAGAGTAATTCCATTTTCTGCAGCAAAATCTTCTATAATCTTATCTGCTCTGAATCTTTCATGACATTCTTTACAATCCATAAGGGGATCTGAAAATCCGCCTAAATGTCCGGACGCAACCCATGTCTGTGGGTTCATAAGAATAGCACAGTCAACGCCAACATTATATGGATTCTCCTGTACAAATTTCTGCCACCATGCTTTTTTTACGTTATTTTTAAACTCAACACCTAAATTTCCGTAATCCCATGTATTGGCGAGTCCACCATAAATTTCTGAGCCAGGATATACAAATCCTCTGGCCTTTGCCAGCGCTACGATTTTGTCCATTGATTTTGCGTTTGCTTCCATAATCCTCCATTCTGCGACTGCAAATAATGACTGCAGACGTTTTTGTATTACTTTAATATATTATTTTGAAAGAAGCAGCTGAATACTATCTTTAGTTGCGTTTGACAGATCAGCTTCTTTTTTATCGGTAATTGTAACTCCCAATGTGGAGTAAGAAATTTTATAAGGAGCTATTATATATACCTTCTCATCCGTAATAATAATATGATGAGAAAGTTCCTCTTCAAGATCAAATGCCTCTGCCTTGTTGCCATCCGGGTCTACAAGATTGTCAGTAACACTGTATCCCTTATCAATAGCTTCCTGAACTGTTCCAAAGAATAAACTAACCTGATTAAAATGTGAATAATCATCTGCGCTATCGTAATTCATAACAAGCTTCGCCATCTTGCCATCATTTATAAGTTCTGGTTCTTCTAAAGTAATCTTGGGCGAAATATACTCAGAATTATAATATGAGATTTCATCACTGGCCATATCAGATAATTCTGAAATATCGTAATAATCTTTATCAAAGCTCTCATATATAGTGCTCTGGACAGAACCATCCTTGTTGATTGCAATTGTTGTTCTGGTATCATTGCTGCTACCACATCCAACTGCCAAAAGAGCGCTAGCTGCAACAGAAAGACCAATTATTGCAATTCTTCCTGTGCCAAAGATATTTAGATTACATACACGATTTTTCACTTCAATTCCTCTTTTATCAAAATATTCAGGAATAAGCAATTAAGTTTATTCTTAAAAAAATACAAACAAAGTTATTATATCCAAATCATATTCTATTTTCAATACTCAAAGGTTTCAAGCATCTCAAGACTTTTAAGCGGTCTGTCGACATATTTTTGGCGATATTGCTTAGTTATCACATCAAGTTGCGTCAAAATCTCATCGGATAGCGAAAAAGAAAAAAGTTTATTCAAAGGACTATATGCTATAAATTCCATTGCATATGCAGTTGTTTCCTTGATTCCTTCCTTTGCAGGAACTCCGGGATATTCTCCTTCTATAGCAAGGGCTCTGAGCTCAAAAATACATCTGACCAGCCTGTTTGGAATACTGTCCTTTAAAAGAGCTTTTAACGAGAAATACAAGAGATTCAAGAGCTCTTTATCCTCATTATTCTCTCTTGTGTAAAAACTTGATAATTCAAGAAAAAAGGTGCCATAACAGGCACCTTCCAAATCTTGTCTAAAGCCTTCAAAATAGTTTTCGATATCTGCTTCAACTATTGTGTAGGAGTTTTTCCCAACAAACAACTTAAAAGTACCAAAGCAGAAAGGTTCGACAGTGCCGGAGAGCTTCCCCGATGGTTTTCTGGCACTTCTTGCAAAAGCAGTAATCTTGCCTCTCTCTGCAGTAAAAATTGTGACTACCCAGTCATAATCCCCACAAGGAGCATGCTTTAGCACAATTCCTCTGACTACTATTAAATCATCCATATAATTACCTGTTTAAATCTTTTATATCATATCCAAAGCTCTTCATCTGAGTCTTATCATCGCGCCAGTCTTTTCTGACTTTAACCCAAAGCTGCAAGTTCACCTTGCAGCCAACAAGATTTTCAATATCTTTTCTTGCTGTTGAACCAATCTTTTTTAACATTGCTCCGTTTTTGCCGATTACAATACCTTTGTGAGAGTCTCTTTCACATATGATCGTTGCATCGATATCCATGATTCCATCCGGATCATAATACTCATCTTCCTGATTCATCGAATCCATATTAAATACCAATGGTCCATCTGTTTCTTCAATATCTTCTACCTCATTTTGAATTTCAGCCTGTTGCAGTTTACTCTTCTTTGGAGGATGCTGATGCCTTTTCTTTTTGGGCTTTTCAGGTTCAACCTTTTTTTCTCTCATACGCATAGTTTCTATAGTGACCGCTATGCCATGAGGAACTTCATCCTGTAAAAGTCTAAGTGCCTTTTCGCGGATAATCTCAGCTGCAATCTGCCTCTCAGGCTGATCAGTAAGAGTCTCTTCATCATAAAATGGCTGTCCAAAAGGAAGAAAATCCTTTATTGCTTTCATAACACCATCGATGTTCTGCCTTTTTAGTGCTGCCACATGAACAACTCTGTCAAAATCCATCTCCTGTCTGTAGGCATTTTCAAATGTTTCAAGTTTATCAGCCGAAACTGTATCTATCTTATTTATGACAAGGATAACAGGCTTCTTACATTTTTTTAGTTCCTCAATTATCATCTTTTCACCGGCGCCGATAAAAGTGCTGGGTTCCACCAGCCACAATACTACGTCAACCTCTTCAAGAGTACTCTTGGCAACCTTGGTCATATACTCGCCAAGCTTATTCTTTGTCTCATGAATGCCGGGAGTATCAAGAAATATCATCTGGCACTCCTCATCTGTATAAACTGTCATGATCCTATTTCGAGTAGTCTGAGGCTTATTAGATGTTATCGCAATCTTCTGGCCTATCATCTGATTCATGAGTGTAGACTTACCAACATTAGGTCTGCCTATCAATGTAATAAAACCTGTTTTGAAATTATTATCCATCTTATCCTTTCATCACTGTGTGTTGCCTGACTGGTTATTACCAGCAGTATTTCCATTGTATGTCTGTTCAGCAGTCATTTGTTGTGGATTCTGAACTCCTCCATAAGGCATCTGCTGATACATATTTACCTGCTGCATTCTCTGTATTCTCTTTTTCTTTGCAGAAGCGCTGATTCTCTTAACTACTAATACGATAATAACAGCAGCAATTATCAGTAAGATTATCTGTGGAATATGAATTACGAGCCATACAAAGAACTCGAGAATAGCATCTGCAACAGATCTTACACTTGAAATAAATCCTTCTCCCATCCTCTGAAAAGGTCCTTTTTCAGCAACAGGTGTGTATTCCTTAACTTCTGTAAGATCAAGATAAACAGTGCTGTAATTCACTTTATTATCATATGTACGAAGCTGTGATTCAATACTTTCAATCTCATATCTAACTTCTGAAAGTCTGTTCTCAACAGTAATTATATCTTCAACAGTTTCTGCCGAATCAACAATCTCCAAAAGGCGCTTTTCTTCTGCCTTGAGCGCATTCTTCCTACTCTCGATATCAACATACTTAAGCGTTACATCTTCAACACTTGTAGACTTGTTAGTAATATTAGTATCATCAGTAACCGTTTCAACAAATGAATCAAGATTTTGGGCTGGAATTCTTATTGTCAGACTCGCATCTCTCTTGATAACTTTGCCTGAATATCTGCTACCGTTATAAATATTACTTGATTCAATGTATCCGCCAAGTTCTTTTACCTTAGCCTGAACATTTGAAAGAACTTCATCTAGATCTTCGGTTTCTGCAGATATATTCAAGGTTGTGATAAGCTTTCTTGAGTTATCGGAAACCTGCGTTTCTTCCGGAGCTTCAACAGCCTTGGATTCCTCCAGCATAGGAGCACTGTTATCATAGAGACTGTCACTTCCATATGTTTCATAGCTTTCTTCCGCAGCAAACTCTGTAGCAGACTCATATTTGGAAGAAGAACCTGCACTTCCACATCCCGAAGCCACAAAAGAAACTGCCAAAATCGCTGTTGTTATCAGAATCCCCAGTCTTTTTTTCATACTCAAATGCCTCCCCAAGCAAAATCAAAAATATGAACTACCAGGACTAAACAGAGCAGCTCAGTTTAGTCCCGGCAAACAACCTTATACTTAACTATTATTTATTTACTAATTGTTCAATATTATCGAAAAGTTCCTTGTCCTCGTCTATCTTTTCATTTGTTCCAATAACGCAAAGGCACTCATCTTCCATAAATGCATCAACGTATTTAGCAAGATCTCTTATAGTTTCTTTAGTTGTGCTTAAAAGCTCATCTCTATTTCTCTGTATATTCTCCATCTTAGCGTTGCAAAGATATGCAGTAAGTCCATAAGTACCCTTACCTGACGGAGTCTTTGGTGTATCAAGGTCAGAAACAGCACCGATTATATACTGCAAAATAGTTCTGTCATCATCATCAAAGTTTCTGAGATACTCGGAAGCCTTCTCAAATACATCTATACTATTCTTGAGATTAGGATCACGATATGTAACAAATGCGCTGTCACCGTTTTTAGCATAACTGCTCATACATCCGTAAGCGCCACCAACAACTCTGATATTCTTCCAAAGATAATCGTATCCCATCATGACTTTGAGAACTCTCAATGCGCCATTATACTTAAGTCCTTTGGATGCAAAATTACCTGCGCGGCACACATACTGAACCTGACCTGCTGTCTTAAATGCCTCATTTTTCTTAACAGGCTTAAGTTCAAGCTTCCCAAGTTCAATATCTTCAGTATAAAGAGCCTCAGCAAATTTCTTTGTATTTTCAGGAATTCCCTGATATTCCTTCTCTGTTCCTGTTATATCCAAAAGCAAATTGTCTGCTCTAAAGATTGCTTTGCTAAGATCACGCAAAATACCAATAATCTTCTGCGCGCCTTCCGGTGTAGCAATTTCTTTATTTAACATTTCAAGATGTCGTTCATAGCCAATTCCGCTTACATAATCTGAGACCATAGCTGCAGGAGAAACATATGACATAGCACGAAGAGCAGCTGTCTGATGTCCTGCAGAAGCAAGTTCAGACTGAAGCCTTGCGTACTGCTCTCCAAATATTTCCTTAAGTCTCTTAACATCATCAAATTTAGTGGAGACAACAATTTCTTTTACCAGTTCAAATGCCTTATCAAGATTGCCATGTAAAACCTTCACACTAATCTCAAAAGCAGTCTCAAACTTTGAAACATCAAAAGAATCAGTATATGTACTGATAGAGCCTGACAATCCACCGGTATAAATATTTATCTCGTTATAAAGGTCACCATAGGAATAATGCTCAGTGTCAAGCATTCCAAGAACCTTTTTAAGCACTGCGGCATAAGGAAGATACTTTGCATCAATATTCTTAAGGTCAAAGACAAAATTTACATAATCTATGCCATTAGTAAATATGTCATGGAAAAGAATCTTCTGTCCTTCATATTCTCTAAGTTCATAAACAAACTGATCTGATTCCTTTTTTAGATCAGAAAGCTTAAGAAGCGGAATCTTCTTTAAATCCTCCGGATCATCAGGTGTTTCCTGATATTCCTTAAGTTCTGCTGTCTCACGCACAATTCTTTGTATCTCATCTTTTGACAGAGAATCCTTATATTCTTTAAGCTTTTCCTTAAGAAGCTCATCCTTTTTCTCAGAAAGCCCCTGCCAAGGCTCAAGCAAAAGAACTGTTCTGTGGGTATTATCCAGCAAATACTTTTGAATAAGGTCTTCAAAATATCTTCCCTCAGCCTCTTTTTTGAGCTCAGCAAAAGTATCATTAGCCTCTACATTTATCCATGGGCTGTTGTCATCATAGAGCCAGCTGTCGAGAACCTGAAGACCATATAACAACCCCTTTGGATATCTTCCAAAGTCAGCTTCTCTATATTTAAATTCATCAAAATTAAGCCCTGCCAAAAGAGCTTTTTTATCAATACCGTTTTTAACCTGATTTTCCATTACTTCTCTGATGGTATTAACAAAATCATCCTTCTGAGAAGCATCAGCATTCTTGGCTATAATAGAAAAAACAGGCTGCTGAAGACCATTATCATATTCACTGTAAACATCCTGACCAATGCCTTTTTCAATAAGAGCCTTCTTTATAGGCGCACCAGGTGCAGAGCAAAGAGCATAATCAAGGATATCGAATGCTATGTAAAGCTTTCTATCAAGAGTTGAGCCAACACTACAGTTATAGGACAGATAAGTATTCTGCTCAACAGGCTCGTTATTCATTATTGAATAAGGCTTATGAATTTCTTTTGGCTCACTAAAAGCAGGCTGTCTGCCAATTTCAGAATCAACCTTAAGGTAATCAAAAGCAGAAAGATAATTCTTATCGATATAATCAAGCTTCTCAGCCATATCCATATTTCCGTAAAGATAAATATAGCTGTTTGATGGATGATAATATTTTCTATGAAAATCAAGATATTCCTCATACGTAAGTTCCGGAATAACATCAGGATCACCGCCTGATTCAATTCCATAAGTAATATCAGGATAAAGAGAATTCTGTATTTCCCTTGAAAGCACGTCATCAGCAGATGAAAATGCACCCTTCATCTCATTGTAAACAACACCATTGATGGTCAGCTCAGAACTCTCATCCTCCATCTCATAGTGCCAGCCTTCCTGCTTGAAAATCTTGTCTGTTTTATAAATATTTGGATAAAAAACTGCATCAAGATAAACATGCATCAGATTCTGAAAATCAGCATCATTGCAACTTGCAATAGGATAAACCGTCTTATCAGGAAACGTCATGGCATTTAAAAATGTGTTAAGTGAGCCCTTTACAAGTTCTACAAATGGATCCTTTATAGGAAACTCTTTTGAACCACAAAGAACTGTGTGCTCGATAATATGTGCCACACCGGTAGAATTCTTGGGTGGTGTTCTAAAACCAATTGAAAAAACCTTGTTCTCATCATCATTAGAAAGAAGTGCAACCCTTGCGCCTGTCTTCTTATGCTTCATCAGATAACTATCAGAATTCAGGTCATCGATTCTTCTTTTCTCAATAATTTCATAGGATTTTAAGTCTTCTAATCGCATTTGATTAAACCTTTCTTATATGTCAAAATCATCCCCTTCTTTGAACGGAATGTCAAAATCATCTTTTTTAGGCTTTACCTTTTCTTTTCTGTCAAGCGCTATCATGCCTTCAAATTCAGGCATTTTCATTTTAGGTCGTTCTATATCCATTTCATCTTCAGATCCAACAGGAAGAACCATTCCCTCAGGAACAAATCGAGGCTTTTCATCTGGAATATCAGAACGTACTTCTTCCTTGCAAGCAGATTCTACCTGTTTCTTTGCTTCCGGCAGAATTTCTTCTTTTTCTGATGAAGCAATATACTGTGAAAACGTTGTATCATGTTCTGCATCTATAAACTTTGCATTTGAGTTTTCTTTTGTTTCTACACCTGAAGCTTCCATTCCTTCATCATGAGAATACTCAGGTTCGTCGTCATAATATTCAGGTTCATTCGCAAGATCAGATACCTCTTTTGCTGCGGGGGTAACCACTTCCTGGACTCCGCTTAACATCTGTTCTTCACTTTCGACTGAATCAGTAATATCCTCACTCTTTGCTTCTGCCAATGCCATGTTCTCATTTGTCGTAATAAGCGCAGCAACGCATGCTAAAACAAAAGCAAAATAAATTGTAAGTATAAGCTGGTCATTCATTCTTGTTGCTCCAAGGAAAGGTGTTGCAACAAAAATAAGAATTGTTGATAAAAGCCAGGGTGAAACATTTTCAAACTCTCGATTTCTAAAATATCCCAAAAGCACACCTGACATTACAACAAGAGTAACAAGATAGACCACTTTATAATTTGTATATGTCCAATACATACTAAATGTATTCAGATTTCTAAAGAAGTATCTTCCCCAATTCTGTAATGTAATATCTACGTTATAAATACCGGCTTCCTGTATAATCATTCCAAAAAAGGAAAGCATACCAAAAGCCAGCAATATGATCAAGCTAAGAATTCCGCCGGAATTTTCTTTTTCAAGTAAAAAAAGAACCGATAATAAAAGCGGCAGTATCGCCACAAAAGTTCCAACGTCAACATACGCCATAAAACCAACTACTATTCCAACAACCATATACCATATGATATGTAGTTTAGAACTATATTTACCATCAGAAGCCTTTTTTAGATATATCGCAACCAAAAGCAGTTCTATACCGAATAAAGTAAGAAAAAGCTCATCCGTTCCAATAACAGCCTTTACAAAATGCTCATCAAATATAGGCATAAATGATACAAAACCTGCAAATACAATAGATGCACATTTTCCAAGGAGTAATCTGCATGCTATAGCGCCAAGTAGCACAAATAGCATAAATAAACCAATCTCATAGAAAAAAGCCACTGATAGATTATTGCCGGTAAAGAAAAGAATTCCTTTTAGAACAGTAGAGTAAACAATTGAAAGAAGATCATTTTCAACGGTGGATGTTACAGCACCTACCATGGCATTTTCATAAAGTGAAAGCTTGCCGGAAGGCACGGCTGTAGTATGTGATAGCAGAAATACTCTGTATACAGTTCCACCTACTAATATCGCAATTAAAATAACAACATAGACAATTCTGAAACCTATTTTTTCAGAAAGATGCCTTGTATCCAAATGATCACATATTTTCCTCATCAAAAGCGTAAGCACACTCATGATAAGAACACTAATTACAGTAAAAATACCCGAATATGCCAGCAACATATCATCAGACGGAAAAAGCCCCGAGAAAAAACTAGAACTTGCCACCATAATCACATCAAAAATAAAAAACACAATCAAGATGCATATCCCCGGCCACATACGTTTTAATTTCATCTCAGGACTCCCCCACGTCTCTTTTTGTCACTTAATTAAAGCTGGTTTTCCTAATTCCAACTTTATTTTTATTCTATTTAGTCAAAAATATTTTATTAAAAAAGTAAATATTTGAATTATTCTTCTGGCTCATCCCAGTTATGGTAAACTGCCTGAACATCATCATCCTCATCAAGAAGATCAAGAATTCTTGTAAGATATTTAACTGTCTCAGGATCTGTTACAGAAACATAGTTCTGAGGAATCATTGTTACTTCAGCTGAAGCAGTCTGAATATTTGCATTATTAAGAGCCTCAACAACGCCCTGGAAATTATCAGGAGTTGTAAGGATTTCATAGCTGTCTTCTTCCTCGTTGAAGTCGTCAGCGCCTGCATCAAGAACAAGCATCATAAGATCATCAGAAGACATTCCGCATTCTTCCTTGTCAATGAGAATCTGGCCCTTATTGTCAAACATGTAAGAAACGCAGCCAGGTGTACCTACGTTACCATTTCCCTTTGTAAATGCGCTCTTAACGTTAGCTGCTGTTCTGTTCTGATTATCTGTAAGAGTCTCAACAATGATAGCTGTTCCGCCAGGGCCATATCCTTCGTATGTGATGTTCTTGTAATCAACGCTTCCTTCAGCGCCTGAAGCCTTCTTGATACCACGTTCAATTGTATCATTAGGCATGTTGTTGGCTTTTGCCTTTGCAATTACTGTTGCAAGCTTAAAGTTGTTCGCAGGGTTTGGACCACCTTCTTTTACAGCAACAGCAATTTCTTTACCGATAATTGTGAAAATTTTGCCCTTTGCAGCATCATTTTTTTCTTTCTTATGCTTGATGTTTGCAAATTTTGAATGTCCTGACATAAAAAACTTCCTTCCTTTTTAAAAATATAACTATTTTGCTATCTCTAATTCTTTTTCTTCCTGAGGAACTTCCGGTTCCGGCAGTTTATTAGCCAGAACAGTCTGTATCATATGCTTTTCAACAGAAAGAATCTTGAAACTATAGCCTTCAACTGTGACACTAAAGTCCTCATCCACTTCCGGTATCCTGTCAAGTTTAGAAATGATATAACCATTTAGTGTTTCAAACTCGCTCTCGTCAAAAGAGATTTTAAACCTCTTCTCGAGAACTTCAATAGGCGTCTTGCCTTCAATAATAAATTCGCCCTTATTTTTGGTGGGCTTTATGAAATTCTCATCCTCATCGTACTCATCCATGATGCTTCCGACTATTTCCTCTAAAATATCTTCCATGGAAATAAGTCCTGCTGTCTGACCATATTCGTCAATAATAATAACCATCTGAGTCTTCGAGGACTGCATACTATGAAACAGAGAATCAATATTTCTAGTCTCAGGTACAAATTTAGGTTGTCGCAATAGACCCTTTATCTTCCTTATCGGAAGTTCCTTGTTTGTCTCCTCTGACAATTTTTTCATAGCATCCCGGATGTGCATAATTCCGATGATATGATCGATATCATCAAGATAAACAGGGAATCTGCTGTTGTTGGTGTTCATCATGAAATCAACAGCTTCTTTTAGCGTAAGGTTCGCATCTATTGCAACCATAGCTTTTCTGTTTGTCATGATATCTCTGGCCTCCTTGTCGGAAAACTCAAAGATATTTGTTATCATATCAGCTTCAGCATCCTGGATAACACCATGTTCCTGACCTTCAGTAACCATGGATTTTATCTCTTCCTCAGTTACATCCGAGTCACTGATCTCACCGCGAACTCCAAACAGATAAAGAATTCCGGCGGCCAATGTATTGGAAACAAATACTATAGGAAAGAAAATACCTGAAAAAACCGTGACCGGATAATAACAAAAGTAGGCCCATGTCTCCGGTTTCCTGATAGCAAGCTTTCTGGGAATCAGAACACCAAAACACATGATAAGAATGCTGATCACAAGTCCAGCTATCAGATATATCAAAGCTCCGGGGATAAATCCTGTTCCGCCCTTTGAAAGAGAAGCGATTACTCTCTCTGACAAGCCTGTCGTAACAATGCCGCCCAAAAACATATTAAGAACAATATTGATATACAAAAGGTTTTTGGTAAGGCTTCCATCATTTTCCAGAAACTTAAGTATTTTCCCACTGATGCTCTCTTTGTTCTCCTGAGCTTTCTTCTCAATCTCATCCTCTTTTACATGAGAAAGAGCGACGCTAAAACCATTTATGAAAACATCAATTAACAAAATAACTAAAAACGCAAAAATACTGACAGAAGGCAAGCCTTCGTCCATAATAAATCCTCCTATACATAAAATGTCAAATTACACTATATCACATTTTTGCTTTTGACTCAAACATGATTACAAAGATACGCTCATACCTTTTTTGGCAAATCCTGCAGAAGGATTCTCTTTTTGAATCTGCTTTTCCCATTCTGTAAGAAATGAGTCATCGTGCGTTGGATCAAAATGTGTAAAAAGAATCTTCTTAACATCAGCTCTTTTTGCTATCTCAAGGCCAATTTCAGGAAATGAATGACCATAGCCCATATGCTTTGAATACTCTTCTTTCGTATATTGTCCGTCGTAGATTAGTAAATCTGCATCTTTGCAAAAAGAAGTCAGTTTATCAATTTCATTATCATCATGCTCAAAATCCGTGGCATAAACAAATGAATGCCCATTTTCTGATAGCCTGAAGGCTGTAGAACCACCGGGATGCTTTATCTTTATCATTTGGATATGAATTGAAGCTATATCAAATTTTCCCTCAAGACTCCTGATATTCACTTCCGCAGGATAATCCAAAAGACCTATAGGCCAGTATGGAGGGCTTATTAGCTGTTTCAATGCAGCTTCTGACTTTTCTTTATCAGGGAGGTAAATATTTATTTTTCGTTCTTTTTCCGAAAGCCCTTTAAAAAAGGGAAGGCCTATCACATGATCTAAATGCAGATGGCCAATAAGAACATGAATATCTCCGCGCTGGAATGGCGAAGCTTTAGTAATTCCACTTCCGGCATCTATATATATTTCAGTCATTGGTTCTTCGGAGGAACATACTCGTAAACACGAAGTTTCTCCGCCATATATGTCAAATTTCTTATCGCTTACCGGAATTGATCCTCTGGTTCCATAAAAAGTCAGCTTCATAATCTTTATCTTCCCAAGTATTGTTTTTATTATATTTTATTTTAAATCTATCTGAACAATCCCCTACGTTGTGACGATTTGCAGATGCTAATACAGATCCTTGTAATAATTATATTTTATATGATATTAAGGACAAAAGAAAAATTTTATCATACTTTCATTAACACCTTTTTCATTGTAAAATACGATAGAAGCTGTTAAGCAGTTTCTATTGTATTTTGGGGGAATTTTTATGATTTCATTATTATCAATGGCTGTAAATGCAATTGTCAGCTTTTTTCTATATATTGTAAAAGCTTTCTTTTCCATGCTTTCATGGTTCATCAAGAGTTTCCTAAATATTCTGAAACTCTTATTTTGCATCTTACCTGTAACATCAATTATTTTTGCACTCCTCATGCTCTTTAGTTTATATCAGACATTTGCCGGAACGCCTGATATGAACGAACTTAAGGACGTTTCTTTTTGGCTTGGCAACAACCAGAATACCCAGTCAGCTCTTTTTAAAGGCCTGCAAGACTGGTGGATTCAGAATATCTATTCTTATCATGGCTCAATTGCTTTCATTTTGTTACTATTTCTTACAATCATCATGTTTGTGCCTGTTGCAGCAGTTTTTCTTAGCATTGGAGTATTTATTTCTTTTTCATCAATACTCTTCTATTCAGTTATAATTGATGTCTGCCTGTATCTTTTGATTGCCCTTTTCAAAAAATCTTTAATCGCGCAGGTTTTTGACCGCTATTACAGAGTCTTCCCCAATCGTGGAAAAGAGCATTATGAAAAGAGCTACGAAAAATGGCTTAGAAATCACCATGAAGAGTTTGAACGTGATAATAAAGTGGCTCATCGAAGTGATGATGATCCATATTATGAAGAAGATGATGACGAATCTGACTATGAATACGAAGATTATGAAAATGAAGATACTTTTGAATATACCGAAGACGAGGATTCTGTGGATTACGAGGATTGGAACGATGACGAGGATGATGATGATTTAGAATGCTATGAGGAAGATGATGACGACGAGTTTTATTACGAGGATTCAGATGATGAATATGATGATACTTCCATCCCTGTCAAATCCTCTTCAAGCTTCGATTTCTTTGCCGGCTGCAATTCAAGAGAAAGCATAGACAAGAAGTACAAATCTCTCGTAAAGCTCTACCATCCCGACAACATGGATGGCGATACCGCTGCTCTACAGGAAATCAATGTTCAATATGATCAGGCAAAAAGACGTTTTGCCTGATCATAACAGAATATAATACTAATTTGCGTCTGCTTCATATTTATCATTTATCCATATCGTAAAGTCCTTATAGATTTCCGAAAAGTCTTTTCCATAAGCCGATTTCGACATAGTCATAAGATCTTTGCCAAGATTTGCCATAACAGTATCCATACCATACGCTGTGACTAGATAATCTGTTATACAGCCTGCTTCATAGTATGAGCAGTCATTTGCGTGCATGTACTGCTGCATCTCATCAGTCCTTGTAGTCTTGTCAGATTTGACATCTGTATACTCACGACCGACAAAAGCCCCATTTGCAAAACCTAAACCTGAATAATAATATATATTTTTTAGCTCAATAGTTTTTTCTTCAGCATTCCAGAATAGTGATGTTTTAAGATCTTCCAGATATTCCTCATAAACTAAGTTACATGCCTTTTTGCACATTCTGTTTTCGCAGACAAGCATTGAAATATACTCAGCAATTCCTTCCGAGCTAAAGTGCGAGTCAGGCTGTATTTCAATATATTTATCAGTAAGGTAATGCACAATATTCATGGAGAAGTGAATATTTAGCCTGATCCCAGTCGTAAAACAATTTAATAAAGTTACTTACCGAGTTGTAATATGCTCCGGCATTTGCTGAAATTCCCGCCTTATTGCAAAAATCCGTATAAATTTCAACAGATGCAACATCTTTGTTTATATAGTCTTTTAAGGCTTCCCTCGCGTCTGTAAAGTCAAGATCCACCATACTAAGAACTTCTTCTAAGCCTGCAAAAAAGGCTTCTTCTCCCATAAGCTCAATGTCATCTGCTGCAAGAAACCATATTGAAGACGGTGCCTTTACAACATAAGGGTACATTGCTCGTTTCTCAGAATCTTTTGAGTCATTCTTTTCTATGACAAAACCTGCCACAGACCTGCCACATATATTATCATCATTTTCAGCAACTGCATTCTCAGCATCTTCCTGCTCATAAGTTGCTGTCACGTCTGTATTTACAGTATTGGAACATCCAGCGATACTAATCGCTGCCGCCAAAAAAATTCCTAAACATCCCAGTTTTCTAATCTTCATTGTCATTCCTCCCCGGTCACAAAAGCTGGTATATATTTTTATGTTCTATCCCCGTAACAAGAACAAAAGCACATTTCTTGATAACACATTAAAATGTGAGTTGGCGAAATTCTTTTTGTTTTTTTAATTATTATAAAAAACAAAAAATTCAGAGCGTATTCCATTCATACACTCTGAATCTTTTTAATATATGTCATAATTTTTTTACATTATCTATCGAAGCAATCCATTTATTTAAATTGACATTTATATCATCATTTTGCCAAAAGACTAAAGAATACTTTCTTTCATACATAACAGAAGCGATTTTCGATATCTTATCCAAATGAATGCAATTACTATAATCTTGAAATATAATGCCATTTTTATCATTACATATAATGTTTATAGTCTTATTCTTTAGTGAAAAGTGTTTTGACATCAAAGTATAAATTATATCAAATAGGTCTTCTGTTTTTTTACCCATTCTATATTTATAAGATTTTCGGTCATAGACGCATCCAATGTCTTTATTTCCAAAATCAATTAAAACAATGTATGTATTGTTGCTATTGTATACTTTAGTTATCTCTATCCTCGAAGAAACATTTTCATACTTTAAATGCTTCTTATAAAAATTGCAAATCTCTTTTGATCTGCGATTACTATTTGTATTTTCTTTATTCTTATCTTTTGTTGAAATAGATGCAGTTAGTTTAGTTCTGATTTCTAAACGTTCATAGAAATCTTCATCATCAAGTGACAAAACATGACTTATACTATCGATATCCTTTGCAAGCATTCCACCACAAATTGCAGGCTGGTAACTTCCAGGTCTTTTACTACTTCTTCGACCATTATTTTCATTTAAGTCATTTCTAAATTTCATCTGTTTCGGATAATAATCTGGATATGACATACAAAAGCCTCTTCTATTAAGAATTGTTATCGCTAAATGAATACTAAATTATAAAAGCCAACAAACGATTACTGATTCTTATTACTCGCAGCCATTATTACTGCCAACTTAACACTCTAATTCTTCCTCCATGATTGCCTGAATAATAGCTTTCACCACATGGTGAAACTTTAATATAATATACTCCCTTATCTAGTATTGAAGTCCTAATAATGTCCTTTCCCGAAATATTAGAACAATATATTTCATTCATATTTGATTTAAATAACTGAAATCCCACCGTAGAATTACGAGAATTACCACCATCCAACATCTGATATTTAATGGTAATACTCTTTTGTTTATTAAGTTTAATCTTATACCACCTAGCATATTCATACCCAGGATTAAAAACTATAGTTTCACTTTTACTACTGCCAAGATTTTTAGACAATGCTGAACAATAATTCTTAGAATTATTTATTTTTGTAAATGTTATTTTTATTTTTGCATTCTCAGTATTACTGCAAAAATAATATGTTCCCTTAGTAACAGCAACATATTCCGAATCACTACCATAAATATAGCCACTTTTTACACCCAATGGCATATCTGTTTTGGGTAGACTATTATATATTTCTACATCTCCTGCTCCTTTGTTCTGAACTTTAATATAGCCATTAGATGGAACTACTAATTTATACATGTTATATTCATTTTGATAATAATACCCATAATAATTCAGCCTTCTACTCAATGTACTATGTTTAATACTCTGCCACTTATTAAAACCTAGATTAGCAACAATCCTATACTTATAAGTGCTTCCATTGACTGCCTCAACCTTTTGTGGATAAAGAACAAATAGCATAAATACCATTAAGAAAAACAAAAATATACCTCTTAATCTTTTCACTTTAATAGCCTCCTAAAGCACATTATAATTCAATATATGAATAGCTACTCAATTATCACACAGCTTTCAATGAGATTTCCATATTGTAATGCAGAAAAATACGTAAAATAATACTTTTATTTCTGTTTTTAATAATGTCAAAGATATTTTATTACAAATCATTATCGGCTCACTAATTTCACCACAATTTATGATTTCCATTCAAAAAGGCTTTTCATAAGTAATAACATCACACAATTACACACGAAAAGCTCACGCTCTCTGTCAAGCTATGAAATACACTCTTTACATAAAATAGTTAGCGAAATTCTTTGTATTTTTCAAATCTTCACAAAACTAAAAGGTATCTCAATCAAGCGAAAACAAAATACTATTATGCTCTTGAATAACGTTCTTGATATTTTTCATAGTATTTTCTCTTATTCCATTACGTTCAGCTATATTCGTCCAGTTTGAAACTGCTTCATGTACCTCTTGAATTATTTTTTTCCTTTTTGATGTACTTATTCCCATTGCCTTTCCGGCATCATGTAGGTCATTCATCGTAATTGCACTTACTTTTCCATTTACTCTCATCTGATGAGCTTTTAACCATACGTTACTCAGGTTATATGAAAATGTAATGTCATAAGCGGGTGAAAGTTTCCATTTTCCGTTCCTATCCATAAGAAATGAAATATTTTTTACATGATCGTCCTGATTGACCGCCATTACATTGAAAACCATTCTTCTAAAAAACTGTTCAATCTCATCAGATTTTAGTCTCATCTGCTGCATATACATGGCTGCCTGTTCATAACTACATAGTGCAGGAACAGAATAGTCAATATGTGCAAGTGCTCCCAATGTCTGCATGTGTACTTTATTACCATCTTTACGGTCAAAACGCTTTGTCATAAAGTGATTTCGTCCGTTTTCTTTAAATATCCTGCATTCATTCATGGTTATTCCTGCCATTCTGGCCATTTCATAATAGGCATATTCAATAAGCGTATATTCAGGCTCATCTGTCAGCCCATGATCACCATTTTTATTAACGCCGTCAAACTTCATAAGCCAATAATCAAAACCTTTACCCGCATCTATCTGTCCCGACCTTATTTCATTTGTGCTCTCATTCCATGCTATTATCGCCTTAGCTCTTGCTCCTCCAGCAGATGTTCCAAGCTGTAGAAGCTGAGAAAACTGAAGGTTCTCATCAGCTTTTATATGTATACTTTTTCTGTTTGCAAGAATATCCGATGCAAACTTTACCATTTCATCAATATCTATCTGACTATCCTTATTAAATTCCGGTCCCTGCGCAGGAACATATTCAAGTGCTCCCATGCCCCTTTTGCCAGTGTAGCAAAGTCGGTCTATTACATTAAAATCAGAATCGGACTTTCCCTGGCTCGCTAACCAACTGTTTATAACAGCATTTCCAAATTTATCAGGTAGAGAATCTGCTATCATCCCCGGTACACCCTTAAAAGAATCTCCGATATCACTAAAACGGTATATTCTGTTTGAGATTGGCATTCTTAAAGGAGACAGTTCTATTCCAGAGCCTGCTACATTATCTACAAAGTTTCTATCGTATTGAAAATCTGTAATGTTTGTTTCAGAACTTAAATGGAGAGCCCCTATTCTTGTTCCCCACAGATATACTTCTGCATAATTCACTGTTCATCACCCCATTTAAAATTTGTTTTTCTATCAGCAGACTTTTTATGTGCCCGCTGTTTTGTCTTGTTTTTCTGGCTTTCAATATATGCTGAAGGACTTTTTTCCAAATCCGGAATTGAATTATTTACCATATCAGCCAAGTCTAATACAATCAATATCTTAAACAAATTCTCCGCTGATATACTATTTCCATTTTCAAATTTCTTAATAAATGAAAGTGATAATCCAGTCATTTCAGCCATGTCAGTTTGAGTAATTGATAGCTCAATTCTGTATCTTCTTACCTTTCGTCTTATTTCATCAATATATGCTTTAGAAGTCATCATTCTCCTCGCTTTAAAATGCAAGTTAATTGTTTTCATATTCTATATTATTTCAAAAGCTTGTTTATATCAATATATTAAAGTATAATAAATTATACTTTAGCGCGATTATATTCCTTTAATGTATAATATATTACTCTTTAATATAAGCAATTAAAATTACGCACATAAAATTCAGCTATAAAAGTCAGATTTTGCATTTTATTATAGTTTTTTTAATAAAAAATACCCGTTCTCGTCCTAGACTATTCGCCTATAGACTTCAAACGGGCATATGATCAAACATATTTATAATACAAAATTATTTTCTGACTAAATGCGTATTTCTATCTGTACAATATTTAAACTTCAAATATTCTCGGAACTCTTTTATTGATATCACAGGTAAGCTCATAATTAAATCTGCCGCTGAGTTCACCAAGGAATTCGGCAGTAATCTCTTCGCCGGTCTTCTTATCTTTTCCTAAAAGAACCACTTCATCACCTTCATGAATATCTGGAATATCGGTTACATCCACCATGAACTGATCCATGCAGACTCTGCCAAGGATATTTGCACGGTGACCGTCAATCATAACATAGCCTTTACCGGATAAACTTCTTGGATAGCCATCACCGTAACCAACAGGAATTGTGGCAATCTTCGTTGTTTTATCAGTCACAAATGTTCCACCATAGCTGACAGGTGTTCCCGCAGGAACTTCTTTTACCATTACCACATGGCTTATAAGCTCCATTGTAGGCTTAAGATCAATGATATTCTTAGGGACTTCTTCAGAAGGCCACATTCCGTACATTGTAACGCCTGCTCTTACCATATCCATGGAAGACTCGGGAACCGCTATTATGCTGGCGCTATTTGCACAATGACGAAGGGGGATTCTGCGTCCTGTTCTCTCTTCTACAGCTTTGATAAAATCAACAAATACCTTTTCTCTATTTTTTACATTTGTAAGGTCTTTTTCATCTGCTCTGGCAAAATGCGTAAATATGCCCTCAACATGTATTCCCTTGAGATACATTACTTTCTGAACAAAATCAACGCCCTTTTCATCCGGAGTGATACCGATTCTACTCATGCCTGTATCAACAGCAATATGAATCTCAGGAAGTTCCGTCAGCTCGCCATTTTCCAAAAGTTTCTGACCGCATTCTGAAAGTTCTTTTGCCATATCCATTCTAAAAACAGTGGGACGAATACCCTCAAGAAGCATGCGTCTGTGGGAATAAGGAAAAGTATATCCCAAAACAAGAATAGGCTTTTTGACCGCATTATTTCTAAGTTCAAAAGCTTCCTCCGCCGTAGCTGTGGCATAGCCCCAAATATAATCAACTTCTTCAAGCATTTTGGCGATTCTCACTGCGCCATGCCCATAGGCATCAGTCTTGATAACAGCCATTATTCTTGTTCCATCCGGAATATTTTTTCTCATGGATTCAAGGTTATATTTAATTGCGTCCAAATCTATTTTTGCATAAACTCTTGAGTATTCTTCAAGCATTATAAAAACCATCCTTATCTTCCAAAAATATGCCCTTTTCATTTGTAAGATGAAATTAAGAATAACGCATTATTTCTATAATAAAGACATATTTTTATTATTTAATCAACATCAAATATTAAGATGTGTTCAAGTCCATCTATTATATCTGACGCTATCATAGAATGCCTTCCTTTCAATCTGGCAGCCTTATCACCCGCAAGTCCATGAAGATAAGCCCCAAGACACGCAATCTCAAAGCTTGACATATCATACCCCATCATGGCTCCCAATATTCCTGCAAGCACATCTCCACTTCCTGCGGTGGCCATTCCATCGTTCCCACTGACATTAATATAAATCTGTTTCTCGTTTTCATCAGCAACAATTGAACGGGCATCCTTACAAATTATAGTACAATGTAATTTTTTCGCAAGGTCTCTTGGATATTCCAAAACATGTTCTTTGCAATCCCTGATGTCGCAGCCGAACAATCTGGCAAATTCACCCAAATGAGGAGTTAAAATAAGTTTTTTGCCATATCTTGAAAAATCTGATAAAAGTTTCTTAAGATCACCATTTTGTGAAATAAGATTTATTGCATCTGCATCAACAACAAGATTTTTTTTATAGTGTAAAAGAGTTTCTTTTACCAGTTCATAGGCTCTCTGGTCCGTACCCAGTCCCGGTCCTATAACAGCCGCAGTCGACCAGTCAAAAAGCATATTTAGTTTCTCTCCGACAAGTTCAAAATCTTCATAGGTTGTAAGCATTGCTTCCGGAATAACATTCTTTACTGCTTCAGCATTTTCTATGGCTGTAAAGACTCTTACCATGCCAGCTCCCGCCCTCATACAGGCAGATGCAGCAAGAAGGCACGCTCCGCTGATATTCTTGGAACCTGCTATTATAAGAATTTTACCATTAGTTCCCTTATTTCCGTCAGGTTTTCTCTTTGGCAGAAGCTCGGATATATCTTCATCAAAAAAATAAGCTCCCGGATTTTTCCCAAGGAAACTTTCTTCCGTAATGCCAACATCCTCAACATACAATTTGCCTGTATACTCACATCCAGGATAAAGAATATGCCCAAGCTTTGTCTGATTAAAAGTCACCGTAATGTCGGCTTTTACTGCCTTTTCGCAAATTTTACCATTATCTGCATTTATACCGGATGGAATGTCAACAGAGACAACCAAAAGGTCAGATTTTCTCTCAGCTTTGCAGGCATTTATATAATCTATAGCCTTAGCATGGTCTCCTGCGATACTACGGGATAGACCAATGCCAAACAGCGCATCAACAATAACATCATGGTCTGCCATGGATCTGCTTGTTTCTATATTAAAAAGAGTGTCAGTTACAGTCCCATATTTTTCCAAAATATGAAGCTGATTAAGAAGCAGATCGCTGCATTTAGCATAATCTCCCACAACGCAGATAGTTACCACAAACCCTTTTTGTTTCAAAAGTCTTGCTATACATGCCCCATCACCACCATTGTTACCCGTACCTGCAAAGATCAAGGCACGCATTTTTCTATCACATTCTTTTTCTAAAGCCCACTCACAGATATGTTCAACAACTTTAAGAGAAGCCCTCTCCATTAGAACTTCAGAAGAAACACCAAAAAACTCAGAAGTGTTCCTGTCATAAAGTTTCATTTCCTGACTATTAACTGCATATCTCATAGTAATCCCCCAAATATAACAATTGTCTCTGAAATCAAGTACTTTGCTTGTAGCAAAAAATCGAAGGAAGGCCAAATGTATTCAAGTAATACAATAGCCCCTTCCCTCGATTCAATTTTCTAAACAAGAAACATCTATAGAATCGACGTATCTATAGCGTAGTGTTTATATTCCCATGAAATCAAAAAATATTTGATCACTCAACGTAATCCGCTTCATTTCCCGCAAGAGGACGCCTTATCGGATGTCTCTTATCAGGATCATATTTCATATCAAATATCTCAATAACCTCAGGTCCAAATATCTGATGCATATAAGAATAAAGATTATAATTTTCCATCTCAGATTCTTGCAGCCTAATAACATTCTTTTTAAGCTCGATACGTGCTCTTGAAAGCCACTCATCAAGCCCTTTAATATAAGTTGTATTCTCATGAAGGCGTTCATAGCAGGTCTTCATGGTAGAAATCATCAACTTATAATCTGTATCATATATTTCTCTGGAGAGATTTAAAAGTTCTTCCTGATATGAATCAAGCTTATCATTACACTCATTGATAAGTCTGCTTCTGTTCTGGATTTCTTTTTCAATACTCTCAATGGACGCAGCATAAGCAGGATTGTTGGCCTTGTCTCTAAGTGGAACAATTTCTCCAAGAAGTTTTTTCTTAAGTTTCTTAATATCCTTTGTTTCGCTTCTAAGCTTGCCATCCCTTTCGACAAGTGAATTGAGCTTATCAGCCAGTTCTTGTATTTCGGGTGTCATGTCCGTCTGCGTAAACAGTTGATGCCATTTATTATCTAAGGTCAATATAGGAATGCTTTTCCCCTGAAGCGCAGACATATAAACTTCATCATCTTTAGCCATCAGATTATCTCACTATTCAACAGAATGATTATTTGTTTTCGTATCTATTAATATTATACGATAATTTCATCAAACTGTCAGATAAATGTACATTTTCTACCTGAATATTGATAGGAACATCCAGATCAACATGCGCAAAGTTCCAAATAGCCTTGATTCCATACTGAACTAACTTATGTGCCATTGGCACTGCCTGATCCTTAGGAATCGTTAAAACTGCAATTTCTATCTGATTCTTTTTAATAAATTCTTCTATTTCTTCTACGGGGCGAACTTCAACATCCCTTATCTTAGTTCCATATAATTCAGGATTACAATCAAATGCTCCCTTAAAAACAAATCCTCTTCTGGTAAAGTTGGTATAGCCCGCAATGGCTTTGCCAAGATGCCCTGCGCCTATTATAACCAGACTGTGCTGCTTGTCTATACCTAGTATTTTACTGATTTCATCGTAAAGATAATTGACATTATAGCCATAGCCCTGTTGTCCAAATCCGCCAAAGTTGTTAAAATCCTGCCTTATTTGAGAAGCAGTAACCTTCATGATATCACTGAGCTCCTGAGATGATATTCTCTCAACGCCCTTTTCCTTCAAATCCCCCAAGTACCTGAAATATCGAGGTAGCCTACCAATTACAGCCTGAGAAATTTCTTTTTCTGCCATTGTCTGCTCCATTCTTCTATTTATTTTTTATGAAATTTCATTATAAATAACAGTGATATTTGGAATATTTTCACAAATAACTGTCATTCAAAATTAATAGTTTGTTAATTATTTCTCAAATAATATTATATCTGTCTGTTAAAACCATGTCAATTAATCTTATACTTATTTAATATTTTGAATTCTTAGCATTAAAAACATATATCTATCGTAAAAAACGGCATTAGATATTTCCTAATGTCATTTGCGGCGCCGGAGGATATATATTAAACGGCAAATTTATCTTACTGTTACTAAATATAAATGGGGAAAGATCTTTCCATTTGAATAGTTGCATCAAATTCTTTATAATGTTTGGAGGAAATGAGGTGATTTTATGTCATATAAAGATTATATGGTGCGCGCTACCGCTGGAAATGCGCAGATCAGAGCATTCGCTGCCACAACCAGGGACCTTGCAGACTACGGAAGAAAAGCCCATGGACTTTCTCCTATCGCAACTGCTGCTCTTGGAAGGCTTATGACCGGAACTGTTATGATGGGACAGATGATGGATAATGACAGTGATATGATCACAGTTAAGATGGACGGTGATGGACCACTTAAAGGTGTTCTTGCAACCGCTGATAACAAGGGTAATGTTAAGGGTTATGTTATTAACCCCTATGTAATAATGGAACCGAATGCAGAAGGACACTTAAATGTCGGTGGCGGCATCGGCGAAGGTACACTTACTGTTATAAGAGACATGGGATTAAAAGAGCCTTACGTTGGTCAGGTTCCTCTCTATACCGGAGAAGTTGCTGAAGATTTAACTTACTATTTTACTAAATCAGAGCAGACACCTTCTTCTGTAGGGCTTGGCGTTCTTGTTGAAAGAGAAAATCTATCTGTTGTAGCTGCCGGTGGCTTTATCATCCAGCTTATGCCCTTTGCTGATGAAGAAACAATAAACCTCCTTGAAGAAAATCTTAAAAAGTTTTCTTCAGTAACAGACATTTTAAAAGCCGGGAAAACTCCCGAAGATATGCTTAAGATAGTTCTCGACGGTTTTGATATAGAATTTACAGACACTGTAGATTTGAACTTCTACTGCAATTGTGATAAGGACCGTGTTGAGAGAGCTCTTATGCTCATCGGAGAAAAAGAAATTCAGGAAATGATAGATGATGGAAAAGAAATTGAAGTAAACTGTCATTTCTGCAACAAAGCTTATAAGTTCAGTGTTGATGAACTAAAAGAAATCAAAGTGAAAGCTAAAGTAAATACTAGAAATCAGTAATTCAAAAAGAGACTTTGCCCCGTTAAGCAAAGTCTCTTTTTTCACTCAGTAATCGCCTTATAGCACTCCGGTCTTCTGTCGCGGAAAAGCCCCCACGAAGAGCGCATTTTTCTTATTTCTTCAAAATCATATTCTGCATATATGATTTCCTCTTTATCTCTGCCGGCTCTTGATATAACATCTCCAGTTTCATCAGTAAGGAAGCTGTTTCCATAGAATGTAAGTGAAGACTTTTGTCCGCCATTTTCTTCTGAAGGCTCAACATCTTCTTTACCAAATCTGTTGGCAGCAGCAACAGGAATGATGTTTGCAGCAGAATGTCCCTGCATTGTTCTCATCCAGTGTCCCGAACTGTCTACATCAAGAATTGGTTCTGAGCCGATTGCTGTCGGATAAAGAATGATATCCGCTCCTAAAAGTGCCAGGCTCCTTGCTGTTTCAGGGAACCACTGATCCCAGCATATTCCAACACCAACTTTGCCATAGGCTGTATCAAACACTTTAAAGCCTGTATTTCCCGGAGTAAAGTAAAACTTTTCCTGATAATAATGATCATCCGGAATATGAGTTTTCCTATAGATTCCAACTTCACTTCCGTCAGCATCAATCATGACTACCGTATTATAAAAAGTATTGCCCGATTTTTCGAATACGCATATAGGCATAGTAACCTTAAGCTCAGCACAGAGCTTTTTAAAATGGTTAACTGCAGGATTCTCTTCCAATGGAAGGGCAAGTTCATAATAATCGTATCTTCTTTCCTGGCAAAAATATTTTCTCTCAAATAATTCAGACAAAAGAATAATCTTTGCGCCTTCACTTGCAGCCTCTCTTGATAGTCTATCCGCAGTTTCTATATTTCTTTTTACCTGATCAGCATCCGAAGAAGCAGTTTTGCCACACTCAAACTGAACGCAGGCTACTTTAATCTTGTTTCCCATTTATCCAATAATTCTCCTATTAAAATGAATGAATCCACAGTAAAAACTTGTTTCTTTCATTTTATATAAATACATAATATACTTCTTTCAAGCCTTAAAGTCTGACATGATATGAGCCACTTTCATCAGAGATTATTCTCAGGAATCTGCTGTGTTATACAGTGAATATTTCCGCCTCCAAGAAGTATATTTCTTGCAGGAATTCCAATTATCTCTCTGTCAGGACAAAGCTCACCTAGTATCTCAAGCGCTCTTTTGTCACTATCAGCATTATCTCCGCCAAACTGCGGAACAAGTGCGGCTCCGTTTATAAAATAGAAATTCACATAACTTGCAGCAAGTCTCTCTCCAACCTCTCTGAAATCCTCACCTTCCTCAAATTCATAATTATCAAGGTCTTCTTCAGTTATGAGAATCGGATTCTTAGGAATAGGAAGTTTATGAACAATTATTTTCCTTCCCCTTGCATCCGTCACACTCTCTAAATAATCCAAATCTTCCTTAGACATAGAATACTGCGGATCATTCTCATCATCAGTCCAGGCAAGGACCACTTCTCCCGGAGCCACAAATGCACAAACATTGTCTACATGCTCATTGGTCTCATCATTATAGATTCCCTTTGGAAGCCATAAAACTTTTTCAGCCCCGAGATATTTCTTAAGAGTCTCTTCAATCTCAGCCTTTGTCATAGAAGGATTCCTGCCTTCACTCAAAAGACAGCTCTCAGTAACCATCACAGTTCCTTCACCGTCACAATGAATGGAGCCTCCTTCAAGCACAAAGGGATGCGCATCATACATCTCAATTTCGCACAGATTGCAGAAAGCAGATGCAACTTTATCATCCTTATCCCAATTGGCGTACAAGCCATCAAACTCTCCGCCCCAGGCATTAAACTCCCAGTTGATTCCTCTTATATTTGTATCTAGATTATCTGCGTTATCCTTAGTTTCAGCACTTTTCAAATCAGTAGAATATCCGTGCTTATTATCTACGCTATCCCTCTTTTTAACAAATGTAGGACCAACATCTCTCGCCCAGGCATCATCAGATTCAATAGGAAAAATAAGACATCTATTCTCTAATATATCCTGAAGGGTTACGACTCCTTCAAAATTCCGAGTAAGTCTTTCACCTTCACTAAGAATCCTCCCTTCTTCAACAACTGTGCATGGAGGCACCAATCTATCAGTTCCATCAACAAAATCCGTAATGATGTCATCAAGCAAATCCTTCGCCTCATTCCAATGCGCTTTATCTGCTAAAAGGTACAGATTTTCTCGCTTAAGGATTTCGATGAACACTCTGGAAAAAGACCTGATTGCGCCACTTCTATCCTTCCCCCAACTCCCCGGGCGGACAGGATAGATCATAATAGTTCCATCATGTCTTGAAAACTCAGCAGGCATAAAAAAATCATCATCTATTGGAAATGTGCTAATCTTTTTAGTCAAATCTAATCTCCCATCAATAAGGCATAATAATCATTACAATCTTGATTTAAAATCTTCGTATCCAAAGGAACGTATTAAATCCACTTCACCATTTTCATGAAGAATATCAATGTCAGGAAGTGGCATACCATTAAAGGTATTATTTTTCACCATGCTGTAAATAGCCATATCTTCAAATACAAGTCTGTCTCCGATTCTTTTCTCTTCGGCAAAACTGTAATCGCCAATAATATCGCCGGCAAGGCAGGTTCTTGAAGACAATCTGTAGGTATAGTTCATCTCGCCCGGTTCCTCACCATCTCTAAGCGGTGGCCTGTAAGGCATCTCTAGAACATCCGGCATATGACAGGCAGCAGAGGTATCAAGAATAAGAACAGGCATTGCATCTGTTGCGATAATATCCATAACGGTAGTAACAAGATATCCTGCATCGAGCGCAATTGCTTCTCCCGGCTCAAGATATACTTCAATACCATACTTTGCTCTGATACTTTTAATTAAATTGATAAGCCCGTCAACATCATAATCCTCTCTTGAAATATGATGTCCGCCACCAAGATTAAGCCATTTAATCTTGTATAAATACTTCCCAAATTTCTTTTCGAAGACCTCAAAAGTGTCCTTTAACGGCTCAAAGCCCTGCTCACACAAAGTATGAAAATGAAGTCCCTCTACCAGTGACGGCAATTCCTCCGGCATATCCTTCAATCTGATTCCAAGTCTGGAACCTGCAGAACATGGATCATAAATATCATGATCTTCCTGTGTGCTATACTCAGGGTTTATCCTAAGTCCCACAGAAAGCTTCCCTTCATTTACAGCTCTTTCCCAAGCACTTCTGTGATGTTCAAGCTGAGACAATGAATTAAACACCATGTGATCACAGATCTCACATAGTTCCTTCATCTCTTCATCGCCAAAAGCAGGCTCATAAACGTGATTCTCAATTTTTCGCCCTGAATCATTTTGTACATTTACAAGCTCCTCATAAGCAAGTTTGGCCTCATATAATCCGGATGCTGTTGCACCTGACAGATATTTTCCAATCAGGGGATAGGTTTGATAGATTGAATATGCTTTTTGCGCCAAAAGAATTTTTGCGCCGGATTCTTTCTGAACTCTGTCCAGAATCTCTAGATTTTCACGAAGTTTCTTTTCATCAATAACATAAGCCGGTGTCTTAATCTCGTTAAAGTTCATCTTGCCCCCTCGAATAAGCGCTGACATGAAACGGGATTATTCCTCCGATAAACAAAAGAATATATCCTCGTTTCCTCAGCTATTTTCATTAGGAACTATACGGAAAAACATTACAATTATTCCGACTGTTCCTCAATCTCAGTCAACCAAAACAGGATTTTCATCAACAACCCAAGGAAGACCGTATTTATTAAGCATATCCATATATGGATCAGGATCAAACTCATCAGTTGTAAATACGCCGGGCTTCTTCCACTTGCCGCTAAGCACAAGCGCTGTTCCGATCATTGCAGGAACACCGGTTGTATAACTGATAGCCTGGCTTCCAAGTTCTTTGTAGCATTCCTGGTGGTCACATACATTATAGATGTAGACAACTCTTTCTTTTCCGTCCTTGATTCCACGGAATATGCATCCGATATTTGTCTTACCAACAGTTCTAGGGCCAAGGCTTGCAGGATCCGGTAAAAGAGCTTTAAGGAACTGGATAGGAACGATTTCTTTTCCCTCAAAATTAACAGGAGAAGTTGAAAGCATACCAACATCCTCAAGGCATCTCATATGATCAAGATAGCTCTGTCCAAATGTCATAAAGAATCTGATTCTCTTTATCTCAGGGAAATTGCGGCCAAGAGCTTCAATCTCCTCATGATGAAGAAGGTACATATCCTTCTGTCCAACTTCAGGGAAATCATAAACTCTCTTTATTTCCATAGGCTTAGTCTCAACCCAATGACCATCTTCCCAGTAGCTTCCGTTAGCACTTACTTCACGAAGATTGATTTCAGGGTTAAAGTTGGTTGCAAAAGCATAACCATGGTCACCGCCGTTGCAGTCCATGATATCAACATAGTGGATTTCATCGAAATAATGCTTTTTAGCATAAGCAGTAAATACAGATGTAACACCAGGATCAAAACCTGTTCCAAGAAGTCCTGTGATACCAGCCTCCTTAAACTTATCCATGTATGCCCACTGATAGCTGTAATCAAAATATGCTGTAAAGCCCTTTTCTTTACAGCGCTTTTCATATGCAGCGCGCCATACAGGCTCATCTGTATCTTCAGGCTCATAGTTTGCTGTATCAATATAATCAACTTTGCACTCAAGGCAGGCATCCATGATAACAAGATCCTGATATGGAAGTGCTACATTTAAAACAGCATCAGGCTGATACTCTTTTATTAATTTGATAACATCATTAACATCATCTGCATTAACTGTTGCAGTTGTGATCTTAACAGGAGTTCCCTGTTTTTCAAGCTTCTCCTTCATAGCATCGCACTTGCTTACTGTTCTGCTTGCAATGCACATCTCTGTAAATACTTCTGTGTTCTGGCAGCATTTCTGAATTGCAACCTGCGCAACTCCTCCGCAACCAATTACTAATAGTCTGCTCATTTAGCAACCCTCCTAAAAAATATATAATTATCTGGACATATCTTCTTCTTCCTGAAGAAGATCTTCTACATACTTAGGAAGCATAAAAGCCCCTTTATGAAGGTGTGTGGTATAATACCAGGTCTTTATGCCTCGCTCATCCCATCTGTCAGGATTAAAGTCCTTGAGTGGATGATACTTTTTGCTTGCAAAACCAAAGAGCCAATATCCGGCAGGACATGTGGGAATATGTGCCTGATAAACTCTGTTAATAGGGAATACTCTGTAAGCCTTTCTGTGCATTGCTCTGCAGCTCTCTTCATCCTCATCGTAGAATGGGCTTCCATGCTGATAAACCATGATTCCATCATCATGAAGAGCCTTGTAGCAGCTGCCATAAAACTCTTTTGTAAAAAGACCTGCTTCATGTCCCAAAGGTTCTGTTGCATCATTTATGATAAGGTCGTACATATCTTCACATTTTCTAAGATACTTAAGGCCATCCTGGTAATATATATGCACTCTGTCATCCTCGAGACCAACTGCATTGTCAGGGAAGTATTGCTTGCATACTTCCACAAACATATTGTCAGGCTCAACCACATCGATTACCTTGATCTCATCGTAGTGACAAAGTTCTCTGGCAACACCGCCATCTCCGCCACCAAGGACAAGCACTCTTTGAACCTTGGGATGAACAGCCATAGGCACATGTACTATCATCTCGTCATATGTAAATTCATCTTTTTCAGAGAAAATTATATTTCCATCTGATGTAAGAAATTTGCCAAATTCAGGTGAATCAAAAACATCTATTCTCTGAAACTCACTGCTACCAGAAAAAAGCTGTTTGCTGATTCTGATACTGATCTTAACATTTCCAGTGTGCATGTCACTGAACCAATAATCCATTTCAGCCATCTCGACCGATTACCTCCATAAATGTGATATGTACAAATACTCTGTTTATTTCAGTACAAACAACTCAGAAATATCCTCGCTCTCAGGTCCTTGCATCGAGCAGCCTTTTTCTCTAGCTGTTCTGATGTAATCAAGGATTTCTTCTGTGATAACTTCACCCGGAGAAAGAATCGGTATTCCCGGAGGATAACACATAACTGATTCTGCGCTTATTCTTCCTACCGTCTTTTCTACAGGAAGTGATTCTTTTTCTGCATAGAAGGCTTCCTGAGGTGTCGCTTTAACGATAGGTGTCACATATTCTGCTGAGAAAAAGCTCTGCTCAGGCTTACTATACAATCTTCTGATATCAGCCAAAGCTCCCGCAAGTCTTTCAATGTCCTGAAGTCTGTCTCCGATTGAGATATAAGCCATAACATTAGACAGATCCCCAAACTCCATCTGAATATCATACTCATCTCTCAAAAGATCATATACCTCAATTCCGGTGAGACCTATTTTACGGGTATTGACAACAAGTTTGGTCTCATCGAAATCGAAAATGCTACCGCCATTTTTAAGCTCATTCCCATACGCATAGTAGCCGCCAATATCATTTATCTCTTCTCTTGCATACTGCGCCATCTTGGTAACTTTCTCAAAGCTTGCAGCTCCGTTTAAAGCAAGATTTCTCCTGGAGATATCAAGACTTCCAAGAAGCAGATAGCTTGCGCTTGTGGTCTGTGTAAGGTTCACGATTCTGCTGATATATCCAATATTGGCATCAGGACCACACAAAAGGATTGAACTCTGTGTAAGGCTTCCACCTGATTTGTGCATGCTTATGGCTGCCATATCAGCGCCGGCTGCCATTGCGTTAAGCGGAAGATTAGGTCCAAAATAAAGGTGAGTTCCGTGGGCTTCATCAACCAAAGCTTTCATACCATGCTCATGCGCCAGATCAACAATTGATTTAAGATCTGAGCATATTCCATAATATGAAGGGTTATTTATAAGAATAGCCTTAGCTTCAGGATTTTCCTCAACGGCTTTCCTTACATCAGCAAGTTCCATTCCAAGCGGTATTCCAAGATTTGTATCTACCTTGGGATCAATATAAACAGGAATGGCACCGCAAAGGATAAGAGCATTAATAGCGCTCTTATGCACATTTCTGGGCATGATTATCTTCTCGCCCTTTTTAACATGGGAAAGAACCATAGCCTGAACGGCGCTCGTAGTACCATTTACCATCATAAAAGCATGCGCTGCGCCAAAGGCATCTGCCATTAATTCCTCAGCCTCTTTGATAACAGAAACCGGATGGCAAAGATTATCGAGCGGTTTCATGGAATTGACATCAATTCCGACACATCTATCTCCTAAAAAGCTGACCAGTTCAGGGTTTCCTCTTCCTCTCTTATGTCCGGGAACATCAAAAGGAACAACCCTCTGCTTTCTGAACCTTTCCAAAGCCTCATAAACCGGCGCTTTTCTCTGTCTATCTAAGTTCAACTACAAAATCCTCCCACAATCCATATACGAAACTAAAGGAGTGGCATTTCATACATTTATAATAAACGTGTCTACCCAGCGTCTACTATAAAATATATGTCACGCTACCCCTCTCATATCTAATTACATATCAAGTTAATAATACTATAAAACGCCTTATTATTAAAGCAAAATATCACAATTGTTATTCGTTGTTTTCTGATCTGTTTTTAGTATCATCTTCTGTAGTATCTTCAGGGCTCTCTTTACTTGTTTTTTCTTCGTTTTCCGCCTTTTCTTTCTCTGTTTTCTCTTCCTTACTGTCGTCGTAAAATAGCTGTTCCTTGCTATCAATCATTTCTGTAACCTTTTCATTTATAGAATTGAACATCTCAGGGAATTTCTTTCTGTTCCGTCTTATAATGATCAGATTTACTACCAGAATAACTATTCCGACTATAACAATCAAAACCAGCAAAATAATGTACTTATATATCTCACGCTTAGCCTTAACAAATTGAATATTTAGCGTAAAGTTGTTACCCTCCACGTCATAAAGGCTGTAATCTCCCATCATTCCTTTCTTTTCCAAATGCTGTTTAGAGCCGTCATCATTATCAATTACATAAACCTCATAGTTTTTGAAAACTTCAACCAGTTTTCTTTCCGGTCTGAAGCGTATCTGATGGGATGCACTTCCATCATCTGGCACAGTGACAGTCAAAGTTTCATAATCATTAAGATTAGTTATTGTCTTAAGGTCGATATTATTTGCGTTTTTCAGAAGTCCTTCGATGGTGTAATTGGCATACTTTTCAATCTGAAGTCTTTCATTTTCCTTGAATTTGCCATCCACCATCAATTCACCCTGATAAAATCCGTCATTATCAGATGTAAGCTCATCGCAGATAGTTGTTCTGTACTTGATATATCTGGCAGTGATCACCTCATCAGTCGTAATATCATCAATTTTATCTATATCCCAGTCCACATAATATCCTTCTTTTTCATTTACTTTGGGATATTCACTTTCATTTATTGACTGGCCGTATTTTTTCTTTTGCTTTCTTATAAGTTCTTTTCCATCAATTAAATCCTCGTCCTCAAGGATAAAAGAAATAGTCATGTCAGAAAATGCTGCAGAAGCTCTTTCATCCGCATGCCCAATAGGCTCAGCTTTTTTGCTGTAGCTTATCCTATCAATTCCACCAAGCTCATCACTAATAAAAAAGTTGTCTCTGACAATTCCCGCATCATCCACATGCCCGGCAACTGCTCCATACCATCTTGTTGCATTCTGTATCTTAATAAGAGACATACAGTCGGAAATATGCATTCCATCACCTGCGATGCCGCCAACATATGCACCGCCGTCAAGGATTCCCCCGGACTTGGATTTCACAATATAAGACAACGACCTTCCACAAATTCCGCCCACAAACTCTCCGGAATTAGAAGAAATATTTCCCATATTTACGCAGCCATATATTGTTCCCATTTCCTGAAGACCGCATATACCGCTGGCATAATTCTTCTCGGAAGTAACGTTGTTGTAGTTGGTATTACCACGAAGAACACATTTAGTTATAAAAGAAGTATTCAGTTTTGTATCCTTTATTCCTGTAATGTCGCTTTCCTTGTCATATTCGTATTCTATAGCCATTGCACCGGCAATGCCCGCTGTATCTATGTCTCCTTCCACATTTCCATAGTTAATACACTCATCAACAGTTGCATCCGTGCATTCTTGAGCTTCCTCAAGGGAAACATCTGAATAAATGCCAGTATAGTCTTTTTCCAGAACTCCATCCACCGCATCAGTAAAAAGAAGCATGATAGTATTGAACTGATCAGACATTTGCTGAAGATCATCCACAAGAACACCTGTCGCATTGTTAAGCTCAGAGCTTAAGATTCCAAAGTTATCGTTCATTCCCTTCATGTTATCGACAAATGCTGTGGTATGCATTTTATATTCATCACTAAATTGCGGAAAAGCAATGCTATCTCTCCCGGCAACATCCCCAAGTATTGATCTGGTCTGATTTCCTGCTTCCTTAAGCTCCCCTGCAGCGCTTTCAAGAGAATTCATAGCCTTAACCGCATCCTGCCTCACATCGTTTGCTGCAAGAGGAATATAATTCTCAGCTATTGTCAAAAGAGTGGATGTGGCACTTTCCATATCCTCATCAAAAAAGTAGATGTTATTTAGTGCATCGTATCCCGTTCTGCTGCTATCTGTTGGATTAACCCATCTTTCTTTTGCATAGGTATTTGCTGCCTGTTCTGCCTTAAGCTTTGCATTCGAAGAAAGCGCCGCATCAGTGGCATTCCTTGCAAGTTTATCTCCGGTATCAAGCACTGGAAATTCTGCATCATCAGAAGCATGCTTCCAAACACCACTTTCCGCAAACTTCTCACCATTTTCTATAAACCCAAATATTGCGGCATGGCTTGCATCGTCATGGGTATTGTCATAGGCAGTATTCCAGCCCGTATAATCGGCAACTGTTCCGTCAGAGAGGTAAAAATCTATTGCATCAACCGCATCTACAGCCGCTTTTTCTATTCCTCCATTGTAAATATAGTAATTGTAAAAAGGTGTTTTTGCCCTTTTTAACAGTTCGTAGTACTGAGATGTGCCATTATCCAGAACACTTTTTGCATTATTGTACTGTTCCAGCGTATCTCCATCTAAATAGCTCTCAATTTCAAGATGTGAAACTGCATCTTTTATGTTTTGTGCAGAATCCCCTGCATTACCGATGGCATTTACCGTATGGTCCATTGCGCCGCCATCTTTTGACGCCTCCTCCATAACATAATCAACTCTCGAAAAAGCTTCAGAAGCAGCACCCGAAATACCGTTTGCATAATCTATGGTTCCGTCTGCAATAAACTTTACCTCGGTCAGTGCTCCATCTGTAAACTGTTGAATATTTGAAAGTCTGTTTGTAATAGTTGCAGACTGATTCTTGGTATCTCTAAGTGTTGCTGTGACATAATCATGAAGCTTACCGATAGCTTCTGAAAGCTGATACGCGATGTCTGTACTAAGATCAACAGTTATATAAGGCTCAGCCTGGCCTACTATGCCTCCGACATCTTTTCGTCCAAGGATACTGCCAGTGTTAGTGCATTTGTACATATATCCGGACTGTCTTCCAGCTATGCCTCCGACGTTATATCCCACATGCTCGTAGCCAATATCACCTATATTTATACAATTTGTAATGATGCCTATAGAATTACCTGCAATTCCTCCCGTATCCGATGCTGTCACATCAGCTTTAGCCTCTTCTGAAACGCTCTTAGAATTCTTAACAAGGGAAATAGCTTTATTAAGCGTCCCCATAGCATCAATGGTGATTGTTGTATCTTCATTAGAAGTATTGATCATAGCCTCATTGGTACAATCACTGATATTACCCATATTCAAACCGCAAATACCGCCGGTAAAATGTACTCCGTGAACATACCCTTCAGCGGAGCAATTCTCAATTACTCCCGAAAGCTGGTTTGTTCCTGTGATAGCGCCTACATAATCGTTGCCGGTTATAACGCCCTTGAAATTGCATTTAATAATCCGTCCATAATTATTCGCTGCAATCCCTCCGAGCATTATCTGCTGGCCTGAAGGAATAATATCTCCTTCCACTTTGAGATCACTGATAAGACCACTTTTTTGCACAACAACAAAAAGACCGCTGTAGGACATATCATTGTCAATGCTAAGATCACTTATAGTATGGCCGCCGCCATAAAACTCACCGCCAAAAGAAGGGATGGAATTAAAGTCCACACCCCTAAGTGAGATATCAGAAGTAAGAAACACTCTCTTATTTAATGACCAGGTATCCAATCGGCAGTCCTGTGCAAATTTCAAAAAATCATCCACACTACTTATGGTTATTTCTTCTTTTTCTTCAGGAATTTCAGACTCTATCTGCTCCTTGATATCTGCATCCACATCTGTCTCATTCTCTATTGCAATTTCCTGCGCTCCGGTTGTGATTTCTTCCCCTGTTTCAGCCATAACAGATAATGCCGGAGTTGTAAAAAATATCGTTCCAAGAAAAAATGCGCATATTCTCTTTTTCATATCAGATATTCTCCCCTTCACTATCTTCAATCATCTGAATGTCCCCATTTTCAACATAAGCGCTGATATTTCCCTTTACCACAGCATGAACCACCCCGGTTATATTGCCATCAATATGTCCGCGCACCATGCCGTCAATTCGCATTGAGCCTGATTTTTGTTTAGTCTGGATAGGCATGTTCATGACAAAGGCGGAAAGTTCAATTACCTTATCTCCCACCAAAAGAATCTGTGGCAAAACAAACATAGTTATCAAAATTGAGATGATTGTTCCTCTTCCAAGGCACTTACCTATACCATAAATAGCACAGTCAGAAGTCATTTTTCCGATTAGGGTTCCTGCGACAGCAAGCATAGTTCCTGAAGTAATAATAGTCGGGAATGAAAGATTCATCGTATTTATGATTGCATCTCTTTTTCCCATAGTAGAACGAAGTTCAGTGTATCTTCCCGCTATAACAATCGCATAGTCGATATTTGCGCCCATCTGTATTGAACTGACAATCAGGTATCCCAGGAAAAAGAGATTGTCGTGCTCAATAGCAGGTACCGAAAAGTTAATCCAGATGCAGCCCTGAATGACCGCAATAAGAAGAACCGGCATACCTGCTGATTTGAACGAGAATAAAAGAACTACCAGTACCGCAAGAATCGATATTACGCTTGTAACCGTATTATCTCTTCCAAAGCATTTCTTAAGATCATATTGGCTGACAGATTCCCCAACCACATAAATCTTATCAGCATCATAGTATTTTTCAGCTACAGTATGCATATGCTCTATGTAACTAAAGGTCTCATCCGACTCCTGAGGAAGATTGAGATACACGATCATTCTGGAAAAATCTTCACCCTGAAGCTGTTTCTTTGCAAAATTCATCATTCTGTTTGCATCATCAAGCTTTTTCATCAGCTCATCATCAAGAGTAACATAGCCCTCTTTTACCTCTTTATATACGAACATGAACATGTCAATAAGCGGCACTTTATAGCTTGCAAGACCATTTACAACTTTGGCATAGTCAGCATCATTTACTGCAAATGCAGTATAAATAAGTTCTGCCACTTCATAATCAATATTTAAAAGTTCTGAAAACTGTCTTGGAGTTAGCTTTTCAGTAAGAGTATAGCCATTTAGCGCTTCCGTGTTTGCAAGGCCTGTGATTGAGGATATCTTTCCTTCAGCCATCAGATCTTCGATAAGATGTTTTTCTTTTTCATAATCACCCGAAGGAAAAACAAGAGCCACCATATTGTCTGATCGAAAATTTTCATCCTGGAGGTTTTGAGCTTTCTGTACTTCATTTATAAGTGGCGGAGTTATTTGCGAATAGCCGTAAACATAAGGAGTTTTTGATGATATTCTGTTTGCCAGAATAATTACTATTACAAATGCAGGCGCGATTATAAATCTTGTGGCATAAGCGAATTTCCCTACAAACGGAATCTGAGGAATGAAGTTTTTATGCTTTGTCTTCTCCATAAGATTTGCAAAAAGCATTATTATTCCCGGCATCAAAAGAAATACTGACAAAAGACTAAGGATTATGGCCTTTATCAGTACTATTCCCATATCTCTGCCTATCCCAAACTGCATAAAGAGCATGGCAACAAGACCACCGATAGTTGTAAGTGAGCTGCCTGAAATTTCAGGAATTGATTTGGAAAGCGCAATAATGCAAGCTTCTCTGAAATCAAGAATCTCATGCTCTTCTTTATAGCGGTTTAGGAAAATAACCGCATAGTCTACTGAGAGTGCCAATTGCAGCACTATAGTCACAGAATCAGAGACAAAAGAAATTGTACCTAATAAGAAATTGGTTCCAATCTGTAACAGAGCTGCACTTCCAAATGTGAGCAAGAGAACCGGCACTTCAGCGTATGCCTGCGATGTAAAGATAAGTACAGCAACAACGACTATTACAACGATGATGGAAATAACACTCATCTCCTTATTGATAAGCTCAGATTGAATATCTCCAAGAGTCGTTGAAAGATAATAATCATAGTTTTTAAAATACTCTTTAACCTGGTCCAAAAGGACAAGGCACTGTTCATCTTTTTCATCATAATCAAAAGTGATATTAAAAAGCGCAGAGCCATTATTATAGTGTTTGTCAGTATCATCAACTTCTGCTGAAAATACGCCGTCCATCGCCTCAAGCTCATCTTTTATAATAAGCGCGCGGTCGTAAGGCAGATTTGCCACCATGACTTTTACTGAGCCATAGGTAGTAAACTGTTCATCCATGATATCCAGACCAAGTCTTGTTTCTGAAGTGGCTGGCAGATATTTTGCAAGTTGATTTTCAACGCTCACCCAGTTTCGTGATATTACTGAGAAAATACACAGAATTGTGTAAATAAGAAAAAAGAGATTGCGCTTATCCACGATAAAAGCGCAGATTTTGAGCATGACGTTGTTGACGCCTTTTTCTTCTTTAGTATCCATTTCTCTCCCCCAAAAAGATTATGAATTCTTATAGAATTAATTTTATGACCTTTAATGATATTACGCAAGGTTGTGGGGGGTATTGCAATTCTTTCAAAAAGGCATTTCAAATAGAAATGATTTGTATCATGTGAAAAAAGCTGCCCTACCATGAATGGTAGAACAGCTGATATTCATATTTTCTTAATTCCAAAGTGCCTGTCTAATGCATTCAAATAACCTTTACTAATTGCATTTTCAGGACAAGCAAGCAAAACGGTTTGTCCAGTAATTTTGCTTGTACCTATATGGTTATCCATCTTTTTTATGACATCCATCCCAAGCAGAATATTGCCTGTTGTATGTGGAGTTACTCTAACAGGAATATCATTAAATTCAAGATCATCAACAACTATTTTGTCAGCCAGTATACTGATTGCTACTCCCCTATAGCATTTTATAAAACTCTCAGATTCATTGCGAAGATGACTGCTTGTAATGATATTCGTACTTTCTACACCATTTATAACAGATAGATTTTTTCTGTTATGTTTAACAACATCATCTAACAGTTGTTGAATCTGTGCATCAGTCCAACACAAGGTTCTTAAGGGAATTAAAATGCCATGAGCTCCTGTATCTATCTTAATACCTGATTGTCTTATGCTTGGATAAAAAATTGATTCTCCATGAATTCCATAAATATCAGACTTGAAATCGCATCTAAATTCTAAGCTCTTTGTAAGTGTTATTTCTAAAAAATCAGTCATATATCGCAGCGTCCTCATCTTCATAGAATTTTGGCTGGAAAATGACTGTTGTTTTGCCATACTGTTTTTGTATTTTTTCTATTTCCTTATCATCTTTTGTGTTTTCATCACAAAAATACAGTATATCAAACCCATCACTGGTTGCAGTCTCTGGATTAATAAATACCCAAACTCCGTAAAGATCTGACAGTTGCTCAGGCACTACATGCATTCCAACTTTTAAATCATCTATTGTAAGTTTAGATTTAAACATTGCAGTACCTCTCTTTCTAGAAAATGTTACTATGTTTCTCATTATTTCCCTTATCTAGGCCCCACCTAAACATATTTCATGCATATTATAGCATCTTTCCAATCATTATAATATATCCCATAAAATACATTTACCAGCGCACCTAAAAGAAGAGATACTCCCTTTCAAGCAAGCTGCATATGGCGAAATTGCTACCGCAATTTCCCCATCGTACGTTGTCGCAGAATTCACCCAAACAATATTATTCAAAAATCGCTAGCGCGATTCTTTCAAAATAAAAGGAGCGTCCCCTTTCAAGCAAGCTGCATATGGCGAAATTGCTACCGCAATTTCCCCATCGTACGTTGTCGCAGAATTCACCCAATCAATATAATTCAAAAATCGCTAACGCGATTCTTTCAAAATAAAAGGAGCGTCCCCTTTCAAGCAAGCTTGAGGGGATGCTCCTTTTATTTTGAAACCACTTCGTGGTTTTTGAATTATATTGTTTGGGTGAGCTTTGCTCGTTATCGCTCACATCATTCCCATGCCGGGATTTCCTGCTGGCATGGGAGGAACGGGCTCTTTTACTGTAGCAACTGCTGCTTCTGTTGTGAGGAAACTGGATGCTACAGATGTTGCGTTCTGAAGAGCTGATCTTGTAACCTTGGCAGGATCGATGATTCCGTCCTTAACCATGTCTACATACTCTTCTGTGTATGCATTGAAGCCTACGCCCTGCTTAGACTCTTTAACCTTGTTAACAATAACAGATCCGTCAAGACCGGCATTGTTTGCGATGTGGAAAAGAGGAGCCTCAAGAGCCTTAAGAACAACTCTTGCACCTGTCTTCTCATCACCTTCAAGTGAATCAGCAAGCTTTTCAACTTCCTTTGAAGCGTGGATATATGCACTACCACCACCAAAGATAATGCCTTCTTCTACAGCTGCTCTTGTAGCGTTAAGAGCATCTTCCATTCTGTACTTAGCTTCTTTCATCTCTGTCTCTGTAGCAGCACCAACTCTGATAACTGCAACACCGCCAGCGAGCTTAGCAAGTCTCTCCTGAAGCTTTTCTTTATCGAAATCAGATGTTGTATCTTCAATCTGCTTCTTGATCTGAGAAACTCTAGCCTTGATTTCGTCCTTGTTTCCAAGGCCATCAACGATAGTTGTCTTCTCTTTCTCTACCTTGATGCTCTTTGCACGTCCAAGATCATCCATTGTTGTATCCTTAAGTTCAAGACCAAGGTCAGAAGAAATAACCTTACCACCTGTAAGGATTGCGATATCTTCAAGCATAGCCTTTCTACGATCACCATAACCAGGTGCCTTAACAGCTACAACATTGAATGTTCCACGAAGCTTGTTAACAATAAGTGTTGTAAGAGCTTCACCGTCAACATCCTCTGCGATGATAAGGAGCTTAGAGCCTGTCTTAACAATCTGCTCAAGAAGAGGAAGGATATCCTGAATGTTTGAAATCTTCTTATCTGTGATGAGGATGAATGGATCTTCAAGAGTTGCTTCCATCTTGTCCATATCTGTAGCCATGTAAGCTGAGATATATCCTCTGTCAAACTGCATACCTTCTACAAGGTCAAGCTCTGTCTGCATTGTCTTGGACTCTTCGATTGTGATAACACCATCGTTAGAAACCTTTTCCATAGCGTCAGCGATCATCTGACCAACTTCATCATCACCTGATGAAACTGCTGCTACTCTCATGATCTGCTCTTTGCCCTTAACCTTTGTAGCCATCTTGCTGATAGACTCAACAGCTGTTTCTGTAGCCTTCTTCATACCTTTTCTAAGTACGATTGGGTTAGCTCCTGCTGCAAGGTTCTTAACACCTTCGTTGATCATTGCCTGTGCAAGAACTGTAGCTGTTGTTGTTCCATCACCTGCAACATCGTTTGTCTTTGTAGCTACTTCCTTAACAAGCTGAGCTCCCATGTTCTCATATGCATCTTCAAGCTCGATTTCCTTAGCGATTGTAACACCGTCGTTTGTAATAGTAGGTGCGCCATAGGACTTATCAAGAACTACGTTTCTTCCTTTAGGTCCGATTGTAACTCTAACTGTATCAGCAAGCTTATTAACGCCTTCTACCATAGCTGTGCGGGCGTCAGCGCCGTACTTAATTGTCTTTGCCATTTTAAAGTTCCTCCAATTTTGATATATAATTTACTCCATGATATACGGATTTCTCCGTATTACTCACTTGATAACTGCCAAAATGTCATTCTGCTTAACAATGATAAATGTCTCATCATCAAGCTTTACTTCTGTTCCTGAATACTTAGAATAGATAACGTTGTCGCCAACCTTAACCTGCATCTTAACTTCCTTGCCATCTACCATTCCACCAGGACCAACTGCGATAACTTCTGCCTGTTGTGGTTTCTCCTTCTCAGCGCCAGGAAGAACGATTCCTGATTTAGTAGTCTCCTCAGCCTCAAGAGCCTTCAGTACAACTCTGTCTGAAAGTGGTTCTAACTTCATAATAAAGCCTCCTTTATATGTAATTTCATTCTTTTTTTATTTATCTGTTAGCACTCAGCTTTATCGAGTGCTAACTACTAGAAAATATATTAATTAGTTACTGCCCTATGTGCAACCGTATATATTCCGATATATAATGCATATGCTAATTATTACTCTTTTTTTCTCTTATATACTCATTATTTCTACAAATATGTACGCAACCATTAAAAGTACTGATATATTCTTACTCTGCATCATTTTCTATCCTTTAAAGAAGAACAAAGAGTTGCTTTGCAACTCTTTGCGCGCTGATGCGCGCAAGCGTTAGCTTGCATATACATTTGCGCATCAGTCGCATCCATAGCGGAGCGTTTTATATTTCATATGAATGCGAAGCAATTTACAATGAAATATAAAAGAGAGTGACCATACCAATGTATGATTCGCTCTCTTTAATGGTTAATCATAGCGTTGTCTTCCAATAATCAGTCGCATTATCAATTCTTCTAAATCTCATCGAAAACTCTTTATCCAAGTGATTAAAGAATCATGATAAACATTGTTGTATACATCCTGCCTCATCTGGTCAGTAACATATCCATTCTTTTCCATCAGGGCTATGACAGCCTGCTGGAGCCCGGCAATTACACCATCTTCGTAGGTACCTTTACTATCCTCTTGTACTTCTTCTTTTGCCTTATTATTTGTACTTTCAGGTATTTTAATAGGATCTTTTTTAGCTATTTCTGTAGTGGTTTTATCTGTTTCTCCTGCCACTTTCTCATCCACAATATCATTTTGGGAAGCAGAAATCCCCTCAGTTATTTCTTCTATAAATTCAGGATTTTTCTCTTCCACTTTCTTTTCTGATTTCTTTTTTGCTTCATTCTCTTTAGATGTCTTTTTCAGAACTTTCTCTTTTTCTTCCGTGAACTGACGCGCATTTGCATCAAATGGCGCATAAATCTCGCCAGAGTTGCCATGTAGTGTAAAAGAGATATTTCCATTATTTACTGCTATCTTTTCACCGGATAAAAGTCCAATATATTCAGCAGCATTTCCAGCAGGCAGTGTGAAGCCGCAATCTCCATCATCGTTATTTACTGCAACCACAACAGTTTTGCCCTCATAGCTTCTGGAAAATGCAAACTGTCTGTTAGTCAGATGCAGTTCCTTATAATCTCCATATGAAAGCTCAGGAGTATTCTTTCTAATCTTTCCAAGGGCTGCAATGAGCTTTGTCGCAGGATTTGTTTCAAGCGCATCCTTGAAATCATTAATATCAAGAGCTGGTCTAAGTGACGCATCTGAGAATTTTTCTTTCCTTCCTTCAATAGCGAACTCAGAACCATAGTAAACAGAAGGAATTCCGGGAAGTGTATACAGCAAAATATGTACCGGAGCGTAATGAGCTTTATTATTCAGCTTGGTACTAATTCTCTCAACGTCATGATTATCAACAAAATTGTATAATTTGAAACCGCCCTGTCCGCTTCCGCCCATTCCTTCAAGTCTACGCTGAGTGTGAGCTATTTCAAAATAGTTATGGTCATTATGCCCCGAATAAAAAGCCTTATGCATTACATAATTAGTTACGCTATGGAGTGTTCCCTCATTAACCCATCTTGTGTAATCTCCATGGATAACCTCTCCCATCAGCCAGAAATCCGGTTTAATCTCATTTGCAAGACCTCTTAAAGCCTTCATAAAATCAAAATCAAGAACATCTGCAGCATCAAGCCTAAGTCCGTCTATATCAAATTCACTTACCCAGAATCTGATTGTTTCAAAAAGATAATCGCGAACCTCAGGGTTTCTCTGATTAAGTTTTACTAATAGATTATAGCCGCCCCAGTTATCATAGGAAAAGCCGTCGTTATACTCGTTATTTCCCCAGAAATTTACATTACAATACCAGTCTTTGTACCTGGAATTTTCTCTGTTTTCCTTAATATCTTTAAATGCAAAAAAATCTCTTCCTGTGTGATTAAAGACTCCATCAAGGATAACTCTGATATTTTTATCATGGCACTTTTTAACAAATCTCTTTAAATCCTTGTTATCTCCAAGTCTTGAATCCAGTTTTCTGTAATCAGTGGTCTCGTAGCCATGACCTACAGATTCAAATAATGGTCCTATATAAATGGCATTACAGCCAAGTTTTTCAATATGCTCTATCCATGGATCAAGGTTTTTAAGTCTATGGGTCACACCATTATACTCATTCTGCGCAGGTGCCCCTAAAAGTCCCAATGGATAAATGTGATAAAAAATCGCCTCATCATACCAAGCCATGTTATAACCTCCATATATCAGCGCAATTTCGTTAATTATATTATAATACTGAACCTTTGTATGATGTTAATAAATAATTTTTAAAGTTTTATACTGCCCGATATACTTAGACACCTATGGTAGTGTTTTTTCAAACGCGTAAGATGTGACTTGAACTCCCCTCCCAAGAATAGCAGACACAACTTCAGTTTTCTGTACTATGTCCATGAAGCAGGTATAAATGCTCATGGCCCCCCACATAAAACTGAATTATGTCACAAAAATTTAATATTTTTTTATTTTTTGTAAATTGCTATACAAGTATGATTAATCAATAATATGGTTAAGAAACTATATATTTTTTTGTCAGAAAAAGGAAGTTCTGACGTTTGTTTTGAACAAACTTATGCCCTATACTCTGGGCATTTCATATCAAGGAGGTGATTTTTTATGAGTACTGACTTCTTTAGCAGCTTAAACGGCAAGTTTGACTATACAACCAGCCTGACCAATATTTTATCCGATTATAATCAGATCAAGAGCGGCGCTTACGGATCACTTATGAAAGCCTATGTTAATAAAGTTGGTAACAAGGAAGCTTTGAACGCTTATAGGGAAACAGGTTCAACTGCAACAGGATATGAGTCAGAAGATGTAACAACTAAAAAATCCAGCGTCACACACAAATCAAATTTCCTGGATAGTGTTGGAAGACCAACCACAGAGACTAAAAAGGATACTGCATCAACTGATACATCTACAACTACCGATACAGCAAAGGTTTCAACAGATAAATATGCAAAGCTTAAATCATCGTGGCTTGATGATCAGCTAAAACAGTATGATAAAGATGCTACTGCTACAACCGCAGCAGATACATCTATTTCCTACGATACAACAGTTTAAAGCCAGCAAATGCAAAAAAGGATTGTCGCGCACGAAAATCGTGAGTGACAATCCTTTTTATTGAATAGAATACTCCTCTATAAATGTATTACAAAATATATTCCATCTGCGTTTCTTTATTCTTAAATCCCATAGCCCTGTAAAACTTTTCAGCACTGTCATTTCCTTCCCATACATTTAAGGTAAGTTCATAGCAGCCAAGTCTTCTTGCCTCACCACTTACAAATTCAAATAAACTCTTTCCAATCTTCTGTCCCCTTGCATTTTCATCAACGCAAAGGTCATCAATAAACATAGATGTAAAAGGAATCATAGTCGTTGTGAAGGGCTGCTTTTTTATCTGGCAAAAAGCGTAGCCAATAGGACTATCATTTTCATCCACTGCTACATAAACAGGTCTTTGATCATCGGCAAAGATTTCCTGTAAATCTTCCATTGTATATTTGGTTGTTCCCGACACAAAAATATCAGGTCTTATTGCCGCATGTATTTCCAAAACCTGGGATAATAGTTCCAAAACCCTTGGTATATCTTTATTCTCCGCTCTACGTATTATCATTTTTCAGCCTTTCTTTTCATGTGGTATGTCTTTTCCGTAAAGATCGATATAGTTTTCCTTTAATGCAATCGCCCAGTATTTCTCAGGGATGTTGGGCCACTTAACCTTCCCTCTCTCCTGCTCACATAATCTCATAGCCCGTAAAAGAACTGTCTGATTAAGGTCAACTCCGGTCCTTATGGTATGCATTGTAACCGCAGCCCATGCAGGAGCATAGCTACATACAGGAGATGACTTAAACTCTCTTAATATTTCTTTTTTATTATAATCAAGCTGTATAAACTCTTCTTCCCAGGTCTTGCCATCACCATGCAGGATACAAAACTGGGTTTTTCCGCCATAGTACCAGGGTAAGCCCACAGAACCGGGATTTACAGCTTTTTTATCCCTGTAAATATATGTTCCCTGAATATGAGTATGCCCGTGAAGAAGCATCTTACTGTTTAAGTGCGCAATGACTTTCTTAGTATTTCTTTTTTCCTTATATAAGAGTTCTGCCGTATGAGTAGGTGAACCATGACAGTATTCAAATACAGGAAATCCCTTTTCCTCAAAAACCTTATAATTAGGCAGAGAATCAAAAAAGTTAAAATCCTTATCAGTTAAGTTTTCATAGGTATAAAGAAGCGCCCCTGATGCAGAACCCTTGCGCCACTTTCCGGCGCCGCTCTTTTTGTAGTTAAGAAGGTATTCCTCCCTGTTGCCACGAACTATATATGTATTAAAATACTGTTTCAACACATATATAAGTTCCATGGTCTTCTGCGGATTTGGGCAATCAGTAACATAGTCGCCAAGGAGCATAAAATGTGTTATGCCCTTTCCAACCGCATAGTCAATGCATGCCTGCAGCGCACTATGATTTCCATGTATATCACTAAAAACAGCTATATCCATCTAAAATATCTTCCCTGAAATCCTTATATTTTATGTACTAAATGCTGTATCAATACTGCTTTCGTCGAACTGTCGTGTAAACAATTCGTGGTAGTAACCCTTAAGCGCCATAAGCTCTTTGTGAGTGCCCCGCTCTATAATCTTGCCATCCTGCACCACAAGAATAATGTCTGCATTTACTACAGTTGACAGTCTGTGTGCTATGACAAAAGATGTTCTTTCCTTAGTTACTGTTTCGATTGCATCCTGAATAGCTTTCTCTGTCACAGTGTCTATAGACGCAGTTGCTTCATCAAGAACAAGTATCTTAGGATCAGCCAAAATAGCTCTTGCAAAGGAAAGAAGCTGTTTTTCTCCTGTGGAAAGCATGTCTCCGTCCTCACCAACATCACTATCCAGCTGCTTATCCATTCTTTTTACTATATCCTTGGCTGAAACAAGTGAAAGCGCATTCCATATTTCTTCATCTGTTGCGTCAGGTTTACCATATTTGAGATTTTCTCTTACAGTTCCTGAAAAAAGATGCGGAGTCTGAAGCACATAACCTATATTTGAATGAAGCCAAAGCTGTGACCTCTCCGCTGCATCTCTTCCGTCTATAAGTACCTTACCCTTTGTCGGTTTAAAGAATCTGCATACAAGATTTACAAGTGTAGATTTTCCCGCGCCTGTCTCACCTACAATTGCAACATTTGTCCCCTGAGGCACCACAAGGTTAAAATCCGTAAGGACATACTCATCGCCATCCGGATATTTAAAGGTAACATCCTTAAACTCCACATCACCATGAAGCGGTTCCCAATTCTCTTTCCTGGGATTAAAGGTATCGCCATATTTTTCGATAACTTCCGGTGTGTCCGCAACATCAGATTCTGTTTCAAGAAGTCTTGTAAGTCTCTCAATATTGACCTGAACAGCGATAAGTTCTGAGAAAGTGATGATAACATTCTGTATCGGCTCCATAAGGCCAAGCGCATAGGATAAAAATACAGAAAGCGTACCAATCTGAATTACTCCATCTATAGTTATAATTCCGCCTCTCCAAAGAACAAGCGCCAGAGCCACCGAAGACATCATGGTGATCGCTGAGGTAAAAAATGCTGAATAGTGAGTTGCGTGAACAGAGGTTGACCTCATTTTTTCCGTATCATCTTCAAAATCCTTCTGAATCTTGTCCTCGACCACCAAAGTCTTGATTGCCTTGGCTCCCGTAATTCCTTCATTAAAGTTACTTGTTATCGTCGAATTGATTTCTCTGATATTTCGATTAAGCACTATAAGTTTTTTCTGAAAGTACATGACCAGAACAACCGCAAGAGGCACAAGGACTATTACATACATGGCAAGCTTGAAATTCAGCGCCAGCATCATGACAAGTACACATATGATATAAGCTCCCTGCCAGATAATATCCATCATTCGCCAGGAAACCATAACTCCGATCTTACCTGTGTCACTCATTACTCTTGCATGGATATATCCCACATTATTCTGATTAAAGTAGGCAAAAGAAAGGGTCTGTAAATGATTAAAAGCTGCATTTCTAAGGTCCCTGTCTACAAACAACTCTATCTGTCCACATATATAGGTACAGATAAAATTGTCGATAACCTGAAGTACCAGAACGATGACGTACAGAACTACAAAAACAGTAAGTCCTTCAAGTGTCTTTTTACCTACAAAATTGTCAATTGCATATCGGTTAAAAATCGGAAATATTGAATCCGCCAAAGAACTAAGTACGCCCAGCGCTATCATAAAGATGATCTTGGGCATATAAATCTTTATGTATGGATACAATTTGGGTATTCCGAAAAAAGGTAGTTTAATATTATTATTCTCGCTCATGTTCCTTGCATCTGTATATCGTAAATTTTCTTGTAAATACCGTTCTTTTCAAGGAGCTGTTTGTGTGTTCCCTGCTCCGCAATCCTGCCATGGTCAAGAACGATAATGTTGTCTGCATGCATCAGTGTCATGATCCTGTGTGAAATCAAAATAACTGTCGAATCTCCGATATTCTCAGACAGAGCATGACGTATTTTAGCATCAGTCTGGGTATCAACAGCTGATAATGAATCATCAAATACCATGACAGGTGGTTTGCCCACTAGCATCTGCGCAATGGCTGTTCGCTGTTTCTGACCACCTGAAAGCGTAACGCCGCGCTCTCCAACATAGGTTTCATATCCCTTGGAAAAGTCTTCTATGGTTTCATCAAGAGCTGCTATCTTAGCCGCCTCTTTTATTTCCTTGATATCAGCCTTTTTCTGAGTGATTCCAATGTTTTCAGACAACGTTCTGCTAAAAAGAAATGGTTCCTGAAGAACAAAACCGATATTTTTCCTAAGCCAGGAAGCCTTAATAACTTTGATATCAGTATCACCAACACGGATATGGCCTGAATTTTCGTCAAGGTCGTAGAGCCTGTCCATCAGATACATAAGCGTTGACTTTCCGGAACCCGTGCCTCCAAGTATTCCAAAGGTACTGCCGCCCTTTATGATAAAGCTCACATCATTTAAGACTTCTCCTCCGCCATTTTCATAGGCATAAGATACATGCTCGAAAGTAATATCCTCGCCCATAGAAGGCTCTTTTGCATCAGGCCTATCATGCTCAATTTCAGAATTCATTATGTGACTGATACGGTCTATTGATACACCGGCCTTACTCATCTCGGAAATAATTCTGCCTAGTGCCCTGACAGGCCATACAAGCATTGAATTATACGAAACAAAGGCTATGTATTCACCTACTGTGATATCGCCTCTCACGCAATAAACTGCACCAAGAACTGTTATTATCATAACCTGTAGTCCAGAGATAAGGTCATTGGACGCCCAGAAGGCTGCAAGAGTTTTCATAAGATTTATCCACATCTGCGTGTATTCAGCATTCTGTTTGACAAATCTCTCCTTCTCATACTGTTCACGGCCAAATGCACGAACTACTCGCACACCCGTAAGATTTTCCTGGGCAGTTGCAGAAAGCCTTCCCTCTTCCGTATCTGCTCTCTCAAATTCGCTTCTTATTCTCTGATGAAAAAAACTCGAATAAATGACTATGATTGGAATAAAAATAGCCGAGAAAAAGGACATCTTTATATTTATCCCAATCATAAAGTACATTGCAACGCATATTCTGATAAAGATTCTAAATAGAGAAAGCATCTGCTCAGAAATAAACATTCTCACAGTATCAACGTCTGATGTGCATCTCTGTATAATATCTCCTGTATGATTCTGACCGTGCCAGCTAAACGGAAGATGCATTATCTGCTCAAAGAGCTTATTTCTCATTCTCTGAATAAGTTTCTCAGAGCCAAGCGCATTACAAAGTCTGAAACTGTATCTGCATAGTGCCGAAGCAAGCGCAACTGCGCCAACAATAATCGCAATATAATACAAATGTCCCCGGAGGAACTGCCTTCCTCCGAGCACATCCATAATAGTAAGGACAAATCCAGGCGCAACGCTAACTTCTGAATTTCCTATGCAGAAGTCTACAGTGTACTGGATTATCTTTGGTCCTATAAGATCAAAAATAGTGACAAGTATAGAAAAAACTACACTTAAAAAGAAGAATCTTTTACTACCCTCAAGGAAATAAAATACTAAATCCTTCTTGGACTTAAACCTAAGATTTTTATTTGACATTACTTCACAATTTCCTTTATAGACTGCGCAAGTCCTGCAATTCCCTGTATGTTTGACGGAACAATGATCTTTGTTGCCTGGCCGTCAGAAGCCTTCTCAAATGCTTCAAGGCTCTTAAGAGTAAGAACTGACTCATCTGCGCCAGCCTCTTTTAACATCTTGATACCCTCTGCATTAGCGCGCTGAATGCTCTTGATAGCCTCAGCCTGACCTTCAGCTTCACGGATTTTCTTTTCTCTTTCAGCTTCTGCGCGAAGGATAGTTGCCTGCTTATCAGCTTCTGCCTGAAGTATCTTACTCTGCTTCTCACCTTCTGCTACAGTAATCTGAGACTGCTTCTCGCCTTCTGCAAAAAGAATCTTTTCTCTCTTTTCACGCTCAGCCTTCATCTGCTTCTCCATCGCATCTCTTATCTGCTCCGGAGGGTTGATATTCTTAAGCTCAACTCTTGTTATCTTTATTCCCCATGGGTCAGTTGCGATATCAAGAGCATCCTGCATCTGAGCATTTATCTTATCTCTTGAAGTAAGTGTTTCATCAAGAGTAAGTGAACCGATTACGTTACGAAGAGTAGTTGCTGTAAGATTTTCAATAGCTCCGATAGGATTTCTTACGCCGTATGCAAATGCCATAGGATCAGAAATTCTAAAGAATACGATCGAATCAATCTGCATTGTAACGTTATCCTGTGTGATAACAGGCTGAGGTGGGAAATCACAGTACTGTTCCTTAAGGTCAACCTGCCTTGCAACTCTGTCAATAAAAGGGACTTTAATATGAAGTCCTACATCCCAGGTCTCCTTGTAAGCTCCAAGTCTCTCCACAACAAATGAATGTGCCTGCGGAACTATCCTTACGTTTGCCGCAACCAAAACCAAAATCAAAATAATTAATACAACTGCATAGATCATTACTTTTCATCCTCCTTCTCAACAATGAGCTTTGCCCCAACAACTTTTACAACTCTGATAATATCACCAGCATGAATCACTTCGTCCTCTCTGGACGATAAAGCAAACCAGGTGGAGCCATCCATATCAACCTTTCCCAGTCCTACAGCATTGTCAATATCTGTTTTGGCAACCAGTTTTCTGCCAATAACCGCATCAATATTGGTTCTCTTAGTTCTGCTGTTTACATATTTAGTCGCCAAAGGCCGTAAAGTAATCAGTATTACTGTGGAAACTACTATAAAAACAATCAGCTGAATGCCAATATTTGCGCCAATAATAGCTGCAATCATCGCCATGGCAGCTCCTATGGCAAACCATATAGTGACAAGACCAAACGTGGAAAGTTCAATGACTGCAAGAGCTACAGTCACAATCAGCCATGTAACCGGCGCAGAAATAACCATACTCATCCCTCCCCCTTCACATAAACGCTGTGACGCATGATGCTACACAGCCTTCAACTGTATTATACTTCTTTTTCCACGTTCACGAAAGTAGCTAATTAAGCTAAATTGAACACGTTTTGTGATACTGTTTTTTGATTTTCATACAATTAATATGTTATGATATTTTAGTGAGATAATATACGTATTCGCGACTACAAACCATTATTCTCCGGAGGTATATCTGATGTCTTTTCTGACATATGAAGGCTTCAAACAGATTGTTTCTTCACAGCAGCTTGCCTGTGCTATTATTTCCGTGCAAAAAAATCCTGATGGCACCTGTGGCGAAATCCGATATGTTGCTGCGAACGAACCTTTCTTAGACAGTAACTATGCTCTTTTTGCTCCAGAATCCGGCAAAAAACCAACTCGCGATCAATTTACTATGGATGGAAAGATTTATACAGATTTTTTGCCAAAAGAACCTAAATTTGAAGATATATGTTATCGCACAGCCTGGTTGGGCGAGCATTTTCACTCATATATAGACACCACCAGAATGTATGGAATGTGGACAGAAAACATCCTTCTTCCTCTCGGAAATGATGAAGAAAATAAAATCGGATATCTGGAATTATTCTATACTCTCTCCAAGATGATAGACACAGGAAAGTTCTCAGTAATTCCGCCTGACACTGCAAGTTTTGTCATCAGTGCATGCCTTAAGATGAAGGGACAGGAAGATTTTGACTCTTCAATGGATGTTGTGACACGGGATATCCTTGAAAACACCGGTGCCCAGTCTGCTTGCATATTAACTGTAAGTCCTGACCTTTATAAATTTGATATTATTAGCGAATGTGTTAAAAACAATGCCTATAAAATAAAAGATTTATTCATAAGAATCCCCTATGAAATCGTTGAACAGCTGGAATGGCTTTGTGGCGAAACGGATTGCATTATTGTAAAAGATGAAAATGACATGGAACATTACAGTAAAAAAGCGCCACAATGCGTTGATGTTCTTGAAAGAAATAATATCCACTCTCTATGCCTCGTTCCTTTCGTACACCAAAATGCCATTATCGGTTACTTATATATAACAAATTTTGATGTAGATAAGATAAACACCTTTAAAGACATGGTAGTACTTATGAGTTTCTTCCTTTCAGCGGAAGTTGCAAACCATATGATCATGTCACGTCTTGATTATTTAAGCACCATCGACCTTCTGACAGGAGTTTACAACAGAAACTGCATGAATGTAAATGTTGATGAGCTTGCTACAAAGCTCGTCCTGAGTCCAAAGCCTGTCAATGTAGCCTTCTGTAATTTGACCAGCTTAAAAACTGTAAATGATATCGACGGCCACGACAGCGGCGATAAGCTTCTTAAAGAAGCTGCCGAATTTCTTAATCTAGTCTTTACCAATGATAAAATATACAGATCTGGCGGAGATGAATTCACTGTTATCTCAACCTCCGCAAACACACAGGAATTTGAGGAAAAGATTGCAGCTCTTCGTGAAGAAGCATCAGATCCTGACTGGCTTCATTTTGCCATAGGCTACTATTGTGATCAGGAATGTAAAGACCTTCGCCTTGCACTCCGTTATGCAAATGAACACATGTTAAAAGATAAGTCGATTTACTTTAGAAATCATCCGGATAAAAGAATGTGACATAAACACAGCTCAGAAGAATCATATTGACTTCTGAGCTGTGTTTCTTTTAATATGTCACGGATTTATTTTCACAATCCTTCATATCATTTAAGTATTTAATATTCCATACACAGCCACAAAAAGTCATGGGCCGGTACTGTCACATTTTTAGTATCAAAACGTTTTCTCGTTAGAAGGTTCTTGTAATTCCCTTCTTCGTTTATAAACGCTTTTTCATCATAATCACCAAAATTAAACAGAGCTATCATCTTCTCATTCTGATAAAATCTTCCAATTCCAAGAACATGATCATTATATGTCTCAACAATCCAGGTGTCTGCCGCACTGTCAAAAACTCTATGCTGTTTTCTTATCTTTACAAGTTTTGTGATCGCGCTAAAAAGTCTCTCCTGTCTGCTTCCTTTTTTCTTGCGCAGTTTAGCGCTCTCCCAGTCAAAATCTCCACGATGGAGATATCTGCTGTCAGCATTTTTAACAGGATCAGTATGATAATCATAATCGTTTAGCTGTCCTATCTCATCGCCGCTGTACAGCACAGGAATTCCACTCTGAGTAAGCAAAAAAGCATGAAGCATAATATCAAGCTTAACCGACCAGTCAAGTTTACTCATATCCTGCTCATATTCTGCAGCTTCAATTCCACAAAGTGATGCCGTCGTACCGCAAAGCCTTGCATCTCCAAGTTTAGGATCATCGTTGTACAGCTCTCCTCTGGAAGAAGATTCATACATTGCGCCTCTTAAATAGTCGTTTAAGTATTTTTTGTGAGATACCTGTTCAACGCCAAATTGTCTTAAAAACTCATAATCAAGTCCCCAACCGATATCATCGTGACAACGCAGATAATTAAGGAAGATGTACTGTTTTGGCAGGTTAAATACGATGCCAAGCTGATGTTTTAAGAGTTTCACATCCTTTGTGGCAACAGTGTGCCAGGTGCTTGCCATGGTAGTTACATTGTATAGCATCTGACATTCTGGTTTTTCTATAGTTCCGAAATAAGGAACAACTTTGGAAGGCTCCATTACAACCTCTCCAAGAAGAATTGTTCCCGGGCACACAATCCTTGCTGCAATGTGCATCATTCTGACAAGACTATGAACCTGCGGAAGATTTCTGCAGCTTGTACCAACAGTTTTCCAAATATACGGAACAGCATCCAGGCGGATTATATCAACACCCTGATTGCACAAAAACAGCATATTCGCGGTCATATCATTAAATACTGTAGGATTTCTGTAATTCAAATCCCACTGATAAGGATAAAAAGTTGTCATGACAACTTTACCGGCTTCATTGCACCAGATAAAATTCCCCGGTGCCGTCTGTGGAAAGACTTGCGGAACTGTCTCTTCATAATCATCCGGTTCGTTCCAGTCATCAAAAAAGAAATATCTATCCTGAAATTCTTTTTCTCCTCTTCTGGCCCTTTGCGCCCACTCATGATCCTCACTTGTATGATTCATTACAAAATCAAGACAGACGCTAATGCCTCTCTCATGGCAGTCAGCAGATAAATTTGCAAGATCCTCCATTGTTCCAAGCTCAGGCTGAACCTTTCTAAAGTCAGAAACCGCATATCCCCCGTCGCTTCTTTCCTTAGGGCTCTCCAAAAGAGGCATAAGATGTATGTAATTGACACCGCAGGATTCTATATAATCAAGATGTGAACGGACTCCTTGAAGATTCTTTCCAAAACAATTCGTATACATCAGCATTCCAAGCATATCACAGCCGGTATACCACCCAGGATTTTCTTCTTTCTTCGCATCCCATTCTTTTAGCTCTTTACTGCGCTCTGAAAAAAACTTTGCAAGCATGGAAATAAAATAGCTATAAGCCTGTTCATCATTATTATAAAGCTCATTATAAAGCCATTTCAGTTCATCCTCATATTTAGCAAGCCTGTCGTTAAATATCTTTTCATCCTTTTTATTCATAATCATCCCTCAAAAAAATAGTAATTATTCATATTTTAGCAAACTCAAATGACATTTACCATAATAAAGAATGTCGCTCGCAACATTCTCGCGCGAGTGCGCATCCATAGCTGTTATCATTATATAGCTTATTTATACGTTTTTGAGCACCTATTTAATCGTTTTTTTATATTCCTAATATATAGTTCATTATTCATAATTATTTATTAAGCTTTTCATAATTTTGATAGATATATAAATGTTTTTTAGTTTATGTTATGGTATGATGTATTTGTACTATTTTACCCATCCATGGAGGTATCAAATGTCAGGAATCGAATACTCAACCCTAAAAACACTTGTAAATACATGCACTATGCCCAGTGCAATCCTGTCTGTGGAAAAAAATCCGGATGGCAGTTGCGGAAAAATAATAATGGCCGCAACAAATGATAAATTCAGTATGACAGGCGAAGATGTGGAAGGTCTGCCTTACGATGCAAAATTACCAAAAGATCCCAAATTTGAAGATGTCCTCTTCAAAGCTGCCTGGAACAATGAGCATTATCATGCATATGTTGACACCACAAGATTATATGGCTATTGGACTGAGGATATCATTATTCCGCTTAACAATAACGGAGATGACAGCATTGGCTACTGCCAGTTTATTTATAACCTGAGTAAAAAAATGGATTCAGGTAAATATGCCATTATCCCACCAGATATTGCTTCTTTTGTTATCAGAACCTGCATCAATCTTCGTAAAGAAGAAGATTTCTATGAAACAATGAATACCGTCACAAGAGATATCAGAGAATTTACAGATTCTTTTGCTGCATCTATCATAACTGTTTCACATGACCTGTATCAGTTTGAAGTTGTTAGCGAATGTGTAAGGAATAACCTGATAAACCTTCATGACATCTTTTCAAATATACCCTATGAAATTATCGAGACCTGGGAATATCTTATTTCAGGAACTGACTGCATAATAATCAGAAACGAAGAAGATATGGTTGATTTTGAGAAAAAGGCTCCTGACTGGGTAAAGACCTTAAGGGATAATGACGTAAAAAGCCTTTGCCTTGCGCCATTCTTCCATCAGAACATGATAATCGGATATCTTTACATCACTAATTTCGATGTTAACCAGTTGTCCAGATTCAAAGACACAATTGAAATGGTGTCCTTCTTCCTCTCTTCGGAAGTTGCACATCATATCTTCATTGATAAGCTTAAAACCATTAGTTCCCTTGATATGCGGACGGGCGTTCAAAACAGAAATGCAATGAACTCCAAAGTTGATGAACTTGCCATGGAACTTAGAGTTAGTAAAACTCCTTTTAGCGTCGCTTTCTGTAACCTCAATACTTTACGAACCGTCAATATAAAACAGGGACATGATGCCGGCAATAATCTCCTTAGTGAGGCCGGAAGGATTCTTAGGGATGTCTTTGCAAATGACTTTATCTACAGATCCTCAGGAGATGAATTTGCAGTTATCTCCACCAACACTACAGAAAAAGCCTTTGAAGAAAAGATCAATGAGCTCAAGGAAAAAGCAAGTGATCCGGAATGGGTATATTTTACAGTCGGTTATTACACTGATATGACAGAAGGAAATCTGCACACTGCCCTAAGATTTGCCAATGAATATGAACAGGAATTTAAAGATAGTTTCTACGAAGAATATCCTGATATGGTGAAATAATATGACAAATGAAAACTATCAGAAGTTAAAAAGCTTTGTAAATATGATTCCCACTCCTAGCGTCATTATGTCTGTAGAAAAGCTTGCTGACGGAAGCTGCGGTGAAGTTCGCTTTGAAGTCATAAATGATGTTTTCAAAAATGATTACTACGAAATATTTATAAAGCCAAACGAGAATTCTGACATTGCTTATGATGAAATTGAAAGTAAAGTTGAAGGCCAGCTCTACACGCTTCACCTTCCGAAGGAGATGAACTTCGAGGATATATGCTTTAGAGCAGCATGGCACAAAGACTATATCACCACATACGTTGATACCACCAGAATGTATGGTTTTTGGACACAGGATATACTAAATCCGATAGCCATTGAAAGTGATGATCCGTCCATAAGCTACTGTCAGTTTTCATATACATTGAATAAAGAAATGGATTCCGGCAAATTTGCTACTGTCTCACCTGATATAGCAAGTTTCGTTATAAAGTCATGTCTTGAACTTAGAAATGAAAAGAAATTCCATGAAAGTATGGAAATAGTAACAAGAGAGCTTCGCGAATACACAAATTCCTTCGCAGCAAGTACCCTCTCCATTGATAAAGATTTTCGAACCTTCGAAATTATCAGTGCAGATGTAGCAGATAATAGCCTTGATATAAGAAAGGCATTTTCCGCTGTTCCCTACGATATCATTGAGAGCTGGGAAGAACTCGTAAAACAGACTAACAGCATTATCATAAAAGATGAGCATGACATGGCTGTTGTAGAAGAAAAAGCCCCCGAATGGGTAAAGACTCTTAGGGATAACGGCGTTTACAGATTGTGCCTTGTTCCCTTCATGCACCAGGATGATATTATCGGCTACCTTTACATAACAAATTTTGACCTTGATCACCTATTAAGAGTAAAGGAAACCACTGAACTTGTTTCCTTCTTCTTATCTTCCGAAGTTGCTAATCACCTATTCCTGCAAAGACTTGAATATCTTAGTAACGTGGATATGCTCACCGGTGTTTATAACAGAAACTGTATGAACGTTAATGTAGATGAGTTATCACTTAAGCTTGAGTTTAATCCACGACCATTCAACGTAGCATTTTGCGACCTGAACGGGCTTAAGACCATAAACGACAATGATGGTCATTCCCAGGGTGATAAGCTTCTCGTATATGCTGCTCAAGTCTTAAAAGAAGTATTTTCTGATGATAAGATTTTCCGTGCCGGTGGTGATGAGTTTACTATCATATCCTTTAGCACTCAGGCAGAATTTGAGAAAAAGATTGAACTATTAAGAGAAAAAGCAAGCGATCCTGACTGGCTATATTTTGCTATAGGCTATTATTATGATGCAAGCAGCGGAAATTTGCGCCTGGCTATGCGCTATGCCGATGAACAGATGTATATAGACAAAGATAAATTCTATGAAGCATATCCTGAGAAACGAAGATAAAAACAATTCTTATAAATTAAAGAAAAGCGAGTGCCAAAAAGCACTCGCTTTAATATTATAAACTCTATTAAGTTCTCAAAATTAGAACTTACCAGCCTTAGCAGCTTCCTCGATAGATACTGCTGTAGAAACTGTCATACCAACCATAGGGTTGTTACCAGCGCCGATGAGACCCATCATTTCTACGTGAGCAGGAACTGATGAAGAACCAGCGAACTGAGCATCTGAGTGCATACGTCCCATAGTATCTGTCATACCGTAGGAAGCAGGACCAGCTGCCATGTTATCTGGGTGAAGTGTACGTCCTGTACCGCCGCCTGAAGCAACTGAGAAGTACTTCTTGCCAGCTTCTGTACGCTCTTTCTTGTATGTACCTGCAACTGGATGCTGGAATCTTGTAGGGTTAGTTGAGTTACCTGTGATAGATACGTCAACGTTCTCCTTCCACATGATAGCAACACCTTCCTGTACATCGTTAGCGCCGTAGCAGTTAACCTTTGCACGAGGTGAATTTGCATCCTTAGAATAGCACTTTCTGAATACTTCCTTAACTTCACCTGTGTAGTAGTCATACTGTGTCTCTACATATGTGAATCCGTTGATACGGGAAATAATCTGAGCTGCGTCTTTTCCAAGACCATTAAGGATAACTCTAAGAGGTTTCTGACGAACCTTGTTAGCCTTCTCAGCGATACCGATAGCGCCCTCTGCTGCTGCGAATGACTCGTGACCAGCAAGGAATGCGAAGCACTCTGTGTCCTCTTCAAGAAGCATCTTACCAAGGTTACCATGTCCAAGACCAACCTTACGACGATCAGCAACAGATCCAGGAATACAGAAAGCCTGAAGTCCGATACCGATTGCTGCAGCAGCCTCAGAAGCCTTGCGGCAGTTCTTCTTGATTGCGATAGCTGCACCTACTGTGTAAGCCCACTTAGCATTCTCAAAGCAGATAGGCTGAATGCCCTCGATAAGGCTGTAAACATCAATGCCAGCAGCCATTGTAATTTCTTTACATTCTTCGATAGAAGAAATCCCATATTCCTTAAGGCAAGCCAGGATCTGGGGCTCTCTTCTTTCATATGATTCAAATAAAGCCATTATTTTTTCCTCCTTACCTTAATTACTCATGTCTTGGATCGATGCATCTTACTGCATCAGCAACACGACCATACTGGCCCTTTGCCTTTTCCATAGCTGTATTAGCGTCATCACCAGCCTTGATGAAGTCCATCATCTTGCCGAAGTTAACATATTTATATCCGATGATCTCATCGTTCTCGTCAAGAGCGATCTCTGTGATATAACCATCTGTAAGTTCAAGGTAACGAGGTCCCTTTTCAAGAGTACCATATGTTGTACCAACCATTGAACGTGTTCCCTTACCAAGATCTTCAAGACCAGCACCGATCTGAAGTCCATCCTCAGAGAAAGCAGACTGTGTTCTACCATAAACAATCTGAAGGAACAGCTCTCTCATAGCTGTATTGATAGCATCACAAACAAGGTCTGTGTTAAGTGCTTCAAGAACTGTAAGTCCTGGAAGAATTTCAGAAGCCATAGCTGCTGAATGAGTCATTCCGGAGCAACCAATTGTCTCAACGAGCGCTTCCTGAATGATACCTTCCTTAACGTTAAGTGAAAGCTTGCAGCATCCCTGCTGAGGAGCGCACCAACCAATACCATGAGTATAGCCGGAAATATCTTTTACTTCTTTGGACTGTACCCACTTAGCTTCTTCAGGAATGGGAGCAGCGCCATGATGTACCCCTTGTGTTACGGGACACATATTTTTTACCTCTGTTGAGTAAATCATGTGAAAAATCTCCTTTCGTATTGTAAAGTAACTTTCATTACTTACTACCAGAATAGAATGGTCAGATATTTGACCTAAGAGGTGCATACAGTTTGCCATTTCTGAGCACCATTCTTATTTTTACATAAAAGTCTCTATATTTCAATGCTTTCTGATATTTTTTTAACAAAAATTTTATAAAAACCATTTTTTAATAATATTTTAATTATTCTGACAACTTTAAATCCGTATAATTAATATCATAATAGTGTTTATTGTCAGATAAAATGCAATTATTGTGACAATATGAAAACTAAAAAAAAGGAGTTGCTAATGAAAAACAACCTACTGCTAAAGCTTCTATCCCTACTACTTACAATTTCGCTCATTCTCACATCCATCACCGGCTTCTCAATTATAAGAGCCTTTGCAACAGATAGTGAAGGCGGAACTGAAATTGAAGAAGAAAATACTTCTGATAACGAAGAAAATTCAGATACAAATTCCGTTACAGAATCTGATTCTGAATCTTATACTGAAGAAATAGCAATTGAATCAGACGCTATTAAGGTAGACAGTGAAGCTTTTGAAACTTTTGAAGAAAACTCCTCTTCTGAAGACAGGCCCGAGAGCATGGAAATGGTTGATCCGGATCCGCCTGAATATGTTCCCGATCCATTCGATTATGATTTATCCTGCTATACTCCTAACATCAATTTCGGTCATATCTTCACTGATGATGTCACCATTCCATCACAGTTTACAATAGTAAATACCGGATACAATGCATTTCCTGTTACTTATGAATTATTTGATCAAAGTAATGGTTTTAATGTTTATGCCTCCGATAGTAATACCGACCTTGAACCGGGAGAATCACTTGAATACAGTGTTGACGTACGTCCTAACCTGTCACCCGGAACCTACAAGGCAAAGGCTGTTTTTTTCTCAGCAAATGATTATAGAAGGCATCACTCCGTAACTGTAAACTTTGTAGTTGTGGTAAAAGCTCAGCAGCCTTATGTTGACCGTGTAGTAATAACTCCTGGTTCCACAACAGCTCCAACCGGAAAGAAAATCCAGTTTTCAGCGACTGTAAGCGGCGGCTATGATTACAATGATGCAGTCACCTGGTCTCTTTCAGGTCATCAAAGCTCCGGCACAAGTATAAATAATGGTGTTTTGACAATCGCATCAAATGAATCAGCATCTTCTCTTGCTGTAATAGCAACTTCAAGGCAGGACCCATCTGTCTATGACACTGCCATAGTTACAATCACTTCCGAAAACTATCTTATTCAGGTATCGGCCTCTCCTGAAAACGGAGGCGCTATCGCAGGCGGCGGTTCAGTTAAAAAAGGAGTCAGCACAACAGTATCTGCTTCACCAAATAATAATTTCAGATTCGTGGGCTGGTACGAGGGAAACAATCTCCTGTCCTCTTCCCACCAGCTAACACTTTCTGATATTTCCAGTGACAGATATCTTGTTGCAAAATTTGAAAGAACAACCTGCTACGTCAGAACTTCGGTCAACACAAATGATGGCGGAACTGTATCAGAAAGCAAATCTGTAGCCTATGGCGGAAATGTAACTATAACAGCAAAAGCTAAACCCGGTTATGTATTTGAAGGCTTTGTTGAAAATAACAGAACTATATCTGATGCTTCTACCATACAGATAAACAATGTTACTAATGATATGAATATCACCGCTGTATTTAAAAGAAGTCGTTTTAACGTATCTGTATCTGTTTATCCGCAGGATACAGGTAAATATGAAGGAGCAGGCACTTACGACGCAGGTTCAAATGTACGCATAAAACAGACAGCCTACAGTGGATATGAATTTGCCGGCTGGAGCATCAACGGACAGATTGTTTCAACAAGCAGCGAATATGTAATAGAAAATATAAAAAACGACGTAAATATAGTTGCAAACTTCATCAAAGAACAGGCAAAAACCTTCAAGATTGTTTCGGGAATTGCCAATTCAGGAGGAAGCATTGTTCCAAGTGGTGATTACTTCGTACAGGAAGGCGGAAGCATCACCTACAATATGGTGCCACAGGCAGGTTACAGAGTGCTCGCAGTGGCAGTTGACGGAAAAAATATAGGCGCAGTAGCAAGCTATACCTTTAATAATGTAAGGGAAAAGCATTCCATTGCAGTTGCGTTTGAGCTCATCCCTACCCCAAAGCAGACACAGACTCCGGTAGCAGGAAAGAATAATGTATCAAGCGCAGCAGGACAAAGCACTAAAATCGAAGCAAAAGCAGCTGACTCCGCCCCCTATAACGAAGATACCGTAACATCTGGAGCACTTCCGGAACAGGTTATTATTGAAGAGGAAATTCCAAAAGAAATAGAAACCCTTGATGCAGAAGAATATGCCGATGACACATATATAACATCCGATGAAGAAGTTATAAGCAGCATGTCTAATGATGTGGCAACAGGAAGCGTCCTTCAAAGATTTGGCATTGATGAGGACGTGGTTGTAAATCTGATAAAAGACCGCGCTGCTCTTCCAATGCTAAGGCAGGCCTTTGAAGACGGTACGCTTCAGATAACCGTCAATAACAGCTATGCAACCGATGCACAGGAAACTTCTGTTGCCCTTTACCATGACAAGCCAACTCTTATGAACTTTGAAAATGTGATCATCGAGACCTTATCAGATGAAGAACAGCTTGCCGTTCTTAAAGGCACTCCTGTTTCCTTTAATGTAAGTATTACAGAAAATGGTTCAACACTTGACTCCGATACAAAAAAAGATTTTCAGAGCGTAGTTGGTTATAAACCACTTTCCTACTTTGATTTTCTCATAATGAAAACAAGTAACGGAACCAGCACCGTAATTGATAAGACCGGCGCAGAACTTGAAGTTGTGATTCAGGTACCTGCTGAATATCAAAAATCCGGAAGAAAGTTCTGCATTATAAGAAGTCATCACGGAAAAGTTGATGTATTAAAAAATCTTGATAGTTCTTCGAACACGATAACATTCAGAACTGACAAGTTTTCAGAATATGCAATCGCCTACGAAGTAGTAAATACAAATACGCTTATACTTCAGTTCTTTGCAATAGCGATGATAACGTTAATACTGGCAATAATAAGTATTGTCCTTATAGTCAAAGCAAGAAGAGGATATTAATATCACGCAAGTTCACGCCCATAACGTAGCAATTTTTATGAAATAAGAATTTGATAATTAGCAAAACAAATCCCTGAGTATCATTACAGTACATGCAAATGATATTCAGGGATTTTCTTTTTATTGTTCTCTGCACTTAGTTAACGCAACAGTTCCCGTACGGGCAATCTCCACAATGCTGACGCTCTTTAACATCTCAATGAACAGTTCGATTCTTTCAGATGTATCGCAGATCTGTATCATCATCATATTCTTTGACATATCTACAATCTGTGCCTGCATGATTTCACAATTCTCCATGATATCACGCCTGTTTTCTTTATTGTATTTAACCTTGATAAGCATAAGTTCACGATTGATACTCATGCTCTCCTTAAATGTCTTAACCTTGATAACATCTATCTTTTTGTTTAGCTGCTTTTCAATCTGTTCTATTGTCCGCTCATCTCCGCTTGAAACAATAGTCATGGCTGAAACACTCTTGTCAGCAGTTTCGCCAACAACAAGGGAATCGATATTAAAATTTCTTCTTGCAAAAAGACCTGCAACCTTTGAGAGCACACCGGCTCTGTTCTCTACAAGGACTGAATATATTCTTCTCATAAACAAAAGCCTCCTATGCTCAATACTTTACAAGTTCCATGGGATCAACAGTTACTTCCATTAGTCCCGACTTATCATCTGCAAAAAACTCTGAAAGCTTAGCAGAAATATCACATTTACCGTCAACTTTCATATATTCCATACCATAGGCCGCAGCTATAAGTGAAAGATCAGGATCACCCTTAAGTTCAACCATTGAATAATGGTCCTCATAAGCATAGTGCTGATGCTCTCTTACCATACCAAGGAAGCCATTTTTCATGACAATAATCTTGATATTAATTCCATACTGTCGCATGGTTGCAAGTTCCATCATGGACATCTGAAATGCACCGTCACCAATGACAGCAACAACCTGTTTGGATTTATCTGCAAGCTTGGCTCCCATAGCAGCCGGAATTGAATACCCCATCGTGCCCATTCCGCCTGAGGTTAAAAATCTTCCGTTCTTAACCTTATGATATGCGCAGGACCACATCTGATTCTGTCCCACATCTGCAACATAAATGGCATCATCCCTTAAAACATCTGAAAGCTTTGTTATGAAATCTTTGGGTTCAACAAATTCTCCCACATATGGCTTTCTCAAAGATGCCATCTCTTTTCTATAGCCATTTAAAGTATCAAGCCAGTCTGAATGATCATCCGCATAATCATCCTGTTCAAGAAAATCCTGGAATATATTTTTTATATCCCCAACAAGCGGAATTGTAGGTCCAACATTTTTACCAATCTCTGCCGGGTCCACATCAATATGCACCATGACTTTGTTCTCAGTAATAAGGTCAGGTCTGTTGACTGCTCTATCTGCAACTCTTGCCCCTACCATCAAAAGAAGGTCTGATTCATTCATTGCCCTGTTTGCAAATGGCTGTCCGTTATTACCAACCATTCCAAAATAAAGAGGATGCTCAGAAGGCATGACACCAATTCCCATCATGGTCGAAACCACAGGAACACTGTTTAATTCAGCAAATTTCCTGATCTCTTTGGTGGCGCCGCTAAGATGAACTCCGCCTCCAACACAGATTATTGGTCTCTTTGCGTGTTCTACCTCTTTAATAACCTTTTTTATCTGAACAATATTTCCCTTAACAGTCGGCTTATAGCTTCGCATTGAAATTGATTCAGGATATGAAAACTTTCCTGAAAACTCTGCGTTCTGAATATCAAAAGGAATATCAATAAGTACAGGTCCGCGTCTTCCCGTGCTTGCAATATAGAAAGCTTCCTTGATTATTCGTGGAAGATCAGCTACATCCCTTACAAGGTAGCTATACTTAACAAATGATTCAACAGCTCCTGTGATATCAGCCTCCTGAAAAACATCACTGCCTATCATATCACTGTTGACCTGTCCTGTAATAGCAACAAGAGGAATACTGTCAGCATAAGCTGTAGCAATTCCGGTAATAAGATTTGTGGCGCCTGGGCCTGATGTAACTGCGCATACGCCTACACCACCACTTATTCTTGCATAGCCGCTTGCAAGGTGAGCTGCATTTTGCTCTGTCCTTACAAGAACTCTCTTAATATCAGTATCCAGGATTTTGTTCCAAAATGGATCTATTGCAACGCCTGAATAACCGAAAATAACCTTAACATTCTCTTTTTCAAGGCATTTTACTATTACTTCTGCTCCTATCATGTAGCCAACCTCCACACTTTTTTTCTATTGGTCAAAAAAACTTTATGCAATATCCAAAAGCTTTTTCACAACTCTGACTGCTTCCGCAGCATCACCGGAATATCCATCCGCGCCTATCTCATCTGCATATTCCTGAGTAACTACCGCGCCGCCGATAATAACCTTAACATCCGGGCATTCCTTATGAGCAAGTTCAACCACGTTTTTCATTTCCTTCATGGTCGTTGTCATAAGCGCTGAAAGAGCTATTATCCTGGCATCATTTTCTTTTGCCGATTTTATTATTTCTTCTCTTGGAACATCTTTTCCAAGGTCAATTACGTTAAACCCATAATTTCTAAGCATCAGAGTAACCAGATTTTTGCCGATGTCATGAATATCACCATGAACCGTGGCAACCACAATTGTCGGAAGTTTCTTGTCATTATCCGCATCTTTTTGAAGAAGTGGCTCCAAAAGACTTATTGACATCTTCATGGTTTCTGCGCTTGCAATAAGCTGTGGAAGGAAATACTTGCCCTTTTCAAACAGTGCTCCCACTTCATTGATTGCAGGCATCAGGATTTCGTCCAAGATCTGTCTTGGAGAAACTCCGTCATCAACTGCCTTCTGAGTATCTTTCATGATGGTGCGCTTTGAGCCGTTTAGAACGTCTTTTTTTATCACCTCAAGGATACTCTCTTCTTCCTGAGGCTTTTTATCAGAAACCACAGTACTTTCAGCCTTTTGTGGATCGGCGTATCTCTCCATTCGTTTAATATATCTTACATCAGCACCTTCTTTTTTCCTAAGTAAATCTGAAGCAAATGCGGCATTTACAAGCATCTCCTGTGACGGGTTTGCAATAGCCATAGTAAGGCCTTTTTCAATTGCCATGGTAAGGAATGCTGTGTTTACATTACTTCTCTGAGGAAGTCCAAAAGAAATATTTGAAAGCCCACAGATAGTAGCATAATTATTTGCATGGCAGTACTCAATTGTTTCAAGTGTATTTAAAGCAGCATTCGGGTCAGCTCCAACTGTTGCCACAAGTCCGTCAACAACAATGTCATCTAGAGACATTCCCAGTTCCTGAGCCATTTTGGTGATCGCATGGATATTTTCTATCTTCTCCTGTGAATCCTTAGGAAGAGCTTCTGCAAGTGGCAAAAGAATAAACATTGCTCCATATTTTTTAGCCAGAGGAAGGAATTTTTCTGCCTTACCCTTTTCAAGAGAGATTGAATTCATCAGTGCCCTTCCGGGATAAATTCTAAGAGCAGCCTCCATTACTTCAGCGCTGCTGGTATCGATGCAAAGAGGAAGGCTTGTTATAGTCATAACTTCCTCAAGGACTTTTAACATCATTTCATTTTCATCGATTCCACTCATGCCTACATTAATATCAAGAATAGAAGCACCTTCTTTTTCCTGATTCTCAGCAAATTCGCATACCATATCAAGGTTGCCTTCACGAAGCTGTGCCTGAAGTTTCTTTTTGCCTGTAGGATTTATCCTTTCTCCTACGATCATGAAATTATCATCCATGCCAAAAGAAAGACTCATTCTTTCAGATGAAAGATATCTCCTGCCACAGATTTTTCTTGGGATAGGATTTCCTTCAGAATCGGTGATGTTCTTTGGATCAAGATTTCCATATTTTTCCTTAAGACCACGTATATATTCAGGATTTGTTCCACAGCAGCCACCGATTATAGATGCTCCTGCCTTAAGAAGTCGCTCCATTTCATTTACAAAAGTGGCGCTGTCCATATCATATTCAGTATTGCCATCAGCATCAACAGAAGGAAGACCTGCATTTGGCTTTGCAATGATAGGTATGGTTGTCACAGAAGTCATGCTTCTTATTATATCTTCCATCTTATCAGGGCCTGTTGAGCAGTTAGCACCTATCGCGCTTGCTCCAAGAGCTTCTAAGGTAATTGCAGAAGCTGCAGGGTCAGAACCATACAATGTGCGACCATCTGCTTCAAAAGTAAGCGTAACTATAACAGCAAGGTCAGATACTTCTTTTGCTGCTATGAGTGCTGCTCTGCATTCCTGAAGGCTCATCATTGTCTCAACTACAAGAAGATCACATCCTGCTTTTTCAAGTATCTGAATCTGCTCCTTGTAAACATCCACAAGTTCTTCAAAATCAAGATCTCCGATTGGCTTAAGCTGCCTTCCTGTCATTGTGATATCACCTGCAATAAGCGCATTCGGAGCTGCACTTTTGGCAAACTTCACAAGTTCTGTATTTATTTCTTCTATCTTGTCACCAAGACCATAATCGGCAAGTTTTATCCTGTTTCCGGTAAAAGTTGGCGCATAAATAATGTCAGAGCCGGCATCTGCATAACTCTTCTGAAGGTCTCTCATCACATCCTTATGCTCTAGGATCCAGCTCTCAGGGCATACTCCGGCAGGCATCCCTGCCTTCATAAGATTAGTTCCCGTTGCGCCATCAAGCAGCACTATTTTGTTACTGGCAAATTCTAAAAACTCTTGTCTATTCATGTTCAATGTTCCTTATATTTTTCTGATTTGTCCTCATCCTGCTTTTTTTTGCACAAATGGATTAAGATAAAACAATACGATGCAAATAGCTGCAATAAGAAATGGCTTGAGCCACATTGCCGGCACAGGAATAATTCCATTATTCGACATTATATCAATACAAGCTATGATAAGTACATGATAAAAATAAATATTTGAAGAAGATTTTTTTCCAAGTTTCCATAAAAACCTTCCTCCTGGGAGCCCACACTCAGATAAAAACAAAAGGCTCACTACTATTATCACTGAGCCGATATACACTTCTTTCTTGGCTAAAATGCTCTGTTCAACTATAGTTATGGCAACCCCTGCCATAAGAAAAATCAAAGAATTTCTCTTTATTTTCTTATTCCAGAGAAGTCTTTCTTCTAATGACATGGAGACATTATTTTTTTCCATATGGTCAGAAAACAGTATCCCAATGAGCACAAACGGGATTCCCACAAAAAGCCAGTTCCTAAGAACATACCATGTACAGATATTTATTCCAAAAGGCCTTATAGGATAATAGGTCTGTAAAAGCTCTCCAAAATACAAAAACGAGAGCAGGATAAATATCAGTGCCTTATACCATTTTCTAAGCACAGGAGCAAATACATAAATAAGAATATAAACGTAGATAAGAGCAAATAAATACCACAAATGGTCAAAAGTATAAGAACCATCGTATATGAATTTGCCCGAATTATACATCAGAAAAATGACCGCTTCACCTGGATTAAATTTGGAAGCAAGCCACTCTTTTACCGATATTTTGTTCAATACATGATAAATAAAAGAAAATAATAGATAAATACTATAGATAAAAAAAGTAATCCTGACTGTTTTAAGCAGCGTCTTTTTCATTCTGCTTCGTATATAACGCGAATCCTGACAATCCATGCTTACACCGGTTCCAAGCAAATATCTGCCCGAAACTGCAAAAAAGAATGGAACTGCAAATCTCGAGAGTGCATCTATGTACTGTCCTGCCACCCCCGGAAATCTTGTGTGAATAAATATAACTGCAAGGCATGCTATAAACCTTGCAGCATATAAAAATCTGTTTTCTTTCATACCCTCAATTATCTTCAGCTTCCCCAATAGTATCAAACTGTCCGGCTTCCTGAGTAGTGACTGTAACTCCATCACCACTTGGAACCTCCCCGTGAAGAACCTGAAGCATTACCTGCGCCCTACTGTTAGCTCGCTGATAGTATTGAAAAGCCAGCTGTTCGTTCTCCTCGTCAAATGCTCCGTCATATGCAAAATGATAACATTCATTTGCCATCTGCATATAATCAGCCGCCTCAGCTGCAATATCAGAAATCCCGCTAAATTCATCCGGAATCTCACATGCTGCCATTGACTTATATGTCTCATTCATCTCATCGAGATAACCAAGCAGCTGAACCTTTGCATTCTCAGAATCTGCTTCTATTGCATTAATGGAAGTATCGTAATAGGAAAGCTTATCGTAAAACTGTGTCATCTCCTCCTTATATGTGGCCAAACCATCGGAACTTCCTTTTCCGCAGCCAGTTAATGTCAAAGCAGATAAAACACTTGCACAAATCAAAAGTCTAAATCTAAAAAATGCCTTAATCACAAAAATCTATCTCCAATATGTTACAATTTCTTATTTTAATCCCGAATACTTCGAGGCAGCTTTTAGTCTTGTAAGCGCTCTTGCAAGACCTGCCTGGGATTTCTTGAATTCTTTTATGGACTGCTTCTGCTGCAGATGTTCCATAGCAAATTCGTACGCTTCCTGAGCTCGCAGTTTATCAATATCCTCAGGTTTCTCTATTGTATTAACAATTACTATACACCTGTTATTGGCAACCTGAACAGACCCAAGACTTACGACACCGTAAATCCACTCTCCGCCGGGTTTCTTTATCTTCAGAACACCATCAGAAAGGGCAAGGATCATTTCCTCATGTCCCGATAGGATTGCAAGCTCACCATCGGAACATGGTAAAATAATCTCCTCTGCCCTGTCATCATAGAACATACCATTTACTGATATAACCTGAAGTCCAAAGGTAGGTAGCTTATCACTCATTTTTATGCCTCAATCTGCTTAGCTTTCTCAATGACTTCATCAATCGTGCCTACATTAAAGAAAGCTGCTTCCGGATAACTATCCATATCTCCGTTTATTATTGCCATGAATCCCTTAACAGTCTCAGCCAAAGGAACAAATTTGCCCGGAATTCCGGTAAACTGTTCAGCTACATGGAAAGGCTGTGAAAGGAATCTCTGAATCTTTCTTGCTCTGAATACAGTCTGCTTATCCTCATCGCTAAGTTCTTCCATTCCAAGAATTGCAATAATATCCTGAAGCTCTTTATACTTCTGAAGAATTTCCTGAACACGCATAGCAGTCTCGTAGTGATCATGGCCAACTACAGATTCCTCAAGGATTCTGCTGGAAGATTCAAGCGGATCAACAGCTGGATAAATACCCTGTTCAACAATCTTTCTTGAAAGAACGGTCGTAGCATCAAGGTGAGCAAATGTCGTAGCAGGAGCCGGGTCTGTAAGGTCATCCGCAGGCACATATACAGCCTGAACAGAAGTTACGGAACCTAGTCTCGTGGAAGTGATTCTCTCCTGAAGCATACCTAGATCAGTTGAAAGAGTCGGCTGATAACCAACCGCTGAAGGCATTCTTCCAAGAAGTGATGAAACCTCAGAACCAGCCTGTACAAATCTAAAGATATTATCAATGAACAAAAGCACATCCTGATGCTTTACATCTCTAAAATACTCTGCCATTGTAAGTCCGGTCTCGGCAACACGCATACGCGCTCCCGGAGGCTCATTCATCTGACCAAATACCAAGGCAGTCTTACTGATAACTCCGGATTCTGTCATTTCAGACCAAAGGTCATTTCCCTCTCTTGAACGCTCACCAACACCGGTAAAAATTGAATAGCCGCCATGCTCAGTGGCGATATTCTGAATGAGTTCCTGAATAAGCACAGTCTTTCCTACACCTGCGCCGCCAAACAGACCAATCTTACCACCCTTGGCATAAGGGGCAAGAAGGTCAATAACCTTAATTCCTGTCTCAAGAACTTCAACAACAGGGCTCTGATCAACAAGCTTTGGTGCATCTCTGTGAATCCGCCAGTTGTCAGAAGGAGTAATATCACCCTTGTGGTCAATAGGTTCTCCAAGGACATTAAAAAGTCTTCCAAGAACCTCTTCACCAACAGGCACAGTTATCGGTCCGCCGGTAGGATAAACTGTCATATCTTTGCACAGTCCCTCACTTGGCGCAAGCATGATGCAACGCACTACATCTTCACCGATATGCTGTGATACTTCCATCACCCTCTTTTTATCTTCAACATAAACTATAAGCGCATCACTGATAAAAGGAAGGTCACCATCTTCAAATCTTACATCCACTACAGGTCCCATGACCTGCGCTATCTTTCCAGTATTCAATAGAGTTTCCTCGTTTCATCTATCATCTTGGCATCAGGACTTATCCTGGCCTTTTCAGCAGCCTTAGCCATTTTGGCTCTCTTAAGCGCCTTGGCTCCACTTACAACCTCAGTTATCTCCTGGGTTATCATAGCCTGCCTTTGCCTGTTATATGTTCGCTGAAGATCATCAAGCATCTTCTGTGCATTCTTGTTGGCTGAATCCATTGCCATCATTCGTGAACTCTGTACACTACAGAAAGCCTCAACCAAAGCCCCGTAAATATATCCCGTAACATAGTTTGGAACAATGTTATCAAGAATCGCCGATGGACTTGGTTCCATCAAGAATTCTTCAAGGATTGCTCCTGGAAGTGGCTGTTCCCTCCGAATATCAGTAATGATATCAAGAGGCAAAAGCTTTTCAAACTTGGTCTCACAGACATTTCCATGTACAGTTGTGTACACGATATAAAACTCATCTATTTCTCTGTTATAGTAGTATTCAAGAATTTCCGCTGCAATTTTCCTTGCCCTGTGAAGCGTTGGATTATGCGATGTGAACATGAATGATTCCTCAATATTCATGTCCTTGGATAAAAAATAAAATCTTCCAACCTCACCGATAACGAAAAGTTTCCACTTATCGCTGTCATTTAAGATATGTTCCTCTGCAACCTTAAGTACATTGTGGTTGTACGCACCTGCAAGGCCCTTATCATCTGTAAAAATGATGTAACCTTTTCTTCTCTGCTTTTCCGGAATATCCGATCTTGTCTCCAAAAAGATATTCTCTACACCGGGAGGCAGATGCCTTACAACTCTTGATATCATAGCCTGGGTAGCAAAGAAAAATGGTTCGGTATCAGTCAGCATCTTTTTGGCTCGTCGCAGTTTTGTAGATGAGATTAGATACATTGCATTTGTAATTTTTCTTGTATCGTTGACGCTGTTAATACGGTCACGGATTTCTTTTATCGTAGCCAATTATATGACCTCATACTTTTTGCTTTTGCATTTCTTCAACTTCATTTTTGAGCTTTTTGTTCTCAATGTCATTGAAAGTATCTACAGCTTCGATAATCCTCTTTCTTAGCTGATCTGACAGATCTCCGCTCTTTTCAAGTTCTTCACAGATTTCTGTCTGTTCAGTATTAAAGTAATTAAGAAGCTTCTGCTTGTAATCCTTAACCTGTTTGATTGGAAGCATATCAAGACGCTTTGCGCCTGATGCAACCAGAATAATTACCTGCTCATGCATAGCAAGAGGATGCTCGAGAGGCTGTTTTAACAATTCCATTAGCACATTTCCATGTGCAAGCTGATTCTTGGTAGTCTCATCAAGATCAGAACTAAACTGTGTAAACACAGCCATTTCTCTGTACTGAGCAAGATCAACTCTTATACTGCCGGCAGCTTTTTTCATAGCCTTAGTCTGCGCTGCGCTACCAACTCTGGAAACAGAAAGTCCTACATTTACCGCAGGTCTCATACCCTCAAAGAACAGATCACTCTCAAGGAATATCTGTCCATCTGTGATAGAAATAACGTTGGTAGGTATATATGCAGATACATCGCCTGCAAGAGTTTCAATTATAGGTAGTGCTGTGATTGAACCACCACCAAGTTCTGAAGAAAGCTTACTTGCTCTTTCAAGAAGTCTTGAGTGCAGATAGAATACATCTCCCGGATAAGCTTCTCTTCCCGGTGATCTTTCAAGAAGTAATGAAAGAGCTCTGTATGCAACGGCATGCTTGGAAAGATCATCATAAACAATAAGAACATCTTTTCCTTGATACATGAAGTATTCTGCCATTGCAGCTCCCGAATAAGGAGCGATATACTGAAGTGGCGCCATATCTGCAGCTGTAGAACTAACTACTATTGAATAGTCCATAGCGCCATTATTTTTCAAAGTCTGTACAATTTTGGCAACTGTAGAAGCCTTCTGACCTATGGCAACATAGATACAGATTACATTCTTGCCCTTTTGGTTAATTATGGTATCAAGGGCAATCGATGTTTTACCGGTCTGTCTGTCACCGATAATAAGCTCCCTCTGTCCTCTTCCAATCGGGAACATAGTATCAATGGACAAAATTCCGGTCTCCATAGGTTCATTGACCGACTGCCTCTCAATGATACCTGGTGCAGGCTGCTCAACAGGTCTGTATCCTGATTCCTTGATACTTCCAAGCCCGTCGATTGGCGCGCCTAATGCATCAATTACTCTTCCGATAAAGGCTTCACCAACAGGAATTCCGGCTTCCTTATAAGTTCTTACAGCCTTTGTTCCCTGTCTGATACCTGTATCATTACCAAAAAGGATACATCCTATATGATCTTTTCGAATATCCTGAGCCATGCCCTTGGTTCCATCTTCGAACTCAATGATCTCACCATAAAAAGCATGTTCAATACCATCTACATTGGCGATTCCATCACCAACCCAGACTACGGTTCCAACCTCTCTGTCTTCAAGAGAAAGGCTGAAATTCTCGACTTTTTCACTAAACATGGAGATGATCTTATTTGTATCATTAGCTCCACTGACATGCTTAAGATTTTCCAGTTCTGCCCGAAGCTGCCTTACTCTACCGGCGTCACTCCAGTCATATTCAAAATTACCACAAGATACAATAAAGCCACCACCAATTGATTCATCAAGCTTTACTTCAAGCTCAATATCAGTGGTATCAAATTTCTGACATAAAACATTTTTTATTTTAGAAATCTGCTCTTGGCTCGGCGCAGTACTTGCATATCTTAATAATGCATTTACTTTTTCACTCATTATCTGCTCCAGCTTCAATTATAAACTTGTCATATAGTTCTTTGTCATCACTAGCATTATGTTTTGTAGCGGCAATCTTTGAGGCAGCATGTATAACCATATCTGTAAGTTCGGTTGCATATGCCTCTTTTGCCCTCTCATTTTCAACTTCTGCATTATGTTTAGCCTCGAGAAGTATCTGCTCGCCCTTTTTCTTGGCATCGTCTACAATTTTCTCGTACTCTTCGTATCCTTTTTTCTTGATGTCTGCAAGTATCTGCTCTTTTTCTTCCTCTGCATGAGAAATCTTCTCTTCATATTCTCTCTTGGTATCAAGCGCAGACTTGGTCGCAATATCAGCAGCTTTGGTTGCCTCGTCAATCTCATCACGTCTTTGCGCCAAAATAGCATCTACTTTTTTGAATAAGAAGATTTTAAAAATAAGATACAAGATCAGTAAATTGGCTATAATGCATATTATATTTATAGGACTAAAATCTAACACTATTTTTTCCTTCCTTCATGGAGTATATGCTTTAAGTAAACAAAATCATTATAGCTACTACAAAGCCATAGATAGCGGTTGCTTCTGCAAGGGCGCATCCAAGAAGCAAAAGCTTCATGATCTTGCCGTCCGCCTCAGGCTGTCTTGCTACTGCATCTGTTGCCTTAGATGTTGCCAGACCGATTCCTAAACCTGCACCTAATCCTGTAAAAACTGCAATAGCTGCTCCAATTGCTGATAAATCCATATAATTTTTCCTCCTTGTTTTTGTTAAGGTTGATAAAAAATTGTTAAAATCTGATTTATATGATCTGCCTTCTCATTACTCAACAGCTTCTTTTATGTAAAGAGAAGTAAGAAATACAAAGACGTATGCCTGGATAAGTCCGTCAAATATATCAAAGTACAGACAAAACGGCACAGGTAAAATAAGTGGAAATACATGCTTGATAAGTTCCATAATAACCGTCGCACCGATAATATTACCGAACAATCGCATGCACAAAGAAAGAGGTCTGATTGCAAGTTCTAAGATATTCATGGGAGTCACAACAGCCATTGGCTGTGCAAAGCTCTTTAGCCATCCCCTGAATTTCTTTTTCCTGATGCCTGCAGCTTCTACAAGAAAAATACTCATTAAAGATAACGCAGCAGTAACATTGATATCCATGGTCGGAGGCACAAAGCCAAACAGGCCAATCATGTTTGATACTGCAAGATATACCAGGACTGTAAAAATATAGTCAGTATATCGCTCACCCTCTTCGCCAAGCATTCCACCCACAAGGCCTCTTAGCCAAAGCACAAAGCCCTCTACCGCAGCTTGCCTCTTAGAAATATTATGAACCTTAAAGCCACGTGTCAGGATCAGAAGCGCAACAAGAATAATAGCCATAATGATCCATGTGACTACCACTGATTCATAAATATCAAATTTCCCATCACCGAACGGTAGATGAATGAAAGCCTTATCCTTTAAAAGGATTTCGTTTAGTAGTTCCTTAATATCCATATCCACACCCCATCATTTTTCAACTACTATTATAAAAAATGAAATAATATTTTACAACAATATATATTTCTTTCTACATAATTACAGTCAAGCAAAATAATGTTTTTTATTACAAGCTTTGCCATATCTCCGGTTGGTGCAACACCCTTACTGTGGTCAGCATAGTATGTTCCGTAGTCTCCATACCACTCAGCTGCCTGCGCGATAGGTACAAAGCCTTTTAACGGTGCGCACTGTGAAGGGCTAAGGAAACCTTCTGAGGTGCGAAGTGATATTTCCTGGCGGTCAACACAGATTGACATTGCCTGACGAAATTCACTTTTTGCAAAAATGATGGCGATTACTGAGGAAAAATGACAGGTATCAGAAAGAATGCGGTCAATTTTATCCTAAGACTATACAACTTTCCCATTGAGTAAGTCTCCTTTCCCATTTAAAAAGCCATTATAACTCTGTCATTTTATCATAACATTATTGTGTTAAAAAACGATAAAGCCTTAATTATATATAGATAAACAATCAATTATAATCATATGCTTAGCTATTTTTTAAAGTGCGATTTTACTTTGTTATTTTTGTAATCTAAAAGGCTGACCATTCTACGGGTCAGCCTCATATAATAAAATGTTTTTATTTATAAATTGTTATGCATTCTTGTATTTTTCCAGCTCTTCTTGAAGCTTCTTAATAGTAACGTCCTTATCTGCAAGAGCCGCAATATTATCGGCAATGACTTTATCTTTATCAGCTAGCGTAGCTGTTGCAACATCAAGTTTCTCTTGAAGTTCATCAATCATGTATCTTACAGTGTTCTGGTCTAGTATCTGAAGTTCTTTTGAAAACATGCTCATCACCCCTTCCACATTTAGACACATCTCATAAATATCATCATAGAACTTTTTAAAATACGGATATTTCTGAATTAGCTCCACAATGTATTCTGGTTCATCACAGCCTAAGAATGTCAGCCATGCATCAAGTTCATTATTTATACCATTATTATGGAGTTTCTTCAGGAAAATATCAATCGGGATAAACATAAAATTTTGAAGCATATTTAGCTTAAGACCTGTGTTTGACACATAATTGATATTGTGGATATACGTATTCATGAACGCATGAAATTCATCTGAACTCTTTTCCATAAAGACTATGGTATAAACAGGTGCAACGTCCTTATATGTAAACTTCTTCTTTTTCTCATCGCGAATACGCTTATACTGCCTAAGCAGCAAATCTGCCGAATAGCAGGAAGCTCTTTCTCCGGTAAAAGCATATCCCAGCTTTTGTACTTCAACATTTGCTATTGTCCCGTCCTCAAGTTCAACCACAATATCAGTTATAACAAGAGACAATTCATCTCCAAGGCGAGTGGTATCATTGGGAAGTATGAATTTAAACTTAACCTTTCTGCCCATTAGTGTACTTAGCAGATTGGATAGTCTCTCCGGATCATACTCAGGATTAAATACCTCTTTAAAGAAGCTGTCATAAAGCATTTTTATTCCTTTTGCACCCGAGCAAATGTTTAAGAATTCTTCCTGCTGATACCTCTCCCAAGAATTAAAAAGCTTGATAAGCTCCTCATTTGAGTAAATTTCTTCCAATATTTCCTGCTTAGTTCTAAGCATAGGAAAATACTGCCTTAAATTATTATTTTTCATTTGGTTCCTCTTAAGTCTTCATATTTGCTACAATTCTGAATTTTTCAGCCGGCCGGCTTTGGAAAATAAGATGTAACAGAAAAATCTGTGCCCTGGAACAGGCACAGATTCTAGTGTAGCACTAAATTCTTAAGATTTACCGTCGAAAATTATTAATTCTTCTAAAGAATTATCTATCAAAACAGTAAAAAACAACTCTTTCTTTGCATACAAGTACATCCTACCGCACCGGTACACAATGCTTATCATTTATGTCACATACTTTTTGCACACGTCTGCGGTACTTCTCTTCCATCAAAGGTTCAGTGTTAAGCCAGGTCTTAACGATTTCCATGCTCATAAGACCGCCTATTATCTTCGCGCCAAGGCAAAGAATATTTGAATCCGTATGCTGTCTTGCAAGTGTGGCACAGAGTGGATCCTGACATACTGCAGCATAGCAGCCACTTATCTTGTTTGCAATCAGGGCGCTTCCATACCCTACTCCATCACAAAAGATTCCTCTATCACATTCACCCTTTGCAACAGCAAGTGCCGCTGGATAAACAAAATCTGATAAATCACAGGATTCATTATCAAAGGTTCCAAAATCCTTCACTTCATAACCTTGAGAAATAAGATATGCCTTAATCTCATTTTTCATTTCAGTGCCTGCGTGATCATTTGCCATTGCAATAGTCATAATAATCCTCCATTTCTATTTTTCATGCTCTAACAAGATTCTCAAACAGTTATATCGGTATGAAATCTGTAACTTATGTTTTACATTCTTATGATCTAACAAGGTTCTCAAACTGACTGGAAGTCAATCCGTGTATTGCTTTATGTTTTACATTCTTATGATCTAACAAGGTTCTCAAACC